>CAWADK010000018.1:0-120672 GCA_963780715.1 uncultured beta proteobacterium
GCGTCCGACGAGCACGCAACTGCAGCATGCGATCGCAGGACACGTGGTGGCTGAAGCCACGCTAATAGGCACTTACGAGAAGGGGCGCGGCTAATTCAGTGTGACAACACAGGAAGGGCTCGGCGGCAGCGAGCGCGCCGGTAGAATTCGCGCCTCTTTCGCCCTTGGGCTGCCAATGCTGCCACAGCAGAAAAAAAGCGTTACCGCGTTGATCGAACAGGCTCTTTCCGGCCTCGGCGTCACCGGCGTGGCAGTCGTGCTGGAGCGCCCGAAGGTCGAGTCGCACGGCGACCTCGCCTGCAACGTCGCGATGCAGGTGGCGAAGTCGCTGAAGAAGAATCCCGCGCGAGATCGGGCAGGCCATCGCCGATGCGCTGAAGGTGAACCCGGCCGCCGCCGGCCTCATCGATGCGGTGGAGGTCGCCGGGCCCGGCTTCATCAACCTGCGGCTCGCGCCCGCGGCCAAGCAGGAGGTCGTGCGTCTGGCGCTGCGCGAGCGCGAGTGCTTCGGCACGACGTCCGCACATGCCGGCCACCGCGTGATGATCGAGTTTGTCTCGGCCAATCCGACCGGGCCGCTGCACCTTGGCCACGCGCGCCAGGCCGCGCTCGGCGATGCGCTCGCCAACCTGCTCACGGCGCAGGGCTGGCTGGTGTCGCGCGAGTTCTATTACAACGACGCCGGCGTGCAGATCGCCAACCTTGCGCTGTCGGTGCAGGCGCGCGCGCGCGAGCTGCTGGGCGAGACGGTGGAGTTTCCTGAAACGGGCTACCGCGGCGACTACATCGTCGACATCGCGCGCGATTTCCTCGCGAAGAAGACGGTCACCGCGCGCGACGGCGCGCCGGTCACGGCCAGCGGCGACCCGAGTGACCTCGAGGCCGTGCGCCACTTCGCGGTCGTGTACCTGCGCAACGAACAGGACGCCGACCTTGCGTCACTCGGCGTGAGCTTTGACCACTACTTCCTCGAGTCGTCGCTGTATACCGACGGCAAGGTCGAGGGCACCGTGAAGGCGCTGGTCGACTCCGGCATGACCTACGAGTTCGAGTCGGCGCTGTGGCTGAAGACGACCGAGTTCGATGATCTTGCCGGCCACGGCGGGCCGCCGAAGGACGACAAGGACCGCGTCATGCGCAAGTCCGACGGCACGTTCACCTACTTCGTGCCCGATGTCGCCTATCACCTGAACAAGTTCCAGCGCGGCTTCGAGAAGGTCATCAACATCCAGGGCACGGACCATTACGGCACGGTCGCGCGCGTGCGCGCCGGCGTGCAGGCCGCGGCAAAGAGCCTGAAGCTCGACGTGCCGCGCGGTTATCCGGACTACCTGCTGCACAAGATGCTGCGGGTCACCAAGGGCGGCGAGGAAGTGAAGATGAGCAAGCGCGCCGGCACCTACGTGACGCTGCGCGACCTGCTCGAGTGGGTGGGGCGCGACGCGACGCGCTACTTCCTGGTCGCGCGCAAGGCGGACGCCGAGTTCACTTTCGACGTCGACCTCGCGCTGTCGCAGTCCGAGGACAACCCCGTCTACTACGTGCAGTACGCGCATGCGCGCATCTGCTCGGTGCTGCAGCAGGCCGGAGAGAAGGGCTACGCGGCTCCCGACATCGCTACAGCGCTCAACGCCGACCTCGCGCCGCTGACCAGCGCGCGCGAACAATCATTGCTCAACCGGCTGGCCCAGTTTCCGGACCTGCTCGCGGAAGCCGCCGACGAACTCGCGCCGCACCAGCTGGCGTACTACCTGAAGGACCTCGCCGCCGACTTTCACGGCTACTACAACGCCGAGCGGGTGCTGGTCGACGACGACAACGTGCGCAGCGCCCGGCTGGCACTGTTGCTTGCCACGCGCCAGGTACTGCGCAACGGGCTGGCGATGCTCGGTGTTTCGGCACCTGAGAAGATGTAGCGCGCGAGGTCTCCGCGCCCTGCGGGCCGCTCGCACGTGCTCCCGGCTCGATGCTGTCAAGTCGTCGGGCGGCGGGGTGCGCGACCCCAAGTAAACTTCGCGCATGACTCAATCATTTCCACGCCAGCAGCGCGGCGGCACGGTGCTTGGATTCATCCTGGGGCTGGTGCTGGGCCTCGGTATCGCGGTGGCGGTGGCGCTGTACATCACGAATGCTCCGGTACCGTTCGTCAACAAGGTGCGCCCGGCCAGCGAGAACGTGAATCCGTCGGCGGGTGGGCAGTTGCCCGACCCGAACAAGCCGTTGCAGGCACCGATGCCGGCCCGGCCCGGCGCGACGGGCGCGGTGACGGTCGATCCCGCCACCGATCCGAAGGCTGCACCGCCACCGCCGGAGAAGGGTGTTGCCGCCGTGCTGCCGGACGATGGCTCGCGCTACATGCTGCAGGCAGGCGCCTTCAAGTTGCCTGACGATGCTGATGCGATGCGCGCGCGACTCGCGCTGATGGGGTTCGACGCCAAGATATTTCCGCGCGAGCAGGACGGCCAGACGCTCTATCGCGTTCGCCTCGGGCCCTATGGAAACATCGAAGACGTCAACCGCATGCGCAAGACCATGGCGGAAAACGGCATCGATGTGCAGCTGATCAAGGTGCGTTGACCGTTCGCCGACCGGGCCTTTCATCGGTACGGGTGAACCCTTGTCGGCGGCAACGGTCGCAGATTCGTTACTGACCTTTTGAGCCGGTGCGCCGGCTGAACTCCTGGAGAACCCGAAATGCCGTTATCCCGCCGCAGCCTGCTGATCGCTTCCGTCGCGACGGCCACCACGCCGTTGCTGGCGCACGCCCAGCCCGCCGCCCGCGCCCCGCAGGAGGTGAAGGACTACACGGTGCTCAGGACGCCGGTGCCGGTGGAGTCGGGGGCCAAGATCGAGGTGCTCGAGTTCTTCCAGTACTCGTGCCCGCACTGCGCATCGTTCGAGCCCTACCTGGCCGCGTGGAAGAAGAAGCTGGCCTCCGACGTCGACTACCGGCGCATCCCGATCGCGTGGGACAACAGCACGATGCCGCACGTGCGCATCTACTACACGCTCGAGGCGCTGGGCAAGCTTCCGGAGATGCACGACAAGGTCTTCGCTGCGATCCAGAAGAACCGGCAGCCGATGCTCAATCCGGATGCGATCGCCGATTTCATGGCGGCCAACGGCATCGACCGCAAGCAGTGGCTCGATACCTACAACTCGTTCTCGGTGGCGGCACGCGCCAATCGCGCCGGGCAGGTCTGGCGCGCGTACAAGGTCGACGGCACGCCGATGATGGCGGTCGACGGCCGCTTCATGACGGCGCCGTCGATGGTCGGCACGCGCGAAGGCACGCTGGTCGTGCTCGACTACCTGGTGCAGCGTTCGCGCGCCGAGCGCACGAAGAAGTAGCCCGCCAGTCGCGACGTGAACGTCTTCATCACCGGCGCCTCCAGCGGTATCGGCGAGGCGTTGGCGCGTGAGTTCGCGGCGCGCGGTGCCCGGCTGGGCCTCGTCGCCCGGCGCGTCGACGCCCTGCAGGCGCTGGTCGCCGGGCTTCCGGGCGAGCACCTGACCTACGGTGTCGACGTCACCGACACCGACGCGGTCGTCGCCGCCGGGCGTGCCTTCGACCAGGCCGCGGGCGGCGCGGACATCGTCATCGCCAACGCCGGCATCTCCCTCGGCGTGAAGACCGAGTTCTACGAAGACCTGGCGCAATTCCGCCGCGTGCTCGACACCAACGTGCTGGCGATGGCCGCCACGTTTCATCCCTTCATCGCAGCGATGAAGGCACGGCGGCGCGGCACGCTGGTCGGCATCGCGAGCGTCGCCGGCATCCGCGGTCTGCCCGGCTCCGAGGCGTACTGCGCCTCGAAGTCCGCGGTGATCACCTACTGCGAGAGCCTGCGCGTCGAGCTGGCGAAGTCCGATGTGAAGGTCGTGACGATTTCGCCGGGTTTCATCCGCACGCCGCTGACGGCGAAGAACCCCTACGGCATGCCGTTCCTGATGGACGCAGACGATTTCGCGCGCCAGGCCGCCGACGCGATGGTCGCCGGCGTGCGCTACCGCACGATCCCGTGGCAAATGGCGTGGGTCTCAGCCTTTCTGAAGGTCCTGCCGCGGGCACTGTTCGACCGGCTGATGAAGGGCCGCAAGCAGAAGCCGCGCGCCAACGGCACGCCGTAGAGCAATCTTCCGCGCCGACTACTTGGTCGTCTGCTTGGCGGCTTCCGGCGGGGCCAGCACCAGCTTGCCGTCCTTGACCGGGATCTGGTTGCCCGGCTTGAACGATGTGCGCACGACGTCTTCCTTGCCATCCAGCCGGTAACGGACGTCGTAGCCGACGAACTTCTGCGACGTGTCGGTGACGGTCTTGCAGCGTTTCTCGGTTGTCGTCACGACATCCTTTTCCTGCATGTTCTTCTGCACCTT
Organism: uncultured beta proteobacterium; assembly: GCA_963780715.1. Lineage (GTDB taxonomy): Bacteria > Pseudomonadota > Gammaproteobacteria > Burkholderiales > Burkholderiaceae_F > JALORV01. The sequence continues at coordinate 4,378 of CAWADK010000018.1, forward strand.
GTTGCCGGCGTAGCCTCCCACCGCCGCCCCGGCGACGGTCGCCACCGTCTTGCCGGTGCCTCCGCCGATCTGGTGGCCCAGCACGCCGCCCGCCACGCCGCCGATCACGGTGCCGGCAATACGGTTGTCGTCTTTCACCGGCGCCTGCTTCTGCACCTGAACGTCCTGGCACTCCTCGCGCGGCGTGCGGATCGTCTCGGTGACCTCCTTCACCGCAACCACCTCGGCGAACTTCGGCTGCGTCATCGCGCGATAGCCGGTGGTCGCGACCGCCGCCACCGTCACCATCGCGGCACCGCCGATCACAACGCCCTTGATCATCGATCGATCCATCGTCTGCTCCTTTACTGCTACTTCCCGAATAGTCTCATCCACCTAATCAGATCCCTCCTCAGGTCACGAGTTCCTTGTAAAAGACCAGCGCGTCGACGTAGCCCAGCTGCCGGTGGTGAAACGCGCGCGGCAGTGTCCCGACCATCTTGAAGCCCAGCCGCTGCCACAGCCGGACCGCGCGTTCGTTGGTCGACACGACCAGATTGAACTGCATCGCCCGAAAGCCCATTTCCACGGCTTCGCGCTGCGAGTGCTCGCACAGTGCAGCGGCGATCCCCCGGCCCTGCGCCGCCGGCGCGACGACATAGCCGCAATTGCAGACGTGCGAGCCCAGCCCCGGCTGGTTCGCCTTGATGAAGTAGGTGCCGATCACCTGCTCACCGGGGCCGCAGGCGACGAACGTCGCCGCCGGTGCCTCGGTCCATGTCGTGCGGATGTCGGCCTCGCGGCTGTCCGGCGCGTAGGCATAGGTGTCGCCGGCCTCGAAGGTCGCGCGCAGCAGCGGCCACAGCTGCGTCCAGTCCGCCGGCTCGAAGCGGCGGATCGAGACCTGCAGCGACGCGGACATCTCCTGCGGGCTCAGGCGCGCAACCGCGCGAAGCCCGCGGCCAGATCTGCGGTCAGATCGTCGGCGTGCTCGAGACCGGCAGCAATGCGGAAGAGCGGCCCCTCGAGCTTCAGCGGCACCGCGGTGCGCTCCGGGAACACCGGTATCAGCAGGCTCTCGTAGCCGCCCCACGAATAGCCGCGCCCGAAGAGCTGCAGTCCGTCGACGAAGGCGAAGAAGCGCTCGTCGGCAACCGGCTTCAGCACGACGCCGAACAGGCCCGAGGCGCCGCTCATGTCGCGCTTCCACAGGGCGTGACCGGGGTCCGACGGCAGCGCCGGGTACAGGATGCGCGCGACCTCGGGCTGCGCCTGCAGCCACTCGATCAGTCGCAGCGCGGTTGCGGTGTGCTGGCGCAGCCGTGCCGCCAGCGAGTGCAGGCCGCGGTGTGCGAGGTAGACGTCGTCCGGGCTCGTCGTCAGGCCGTACTGGTGGAACGTCTCGCGCAGGCGCGGCCACGCGGATTCGTTGCTGGTCACCGTGCCCATGATGACGTCGGAGTGGCCGCAGATGTACTTGGTGGCGGCGTGGATCGAGACGTCGACCCCGAGCGCGAGCGGCTGGCAGTAGAGCGGCGTGGCCCAGGTGTTGTCGATCATGCTGACCGCCCCGCGCGCGCGCGCGACCTCGGCCAGCAGCGGCACGTCCTGCATCTCGAACGTCAGCGAGCCCGGCGATTCAAGGAACAGCACGCGCGTCGTCGGCCGGAACAGCGCTTCGACCGCCGCGCGTCCCTGCTCGCCGATGCGCGGGTCGTAAAAAGTGGTCTCGACGCCATAGCGCGCGAGCGTGTCGCGGCAGAAGCGGCGCGTCGGCCAGTAGACCGAGTCGGGCACCAGCACGTGGTCGCCCTGCTGCACGAACGCGAGGATCGGCACCGTGCAGGCGGTCAGTCCCGACGGCAGTGCCCACGAGGCATGGCCGCCTTCGAGTGCGTTGAGCGCCTCGTAGAACGCGTGGTGCGTCGGCGTGCCGTAGATGCCGTAGGTGACCGGGAGATCGGCGCCGGCATTGCGGCTGGCGATACGCGCTTTCATGTCAGCCACGCTCTCGTGCAGCACGGTCGAACCGCGCACCAGCGGGGGATTGACGAAGTCGAAACTCGTGCCCGGATCGCGACCGGCGGTGACCAGCAGGGTGTCGGCGCGTCGCTTCATGCAGTGGTCTCCGGGATCGTCAGGCGGCCTCGAATTGGAACACGCCGTCGACCTCGCGACGCGCGAGCGCCCCGTCGAACCACAGCGCATGCAGGTGTGCGAGGCTCTCGCCGAGTGCAAACGTCGTCTGGTGCAGGTCGAGTTCGCGCTTGAAGAGCACCGGCACGATGGTCGCGGCAGTCTGCGGCGTCGCGCAGGCCGCCAGCACTTCGGCCAGGCGCTCGCGATGATGCCGGTGCTGCTGCGCGATGCGCTCGTGCAGGCCGGTGAAGGGCTTGCCGTGCGACGGCAGCACCAGGGTGTCGGCCGGCAGCAGCAGCAACCGGTCGAGCGAGTGAAGGTAGCGCGGCAGCGGGTTGCCTTCGGGCTCGACGTCGAACACGCTGACATTGGTCGAGATCCGCGGCAGCACCATGTCGCCGGCGATCAGCAGGCGGTCTTCCTCGCAGTAGAGCGAGGCGTGCTCGGGCGCGTGTCCGTAACCGACGATGACGCGGAACACGCGCCGCGCATGCGCCGGTCCGATCGCGATCTCGTCACCGTCCTGGATGCGGCGGAAGCGCGGCGGCACGGCGGGCACCAGCTTCGGGTAATAGCCCGCGCCGCGCGCCTGCACCTTGGCGAGCGAGGCTTCGTCGGCCAGGCCGTGGCGCCGGAAGTGTCCGGCGGCACCGTCGCCGCTGATATCGCCGCCGCCGACCGAAAGGAAGCGGCCGAACGCGTACTCGGCCGCTGTCATCCACAGCGGCGCACTCCAGCGTGCGCGCTCGCCGCCGCTCGTCAGCCAGTGCGCAAGCCCGAGGTGATCGGGATGAAAGTGCGTGCAGATCTGGCGCAGCAGCGGCCGGCCGTCGAACAGCCCGTCGAACACGCGCTCCCACGCCGCCATGGTTTCGGCCGACGCGATGCCGCTGTCGACGATCGTGAAGCCGGACCGGCCCTCGATCTCGTCGTCGAGCACCCACAGGTTGATGTGGTCGAGCGCGAACGGCAGCGGCATGCGCACCCAGTGCAGGCCGGGCCGCAGCGTGATCCAGGCACCGGTCGCCGGCGGCTCGGTCCACGGATAGCGCAACTCGTGTTCGTCGGGATTCATGCGTCGGCGCGATGCTTGACGTTGACGTCAACTGCGGCGATTCTACGCGGCGACTCACGATGATCCGCCTTCAGATGCCTCCCTCCCGCGCTCGCGCCGCCCGCACTGCAGTCGACGACGACCACGAGTCGCACTCGTATTCGATCACCGAACTGGCGCGCGAGTTCGACATCACGCCGCGTGCAATCCGCTTCTACGAGGACCAGGGCATCCTGGCGCCCGAACGCAGCGGCGCCTCCGGGCTGACGCGCGTGTACTCGCCACGCGATCGCACGCGGCTGAAGTTGACGCTGCGCGGCAAGCGGCTCGGACTGTCGTTGCTGCAGGTGCGCGAGCTGATCGACATGTACGAATCGCCGAAGGATGCGACCGCGCAGGCGCGCCGCTTTCTTGCGGTGCTGGCGCAGCACCGCGCGGCGCTGGAGCAGCAGCGCGAAGACATCCAGGTGACGCTGGCGGAGATCGCGCAGCACGAGTCCGAGTGCAGGCGGCTGCTCGAGCGCGGCCGGCGCTAGACCGGCGACGACGCGGCCCGGCAAAACCACGACAATGCCAGGGTCACCCTTCCTCACCGCCAATCGGCCCCGCCTTGATCCTGGTGAAACTCCGGCGGGCCCAGGCCGCGACAATGCCCGCCTGATGACGGCCTGCTATCAATTGCCCCTCGACCTGCCGCTGCTCGATTCCGAGTTGCTGCGGCACGACCTGTCGGAGGCCCGCGGCATCCTCTGGGGCGCGGGGCTCGGCGTCGTCGTCTGGACCGGGTTGCTGTACCTCGCGCTCGGCACCTAGTTCAAGCTTCCCGCCCGACCAGTTCCAGCACGGCCGCGCCGTAGCGCGCGAGCTTGGCAGCGCCCACACCGGAAATCTCACCGAGCGCCGCGAGCGTTCCCGGCCGCTGCTGCGCAACAGCGCGCAACGTGCCGTCATGGAACACGACGTAGGCCGGCACGCCATGTTCCTTCGCCACGCCGGCACGCCACTCGCGCAGCCGGTCGAACAGCCGCTCCGCTGTCGTGTCGAGGCCCTGCTCCGTCGCAGACCGCCGGCCTTTCGCGCGGCGGCGCGGCTCGGCCACCTGCATGCGGAGTTCGATGCGCCGTTCGCCGCGCAGCACGGCGCGGCTCGCCTCGGTCAGTCGCAGCACGTTGTAGCGGTCGTAGTCGACCTCCACCAGGTGCTGTGCCACGAGCTGCCGCAGCAGCAGGCGCCACTCGGCTTCCGGACGGTCACCTCCGATCCCGAAGGTCGTCAGGCGCTCATGCCCGAAGCGCGTCACCTTGTCGGTCACCTTGCCGCGCAGGACATCGATGACGTGTGTCGCGGCGAATCCGAACCCGCCGGCCTGCTGGCAGCGGTAGATGGTCGATAGGAGCTTCCGCGCGTCCTCGGTCGCGTCACGCAGTTCCGGCGGGGCAAGACAGTTGTCGCAGTTGCCGCACGGCTGGCTCGCTTCACCGAAGTACGCGAGCAGGCGCACGCGGCGGCAGTCGGCCGCCTCGGCCAGCGCCAGCATGGCGTCGAGCTTGGCGCTCGACAGGCGCTTGTAGCTGTCCTCGGCCTCGGACTGCTCGATCAGCCGGCGCTGCTGCACGACGTCGGCAAGGCCGTAGGCCATCCAGGCGTCGGCCGGCAGGCCGTCACGTCCGGCTCGTCCCGTCTCCTGGAAGTAACCCTCGATGCTCTTCGGCATGTCCAGGTGCGCGACGAAGCGCACGTCCGGCTTGTCGATGCCCATGCCGAAGGCGATCGTGGCGACGATGACGCAGGCCTCGTCGCGCTGGAAGCGCGCCTGGTTCGCCGCGCGCGCGGCGGCGTCCATGCCGGCGTGGTAAGGCAGCGCATCGATGCCGTGCCCCGCCAGGAAGTGCGCGACCTCGTCGACGGTGTTGCGTGCCAGGCAGTAGACGATGCCGGCCTCGCCCGGATGCTCGTCGCGGATGAAGCGCAGCAGCTGCTCGCGCGGCTCGCGCTTCTCCACGATCCGGTAGCGGATGTTCGGCCGGTCGAAGCTCGCCACGAAGACCCGCGGCTCGACCAGCAGCCGTTCGACGATCTCCCGGCGCGTCGGCGCGTCCGCGGTCGCGGTCAGCGCAATGCGCGGGATCGCAGGAAAGCGCTCACGCAGGATCGCGAGCGCACCGTACTCCGGACGGAAGTCGTGCCCCCACTGCGACACGCAATGCGCTTCGTCGATCGCAAAGAGCGCGAGTCCGGCGCCGGCCTGCAGGTCGTCGAGCAGCCTCAGGCAGCGGTCGGTGAGCAGCCGCTCGGGCGCGATGTAGACGAGGTCGATGTCGCCGCTGCGCATGCGGCGCTCGAGCGCGCTGGCCTCGGCCGACGACAGCGTCGAATTCAGCGCAGCCGCACGCACGCCCAGCTCATCGAGCGCGGCTACCTGGTCGGCCATCAGCGCGATCAGCGGGGAGACGACAATTCCGACTCCAGGCCGCACCAGCGCCGGGATCTGGTACGTGAGCGACTTCCCGCCGCCGGTGGGCATCAGCACCAGCGCGTCGCCGCCGGCAACGACGTGCTCGATCACTTCCCGCTGGAAGCCGCGAAAGCTGTCGTAGCCGAAGACTTCCTTGAGAATGCCGCTGGTTCGATCCACCGGCGAAGCGTAACGAAACGCCGCGGCGGTACGATGCGCGGTTCTTTCCGCCCTGACGGCCCGGAGCCACCATGAGCGCAGACGCCTCGTCGAACGTACCCTCCGCCCGCGAGTTCACGATGCTCGGCATCACCTACGGCCTGTACGCGCTGGGGCTGGTGATGTTCTGGCCCGCTGCCGTCGGCCTCGTCGTGGCCTACGTCAAGCGCGGCGATGTGGCCGAGACTTTCCTCGGCTCGCACTACACCTGGTTGATCCGTACCTTCTGGGGCTGGACCATCGGCTTCGTGGCGGGCATCGGGACACTGATGGCGCTCGTCGTCCCGTCGGCCATCGAGCTGGGACAGATCGCGAAGTCGACCCAGCAGATCCGCCTGCCGTGGGACATGCTCGGCGGGGCGATCGTCGGCGGCCTGGTGATCATGGTCGTCTGGTGCTGGGTCGTTTACCGGCTGATCCGGGGCACGCTGCGCCTGGCCGATGCACGCCAGGTGCCTTGACCGGAGCCGGGTTGACGTTAACGTCAACGTCACATAGATTGGGCGGCCGTCCAGGAGCCCCCGGTGCACACCCCGCACAACCCCGACTTCGAGGCCCGCGTCCGGTCGTCGTTCGCCCGGCAGGCGGCGATGAGCCTGATCGGAGCCCGGCTGACGACGGTCGAGCCGGGGCGCTGTGTCATTGAACTTCCGGCTCGGGATGACCTGACCCAGCAGCATGGATTCGTGCACGGCGGCGTGGTCGGCATGATCGCGGACAGCGCCGGCGGCTATGCCGGCTTCACGCTGATGCCCGCCGATGCGAGCGTGCTGACGGTCGAGTACAAGATCAACATGCTGGCACCCGCCGCCGGTGACCTGCTGATCGCCATCGGCGAAGTTCTCAAGCCCGGACGGACGCTTTCGATCGTGCGCGCCGAGGTCTTTGGCGTGCAGGGCGACCGGCGTACCCGCGTGGCCGCGATGCAGCAGACGCTGATGGTCATGCATGGCGTTGCGGACGAGAAGATCTGAGGAGAATTCGATGCAGCTTCCCGGACTTGACTTCGAACTCGGCGCGGACATCGATGCGCTGCGCGAGGCGGTGCGCGACTTCGCGCAGGCGGAGATCGCCCCGCGCGCCGCCGAGATCGACCGCACCGACCAGTTCCCGATGGAGCTCTGGCGCAAGCTCGGCGACCTCGGCGTGCTCGGCATCACGGTGCCCGAGGAGTACGGCGGCGCCGACATGGGCTACCTCGCGCACATCGTCGCAATGGAGGAAATTTCGCGCGCCAGCGCCTCGATCGGCCTGTCGTACGGCGCGCATTCGAACCTGTGTGTCAACCAGATCAAGCGCAACGGCAACGCGGCGCAGAAGAAGAAGTACCTGCCGAAGCTCGTCAGCGGCGAGCACGTCGGGGCGCTCGCGATGAGCGAACCGAATGCGGGATCCGACGTGGTCAGCATGAAACTTCGCGCGGATCTCAAGGGCGATCGCTACCTGCTGAACGGCACGAAGATGTGGATCACCAACGGTCCCGACTGCGACACGCTGGTGGTCTACGCCAAGACCGACCCGCAAATGGGCGCGCGCGGCATGACGACCTTCATCGTCGAGAAGGGCATGAAGGGTTTCTCGGTCGCGCAGAAGCTCGACAAGCTCGGCATGCGCGGCTCGCACACCGGGGAACTCGTCTTCCAGGATGTCGAAGTGCCGGTCGAGAACGTGCTCGGCGAGGAAGGCGGCGGCGCGAAGGTGCTGATGAGCGGGCTCGACTTCGAGCGCGCCGTGCTCTCGGGCGGACCGCTCGGCATCATGGCTGCCTGCATGGACGCGGTCGTGCCCTATGTGCATGACCGCAAGCAGTTCGGCCAGTCGATCGGCGAGTTCCAGCTGATGCAGGGCAAGCTCGCGGACATGTACACGACGATGATGGCCTGCCGCGCCTACGTCTATGAAGTCGGACGCGCCTGCGACCGCGCGACGCCGGAGACCGTGCGCCGCATCCGCAAGGACGCCGCGGGCGCCATTCTCTTCGCCTCCGAGCGCGCCACGTGGATGGCCGGTGAAGCGATCCAGGCGCTCGGCGGCAACGGCTACATCAACGACTACCCGACCGGCCGCCTGTGGCGCGATGCAAAGCTTTATGAAATCGGGGCCGGCACGTCCGAGATCAGGAGAATGCTGATCGGACGCGAGCTGTTCGCAGAAACAATGTAACCAGGACATGACGCACGCCGAGTGCCCGGGGCCAGGACGCAGGCGACGCCGCGTGCCCGCGCACGCGCACACCGCCGCGCGCAGGCTGTTCGACCTTCAGCCGTGAGCGACCTCCATGCGCTCGACAACTCGGTCGCCCGCACGCCAGCGGTCGAGCGCTACTGGCGCGACTTCTGCGTCGCAACGGGGCTCGACCCCGCCACGCCCTACCAGGCCTGGTACTTCGGCGACACGGCCGAACTGGCGCACGAGCTCGTCGAACTGGTCCTGCATGGGCCGAAGCGGGCGACGGCGGGCCTGTCGGAATTCAACGACCAGATGCCGCAGGTCAAGCCGGTCGCCGGCGGCTACTCGGTCCTGACAGAGCGCGACGGCACGCCGCGCGCCGTGATTCGCACGACGGTGCTGGAACGGCGCCCGTTTTCCGAGGTCGACGCCAGCTTTGCCTGGGATGAAGGCGAAGGCGATCGCACGCTCGCCGACTGGAAGGACGGCCATCGCCGTTTCTTCACGCGCGAGCTCGCCATGCTCGGACGACGCTTCGACGAGAGCATGGCGGTCGATCTCGAGCGCTTCGAGCTGCTGTATCCGTTCGACGCCGCCCTCAACCCGGTCGACTGCGGGCCGCGGCTGCTGCCCGGCCTGCTGCCGGGCGCGATGGCCGCGAGTGCAGCACTGCAGTCGCAGTACTACGCACGCGACCACGGCTTCGGCGTGGTGTTCGAGGCCGGGCGCATGGCCGATATCGCCGACTTCCTCGCGCGCTTCGATGCGGGGCGCGACGGTGTCTGGGTCGCCGTCGATGGCGGCCAGGTCCTGGGCACGATCGTCATCGACGGCGGTGCGGACGACGACCCGCGACGCGCGCAGCTGCGCTGGTTCATCGTGGCCGATGCCTTGCGCGGCAAGGGCATGGGGCGACGCCTGCTCGCAGCCGCGATGGCATTTTCGAGGTCGCGGTACGAGCGCGTCCATCTCGGCACGTTCGAGGCGCTGCATGCCGCGCGCCATCTTTACGAGGACTTCGGCTTCCGCAAGACGCTGGAACGGCGGTCGACCCAGTGGGGGCCCGAAGTGCTGGAACAGCACTGGGAGTGGACCCGATGACGCTCCTCGGCCTGCGGGCCGAGCAGCTGGCGCTGTTCGCCTTCGCGGTCCTGCTGCTGGCGCTGACGCCGGGTCCCGTCTGGATCTACCTGATCTCCCGCACGCTGACCCAGGGCCGACGCGCCGGCTACTTCTCGCTGATCGGCGTCATGGCCGGCGTGCTCGTGCATCTCTTCGCCGCCGCGCTCGGCCTCTCGGCGCTGCTGCTGGCCGTGCCGGCGGCGTTCAACGCGGTCAAGCTGGCCGGGGCGGCCTACCTGCTGTGGCTGGCCTGGAACACGCTGCGCGGCGGCGGTTTCAGCTTCACGCCGCAGCCGCTCGACCCGGTTCCGGATCGCGTGCTGTTTCGGCAGTCCTTGACCGCGTCGGTCATCAACCCGAAGGTGGCCGTGTTCTACTTGTCGCTGTTTCCGCAGTTTGTCGACCCCGGCAGCGGAAGCGTACTGCTGCAAAGCCTGGTGCTGGGCGTCGTGCATATCTCGGTCTCCACCCTGGTCGATGGCACGCTGGTGACGGTCGCCGGCGCGCTGTCGGCGTGGCTCGCCACGCGGCCCGGGTGGTTGCGGATGCAGCGCTGGGTACTCGGCGCGGCGTTTGGCGCCCTTGCCGTCTGGCTCGCGCTGACACCCCGGCAGCATTAGTCACAATACCGCTCATGTCCGCCATCGCCCCCGCCATCGTGTTCGATCGCTCGATGCCCTCGCCGGCACGCATCGCGAACGCCATCCTGGAAGGATTCAACCGGCACTACCGGCTGTTTCGTTACGTGGCGCAACAGGCGAAGTCGTTCTATGAGAACGGCGACTGGCAGCGCATGCGCACCCGTGCCCGCGAACGGATCGACTTTTACGACCAGCGCGTGCTCGAGGCAGTGGCGCGCATCGAGCGCGAGTTCGACCTGGCGTCGCTGGACGAGACGGAACGCGATGCACTGTGGCAGGCGGTGAAGCAGAACTATGTCGCCCTGCTCGCCGAGCATCGCCAGCCCGAGTGCGCCGAGACTTTCTTCAACTCCGTGTGCACGAAGCTGCTGCACCGGGATTACTTCCGCAACCAGTTCATCTTCGTGCGGCCCGGAGTGGCGACCGACTACATGGACTCGGACCCGCCGTCCTACCGCAGCTACTACCCCGCCGCGGGCCTGCGCAGGACGCTGCGCCAGATCATCATCGATGTCGGGCTGGCGTGCCGCTGGGAGGACGTTGAACGCGACCTGCGTTTCATCGTGCGCGCCGTCTGCGAAGCGCATCGCAGCGGCGAGGCGTTCCGCCGGCCGTGGACCCTCGAGCCCGACTGCCAGATCCAGATCCTGTCGTCGCTGTTCTTTCGCAACAAGGGCGCTTACATCGTCGGGCGCGTCATCAACGGCACGCGCATCACGCCACTAGCGGTGCCGATCCTGCGCAATTCGCGCGGACAGCTCTACCTCGACACGGCGCTCTTCACGACAGACCTGATGGCCACGCTGTTTTCCTTCACGCGCGCCTACTTCCTCGTCGACATGGAAGCGCCGTCGGCGTACATCGACTTCCTGCGCACGTTGCTGCCGCACAAGCCGCCGTCGGAGCTCTACACGATGGTCGGGCTGGCCAAGCAGGGCAAGACGCTGTTCTACCGCGACTTCCTGCACCATCTTAAGCACTCGAGCGACAACTTCGTCATCGCCCCCGGCATCAAGGGACTGGTGATGTCCGTGTTCACGCTGCCGTCCTATCCCTACGTCTTCAAGGTGATCAAGGACGTGATCCCGCATCCGAAGGACACCGACCGCCAGCAGATCATGGGCAAGTACCAGCTCGTGAAGCTGCACGACCGCGTCGGCCGCATGGCGGACACCTGGGAGTATTCGCAGGTGACGCTGCCGCGCGCGCGCTGCTCGCCCGAGCTGATCGAGGAACTGCGCAGCTACTGCCCGAGCCAGCTCGAGTTCGGCGACGGCACGGTGACGATCCGCCATGTCTACATCGAGCGTCGCATGACGCCGCTCAACCTGTACCTGATGAAGGCGACCGATGCCGAGCTCGATCATGCGATCCTGGAGTACGGCAACGCGATCAAGGACCTGGCCGCCGCCAACATCTTCCCTGGCGACATGCTGTACAAGAACTTCGGCGTCACCAGGCTCAACCGCGTCGTGTTCTACGACTACGACGAGATCGAGTACATGACGGATTGCAACTTCCGCAACATGCCGCAGCCGGGCAGCATGGACGACGACTACGGCGGCGAGATCGTCAGCTACGTCGACCGGCGCGACATGTTCCCGGAGCAGTGGAAGCCGTTCCTCACCGGGGATCCCCGCATCAAGGCGGCGCTGCTCAGGCACCACGCGGATCTCTTCGAGCCGGGCTTCTGGCAGCAGCGCAAGGAACGCATCGTCGCCGGCCACCTCGAAGACGTGTTTCCGTACCCCCCCGAGCGCCGCTTCCGGCGCCGGTATACGGCCGAATTTCACTCCAGCTAGAGGAGAACATCATGAACGACCCGATCGTCATCGTTTCCGCTGCCCGCACACCCATCGGCGGACTGCTCGGAGACTTTTCCGCATTGCAGGCCTGGCAACTGGGCGCGACCGCCATCAAGGCGGCCGTCGAGCGCGCCGGCGTGGCCGGCGATGCCGTCGACGAAGTGCTGATGGGCTGTTGCCTGATGGCCGGCCAGGGCCAGGCGCCGGCGCGCCAGGCCGTGCTCGCGGCCGGTCTGCCGCAGTCGGCCGGCGCGGTGACGCTGTCGAAGATGTGCGGCTCCGGCATGCGCACGATGATGTTCGCGCACGACATGCTCGTTGCGGGCAGCGCCAATATCGTCGTCGCCGGCGGCATGGAGAGCATGACCAACGCGCCGCACCTGCTGGTGAACTCGCGCAAGGGCTATCGCTATGGCGCGTTCACCACCTACGACCACATGGCGCTCGACGGCCTCGAAGATGCCTACGAGCGCGGCAAGGCAATGGGCGTGTTCGCCGAGCAATGCGTCACCAAGTACGCCTTCACGCGCGAGGACCAGGACAGGTTTGCAATCGCCTCGACCGAGCGTGCGCTGAAAGCGAACACCGACGGCAGCTTCGCGTGGGAGATCGCTCCGGTGACGGTCACCGGCAAGGGCGGCGAAGTCAGGATCGACAAGGACGAGCAGCCCTTCAAGGCCAAGCTCGACAAGATCCCGGGCCTGAAGCCCGCGTTCAAGAAGGACGGCACGATCACGGCCGCCAACGCCTCGTCGATCTCCGACGGCGCCGCCGCACTGGTGCTGATGCGCGAGTCGACCGCGAGCAAGCTCGGCAAGAAGCCGATCGCCCGCATCCTCGCGCACTCGGTGCATGCGCAGGCCCCCGAGTGGTTCACGACGGCTCCGATCGGCGCGATCAACAAGGTGCTGACGCGGACCGGCTGGAAGCCCGGCGACGTGGATCTGTGGGAAGTCAACGAGGCCTTCGCGGCGGTGACGATGGCCGCGATGAAGGAACTCAACCTGCCGCATGACAAGGTCAACATCCACGGCGGCGCCTGCGCGCTCGGCCATCCGATCGGCGCCTCGGGCGCACGCATCGTCGTCACGCTGCTCGGCGCGCTGCGCAAGACCGGTGGCAAGCGCGGCATGGCGGCGCTGTGCATCGGCGGGGGCGAGGCGACCGCGCTTGGGCTGGAAATGCTGTGACCCTGCAGACGACGCCATGACGCTGGCTCGCGGGCCGCTGCGGATCACAGGCGAACCACTCCGACCGACCGGGAGGCACGACCTGCCGCGCGACATCGTCGTCATGCTCGTGCGCAGTGCCATGTGGCCGGCATCCGGCCCGCCTGGGGGCACGCACTTCGCGGACCCTGCCGCGCTGCTCGCGCTGGTGGAACGCTGAGCAACGGCATGGGCACCGTCCTCGTCATCGGCGCGTCGCGCGGCATCGGCCTCGAGTTCGCGCGGCAGTACGTGGCGGACGGCGCGCGGGTCATCGGGACCGTGCGCCGCGCCGAGGACGTGGCCAGGCTGCGGGAGATGGGGGCCCGGCCGCTGCTGCTCGATGTGGTCGACGAGGCGACGGTGGCCGAGTTCGGCGTGCATCTGCACGGCGAGAAGCTCGACGTCGCCATCTACAACGCCGGCGTCTATGGTCCCCGGACCAGCGCGATCGCCGCGCCGGGAGGGCTGGACTTCGACTCCGTCATGCACACCAATGTGCGCGCTCCGATGCAGCTGATTCCGCAACTCGTGCCCGGCCTGGCGGCGGCCGGCGGCAAGTTCGCCATCGTTTCCAGCCGCATGGGCTCGATTTCGCTGATGAGCAGCACCTCCGGTTGGCTGTACCGCACCAGCAAGGCCGCCGCCAATGCCGCACTGCGCGCGGCCGCGATCGAACTCGGAACGCAGGGTATTGTCTGCATCGCATTTCATCCGGGCTGGGTGCGCACGGACATGGGCGGCGCCGGAGCCGACATCGATGCGGCCACCAGTGTCGCCGGGATGCGACGGGTGCTGGCAACGGCCAACGCCTCGCAGAACGGCAAGTTCCTCAACTTCAACGGCGAGCAGCTCGCCTGGTAGGACTCGACTCACGATGAGCGATCGACGCCTGATTTCCTCGGGTTCGGCCTTCGAAGCCGTGGCGGGTTACAGCCGCGCGGTGGTCGAAGGCGACTACGTCCACGTGGCCGGGACGACCGGCTTCGATTACGCTGCGATGACGATCGACTCCGATCTCCTCGCGCAGACCCACCAATGTTTCCGCAACATCGCCTCCGCGCTCGAGCAGGCCGGCTGCTCGCTCGACGACGTCGTGCGGGTGCGCTACTACCTGACCGATGCTGCGGCGTTCGAGCGTGTCGCCCCGGTCTGCGGCCAGTACTTCAAGACCGCCCGCCCCGCCGCCACGGCGATCGTCTGCGGGCTGGTCGATGCGCGCATGAAGATCGAGATCGAGGTCACTGCACGGCGACACTCATGGAGCTAGTCCTGCACCGGTCCGGCGTGTCGGCGGCTGCCCGAGGGAGCGCCTGAGTGCCACTGCAGGTCTTCATTGCCATCATCTTTGGCATCTGCTCGTGGCTCGGGCTCGCCACCATCGAACCGCTGATGCGCAGCTTCGCCACCGAGGCCGGCATGGCCTCGTGGCTCTTCGTCGCCGTGCCGGGCCTGCTCGCCATGATCTTCGCGGTCATGGCCTACGTCGACGCCGTGAATCTCGTGACCGGCATGCTCAAGTCCCTGTCGCGCGCGCTGCTGGTCGGACTCGCGACCTGGATCGCTGTCGCGATCTTCATTGCGTGGCTCTGGTGCCCGGCGCACAACGCACTGCGTTGCTTCTCGAACTCGCTGATCGCCAGTGGAATCATCGGTGGCGGCCCGCTGCTGATCGGCGCGCTGGTGGCCGGCAGCATCGTCGGTCTGGTGATGCGCCGGCGGCCGACCTGGATATCCTTCGGCGACCCGCGGGTGATCCTGAGCGATCCGGCACCGAATCTGGACGCGCCTACCGATGCTCGCTGAGGAACACCTGCAGCTGCGCGACGCGCTGCGCGACTTCGCGACGCAGCGGCTCGCCCCGTTTGCTGCGCAATGGGACCGTCAGGCGACATACCCGCGCGAAGCGCTGAAGGAACTGGCGGCGCTCGGAACGTTCGGCATCGCGGTGCCCGAGGACTACGGCGGCGCCGGCATGGACTACACGGCGCTGGCGGTGGCGCTGGAAGAGATCGCCGCAGGTGATGGCGCGACATCGACGATTATCAGCGTCAACAACTGCCCGGTCTGCTCGATCCTCATGGCCTGGGCGAGCGAAGAGCAGAAGCAGCGTTTCCTCGTGCCGCTGGCCCGCGGCGACATGCTCGGTGCCTTCTGCCTGACCGAGCCGCATGTGGGGTCGGAGGCCTCGGGCCTGCGCACCAGCGCGGTGAGGCAGGGTGACCATTGGGTGCTGAATGGCGTCAAGCAGTTCATCACCAGCGGCAAGAATGCGGATGTCGCGATCGTGCTCGCGGTGACCGAAAAGGCCGCCGGCAAGCGCGGCATCAGCGCCTTCATCGTCGAGACTTCGACCCCGGGCTACATCGTCGCGCGCATCGAGGAAAAGCTCGGCCAGCATGCGTCGGACACCGCGCAGATCCTGTTCGAGAATTGCCGGGTACCAGCGGCCAACCTGATCGGTGACGAAGGGGCGGGTTACAAGATCGCGCTCTCGGGGCTCGAGGGTGGCCGCATCGGCATCGCCGCGCAGTCGCTGGGCATGGCCCGTGCCGCTTACGACGCCGCGCTCAGCTATGCCCGCGAACGGGTGGCGTTCGGCCAGCCGATCTTCCAGCACCAGGCCGTTCAGTTCCGACTGGCGGACATGGCCACGCAGATTGAAGCGGCGCGCCAGCTGATCCACCACGCGGCGGCGCTGAAGGATGCCGGGCAGCCGTGCCTGAAGCAGGCGGCGATGGCCAAGCTCTTCGCCTCCGAGATGGCCGAGCGCGTCTGTTCGGACGCGATCCAGATCCACGGCGGCTACGGCTACGTCAGCGACTTTCCGGTCGAACGCATCTATCGCGACGTGCGCGTGTGCCAGATCTACGAGGGCACGAGCGACATCCAGCGCATCCTGATCGCGCGGAATTTGTAGTCTGTCGCCGGCGCGTACGCATTCGCTGCGCGAATGCACGTGCGCTTCGGCGAGTTCAATGGCGCGGCGGACTTGGGGCGGCCCGGCGCCCGCCGCGTGTACAAGATCAGGGTACGGCCCGGCGCCCGGCCCGATTGCAAGATCAGAGGAAAAACATGCGCGTGATACTGGCGGGAGCAACGGGATGGGCGGGCTCCGCGGTCGCACGCGGGATCGCGCGGAGCAAGGACCTGCAACTGGTCGCGGCAGTTGCGCGCACCGCGGCGGGACAGACACTCGGCGCCGCACTCGGCGAACCGGCCATCACAGCCCCGGTGCATGCGACTGCAAAAGCAGCGCTCGTGACGCCGTGCGACGTGTTCGTCGAATTCACCAAGCCGGACAGCGCCAGGGCGAACGTCCTGGCGGCGCTCGAAGCCGGAGCCCACGTGGTGGTCGGCACGTCCGGTCTGAGCGATGAGGACTACACCGAGATCGACACTGTCGCGCGTCGCACCGGGCGCGGCGTGCTGGCCTGCGGCAACTTCGCGCTGACGGTGGTGCTGCTGCAGCGCTTCGCGGAGATCGCCGCGCGCTACCTCGATCACTTCGAGATCATCGACTACGCACACGAGGACAAGCCGGACGCACCGTCCGGCACCGCGCGCGAACTGGCGTTCCGGCTCGGTCAGGTCAAGGCGCCCCATTCTGGCGTACCGCTCGACCAGGTGCGCGGCCCGCGTGAAGCGCGCGGTGCGACGCTCAATGGCGTGCAGGTGCATTCGGTGCGGCTGCCGGGCTACGTGATCGGCGTCGAAGCCGTTTTCGGCGCGCCCGGCCAGCGACTGCACCTTGCGCATCACGCGGGATCGAGCGCGGAGCCGTATGTCGACGGCACGCTGCTGGCGATCCGCCAGGTCGCAACCCTGAAGGGCGTGCATCGCGGCCTCGATGCGGTGATGTCGCTGTAGGCGCAGGATGACAGCCGACTCGACCCAGCGCTTTTCCGACCGTGTCGAGGCCTATCTCGCCGGCCGTCCGCGGTACCCGGCCGAACTGGTTTCTCACCTCGAGACGCTGGGTGCATTGCCGCACGCCGGCGTCGTCGCCGACATCGGTGTCGGCACCGGACTGTCGGCCGAGCCATTCCTTGCCGCCGGGCATCGCGTCATCGGTGTCGAGCCCAATGCACCGATGCGCGCGGCGGGCGTCGAGTACCTGGCGCGGTTTTCCACGTACGAAGCCCGCGACGGCACCGCCGAGGCCACCGGGCTCGCACCGGGTTCGGTCGACCTGGTCATCGCCGGCCAGGCATTCCACTGGTTCGAGCCCGGCCGGTTCCGCGCGCGAGTCGCTGCGCATCCTGCGTCCGGGGGGCTGGGGCGCACTGATCTGGAACGATCGCGATCTCGCCGGCACGCCTTTTCTTGCGGGCTACGAAGCACTGCTGCTCGAATACGGCAACGACTATCAGGCGATCCGCTACAGGCACCAGGGTACCGACGCGATCCCCGTTTACTTCGGCGGCCGGGCTACCGGTCGCCTGGGAGTGGCGCCATCGGCGGAACATGAACTGGGCGATGCTCGCCGCGCTGGCAGGCTCGGCCTCGTACCTGCCCGCGCCAGGACAGGCCCGTCACGCCGAGCTGATGGTGGCGCTGCGTGCGCTGTTCGATTCGAATGCGGCGGGTGGCCGTGTCGAGTTGCGCTACACCTGTCGCGTGCACGCGGCTCCGCTCTCCTGAGAACCGGCTCGGCAACCCGTAACATCCGCCTTTCCCGGTGAGGAGCCCCATGGCCTCTGCAATCGAGTTCTACTTCGACTTTTCGTCGCCCTATTCCTACATCGCGTCGGAGCAGATCGAGGCGCTGGCCGCGCGCACAGCCCGCCCGCTGCAGTGGCGGCCGATCCTGCTGGGCGCCGTGTTCAAGGCTTCGGGCGGCGCTCCGCTGACCGAGGTCTACGGGCCCAAGGCGCGCTATGCGGTGCGCGACTTCGCGCGCTCGGCAGCCTTTGTCGGCGTACCGTACCGGCATCCGACGACCTTTCCGATCGGCGCGGTGGCAGCGTCGCGCGCGGTGCTGTGGCTGCAGCGCGAGCAATCAGCGAAGGCAGCGCCCTATATCCACGCGGTGTACCGGGCGTTCTTCGTCGACGACCGCAACGTCGGCGACGCCACCGTGGCGCTCGACATTGCCCAGTCGCTCGGCATCGACGGTGCCCGGCTCGCGGCGGGCGTGCAGGAAGAGGCGATCAAGACGGCATTGCGCGTGCAGGTGGAGCAGGCCATCGCGCGCGGCGTCTTCGGCGCACCGACGATCTTCGTCGATGGCGAGATGTTCTGGGGTCACGACCGGCTCGACCAGGTCGAGCGCTGGATCAGCCGCGGACCGTTCTAGGGCAGGCCAGCACGCATGACGACCGTCGTCTACGGCACGAGCGCGTCCGGCAACTGCCACAAGGTGCGGATGGTGCTCGACATCACCGGGACCCCGTATGCCTGGCGCGAGGTCGACATCCTGCACGCCGGCACGCGTTCACCCGAGTTCCTGCGCCTCAATCCCAATGGCAAGGTCCCCGTCGTCGTGCTCGACGACGGCACGGCCATTGCGGAGTCGAATGCGATCCTCTGGTACTTCGGCGAAGGCACGCGGCTGCTGCCCGATGACCGGCTCGGTCGAGCGCAGATGCTGCAGTGGATGTTCTTCGAGCAGTACACGCACGAGCCGGCCATCGCAGTTGCACGTTTCCTCCGCGTGTTCCTGCAGAAGGACGATGATCCGCGGCTGCCGGAGCTGCTTGCCCGTGGCCATCGGGCGCTCGGGGTCATGGAGCAGCACCTGGCGACGCGGGACTACTTCGTCGGCGGGCGACTGAGTCTCGCCGACCTCGCACTCTTTGCGTACACCCACCGCGCCGGGGACGGCGGCTTCGACCTCGCCGCGTTTCCGGCCGTCCGTGCCTGGCTCGCCCGCTGCCGGGCCCAGCCGGGCGTCAGCGAGATGCCGACACGATGAGCGAGCTCGCGCAGCTTCGCCTGCTGGCGCGTGCCAACCGGCTGGCCAATCACCGCCTGCAGGCCGCCTGCCTGCAACTCAGCGACACCGAGTTCACGGCGCCGCGCACGAGTTTCTTCCCCAGCCTCTGGGCCACGTTGAACCACATCCTGATCGTCGACTGGTACTACATCGCCGCGCTCCATCGTGAAGCGGACATGCGCAGGGCTTTCGCCAGTGAGACACCATTTGACCGCATGCCCGAACTCGCCGTGGCTCAGATCGAATCCGATCAGCGGCTGATCGCCTGGTGCGACGCCGCCGACGACGCGGCACTGGACGCCGAAGTCGCGATGCAGCGTTCGGACTTCGTCCAGCGCGAGGCAGCGCGGTACGTGCTGATGCATCTCTTCACGCACCAGATCCATCACCGTGGGCAGGCGCACGCGATGCTGTCAGGCACTGGCGTGGCGCCGCCCCAGCTCGACGAGTTCCTGATGCCGAGCGAGAGCCGCTTCCGCGTCGACGACCTCGCCGCGCTCGGGTGGACCGAGACGGACCTCTTCGGTGGGCCGACTTTCGCAACTGCGCAAACAAGACCCTGATGTCCCGCAAGCCGGCGCTTCCCTTCATCCTGATCACGGTCGTCATCGACGTGATGGGCTTCGGCCTGCTGCTGCCCGTGCTGCCAGCGCTGGTGGGCGAGTTCACGAGCAGCCGCGACGCGCAGACCTACTGGTATGGCGCGATGATCGTTGCGTTCGGGCTGACGCAGTTCGTCTGCGCTCCCATCCTCGGCGCGCTGTCGGACCGCTACGGCCGGCGCCCGGTGCTGCTGCTGTCGATCGCCGGACTGGGATCGATGTTCCTGCTTTCGGCGCTGGTGCAGTCGGCGCAGGCGCTGGTCGCGCTTCGCATCATGGGCGGTGCGCTGGCTGCGAACTTTGCGGTCGCCAACGCCTACGTGGCCGACATCACGGCACCCGAAAAGCGCGCCAAGAGCTTCGGCATGATCGGCGCGGCGTTCGGCATCGGCTATGTCATCGGACCGATGGTCGGCGGCCTGCTGGGCGCCATCGACATACGGCTGCCGTTCTACGTGGCGGCCGCGCTGTCGGTGCTCAACCTGATGTACGGGTGGCTGGTTCTGCCGGAGTCACTGCCGAACCGCCCGCACGCCGAGCGACCTGCGTTCCAGTTCCGGCGGCTCAATCCGATCGGTTCACTCTATGGCCTGACGCGCCTGCGCAATGTCGGCGTGCTGGTGGCGGTGATCGCGCTGGCGAACCTCGCACAGTTCATCCTGCACAGCACCTGGGTGCTGTACACGCAGTTCCGCTTCGACTGGGGCCCGCGCGAAACCGGGCTGTCGCTGTTCGTCGTCGGCCTCATGGCCGCCGTAGTGCAGGGGGGCCTGCTGGGCTGGCTGCTGCGGCAGTTCGGCGAGCGCCGCCTCGTCATTGCAGGGCTGGCCTCGGGCACGCTGGCGTACGTGGCGTACGGGCTGACCACCGTCGGTTGGCTGATGTACGCCATCATTTTCGCGAACCTGCTGGCCTTCGGCATCGGTCCCGCGCTGCACGCGATCATCTCGAAGGCCGCTGATCCGAAGGAACAGGGACTGGCGATGGGTTCGCTGTCCTCGATGAACTCGCTGCTGGCCGCCATCGCCCCGCTGCTGGGCGCCCCGCTGCTGGCGGAGGCGAGTCATCTGCCGGCCGGCGACTGGCGCATCGGTGCGCCCTTCTTCATGTCGGCCGCCCTGAGCCTGACCGCACTGGTGCTTGCCGTCGTCCACTTCCGGCGTCACCGCGAAAAGAACGTCGCCCACGTCGCCCCGCTGACGCACGGCTGATTCGCGCGGCTACCATTCGCCTGACGGCGCCGAGCCAGACGCCGCGACCCATCGAGACCACGACGATGACCATCCTGGAGACCCGGCTCAATCCGCGCAGCCCCGAGTTCAAGGCGAACGCGGAGGCGATGAACGCGCAGGCCGCCGACCTGAAGGCGAAGATCACCCAGGTCTCGGTCGGCGGCGGCGCCGAAGCGCGCGCCAAGCACACCGCGCGCGGCAAGCTGCTGCCACGCGACCGCGTGCAGCTGCTGCTCGATCCCGGGACGCCCTTTCTGGAGCTGTCGCAGCTCGCCGCGTGGGACATGTACGACGGTGCCGCACCGTCGGCCGGGATCATCACCGGCGTCGGCCGCGTCTCCGGCCGCGAATGCGTGATCGTCTGCAACGACGCGACCGTCAAGGGCGGCACCTACTACCCGATGACGGTGAAGAAGCACCTGCGGGCGCAGGAGATCGCGCGCGAGAACCGCCTGCCGTGCATCTACCTCGTCGACTCCGGCGGCGCCAATCTGCCGAACCAGGACGACGTGTTCCCCGACCGCGAACACTTCGGACGCATCTTCTACAACCAGGCGACGCTGTCGGCACAGGGCATCCCGCAGATCGCGGTCGTCCTGGGCTCGTGCACCGCGGGCGGCGCGTACGTGCCGGCGATGTCGGACGAGTCGATCATCGTCGCCAACCAGGGCACGATCTTCCTCGGCGGGCCGCCGCTGGTGAAGGCCGCGACCGGCGAGGTCGTCTCGGCCGAGGACCTCGGCGGCGGCGACGTCCACACGCGGCTGTCGGGCGTGGCCGATCACCTGGCATCGAGCGATGCGCACGCGCTGGCTCTGGCGCGCCGCATCCTCGCGACGACCAACTACGTCAAGCCGAACCCGCTGCAGCTGCGCGAGCCGCGCCGTCCGAAACTCGATCCGGCCGAGCTTTACGGAGTGATCCCGACCGACACGCGCAAGCCCTACGACGTGCACGAGGTCATCGCGCGCCTCGTCGACGGCTCGGAATTCGACGAGTGGAAGGCGCGCTTCGGCTCGACGCTGGTGACGGGCTTCGCCTGGATCCACGGCATGCCGGTCGGCATCATCGCCAACAACGGCATCCTATTTTCGGAGAGTGCACAGAAAGGCGCGCACTTCATCGAACTGTGCTGCCAGCGCAAGGTGCCGCTTGTCTTCCTGCAGAACATCTCCGGTTTCATGGTGGGCCGCAAGGTCGAGAACGAAGGCATTGCACGCCACGGCGCCAAGATGGTGACGGCCGTGTCGTGCGCGCAGGTGCCGAAGTTCACCGTGATCATCGGCGGGTCATTCGGTGCCGGCAATTACGGGATGTGCGGCCGCGCCTTCGGGCCGCGCTTCGTCTGGATGTGGCCGAACGCACGCATCAGCGTCATGGGCGGCGAGCAGGCCGCCAGCGTTCTGGCCACGGTCCGGCGCGACAATATCGAGGCCAAGGGCGGGCGCTGGAGCGCGGAGGAAGAGCAGAAGTTCAAGGCGCCCATCCTGGCGCAGTACGAGCATCAGGGGCATCCCTATTACGCGACGGCGCGCCTTTGGGACGATGGCGTCATCGACCCGCTCGACACGCGCGAGACGCTGGCTCTGGCCCTGAGCGCCGCGCTGAACGCGCCGATACCGGACACGACCTTCGGCGTTTTCCGGATGTGAGTGCCGCGCGATGACCGCGAGCGTCTACACGCGCCCCGAGCACGACGAGCTGCGTCGCCAGGTCGCGCGCTTCGTCGCCACCGAGGTCGAGCCGCACGCGCTGGCCTGGGACGAGGCGGGTGCCACGCCGCGCGAGGTGCTGCGTAGGATGGGGGCACTCGGCTGGCTTGGCATGATGTACGCGGCGGAGCACGGCGGCGCTGAGGCCGACATGACGACCAACGTCGTCTTCCAGGAGGCGCTCTCGCGCGCGACCTCGGGTGGCTTCATCATCACCGTGCTGGTCCACACCGACATGGCCAGCCCGCACCTCGCGCACGGCGGCTCAGCCGAGCAGAAGGCACGCTGGTTGCCGCGGATCATCGCTGGCGAACTGATCACGGCCGTCGCCGTCACCGAGCCGGATGCCGGGTCCGACGTCGCGGCGATCCGCACGCGCGCGGTGCGAGAGGGTGACCATTGGGTGCTCAATGGCAGCAAGATGTTCATCACGAACGGCGTGCTGGCCGATCTCGTATTTGTCGCCGCGCGCACGGATCAGTCTGCCAAGGGATCGCGCGGGCTCTCGATCTTCGCGGTCGAACGCGGTACGCCCGGGTTTCGCGTGGGTCGCGCGCTCGACAAGCAAGGCTGGCTCGCCTCCGACACGGCCGAACTCGTCTTCGAGGACTGCCGCGTGCCGGCGTCACACCTGGTCGGCGCGGAAAACGGCGGCTTCCACGCGATCATGCGCAACTTCCAGACCGAGCGCATTGCGCTCGGCAGCATGGCGATCGGGCACTGCCTGACGATGCTCGACCTGACGCATCGTTACGTCAACGAGCGCAAAGCCTTCGGCGCATCGTTGTGGAACAAGCAGGTGATCCGCCAGCGCCTGGCGATGCTCGCCGCGAAGACCGAGGCCGCACGACAACTGCTCTACCACTGTGCGTGGCTCGTCGACGAGCGCCGCGACGCCGTGCGCGAGATCTCGATGCTGAAGGCACTCACCGGTGAACTCGTCAACGAAGTCGCGTACAGCTGCCAGCAGTTCCACGGCGGCATGGGCTACATGCGCGAGAGCCCGATCGAGCGGCTGGTGCGCGACGCGCGCGTACTCGCCATCGGCGGCGGGGCGACCGAGGTGATGCTCGAGGAAGTGGCGAAGCGATGGACCCCGGCGTAGCCAGTGCAGTGACGCCACCGCGCCGACACCGCGAGCGTGAGATCCTGCGAAGTCGTCGCCGGATCCGCGCGGACGCCGTTGCGAATTCGATTACCTCTCCGCGAAACTCTGGACTGACATGACCACGACCACTCTGGACATCCACATCAGCCACCGCGTCGCCGTCGTCTGGATGGCGCGCGAGACAGTGCGCAACGCGTTCAATGAAGCATCGATCGCCGAGCTGACCGAGACCTTCCGCTCGCTCGGCGCCGACGACGATGTCCGCGCCATCGTGCTGGCCGGCAAGGGCCCGGCCTTCTGCGCTGGCGCAGATCTCGGCTGGATGAAGCGGATGGCAGCGTTTTCGCATGACGAGAACCGCGCCGACGCGATGAAGCTCGCGACGATGCTGCGCACGATTTACGAGTGTCCAAAACCGGTCATCGCGCGCGTGCATGGCGATGCCTACGCCGGAGGGGTCGGCCTGGTCGCGGTCTGCGACATCGCGGTGGCGGCCATCGGCTCGACCTTCTGCCTGAGCGAAACCAAGCTCGGGCTCATCCCCGCGACGATCGGACCCTATGTGGTCCGGGCAATGGGCATCAACGCCGCGCGGCGCTACTTCCTGACGGCGGAGAGAATCGACGCCGGCGAAGCGCTTCGCATCGGGCTGGTCCACGATCTGGCGCCTCCGGAGGAGCTCGACCTGCGCGTCAACTCACTCCTGGGAATGCTGATGCAGACGAGCGCGCACGCCGTGGCAGAGGCCAAACGCCTCGTGCGCGACCTGGCAGCACGCCCGATCGACGATGCACTCGTTGCCGACACGGCTGAACGCATCGCAAAAATCCGGACCAGCGCCGACGGCCGCGAGGGCGTGCGCGCATTTCTCGAGAAGAGGAAGCCACGCTGGATCGCCGAGTACGAGGCGATGATGAACCAGGATGGAGACGATGAAGAAATGTGAACAAGCGGACTCGGTGTACGCGACCGCTGCGCGGTCGCACGTGCACCTCGTCCGATTAGTTTGCGGATCGTGCTTCGGGCGGCCGGGCGCCCGATCCGATTACAAACGCGTGGCGGCTTTCACGTAGACGGCGCGGCGGTCAACCTTATGAACTCTCTCGACCTGACGCAACTGATCGCGCTCGCGGCGGTGCTGGGGTTTGCGAGCGGGATTCGCTTGTATGCCGTGCTGCTGATCGTGGGTCTGGTCGGCTACGCCGGCTGGGTGGATTTGCCGTCCGGGCTTTCGATCTTGCAGCACCCGTTCGTGCTGATCGCCGCCGGCGTGATGTTCCTGGTGGAGTTCGTGGCCGACAAGATCCCCGGCGTGGACTCGCTATGGGACGGCATACAGACATTCATCCGCATCCCGGCCGGCGCTGCGCTGGCCGCGGGCGTCTTCGGTGGCCTCGACAGTGCCGCGTGGACCACCGCGGCCGCGATCCTCGGGGGCTCGCTGGCGGCGACGAGCCATTTCACCAAGGCCGGAACACGTGCCGCGGCCAACACGTCGCCGGAGCCGTTTTCCAACGTCGCCCTGTCGGTCACGGAGGACATCGCGGTCGGTGGCTTGCTGTGGCTGGTGATGACGTATCCGTGGGTGGCCGCGGCGATCGTCGGCGTTCTCGTTCTGATCGCGCTGTGGCTGCTGCCCAAGATGTTCCGCTTTGCACGACGCCTGCTGCGCGCCTTGTTCGGCGCCGAGCGCGTGGAGGTGCGACGATGACGCGCACGACTGCAGCCGCGCTGCTCGTCGCGCTCGGACTGGCGGGCGCGGCCTGTACCTCGGTCCCGGTATCGACGATGTGGAAGTTCGCGCGCTTCGACCGCGCGGCGTTGCTCGCGGTGGACCCGGCACAACTGCGCGCGGCGGCACTCGTCGACCAGCGTGCCACCATGAAGGACGTCACAATGAAAGTGACGCTGACACCGAAGGACGGCAAGGAAACCGTTTACGTCGTCATGCTCGCCGCCCCAGTCAACCGCGATGCGCGCTTGCCGGGCGCACCCGCCGGGCGCCGCTGGGAGATCTTTGCCCTGACCGCGGAAGGACAGCGTGACTTCCTGCGCATGCGCGAGGCTGCCATTGGCCTGCCATCCGGCAGTTCACTGGCACTGACGCTGTCTGCCCGCGAGGGCACGGTGCCACCGGACCTGGCGCGCCGCTTTCCGCTGCGGCTCGACCTGATGCTCGACACCCGCGAAGGCTGGTTCACCGTGCTGAAGGACACCGAGGTCGACCTGACGCCGATGGTCGGAAAGGGATGACGATGCACCACATGACCCCGAGCGCCGATCGCGGCGACCGAGCGGCCCTCGGCCGCGAGCCCATGACCGCAGGGCGCGCAGCGCCAGGCAATCGAGCCGCGAGGTGACGATGTTCCGCAAGATCCTGATTGCTAATCGCGGCGAGATTGCCTGCCGGATCATCACCACCGCACGGCGCATGGGCATGCACACCGTCGCGGTGTACTCGGACGCCGACGCCGGCAGCCTGCATGTCGCGCTGGCCGACGAGGCGGTGCGCCTCGGTCCGGCGCCGGCGAAGGACAGCTACCTGCGCGGCGACCTGATCCTGCTGGCCGCCCGCGACACAGGGGCCCAGGCGATTCACCCCGGCTACGGGTTCCTGTCCGAGAACGAGGCATTCGCGCAGGCATGCACCGACGCCGGCATCACGTTCATCGGCCCGCCGCCATTCGCCATCCACGCGATGGGCAGCAAGAGCGAAGCCAAGACGCTGATGGAACGCGCCAAGGTGCCACTGGTCCCGGGATACCACGGCGCGAAGCAGGAGCCCGCCTACCTGCATGAACAGGCCGATGCGATCGGCTATCCGGTGCTGATCAAGGCCAGTGCGGGCGGCGGCGGCAAGGGCATGCGCGTCGTCGCGTCGACAGGCGAGTTCCGCGCCGCGCTCGAATCCTGCCAGCGGGAGTCGAAAGCCGCGTTCGGAGACGACCGCGTGCTGATCGAGAAGTACATCGAACGTCCACGCCATATCGAGATCCAGGTGTTCGCCGACGGTTTCGGTGACGCCGTGTACCTGTTCGAGCGGGATTGCTCGGTGCAGCGTCGCCACCAGAAAGTCATCGAAGAGGCGCCGGCACCCGGCATGACGATCGAGCGTCGGCGCGCGATGGGCGAAGCGGCGGTGGCCGCTGCCAAGGCCGTCGGCTACGTCGGCGCGGGCACCGTCGAATTCATCGCCGACCCGTCCGGCACGTTCTTCTTCATGGAGATGAACACGCGCCTGCAGGTCGAGCATCCGGTGACCGAGATGATCACCGGGCACGACCTGGTCGAATGGCAGCTGCGCGTGGCCGCCGGGGAGCGGCTGACCGCGGTGATACCCAAGCTGCAGGACTCGCTGAAGCTCGACGGCCACGCGATCGAGGCGCGTCTGTATGCCGAGAACCCGGACAAGGGCTTCCTGCCTTCGATCGGCCGGATTGCGCACTTCGCCACGCCGCACCATGTTGCCTTCACGCGCAATGCCGACGGCGAACCGTTCCATCGGCCCGCCTCCGTGCGCATCGACGCCGGCGTGCGCGCCGGCGACGAGATCACGCCGTACTACGACCCGATGATCGCCAAGCTGATCGTCTGGGGCGAAGATCGCGCGCAGGCCATCGCCCGCATGCAGGACGCGCTCGCGAAAGTTCACATCCTTGGCGTCGCCAACAATGTGGACTTCCTCGCGCGGCTCTTCGCCAACCCGAGCTTCGTGCGCGGCGAACTCGACACCGGGCTCATCGAGCGCGAGCGGGAGCGATTGTTCGCCCACGACGCGCACGACGAGCGCGTCGGCAACGAGCTGCTGGCATTTGCCTGCGCGCGCGTGCTTGCGGACGAGGCACGCGGCGAAGACGCGGACCCGTGGAGCTCGACGCACGGCTGGCGGCTCAACACGACGTACACCCGCACGCTGACCTTCAAGTCCGAGCGCGGCGTGCACGATGTCGAACTCGAATACGCGCGCGGCGGCTACCACTTTCACCATGCCGGCGCACACGCGCCGCTGGCGATCACGCGGGTCGGCAGCTCGCGGCTCGGGATCGCCTTCGGTGGACGCTCGCTGCTCGCCGACGTCGTGCACCAGGACGACGAATTGCATGTGTTCTCGCATGGCCGGCACCGCGTGCTCACGCTGGTCGACATCATTGCCCAGTCCGGTCAGCACGAGGCGGCCGGCGGCAAGCTCACCGCGCCGATGCCAGGCAAGGTGATTGCGGTCTCCACGGTCACCGGCGCGAAGGTGGCGCGCGGCGCGGCGCTGATGGTGATGGAAGCGATGAAAATGGAGCACACGATCGTCGCTCCGGCTGACGGTATCGTGGCCGAGGTGCTGTACGCCGTCGGCGACCAGGTTGCCGAGGGTGCAGAGCTCGTGCGCTTCGCCAACGACTGAGCGGGCCCTGCAGATGACGCTGCGCGTCGTGTTCTGTTCCCGCGAGACGACCGCGGAAACCTGGACCGCCGCGCTGCGCGCGGCCCTCGAACGCCATGGACTCGCCGCTGACGTCTGGTGGCGCGATGCGCTGCGGACAAGCGCGGACGACAGTGCGCCCCAGGCCGAGGCTGCAGTGGTCTGGCGGCCCCCGCCGGCGCTCTTCGCGGAACAGCGTCGTTTGCGCGCGGTGTTCAACCTCGGCGCTGGCGTGGACGCGCTGCTTGCCGTGCCCGGGCTGCCGCCCCATGTCGAGATCTACCGGCTCGAGGATGCCGGTATGGCGCGCGCGCTCTCCGAGTACGTGCTGGCCGCTGTCCTGCGGGCCTATCGACGCTTCGACCGGTACGCCGCGCACCAGTTGCAGGGGCAGTGGAAGCCGGAGCCACTGCCGGCGCGCGAGCGCTTTGCCGTCGGCGTGCTCGGGCTCGGTGTCATCGGTGCAGACATCGCCGTGACACTGGCACGCCACGGCTTTGCGGTCCGCGGACATGCGCAATCGCGCAAGATCATCGAAGGCGTGGAATGCCGTGCCGGCGACGCCGAGTTCGCGAGCTTTCTCGACGGCCTCGATGTGCTCGTCAGCGTCCTGCCGGACACCGCCGCCACGCGGGGACGCCTCGACCGCAACGCGCTGCAGCGCCTCGCGCCCGGCGCGCACGTCGTCAACGTCGGGCGCGGCACCGCCGTGGTCGAGGCCGACCTGCTGGCGCTGCTCGATGCGGGCCATCTGGGCGGGGCCACACTTGACGTATTCGCAACCGAGCCCCTGCCTGCCGGTCATCCGTTCTGGTCGCGGCGCGACGTCGTCATCACGCCGCATGTGGCGGCCGAGACCGAACTCGAGCCGGCCATTGCCCAGGTCGCGGACAAGCTCGCGCGCTGGTCGCGTGGTGAAGCGGTGACGGGCGCGGTCGACCGGACGCGCGGTTACTGACTTCGAGCCGGCGAAGGTCAGCCGGCGTCGCCCGGTGCGCCCGGCATCCGGTTGACCTCGGTGAAGGCAAACTGCACGGCGACCGCTTCGACTTCGCAGCCTTCGTCGGCGAGGTTCGCACCGAAGTAACGCGCCTGGATGTAGTGCGCGAACTCGTGCGCCAGCGACTCGTCGAGCGTGCGGCGCAGTCGACGGTAGTAGCGCGGGTCGTCGGTCAGGTAGATCTCGTTGCGCGCGACCACGTACACGTTGGCGAAAAGCGGCGGGCGGAACTTCCACTGCCCGGCCACGGCATCCTGGAACTGCGCGAGCGGCGTCATGCTCTCGAAGTGGACGGCGGGCATCGGCTCGTCCGGGCGCAGCGTGACATTCATCTGCCTCGCCACCGATTCGAGGATGTAGCGGGTCTCGAAGCGCAGTGTCACGCGCTCGGCCGGATCTGCCGATGCGGTTCCGGCCGACGCCGCCGTGAGCAGCAGGCCTGCGGTCAGCGCGGCACGCAGAAGTGCCGTCCAGCCATGGAAGCTCGCGAAGTTGCCCGTATCGAAGTGCCGCATCGGAGTGCCCCTCGGCGACGGATCGCCGCTTGTCGATGTCGGCATCCTGCGCGGCGCCGCGCGCCGGCGCGACGGAGCGTTCGACACTCACGCCGCGAAAAATCCGCGCTGCCGGCAACGCCTATTCGACCGCCCCGCTGCGGCGCGCCACGTCCTACACTCCGCGTTCTGCCTTTGGCCGAGCCACCGGCGCGGGACCGCCGGTAGCCTCTAAACACCAAACATGCACGATCCTTTGGACTGGCTGGCAATGACGTTTGCGGAACACATGGCAGCGTCAGTGCGAGGCCTCGCCTGCGCGCCGCCCCGCGGCACCTGATGGCCGGCTGCGTCCGGCTCGCCACACTTCGCGCATGCACTGAACCGCCAGGGAGCAACCCGATGCCTGATCTTTTCGACAACCCGATGGGCCTGATGGGATTCGAGTTCGTCGAATTCGCCTCGCCCACGCCGAACGTGCTGGAGCCGCTGTTCGAGAAACTGGGCTTCAGCCTCGTCGCCCGCCACCGCAGCAAGGACGTGGTGCTGTACCGGCAGGGCGACATCAATTTCATCGTCAACCGCGAGCCACGCAGCCTGGCGGGCTACTTCGCTGCCGAGCACGGGCCGAGCGCCTGCGCTCTGGCGTTTCGCGTCAGGGATTCGCACAAGGCCTATGCGCGCGCTCTCGATCTCGGCGCGCAGCCGATCGAGGTGCCGACCGGGCCGATGGAGCTGCGGCTGCCGGCGATCCGCGGAATAGGCGGCGCGGCGCTCTACCTGATCGACCGCTTCGAGGATGGCAAGAGCATCTACGACATCGACTTCGAGTTCCTGCCCGAGTTTCAATCAACCCTGGATCGCCACCCAAAGGGCCACGGCTTCAGCATCATCGATCACATGACGCACAACGTGTACCGCGGGCGCATGGCGTTCTGGGGCAGTTTCTACGAGCGCATCTTCAACTTCCGCGAGATCCGCTACTTCGACATCAAGGGCGAATACACGGGGCTGACGAGCCGCGCGATGACCGCGCCGGACGGCATGATCCGCATTCCGCTGAACGAGGAATCGGGCAAGGGCGGCACCGGCCAGATCGAAGAGTTCCTGATGAAGTTCAACGGCGAGGGCATCCAGCACATCGCGCTGCTGACGGACGACCTCATCGCCAGCGTCGATTCGCTGCAGATGGCCGGCGTGCCGCTGATGACTGCCCCCAATGACATCTACTACGAGATGCTGGAGGAACGCCTGCCCGGCCATGGCGAGCCGGTGGCACAGCTCAAGGCGCGCGGCATCCTGCTCGACGGTTCGACCCAGGGCGGAGAGAGGAAGCTGCTGCTGCAGATCTTCTCCGAGACACTGCTCGGGCCCGTGTTCTTCGAGTTCATCCAGCGCAAGCGCGACGACGGTTTCGGCGAAGGCAACTTCAAGGCGCTGTTCGAAAGCCTGGAGCGCGACCAGATCCGCCGTGGCGCGCTGACCGTCGACGCGTAGCTGCGCACGATGCCGCGCTTCGATCAGGCGTATGGAGCGCCCATTGCACGTCCGGCCATGTTTGTGACACGCCGATGATGGCGGCCGGGAACTACGGCCTTGCCGCTGCCGACGCCGGGCGACCAGCGACCGCTGACTGGACGGTCCCGCAGCGCTGGACGGACTACACCGCCGGCGAGCATGCGGTGTGGCGGACGCTGTATGAACGCCAGGCCGGATTGCTGCACGGCCGCGCCTGCGACGAGTTCGTCGCCGGCATGCAGGCCCTGCCGATCGCGGCCGACCGCATCCCGGACTTCGAGCGCCTGAGTGAAGTGCTGATGCGACACACGGGATGGCAGATCGTCGCCGTGCCCGGACTGGTGCCCGACGAGGTCTTCTTCGAACACCTGGCGCACCGGCGCTTCCCCTCGGGCCGGTTCATTCGCCGCGCCGACCAGCTCGACTATCTCGAGGAGCCCGATGTCTTCCACGACGTGTTCGGGCACGCGCCGATGCTGATGAACCCCATGCTCGCAGACTTCATCCAGGCCTACGGCGAGGGCGGCCTGCGCGCGCAGCGGCTGGGTACCTTGCCGCTGCTGGCACGCGTGTACTGGTACACGGTGGAATTCGGGCTTTTGCAGCAGCACGGCGGCCTGCGCATCTACGGCTCCGGCATCGCCAGCTCACGCGCCGAGAGCGTGTTCGCGCTGGACGACGACTCGCCGCATCGCATCGGCTTCGACCTCGAGCGTGTGATGCGCACGCGCTACCGCATCGACGACTTCCAGGAAAGCTATTTTGTGCTCAACGCGCTCGACGATCTGCTCGAACTGGCGCACATCGACTTCGCCCCGGTGTACGAGCGCATTCAACGCGACGACGATATCGAACCCGGTCGGCTGCTGCCCTCCGACCGGGTGATCACGCGCGGAAGCGGCCGCTATCACGCGGCGCGGCGCGCCGGAGCCCGACATGCCATCTGAAGGTTGCGTACTCGTCACCGGCGCCGCCGGCGCGCTCGGCCGCGCGGTCGTCGCCCACTTCGCGGCGCGTGGTGCAGCACTGGCACTGCTCGACCGAGACGCCGAAACGCTGTCCGCACTGGTGCGTGAGGTTCCAGGTATGCGCGCATTGCCGCTCGCGACCAACCTGCTCGACCCGGCGGCGGTGGCCGCGGCAGTCGACGAGGCGGCGAACCGCTTCGGCGGCATCGCGGCCGCCGTGCACCTCGCAGGCGGTTTCACGATGGGCGAAGCCGTGCACGAGACCGCCGCCGCGACCTGGCAGCGCATGTTCGACCTCAATGTCAATACGATGCTGGCGAGTGCCGCGGCGGTCGTGCCAGTGATGCGCCGTGCCCGGCGCGGGTACATCGTCAATGTCGGCGCCATCGCCGGACTGCGCGGCACGGGCCGCATGGGTGCCTACATCGCCTCAAAGAGCGCACTGATGCGGCTGACGGAATCGATGTCGGCCGAGCTGCGCGAAGAAGGCATCAACGTCAATGCGGTCCTTCCGAGCATCATCGACACGCCTGCGAACCGCCAATCCATGCCCGACGCCGACCCGACGCGCTGGGTCGCGCCCGCCGCACTGGCAGCGGTGATCGGATTTCTCGCGAGCGACGATGCACGCGCGGTCCACGGCGCGCTGATTCCGGTCACCGGCCTCGCTTGAACCAGGAGACTTCCATGTTGAAGATCGATCGCATCCACCACGTCGCCTATCGCTGCCGCGACGCCAGGGAAACCGTGCTCTGGTACCAGAAGATGCTGAAGATGGACTTCGTCCTCGCGATCGCCGAAGACCAGGTGCCGTCGACCAAGGAGCCCGACCCCTACATGCATGTCTTCATGGATGCCGGTGGCGGCAACGTGCTCGCCTTCTTCGAACTGCCGACGAAGCCCGAGATGGGACGCGACCCGAACACACCGGTCTGGGTGCAGCACATCGCGTTCAAGGTGAAGGATCGTGCCACGTTGCTCGAGTACCGCGCGCACCTGGAAGCCAACGGTGTCGAGGTGCTAGGCGTGACCGACCACGGCGCCTTCCACTCGATCTACTTCTTCGACCCGAACGGCCATCGCGTCGAACTTGCCTGCCCGGACCCGGACGAGGCCGAGACGCTGCGCAAGCTCGATGCCGTGAAGTGGGACATGCTCGAGGAGTGGTCGCAGACCAAGCGCGCGCCGAAGCACGCGGCCTTCCTGCACGAGCGCGAATTCAAGCATTGATGGCGCGGCGCGGACCGCGCGCCGCCATCCGCAGCGATGCGGACCCCTGCGCGCAACGCGGGGTCCGCATCGATTACGGTCAGTGCATCAGGAACGAGACCGTCGTGGCGTTCACCTTGCCGGCGGCCAGCGTGGCTTCGACCTTGACCCAGTCGCCGTTCGAAAGATCCGTCGCGGCGCCGCCCTTGAAGACCGTCGTCGCGCTCCAGGTCACGAGCTGACCCCGGACGACGAAGGTCTTGTCCGCCGCCTTGACGTCGGAAATCGGGCCCATCAGCCGGGCGGTCGCGCTCGGCACCTGCACCTCGACCTCGCGGGCGACGACATCGGCGCCGACCAGCTGGGCACGGACCTCGACGCGCTGGTTGTTGGCGAGCGGCCCGTTCTTGATCACAGTCGTTGGCGCCATCGATCTTGATCGTCGCGCCGTTGAGCGTGAAGCCGGTCGCCGTGACGTTCGTGATCGCGCCCTCCAGGTAGATGGAAGGCGTGATGACGCCGGACTTGAACTCGACCTTGCTGACCAGGAAGGCGGTGCCGTCGAAGGCGCCCTTGACCTCGACCACATCGTCGTTGGAGAAGTCGGCCTTGGCACCGCCTTCGAAAATGGCGTTGGGTGCCAGCTTCATTGAAATGCCGAGCAGCTTGAACGTACCGTCGGCTGCCTTGAACTCGCTGACAACGCCGAACAGCTTGATCTCCATGCCACGCGGCGGCGTGTCGAAGCGGACCTCGTCAGCCTTGACGTTCGTACCGTCGATACGACCAACGATCGTTACGAAGGCGGAGTTCTTCAGGTCCTCGACCTTGCCACCCTTGTAGCTCGTGGCCGCGTCGACCTTGACCGGTACGCCTCGTACGGTGAACGGATCCGCCAGCTTGGTGAAACCACTCACCTGCCCGGTCAGAAACACGCGACGCTGCTCGGACGCCGGAATGACCCAGATCCGCGTCGCCTTGAGCACCGGACCGGTGGCCGGCACCGTCAACGTCCCTTCAACGCGTACCAGCGCCAGCAGCTTGAGGTCATCGAGCGTCGGCTTCTGCCCGCCCTTGATCTCGGCATCGCTCGCGTCGACGGCCAGTCCGTTGACCTTGAACTTCTTGTCCTTGACGGCTTCCGTCACCAGCCCGCCGATGTGCAGACGACGGCCTTCCAGCGTCGGCATCTTGACGACACGCACGGCCTTCGCCACCAGCGTGCCCGCCGCCGGCAGCTGGTCGCTGTAGACATGGACGAACACGTCGTTCTCGATCTTGGCGCCGTCGGGCATGACGACCGCCTTCGTGAAATCGATCGTCAGATCGCCGAGCTTGAAGGTCTTCTTGTTGGCGTCGGCGGTGTTGACCATCTTGGCGATGCCGCCGGCACGGACCTTGATCACGCCCGCCGCGGGCTTGACCTCGACGCGCGTGGCGACGACGTTCTGCGTCGCATCCAGCGTGCCGTGAACTTCGGTCCAGTCGCCGATCTTCAGCTTCGACAGATCGTCGATGCCCTCGAACACGGTCTTGGCATCACCCGTCGTCACGACCTTGATGGTCTGGCCCAGCACCTTGAAGCTCGCCCCGTTGAGGTCGATCGACTCGACCGGACCGATCGCGGCGGCGCGCACGAAGAGCTTGCTCGCGAGGCCGGAGGCATCGAGCGCGACTTCGACCTGCTGGCCCAGCTTCACGTCGGCCATTGTCGCGGCCGTCTCGGCGCGCGGATCGATGTCGAGCGCGACCGTCACGTCGGCCCGACCGGTGTAATCGACACCGTCGACGGCCACCGTGCTGGCAAAGCCGGTGACGGTTCCACTGACCGTGGCTTCGGCCGCGGCGGGATCGACCGGTGCGGCTGGCGTGTTCGGGTCGCCGGGCGCGCCGGCCGTCGGCGGTGTGACGGCGGAGTTCGACGATGCCTGACGTCGCATTGCCCGGCGCTTCGTCGCCACCGCAAGCCACCATCAGTGCAGCCACGGCCAACGCAGCGATCCAACTCATTGCTGATCTCATTGCTTCTCCCTGAAAGTCGTGTTGCTCGGACAGCCGCTCTTCATGCCCTGCAAAGCGGTCCATCGTTGTCGCCGACTATGCGGGTTCGCGTCGCGTGCGATCAAGCGCCTGCTTCCCCGCGATGCGCTAGGCCGATGGTGCGGTCTTTCGAATCGGCCGGCGGATGACGCGGGTTCCTGTCATGCGAATCCGTCGCTCTACTCCTCGATTCCTGCGAATTTTTTGCAGCTTCCGCCTCCGGGCTGCGAGTTACCATGCAACTTCGCCGGAAGATGCCGCATGACCCTGCCCCCATGACCCTGCCCAAGCGAGTCCGTATCGTCGACGTCGGCCCGCGCGACGGTCTGCAAAACGAGAAGCAGATGATCCCGGCGGACATCAAGGTCGAGCTGGTCGATCGCCTGACCGCCGCCGGTTTCGGGGCGATTGAGGTCACGTCGTTCGTATCGCCCAAGTGGGTGCCCCAGATGAGCGACGGAGCCGACGTGATGGCACGCATCCGTCGCAAGCCGGGCGTCGTCTATTCAGTGCTCGTGCCCAATCTGAAGGGCTTCGAGGGCGCACTGGCAGCGCGCGCCGACGAGATCGTCGTCTTCGGCGCAGCCAGCGAAGCGTTTTCACAGAAGAACATCAATTGTTCGATCGCCGAGTCGATCGAGCGCTTCCGGCCTGTCGTTGCCGCGGCGCGCGAGAACGGCATGCATGTGCGCGGCGCCATTTCCTGTGCGCTGGGGTGTCCGTATCAGGGCGAGGTCGAACCCTCCGCCGTCGGCTATGTCGCCAGCCTGATGAAGGAGATCGGCGTACAGCACGTCGGGGTCGCCGACACGATCGGTGTCGGCACACCGGAGCGCACCAAGCGTGCGATGGATGCCGCGCTGGCGCATTACGACCTCGCCGACGTTTCGGGTCACTTCCACGACACCTACGGCATGGCGACGGCGAATGTCTACGCCTGCCTGGAGCTGGGCATCGCCACCTTCGATACCAGCATCGCAGGCCTCGGCGGCTGCCCGTACGCCAAGGGCGCCACCGGCAATGTTGCGACCGAGGATGTGTTGTACCTGCTCAACGGGCTCGGCATCGAGACGGGAATCGATTTCAACCAGGTCGTCGCGACCGGGCAGTGGATCAGCGGCATCCTGAATCGCAAGGCGTACTCGCGTGCCGGCAACGCGGTGTCTCCGCAAACGTGGCGGTGTAACCCCGGCGCCTCGCGCTTCTGGAACGGATCCGACCGCGTGGCGTCGACTTGGCGCTATCGTTGGCGCCGATGACATCCCTCATTCAGTTCACGGCTTCGATGGAGAACCGCGACCGCTGATCCTGACGACGGGGCAAGAAAACGGCGCCGACGGCGCCGTTTTCGTTTGGCGCTATCGTTGGCGCCGATGACCTCCCTTGTTCACTTCACGGCTTCGGCTTCGAAGCACGCGCTGCGCTGGGCGCTTCGAGGGGTCGTCCTGCTGGTTGCCATCTGCCTGGCCATCGCCCTCGGCTTCACCCTCTATGCCGTGAGCGCGCTGCCGCCGCTGCAGCCCTGGCACACGGAACGCCTGACCAGCGAGTACACGGCGCTCAGGCACGGCGACCTGGATTTCGCCGGCTACCTGCAGCTCGAAGGCAGACTGTTCGACGAGTTGTCCCGCACCGTCGCCCGCTGGGATCGCACGGACGAGGCCTTTGCCCACAGCCGCTTCAACCCGCAGGGCACCCTGAATGTGCTGGCGGACGGGGCACGCTACAACCGCTCCTACCGCCTGACGCCGACGACGCCGCGTGGAACCGCGCTGCTGATGCACGGGCTGACGGACTCGCCGTACTCGATGAAGGCACTGGCAGAGTCGCTGTACGCGAGAGGTTTCGACGTCACCGTGCTGCGGTTGCCGGGCCACGGCACGCTGCCGTCGATGATGCTCGAGATGTCCCATCGCGACTGGGTCGCGGCGATGAAGCTCGCGGCGCGTGACGTCGCGGCGCGTACAGCGTCAGGCCAGCCGTTCTACATCGGTGGCTACTCGACCGGCGGGACGCTGGCGCTGCTGTACGCGCTGGATTCTCTGGACGACCCTGCCCTGCGGCGGCCGGACCGCGTGCTGCTGCTGTCGCCCGCCATCGAGCTGACGCGCGTGGCCGCACTTGCGAACATCATCGACGTCGCCAGTGTCGTGCCGGTGCCCGTCCTCGAGAAGGTGCGTTGGCAGGAGATCGTTTCCGAGTTCGATCCGTACAAGTTCAACTCTTTCCCGGTCAACGCGTCGAGGCAGGTCAACCGTGCCACGCGGGCACTGCAGCGTGAGCTCGAGCGGGCCGAACTCGACGGCCGGCTCGCCCGGATGCCGCCGGTCACCGCGTGGCAGTCCGTGGTCGATTCGACCGTGGGCGCGACCGGCACCGTCGACACCCTGTTCGGCCGGCTGCGCGATGCGAGGCATCGGCTGATCCTGTTCGACGTCAATCGCAGCACCGCCCTGCGCAGCGTGCAGCGCCCGGCGGCGCGCGAACTCATCGAACGCACCGAACGCAGCCGTCCCGCCTACACGCTGGACGTCGTGACCAACGCTGCCACGGACAGCGAAGCCGTCATGGTTCATCGACTCTCACCCGGGGGAACCGTGACCGAACAGACCACCGCAGCGACCTGGCCGGCGGATCTCGTCTCGCTCGGCCACGTGGCATTGCCGTTTCCGCCGGATGATCCGGTCTACGGCTTCCGGCGCGGCAGCGGACGCGGCGGCATTCCGAGCATCGGGTCCTGGCTGCTGCGCGGAGAAAGCGGCGCCATCACGGTCTCGCTCGGTTCGCTGACCCGCCTGCGCAGCAACCCATTTTGGTCGCTGATCGACGAGCAGGTCGGCGCCATTGCCGACGCCGACCTGGCCGCCGCGCGCTAGCCCGCGCTGGAGCGCAGGACACGCCGGCGCGACCACGCGCGGCGCCCCCAGATCCAGACGTACTGCACACCCGACGCGATGACCGTGCAGAAGACGAGCGCGAACGCCGTCGGCAGCCACGCACCCACTTCGAAGAGCTGTGCCGCATCGGCCAGCACGGCGGCAAGCACGCGCGAATTCGAGTGCGGTATTCAGCTTGGAGAGCCACGTCGGCGCCATTTCGACCGGCTCGATGAACCGGTGGTAGGCCGCGGCGCCCGCCACGATGACGACATCGCGCGCAACGAGGGCCACCGCCAGCCAGAGTGGCAGCAGTCCCTGCCACATCAGGCCGATGACGACGGTCAGCATCGTCAGCTTGTCGGCGACCGGATCCGCGATCGCACCGAACCGCGAGTGCGCATTGAAGCGGCGCGCCAGCTGGCCGTCGACGAGATCGCTCAGCGCCGACACCACGACGGTCCAGAAGGCGCTTTCGTAGCGCTCCTCGGCAAGCAGCCAGCCGATGACGGGGATCAGCAGGCCGCGCACCACGGTGATGCCGTTCGGCACGTGGCGCCACGGACGATCAAAGGCCGGCGACATGGCTTGCAATCGTGCGCCTCAGCTCCGCATCGGGCAACGGCCCGCGCAGTGCCCCGACGTTCTCGCGCGCATGGTCGGGATTCGTCGTGGCCGGAATGGCACAGGTGATCGCCGGATGCGAGACGATCCATTTCAGGCAGACCTGTGCCCAGTTGGCGCAACCGATCCGGGCCGCCCACGGTGGCAAGCGGAATCCGTTCAGCCGATCGACCAGCGCGCCGCCGTCGAACGGGCGGTTGGCGATGACCGCCACGCCGCGCTCCGCCGCCAGCGGCAGCAGCCGTCGCTCGACGCTGCGATCGGCGAGGCTGTAGGTGAGCTGGATGAAGTCGAAGTCCTCGCGCCGCATCGCCGCCTCGAGTGCGTCGTGACGGCGGCCGTGCGACGTGGTGATGCCGATATAGCGAATCCGTCCCTGGGCCTTCCACTCCTTCAAGGTCGTCAGATGGACTTCCCAGTCGACCATGTTGTGGATCTGCATCAGGTCAAAGCGCGGTCAGGCCCCACAGTCGCAGCGAGTCCTGCATCTGGCGCACGCCGGCGTCGCGGCCGGTGGTCCAGACCTTGGTCGCGGAAAAGCTCCGGCGCGCGTCCGGCAGCTGCGGCAGGAGTTCGCCGAGGACAGCCTCCGCCCGCCCGTACATCGGACTGGAATCGACGACGCGTCCACCGCCCGCGGTAGAAGGCCTGCAGCACCTGCCGCCGGCGCGCCAGGTCGAAGGCACTGCGTCCGATGTCGAACGTCAGCCACGTGCCCATGCCGACGACGGGCAGCGGCTCACCGCTGCGCGGAATCGGCCGCGTGACGACCTCTTCAGCGCTCCCGGCGGGACGTGACAGCGCCGCCGCTGCCGCCATGCCGAGCAGGCGGCGACGCCGTGGATTGTCAGGCGACATCTTCTGCTGGCAAAGGCAAGTGCACCGTGCGACCGTTCCTTGTGGGCAGCGCGCTGCCAGCGGCCGGCGGCGCGTCGCATTCCACACTGGTGCATTCTGCCAGCGGCAATAGGCCCTAGAATCGGCGCTCGCCGGAGACAACCCCATGAGCCCCGATCTGAAACCAGGGATCAGCTTCGTCTTCGATTACACCGTCCCGGACAGCAAGACGGTGCCCAAGCTGTATCCCGAGTGGCGCGAATTCAGCGAAATGCCGGAGGTCTTTGCCACCGGCTTCCTGGTCGGGCTGATGGAGGGTGCGTGCCAGTTGGCGATCAAGCCGTATCTCGACTGGCCGCGCGAGCAGTCGCTCGGCACCCATGTCAGCTTCTCGCACCTGGCTGCCACTCCGCCGGGCCTGACGATCCGGGTGCGTTGTGAAGTCATCGAAGTCGAGGGCCGCCGGGTGCGCTTCCAGGCGAGCGCCCACGACGGACACGATCTCATTTCCGAAGGCACGCACGAGCGCTTCGTCATCGACGTCGACCGCTTCAACGAGCGGTTGAGCTCGAAGCGGCCGGCCGGGGAGCGGTGAACAGCATGGCCGAGCGCATTCTCACGCAAGATGTGCTGGAATTTCTGCAGCACCGGGTGATGGCGTCGGTGGCCTCGCGCAACGCCGACCGTGTCCCGTCGGTCGTGCGCTGCGTGGGCTTTCGCGTCCACGAAGCCTCGCAGCGGATTGCGGTCTTCGTCGTGGCACGTCAGTCCGAGCGACTGCTGGCCGATGTCCGTGCCTCTGGACTGGTAGCGGCGGTGTTCAGCGAACCGCACACGCACCGGAGCCTGCAGCTCAA
The DNA here is from genome assembly GCA_963780715.1 of uncultured beta proteobacterium. Classification (GTDB taxonomy): domain Bacteria; phylum Pseudomonadota; class Gammaproteobacteria; order Burkholderiales; family Burkholderiaceae_F; genus JALORV01. Next base: position 44,598 of record CAWADK010000018.1, read on the forward strand.
GGGCGAAAACGCCGTGATCGGCCCGCTCGAGGAGGGCGACTGGCCGGCCATCGGCGCCTATGGCGACCTCGCAGTCGCCGAGCTCGGCCCGCTCGGCTACGCGGAAGCCTGGATCCGCAAGGTGTTCGAGTGCACGCCGGCGCAGGTGCAAGCCGTGCGCTTCGCTCCGAGCAGCGCCTTTGCCCAGACCCCCGGCCCGCGTGCCGGTGCCCGCCTGTCCGGAGCGCTGCCGTGACGCCGTCGCTTGAATCGATCCGCGCCTGTCTGGAAGGCGTGGTGCCAAGCCTGGTCGCGACCTGCGCCGCCGATGGGGTGCCGAACCTGACCTACGTATCGCAGGTCCACTATGTCGACCGGCGCCACGTCGCGCTGTCGTTCCAGTTCTTCAACAAGACCCGCGAGAACATCCTCGCCAACCCGCAGGCCACGGTGTTCCTGCTCGACCCGCACACGGCCGCGCGCTATGTACTGCAGGTCCGCTATTTGCGGACGGAGACTTCCGGCGGACTCTTCGAGCGCATGAAGGCGCATCTGGCCGGCATCGCATCGCACACGGGCATGGCCGGCGTCTTCAAGCTGCAGGGAGCGGATGTCTACGAAGTGCTCGGCATCGAGCACCTGCCCGGCGCGGAGCGGGCGCCGCCACCTGAGCGCAGCGGCCTGCTTGGAGCGGTTCGGCATGTCTCGACGCTGCTCGCGAGCGCCTCGGACCTGAACACGATCCTCGACGACGTACTCGCGGTGCTGGAATCGGACCTCGGCATCGCGCACGCAATGGTGATGCTGATCGACCGCAGCCACGAGCGACTGTTCACGGTTGCAAGCCGCGGCTATCCGGCCTCGGGCGTGGGTTCCGAGATCGCCCTGGGCCATGGGGTCATCGGTGTCGCGGCGCGCGAGGGCACGGCGATCCGCATCACGCACGGCACCAGCGAGTACGCCTACAGCCGCACGATGCGCGAGCGCGCCGAGCGGCATGGCCTGGCCGAACTGCTCGAAACCGAGATTCCGCTGCCGGGCCTGCCCACGCCGGGATCGCAGCTCGCCGTTCCGTTGCGCGTCAGCGGCTGCACCGTCGGGGTGCTGTTCGTCGAGAGTCCGCAGGAAGCGCGCTTCAGCTGGGAGGACGAGGACGCGCTGGTGGCCATCGCCGCCCAGCTCGGAACGACGATCGTCGTGCTGCAACAGGCGGCCGATACGTCGGACGACGCGCCCGCCCGCGCCGAGCGCGCCCCTGCACCGCGCGGAACACCGCTCGTCGTCCGCCACTACGCGGCGGACCACAGCGTCTTCATCGGCGACGAGTACCTGATCAAGGGTGTCGCCGGCGCCATATTCCGCAAGCTCGTGCGCGACTTCCTGGTCGAAGGGCGCACCGACTTCACCAACCGCGAACTGCGCCTCGATCCGTCGATCCGCCTGCCGGACATCACCGACAACCTCGAGGCCCGGCTGATCCTGCTGGTCCGGCGCCTGCAGGAACGCGGACCCGACATCCACATCGAGAAGACGGGGCGCGGCCGCTTCCACCTGGCGGTTCAGCGGCCACTGACCCTGACCGAAGTCGGCTAGGCCGGATCGACTTCGACAGCCTGCGCCTGCGCGTTTGCCGCACGCTCGTTCGCAGTCGGCAGAGAGCCGATCGCCACTTCGAGCTTTGCCCAGTCCCGCGCGCTCAGGTGCGGACGCACTGCCGCGAGGATCGCTTCGAACGCAGGCAGGGGCGCGTTCTGCCGCACCCCTGCAAGCAGCGCAGCCCGTTCCGGCGCGCTCGCGGCCGGCAGCATCCAGCGCATCGCCAGGGCGGTCTCGGCCGGCGTGTGCGAACCGACGATGCTCCCTTCGATCGCACGGATCTCGTCTTCGCTGTAGCACTCGATCAGGGTCGCGTGGTTTTCGGTCTCCTCCACGTGCATGTGCTGCAAGTTGTCGGCGACGAACAGGGCAAGGTGTCGGTACAGGCGCAAGGCCGCCACCTCGCGCGCGGGGCCCGCGCTGCCCTCCACCGCCCGCAACGAGGTTTCGAGCATCACGAAGGCCTCGCGGTGCTGCAGGTGGTCGGCACGCGTCTCCGCGCTGCTGCCGGTCCGGCGCGCCTCGAGGGCGGGGTGGATCCAGTCTTCCTCCGATTGCAGATGTATGCGCGCGAACTCGAGCAGATTCCGCACCAACGCCGCCGTGGAGGCGACCTCGCCAGCGTCATAGGGATCCATCCGGCCCACCGCGACGAGCGCGTCGGACATGCAGGCCCTCAGGGCCTTGTGGATAAGGACGTAGATGTTGTGGCGCTGAGTCGGGTTCATCGTGCTCTCCTGGTTGGGAATCGGGAATCTGAACTCCCCGCCACTATAGGAAGCGACGCGCCGGACCGTCGCTAAATCTTGACTCAGCGAACCGTAAGAGTTTCCTAACGGAGCGGCGACGGTGAGTGACCGGGCGTCATGCGAAAATCGTCGCGTGCCCGAACCCGACACTTCTTTCCGTCCCGTGCCTCCCGTTGCATCACCCTGCATCTCGGTGTGCCGCATGGACCTCCGTACGCAACTCTGCGAGGGATGCGCGCGCACGATCGACGAAATCGCCAACTGGAGTCGCTACTCGGACGCCGACAAGCAGGCGGTGTGGCAGCGGATCGCAGCACGCCGCGGCCGGGCCTGAGGCCGGCACGCCCGCAACGATGCCTACAGCCGCGGCTTCCGCGCTGATCCCGTCGACGATGCGGGTCTTCGAGCGCGGCTGGCTGTCGTCGAACAATGTCCTGCTGTTCGACGACGAGGCTACGGCAACCCTGGTCGACACCGGGTACGTCAGCCACCGCGCGCAGACACTGGCCCTCGTGCAGAGCGCTCTCGGCGGACGGAAGCTGACGCGCATCCTCAACACGCATCTGCACTCGGACCACTGTGGCGGCAATGCTCATCTGCAGCGCGCCAGCGGCGCGCGCATCGCGATACCGCCCGGCCACGCCGATGCCGTCGCGCGCTGGGATGAGGACCGACTGAGCTTCCGCGCGACCGGTCAGGAGTGCGAACGGTTCACCCACGACGACGTTCTGCAGCCCGGCGAGACCGTGCACATGGGTGAACGCGACTGGCAGGTATTCGCGGCGCCCGGCCACGATCCACACTCGATCGTGCTATGGGACGCTGCCGACCGCGTGCTCATTTCAGCCGATGCACTGTGGCAGCACGGGTTCGGCGCGATCTTTCCGGAAGTCGAAGGGGACTCGGGCTTCGCCGAACAGGGTGCGATGCTCGATCTGATCGCCGGACTCGACCCGAAGATCGTCATACCCGGGCACGGCTCACCGTTCGGGGATGTGCCCGCCGCGCTGCTGCGTGCACGCCAGCGCCTCGAAGCCCTCGCCGCCGATCCTGCCCGCAATGCGCGGCAGGTGGCAAAGGTGCTGATCAAGTTCTACCTGCTCGATGCGCGCTCGCTGCCGTTCGACCGGCTGGTGCAGCATCTGGCTGGCGCGCGTTACTTCACGGTGATCAACGAGCGCTACTTCCGCCAGCCGTTCGATGAAATGATTGCGAACAGCGTGCACGAACTGGTCGCGGTCGGTGCCGCCGAGTGGCACGACGGCATCGTGGCCAATCGGGACAGCTGAACCGCGCCCGCGACCTGGCTAGCGCGTCGCGCTGTCGCTCACCTCGGTGTTGCTCGAGGGCGCGTACTGGTACCCGGACAGCGTCACCCCGGTCACCGTGAACGTGAACGTGCCAGTGGTCTTCGTTCGCGCCGACTTGAATGACGCCACGCCATTCGACCCGGTCAGTGCGCTGCCGGCGCCGCTCACGACACCGCTCCAGGTTCCGGTGACGGCCGCGCCGGGCACGGCGTTGCCGTTGCCGTCGCGTACCGTGACCTGCGCCGTCGCCTCGGCATTGCCGTTGCGGAACGTGCGCAGCGTGACCGTGATGGCGTCCACGTGCATCGACTGCAAGAACCACCGGCGCACTGGCGTTGATGGAGACACTCTTCGTGTCCGTCAGTCCTGCGTTGTCGGTCACCTTCAGGGTGGCCGTGTACACGCCCGGCGTCGCGTACGAGTGGCCTGCGCTTGGCGCCAGGACCGGTGCACTGCCGTCGCCAAAGGTCCACTCGATGCGGGCGATGCTGCCGTCCGGATCGCTGGAACCGGCCGAACTGAAATTCACCATCAGCGGCGCCACGCCGGACGTCGGTGCTGCCGACAGCACCGCTATCGGCGGCTGCGAAGTGGCCGCCGGGACAGTGCCACTCAGCAGGTACTCGCCAAGGCTGCCGTAGTTCGAATAACCGGTCGTACAGGTCGCCCTTGCCAACGCCGGTAACGACGACGAAGTAGGTGCCGCCGCCACTGGTCACGCTCAGGGTCGCACCCAAGGCGTCCACCGGATTGCCGCTCGCCAGCAGGTTGCTCGAACCATCGCGCAGTTCAACACGGACATCGAGGTTGGGGGACCGGCGCGCTGGAGTGACGCTGATGCTGACCGGGCCCGCGGCCGCGACGAAAGAAAATACGTCAACGTCGCCCGTGCGCTCGATGACGCCACCGGCTTCGAGCGTCGTCACGCCGGCCGACGTCACACCCGCGATCCGGCTGGCCGTGCCCGTCGTGTTGCCATGGTCATCCGCACGCGCGACCACGCCATTGGATGCCATGACGGCGTAATCATCTTCCTTGTTGTTCGCGCCGGGATACTCGCCCTTGCTCCATTGCACGAGGCTCTGGTAGTAGCCGACGCCCATGATCGGCGCCCAGCCGGTCGCGCCCGTGCCGTGGCCCGCGTAGTAGCCCTGCGTGGACGTGCCGTCGTGGTGCAGGCCGACGTTGTGACCGGCCTCGTGCGACGCGGCTTCAGCGACGTACTTTTCGTTGCCGCTGCCCAGCATGTCGTAGAAGACCAGCGCCGGCTTGTAGTAGTCGGAAGTGTTGTCGAACACGCCGAGGTAGGCAACGCCGCCGCAACTGCAGTCGTAGAACGTGCGCTTGGTGATCAGCACCGTGGTGCCGTAGATGTCGTCGCCACTGCCGCTGCGAGTGAGCCGATCGGACGACGGCATCTCGGTGGTCACGTCGACATCGAAGGGTGCATAGTCTTCCGCGACGCGCTGCCAGATGTACTGGATGCGTTCGAGCTCAGCAGTGCTGAACGAGTACGGCACGCCGTCGGTATCAAAGGGGAGCGCCGTGATCGTGGGGCTGGTCGAGGTGTTCCAGGCCGTGTTGGTCAGCGTCGCGCCCTTGAAGTTGAGATAGATCGTGCGCTTCGACCCCGGCCGGCTGTGCAGCATGAAAGTCTGGTCGAGCGGCGCAAGGTTGCCCGAAGCCGTCAACGAAGGCGCCGCGGCGGGACCGTCTGCCTGCAGCGGCGCGTCGAGGTCTTCCTGGTAGAACACGCGTCCCTGGCGGTCGAGCCAGGCATTGCGGTCGCGTCGCAGGATCGCCGCGAATTCGGCGGGCGACTTGCCGTACCACGCTGCCAGCTCGGGCAGGCGCCCGCCGAGCAGGTCGATGGCGCGCTGGCCGCGCGCCTTCTCCGGCAATTCGAGGACCGGGAACGGTGGCTTGGGTGGCGCGGACGACCGATCCGATTGCGCCCAGGCAGGCGTTGCCAGCGCCGCTGCCATGAGCAGCCCCGCGATCCAGATTCTCAACACGGATGTCCTTCCCGGCCGCAGCGCGGCCTGCACCGACTCCGCCGCTACATGCACGCGGCAGTGGCGAGAACTACGAATGCGACCAGCGACCACATGCCGGCAAACACCGGAATGTCACCGAACGGAACGAGGCGATCGTCGTCGGACTGGGTCATCGTGGCCTCCGCGGGGCACGTAGCAGGCGCCCCTCATCAGGAGTATCGGCACGACCCAGGCGGATGTTTATCGTCCTGACAGACGAACGGACCCCTCGGGGGAACGAATTACGACCTCCGGATTACCGCGCGGTTGTTGCTCGTCGAAGGCGATCGCCCCCGACTAGTGCTGGACACTCGAGCAACAAAAAAGGCGCCCCGTGGGGCGCCTCTTTATAGCGAGGTGAGTGATCGCTACTTCTTGGCGGCCACTGGCGCAGGTTGCGCCGGAGCAGCCGCCGCTGCCGGAGCCGCGGGCGGCACGAACGGGCCGGGATTCACACAGGCGGGCGTCGCTTCAGGCGTGTAGGCCTTACCGCTGGCCTTCTGCTCCTTGATGTAGGACTCGGCGACTTTCGTCTGCGACATGCACAGCGTGTAGGCGTCGACCTTGGCAGCGTGGGCCGCCTTGGCGGCGTTCAGCGCGGCTGTGGCCTGCTGCTCTGGCGTCGGTGCCGGCAGTTTGGCCACGCCGGCCGCAGCAAAGGCCAGCGCACACGCAACAATGAAGATGTGCTTCAGCATGACTCCCCCGTTTGATCCGATGACTTCTACTTCACAGAGAGCAGGACCGCCTGGCGGACGGGCTCAGGCACCGCAGCCTCGGACACCATCGGACTCTCGGGCACCTTGCCGGCTTTGACATCGTTGTACCAGAGCTGGTGGTGATGCTTGGCCCATTCGACCGTCACGTATCCATTGCGCATGGCGCGATACGCCCCCTTCATGCCGATCGTGCCCAGATAGATGTGCACGCAGGCCATGGCGATCGCCAGGTAGGCCAGCACCATGTGGATGAGGTTGAAGGTCTGCATCGTGGCCCGGTCCTGACCGAAATTCGGGAAATTCAGCACCAATCCGGTCACGATCAGCAGCGGCGTTAACAAGACCAGCAGCAACCAGAAGACCATCTTCTCGCCGCCGTTGAATTTGCCCGAGGGATATTCGTGCCCGGTCAGGTTGCCGACGATCTTCGTCATCCAGACGAAGTCTTCCTTGTTGAACCAGTTGTGCCGCAGGTAGCGGGCGATCATCCACACGACGCCGACAATCAGGATCGGCCCGATGAAGTTGTGGACGTTCTTGGCCGCCGCGGCCAGCCACGAATAGAGCGTGTGGCCGATGATCGGCAGCAGCAACACCTTGCCGAAGGTGAGGATCAGTCCGGTGATGGCGAGCGTCACCCAGACGATGGCCATGGTCCAGTGCGCATAACGATCCGACGGGCGGAAGCGCTGGATCATCATCTTCGACCCGCTTTCACCCACCGGGATCGAGCCGCGTATGGCATAGAAGCCACCCAGTGACAGCATGGCCAGTGCAACCAGCAGCCCACCGATGAGAGACGCCGGCACGCGCGCCTGCCGCCACGTTTCACCACGCGACTGGATCAGCACACCCTGCTCCGGCGCGGCACCAAGCTGGGTGAAACCCGGCTGGCCCGACCGCACTTCACGCCAGACCGGCGCGTTGTTATAGGGCTGAGTAATGCTCTGCTGCACCTGCTGGCGCGCGCTTTCCTGCTGCTGCGGGGTCGCGGGTTGCGCCGCCGCGTAGCCTGCGAAGGCCAGCACGGCTGCGGCCAACCCTGCCCGCCACGAGAGAATCGTCATGGCGCGGCTCCTACTTCGCAGGTATGCGTGAGTAGTCGTTCTGGCCCTGCGTGCGGGCCTGGATGGCCGCCTCCCACTGCGCCTGCTTGCCCCCGTACTGGGGTGAGTCCCATGGCGCAGCAACCGGAGCACCCGAGTACTTGCCCGGCTCGTAGGTGGTGACCTTCTTCTCTCCGCAGGCAGAAAGCCCGAAGACCACTGCAAATGCGGCGAGCACCGCCGCTGGCTTGGCGAGTTTGCGCATCATTTCTTCCCTTCGGTCGTCGCCGGCGCCGCTCCGGCCTTCGGCGTTCCGTACGCCGTGGCCCAGCCGATGACTTCGGAACCCTTGCCGCGCACCGTGACCCGCTCGCGGAAGATATTCGCGATGACATCACCGTCGCCGGCGAGCAGTGCCTTGGTGGAGCACATCTCCGCGCACAGCGGCAACTTGCCCTCGGCGATGCGGTTCTGGCCGTACTTGCTGAACTGCTCTTCTGCCGTGCCCTTGCCCGGGCCGCCCTGGCAGAACGTGCACTTGTCCATCTTGCCGCGCGCACCGAATGCCCCGGCCTGCGGGAACTGCGGCGCACCGAACGGACAGGCATACAGGCAGTAGCCGCAGCCAATGCACTGGTCCTTGTCGTGCAGCACCACACCGTCTTCGCTGCGGACAAAGCAATCGACCGGACAGACTGCCATGCACGGCGCATCGGAGCAGTGCATGCAGGCGACCGAGATCGATCGTTCGCCGGGCGCGCCATCATTGAGAGTGACGACGCGGCGGCGGTTCACGCCCCAGGGGACTTCGTTCGCGTTCTTGCAAGCCGTGACACAGCCGTTGCACTCGATGCAGCGGTTGGCATCACAGATGAACTTCATGCGGGCCATCGTGGGTCTCCTTGTTTCGTTCTCGAGGCCGCTCAGGCCAGCTTGGCAACCTGGCAAAGGGACGTCTTGGTGCCTTCCTGCATATTCGTCACCGAGTCATAGCCGTACGTCGTGCTGGTGTTGATTGCCTCGCCACGGACAATTGGTGCTGACCCGGCCGGATAGCTTTCCAGCAGGTCCTTGCCTTGCCACCAGCCCGCAAAGTGGAACGGCATGAACACGGTGTCCGGACCCACCCGCTCGGTCACAAGAGCCATGACCTTGAGCTTCGCACCGGTCGGGGTGTTCACCCAGACCCACTCGCCGTTGCGGATGCCGCGGTCGTTGGCGGCCTTGGGATTGATCTCGATGAACATGTTCTGCTGCAGTTCAGCGAGCCATGGGTTGGAGCGCGTCTCGTCGCCGCCGCCCTCGAACTCCGTCAGCCGTCCGGAGGTCATGACCAGCGGGAATTTCTCGTAGACCTTTTCGGCGATGTTCTTGTCCTGCACGGTCTTGTAGAGCGTCGGCACACGCCAGAAGTCCTTGCGGTCCGCATAGGTCGGGTATTTCGCGACCAGATCGGGACGATTGCTGTACAGCGGCTCGCGATGGATCGGGACGGGGTCCGGGAAGTTCCAGACCACGGCACGCGCCTTGGCATTGCCGAACGGATGGCACTGGTGCTTGGTCATCACGACACGGATGATCCCGCCCGAAAGATCGGTCTTCCAGTTCTTGCCCTCGGCCGCCTTCTTCTCGTCCTCGGTCAGTTCGTTCCACCAGCCGAGCTTCTTCAGGAACACGTGATCGAACTCGGGATAGCCCGTCGTGATTTCGGCACCCTTCGAATGCGAACCCGCCTCGGCGAGCAGATTGACACCGTCGCGCTCGACGCCGAAATTGGCGCGGAAGTTGCCGCCGCCGTCCATGACCGTCTGCGAGGTGTCGTACAGGTTCGGCGAACCCGGGTGCTTCATCTGCGGCGTGCCGTAGCACGGCCACGGCAGACCGAAGAATTCACCGTCGCACGGCCCACCCTTGGCACGCAGCGTCTTCACGTCGAAGGTGCCCATGTGCTTCATGTGCAGCTTCAGACGCTCCGGACTCTGCCCGGTGTAGCCGATGGTCCAGGTGCCGCGATTGATTTCGTTGGCGAGGATGTCCTCGATGACCGGTTCTTCCCAGCCACCGGCCCCCGGAGCGGTCCGGATGGTCTGCTTGCCGTCCCGCTTGCCGAGCAGCTGGTCGCCGAAGCCCCACTTCTGCGCGAAGCGCAGCATGATCGCGTGGTCGGTCCGCGATTCAAACAGGGGCTCGATGACCTTTTCGCGCCACTGCAGCGAGCGGTTGGACGCCGTACAGGAGCCGGTCGTTTCGAACTGGGTGCACGCAGGCAGCAGGTAGACGCTGCGGTTCGGGTTGAGCTTGCCGCCTTCCGCGGGCATCGCCGCCATCGCGGCAGTCGCCGACGGATACGGATCGACCACGACGAGCAGGTCGAGCGCATCCATGGCCTTTTTCATCTCCAGCCCGCGCGTCTGCGAGTTGGGCGCGTGGCCCCAGTAGAAAACGGCCCGCAGGTTCGGCCCCTGGCCGATCGTGTCGTTCGGCTCGAGCACCGCGTCGATCCAGCGGCTGACGGTGGTGCCGGGCTTCGTCATCATCGCGTCGGACGCGAAACGCTTCTTCAGCCAGTCGAGGTCGACGTTCCAGACCTTGGCCCAGTGCGCCCACGAGCCCGGCACGATGCCGTAGTAGCCGGGCAGCGAGTCCGGATTCGGACCCACGTCGGTCGCGCCCTGGACGTTGTCGTGGCCACGGAAGATGTTGGTGCCGCCACCGGAGACACCGACGTTGCCAAGGACGAGCTGCAACAGGCACGACGCCCGCACGATGGCGTTTCCCGTCGTGTGCTGGGTCTGCCCCATGCACCAGACGATCGTGCTGGGCCGGTTCTTGGCCATCGTCTCGGCGGCCAGCAGTACCTGGTCCTCGGGCACGCCGCAGGCTTCGGTCACCTTGTCGGGGGTCCACTTCATGACCTCCTCTTTGACCTTGTCGATGCCATACACCCGAGCCGCCAGGTACGCCTTGTCTTCCCAGCCGTTCTTGAAGATGTGATACATCATCCCGTAGAGGTACGGGATGTCTCCGCCCGAGCGCAGGCGGATGTAGTGATCGGCCTTCGCCGCCGTGCGCGTGAAGCGCGGGTCGACGACGATCATCTTGGCGCCGTTTTCCTTCGCATGCAGCGAGAACAGCATCGACACCGGGTGCGCCTCGGCGGCGTTCGACCCGATGTACATGATGGCCTTCGAATTCATCATGTCGTTGTATGAATTCGTCATCGCGCCATAGCCCCAGGTGTTCGCCACACCGGCGACCGTCGTGGAGTGGCAGATGCGGGCCTGGTGGTCGCAGTTGTTCGTGCCCCAGAGCGATACGAACTTGCGCAGCAGGTAGGCCTGCTCGTTGTTGTGTTTGGACGAGCCGATGAAGTAAGCCGCGTCCGGACCGGACTCCTCGCGGATCTTGGTCATCTTGGCGGTGATCTCGTCGATCGCCTGGTCCCAGCTGATGCGCTGGTACTTGCCGTCGACCAGCTTCATCGGGTACTTCAGGCGGTGCGAATGCTCGGTCATGCCGTGCTCGCGAACCGATGCACCCTTGGCGCAGTGCGCCCCGAGGTTCAGCGGCGAGTCGAACACCGGCTCCTGGCTCACCCACACGCCATTTTTCACGACCGCGTCCACCGCGCAGCCGACCGAGCAGTGCGTGCACACGGTGCGCTTGACCTGCTCGCCCGCGGCCGCCTGTGCCGCCGCCGGAGCCGCCTCGGCCTTGCCGATGGCACCGTACGGCAGCTGCGACGCAAACGCCGCAGCACCCGCCGTCACGCCGGAGCGCTTCAGGAAGGTGCGTCGATCGATCGTGCGGCCGTGCATGCCCGAAACGGCACGCGCAAGGCGACCCTGGGCCGTCGCGGCCCCCGCGGATTTCTTCGTAAGCATCGGGGAGTCTCCCGTTTAGACCTGGGTGGTGCGGTAGTAGTGACGGATGTGCGCGGTTTCGCGATAACCGGGCTGTGATGAGTCCTCGGCTGCCGTGCTGTCAGACGCGGTTCTGTGCTCGCCGACAAACGTCGTCGCCACAGCCGCTGCCGCAGCAGCGCCGCCGATCGCGACTGCCTTGAAAAAGCCGCGACGGCTAGGTTGATCGTTATTCATATGAACAATCCTTCATTCCCCTTGGCTCCGCGATCATCCCTCCGGCATCGGCGGTCAGTCAACGCTCGGCGTCCCGTAAGCGCGCTGCCTAGCCCATCTCGAATTGAGCTAGGTCAGCTTCCATGAAGACTTCCAGCAATCGCACCGCTGCCGTGTAGAAATTTCCGAGGTCGACCTTGTGCGCTGCATCACAGAATCCGCGATACGCGGGCTGCAGATAGCGCGCAAAGAATTCATGCTGGCGTTGCAGCGACTGCGCGTCGGATCCGGCGGCAACGAGGTGACGCATGACTTCGAGAACCGCAGTGAGGTTGTCTTCCGGCTCGGCCGAAGCTGCCGTGCGCGCCAGCCCGAATCGTGCCAGCGTGTCGCGCAGTTCCACCAGCAGGGCCTCCTTGGGTGTGATCGGGTGGTAGTGCGTCAGGTAGGTGCTGACGGGCGCCTTACCCACTCCGATGAAAGTGGCATCGAACTCGAGCGTGGCGTCCCGCGCTGACGTCCCTGCCGCAGCGACGGCAAGTTCGTTCCAGGCTTGCGCCAGTTCGCCCTCACCTTCGACACTTCCGGCCGACTGCGCCAGCGCGCGCAGCAGCCCGTCGTCCGGCCCTGCCGCGAACAGTCGTGCGAGCAGCGCGTAGAGCTGCAGGCGTCCCTCGTCCTCGGGAGCAAGTGGCAATTCCGGCGCAGGTAAGGGACGATTCATCGCTTGATGTCGAAGATCGACGTTTCGTTCTTCGCTTCCATCATGTCGATGACGCGGCAGTCCGCGCACATCTGTATGCGCCGCAGCGCCGTGCCGGCGAACATCGGATGCGCGCCCAGACGGCCGGTCATCACGTCGATCATCTGCCGCGTGCCGAACGGCGCCCCGCAGCGGACGCAGTTGAACGGCTCCGCCTCGTGCAGCGTGACGGGCTGACGGGCCGCCGGGGTCACGAGGAGTCGCGGCACCAGGCTGATGGCCCGCTCGGGGCAGGTCGTCTCGCACAGGCCGCACTGCACGCAGTTGTGCTCGACGAAGCGCAGCTTCGGCGCGTCCTCCGTATCCATCAGCGCGGAACTGGGACAGGCGCCAATGCAGGACTTGCACAGGGTGCAGCGTGACGCGTCGATCACGAGCGAGCCGAACGGCGAGCCCGACGGCAGGGCAATCTGCTCGGGTGGCGCCGATGCCTGTTGCACCAGGTGGTGGATGGCGAAGTCCAGCGACTCGCGCTTGCGGTTGGACAGGTGAAACGTCGCGGGCTCGGCCACCGTCATCGCCGGCTGTGACGACCACAGCGCTGCCTGCAGCGCGGCGGGCTCCGCTGCACGCAGCGCCTGCCAGTGCGTGCCGCCAAAGCCGAGTCCATTCAGGATCGTGTCGGCGAGACGCGCCTGCTGGTCCAGCAGGGCGCCGTGCTCGTCGGCGCCGGCATCGTCGAGCAGCGCAAACACCTGGCTCGCACCGTACGCAATCGCGCCCAGCACGACGTCGATCCCGATCGTCGCCACGCTGTGCACCTCGATCGGCAGGACGCGCGCCGGCAGGCCCTTGCCGGTTCGCGCCAGCCGCGCGACCAGCGCTCGACCGTTCGTGCGCGTTATGGAAAAGCAGCGCGGCGTCCTTGCCGCCGGCTCCCCGATACACCGACAGCAGTTTTCGCAGACGCGCACCGATGTCGGCTGCACCGGGGTAGGCAAAACGCAATGCGCCGGTCGGACACGTCGTTGCGCAGTCACCGCAGCCCATGCACAGAAACGGGTGCGCCCAGATCTTGTCGCCCAGCGAGCGGACCGCGTCGGTCGCACAGACGTCGAGGCAGCGCGTGCAGCCGGTCTTGGTGTTGCGGCTGTGCGCGCAGAGCTTCTCGTCGTACTGCACGTAGCGCGGCTTCTCGAACTCGCCCACCATCTGCACCAGCCGCATCGCCGCCTGCGACTGCTCCAGCGGGTCAGCGCCCGGCGCGAGATAGCCGAAGGGCTTTTCGGGCATGCGCAGCAATGGCTGCGCGGACAGGTCGAACACCAGATCGAACTGCTCGGTACGCGTCGCCGCGGCGCGGCCAAAGTCGATCGCACCGATCGTGCCGCAGGCTTTCACGCAGGCACGGTGCGACTTGCAGCGCGTGAGGTCGACCTGGTAGGTGAAATCGATCGCCTGCTCCGGGCACGCCCTGATGCAGGCGTTGCAGCGGGTGCAGGTCTCCAGATCAATCGGGTTGATCTGATCCCACTGGACTTCGAACTTGCCCAGGTAGCCCTGAACCGAGCGCGGCAGCCCCGACCAAACCGGGTAGCGACGGGTCGCCGGCAGTTCGGCGCCGCGGGCCGTCGTGATCAGGACGCTGACTGCCAGGCTGTCGGCGAGTTGCTCGGCCCACGCAATCGCTGCCTCGGCCGGTCCGATGATCAGCACCTCGCCCTTGGACGCGTAGGAAGAAACGGCGACCGGCTGCGGATCGGGCAAGTCCGCCAGCGCCAGCAACGCAGCAATCTTCGCGGTCGCCGCCGCACCTTCGGCCGACCATCCGGCCGCCTCGCGGATGTTGACGAACTTCAGCTCCGTCGCTGCGCCGGCACCGGCCGCCAGTTCCGTGAAAAGCGGGGCCTCCTGCGTGCACGCGACCGTGCATGAGGCGGCCCCCAGCGCCGAGGTGAAGCCGTCCACCTCCTTGCGGCACAGCTCGGTGTAGATCGGAATCGCCTCGCGCCCGAGCGCGCGGCCAAGCGCCGCCCCGTCCAGCGTCATCGTGCGATTGCAGTTGCAGACTTTCAGCGGGTTGCCAGGCGTGGCCATGCGGGCTCAGGTGGAAGTGGAATCGGTGGAAGGTGCCCTGCCCGGCGAGACGGCAGGCGATGACGATACTTTTGCCACTGCGGCCGGATCGGCCGCCGCCACGTCCATGCGCACGTTCGGCGTCGACGGCAGTTCGGCATTCTGCTCTTCGCTCGTCGAGCTCGTGGCGAGCCCGTCCGCTTCGCGGCCGACGGCGGGACTGGCTGCCGGTTCGCCCTCTTCGAGCCCAGCAGCGACCTCGGCCCCGCTGGCATCACCTGCCGCGGCCGCCGCCTCGGCCGCTTCCAGCGCCTCGAGTTCGGAGTCGAGCAGGAAACCGCGTGCGCTCGGCAGGCGCAGTCGCATCGCCGCCGGCAGTGGCTCGAACTGCGTGTAGTCGTCAACGTACACGTCCAGCATGTCCATCTGGTTGAAGTGCGGGTCGGCGAAGAGCTTCTTCAACGCGGCACGGCGCAGTTCATCGTCGACGGGCTGCTGGAAGAACGCCTGGTAGTCCGAACGCAAGCCATCGAGCGAGTCGATCGGCGGCAGCGGTACGTCGGTCGGCGCGGCCGCCTCGCGCGCCTCCGCTGGCGGCGGGGTTGACGCATCTCGCGCAACTTCTTCGTCCCCCGGCGTCGTTGACGCTGCTGCGGGCGCCTCCGCCGCGGCAGACTCCGCCGGGCGTTCGACTTCGCGCTCCGCCTCGCGCTTGCGCCGCGACCAGCGAGCCAGGAACGATTCCGGCTCAGAGCTCATGCCACGATCCGTCGTCGCCTGCGCGCCACGCCCTTCGGCCAGCACGTCCGGTGCGATCCTGTGGACTCATCGATTGTCACGCTTGGCGCCGAGGAACGATGCGGGAGCCGGGCGGCGCTTCTTCTCTGGAACCTGCAGATGCTGTTGAGTGAAGGCCGCAAGCCACGGCAGCCACTCGCCCGGCATCGGCACTGCCTCGACCTGGGCGCCGCCGTCCAGGCGCCGCGCGGCCTCGTGATAACTGAGCGTGACCCAGCGCGGCTCGGCGCCCGACTCGGTCAGCTCCCACTCCACGAAGGCGACTGGCTGATCGGTGGTCAGGTTCAGGTAGTAGCCATCGGCCTCGGTGCGATTCAGGTCGACCTCGAAGCCAAGATGCAGCCACCGCTCGCCCGTTGCATCGCGTTCGAGCAGGATCGGCGCTTCATCGCGCGCGCCCGCGCGCTCGATGACAGCGACGGGCACCCAGATCTCGGATGTCCACGGGTTGTCGACGATGCGTTTGGCCGTCACGACCGCGGCCGGCCTTCGCAATGGGTGTGCAGCAGTGTCGATGCTATCTTCCTTCAAGCTGCGGAGATTATTCCTGCTTAGCCTCGTCGAGCGCAAACCGGAATACGGAATACGCGCGAAGGGTCTTTGCAGCGCACGCAAGCCGCTGCGTGACGCAGCCGAAGCACGGCACAAGGCCGGAACCCGATCAACGATGCAACCTCTGCTGACCAACGCGTCCCGCCCGTTGATATTTCCCGTCGATGCCATCGACGAGCGCGGAGCATTGATGCCGACGCCGATCGCCGGCGAGCACCCGCTGACACTGTACGTCGACAAGTGCGAAGTGGTGACGCTGATGACGCTGGGCCAGGCGCCCGAGGCGCTCGCCATTGGCTATCTGCGCAACCAGCGGCTGGTGTCTTCGCTGGACGAACTCGCTGCGGTGCAGGTCGACTGGGAGACCGACGCCGTGGCGGTCACGACGCGACGCGGCGTCAAGTCACTCGCAAAGAAGCTCGCCAAGCGGACGGTGACCACCGGCTGCGGACAGGGCACGGTGTTCGGCGACCTGATGGAAGAAGTCGATTCGATCCGCCTGCGCGACGACGTGCGGCTGTCCGAGGCGGCGCTCTTCGCCGTGCTCGAGGCCGTGCGCCAGCACGAGACGATCTACAACGCCGCAGGCGCCGTGCACGGTTGCGCGCTGGCCTCCAACGAGGGCGCCGACAGCCGCATCCTCGTCTTCATCGAGGACGTTGGCCGGCATAACGCGGTCGATGCGATCGCAGGCCGCATGTGGCTCGACAACATCGACGGCTCGGACAAGATTTTCTACACCACCGGGCGCCTGACCTCCGAGATGGTCATCAAGACCGCGCAGATGGGGATTCCTTTCCTCGTGTCGCGCTCGGGCCTGACCGAAATGGCGTGGCGCATCGCCAGCCAGGTCGGCCTGACGATGATCGGCCGCGCGGCCCGCAAGCACTATCTGCTCTTTACCGGGCGGCAACGCTTCGAGGCGGCACGGACGTGATGCGCGCCGAAATCTGCGGGCTGGTGCTGGCCGGTGGCCAGGGCCGTCGCATGGGCGGCGTCGACAAGGGGCTGGTCGAGTTCAGGGGGCGGCCATTCGTCGCGCATGTCATCGAGCGGCTGCGACCGCAAGTCGACGCGTTGCTGATCAATGCCAACCAGAACCTCGAGCAGTACGCGGCTTTCGGTCACGACGTGGTGCCCGATCGCCTGGGCGGATTCGCCGGGCCGCTGGCAGGGCTCGACGCCGGTCTGCACGCGACCACGGCACCGTTGCTGGTGACGGCACCGTGCGACTCGCCCTTCCTGCCGCGCGACCTCGTCGCACGCCTGGCGAACGCACGCGCGGACGACGACGCCGATCTCGCCGTGGCGCGCACCGGCACGCAGCCGCACCCCGTGTTCGCGCTGGTACACACCCGGGTCCGGCCTCACCTGGCCCGGTTCCTGGCCAGCGGTGAGCGCAAGATCGACCTCTGGTACTCGACGCTGCGCGTCGTCGAGGTCGCCTTCGACGACGAACCGGAAGCGTTCATCAACATCAACACCCGCGGCGAGATCGCGCAGTTCGAGAGGTCATGAAGCCGCTGACGCAAGCCATCCGCGCGCTCGACGCGTACGACCCGGACGCGCTGCCGGTGGCCGATGCCTTGCGCATCATCCGCGGCTGCGTGACGCCCGTGCCGATGATCGAGCGCATCGCGCTGCGCAGCGCGCTGGGCCGGGTGCTGGCGGAGGACATCGTCAGCCCATTCGATGTTCCTGCACACGACAACACGGCCATGGACGGCTGGGCGGTGCGGCATGCCGACCTGGCCACCGAGGGCGAAACGGTGCTGCGCCAGATTGGCGAGGCCTTTGCCGGCCATCCGTACGCGGGTGCAGTGGGCGCCGGCGAGTGCGTGCGCGTGATGACCGGCGCCGTGTTGCCGACCGGCACGGACTGCATAGTCGTGCAGGAGGTGGTCCGCGTCGATGCGCGCGGCGTGCGCGTGCCTCCGGGACAACGCGCGGGCCAGCACCTGCGTTACCGGGGCGAGGATCTCGCGCGCGGCAAACCCTGCATCAATGCCGGCTGCGTGCTGGGTCCGGCGCACATGGGCCTGCTGGCCTCGCTCGGGCTACCTGAAGTTCCGGTCCGGCGACGCTTGCGGGTCGCGTTCTTTTCCACCGGCGACGAGCTGGTTTCGATCGGTGAGCCGCTGGCACCGGGCGCGATCTACGACTCCAACCGTTACACGCTGCACGGCATGCTGACCCGGCTGGGCTGCGACGTGCATGACCTCGGCGTCGTGCGCGACGATCCGTCAGCACTCGAAGCGGCGCTCGCCACCGCCGCGGCGGACGCGGACGTGGTCATCACGACCGGCGGCGTTTCGGTCGGCGAGGCGGATTTCACGCGCGCCATCCTCGCGCGCCTGGGCGAAGCGGCGTTCTGGAAGATTGCGATGCGGCCAGGACGACCGCTCGCGTTCGGTCGCGTGGGCGATGCGCTGTTCTTCGGCCTGCCCGGCAACCCGGTGGCGGTGATGATCACGTTCTACCAGTTCGTGCGCGAAGCCCTGCTCGCCGCCGCCGGCGTCAGCCACGGCAGCGAACTGCCGATGCTGCAGGTACCGGCACGCGACGCCATCCGCAAGAAACCCGGCCGCACCGAGTATCAGCGCGCCATCGTCGAGCAGGACGCCCAGGGCCAGTGGTCGGTTCACCTCACTGGGCAGCAAGGCTCGGGGGTATTGAGTTCCATGGCGCGGGCCAACTGCCTGATCGTGCTGGAACACGGGCGCGGCTCCGTAGCCGCCGGCGAGCCGGTCAGCGTGGTTCTTTTCGACGGACTGGTCTGACGGGCGTCTCCGGGGCCTCGATCGCTGCGGCCCAGGGCAGCGCTTCGTGCAGCGCAAGGACCTGCCCGCTGCGCGCTGGCGCATAGCCTGCCAGCGACGCGAGCCGACGCTGCCAGTCGTCGCTGCGCAGCACGGCGAGCAGGGCACGCAGCGCCGGCTGATCCAGGTCCGCGGCCATGCACACGAGAAAGTATTCCTCCCACAGCAGTGGCACGAAGTCGAGCCCACGGCTGCGCGCCGCCGCTTCGATGCACAGGCCGACATCCGCGCGACCCGATGCGATCGTCTGAGCCACGGCGGCGTGCGAGGGCTCCTCGTGCTTCGTAGCCGAGGATGCCACCCACGGGCACGCCGCCTTCGTCGCACAGCGCATCGGTCAGCAGCCGGCTGCCTGTGCCCTCCGGCCGGTTGACGAAGCGCGCCTTGCGCGCCACGACATCGGCCATCGACGACAGCGAGAGCGGATTGCCCGGCGCCACCGCCAGACCCTGCACGCGCCGCGCGAAACCGATCAGGCTCTGTTGCCCTGCGGTCAGGAGTCCGGCGTAGGCGCGCTCGATGCGGCCTCCGCGCGGTGGCCGCGGCGGAGCGTGAAAACCGGCCAGCGTGCAGCGGTGCGCCCGTAACGCACGCAGCGCATCGACGCTGCCGGTGAAACCGATGTCCAGATGCAGCCGTGCCGGCAGGCAATGTTCGCGCAGCAGTACGAGCGCGCTGTCGTGGCTGGCCTGCACGGTCAGGGCATGAGTCGCGTCGTCGAACGCCATCCCGAACGCACGCTCGAGGTTGGCGTGCAGGGCGGCGATCTCCGACGCAAGTCGTGCCTGCGCCTGCCGCTCGGCCCACAGCAATTTGTCGCCGAATGCGGTGAGCTGTGCAGCCTGCCCGCGCTCCCAGACGATCAGTGGCCGGCCCAGTTCGCGTTCCCAGCGCTTGAGTTCACCCCAGACGTGGCGGTAAGAGAGCCGCAGCGCGCGCGCCGCGCCCGAGATGGAACCTTCCGCCCGAACCGCCGCCAGCAGCTCGATCAGCGGATTGCGGATCAGCGCCTCCGGCGTGCGCTGCCCCGTCAGCGAATACGAAAGTTCGATCTTGTGCACGGCGCAAGTTTGCCCCATGCCCCGCACCTCAGGCCGCCGGGGCCGCGACGGAGCGCCGCACCACCCGGTCGCGACCGACGTATGAACCGACGTTCCTACGCAAGCCGCCGAATCGGCCTCACAGCGCGCGGGCGGCTGCTTAGGATGACAGCCTCCATGAACACGCTGACTGAAGCCACCCTGATGGCGTGGCAACTGCTGATCGCGCTCGACCCGGAACTGGTCGCCATCGTCGGGCGCTCGCTTGCGGTCAGCGCGACGGCGTGTGCGATTGCATTCGTTCTCGGACTGGTGGCAGGCGCCTGGCTCGGCGTGGCTCGGTTCCCGGGGCGCGACCCCGTGCTGACGCTGTCTGAGCACGCTGCTGGCGCTGCCGTCGGTCGTCGTAGGGCTCATCGTGTACCTGCTGCTTTCGCGCTCGGGACCGCTCGGGTTTCTCGGCTGGCTGTATTCGTTTCCGGCAATGGTGACGGCCCAGGTCGTCCTGGTGACACCGGTCGTGGCCGCGCTCACGCGGCAGGCGATCGAGGATGCCGATCGCGGGCACGGGGAACAGCTGCGCTCGCTCGGTGCGTCGACGCTCACGCGCGGCCTGCTGCTCGCGTTCGACGAGCGTTTTGCGCTGCTGACCGTGCTGATTGCCGCCTTCGGACGCGCCGTCTCGGAGGTCGGCGCCGTGATGATCGTCGGCGGCAACATCGATGGCTTCACGCGGGTCATGACGACGGCCATCGCGCTCGAGACCAGCAAGGGAGACCTGCCGCTGGCGATGGCGCTCGGGATCGTGCTGATCGCAGTCGTGCTGCTGCTCAACGTCGCCATTGCCGCGCTGCGCGCCTGGCGCGAGCGGATCGACGGCAACGTCAGCGACGTCACACGGGTACTGCCTGCATGAACTTGGCCAGCCGCTGTGAAGACTTCCGCCGTGCTCCGCCCGATGGCAGCGCGGTGATCCCGCACGCGACGCTGGGTGGAGGAGGCACCGCGGCAGACTGCGCTGCCGGCCCGCTTGACGCAGCTCCAACGAATTGCGCAGCACCTCTGACGACCGACGCGGTCTTCCGGTTGCAGGAAGCACAGGTGCGATACGGCACCGTGCAGGCCCTTGCGCCTCTCAGCCTCGCGATCCGTGCCGGTGAGCGGGTGGCGCTGGTCGGACCGAACGGCAGCGGCAAGACCACGTTGCTGCGCCTGCTGCATGGACTGATCGAACCAAGCGCCGGACGCGTCGAACGGCCGCCGATCAATTGCCAGGCCATGCTGTTCCAGCGGCCCTACATGCTGCGCGTGAGCGTCCTGCGGAACATCGCACTCGGCTTGTGGCTGCGCGGGACCCATTGGCGCGAGGCGTGCGAACGCGCGCACGCCGCGCTGGCGCGCTTCGGCCTCAGCGAGGCTGCACATCGGAATGCCCGCAACCTGTCGGGCGGCCAGCAACAGCGGATGGCGCTGGCACGTGCATGGGCACTCGCACCCGACGTCCTGCTGCTCGACGAACCGACGTCGAGCATGGATCCGGCCGCGCGGCGCGACGTCGAGGGACTGCTCACACACTTCACCGACCGCGCTGGCGTCACGCTGGTATTCAGCAGCCATAACCTCGGCCAGGTACGCCGCCTCGCCAGCCGCGTCCTGTGCTTCGAACAGGGGCGACTGCTGGCCGACCAGTCGACCGCCGCCTTCTTTGAAGATTCCACTGCCGCCGGTGTGCGGCGCTACCTCGCAGGAGAACTCGCATGATCGGTCGATTCAAGAATTGCATGAGCCGTCGGCTCCACACCGCGCTTGCCATGGCCTTGTGTCTGGCGACCGGGGTTGCCGGCGCACAAAGCATCACGATGGCTTCGACCACTTCGACCGAACAATCCGGCCTCTTCACTCACCTGCTGCCGCTGTTCAAGAAGGCCTCCGGCCTCGACGTCAAGGTGGTGGCCGTCGGCACCGGGCAGGCGCTCGACATGGCACGCCGGGGCGATGCCGACGTCCTGTTCGTGCACGATCAGCCGGCCGAGGAGAAATTCGTCGCCGAGGGATTCGGCCTGAAGCGCTACCCGGTCATGTACAACGACTTCGTGCTGATCGGCCCCAAGGCCGACGGCGCCAACGTGCGTGGCAACGACATCGTCGCCGCTTTGAAGAAGATCTCCGCCGCCAACGCGCCGTTCGTTTCGCGCGGCGACAAGAGCGGCACGCATGCCGCCGAGAACCGTTACTGGGCGGCGGCTGACCTGACAGCTCAGCGCGGCAGCGGTTACCGGGAATGCGGCTGCGGCATGGGCCCGGCGCTGAACATCGCGTCCTCGGCCGGATCGTACGTGCTGGCCGATCGCGGCACCTGGCTGTCTTTCAAGAATCGCGGTGACCTGGTGATCCTGGTCGAGGGCGACAAGCGCCTGTACAACCAGTACGGCGTCATCGTCGTGAACCCGGCGCGCCATCCTCACGTGCGCGCGGCCGACGCGCAGAAGTTCGTCGACTGGGTCACCTCTGCTGCGGGCCAGCAGGGGATCGCGTCCTATCGAATCAACGGCGAGCAGCTCTTCTTCCCCAACGCGGGCGAGTAGTCGGTCGCGGCGCCAGCGACTGCACGCGACAGGGCTCGTCGCGCTGGTAGAGTGCGTCGCTGATCGGTTCTCACACCGCCCGGCCTTCGCGCGCGGCGGCGCTGCAATGAAAATATTCGGTTTCGCCGGCTGGTCCGGCAGCGGCAAGACCACGCTGATCGAACGCGTGGTGCCGCTCCTGACGGCACGCGGCCTCACGGTGTCCCTGATCAAGCGCGCGCACCACGAGTTCGATGTCGACCAGCCCGGCAAGGACTCCTATCGCCACCGGCACGCAGGCTGCAGCGAAGTGATGCTGTCGTCGAGCGTGCGCTGGGCCCTGATGCACGAACTGCGGGGCACGGCCGAACTGACGCTGGACGAACTCGTCGCGCGCATGTCGCCCTGCGACCTGCTGATCGTGGAGGGCTTCAAGCGCCAGCCGATTCCCAAGATCGAGGTCTTTCGCGCGGCCAACGGCAAGGTGCCGCTCCATCCGGATGATCCGCACGTGGTGGCGATCGCGACCGATGTGCGCGTCGACAGTGCGCTGCCGCAGTTCGCGCTCGACGACGTCGCGCAGATCGCCGATTTCGTCTGCATCCACAACGGGCTCGCCTAGGCGGCTGCCCGACCGCATGCCCTGATCGTGTGCGATGGAACGGAAGTCTGATACGTCCCAGGTCCCCGGCGTCGGGCCGGGCGATGTGCTGGCGCACCTGGCTCGACGCTATTCGGTGAGCCCCAGGCATCTGATCGAGCCCGCTCCGGGATCCGACGAATTACTGCGGGCGGCGTCACTTGCGTTGCGTGCGCCCGATCACGAGGCACTGCGGCCCTACCGGTTCGTGCGGATCGATCGCCAGCAGCGTGCCGCATTGGGCGAACTCTTTGCGACCGCGGCGCGGCGGCGCGGAAGCGACGACGCCGGGATCGAGCGTGCGCGCGCGCGCGCATTGCGTGGACCGGCTCTGGTGGCGCTGCTGGGTCGAGTGCGGGACGGAGAGCAAGGTGTTCCGGCCGTCGAACAGCTGCTGTGCGCCGGCGCGGCCCTGATGAATTTTCTGAACGCCCTGCACCTGATGGGCTACGGGGCGAAGGTACTGGGCGGCGCTTCGGTCCATGATGCGGTCGTGCAGCAGGGTTTTTGCGCTCCCGGCGAGACGCTGCTGTGCTGGATCGCTGCCGGTACGCCCGCGCACGCGGCGCATTCAAGGTATGGCGACGATCCGGCCGCGATCTTCAGCGACTGGCAGACTCCCGTACCGGGCGGCGGCCGGGAGTGAGTCGACTGCCGCCGGCTACCGATCACCGCCTCGGCGACGTTCTGTCGGACCACCGAGGGCGCCGCGACGTTTGATCGAGGCCTCCCCAGAGAGGGCGCGCCGGGCGCGGCACCTTTTTTGCGCAACGGAGAATCGGCGACAGGGGTGACATGAACATTCAAAGACAAGCGAACGCGTTCCTTGCCATCGGCGTATTGCTCGTATCCGGCTGCGCTTCCGTCAGTCCGGCAACCTCTCCTCGGCAGGGAACAGACGCTGCGGTCAAGGCCCCGAGTCTCGGACTGTTTTCCAGCATCAAGGCACCTTCAGACCGGGAGCCCGTGCTGCAGCTATCGGCGCAGGGAGTGCAGATCTTTCGCTGCGAAAAGCGCGATTCGGGTTTTGTCTGGGTGTTCCGGCAGCCAGAGGCGCAGCTGGCCGACGCGAGCGGCAAGGTCGTCGGCCGGCACGGCGCCAATTTTTCCTTCGAGCACAATGACGGCAGCCGGCTGGTGGCCTCGATTGCCTCGTACGACGAGGCACCCAACGCCGCCGACCTGCGCTGGCTGCTGTTGACGACCCGCAGCTACGGCAAGGGCGCCTTCGACGGCATTACCCACGTCCAGCGGGTGAATACACGGGGCGGCATGCCGCCGCCAAAGTGCGAACCCGCGCTGTCAAACCAGATTCTCCGCGTCGATTTTTCGGCCGATTTCATTTTCTACCGGGCGAAATCGGCTGCACCCGGCTGATCCGACAAGGACACGGCCGGGACGCCACCCGGCCTGCTTCAGGGTGGCGTTCCGAGGCATTCCTCAAAAAGCGTTAAAATTCAGCGTTTTCGGACGCTGTACGCCGGAGGAATCTCATGAACCCGACAGCCTCGACGGTAGGCGCCTACCTGCGCGACCTGCCGCCGGACCGTCGCGTGGCAATGGCGCGCTTGTGCAGCATGATTCGCCGCTCCGCCCGCGGAGTTCGCGAAAGCATGCGCTACGGTCTCGCCTTCTACGAACTAGACGGGCCGCTGTTCGCCCTGGAATCCGGCCGCCGGCATATGTCGCTGTACGTGGCCGAAAAAGACGTTGTGCTGAAGCACAAGGAAGCGTTGCAGGGCGTCAACGCCAACAAGAGCTTCATCAAGTTCTCGGACCTCAACCGTCTGCCGCTCGACGTCGTTGAAAAGATCGTGCGCGACTCCGTCGCCGCCCGCCGGCAGCGCGTCTCGCAGGGGACCGTGCCGACCCAGGCGGAGCTGCTGCGGTTGTGGGACATCAACGAGGAAGCCGCTGCACCGCCGGCGACGACGGTCAAGCTGCCGATCGCCAAGCCCGCCGCAGCGATGACCGATGCGATCAACGCGATGGCGAACTCTGTTCGCGACGTGATGATCGCGGCGATCGACATCGCCACTGGCGCGCCCGTGGCCAGCAAGCCAAAGGCGGTTCGAGCGAAATCCGCCTCGGCGGCACGACCTGCCAAACGATCGGTCTCGCGTGCTGCCTCGCGGCCCGCGGCCTCGCGCGCCGCACCGAAGAAGGCCGCGGCCAAGAAGGCCAGCGCCGCGAGCCGACGCCGGTAAGTCCTCCTCTGCTACCACCGTGCGACGGCGCCTGCGGGCGCCGTCAGCATTTCTACGGCGCGAAGTAGCCGCGTTGATTACGCACGCGCGTCGTCGATCACCTTGCCGTCGTTGGGCAGCGACCCGGGCGCGACAAGTTCGACATTTCCGCCGAGCTTGGTCACCGCGCGCAACGACTCCTGGATCCGATCGCCCAGCGCCGGCTCCCGCGCCGCCGATTCGACCTTCAGGATCATGGCGTCGCTCTCGCCGTCGCGAACGACGACCAGCCGCAGCCGGCCCACGCCGGGATGCCGGCGACCGATCTCGGCGATCTGCTCGGGCCGTACGAACATTCCCTTCACCTTGGTCGTCTGGTCCGCACGACCCATCCAGCCGCGGATGCGGGCATTCGTGCGCCCGCACGGTGATGCGCCGGGCAGGAATGCGGAGAGGTCGCCGAGCGCGAGGCGGATCCATGGGTGGTGCGGGTCGAACGAAGTCACGACCACTTCCCCGACCTCGCCCTCCGGCACCGGCTCGCCGGTGCCGGGCCGGACGATCTCGACCAGCACATCCTCGTTGACGACCATGCCCTCGCGCGCGGACGTCTCATAGGCCACGACACCGAGATCGGCCGTGGCATAAAGCTGATAGGCATCGATGCCACGCGCCTTGATCTCGGCTTGCAGCGAAGGCGGGAAGGCCGCACCGGAAACCACGGCTCGCTTGAGCGAGGAGACGTCGCGCTGCGCCGCCCCGGCGGCATCGAGCAGGATCTTCAGGAAGTCCGGGGTACCGATATAGGCTGTCGGCCGCAGGTGTTCGATCAGGTCGAGCTGCTGCTCGGTGTTGCCTGGCCCGGCCGGAATGACCGCGCAACCGACCGCGCGCGCGCCGCCGTCGAGGATGAATCCGCCCGGCGTCAGGTGGTACGAGAACGTGTTCAATACGACGTGCCCGGCGCGCATGCCGGCGGCATAAAGCCCGCGTGCTGCGCGCCAGGCGTCCTCATGGCGTCCTTCGGGCTCGTAAATCGGTCCGGGTGAGGTGAAGAGCCGCCCGAATCGCTCGACCGGGTCGGCGACGAAGCCGCCGAAGGGCGGTGCCGCCTTCTGCCGTGCCGGCAGTTCCGACTTTCTCAGCACCGGCAGGCGTGCCAGCGCGGCGCGGGTCGCGATCTCTGCCGGATCGATTGCGCCGAGATGTTCGCGCCACCCGGGCGCTTTCAGCGCATTGGCCACCAATCCCGGCAGATGTCCCATCAGGTCGAGTTCACGTTGACGGGGATCGCGGGTCTCGCGACTGTCGAAGTGCTGCGGCATGAGGTTCCTCGTGGGAAAGGCGCGCTACTTTCCGGCCTGGTCGATCTCGGAGCGCCGACGCTCCGCTTCGAGCTGTGCGGCGTCGAGCTTCCGAGTGACGGGATCGATCGTCGTCTCGCGCGTCGGCAATGGCGTCGCCGGCCGCTCGCGCGACGGTCGCGGTTCAGACGATTCGGGTGCCACGGACGGCCGGCACGAGACAAGCAGCAGCACGACGCCAAAGGCGGCGAGGGCTGAAGGCGATGCAAGAAGGCGCATCGGTATGTCGAGAGCGGGCTCCGGGCTGTGGCTCCTCGCCCCAGACCCGTCGACCCGCGCTCGAGGCTCCAGCTCCCTAACCCGTCACCTTCTTCAGGGCACGCTTCAGGCTCTTGACGATCCCGCCGGCGGCCTTCTTCGCGGTCGTTGCGCGCTTCGTGACCTTCTTTGCTGCCGACTTCTTTGCTGCCGACTTCTTGACCGTTGCAGCCTTCTTGACGGCCTTCTTGACGGCCTTCTTGGCAGCCGCCTTGGTCTCTGCGGAGCTGCCCCTCTTGATGTCCATGGCGTGGGCGCGCGAGTACTGCTGGATGTCCTTGAACTTGCCGCTGGCATCGCGCACCGCGTAAAGCTTCTTGCCCCCCGTGCTGTACATCACGGTACGACGGGACTTCTTCTTCGCAGCTTTCTTTGTGGCCATCTACGCTCCTAGTTTGATGCGCGGTCCCCACTCCGCTTTCGCCAACCCGCGCGCGCTGACGAAAACCCCCGCGCGTGCATGCGCGGAAAAACCGTTGCGCTCCGGCCTCAGGCCAGCCAGCGCTTCCTTCGTTTGTAGAACTTGGTTTCGCGGAAGCTCTTGCGGCCGGCCTTGGAAACGCCGAGGTAGAACTCCTTCACGTCCTCGTTCTCGCGCAACGACTTGGCATCGCCGTCCATGACCACGCGGCCATTTTCGAGGATGTAGCCGTAATCGGCGAAACGCAATGCGATGTTCGTGTTCTGTTCGGCCAGCAGGAACGAGACGCGTTCCTTCTTGTTGAGGTCCTGCACGATGGCGAAGATCTCCTCGACCACCTGGGGCGCCAGCCCCATCGACGGTTCGTCGAGCAGGATCATCGACGGCCTGGCCATCAATGCGCGCCCGATCGCGGTCATCTGCTGTTCACCGCCGGAGGTGTAGCCCGACTGGCTGCCGCGCCGCTGCTTCAGGCGGGGGAAATAGGCGTAGACCTTGTCCAGGTCCGCCGCCACGTCCGCGCGGGTGTTGCCGCGGCCCGACGCGCCGCGCGAGTAGGCGCCGGAAAGCAGGTTCTCCTCGACCGTCAGATGCGCGAAGCAGCGGCGCCCTTCCATGACCTGCACGACGCCGCGCTTGACGAGGTCGTAGGCCGTGAGCCGCTCGATCTTCTCGCCGAGATATTCGATCGACCCCTTGGTGACTTCACCGCGCTCGCCCTGCAGCAGGTTCGACACGGCACGCAGCGTCGTCGTCTTGCCGGCACCGTTGGCGCCAAGCAGCGCGACGATGCCGCCTTCGGGCACCGTCAAGGAGACCCCCTTGAGCACGAGGATCACGTGGTTGTAGATGACCTCAATGCCGTTGACGTTGAGCAGCGGTGCCGTCACCGTGAACTCCGTTGTCGCTGTGCGAAGCGCTCACGCCGTAAGCGCTTCGCACAGCCGGCCGCCTGACGCGGTCGACTGTGGTGGCTTGCGACTACTTCTTCGCCGGGGCCGTCTTGACCGCAGCCGGCGCCGCCACCGGGGCCGCGCCCTTGGCATCCGCCGCGATCTCGTCCGCGCAGCTGCGCATCGTCAGTTTCTTGTCGGCGACGTAGCGCTGCGCCGCCGCCTTGATCATCGGCTTGATGATCTGGTTGTCGGCCTCGTAGAAGTCGGACGTAAACACCCACTTGGTGCCGTCCCACTGCTGGATTCTCGCCGAGCGCGCGCCCGCGTGGTCGCGACAGTTCGTCGCCAGCGGCTTCATCACTCCGGACAGCCCGAGCGCTTCCAGGCGCTTGGCATCGAGGTTCAGGTTCTCCAGTCCGTAGCGGATCTGCTCACCCGTCAGCGGCTTGTTGCCGTATCGCAGCTGAGCCTGGCGGATGCCTTCGACCTGCAGCATCGCGCTGATCATGCCCCGCGTGTAGAGGACCGTACCGACTTCCTCTTGCGGCCCCGTGCCCTGTCCCTTGGCGTGCAACGTGGCGAGGATGTCGTTGTGCACCTTGGCGCGGCCCGCTCCGTGCTGCAACGCCAGGCCGTTGTAGCCCTTGGCATCGGCTCCGACCGGCAGAACGTCGGGCTCGGCCGCTGCCCACCACACGCCGTACATCTTGTCACGCGGGTATCCGGTCGCCACGGCCTCTCGCAGCGCCGTGGAGTTCATCACGCCCCAGCCCCACAGGAAGACATAGTCCGGACGGTTCTGGCGGATCTGCAGCCACGCGGCCTTCTGCTCGACGCCCGGATGCGTGACCGGGATCGTCATCAGCTCAAAGCCGTGCAGCTTGGCGCGCTCCTGCAGCAGCGCAATCGGCTCCTTGCCGAACGGCGAGTCGTGGTAGACCAGTGCGATCTTCTTGCCCTTGAGTTTGTCGGTGCCGCCATTCAACTTGCCGACATGCTGTACCAGGACATCGGCCGCATCCCAGTAGGTGCCCATCAGCGGAAAATTCCAGGGAAAGGCCTCACCCTCGACCGACTCCGAGCGGCCGTAACCGGCCGTGATCAGCGGTATCTTGTCTGTCGGCGCCTTGTCGGTCAGTGCGAACGTGATGCCCGTGGACAGCGGCTGGAAGGCCGAGACGAAGGGCTTCGTCTTGAGGCGCTCGTAGCACTCGACGCCGCGGTCGGTCGCATAGCCGGTCTCGCACTCTTCCCAGGTGAGCTTCACGCCGTTGATGCCGCCCTGCGCATTGACCAGTTTCAGGTAGTCGACGAAACCGTTGGCCCAGGGTGTGCCGTTCGGCGCGTAGGCGCCCGTGCGGTACACGAGCACCGGGACGAACTGCTCGCCCTTGCCCGCCGCCGGGGCCGCCGCCTTTTGTTGAGCGTCCGACGGTGCGGGCAGGCCAAGAGAGGCCGCCGCCGCGAACCCGGCCACCGCCATGGCGGCGACCCGTGATTTCAAAAACGTTGCCATCATTGTCTCCATGCGTAAAAAAGGGTCCAGCATTTTCTTGTTGCGCCGCTTCTCCGTGGACCTCAGTGCGGGAACGGCCATAGTCTCAACTTCTCCTTGCCGATCGCCCAGAGCCGTGCGAGGCCATGCGGCTCGACGATCAGGAAGAAAATGATCAGGCTGCCAAAGATCATCGCCTCCAGGTGCGATGCGAATGCGGTCGAGATCTCGATGCCGATGGCGCCAGGTACCTGGTTCAGCAGGATCGGCAGGATGACGATGAAGGCGGCACCGAAATACGAGCCTAGCAGCGAACCCATCCCGCCGATGATGATCATGAACAGCAGGTTCAAAGAAAGATTCACATTGAACGCCAGCGGCTCCCAGGCGCCAAGCCGGATGAACCCCCACAGGGCGCCGGCCACGCCGGCATAGAACGAGCTGACCGCGAACGCCGACAGCTTCGCGTAAAGCGGCCGGATGCCGATGACCTCGGCAGCCACGTCCATGTCGCGGATCGCCATCCAGCTGCGCCCGATGTGTCCCCGCACGAGGTTCTTGGCGGCCAGAGTCATCACGACCGCCACCGAGAGAACGAAGAGATACTTATGGGTCGGTGACTCCATCGACCACCCGAACATCTCGATCGGCGGAGTCGAAACCGATCCCGAGGAGGAGTAGTTGGTGAACCACTTGACCCGCGCGAACATCCAGTCGACGAAGAACTGGGCCGCGAGTGTCGCCACCGCCAGGTACAGGCCCTTGATGCGCAAACTGGGGATGCCGAACAGAATGCCGACCAGTGCCGCGATGCCTCCGGAAAGGATCAGCACGACCAGGAAGTTGAGCGACGGCACGCGGATGACGAAGTTGTAGGCTGCGTAGGCACC
Organism: uncultured beta proteobacterium; assembly: GCA_963780715.1. Classification (GTDB taxonomy): domain Bacteria; phylum Pseudomonadota; class Gammaproteobacteria; order Burkholderiales; family Burkholderiaceae_F; genus JALORV01. The sequence continues at coordinate 74,814 of CAWADK010000018.1, forward strand.
GACCGCCATGAAGGCCGCGGTACCCAGCGAGATCTGGCCGCAGTAGCCAACAAGGATGTTCAGGCCGATTGCCGCGATCGCGAGGATCAGGAACGGGATCACCAGCGACAGGAACAGGTAGTCGGTTCCGATCGCCGGCATCACGAGAAACGCAAACGCGAGCAGTGCCAGCATGAACCACCGGTCCTGCACGATCGGCAGGATCTGCTGGTCCTCGCTGTAGGAGCCTTTGAACTGGCCGTTTTCGCGGTAGAGCATGGCGGACTTGTCTCGTCAGGCGTTACACGCGGTCGATGTGCTTCTCGCCGAACAGGCCTTCCGGCCGGACCAGCAGGAAGAGCAGCGCCAGCACGTAGGCGAACCAGTTTTCGATGCCGCCGCCGGCAAGGTCGAACTGCTTGACCAGGATCGGACCGAGGAACACCTCGGCGAATTTCTCGCCGACACCGATGATGAGCCCGCCGATGATGGCACCGGGCACCGAGGTGAAGCCGCCGAGTATGACCACCGGCAGCGCCTTCAGTGCGATCAGCGACAGCGAGAACTGCACGCCGAGCTTGGAACCCCAGATCACCCCGGCCACCAGCGCCACGAAGCCCGCGACGCTCCACACGATGACCCAGATCCGGTTCAGCGGAATGCCGATCGACTGCGCCGCCTGGTGATCGTCGGCCACAGCACGCAGTGCCCGACCGGTCGGCGTCTTCTGGAAGAACAGCGCCAGCGCCAGCACCAGCAGGGCGGCAATCGCCGCCGCCACGAGGTCCTCGGTATTGACCAGGATCCCGCCGTCGAAAATCGACTCGGCCACCATCACGGGCGTCTTGGGCAGGCCGGTGTCGATCTTGTAGATGTCGCTGCCCCAGATGGTCTGCCCGAAGCCGTCGAGGAAGTAGGTGATGCCCAGCGTGGCCATCAGCAGCACGACCGCGTCCTGGTTGACGAGATGACGCAGCACCAGGCGCTCGATCAGCCACGCCAGCACGGCCATGATGCCGATCGCGGCGACGAAGGCCACCGGCAGCGGCACGACTTCGGCGATCCGCGCCACCGACAGCGCTGCGAACAGCACCATGGCGCCCTGCGCAAAGTTGAACACGCCCGAGGCCTTGAATATCAGCACGAAACCGAGCGCCACCAGCGAGTACATGACGCCCGACATCAGCCCGCCCAGCATGACCTCGACGTAGAAGCCTGGCGTGGTCATGCCGAACGCAAGTGGACCGGCGGCGCCGACCGCCATCGCGACCATCATCAGCACCACGGGCCAGTTCTTCTGCAGGGATCGCAACGCCTGGTCCATGTCAGCCTCAGTGCGCCACGCCGAGATAGGCGGCGATGACCTGCTCGTTGCTCCGGACTTCGTCGGGCGTTCCGTCGCCGATCTTGCGACCGTAGTCGAGCACGACGACACGGTCCGAGATGTCCATGACGACACCCATGTCGTGCTCGATGAGGACGATGGTCGTGCCGAACTCCTCGTTGACGTCGAGCACGAACCGCGACATGTCCTGCTTCTCCTCGAGGTTCATGCCGGCCATCGGCTCGTCGAGCAGCAGGATCTTGGGCTCCATCGCCAGCGCACGCGCGAGATCGACGCGCTTCTGCAGCCCGTAGGGCAGACGCCCGACCGGCGTCTTGCGGTAGGCCTGGATCTCGAGGAAGTCGATGATGTGCTCGACGAACTCGCGGTGGCGCAGTTCCTCCCGTCGCGCGAAGCCGATATGCACCGCCTGCGACAGGATGCCGGTGCGCATGCGCAGGTTGCGTCCCGTCATGATGTTGTCGAGCACGCTCATGCCCTTGAACAGCGCCAGGCTCTGGAACGTGCGGCCGAAACCCTGCGCCGCGGCGTCGTGCGGATCCATCGACGTGCGCACCTTGCCGCGGAACGTGATGCGCCCCTGCTGCGGGTGGTAGACGCCGTTGATCACATTCAGCATCGAACTCTTGCCGGCGCCATTGGGGCCGATGATCGCGCGGATCTCGTGCTCGCGGACATCGAACGAGACGCCCTGGATCGCCTTGACGCCGCCAAACGACAGCCAGACGTCATCGACCTGCAGCAGCACTTCGCCCAGGTTGCGGCGGGTCACAGCGAACCTCCGCGGCGATGATCGGGCGCTTCCGCCGGCGCATCCTTCATGTTCCACGCTGCGTTCGGTGACTTCGGTATCTCGTGTTTCGGCTTCGCTGCCTGGTTCATCGCTTCGACCACGAGGAAGACGAACACCAGAACGAGGGCAAGGCCGAGCAAACCGAGCAGCAGGGAACCGTTGGCGAGTCCCCATGCCGCGACCGGCACGCCGATGATGAGGCAGGCGATTGCGGCCCAGACACGTGGCTTCATCGGGTCAGGCCGCCTTCTGCATCGGTGCGAAGGTCTTCGCGTCGCGCACCGTGAGCGTGGCCGCGATCCGGCCGGTGCGGCCATCCTCGAACTTGACCATCGTGTCGATGTACTGCTCATCCCGACCCGCGTACATCGCATCGACCAGCGCGCTGTATTTGTCCTGGATGAAACGGCGCCGCACCTTGCGCGTGCGGGTCAGTTCCTCGTCGTCGGCGTCGAGTTCCTTGTGCAGGACGATGAACCGTCTGATCTGGGCGTTGGCCAGCTTGGGGTCGTTGGCCAGGTCCGCATTGACCTTTTCGACCGATTCCCGGATCAACTCGATTACTTCCGGCTTGCACGCGAGGTCGGTGTAACCGGAGTAGGGCAGGTTGCGCCGCTCGGCCCAGTTGCCGACGGCTTCCATGTCAATGTTGACGAAGGCGCAGACCATGTCACGCCCGTCGCCGAACGCCACGGCTTCCTTGATCGTCGGGAAGAACTTCAGCTTGTTCTCGATGTATTTGGGCGCGAAGAGCGTTCCGTCGGCGAGCTTGCCGACATCCTTGGCCCGATCGATGATCTTCAGGTGGCCCTCGGCATCGAAGTAACCCGCATCCCCGGTGTGGAACCAGCCTTCGACGTCCTTCGCGTCGCGCGTCGCGTCCGGCGACTTGTAGTACTCGCGGAACAGGCCCGGCGAACGGATCAGGATCTCGCCGGCGTCGGTCAGGCGGATCTCGACGCCCGAGACCGGTGGACCCACGGTGTCGGGCTTCACGCCGCCGTCGGGTTGCACGCAGACGAACACTGAAGTCTCGGTCGAGCCGTAGAGTTGCTTGAGATTGATTCCGAGCGAACGGTAGAAAGTGAAGAGATCCGGGCCGATCGCCTCGCCAGCCGTGTAAGCGACACGGATCCGGCTCATGCCCAGCGCATTGCGCAGGGGCGCATAGACGAACCAGTCACCCAGGCCATAGAGCAGTCGGTCGCCGAGCCCCACCGACTGCTTGTCGAGGAGCCGCCCGCCAACGCGCCGCGCCACGTCCATGAAGTAATGGAACATCTTGCGCTTGACCGCCGAGGCGTCCTCCATGCGGATCATCACCTGCGTCAGCAGCCCTTCCAGCACGCGCGGCGGCGCGAAGTAGTAGGTCGGCCCGATCTCGCGCATATCCGCCTGCACGGTGGCCGCGGACTCCGGGCAGTTGACCGTGAACCCGCAGACCAGCCACTGGGTATAGGAAAAGATGTTCTGGCCGACCCACGCCATTGGCAGGTACGCCAGCACCTCCTCGCGATCCGTCAGCCGTTCCATGTCGGCGCCGGCACGGCCAGCGGCCAGCAGGTTGCCGTAGGCAAGCACCACGCCTTTGGGGTTAGCGGTCGTGCCGGACGTGTAAAACATCGCCGCAACGTCGCTGGCGCTGCCCTTCGCGATCTCGTCCTCGACCAGCGTCGGATGCTCCTTCAGGAACTGCTCGCCAAGCGCCCGGATCTGTTCATACGACGCCAGGCCCGGCTGGTCGTAGTTGCGCAGGCCCCGCGGGTCTTCGTAGACGATCCGCTTCAGGTGCGGGACCGTCTCGCGGATCTCGAGCAGCTTGTCGACCTGCTCCTGGTCCTCGACCACGGCAAACTTGATTTCCGCGTTGTCGAAGACGAAGGCCATCTCGGCCGCAACGGCGTCCTGGTACATCGGCACCGGGATGCCGCCGAGGCACTGCACCGCGATCATCGTGAAATAAAGGCGCGGCCGGTTCTCACCGATGATGGCAAGGTGCTCGCCACGGGTGAAGCCGGCCTGGTGGAGTCCGGCCGCGATCTGGCGCACCTCGGCCAGCACCTGCATCCAGCTCCAGCCTTGCCAGATACCGAGGTCCTTCTCGCGTATTGCAGTCGCCCCTGGCCGCCGCTGGGCATGCAACTGCAGAAGGCGAGGGAAGGTGTCGGCAGTGACGGTGTCCGCCACGATGCGCTGTCTCCTGAATCTTGTTAGCCGTGCCTCGACCGGACACGTAGCGAATTAGCTTAACCCACTCGCCGCGGCCCGTTGCAACTTCCTCGGTCTCGCCCGGCCGCGAGCGAACAGTAGGACGCATCCGGAACGCCCGCTGTCATCCGGACGACAGTCTTCGGCCACAATGGCACCCATCTCGGAAACAGCCGATGTCTGAACCCGACCCACTCCACCTCTCGGACATGCTGGCCGCCGGTGCCTGGTGGCAGGCCCTGCAGCCCCTGGAGCGCGAGCGCGTCCTGGCCGAAGTCGAGGAGCGGCGCTTCAGCGGCGGGTCGGTCGTCATGCGCAAGGGCGAGCTGGTCGACGCCTGGACCGGCGTCATCGAGGGCCTGGTCAAGATCAACGTCGTGTCCCTGACCGGCAAGACGGCGACCTTCACCGGCGTCGGGCCGGGCGGCTGGTTCGGCGAAGGTTCGCTGCTCAAGAACGAGGTCCGCAAGTACGACGTCGTCGCCCTGCGCGACACGCGGATGGCGTGGATGCCGCAGCAGACCTTCGACCACCTGATCAACACGAGCATCGCGTTCAACCGCTTTCTCCTGACCCAGCTGAACGAACGGCTCGGTCAGTTCATCGCGATGGTCGAGTACGAACGCCTTCTCGAACCGGACGCGCGCGTGGCGCGCTGCCTGTCGGAACTGTTCAACCCGCACCTTTACCCGGGTCACAGGGCCGAGATCGAGATCTCTCAGGAGGAGATCGGTTACCTGTCCGGCGTCTCGCGCCAGCGCGTCAACCAGGCATTGCAGGCGCTCGCCAAGGCCGGACTGCTCGAGGTGGCTTACGGACGGGTGCGGATCCTCGACCTCGCCGAACTGCGGCGGTACGGCGGCTAGCATGCGCCGTTGCCTCGCTCGGCTCGTTCACTGCCAGCCAGGCGGAGACCGACTTGTTTGATCCACAGACCTGGGAGCTGGCGAGCTACGTCGTCACCGTCATCGGCCTGCCGTTGGCGATCTTCCTGTTCCTCTTCGAGCAGCGCAAGGAGCGCGCGACGGACGAAGACGAGGTCTATCAGCTGCTTTCAAACGCCTACAACGACTTTCTCAAGGTCGTCATCGACAACCCGGACCTGCGCCTACGCAGCGAGTTCGCCACGCAGGACCTGAGCGCCGAGCAGCAGGAGCGCATGCTGATCGTGTTCGACATGCTGATCTCGCTGTTCGAGCGCGCCTACCTGACCGCCTACAGCGAGCACATGACGCCGCTGCAACGCCGCCGCTGGAACTCGTGGGAAGACTTCATGCGCGAGTGGGTGCGGCGCGACGACTTCTACCATCGGCTGCCGAAGCTGCTGAAGGGCGAGGATCCGGAGTTCGCCGCGTACCTGCGGCGCATTGCCGAAGATGAACGTGGCAAGCCATTGCCGCGCCTGCCGTCGGCCTGAGCGGCGCAGCCCAAGCACGTTCCCGCTGCAGATCGATGAAAACGGTTCGCCTGCCCAATTGTGCTGCAGCCGTTCCCGCGCTCGGCCTCGGCACCTGGCGGCTCGGTGAGTCGGCACCGGCGCGCAGCGCGGAGGTCGCCGCGGTACGGCGCGCGCTCGAACTGGGCTACCGGCTGATCGATACCGCCGAGATGTACGGCGAAGGCGGCGCCGAGGAGGTCGTGGGACAGGCACTGGCCGAGGCGATCGCCGCCGGTGTTGTGCGGCGCGAGGATGTCTTCGTTGTCACCAAGGTCTACCCGCACAACGCCAGTGCCAGCGGCGTCGCCCAGGCCTGCGACCGCAGCCGGCGTCGCCTGCGGCTCGATACCATCGACCTGTACCTGCTGCACTGGCGCGGCCGCCATCCGCTCGCCGCGACCGTCGGCGGCTTCGAGGTGCTGCTCGAAAGCGGGCGCATCGCACACTGGGGCGTGTCGAACTTCGACGTCGACGACATGGACGAACTGTGGCGCTTGCCGACAGGCAGCGGCTGTGCCGCGAACCAGGTCTACTACTCGGCGAGCCGGCGTGGCATCGAATTCGACCTGCTGCCCTGGCAGCGGGCACGCGGTGTCCCGACGATGGCCTATTGTCCAATCGACCAGGGCACGCTCGCCGCAGACCGGGGAATTGCGCGCATCGCGGAAGAGCGCGGCGCGACGGCGGCGCAGATTGCACTCGCCTGGGTGCTGCGCCATCCCGACGTCATCGCCATTCCCAAGGCGTCGCGCGAAGACCATCTGCGCGAGAACCTTGACGCCGCGCGACTGGAACTCAGCGCCGCGGACCTCGAGGCGATCGATCGCCTGTTCCCGGCGCCGCGCCGCAAGCAGCCTCTCGCCATGACGTGACCGACACAGTGTTCCCGCCTCTCATCTTCGCAAAACGGCTCCAGCGCGCGGCGCTGCTCGCCGCGCTCATCGTGCAGCGCGCTGCCGTCATCAGCCAGCCTCGCCACGGAGGCCAGTCCGCAGGCTCTCGCCGCGGCGATGGCGCTGCGGCGCAACGTGCTGCTCGGCGAAGTTCATGACAACGGCGCGCAGCACGCGCTGCGTGCCGAGGCATTGCGCCGGCGACTCGAGGCCGGCGCACGGCCAGCGATCGCGTTCGAGCAGTTCGATCGTGAGCGGCAGGCGGATATCGACCGCGTGCGGCGCGAACAGCCCGGCAATGCCGATGCGCTGATCGAGGCCGCCGGCGCGCGCAACTGGGACTGGAAGCATTACCGGCCGTTCGTGCAGCTCGCCCTCGACTTCGACCTGCCGATCGTGGCCGCCAACCTCTCGCGCCGGGACGCGGTCAAGGTTTCGACACAGGGCTGGAGCGCGTTGTTCGACGCGACGGAACAGGCAGCGCTCGGCCTCGATCGCCTGCCGGCGGAGTTCGTTGCGGACCACGAGCGTGCTGTAGCGCGCGGCCACTGCGACCTGCTGCCGGCAGAGTCACTGCCGTCGATGGCGCGCGCCCAGATCGCGCGCGACCTCGTGCTCGCGCGTTCCCTGCTGCCCTACCTGGCCCGCGGCGTCGTCCTGCTCACCGGCAATGGCCACGTACGCAAGGACATGGGCGTGCCGTGGTGGCTGACCACCGAGCAGCGTCGGGAGGTGATCGCCATCGGTCTGCTGGAAGCGAACTCCGGGGAAGACGGCGTCGCCATCGAAGACCTGCAACGACGCTTCGACGTAGTGCTGACGACGGCACCGGCCGAGCGGGCGGATCCCTGCGAGGCGCTGCGCAAGCGCCTCGCACCCGCGGCGCGACCGTAGAAATTCGGCATTCAGGGCGAAGTCGCCACGACCGGGCGGCGTAGCACCGGCGCCTCGCGGATCGGCAGATTCACCAAGGCGGCCGCCAGTGCCAGCAGGGCGTCGGCGTACCACATCCAGAGGTAGCTTCCCTGCGTGCTGATTGCGATGCCTCCGAGATAGGCACCGAAGAAGGCTCCGATCTGGTGCGACAGCAGCGTCAGCCCGAAGAGCGTCGCGAGATAGCGCGTGCCGAAGAGCTTGGCCACGACGCCCGCCGTCGGCGGCACGGTGGCGAGCCAGGTGAAGCCGAGCCCTACCGCGAAGAGATAGAACGTCAGCGCGCTCTTGGGCGCGGCCAGGTAGACAAGCACCAGCAGCGCGCGGGAGAGGTACATCCAGAACAGGATGTACTTGCTGCGAAAGCGATTGACCCAGAAGCCCGCCAGCAGGCTGCCCGCGATGTTGGCAAGCCCGATGATCGCCAGCGACCAGCTTGCGACCGATGACGGCAGGCCGCACAGCGCGACTTCGCCCGGCAGGTGCGTGACCAGGAACGCGATGTGAAAGCCGCAGGTGAAGAAGCCCGCGTGCAGCAGCAGGTAGCTGCGGTCGCCGAGCGCGCTCCGCACGGCGTGCCGCAGGCCGCGGTCACCGGCGGCCACCGGCGCATGGGCCGCCGCTGGCTGGCCGCGCAGCGCACGCGCCATCGGCAGGGTCAGCAGCGTGATCGCTGCCAGCGTCCACATCGTGCCCATCCATCCCATCACGGAGATCAGCTTCTGAACAACGGGTGCGAAGACGAACTGGCCAAAAGAACCCCCGGCGTTGATGACGCCGGACGCCGTGCCTCGCGATTCGGCCGGCACGCTCTTGGCGGCGGCACCGAGCAGCACCGAGAAACTTCCCGCGCCCGATCCGGCTGCAGCGAGCAGCCCCAGCGTGAGGACAAGACCCAATCCGCTGGAGACCAGCGGCGTCAACGCCATGCCTATCGCGAGAATCACGATGCCAATCGCCAGCACGCGACCCGGTCCATAGCGATCGGCGAACGCCCCGGCGACCGGCTGCACGGCACCCCAGATGAACTGGCTGATGCCGAGCGCAAAGCTGATCGTCACGATGCCCAGGCCCGTCGTCGTGTTGATCGGCGAGACGAAGAGCCCCAGCGACTGACGCGCGCCGTTGGTGATCATCAGCAGTGCCGCCGCGACCAGGATCAGGCCCCACCACCCGCGTTGCGCAGTCGGCGTCACACGACCTCCGCCAGTTCATCGGTCGCCGCCGCGAGCGCGCCGCAGGCGGCTTCGGCATCACGATCCAGGCTGGCGCGCAGGCGCTCGCCGAGGATGGCATTGACCTCACTTTGTGCCGCGCGCCACGCGGGCACGGCGGCGCCGAGTCGGCGGCGGCCCTTGGGCGTGACATGCAATGGCCGCGAACGCGCGTCACCTCGCCCCGCGCTCGTGTTCGCCCGCGCCAGCAGGCCCGCCGCTTCCAGCGGACCGACCAGACGGGACGTCGTGGTGCGGTCCATCTGCAGCCGGCGCGCGAGCTCGGCGACCGGGACCGGCGCCGTCGAACGCGCGAGCGTGACGAGCGCGGCGTATTGCGTCACCGTCAGGCCGTGCGCCGGCCAGCGCAGCGTCGTAGAGCACCGTCAGCCGCCGCGCCAGGCTGCGCACCCGGTGGCACGTACAGACCTCGGTATCGGCCGGAGCGACCGCTTTTGCGTGCATATGCACGCATATTGCCGAAGTCGTGCGTAGCTGTCCAGCCCGTCTCATGCGTGCAGGCTTTGCTGCGACAATACGGGGCTACCCGCAAGGACGACTGTCATGAGCACACTGCACCCGTTCCACCTGGCATTCCCGGTCACTTCGCTCGCCAAGGCGAGAGCGTTCTACGGCGACCTGCTCGGCTGCCCCGAAGGCCGCTCGAGTGACGCGTGGGTCGACTTCAATCTCTACGGCCACCAGATCGTTGCTCACCTCGCGCCCGAGGAAGCCGGTCACCGCCGCACCAGCGCCGTCGACGGCGACGACGTGCCGGTGCGCCACTTCGGCGTCGTGCTGTCAATGGACGAGTGGAACGCCCTGGCCACGCGCCTGCGCAGCGAAGGCACGAAGTTCATCATCGAACCCCACATCCGCTTCAAAGGAGAGGTGGGTGAACAGGCGACGATGTTCTTTCTGGACCCGTGTGGCAACGCCCTCGAGTTCAAGGCGTTCGCCGACCCGTCGCGGCTCTTCGCGAAGTAGACAAAGAACATCGGCGCCTGGCTAATGCTGCGCAACGCGCCGGCGAGCCCAGCGAGCCCGGCGCGACGATGTTCTTTCTGGACCGGTGTGGCAACGCCCTCGCGTTGAAGTCGTTCGCCGCTGCGTCGCGACGGTGCGTGCATGCACCGTCCGATCATCTCAGATCGGCGACCCTCAGCCGCGTCCGATGAACGGCATCTTGGTGGCCATGACGGTCATGAAGAGCACGTTGGCGTCGAGCGGCAGTGCGGCCATGTGCAGAACGGCATCGGCCACGACCTTGACATCCATGACCGGCTCGGCCGCGATCTGGCCATAGGGTTGCATCACACCCTGCGGCATGCGCTCGGTCATCGGCGTGGCCGCATTGCCGATGTCGATCTGCCCGACCGCAATGTCGAACGCACGCCCGTCGAGCGAGGCTGACTTTGTCAGTCCTGTGACCGCATGCTTGGTGGCGGTGTAAGGCGCCGAATTCGGCCGCGGCGCATGCGCCGAGATCGATCCGTTGTTGATGATGCGGCCACCTCGGGGATTCTGCGCCTTCATGACGCGAAAGGCCTGTTGCAGGCACAGGAAGACGCCGGTGAGGTTGACGTCGACGACGCCCTGCCACTGGGCCGGTGTCAGTTCGTCCAGCGGTATCGGCGGCGCGCCGCTGCCGGCGTTGTTGAACAGCACGTCGAGCCGACCAGCCTCGGCGACAACGCGGTCGAACAACGCCCGCACCGCGTCAGGCCGGCTGACGTCGGTCGGGACGACCAGCGCGCGGGCACGGTCGACCCCTGACAACGCCACAGTCTCCTGCAGCGCCTCGACCCGCCGGCCCGCAAGGGCCACGGTATAGCCGGCCTGCAGGAATCCGACCGCGACGGCCCGGCCGATGCCGCTACCCGCGCCGGTGATCAACGCCACTTTCTGATTCACAGCGTTACTCCCAGGATCTGGACCTCGCCCGTGGCGCGGTCCTGCAGTTGGTCAGGACGCGAGCTTAAGCCGGTTGCTTCCCGTTCCAGCGCTGAAGACTCGAACTCCAGGCTCCAGCGAGCGCGGTCCCGCAGCACGACACGACGGAAATCCCGCGAATGCGACGAACAATGCCATGGATGCGGGCCTATCAGCGGATTCAGCGTCCGTGACGGTCTTGGCACAATGCCCGACTCGGCGTTCTTCGCGTGGTTGCACTTGTTTCGACTCTTCACCCTGTTCGTGCTTGGCGCAATGGCTTCCGCCGCAGTCGCCGCGCCGTCCGACGTGCTGCTCGATCGGGCGCAGGCCGAGGCACGCGTCGACCCGGAGTCCTCGCGGCGCCACGCCGAAGAGGCGTTGCGCCAGCTTGTTGCCCAGCCGGACCCCGACCAGCAGATCCGTGCGCACGCGCTGCTGTGCGACTACCACTCCGAGCGTGACCGTGCCGCGGCGCTCGCCCATATCGAACAGGCGCGGCAACTTCTGCCGCAGGCCCGCCGTCCCGGGCTGCGCGCGCGCATCGCCAACTGCGAGGGCGAAGTCAACGAGTTCACTAACGACACCGGCCGGGCGGCCGCGCTGTACCAGGAGGCCGTCGCGACCGCTGAGGCTCACGACGAGCGCGAACTGCTGGCCGATGCACTGTTCCTTCGCGGCTACCTGAGCGGCATGCAGGGCGCCTTTGCGGCTGGCCTGGCCGACCTGCAGCGCGCGCAGGCGATTTACGAGGAGCTGAAGCTGCCGCAGCAGGTGCGCAACACGATCAACGGCATCGCCGGGCTGTACAGCCGCGTCGGCGACTACCAGCAGGCGCGCGACTATTTCGAAGCCTCGCTGCAGATCCAGCGTGCAGAGGGTCTGACGCGCGACGAGGTCGTGACCCGCTACAACCTCGGCCGCGTGCTCGAGAAACTGAAGGACTGGAACGCGGCCGAGCACTCGTTCAACGAGGTGCTGAGGCTCAGTCGCCAGATCGGCTATGTGCGCGGCGAAGCCTATGCGTTACGCGGCCTGGCTCAGGTGCAGAACGCACGCGGCAACCATCTCGATGTGCTCTCGCTGCTCGACCGGGCAGCACGGCAGCAAGGCGAGACGACCGACGAGCTGCTACGCGCACAGATCTTGCTGCAACGGGGCATCGCGCTGCGCGGGTTGCAGCGACCGCTCGACAGCATCGAAACGCTGCAGGGTGCGCTTGAAGTCTTCGAAAAGGCGGACTCCGTCGGCGACATCGCGGTTACGCGAGCAGAACTGGCGCGCGCCCTCGCGGCCACCGGCAACTGGCAAGGCGCCTACGAGCAGCATGTCCAGTTCCAGACCGCGAGCGAGGCGTTGCAGCAGCGCCAGCTCGACCAGCGCTACGCCAGCCTGACCGCCGCGAAGGACAAGGAAAACGCCCTACTGCAGAAGCAGCAGAGCGCGACGATGCACGCGCTGAACCAGGAAAAGCGCGCGACGCGGCTACAGGAAGCGGTGATCGTGCTGGTCGTCGCACTGGCCGCGGTCCTTGCCACGCTGGCCTGGCGCAGCCGTCGCACCAGCCTGGCCATGCGCACGCTGGCGATGACCGATGAACTGACGGGTGTGCCGAATCGACGCCAGGTGCTGTCGCGGCTGGGCAGCCTGCTCGCGAGCGGCACCGGATGCTCGGTGCTGATCGTCGACATCGACCATTTCAAGACAATCAACGACCAGCACGGCCACCTCGTCGGCGACGATATCCTGCGCGCCGTCTCGGCGGCGCTGCGCACCGTCGCGCACGAACCCATCGAGCTTGGGCGACTGGGCGGCGAGGAATTCCTGATCGCTTCCCCCGAAGCGAGCGAGATCGCGGCCCGTCGCCTCGCCGAGCGCCTGCTTTCGAGCGTGCGCTCACTCGATCTGGCGCGGCATGTCCCGGGAGGAAGGGTCACGATCAGCATCGGCCTGACCGTTGCCGCGCCGGGCGACACCGTGACTCATCTGCTCCGCCGCGCCGACGACGCCCTGTACGCGGCTAAGGCCAGCGGACGCGACTGCGTCGTCTCACGGATGCCCGCCGTCACTGTGCCGGCACAGCAGACGAGCGCAGCCTAGCTAGCGCTGGCGGGGGTCCACGGCACGCGAGACGTGCACCAGCAGGCGCCACGCGGCGTCGCGACGCTGCCAGATGTTGAGGTACGCAAGGTCCCCTTCCTCCGGTCCGCCGGTGCGTCGCCAGCGTCCGCGCCCGTACGCGTAGCCGAGGTCCCCGGACGCCGCGACGATGGCCTGCTCAGGAACCCAGCCGATCGCTTCACCACTCGCCGCGCTTGCCGCCAGCACTGCGGCGCGCCCGACCACGGGGAGCCGCCCACTGCGATGCCAGCGAACCTCTTCGGCGAGCACCGCTGACCGCGCGAGCGATGCGCCTCCGCGCGCGGATGCACCCAGGCGGGCATCGATCTCCTGCAGTTCGCGCGCGGCGGCGCTGCGCGCGTCGGCGTCGAGTACGGGCGCGCTCGGTGGCGGCAGCGTGGGTGGCGACCAGTCCGGAACGCGTGCCTCCGGGGCCGTGTGGTCGATGCCGATGTCGATGAGAACCAGAAACCGGCCGTCCAGTTGGCGCTGCCACACCGACGTGTAGTGCCCGTAGCCGGCCGGCGGCTCGGCAGGCGTGCGTCGGTACTCCGACGGGCCGGTCGTGTACCCCATGTCGCCCGCACCAGAAACGGCGGCCGCCACCGGACGCCACTGGATGTTCACCGACCAGTCGGGTGATTCGCGCAGATGCGGAAAGGCCGGCGCTGCGAACGGTGCAAACAGCATCGCATCGGGCGCGAAGAATTCGGCAAAGGCCTGCCGGGCGTTGACGACCTGCGCTCGGGCGGCGAAGGCGCGCTCGGCGGCAACCACCTCCGTGAGCTCGGCGGCCCGGTCCGCGCCGGTGGCGTTCAGCGTCACCAATTGCGTTGCCAGCCAGACAATGACGGTTCCTGTTCGCATCGTTGGCCTCTCCCGTTCGAAAATCCCGGCGCGCACGCTACCGAGACCAGACCTGGGCTGCTGCGACATGCGACGGAGTCTGCCCACCGCGGTGCGAACAAGCCGCGGTCGCGACCGGCCATGCGCACCCGGCGGTCAGGCGGACTCACGCGTGGTCGGCACCGCGGCGTCGGCCGGATGGTCGTGCAGAGTCGGCAAGGCACGCGTGTCGCGAATGACGGGCTGGCGCCAGGCGGCCCACGCGAGCATGAGCACCGTGACACCGGCGAACGCCAGCGATGCCCGCAATCCCACATGCTCGCCCAACCACCCACCAAGCAGCGCGCCCGGCCCGGCGGGCAGCAGGATCAGCCAGCGCATCGTGCTGGTCATGCGCCCGAGCAGGTGCGGCGGCGTCACCGCCTGGCGCAGCGCCAGGAAGGTGATGAAGATCAGCACGGCACCGACTCCGAACAGCATCAGCATCAGACCGAACATCGCGATGCCGAGCGGTGAGGCGGGCGCGGCGGCGCCGAGGAGCCAGCCGATGCCGCACACGACGAAACCCATGACCAGCGTCGGGCCGGGGCCAAAGCGCCTGGAGATACGGTTGCCGATCGTGCTGGTGACGATCGTCCCGACACCGAGCGCGACGTAGGACAGGCCGACGCCCCCTTCGCTCAGGCCCAGCGTACGGGTCGCGAACAGGATCTGCACCACCAGCGCGGCCTGGTGGCACATCTGCCAGCCGCCGACGATCAGGGCCATCGTCACCAGCAGCCGATGCCCGGCGACGAAGCGCATGCCGGCCCGCAGCGCCGGCCAGAATTCGCCCGCCGCATGCCGCGGCCCTTCGGTGACACGAATGCCGCGCAGGATCAGCGCGGACACCGTCAGCAGCACGGCGTCGGCCAGCAGCGCGAACGGAGCCCCCACCAGCTTGATCAGCGCGCCCGCGAGTCCCGGACCGGCCACTTCGGCCGAGGAACTCGCCAGCGCGTTCTTCGCATGGGCCTCGACCAGTCGCTCGCGCGGCACGATCTGCGTCAACACGATCTGCGCCGCGCTGCCCGCGATCGTGTAGACGGCACCGATTGCGAAGCCGACGAAGTAAAGCCACGTCATTGACAGCCAGCCGGTCCACCACGCCAGCGGCACGCTCGCCACGAACAGAGCGAGCAGCAGTTCGCCCCAGACATAAACCGGAAGTTTGCGCACGCGATCGAGGTAGACACCCGAAGGCAGCGAAAACAGCACGAACGGCAGCGTTTCCATCGCCGTCAACAAACCCATTTGCGTCGGCGTGGCGTGCAACAGGACCGCCGCCGTCAGTGGCAGGGCGAGCATCGTCACCTGCCCGCCGAACGAACTGATGAAGATCGACGTCCACAGCCGACGGTAGGTCACGTCGCGCAGCAGGTCGTCCGGCGCGAGCGCGAAACGCCGCAGCCAGGCGAACGGCAGGGGAAGGGCGGTGAGTTTCACGATCGGCTGGCGGCGCCGGTGTGTGCCCGGCGGGGGCCGAAGCGTACCGGAGCGACTCGCCGTACGCACCCTCGATGCACTTGCGGCGCGGCGGGTGCACGCAAGGCAGCCGGCGGCGCGATGCGCCCGGCAGTTGACTGGCTTAGGCCCTACTCGGCCCGCGCCGCCTGGGCCATCGCCTCGATCAGTGCGGAGGTTGGCTGCGCGCCGGAGACCATGACGCGACGGTTGAAGATGAAAAGCGGCACTCCCGCGATCCCGAGTCGGCGCGCGCGCTCGTCCGCCACCATCACACCTTCGCGTCCGTTGCCCGCGACTAGCCACGCCGCCGCTCGATAGGCATCGAGGCCCGCGGCGGCGGCAAGCCGCGCAAGTTCCTGGCGATCGCCGATGTCGACGCCCTCCACGAAGTAGCCGCGAAACAGCTTCTCGACCAGACTGGAGGCGGCCGCCGGGCTCATGGCCTGGGCCCACGCGACCAGGCAGTGCGCATCGAGCGTGTTCGGCTGCCTTTCGATGCGCTCGAAGTTGAAGAAGATGCCGACCTCGCGTCCCACGTCGGACACGCGGTCGTAGAACTGCTGCACGCCGGCCGCGCCGCCGAACTTGCCCTCGAGGTAGCTGCGCCGGTCGATGCCGCCCAGCGGTACATCGGGCTTGAGCTGAAACGGCATCCACGTCACGCGCGGCGGATCACGTTCAGCGCGTGCGGCCAGCGCAGCCTCGAGGCGGCGCTTGCCGATGTAGCACCACGGACAGACCACGTCGACGATCACGTCGACGCGGCTCAACACCATCGTCCCCGTCATGTTGCGAGCTTATCGGGTCGCCGCCGGGTACGTAGGCGCGACGCATCGCAGGGATGCGGCATGCGATCAGGCGTCGAATACCAGGTACAGGCCCAGGCCGATCATGACCAGGCCGCTGATGAGCTTGAGCACCCGTCCCTCGCGTTCCTGCAGGCGGTGGCGGCTGAGCATCACCACGCCGATGCCGAGGATGATGATGTCGTCGATCATGTAGGCCGCGATGTAGAGCAGCAGGTACCCGTAGTAGCTTGCGGTATCCAGTTCGCGCAGCGTCAGGATGCGCGTGAAAAGCGCCGGGAAACCGGAGGTGCACAGGAACTCGACGATCTGCACCAGTATGGCCAGCACGATCGCGCCGATGATGGCCGCCCCGAGGTTCTCGGCATGCAGGATGTTGCGCATGCGGCTGTAGATGCCCGGCTTCGCCTTCTCCGGGATCGACAGCGAGATGCCGACCTTGAAGGCCATGAAGTCCTTCACGTTGATGAGGCCGGCCACGATCGCGATCGCGGCAATGATCAGTTGTGACGCACGCGAGAGCCCGATCAGCAGGAACAGGTTCAGCCAGGCCGCCATGAACAGGAAGTAGGCGATGCCCTGGATCAGCACGAAGGTTCCCGCGATCGCCAGCATGCGACGGCGATCGTTCAGCGGCGCCAGCAGCGAGATCATCAGCAGCAGGACCCACATCGAGCAGGGGTTGAAGCCGTCGAGCAGGCCCATCGCGAATGTGAATGCCGGCAGGCCAACGTCATCAAGCGTGAGGGTGCGGCCGAAGAGATCGAGCTGGAACTGCTCCGGCGCCGCCGGGGCGGCCGACTCGGCTTCGACACCACCGGTCTTCGGGCAGGCGAGGCTTTCCTCGGCATCGCAGGTGCCGGCCTCGTGCGGCGGCGCCGACCCCGCCGCACCACCTCCGCCGAGCGCCGCCAGGATCAGGCGATCGGTGTGCGCCGACTCCGAATAGCCGACGATCAGCTGCCCGCCGACATACACCGCCGGAACTCTCGCCCCAGCCCCCCGTTGCGCCCGTGCAAGTTCTTTGAGCCGGTCGAGCGCCGCGGGCTCTTTCTGCACATCGCGTATGACAATCCGCAGCCCCGGCCGCTCCTTGCCGAGTTGCGCCAGGAATTCCTCGGCCTTGGCGCAGTGCGGACACCCTTCGCGGACGAAGGCTTCGATCTGGACAGTCGCGGCGCCTCGTGCCGGCGCCTCCTTGGTCGCGGCAGCCGGCGCCGCGTGCGCAAGCACCCCTGAGACGAGAAGCACCGCCGCGAGCAGCGCCGCGCCACCGAATTGCCAGACCCGCTTCACTTCGACCAACCTCCGGAACCCGTGCGGAGCACCGCCAAGGCGCTCGTCGACACAACCGGCGCGAGCATAAGAACCGGGCGCGCGGGCTTCATGCGCTACCGCAGACGCCAGCGCGCGGAAGCTTTACGCGGATCAAGGCCGCTGCGTATTGCTGCGCTAGTGGCCTGTAACCGTCGATTCGGGAGTGAAAGGTGGGCCTGGCTGAGCCGAGTGCGCGAAGCGAGCCGCGTCGAATAGCCGTCGCATATTCGCAAGGTGAGCGACAAAGCAATCGGCCGGCTCGGCCCGCAAGGCACTACTGAATTGGCTGTTACAGGCCACAAGTGCCGGCGCCGCGACTGCTGCGGACCCACGGAGGCTCGCGTTTGCCCTGAAACCGCGGTTCAGCCCGCCGGCGGCGGGGCAGACTCATCCGCCCCCCACAGTGACGTGCCCTCGATTCGACTTCTAGATCGAGGATGCCCGCCGCGCCGACGCGCCAATGCAGGGTATGGCGCCTCATGCGTTCGTACGGCCGGGTTACGACGTTCGTACGAGGGAAAAATCGGCCCGCTCTCCATAGACTCGCCGTCAGGCACTCACCCGTCGTAGGACTCGCCATGTCGAACCGCAAAGCCCTGTTTCATCTGCGCACGCTGCCCTCCGCCGTGCTGGCGCTCGCCGCAGTCGGCGGCAGCGGTTCCGCACTGGCGCAGGCCAACATTGCGAACGGCGAGACCCTGTACAAGCAGAAGATCACTGTGCCGGTGACAGGCTCAGTGGCCTGCCAGGACTGCCACGGCCCGGCGTTCATCTTCAAGCGCAGCGCCGCGCAGATCAGCGCCGCGATCGCCGCCAATCGCGGTGGCATGAACGTGTACGCGTCGTGGACGGCGGCCCAGATCGGTGACATCGCCGCCTACATGGACGCCGCACAGCCGCCGACGACACCGCCGCTGGCTCTGCCCCCCGGTTCGCCGGCGCCCGCGCCCGCCCCAGCCCCGGCGCCCGCACCGGCACCGGCTCCTGGCACGCCGACGAACAAGCCGACCGTCGCCATGAGCTCGCCGCTGTTCAGCAGCACCGAGGTCAGCAAGTACAGCCAGACCATCGGGCTGCAGGTCACCAACAGCACCACGGCGCCGATCGTCCTGTCCAATCCGGCCCTGATACCGCCGACCGGCACGAACCTCGAGTTCGTCGTTGCCAAGCCGCCGGCCGGCACGAAAGAATGCAAGCCGCTCGATCTCCTGGACGTCGGAACCAGCTGCTCCTTCGGGGTGCAGTTCGCGCCGCTCAACGCCGGCACCCGTACCGAAAAGTGGACGATCAAGTTCGAGGGCAACGTGCCCGCGGTGGAGGTGACACTGGAAGGCACGGCCATCGCCGTTGCCGCCGGCGCGACGTCGCCTACGACCGCGCCGACGACTTCCTCGGCCAATGCGCCGACCGACGGGGGTGGCGGCGCGCTGGGCTGGCTCAGTTTGTTCGGCCTGTCGAGCTTCCTCGCGCTCGGCAGCGTGCGGCGGCGTCTGAGCTGACAACCGACTACGCGCTAGCAAGCGCTCACAATGAGACGGCGTCAGCCGCCGCTCAAGGCTTGCACGATCAGTAGTTCATCGGTCGGCTGCAACGGCTCGGCTAGCCGGAACAGCGCTTCGCCCTTGACGAAGAAACGCACATGCGGGCGAATCGCGTCCTGTTCATTGACCATGCGGAAACGGATGCCCGGAAACTGGCGGTCGAGGTCATCGAGCACGGCGCCGAGCGTGCTTCCGTTCGCTTCGACCCATGACCGTTGCGTGTAGGGACGCAGCGGACTCGGGATCAGCACCTTCATCGGACCACCAGGCTAGGCGAGTTCAGCCGCTTCCACCGCATAGATCTCTGGCAGGTTGCGGGCGATGCAGGTCCAGCGCTGACCTTCGTCACGGCTCATCCAGAGTTCGCCACTTGTCGTCCCAAAGTACAGGCCGACGGGGTCGCGCGCATCCGCCGTCATCGCCTGACGCTTGATCGTCCACCACGCCTGCTCCTTCGGCAGTCCAGCGTCGAGTCGCTGCCAGGTCTTGCCGGCATTGCGCGTGCCATAGACCGCCGGCTTGCCGCCCGGGCTGGTGCGTGGCCAGACGGTCTGCCCGTCCATCGGCAGCACCCAGGCCGTGTCGGCGTCGCGCGGATGCACGACCATTGTGAAGCCGACGTCGCCAACCTTCTTCGGCATCGACGTGCCGATGCGCACCCACGTGCGCGACGGCCGGTCGAGGCGGTAGATGCCGCAGTGGTTCTGCTGGTAGAGCCGGTCCGGCTGGCTCGGACACAGGCGCACGCAGTGCGGGTCGTGGAACGTGATGACCGCGGGATCGAACCCTTCGACCACCTGCATGCCGTCGACGAGCGGCTTGAACGTCTTCCCACCATCGACGGACTCGTGCACGCCACCGCCCGACATGCCGAAATACATGTGCTTGGGATCGCGCGGGTCGACGATGATCGAATGCAGTTTCGGCCCATCGGGCGTGCCGTCCTGCACCGACCCCATCCACTCGATGTACTTCGGATCATCGTTGATGTGAGAAAACGGGCTCCAGGACACGCCACCGTCATCCGAGCGGAACAGCCCCTGCGGCGAGGTGCCGGCATACCAGACACCAGGTTCGCCGGCCGGTCCGGGTGTCAGCCAGAACGTGTGATCGACGACGCGTCCCTTGCCGTCGGCCGCTTTCGCAAAGGCCGGTGGCCGTGCCGCCTCCTTCCACGTGCGTCCACGATCCGTGGACCGGAATACGGTGGGGCCGAGATGACCCGTCTTGGCCGCGGCCAGTAGCGTGCGGCCGTCGCGCGGGTCGAGCACGAGGTGGCTGACGATGTGGCCGAGGAAGTGCGGCCCGTCGACGCGCCACGAACGGCGCGCGGCGTCGCCATGCAGCAGCCACGCACCCTTGCGGGTGGCCACGAGCAACAGGACGCGCCGTGGCTTGACAGGCGTCTTGCGGGCGATCGGCTTCGTCGCTGTGCCTTTCATCGCCTTGCGGGTCTTGGTCGCCATCGCCTTCTCCTGTTTGTTGTTTGCGCCGGCTCGCGACGCTGTGCGGCCCTGGCCGCCCAAGCGTCCGCGCAGGCTAGTCGCACCGGGTCCGGTGTCAAGACCCGCCGGTGCGAACCGGCGGAATTGAAGAGCAAGCCGCGGAGTTCCCGCCGCGAAGGCGACGACTACTGTCGCGTCATCGATAAGATGACAGGAGACGCCCGTGAACATGGCCACCCGGACCGAGATGCTCGCCGCCGCGACGCTCAGCGATCCCCGCTGGGCTTCGGTCGCCGCACGCGACCGCAAGGCGGACGGCTCGTTTTTCTACGCGGTGAAGACCACCGGTGTCTACTGCCGCCCATCGTGCGCGTCGCGCACGCCGCGACCGGAGAACGTGTCGTTTCATGTCACGGCGGCCGACGCTGAACGCGCAGGGTTTCGACCCTGCAAGCGTTGCCGTCCTGACCAGGCTGTTCAGGGCGAGGCGAACGATCGTCGCATCGCCGAGCTGTGCCGCTACATCGAAGGGGCCGACCATGTTCCCAGCCTGGACGAACTGGCGGAGCGCGCGCGACTGAGCCCGTTCCACCTGCACCGGATGTTCAAGGCCGCGACCGGCGTGACACCGCGGCAGTACGCGGCGGCGCACCGGGGGCGACGCGTTCGTGCCGCGCTCGATGACCGCCGCACAGTGACGCAGGCGATCTACGACGCCGGCTACAACTCGAGCGGCCGTTTCTACGACGCCGCCGCGGGCCTGCTCGGCATGACGCCCACGCGTTTCCGCGAGGGCGGCACCGATACCGAGATCCGCTTCGCCATCGGCGAGTGTTCGCTCGGATCGATCCTCGTGGCCGCCACCGACAAAGGGGTCTGCGCGATTCTGCTCGGCGACGATCCGGATGCGCTGGCACGCGACCTGCAGGATCGCTTTCCGCGCGCACGGTTGATCGGCGGCGACCGCGAGTTCGAACGCGTGGTCGCCGCAGTGGTCGGGTTCGTCGAACACCCGAAGCTCGGTCTCGAACTGCCGCTCGACATCCGCGGCACGGCATTCCAGCAGCGCGTATGGCAGGCCCTGCGTGAGATCCCGGCTGGCCGTACGGTCAGTTACTCCGACGTGGCCGCGCGTATCGGGGCGCCGCGCTCGACGCGCGCCGTGGCGCAGGCGATCGCCTCCAATCGCCTGGCGGTTGCGATTCCCTGCCATCGCGTCGTGCGCAACGACGGTGCGCTTGCGGGTTATCGGTGGGGTGTCGAGCGCAAGCGCACGCTAATCGAGCGCGAAGCCACGGACTGACAGCACGCCCGGCGCGTCGCGCCGGCGACGCGGTTGCAACTCGCCGCCGCCGTCGACTTCATCCAGAATCGCCCCTCGCGGATTCAGACGGTGAGGAACCCTTCTGCCTGCAACGAACACCCGTGGTGCGGGCGCCGGTGACGATGATGGCGTGGTCTTTCCGCGCGCGAGCGACGGCCGTCGCAGCACGCTGGAGACGAACCGCGCCGTGTTCGCCGACGCGCTGCGCGTGGCCAGTCCCACGGCCGCCGCAGCGGCCGGGCAGGAGCGCGACTGGCGCCGCCGGTACATCGTGCATGCGCGACGCCTCACCGAATCGGCATTTGATTCGGCAACGGTCGCGCACGACATCGCCGTTGCGGGGCTGAACTCGGCGCGCGAGCGCCTGCGCTTTGTGCGGGACGGCAGCGAGACATCAATCGACGCGGCGATGGCCGCGCCTCGCGCGCCGTTTGCGACACACAGCGTCGTCGGTAGCAACACGTCCGGCCCAGCCCCGCTGGCGATCCCGCTGCATGGTCAACTCCTGGCGGGCGACGCGTTGCGGCGCCAGCTGGATCGCTGGCTCGATGCGGGGTTATGCGAGCCGTCGTTCGTCGCGGCCATCGCACGCGTGCAGTCTCATCCCGAGTGGCTCGACCTGTCGGACCAGCGCATCGCGCTACTCGGCGCCCACGCCGAGATGTCGCCACTGCCGTGGCTGCTGCAATGGCGCGCGACGGTCTACGCCGTCGACCTGCCGCGCCCGGACATCTGGCAACGGTTGCTGCGGCTGGCACATGACGGTAACGGCACGCTGAAGGCGCCCTTCCGCGTCGATCCCGGACCGGGCGCGACGCTCGACGAACTGACGCAGCAGGCCGGCGCGGACCTGATCGTCGACACACCGGAAGTCGCCGACTGGCTCGCGGCGGCGGACGGCCCCCTCACTGTCGGCGCCTACGCCTACCTCGACAGCGCCCTGCACGTCCGTGTGTCGGCGGCGATGGACTCAATACAGGCCCGGGTCGCCGCGCAGCGCCGCGACGTCATGCTGGCGATGCTGGCCACGCCGACTGATGCCTGTGCGGTTCCGGCCGGCGCATTGAAAATGGCACACGCGCGCTACGCCGCGCGGGGCGTGGCCGCGAAGCTGGCTGGCGCTGTCACGGCCGGCCGGGCCTTCGCCCGCAACGGCGAGTGGCGGGTAGCCGAGCCCGCGGCCGACGAAGCTCTCGGTGGCATCGTCGATGCGCTCGTCGTGCAGCAGGGACCGAATTACCTGCTGGCGAAGCGGCTGCAGCTGTGGCGGGCACTGGTCGCGCGCTCGACCGGGACACGCGTGTCGTACCGGATCGCGCCGCCGGCGCTGACGAAGTCCGTCACGAAGAACCGCCTGATCGCGGCGGTGTACCGGTCGGCTGACCGCTTCGGCGCGCATGGCTTCGAGCCTGCGACCGCCGCCGCGCTGATGGTCGCGCTGCTGGTGCATGACCTGCGACATCCTTCTGCGATTGCCAATCCGGACGTGCCGCTCGATCATCCGCTGCAACTAGTGACGGACGCCGCCTTCCATGGCGGTCTGTGGCGGATGCCGTTTGCCCCCCGCTCGGCCCTGCCGGTGGCGGCCGTCCTGGGAATGCTGCAAGGCTGAGGTCCAGCCGGATCGCGGGGCCTGGCGCGGATAGAAAGTCTGGGGCCGGATGTCGATTCCGCGCCCGGTCGTTCGACGTACCTCTGAAGCCGGCAGCCTGCCGGAGGCAAGCGAGGAGATCCGTGATGCGAGTGATGGTGATGGTGAAGGCGACGGCCGACTCCGAGGCCGGCGCGATGCCCAGCGAGGAACTGCTGACGGCGATGGGTGCCTTCAACGAGGAACTGGTCAAGGCCGGCGTGATGCTGGCGGGCGAGGGCCTGCACCCGAGCGCGAAAGGCAAGCGGGTGCGCTTCAGTGGTCGTCAGCGCACCGTCATCGACGGTCCGTTTGCCGAAACGAAGGAACTGGTCGCCGGATTCTGGTTGTGGCAGGTGAAGTCGATGGAAGAGGCGATCGAGTGGGTCCGGCGTTGCCCAAACCCGATGCCGACCGAGTCCGAGATCGAGATCCGCCCGGTGTTCGAGGCCGAGGACTTCGGCGCCGAGCTCACGCCGGAACTGCGCGCCCAGGAAGACCGGCTGCGGGCACAGGCCGACCAGCTGGCCCGGCGCAGCAAGTAGACGCGTTGACCGCGAAGGAGACCGACGATGGCCACCCTGCAACGCATCATGCCCTGCCTGTGGTTCGACAACGAGGCCGAGCCCGCCGCGAACTTTTATATCTCTGTTTTTCCGAACTCACGCATCAAGACGGTCTCGCGCTACGGCGAGGCCGGCTTCGAGCATCATCGGCGACCGGCCGGCTCGGTCATGGTGGTGATCTTCGAGCTCGACGGCCAGGAGTTCATGGGCCTCAACGGCGGGCCGATCTTCAAGTTCACCGAGGCGATCTCGCTCGTCGTCCATTGCGACACGCAGGACGAGATCGATCACTACTGGAACACGCTCGGCGCCGGTGGTGACCCACGCGCGCAGCAATGCGGCTGGCTGAAGGACCGCTACGGCCTGTCGTGGCAGATCGTGCCGAGCATCGTCGGCCAACTGATGACCGGCCCGAACTCGGACCGCGTGATGGCGGCCGTCATGGAAATGAAGAAACTTGACCTCGCGGCGATGCAGGCCGCGGCCCGCTGATGTAGACGAGCAAGGTAGACGAGAAAGGACATCCCATGAACGTGCAACCGTACCTGTTCTTCGAAGGCCGCGCCGAAGAGGCGCTCGCGTTCTATACGAAGGCGCTCGGCACCAAGGTCGACATGGTGATGCGCAACAACGAGGCGCCCGAACCGCCGCCACCCGGCATGCTGCCTCCGGGCAGCGAGAACAAGGTGATGCACGCCTCGTTCAAGGTCGGCGACACCGATGTCATGCTGTCGGATGGCCGCTGCTCCGGCAAGCCAAGTTTCGCCGGCTTTTCACTGTCGATCACGGCACCCGACGAGGCGGCTGCACGTCGCATGTTCAGCGCGCTCGCCGAGGGCGGCACGGTGACGATGCCGATCGGCAAGACGTTCTGGTCGCCATGCTTCGGCATGCTGACTGACCGCTTCGGCGTTGGCTGGATGGTCACCGTCGTGTCCGCTGCCTGAACCCCATTCGCGGAGACAATCATGGAAGCCGAGATCACCCCGCAGCACGCCTGGCTGCACCGGCTGGTGGGCGAGTGGCAAGTCGAAGGCGAATCGATCATGGCCGTCGGCGAGCCGGCGATAAAGACGAGCGGCACCGAGAGCGTGCGCAAGCTCGGCGACGCCTGGGTGCTGTGCGAAGGGCGCGGGCAGATGCCCGCGGAGATGGGCGGCGGACTCACGCTGATGCAGTTCACGCTGGGCTACGACCCGGCGAAGGGGCACTTCGTCGGCACCTTCATCGGCTCGATGATGACGCACCTGTGGATCTACCACCGCGGCGAGCTCGATGCCGCTGGCCGCACGCTGGCGCTGTACGCCGAAGGCCCGGCATTCGATAAGCCACCCGGAACGATGGCGCAGTATCGCGACTCGATCGAGTGGGTCGGGCCGGATGAGCGAGTCCTGCGGAGCCACCTCAAGGGCCCGGACGGAAGCTGGATCCATTTCATGACGTCGCGCTACCGGCGCACTCGCTAGCGCGGCACGGCCGCACGGAGCCCCGCATGAGTTACATGCTGCTGATCGTCGAGCCCGTGGGCCAGCGCCGCGAGCGCACCGAAGACGAAGGCCGCGCGCTGTACGACAGCATGCTGAAGTTCAGCGCCGATCTGAAGGCGCGCGGCCTGCTGACCGTCAGCCAGTCGCTGCGCAGCGATGCCGAGGCCGTGCGCGTGCAGGTGCGGCAGGGCAAACGCACGCTGACCGACGGACCCTTCGCCGAGGCAAAGGAGATGGTCGGCGGCTACTTCCTGCTCACCTGCAAGACCAGGGAAGAAGCTGTGGCGATCGCGTCGGAGTGCCCCGCCGCGCAGTGGGCCACCGTCGAAGTGCGCGAGTTCGGCCCCTGCTTCACCTGATACTTCGTTGAGTACGCAGGATCGAGACAGCCTGCACCGCACGATCGATGCGGTCTGGCGCATGGAGTCCGCACGCATCATCGCCGCGCTGACGCGGCTCGTGCGCGATGTGGGTCTCGCCGAGGAACTGGCGCAGGATGCGCTCGTCGCCGCGCTCGAACAGTGGCCCATCGACGGCGTGCCCGACAACCCGGCGGCCTGGCTGACCCAGGCGGCGAAGCACCGCGCGATCGATCGGATCCGTCGCAATGCGTTGCACGAACGCCAGCAGGACGCGATCACCTGGGAACTCGAGACGCAGCTGCAGGATGCGGCGCCCGACCTGGCAGCGCAGATCGAAGCGGCGTTCGACGACCCGATCGGTGACGACCTGCTGCGGCTCATCTTCATCGCGTGCCATCCGGTGCTCTCGCGCGAGGCGCGCACGGCACTGACGCTGCGCCTGCTGGGCGGTCTCACCACGGACGAGATCGCACGCGCCTTCCTGGTGCCCGAGCCGACCATCGCGCAGCGCATCGTGCGCGCGAAGCGGACGCTGGCCGAGGCACGCGTGCCCTTCGAGTTGCCGCCCGCCACCGAGCTCGCGCCGCGCCTGGCCTCCGTGCTGGAAGTGGTCTACCTCATCTTCAACGAGGGCTACGCCGCGACCGCGGGCGACGACTGGATGCGGCCGGCGCTGGCCGAAGAGGCGCTGCGGCTCGGCCGCATCCTGGCCGGACTCGCGCCGCGGGAATCCGAGGTGCACGGCCTGGTGGCGCTGATGGAGATCCAGGCCTCGCGCCTGCGTGCACGCACCGGACCGGACGGCGAACCGATCCTGCTGCTCGATCAGGACCGGGCCCGCTGGGATCAGCTGCTGATCCGGCGCGGCCTCGCGGCGCTTGATCGCGCCGCCGAACTCGCGCGCGCGCAGGGCGGGCTTGGCGCGTACGCGCTGCAGGCAGCGATCGCGTCCTGTCACGCTGTCGCGCGGACGGCCGACGAGACCGACTGGAAGCGCATCGCCGCGCTGTACGACGCACTGGCGCAGCGCGCCCCCTCGCCGGTGGTGGAACTGAACCGTGCTGTCGCGCTCGGCATGGCCTTCGGTCCTGCGGCCGGCCTCGAAGTGGCGGACCAGCTGCGCGACGAACCGCAACTCAGCGACTATCACCTGCTGCCGAGCGTGCGTGGCGACCTTCTCTACAGACTCGGCCGCTTCGACGAGGCCCGCACCGAGTTCGAACGTGCCGCATCGATGACGCGCAACACCCGCGAGCGCGCGCTACTGAAGCGGCGCGCCGAGGAGAGCTCTCGGCGCGCAGCGGTAGCGCGCTGACGGCGCCGCGTCACCGCGCGCGCCGCCGCGGGCACCCCGTTACTTCGCGGCGACCGGCATGGCCGGCGGCAGCGGCTCCGGCACGCGATTCTTCACTGCCGGAATCGACTGCAGGTACGTGAAGATCGCTTCCATGTCGGCATCGGTGAAATTCTTGTACATCATGATCGGCATCGGCGGCAGGATCGGGCGACCGCGTCCCATGTGGCGCCCGGTACGGATCGTCTCGTTGAAGTTGCGCTGCGTCCACTTGCCGAGTCCGGTTTCGGCATCCGGCGTCAGGTTGGCGGTGTAGCTCACGCCCCACGGGCCGGCCCACGCGGTGTTGGTCGCGGATGCCGTCATGATCCACGGCCCCTGCGCGGACGGCGCCGGCGGCAGCACTTCACTCTCCGGATGGCCGGACAGCATGCGGCTCATGTCGGGCTCGGGACCTTTCGGCCCCATGACCCACGGCGTGTGGCAGTCGTTGCAACCGGATGTCGTGACGATGTACTTGCCGCGAGCGATTTTCTCGGCGGTGCTTTCCGTCGCTTTTGACGGCGCCTGCGCTCTGGCCGGCGCCATGACAGCGACGGTCGCCGCAACGGCGATGGCGAGTACGGCGTACTCCACGGGAATGCGTTTCATCTGAGGTCTCCTCTTGAAAGTTGAAGGTCATACGGGCGTTGAAGGTCACCGGCGATCCAGCGTTCCACGAGGGCCACACCCTCGGTGTCCACGACCTGCACGCCGAGCGGCGGCATGCGGGCGAGCGGGTTTGCGGTCTTCATGCGGAGCGTCAGCATGTGGCCGCTGCCGTCGCGTGCGACGCGCTGCGCGCTGGCGGCGCCCTGCGGACGGAATCGGCTCGAGTGGCCAAGCAGCGAACGCAGGGTCTGCTCGACGCTGTCGCTGCCGGCGTCGGCGTACTGGGCCAGCGCGAGCTGCAGTCCGTCGAGCGCGCCGGCGGCGTTATGGCAATGACCGCAATTGGCATGCAGGTAGCCCAGCGCGGCGCGCTCGGTCGGTGTGCGCGCCCGAATGCGCGGTGGCGTGGCCAGCAGCTGCGGCGGCAGGTTCACGAGTCGGCCCTGGGCGACCAGGTTGCGCAGATCCGCGTCGTCGCGCCGCGCAGGATCGGCATGCGGCGCCAGCGGGTCGCGGTCCGGCGAAAGCTGCAGCGCGCTGAAGCCGAGCACCGGCACGGCCGGTCCTTCGTGGCAGGCCAGGCAGTCGTTGCGCGAGGGCACGGCGTAGCGCCCGCCCGGCGCGCCCGCGGCAACAACGATGGCACCGTCTTCCGGAACCAGCACGGCGTCGGTGCCGTCCGCATTCCACGCATAGCTCGCGAAGCGCCACGAGCCATCGGCCAGCCGCTCGATGTAACGGGTCTCTATCCGGCGGCCGAAGCTGAACTCCTTCCACAGCCGCGTGCCGACCGGGAACTGCCAGGCGTCCGGCTGCGAGGCATCGATCGAGCGCCCCGCGGGCAGATGAATCCAGCGCTGCTTGCGCGTGCCGTCCGACCACAGCGGGTACTGCGGCGAGAATGCGATGACATCGGCGCGAACGGTTCCCGAGCCCGCCTCGAAGAGACCCGTCTCACTCAGCAGGCGCGGCAGCGGCGCCGGAGCCGCCGGCTGCGCGGCGCCGGCCGCGGCCATCGCGGCGGCCGCCACCATCGAGCAGAAGAGAACAAGCGCCTTCATGGTCCGGGTCGTTCAAGGTTCGGTGGGTCTGCAATAGGCAACGGATTTCGGGTCCGCGGCACGCTTGGGAAAGTGAAGCAATCCACGGCGTGCACAGTAGCGAGCGAGCCGCGCGCTCGTTCGTAATTCTTTGCTCAGCGTTCCCTAAAAAACCCCTAAGGCGCCTTGCTGAGCGGTGCGGTTGATGCCGGATGCCTGCGCAGTGCGCGGAGCCAGGTCCCTGCGCCAATGCTGGCTGCCATTGAAGGGTCAGCCTGACTGAGTCGGCGTGCCTGCCGTGACCAGGAGCCGCACAGCCCCTTGCGTCAGGACTGCGGGTCAGGTCGACCCGGCGCCCTGCGCGCCTGGTTGACTACGAATCGGCGTCGCCGGATTCGCCCACCGCCACCTGCGCGCGCAGCCAGCGCGTGAACGTCGCAACCTCGTGCCGCGCGGCCGAGGTCGGCGTCACCATCAGCCAGTACGCACGCTGTTGCGGCGTCGAGTACTGCCTGCTCTTGAGCGGTACGACGAGGCGGCCATCGTCGAGCATCTGCCTGACAAGCGGGAAACGGCCCAGCGCGACACCCTGTCCGGCGATCGCCGCCTGGATAACCTGGTCGTAGTGGCTGAAGACGAGCCCGCGGCGGTCGCGCGGCTGCTCGAGCTTCATGGCCTCGCACCAGACCTTCCAGGACAGCCAGAGTGTGTTGGAGGCCTGGTCCTCGAGCTCGATCAGCGGCAGTGCCATCAGGTCTTCCGGCCGGCGGACGCGATGCTTCTTCAGGAAAGCGGGGCTGCAGACCGGCGTGACGCTTTCGCCGAAGAGCCGGATCGCATCGGCCCCGACCAGGTCCGGCGGGCAATAGCGAATCGCCACGTCGAGCGAGTGACGTTCGAGGTCGCGCACCGTGTTGTCCGCGACCACGTGCACGGAAATCTCGTCGTGCTGTGCCTGAAACGCCGCGAGCCGAGGCACGAGCCACAGCGAAGCAAACGTCACCGTCGTCGTCACGCGTACCACCGGCGTGGTGCGGGCGCGCACGGTCGCGGTCGCCTCCCGCAACAGATGGAGCGCTTTCGACACTTCGCGGAAGTAGAGCGCGCCGGCTTCGGTCAGTACCAGCGCGCGCGTGCGCCGCTCGAAGAGCTTGACCCCGAGCTGCTCTTCGAGCTGCTGCACCTGCCGGCTGATCGCCGACTGGGTGATGAAGAGTTCAGAGGCGGCCGAGGTGAAGGACAGCAGGCGGGCAGCGGCTTCGAAGCCCCGCAGCAGATCGAGCGAGAGTGGCAGGTCGCGCTGCCTAGGCATTCCCGTTGCTCATGCGTCTCATCCCGGAAAGTCGTTTGTCGTCCCGCGGTGGCGGAGCGACAGTTCGTCCCGTCAAACAACCGAGGAGCAGATGATGAACCGGAACCTGCAAATTTTCGATGCCGACGTCACCCTGAGCCTGGACGACGCACCGCTGCCGCTGCAGTTGCCCGTCGGCGCAGCGATATTCGCGCTGCGCGGCAAGGTCTGGATCACGCAGGAACGCCTGCGCGATGACATCGTCCTGGCGGCCGGCGAGCGCTTCGACGTGAAGGGCACCGAGCTGATACTCGCCAGTGCGATCAAAGGGTCGGCCCTCGTCCACGTGGTACCGGCGGCCGAGGCGCGCGTGAACCGCGAGCACGGGATCCATGACTTCATGCGCGCCCGGGCCGTGAGGCTGCACCGGGAGGCGCTGGACCATGCCGTGAACCGCATCGGCAGCAGCGTCGCGACGTGGATCGCGCGCGGCCGCGAACTGATGACCACCCGGCCGCGAGTGCTGGGTCACTGAAGCGCGCGCAGCGTACGGCCGCACGTCGCCGGCCGAGGACCGGGCGATCGAATACTGCGCAGGGTCATCGCATCCGCGCCCGCATGTTCAACAATGTGGGCATGCGACGTACTGCAACAACCCTGCTGATCGCGCTTGCCGCGCTGTGCGTGATGTTCGCCGCGGCGTTGCGCGGCGACGCGGCCTGGGCGAGCGAGCGACTGGCCTGGTTCGACGGTGCCCGGCCGACAGCGTCGGCGCTGGAGGCGGTGGAAATTCTGGCCGCGTCCGCCGGTCACGGGCTGGAACCGAAGGACTACGACGCGGATGGCCTCGCGCGCGCGATGGCGCGCGCGGCGCAGGAGCCGCTCGATGCCGCCACGATTGCCCGGCTCGAACAGACCTTGACTGCCGCGATGGAGCGTTACCTGGCGGATGTGCACGGCGGACGCATCGACGCACAGCAGCTGCCGTACGGCCGCAACGCACCGAAGCGAAATCCGTTCGACCCGGCCGCTTACCTGCAGGAAGCGCTGGCCCGGGGACGACTGCGCGAGGCGGCCAGTGAAGCGCCGCCCCGCCTGTCGCAGTACGAACAGTTGCGGACGGAACTGGCGCGCTACCGCGCGCTGACCGACGATCCCGCATGGAAGACGCCGCTGCCGCCGCTGCCCGCTGGAACTCACGGGAGTCCACCGAAGCTGGAGCCCGGCCAGCCCTACGCCGGGCTGGTGCGGCTGCGCGAACGCCTGATCGCGCTCGGTGACCTGGCGCCGGATGCCGCACTCACGCGCGACCTACGACGGCGCGGTGGTTGACGCGGTCACCTCGTTCCAGCGTCGCCACGGCCTCAAGGCCGATGGCGTCGTCGGCAAGGCGACGCTGGCGCAACTTAAGGTGCCGCCGGCGGCGCGTGCGCGCCAGATCGTGCTCTCGCTCGAGCGCCTGCGCTGGACACCGCTGCTGCAGGGGCCGCGCATGATCGTCATCAACGTTCCGGAGTTCGTGTTGCGCGCCTACGAGGTGCAGGGCAGCCGGATCCTCGTGCACGCGACGATGAAGGTCATCGTCGGCAAGTCGATGGACACGCGCACCCCGCTGATCGAAGAGCAGATGCGCTACATCGAGTTCCAGCCGTACTGGAATGTGCCGCCTTCCATCGCCCGCGGTGAAGTGGTGCCACGCCTGCGGCGTGACCCCGGTTACTTCGATCGCGAAGGCTTCGAGTTCGTGGCCGCGCAAGGTGGTGTCGTCGAGACGCTGACCCCGGGGATGCTGGACGCCGTCCTGGCCGGCAATGCACGAATCCGCCAGCGGCCGGGGCCACGCAACGCGCTCGGCGACATCAAGTTCGTCTTTCCGAACCGCGAGAACATCTACCTGCATCACACGCCGTCGGTGCAGCTCTTCGAACGCGACCGGCGCGACTTCAGCCACGGCTGCATTCGCGTCGAGCAGCCGGTGGTGCTGGCGAGGTTCGCCCTGCAGGGCATGCCCGACTGGACCGAGGCCCGCATCCGCCAGGCGATGACCGAGACTAGCCCGAGCACGGTACGACTTGTCGACCCGATTCCGGTCGTGATTGCCTATGCAACTGCTATCGTCAAGGACGCTCGCATCCACTTCTTCGACGACATCTACGGCCACGATCGCGCACTCGACGCCGTATTGCGCCAGCCGCGCCCGCCGCTGAATGAACCGCCACTGAACCATGAATCATCCCCACATCGCGCGTCGCCGCTTCCTCAGGCACTCGGCCGGTCTGGCTGCAGGCAGCCTGCTGCCGCTGGCTGGTGCACGCGCGAGCGTGCCCGACGGCCGAGCGCTCTCATTCGTCCACACGCACACGCGCGAACGCATCCAGCTCGTCTATGCCGTCTCCGACACCTACGTGCCGGATGCACTCACGTCACTGAACCGCTTCCTGCGCGACCACTACAGCGGCGAGATTGGCGCGATCGATCCGCGGCTCTTCGACCTGCTGCACCAGGTCCAGACCCTCGTCGGCAGCGCACGGCCGTTCGAGGTGATTTCCGGCTATCGCTGTCCGACGACGAATGCGACGCTGCGCGAGACGCGCGGCGGCGGAGTCGCCAAGAACAGCCTGCACATGGAAGGCCGCGCGATCGACGTGCGCCTGCCCGGCGTGTCGCTCGCCGACCTGCGCGATGCCGCGGTATCGCTCAAGCTGGGCGGGGTGGGTTACTACGCGGGCCAGTTCGTGCATCTGGATACCGGCCGCGTGCGGCGCTGGTAAGTCGCGGCGCCGTCGGCCTCCCGGCCGATTGAACGCTCATCAGTTCGCTTCACCGCGAGCGCGTGCGATCAGTTCACGCTCCCGTTCCGGTGACAGCGCAAGCGTCACCGGTTGTCCTTCAAGCCAGGCCCGCGTGTCCGCGATCGTCGTCGCGAGATCGGTGAGTCTGAGTCCGGCGGCACAGGCCCGCTCATTGCTGACCTCCATCAGCCCGCTGTAGGTTCCGCGCTCAGGCCGGTAGAGCGGCAAGTCCATGAACGTCAGTCCGGCGGACTGCAGGATGGGCGCGGGCACCCAGACGACGTTCGTCGCACCGAGCGCATGGATGAACTCGCGCCACGTCAGCCTGCGCCCGGCGAGATTGAAGCAGCCGGCGAGGTCGTGCTCGACGACGGCACTGACGAAGCGGGCGACGTCACGTGCATCGATGAACTGCAGGTGGTCCGAGCCGTCACCGGGCGCCAGCATCTCGCCCGCCAGGGCGGCGCGACTCAGCCAGTAGGTGAACCGTCCCGAGGGATCGTGCGGGCCGACGATGACCTGGGGCCTCAATAGCGTGCAGCGATCTCCATAGATCTCCTGCACGATGTCCTCGCACGCCACCTTGAGCGGGCCATAGGTCTCGCCGTTGACGTCGGTGACGTGCTCCCCGGCCGCAGGCACGCGCGCGTGGGTCTCGCGCACCGGCCGGACCGTGGTGTCTCCGTAGACCATGACGGCACTGACGAAGACGTACCGCCCGACAACGGCACGCAGCAGCTCCGCGCTCGCTCGCACCTGCCGCGGCGTGTAGCCGCTGACATCAACGCAGGCTTCCCAGCTCCGGCCTTGCAGCGCCGCCAGTCCCGCGTTACCCAGGTCGCGGTCGCCCCGCAGCCGTTCTACTGTCGAAGGCAATGCGTCGGGCGACCAGCCCCGCGTGAAGATGCTGACCGCGTGGCCAGCTGCCACCAGGGCTTCGACGATGTGGCGCCCGACAAATTGGGTGCCGCCAAGAACAAGAATGCGCATGCACGGAATTCTGCGCCGTCGATTCGGCCCGGAGGCTGGCGCGGAGTGCAGCGCGCGCCGGCTTGAAACTGACCCCGCGATGCCTGACGGCGCCTCCGCTTGCGCCGGACGCAGATCCTTGGCATGCGGACAGCCGCTACTGCGGACGCGACAAGACGCCTTCGATCACGTCCGTATTCTGCGAGTCGATGATCCGCCAGTGTTGCCCATCCCGCTGCACGACGTGGGCAAGGATGCCGTGCCGCTCCGGCAGCTCTTCGCCTTCCGGACTGATATGTCCGACGAGCACCCAGCGGCAGCGAGCGATCGCGATGTCCGCCGACGGAAAGCGAACGTCGATGTCCGCGACCGTCAATCGGCTGTTCTTGAAGAGCGTCCGGTGAGTGAACTCATGCGCGCCCCGAATCTCGTCTCGCCCCCGCCACCACAGGCCGACAACGTTGACGAACTGGGCGTCCTCGGCGAAGAGGCCGGCCAGAGCCTCCATGTCATGCCGGTTCCAGGCGTCGGCAAACGATACGACCATGGACTTCACCTGCTCTGCTTCGACGCTCATGGCTGCGGCCCTGGTCGACATCTGGGAGGCAGACAGTACCGCGTCGGGTCTCCTCCGGCTGCCACTGAACCGGCTGAAGCTACGCCGCTGCCACGGACGTGAAGTGTTCGACGCGCGGTGGCTGCGCGAAGTACGGCCCGACGATGGCCCGCCACTGCGCGAATGCGGGCGAGCCGCGAAAGTCGACGGTGTGGTTCTCGAGCGTGTCCCACTCGATCTGCAGAACATAGCGCTCGGGCGACTCGATCCCCTTGTGCACCGTGGCGCGCCGGAAGCCCCGGGCGTGCGAGATCACCTCGGCGATACCTTTCGCAATCGCGGCATCGAACTGCGCCTGCTCGCCGGGGCGGATGGTGATTTCAGCCAGTTCCAGGACCATCGTGCCGCTCCTCTCCGATGTGCAGCCGCGATTGTCGCCCGCCTCCACTCGGCGTCAGAGCGTGCGTCGCAGATCCTCGTGCACCAACGCGTGGTGCTGGGGATGGCGCCGGATGTAGGCGAGCGCGTATGGGCAGATCGGCACGACGGTTCTTCCCTGATGGCGGATGTGGGCCAAGGCCTGCTCGAGCAGTTGAGAGCCCAGGCCCTGTCCTTCGCGGCCGGGCCGGACCTCGGTGTGCTTGATCAGGATCGACGTGTCGCCGATGAGGTCGTACTCGATGAAGCCGACTTCGTCGTCGCCCGCCAGCAGCTGATAGCGCCGGCGCGCGGTGTCGTCGTGAAAGCGGGTATCGGCCATGTCGCGCCCGGTCAGAACTGGTCAGCCGCCATTGTGGCGCACGCTGCGCTTCCGGCTGCACCAACGAACGGCATGTGCGGTACAAAGCCAGGTGAGAGGAGACTGCACATGACTAACCCCCGCCCGAGCGTCGCGGACAAGCGGCGCGAGTTCCACCGCCTGCACGAAAGCGGCTGCTTCGTCATTCCGAACCCGTGGGATCCGGGCAGTGCGCGCTATCTGCAGGGCCTCGGCTTCAAGGCGCTCGCCACGACGAGCGCTGGCTTCGCCTGGTCGAAGGCGCAGCCGGACAACGGTGTCACCCGCGACATGGTGATCGCGCACCTCGAGGAAATGGTCGCGGCGACCGACGTTCCGATCAATGCCGACTTCGAGAGCGGCTTTGCCGCCGATGCGGCCGGTGTGGCCCAGAGCGTGCGGCGGGCAGTCGACACGGGCGTCGCGGGACTCTCGATCGAGGACTCCACCGGCGACGCGGCGCGGCCGCTGTACTCCGTGGACGAGGCGGTCGAGCGCATGCGCGCCGCGCGCCGGGCGATCGACGCGACGGGCGGCGATACCCTGCTGGTCGGCCGTGCCGAGTGCTTTCTCGCCGGCCGCCCGGACCTCGACGAAGCGATCGCGCGGCTGAAGGCGTACTCCAGCGCCGGCGCCGACTGCCTTTATGCACCAGGACTGCGCACGCGCGAGCAGTTCGCCGCGGTGGTCGAGGCCCTTGCGCCGAAGCCGGTCAACGCGCTGATCGGCTGGCCCGCGGATCTGACCGTTGCCGACCTCGCGGCACTCGGCGTGCGTCGCATCAGCGTCGGCGGCGCGCTCGCGCGCACCGCGTGGGGCGGGTTCACGCGCGCAGCGAAGCTGCTTGCCGAAGAGGGCTCGTTCGCCGGCTTCAAGGACGCGGCGCCGGGCGGCGATCTCAATGCACTGTTCTCCACGCGCTAGAACCCGAGGGCCGGACGGAATGAGACTCCTGCGGAACCGGTCGACTCGGGCAGCCGGTGCGCTGCTGGCAGTCCTCATCGCGGCGGGCTCGGCGGGCGCCGCCGACCCGACGCTCATCGACGGCGCACCGCCCTCCTGGAGCGCACAGCCGAGTACGGTGGTCGACGCCCAGGAGCGCACGTTCCACAGCGGTCGCGTCGCACTGAGCGGCACGCTGTACGTTCCCAAGGCCGAGACTCGCGTACCGGCGGTCGTCGTCCTGCATGCCGCGTCTTCGCCCGAACGCACGAATCCGCTCTATGCGCATCTGATCGCGATGCTGCCGCCGCTGAAGGTCGCGGTGTTCGTGTTCGACCGTCGAGGCAGCGGCCGATCCCAGGGGAACCTCGACGACAGCGACTACGAGATGCTGGCCGACGACGGCATCGCCGCCCAGCGCCTGTTGGCACAGGACCCGCGGATCGATCCGCAACGCATCGGCTTCTGGGGACTCAGCCAGGGCGGATGGCTGGCCCTGCTGGCGGCCTCGCGCAGCCCGCAGACCGCGTTTGCCGTTTCTGTTTCGGCGCCGATGACGACACCCGATGTGCAGATGAATTTCGCGGTCGCCAACATCCTGCGCATCAAGGGGTATTCGCAGGCCGATGTCGACGAGGCGATCGCCGTGCGGACCGCGGTCGATGATTTCCAGCGAGGCAGGCGCGATCGCGCAAGCGCGCAGAAGTTGCTCGACGCAGCGATCACGAAGCCGTGGTTCCAGTACATCTACATGGCGCCCACGTTCAGGGATCCGGATCAGTCCCGCTGGGCCCGCGAGATCCGCCACGACCCGCTTGCCGTTCTTGGCGGCGTCAAGCCGCCGGCGCTCGTCATTTACGGTTCCGCCGATCCGTGGGTGCCGGTCCGGGTGTCGGTCGAGCGGTTGAGTGCCGTGGCGGCGCGGCATCCGAACGTCGATGTGGCCGTTATTGCCGGTGCCGACCACGCAATGGCGACGACCGTCGCCCCGGCCGATCAGATCGACCCGAAGTTCATGTCACAGTCCGCGCCGCAGTCTGCCGAGTACTTCGGCCTGCTCGGCGCCTGGCTCGCCAGGCAAGGTATCGCGACGACGCACTGAGCGTTCCGCCGCCCGCCATCAACCCATGGGAAACCGAGATGATCCAGCTCCACTACAGCCCTGGCAGCGCCAACCTCGTGCCGCACATCCTGCTCGAGGAGATTGGCGTGCCGTTTGAACTCCTGCTGGTAGACCGCGCGAACGCCGCGCACAAGAGGCCCGAGTACCTGCAGCTCAATCCCAACGGCCAGATTCCGGTGCTGGTCGACGGCGACTTCGTGCTCTACGAAACTGCTGCCATCGCGCTGTACCTGGCGGACCGGTTTGCGGAGAAGAAGCTCGCACCGCCGCTGGGCACGCCGCAGCGCGCTCACTACTACCAGTGGATGGTCTGGTGCACCAACACGCTGCAGGCGATGATGATGCATTTCTTCTATCCGGAGCGCATGGTCGATGACGGCGACGCCGCCGCGGCCGCGCAGGTCAAGCGCCGCGCCGAGGCGCGTGCCGGCGCCATGCTCGACGTGCTCGACCAGCAACTCGCCGCACACGGCGGCGACTGGGTGCTGGGCGCGGACTTCAGCGCCGTCGACCCCTACGCGCTGATGCTCGGTCGCTGGACTCGGAGCTTTGCGCGTCCGGCGCGCAGCCTGCCGCACCTGGGGCCTTACCTGCAGCGCATGCTCGCGCGCCCGGCCGTGCAGCGCGCGTTCGCCTCCGAAAAACTGTCGGCGCCGCTGGTCTGAGCGAGGCCACAGGCGGGACTACGCGCAATGCCGTGCGGGAGGCGATGTACGAGGAAGTGCGAGTCGCCGTCGGAGAGGCGGCGAACGGCGGCGTGAGCTGGCGCCTGCGGTCGCTCACCGCTTCAGCGTGCACCGCATCTCCGGCGCACCGTAGCCCCAGACGATCGTCGCCACGCCCTGGTGCTCCCAGAAGGATTCGTTGCGGCCCTGGTACTTCGCGCCACTGGCGGCGGGCTGCTGGAACATCAGCGAGACACTGTCGCCGCGCTCCGCGATCATCGTCGAGGGCTCCGTCGCGAAGTAGGTGACGATGACCTCGCTGGCCGGGTTGCCGTCGCACGCGAACGCGAACGGGCCACGGTCCGGCACCAACCGATAGCGAGCCTGCAGTTCGGCGATGCGGCGCACGTACTCGCCGCGCACGCAGCCGCGCTGTTCGCTGCTCTTCCAGCAGTCGTTGCGTCCCTTGACCCAGCCGCGCTGCTCCGCGCGCAGCACGGGTGGGCGCTCGTTCTTCGCCTTCGCCGTCGCGGCCGCGTAGACGCCGGCAAGCTTGCGGTCGAGCGCGGCGAGCTCTGCGTCGCCACAGATCATCGCCTCGATGCTGCCCGACTCGACCTTGCGGCAGTCGAACGTCGGGCCCTGCGCAGCCGGCACCGTGGTGGCTTTCGGTTGAGCCTTCGCTTCGCGCGCGCGGACGAGCGAGTCGATGGTGCGGCACCAGGCCTCGCTGCTGCGCGGCGGCACCTCGGGCTTGCCGCGCACGCCGAGCCGGAACTCGATCGTTCCCTTCCACTCGTCCGAACCGATGTCGGGTCCGTGCCCCTGTCCGTCGCCCTGAGGTCACCTTCGCGTCGATCATGCGATTCCAGGCATCGGAGCACAGCGGCGGCGCGGCCGGACTCGACCCGGTCGGCGCATCCGCGGCGTGAACCGCGCCCGCCATTCCAAGGCCAAACGCCAAGGCCAATCCAAACATCATCCGGTTCATCGTGTCCTTCCCGCCCCAGGCAATCACACTGCGGGGAAGTATGGACGACCGCGCCACGGCCGGTTGGCGAGCGCCGCCGAGCCCGCGCGAGGCGTCTACGCCGCAGCGCGCTGCTGCGCCAGTCGCTCGATCCGCACCGGCACGTGCTTGTGCCACGGCGTGCCGGCGATCGGGTCGCGGTCCTTCACGTCGGTGAGTTCGTTCACCGCGACACCGTGCCGCTCGACCGTACCGTCCGCACGGCGTACGTCGAGGCCCTGGCCGTTGGGCAGCGACACGTGCCCGGGCTGCAGTTCATCCGTGACTTCGACCGGCGCCTCCGCGGCGCCGCGCGCGGTGACGATGCGTACCCAGTCGCCGTCGGCGCAGCCGAGCGTCGCAGCGTCCGCCGGATGGATGCGCAGCGTGCCGTATGCGCCCTTGCGGTGCCAGCTCACGTCGCGCACCGCCGTGTTGCTGGTGTCGCTGCGGCGCTCGCCCGCCGACAGCACGAACGGAAACTGCGGCGACGGCGCTGGCAGCTCAGCGTCCAGCGACTTCAGCTCGCCCAGGAGTTCGGGAATCGCGAGCTCGATCTTGTGGCCCGGTCGCCGCACCGCCTTCCAGCTGTCTTCGTACTCGCTGACCGCGAAGATCACGCCCGACGGCGAATCGACGATCTTCTGGAACAGCGCATTGCCTGCGGCGAGCGCGCTGCCGCCGAATCCGGCGCGGCGCGCGGCTTCTGGCTGCCGGCGCACGTACAGGTGAGCGAGGCCCCACAGCGACGCCGCCGGCGCGAACTGCGGCCGCAGCCGCGTGCCGAGCGTGCGGTAAAGCACCACCGAGGCATAGCGCGCGATGCGCGGATTGCGCTTCGAAGCCCACGCGAACGCGAGCCCGAACGCCGTCAGCCCGAAGCGCGCCGCGCTGCGCAGGAAGCGATAGTCGCGCTCGGAGAGCTCGCCCATCGCCTCCAGCAGGCGCGCGTGGATCTCGGCCTCGGTGAGCGTGCCGGGCCGCGGCTCGAACAGCGGGTGCCGCAGGTGAAAGCCGTTGCGCGGGAACTCGAGGTTGAAGAACGTGGCCTCGGCCTTCTCGAACTGGCTGGTCGCCGGCAGCACGTAGTCCGCCTGACGCGCGGTCTCGGTCATCGCAACGTCGACGACAACCGAAAGCTCCAGCGCGCGGATCGCCTCGCACATGCGCTGCGTGTCCGCCAGCGAGTGCGCGGGGTTGGCGCTCTCGATCCACATCGCGCGGAAGCGCTTCGGATGATCGGTGAGGATCTCCTCCGGGATCACGTTGCACGGCACCAGCCCCATGATGATGCGCGACTGGGTAACCGGGCTGCGCTTCCACGGACTCGGCGCGCTGTCTCCCGCCTTCCCGACTCGATCCGTCGCCTTCGCCCTTGGAGAAGGCCGAGAGCCCCAGCAGCGGCACGAACGCGTTGTTGGTGCCTGGCCGCGCGAAGTGGCCGGCCAGCAGCCACACCAGCCGCTGCAGCCAGCTCACCAGCGTCGAGTGCCGGTTCATCTGCACGCCGAGGTCTTCGATCATCGCCACGCTCTTCGCGCGCGCGATGCGCTCGGCGACCCGGCGCAGCAGCGTCTCGTCGACGCCGCAGCGGCGCGCGTAGTCGGCCACCGGGATCGCCCGCAGCGCCGGCTCGATCGCATCGAAGCCCGTCGTGTGCTCAGCGAGCCAGTCACGCGCGAGAAGGTTCTCCTGCACGAGAATCGCGGCGAGCGCGGCGAGGCACCACGCGTCGGTGCCGGGGCGCACCGCGAGATGGATGTCCGCCATGGCAGCGGTCTCGCTGCGGCGCGGATCGATGACGATCAGCGTGCGCGCCGGATCGTGCCTGATCGCCGTGAGCAGCGTGCGCGAGCGCGCGAAGCCGTGCGACTGCCACGGGTTCTTGCCGACGAAGACCGCGACCTCGCAGTGCTCGAAGTCGCCGTGGATGCCGCAGCCCATCATCTTGCCCTGCACCCAGGCTTCGCCGGTCTTCTCCTGCGCGAGCGCGTTGGAGCGGTACTTCACTCCGAGCGCCTTCAGCGTGCTGTCGGCGTACGTGCCACCGAGGTGGTTGCCCTGGCTGCCGCCGCCGTAAAAGAGGATCGACTCGCCGCCGTGGCGCGCGCGGATGTCCGCGAGCTTTGCGGCGATCTCGCGCAAGGCGGTCGCCCAGTCGATACGCTCGTAGCTGCCGTCCGCGCGCCGGCGCAGCGGCGAATCGATGCGGTCCGGGCCATTCTGGTAGTGGTCCATGCGCTGCGACTTCTCGCAGACGTAGCCCTGCGACACCGGGTTCGCCTTGTCGCCGCGCATGCGCGTGATGCGCGATCCGCTCGTCTGCACTTCGAGGCCGCAGTTGACGGCGCACAGGATGCAGGCGGTCTTCTTCCAGTCGCCTGTGTCGGATTCGGTCGCCATTGCGCCTCCGCGTGGTTCTTGTCTTTTGGATAACGCACGTTATCCTACGCAAGGTCACAGGGTCAACAACCGGCGGCACAGGGAGTACGGACGTGCGCTACCCGAAGGAATACAAGGAGCAGGCGCGCCAGCGCCTCGTCGAAGGCGGCGCCCGCCTCGCCAAGAAGCGCGGCTTTGCGGCGGCGGGCGTGGACGACCTGGCTGCAGCGGCGGGAGTGACCTCCGGCGCCGTCTACAAGCACTTCGGCGGAAAGTCGGAGCTGCTGGCGACGATCATCGAAGCCGAGCTCGGGCGCTCGGCGGCACGCTTCGCATCAATTCCGGCCGGCGACCTGGCGAAGCTCGACAGAGCGGTCGCCGCGTACCTCAGTCCGGAGCACGTCGGACATCCCGAACTCGGATGCGCGCTGCCGTCACTGGCGGCCGACGTGGCGCGCTCAGATTCCGAGGCGAGGGCGGCATTCGAGGATGGTCTGCTTGCCGTACATGCCGCTTTGAAGCGTCACCTGCGGTCTGATGAAGCAGCTTGGGCGCTGATTGCGCAGAGCGTCGGAGCCGTGGTGCTGGCCCGCGCGATGCAGGATGCCAACATGCAGCAGAAGCTGCTCAGGTCGGTGAAGCGAAGCGCGCGGACGCTGGTAGGTGGAATCGGGAGCCGCGACTAAGCGGCCGAGACCGCGACATCAACGAAGCCCTACTGCGCTTTGCGACAGTCATCGTCTTCCAAACGCAGCCGCGACTTTCACACCGGTAGCGCACCGTTAACGCAAGGGTGAGCGGCCGCTGCAGGCGGTCCGCTCCACTGACCTGCTAGGTGCGTACTTCAATGACCTGCCTTCAAGCGCCGAGGCGCAACCGGCCCGCCAGAGAGCTTTCTTCGGT
This sequence comes from uncultured beta proteobacterium, assembly GCA_963780715.1. Taxonomy (GTDB): domain Bacteria; phylum Pseudomonadota; class Gammaproteobacteria; order Burkholderiales; family Burkholderiaceae_F; genus JALORV01. Next base: position 116,895 of record CAWADK010000018.1, read on the forward strand.
CGAGACGCGACGCAAAGAAACTGCAAATTGCATGTCGATTTCCGGCCGGCCCGTTCGACGCGTAAGTGGAGCGGATCCGCGTTACCGGGTACTCGTAACATTTTTACCCAACGCTGCTCAAGCTCCCATGCAAGAGTAGCGGCCCTGATACGGTGTCCGCTCAACGCTCAAGGAGAAGAAGATGCGCTTCATGATGATCATGTTTCCAAAGGACTACCAAGACGCGAAACCCGGCTGGGTACCCGACCTCAAAGGCATTGAGACCATGAGGAAGTACAACGAGCAACTACAGAAAGCCGGCGTGCTGCTCGCACTCGACGGTCTGACCCCGCCCTCGACGATGAGCGCGCGCGTCACCTTCAACAGCGGAAAATCGACTGTTACCGACGGCCCGTTTACCGAAGCGAAGGAAGTCGTCGGCGGCTACTGGGTGATTGAAGTGAAATCGCGCGAAGAGGCGCTCGAGTGGGCATCGCGCATCCCAGGAAGGGATAACGAAATGGTCGAAGTTCGCCGACTGTTTGACATAACCGACTTCCCTGCCGACGTTCAGAAGAGGCTCGGAGAACTCGAGGAACAGAGCGCCGAGGGCGGCTAGAAGCTGGACCAGCAGTAATAGAGACTCTCCGCGCCTTGTCGACTTCGCAACGCTCCGTGCGTCGTCCACGCAGAGCCGCCGATGCAACTACCGTACGGTCCACACCGGCAGCCCGTGGTCGGATTCCGGCTGCACATGAAAGGGATCTTGAGTACAAAAAATCCGCTTTCTGTCGGCATCGAAATCACTTGGTCACCACGCATCCGCGGCGGCTCGTGGCCAAGTCGAGCGTCGCCCGTCGAGCGCGTTTCTTCGAGTCTTGCTGAAGAGTCTATTTGCTAACGCTCCTTCGCCCGGCCGCTCGAGTCTTGCTGACGTTCATGCGGCTTTGATCGCCGGCCTTTGGTGGGCGTCGTTCCAGAGCACCCATCGCCGCAGCTCGCAGGAGCCGCTGAAACGTTGGACATTCGGCGTGGCTTGGGGCACGGCAGACAGCCGCATGTCGCAGGCCTCGGCTCATCGCCTTCAGCCGTGTGATCGTCGCGTCGATCTCCTTAGCCTTGGCAACCAGCATGGGCCGGCTGATATTCGGACTCCGGTCTGGCGAAAACATGGAGCCGATTTCATCCAGGGAAAAGCCGGCTGCCTGCCCCAGGGCGATCAGCGCTAGCTGGTCCAGCACGCCAGGTGAGAAACGGCGGCGTAGCCCCTGTCGCCCGCTCGAAGCGATCAGGCCCTTTTCCTCGTAGTACCGCAGCGTTGAGGCTGGAACGCCCGACCGCTTGGCAACCTCTGCGATATCCATCCAGAAACCCCTTGACTTCAAGTTGACTTGAACTTCTAGAGTGGCGCCAAGTAGCTCAACTGTCAACTTACGAGGATGTCATGCACACACTCTGGCAAGACCTGACGCGAGTCGCGCTGATCGGCATCGGAGCGACCGCAATCATGGATGTCTGGCTCCTGTTGCTAAAGCGGCTTCATGTTCCGACATTGAACTTCGCGCTGCTCGGCCGTTGGTTCGGACATCTGCTTCGCGGTCAATGGAAACACGAGGCCATTGCGCGAGCCACGCCGGTCAAGGGCGAACTGGCCTTGGGCTGGTTCGTGCATTACGCAACCGGCATTGTGTTCGCGGCCTTGCTCGCTGCGGTCTACGGACCGGCCTGGACGAGCGATCCGCGTTTGTTGCCTGCGCTGGCCGTTGGTATAGCCACGGTCATCGCGCCGCTGTTTGTCTTGCAGCCGGCCATGGGGGCCGGCATCGCCTCAAGCAAGACCGCGACGCCAGCGATGAATTGCCTCAGGAGCCTGCTCAACCACTCCGTATTTGGATTCGGCCTTTACCTGGCGGCAGTCCTGATTGGAGTGATCAGCGCATGAGCACGAATAGAACTTCGACCGCAATGAAAGGCCTGGCAATTGTCTACCACAGCGCTCACGGCCATACGGAGCACATTGCGCATCACATTGCTGCTGGAGCCAATCTCATTGCTGAGACGCAGGTGCAGATATTGAGGGCGGACGAACTGACTCGCTCACCCGAAAGGCTCCTCGACTTCGACGGTTTGATTCTTGGATCTCCCACTTATCTCGGCGGAGTCTCCGGACCGTTCAAGTCGTTCATGGATGCAACGGGCCGCATGTGGAAACATCAACAACTGAGGGGCAAGCTCGCGTCCGGCTTTACGGTGTCTTCGCTGCCGGCGGGAGACAAGCAGTCCACGCTGCTATCCATGTTTGTGTTCGCCATGCAGCACGGGATGATCTGGATAGGCAACCCCATCAAGCCGGAGCAGCACGCCGGCGTTCCATACGAGCAGGCGGCCAATCGGCTCGGCTCATGGTCCGGACTGATGGCACAAGCAGGACACTCGGCCCCAGCCGACTCATTTGTCCCAGGAGACCTCAAGACGGCAAGAATCTTCGGCAGCAACTTTGCGAAGGCGCTGCATCGACTCGCACTGGATATCACTCTTCACATCGAAGCGGAGCCTGTTGAATGATGCCCAGAAAGCTGGAAGCCTTCCTTTTCGGCTTCATCCTCTCCGGCCTGATGTCGCTTGTGGTGTCCGGCATATCAACCTTTCGAGCAGCAGGTTTCTCTCCGGGCTACCTGAGCCTGTGGACCGCGGCCTGGCTTACCGCATGGCTCGTTGCATTCCCGATCGTCTTGATAGCCGCGCCTCTCGTGCGGCTCTTCGTCGGACAGCTCGTAGAGCGTGAGTGAGGGTTCGCTGGAGCGTCCGCTTTCGGAACTTGTTGGCCCAACGCGTGGCGTGCGCGCGTGGCCGGTTCATGCAGTCCACGCCAGCGGTACGCCACGTCCCCGGCAGCAACGGTTCAGGCGTCGCCTTCTCTGAAGGTCACGCGGCCGATCCAGTTCCGCTTCCGCCGCGCCAGGCGCACCTTCTCGTCTTCGCCGTCAAAGTTCACCGGAGCTCGCGTGACCAGCGAACTGTCCACTCCTTCGAAAGCGTTGACGTTGACGACGGCATACGTTGCGCCGTCGATTTGGCTCGTGACAACGGGAACTGCCCCACAGTTGCTGCATACATGAAACTCTGCCGTCTTCGTTCCGAACGTGTAGCGCGACCGACGGGCCGGTTCTTGGATCAAGCCTTTCAGTTCGCCATTCGGGCACGCAGTCCAGACCCCGCCGTGCTTGGTGCAAAAGGTGCACGTGCAACTACGAGCGGTGATTTCCGTTGGCTCAGGAAGCCAATGAAGCTGGAAGCTGATATTCCCGCAGTGGCAGCTTCCGGCGATAAGCATGCGTGCTACCTGCCCTCGAAGTCGAACGCGACCTCATAGTGAACGGCACGGCGATCGAATTCCACCATCATCGCCTGCGCCGCCGGTGGAACAACCGCCCCCTCGGCATCGCTGCCCGAAAATGCGCGAATCGCCTCGATGGATTCCCACACGGTAACCACCTGGAACTGCGTGCCTTCGGCAACTTCGCGGCGAAGGATCGTCGCGCGTATGAAGCCGGCGAGCGACGCCAGCTGGGGAAACGTGTCGCTCTGGAGATGCGCGATGTAACGATCAGCGTCTTCGCGCCTTGCGATTCCTTGCCAGTGTCTCGCAATCAATTGTTCGCTCCCGGCGCATGGCAAGCGTTCATGTTTGCTTTCCAGCTCACTGGCGGATCAGGGGCAAGGCCCGGAACTGGCCGAATGGCGAACTACATGCTGCGCCTGTACTGACCACCCACCTCGAACAACGCATTCGTGATCT
>CAWADK010000019.1:0-249070 GCA_963780715.1 uncultured beta proteobacterium
TCGATGATCTTCTCGACCCAGTCGACGCACAAGATGCTGGCGGGCCTGTCGCAGGCCTCGCAGATCCTGATCGAGGACGCGCAGACCGAACGGCTCGACCGCTTCATGTTCAATGAAGCGTTCCTGATGCACACGTCGACGTCCCCGCAGTACGCGATCATCGCCTCGTGCGACGTCGCGGCCGCGATGATGGAGCCGCCGGGTGGCACCGCTCTGGTCGAAGAGTCGATCTCGGAAGCACTCGAGTTCCGTCGCGCGATGCGCAAGGTCGACGCCGAGTTCGGCCCGGATGAAACTGGCGGCTGGTGGTTCAAGGTCTGGGGGCCGGAGCATCTCGCCGCCGAAGGCATCGGCACGCGCGAAGACTGGATGCTGAAGCCGGGCGACGCCTGGCACGGCTTCGAGCAGATCGCGCCCGGCTTCAACATGCTGGATCCGATCAAGGCGACGGTGATCACGCCGGGACTGAACCTGGATGGCACCTTCGCCGAACCCGGCATTCCAGCGGCGATCGTCACCAAGTATCTCGCCGAGCACGGCATCATCGTCGAGAAGACGGGCCTCTATTCGTTCTTCATCATGTTCACGATCGGCATCACCAAGGGCCGCTGGAACACGATGGTCACCGAGCTGCAGCAGTTCAAGGACGACTACGACAACAACCAGCCCCTGTGGCGGGTGATGCCGGAGTTCATCCGCCAGTTTCCGCAGTACGAAAAAATGGGGCTGCGCGAACTCTGCAGTTCGGTGCACACGATTTACCGCGATAGCGATATCGCGCGCCTGACCACCGAGATGTACCTGTCCGAGATGGAACCGGTGATGAAGCCGGCCGACGCCTACGCGCAGATGGCGCACAGCGCGGTCGATCGCGTGCCGATCGACGATCTCGAAGGGCGTGTCACGTCGGTGCTGCTGACGCCATACCCGCCGGGCATTCCGCTGCTGATCCCGGGCGAGCGCGTCAACCGCACGATCGTGCGCTATTTGCAGTTCGCGCGCGAGCTGAACCAGCGATTTCCCGGATTCGGCACCGACATCCACGGACTGGTCAAGCAGGACGTCGATGGCCGCACCGACTACTTCCTGGATTGCGTACGTGATCGCTGAACTTCGCCGTGGACCGGCCGGTTAGAACTTCTGCCCGCCAATTACCGAGTAGACCTCGATTCCCTCGGCCTTGCCTTTGAGGTTCGTCATGCCGAGTGCCTCGATGCGGCAGCGGTCCCCCACGGCGTGGCGCGTTGCCGCGTCGGTGAGGATCGTGCGGCCGACCGTCTTGGTATGCGCCTCCAGCCGGGCGGCGAGGTTCACGGCGTCGCCCACACAGGTGTAGGTCGCGCGCTGCTGCGTGCCGGTGTAGCCCGCGATCACGTCGCCCGAGGCGATGCCGATGCCGATCTCGATCGGCGGTTTGCCAGCGCGGTCGGGTTCGCGGTTGTAAAGCTCGATCATCTCGAGCATGTCGAGCGCCGCCTGCACGGCCGCGCCGCCGGCGTCGGCGAGGGGCAACGGCGCGCCGAAGATCGCCATCAGGCCGTCGCCCACCATCTGGTTGACCACGCCGCCCCGCCCGCTGATGGCGTCGAACATCAGCGTGTAGTAGGTGTTGAGCAGCTCAATGGTCTCTTCCGGCGGCTGCTGCTCCGACATCGCCGTGAAGCCGCGGATATCGGAGAACATCGCGGTGGCCTGCACGCGGTGACCGCCGAGCGCAAAGCCCGAGGTGTCGAGGTCCTGCGCCACCGCGCTGGTCGCGAAGCGGCGCACGAGTTCCTTCTGCTGGTCGCGCAGGCGCTTCTTTTCCAGGCTCGCGCCGATGCGCGCCTTCAGCAGCACGGGGTTGACCGGCTTGTGCAGGTAGTCCTCGGCGCCCAGCTCGATGCAGCGCACGATGTTGTCGAGCCCCTCGATGGCGGAGGTCACGATCACCGGCAGGTCGCGCAGTTGCAGGTCCGACTTCAGCTGCTCCATGACCTGCAGGCCGTTCATTTCCGGCATCTCGATATCGAGCAGCAGCAGGTCGAAGGGCTCGCGCCGGAGCATCTCCAGCGCGACGCGGCCGTTTTCAGCGAGTGCGACGCCGTGACCCTGCAACTGCAACGTGCGCGCGAGCAGCAGCCGGTTGACCTTGTTGTCGTCGACGACCAGGAGGCGTGCGCCGCGTTCAGCCATGGCGCAGCGCTTTCAGGGCGGCCGCCGCACGCGCGTACTCGGCCTCGAGCGCGTCGAGGCGCGCGGCGTCCTGCGCCGCGTCGACGCTCATGCCGGTGAGTTCCAGGTCGCGCGCAAGCGCGCCCAGCGCGAGCGCTCCGAAGGTGTGGCTGTTCGACTTCAGCGAGTGCGCGGCACGGCGGAAGCGGTCGGCATCATCGACGGAGCGGGCCGCGCGCAGTTCGCCCAGCATCATCGGTGCCTCCTGCAGGAAGGTGTCGACGAGTTCCACGACGAAGTCGGCTCCGGCGGTCGCCTGCAGTTCGGCGTAGCGGTCGAGGTCGATGGCGGGCGGCGTCATGTCAGGTTCCCTTGCGTGGCGAAACTTGCCCGAGTGCCTCGACCAGCTGGTCGACGCGGATCGGCTTCGTGATGTAGTCGTCCATGCCGGCCGCCAGGCACATTTCGCGATCGCCCTGCATTGCGTTGGCCGTCATCGCGACGATACGAGGGCGTGCCCCGGCCGGCCACTTCGCCGTGATGCGCCGCGATGCTTCCAGGCCGTCCATCTCGGGCATCTGCACGTCCATCAGCACGACGTCGTACGTCTGTCGTTCAACTGACTCGATCGCCTCGATGCCGTTGGCGGCGAGGTCGGCGCGGTAGCCCATCTGCTGCAGGATGCGCAGCGCGAGCTTCTGGTTCACGACGTTGTCCTCGGCCACGAGGATGCGCAACGGATGGCGCACGCCCATGTCGGGGTCGATCTTCGGCCTGGCCGTGTCCGACGACGTGGCGCGCGGCGTGGCGCGCGGTGTGGCGTTATCCGCGAGCAGGCTCACCAGCGTGTCGAACAGCTGCGACTGACGCACCGGCTTCGCCAGGGTGGCGTTGAACAACCCCTCGCTGTCGCCGGCCTCGCGCCGGCCGAGTGAGGAGAAGAGCACCAGCGGCAGCGCTGGGACGCTGCTGGCGCACCGCGCGCGCGAGCTCGATGCCGTCCATCCCGGGCATGTGCATGTCGAGGATCGCGAGGTCGTAGGCCTCGCCTGTCTCCAGTGCTCGCAGTGCTTCGGCGGGCGACTCGCACTCGCGCGCCTCCATGCCCCACTTGGCCATCTGCAGGCTCAGCACGCGCCGATTGGTGGCGTTGTCGTCGACCACCAGCGCACGGCGACCCGACAGTTCCGGCTGCACGCCGACGAAGTCGCGGTTCCGCGCCGGCGGCAGTTCCGCGAGTGGCGCGCGCACCGTGAAGCAGAAAGTGGAGCCGTGGCCCGGTCCGGCACTGTCCGCCCACATCCGTCCGCCCATCAGCTCGGCCAGCCGCCGGCTGATCGCCAGCCCAAGCCCGGTGCCACCGTACTTGCGCGTCGTCGACGAGTCGGCCTGCGAAAAGGACTGGAAGAGCCGCCCCATGCCTTCGGGAGTCAGGCCGATGCCAGTGTCACGCACCGCAAAGGTCAGCTCGACGGCGCCCTCGGTCACCGGGCCCGCGCTGACGGTCAGCACCACTTCGCCCGACTCCGTGAACTTGACCGCATTCGCCAGCAGGTTCAAAAGGATCTGGCGCAGCCGCGTGACGTCGCCGCGTATCGCAGCCGGCACGTCGCCCTCGAAGAAGTAGGCGGTCTCGAGGTGCTTCTCGATCGCGCGTGGCGCCACCAGGTCGAGCGCGGACTCGACGCAGTCGCGCAGGTCGAACGGATGCGCCTCGATGTCCATGCGACCCGCCTCGATCTTCGAGAAGTCGAGGATGTCGTTGATGATCGTGAGCAGCGTGTCGCCCGAGTCGCGGATGGTCGCCGCATAGTCGCGCTGCTCGTCATCGAGCGGCGTGTCGAGCAGCAGGCCGCTCATGCCGATGACGGCGTTCATCGGCGTGCGGATCTCGTGGCTCATCGTGGCCAGGAAGGCGCTCTTGGCTTCGTTGGCGGCTTCGGCGGCAGCGCGGGCCTCCTGCGTCTGCCGGAAAAGCTTGGCATTCTGGATGGCGATCACCGCCTGGCCGGCAAAGGCCTCGATCAGGTTGATGTCGCGCTCGCTGTACGGCGCAGGCGGAAAGCGATTGACCGCCAGCGCGCCGATGCCGCGCCCTTGCCACACCATCGGCGCGTACAGCACGGAGAAATTGCCGAACTCCTGCGCGGTGCCGCGTAACCCCTCGGGCACATCGGCGCCGTTCAGGACATCCGGGTAGTGCAGCACCCGGTTCTTGTGGATGACGTAGCCGTGGATCGAATCGCGCAGGGGCCTCGGGAACTGACCCTGCAGGCGCCCGAGCATCGCCAGCTGATCCGGCGTCATCTGCGCCAGGCGGTCCGTATTCACGATCAGTCGCACCATGTCGTCGTCGCCCACCAGCCCGATGTTGGAGAACACGCCCTTGAACAGGACGTCGCAGCTGGCCAGGATCTTGTTGAAGACGGGCGTGGCGTCGGCCATGGAGGTGCCGATCACGCTTAGCACCTCTGCCGACGCCGTCTGCCGTTCGAGCGCCTCCTGCGTCTGCCGGAACATGTGTGCGTTCTGGATCGCGATCACGCCCTGGTCGGCGAAGGACTGCAGCAGGTCGATGTCCTTTTCCGAGAACGCAAAGGTGGCCGCCCGGGCAATCGAAATGCTGCCGATGCGACGCCCCTCCCAGGTCATCGGAGCGATCAGCAGGGAGTGGAGGCCTGCCTTGGTCGCAAAGCGGCGCACGAGCTCGGGCACCCCGTCGGCGGTCTGGGCCTGGGGGTAATACAGGGGGCGGCGCGAATCGAACGCCAGACCGAGCACCGTCCGCTCGATCGGTCGCGGATAGCCGCGCGTAAACATGCCGTCGCTGTCGCCGTGAACTGCGCCGATCTCGACCTGTTGCTGGTCATCGACTACCAGGATCGCCCCGCCGTCGCAAGGGATCAGCCGCTTGCAGCTGTCCATGATCTTCTCGAATACCGGCCTGGCGTCGGCGACGGAACTGCTGATCACCTGCAGCACCTCGGCCGTCGCCGTCTGCCGCTCCAGCGCTTCATGGGTCTCGTTGAACAGGCGCGCGTTCTGGATCGCGATCACCGCCTGGTCGGCGAAGCTCGCCAGCAGGGCGGACTCCTTCTCGCTGAACGGCCGTGGCGGCTGGCGCACGACGTGGACGGTGCCGATGCCTCGGCCCTCCCACAGCATCGGTGCGATCAGCATCGAGAAGTTGCCGGCATCCCGGCAGAAGCTGCGCATGCCTTCCGGCACGCCGGGGCCGTTCAGGATGTCGGGGTAGTGAATGACGCGACGCTTCCTGATCGGATACGCCTGGTAGGCCTCCTCGAGCGGGCGCGGGAAACCCCGGTTCAGCAACGCCCATGCAACTTCCTTCCGCTGCGCATCGACTTCGGGCCCCGTGGTCATCGCGGCGTGCGACACCTGGTCGTTGGCTCCCACCAGCGAGATCACCACCTGGTCGCCGCTGAACAACTGCTGGCAGGCCTTGCCGATCGCCTCGAACACCGGCGCGGTGTCGGCCACCGAGTTGCTGATGACCTTGAGCACCTCGCCTGAAGTGCGCTGCTGCTCCAGCGCCTCCTTCGTCTCGTTGAACAGGCGCACGTTCTCGATGGCGATCAGCGCCTGGTCGCGGAACGACTCCGCTAGCGCGATCTCTTTCTCGGCAAAGGCACCCACCTTGCGGTTGGCGAAGGAGAGCAGGCCGACGCACTCGCCGTCGCGCAGCATCGGCAGGTACAGCGCCGCCTGGATGCCGAACTTCTCGCTGATCGCCCGCTCGAAGTCCGGCAGTTCGATGGCGGACCAGTCCGGCAGGTGCAGCATCTGCCGCTCGACAATCACCCGTGACGGGAAATTGAGCCGTGGGTCGATCGGCATGCCCGAGGGCAGCCCGTCGAGCGGTCCCTCGGGCGTGGCCGCCGCCACCGCGGAGTACGTGTCGCCTTCGCGGCGCATGACGAAGGCCGAGTCGCACACCAGGAGCTTGACCGCGTTTGCGACGATCGCCTCGAACACCGGCCGTACGTCGGTAAGGGAGCGGCTCATCACGCGCAGTATTTCAGCGCTCGCGGTCTGGCTCGCCAGCGCCTCATTGGTCTCGCGGAACAGCCGCGCATTCTGGATCGCGATCACCGCCTGGTTGGCGAAGGTCTGCAGCAGCGCCAGTTCCCTGTCGCTGAAAGGCTTCGGCGGCTGGCGCATCGCGCAGAGCGTGCCGATGCCGCGCCCCTCCCACAGCATTGGCGCCCAGGCGATCGAGTAGTTGCCGATCTGCGCCAGCACCGTGCGCACCGTCGGCGGCGCATCGGCGGCCGCGGCGACATCGGGCACGTGCAGGATGCGCTGCTCGCGAAGCACCTGGGCGCTGGCGCTCTGCTCGATCGGCTTCGGAAACGTCCGTGCCACGACGCCCAGCGCTTCACCGCGCCAGGCGGCCACATCGATCATCCCTGCGTCGCCCACCTGGAAGATCCCTAGCTGTTCCGTGGCGAACAGGTGCTGGCAGCTGTCGAGGATCTTGTCGAACACCGGCGCCGTGTCGGCCACCGAGCTGCCGATCACCTGCAACACCTCGGCGGTGGCTGTCTGCCGCTCGAGTGCCTCCTGCGTCTCGTTGAACAGTCGCGCGTTCTGGATCGCGATCACCGCCTGGTCGGCGAACGTGCGAAGAAGGTCGATCTCGGTTTCGCTGAAGCCCGTCGCCGGGCGCCTGACGGCGTACAGCCAGCCGACCGGCCGGTCCTCCCACACCATCGGGGCAGCGACCTGCGAATACGGTCCAATGCCGAGCTTCTCCGCGACACGCCGCACTGGGCCGCGCGCTTCCTCGCTCAGCACATTGACGAAGTGCAGCGGCCGACGCTGCTTCAGCGCGTCGACCTGGATCAGCCCGTCCGCGAGACCCTCGGCGACAATGCGCGTCACGCGCTCACCCATCGCGCCCTGGTGGGCGGCCACGCGGGCCTGGCCATCGTCGCCGATCAGCAGGATGCCTTGCTCGGACTCCGGCAGCAGCTTCTTGCAGCTCTCGAGGATCTTGTCGAACACGGGTTCGGCGTTGGCCACCGAGCTGCTGATGACGCTCAGCACTTCCGCGGACGCAGTCTGCCGCTCCAGCGCCTCCTTGGTGTCGTTGAACAGCCGCGCGTTCTGGATCGCGATCACAGCCTGGTCGGCGAAGGTCTTGATCATCCGCGCGTCTACGGCCGAGAAGGGCTTGCATTCGAGGTTCAGTGCCGCGATCGTGCCGAACACCTGGCCCTGCGACACCATCGCCGCGCTCAGCATCGACGCATTGCGGCCCATCTGGCGGAAGGCGGCGCGCAACGCCTCGGGAACGCCTTCGCCGTGCAGCACGTCGGGCCAGTACGACGCATCGCCGGTTATTAGCCCAGGCCCCGGCGCCGGGCGGGGGAAGAAGCTGCGCATCGTCTCGACCAACTGGCCGCTGCCGGCCCGCCAGTGCAGCTGACCGTCGGGGCCTTCCGACGAAATCGCAAGCTCGGCGCCCGGAAAGAGGCGCTCCATGCATTCGCGGATGACCTCGAACACCGGCTGGACGTCGGACACCGACCGGCCGATAACGCCGAGCACCGCGGCGGCGGCCTGCTGCTGCTCGAGCGCCTCATTCGTTTCGTTGAAGAGTCGCGCGTTCTGGATCGCGATCACCGCCTGGTCGGCGAAGGTCTGCAGCATCGCCAACTCTTTGGTGGTGAAGGGCCCCTTTCTTCGCGCCACCCCGATGGCGCCGATGCCGCGCTCGTCCCACAGCATCGGCGCGAAAGCCATCGACTGGTAGCCCGCCACCTTGGACATCTTGCGCAGCACGCCCGGCACCTCCACGCCGCTAGCCAGGTCGGGCCAGTGCATCACTCGCCGCTCGCGGATTGCGCGGCCGGCCGGGGTGCGTTCCACCGGCGCCGGGAACGTCGCCGCCACCGCATCGTGCGCATCGCCGACGTACGCCTCGATCTGCAATTGCCCCTGCTCGTCCACCAGCAGGACGTCCATCTCGTCGCTGCCGAACAGATGACGGCCGCTTTCGAGGATCTTCTCGAACACCGGCTTCGTGTCGGCCACCGAGCTGCTGATCACGCTCAGGATTTCGCTGGAAGCCTGCTGCTGCTCGAGCGCTTCCTTGGTCTCGTTGAACAGCCGCACGTTCTCGATCGCGATCACGGCCTGATCGGCGAACGTATTCAGCAAGGCGACGTCCTTTTCACTGAACGCGCCCGGCTTCCTCCGAAACACCGCGATCGTGCCTAGCGCAGCTCCGCCGCGCAGCAAAGGCGCAAAGATCGCCGAACGGTATCCCTGTTTCAGCGCCATGTTTCGCGTGCGCGGAAACTGTGCCGTCGCCGTTTCCAGGTCTGTGACCCAGATCGTCCGGGCCTCCAGAACACAGGTGCCAACGGCGCTACTGGAGTCGAGCGGCACCGGTCCGCTGTCCATGCCGATGTTCGCCTCGACGTGCAGGACGCCGTCGCGCAGCAGGCGCAGCGCGACAACGCTGTCCTCGAACAGTGATCGGCAGCTTTCGACAATCGCGTCGAAGACCGGTCGCACGTCGGTCACGGACCCGCTCATCGCGGAAAGGATGCGGGCCGTCGCCGTCTGCCGCTCCAGTGCCTCCTGGGTTTCGTTGAACAGGCGCACATTCTCGATGGCGATGACGGCCTGGTCGGCGAAGGTCCGCAGCATCCGCGATACCCTTTCCGGGATCGGTCCCGGGTCCACCCAGCCGAGGTTGATCGTGCCGATCGGCTCGCCCTCGCGCAGCAGCGGCACCGCGAAGACGCGTCGGTGGGGCACGCCGACGCCATGGCGCACGTACTCCGTGTCCGTGGCCGTGTCCTCGATGCACACGGTCTCGCGGGCGAGCACCGCGCGTCCGGCCGCCGTGCTTCGATCGGGCGGGCCGCTGAAGGAATCCGCCAGCAGTGCTCCCCGTCCGGGCGGGAGCCCGGCGCCGGCCACGAAGCGCAGCAGGCCCGCCTCGTAGCGGGTGACCAGCGCGACCGCGGACCCGGCCAGGTCCCGGGCCAGCGTGACGATCTTGTCGAAGACCGGCTGCACGTCCGTCGGCGAACTGCTGATGACCCGCAGCACCTCGGCCGCAGCCGTCTGCTGCTCGAGCGACGCGCGCGTCTCGTCGAACAGTCGCGCGTTATGCAGCGCGATCGCCGCCTGTCGCGAGAGCCCGACCAGAAATTCGAGTTCGCGCGCCTGGAACGGCTCGCCGCCGACGCGCCACACTGCCATCGCGCCCTGCACCTGCTCGCCCGTGAGTAGCGGAACGACCATCAGCCGTTCGCTTGCGCGGCGCTGGGTGCCCGCGATCTGCACGGCGCGCGGATCGGCCGCGGTGTCGTTGATCAGTTCCGGCTGCCCGCTCTGCAGAAGGCTGCCGATGATGCCCGTGCCGGCCGCGATGACCGTCGCCTTGATCTCGTCGGCCGCATCACCGACAGCCACGATCGCGCGATGCGCGGAGCGACCCTCGTTCGGAAGGAAAATGGCGCTGCTGCCCGCGCCGAGCAGTTCCTTCGCATGGCGCGCAATGCGGTCCAGGACGGTCGCCAGGTCGAGTGTGGCCGACAGGTCACGTCCAACATCGGAAAGCGCCGAGGATTCACGGGCGCGGCGCTGCGTCTCTTCGAGAAGCAGCGCGTTCTGAAGCGCCACGCCCATCCCGGCCGCGATCGTTTCCAGCAAGCGGACCTGCGCCTCCCCGAACGCGTGGTCATGCAGATGGTCCTCGAGCTGCACCACGCCGAGAAAGCGGTCGCCCGACACCATCGGCACCATGACAATGCTGCGTGCGCGGTCGGTGCCTTCGATCGTCCGTACGCCGGCGGCATCCTGGTCGGCGTAACAACCGAACACGAAGGTCCGCCGCTCGCGGATGAATCGTTCCGGAAACGACCCGGGCAGCACTTTGCGGGCCGGGATCGTAAGGCGAGCGCCGTGCTCATAAATGTAGGCCGGAAGCAGCCGCTCGCCCTCCGGGTCCCACCATGAAATTGCGATGTCGCCGCTCGCGAACACTTCGCGCAGCTTGTCGCCGACCAGATCGACAATCCCCAGGAAGTCGAGCTTCGAGGAAATGCCTTGCTGGACGCTGTTGATCACCGCGAGTTCCGCATTGCGCTGCTCGGTCTCTTTCAGCAGGCGCTGCGTTTCGTCGAACAGACGGGCGTTTTCAAGCGCTGCGCCCATCGTCGCGCCGATCGTCGTCAGCACGCGCAGATCGGCGTCGACGTAGGCGTGCTCGCGTTCGTGGTTCTCGATGACGATCATTCCCAGCACACGCTGCGTGCCGCGGATGGGCGCGGCGATGATCGAATGGCACCAGTCGGTGCCTGGCGCCGCGCCGAGACCGGCGGCGCGCTGCTCGTCGCGCGTGCCGTAGAACGCACCGATGCCTTCGTTGAGAATGCGGCGCGGCAATTTTCCGATCGGACGCGGGCCCAGCTTCGGCACATTCTGGCCGTGTTCCATGAGGTAAAGCGCCTCCGTGGTGTCGGCCTCAGGGTCCCACCAGCGGATACTCAGATCCTCCGAGCTGAACACCTCCCGCAGCTTGTCGCCGACCAGGTTGACGATTCCCTGGAAGTCGAGCTTCGCCGACATTCCCTGCTGGATGCTGTTGATCAACGCCAGTTCGCCGGCACGTTGCTCAAGCGCGGCGGTGCGCTCGGCCACCTGCCGCTCCAGGCCTTCTTGCGTGCGCAGGTTGGCGAGCGCCACAGCGGCCTGCGCCGCCAGCGTGGCCAGCAGGTGGTGATCGCTCTCACGAAAGCGACCGAACAGGCCTTCGAGGTCGGCATACAGCACCCCGAGCAGTTCGCGATTGACGAGCAAGGGCGCAACAATGCAGCTGCGCTGATCGATCGGATCGGCGCCATCGGGCCCGTGCCGAAGACGTGAAGTGCGCAGCGTGCGCGCTTCGTCGACCCAGGGTCCGATCGCCGCCAGCAGCGCGGCGGCATCCTCGCCGTCGGGCAGCTGCGCGCCGGCCACACGCCTGCCGCCGGCGTCCTCGAGCACCAGCAGAGCCCGGCGCGCGCCGAGAAGTTCGGCCACTTCCTCGATCAGCGTTTCGTGCAGGGCGGCTTCGGTCGGCTGCCCGTTGAGCCGCAGGCCGGATTCGACGAGTCGGTCAACGCTCTCGCCGAGTTCGCTCGAGGCTCGCCGGTCCGCCTTCGGATGTGAAGCCGACGACGGCCTCCCGGGCACGGCAACGGCATGGCGCCTCGCGTCGTCCCGCGGCCTGCGAACCTGCTTTGCCATACCACTCCATCGAGCCGAGTTTCGGCCGGCGTCGGATGGTACACACGATGCGCAAACCCGGACACGTTTGCACGACCGTCGGGCCGGGCCTTACAGTCCCGCCTCCGCCGCTGCGCTGCCGCATGGGTCCTGTCGCATGAACGAAACCGTCACTGGCTTTGCCGCCCTCGCGCTGCTCGGGTTTGCGATCACCTTCGGGGTGTTGATGCTCTTCATGGTGCTGGTCCAGCCGCTCTGGTGCATCGTCGACTGTGCGATCGACAACAAGCGCGGCACCACGGGCAAGGTGGTGTGGATCATCCTGCTGGTGCTGATGTACGGCGTGGCGAACTGGTTCTACGGTGCGTTTGCGGCAGCCGGCGGGGCACTGCGGCGGTTGACGCGGCTGGCATGGCTCCTCGTCATCGTGCTGGTGGTCGCCTTCCTCGTCATGTACTGGAACAACGTGGAGTTCCGTCGCGGCATCGAGCGCGAGTGGCACAAGCATCAGCAGCTGGTCGTGCTGGCGACGCCGGCTGAACTCGCAGGCAGCCGATGAACGCCGCCATCGACCTGCGTTCGGACACGGTCACGCGCCCGACCGACGCGATGCGCGCGGCGATGGCCGCCGCACCCGTCGGCGACGACCAGTACGGCGAAGATCCGACCACCAACCACCTCCAGGAGCGGATCGCAGAACTGCTCGGCAAGGACGCTGCACTGTGGCTGCCGAGCGGCACGATGGCCAACCAGGTGGCGCTGCGCGTGCTGACGCGGCCCGGCGACGACGTCATCGTCAGCCGCGAGTCGCACGCCGTGTGGCACGAGACCGGCGGGTCGGCCGCCAATGCCGGCGTGCAGTTCACCGAGATCGGTGCACGCGGGGTCTACACCGTCGAGGATTTCCTCGACAGCGCGCAAGCCGCGCGGCCACGCGATCTACCCGCCGACCACGCTGCTGGAGATCGAGAACACGCACAACCGCTCGGGCGGCATCGTGTTCCCGCAGGATGAAGTGGACCGGCTGTGTGCCGCCGCGCGCGATCATGGCGTGGCCACCTTTCTCGACGGCGCGCGGCTGTGGAACGCCGCGGTCGCCAGCGATCGGGGTGAAGCGCAGCTCGCGGCGCCGTTCGACCTCGTTGCCGTTGCGCTGTCGAAGGGACTCGGCGCGCCGGGCGGCTCGCTGCTGGCGGGATCGCGCGAACTGATCGAGCGCGCCACACGCTATCGCCGCATGTTCGGCGGGGCGATGCGTCAGGTCGGCATCTATGCCGCTGCGGGGCTCTACGCACTCGACCACCACCGCACGCGCCTGGTCGAGGATCACGCCAACGCGCGGCGCATCGCCACCGTGCTGGCCGAGCACCCGCGCGTCGACCTTGATCTCTCGTCCGTGCAGACCAACATCATCGTGTTCCGCCTGAGGGACGGCGCGCCGGATGCCGCAATGGTGGTCGAGCGCGCGCGCGAGCGCGGCGTATTGTTGTTTCCGTTTGGCGCACGCACGCTGCGGGCGGTGACGCATCTCGATGTCAGCGCCGGGCAGTGCGAGCGTGCGGCGGCAATACTTTGCGACATCATCTGAACCAGTCGATTGTGAAAGAAGGAGCACTGCCATGTCGAAGAAGATCATCACTGTGTTCGGCGCTACCGGCGCCCAGGGCGGTGGCCTGGCGCGAGCCATCCTGGCTGACCCGAAAGGCGAGTTCGCCGTGCGTGCCGTCACGCGGAAGCCCGACTCGGACGCCGCCCGGGCGTTTGCCACGGCTGGCGCTGACGTCGTGGCGGCCGACCTTGACGACGCCGCCAGCGTCCTGCGCGCGATGAATGGTGCCTATGGCGCCTACTGCGTGACCAACTTCTGGGAGCACTTGTCGCCAGAGAAGGAACTCGCCCAGGCCGCGACGCTCGCGAACGCCGCAGCAAAGGCCGGTGTGAAGCACGTCGTCTGGTCGACACTCGAGGACACGCGCGCCTTTTTTCCGGCCGACGGCAAGCGCATGCCCGTGCTGATGGGCAAGTACAACGTGCCGCACTTTGACGCCAAGGGCGAGGCGAACAAGCTCTTCACCGGCCACGTGCCGACAACGCTGGTCAATACGAGCTTTTACTGGGACAACCTGATCCACTTCGGCATGGGCCCGAAGAAGGGGCCCGACGGCGTGCTCGCGATCACGCTGCCGATGGCCGACAAGCGGCTCTCGGGCATCGCGGCCGAGGACATCGGCAAGTGCGTTTACGGCATCTTCAAGGGTGGCGTGGCCAACGTCGGCAAGACCTACGGCATCGCCGGCGAGCACCTGACGGGCTCGCAGATGGCCGCCGCGCTGACCAAGGCGCTGGGCCAGACCGTGCGCTACAACGCGGTCACGCCTGAGCAGTTCCGCGGCTTCGGGTTTCCCGGCGCCGAGGACCTGGGCAACATGTTCCAGTTCTATGCCGAGTTCGAGGACTACTTCACGGGTGCCCGCCCACTCGACGTGGCCCGCAGGCTGAACCCCGAACTGCAGGACTTTGCGACCTTCCTGGCGCGCAATGCGGGGCGCATTCCGCTCGCCTGATCAAATGCGGCGAGGGATGTTGAACCTATGACGTGACAGCCGTATGAACCGGTGGACGTTGCGCAGGCCCCCGTGGGGCGCTAACGTCCGCCCGGCCGAGAAGCCCGGAAGCGCAGTCGTCTGAACCGGAGCTACGCGGGCTGGTACCGCTGGCATGACGCAGCGGCGGTTTGTTCCGGCGGTACGCCGGCCCTTGAGTGACCACGTTCGGGAGGACACCGATGTTTCGTCGTGAGTTCATCGCTACTGCTGGCGCGCTTGCCGCTGCCAGCCTGCCCGGTTGGGCACAGGCGCAGGCAGCGCGTGCCATTTGCTACAACTGTCCGCCCGAGTGGGCTGACTGGGGCGGCATGCTGAAGCTCGTCAATCAGAAGCTCAACATTGCCGTTCCGCCGGACAACAAGAATTCGGGCCAGACACTGGCGGCGCTGATTGCCGAGAAGGCCAATCCGGTCGCGGACATCGCCTACTTCGGCGGCCAGTTCGGTCCGCAGGCGCGCGCCGCCGACGTACTGACCCCGTTCAAGCCGGCGCGTTTCGGCGACATCCCGACCGGCATGAAAGACCCGGACGGCTACTGGTTCACGATCCACTCCGGCACGCTGGGATTGTTCATCAATACCGCCGCGCTGCGCGGCAAACCGGTGCCGCAGTCGTGGCGCGACCTGCTCAAGCCCGAGTACAAGGGGATGATCGGATACCTGAATCCGGCCAGCGCCGCGGTCGGGCAGGTCGGAGTGATCGCCGTGAATCTCGCACTCGGTGGCACCTACGAGAACCTCGACCCCGGCATCGCCTTCTTCAAGCAGCTGCAGGCCAACCAGCCGATCGTTCCCACCCAGACCTCGTATGCACGCGTGCTGTCGGGCGAGATTCCGATCCTCTTCGACTATGACTTCAACGCCTATCGCGCGAAGTACAAGGACAACGCGCCGGTGGCGTTCACGATCCCGACCGAAGGCACGCAGCAGTTGCCGTACATCATGGGTCTGGTAGCCAAGGGCCCCAATCCTGATCAGGGCAAGAAGATCCTCGACTTCCTGTTGTCCGACGACGGTCAGCGTCACTGGGCCAGCGCCTTCCTGCGCCCGGTATTCGCCTCTGCGCTGACGCCGGAGATGAAAAGCCGATTCCTGCCGGACGCGGACTATGCGCGGGCCAAGCCGCTGGACGTATTCAAGTTGTCGGCCGCGAGCAAGATGATCGGCGAGCGCTACCAGAAAGAAGTCGGCTGAGTTGACCTGTTCGTGCGGTTGAGCAGGGTGCGCGACGATCGCCTCTGGCTGGTAGCGCTGCTGGCGCCGGCGGCGATCGTCTTCATTGCCTTCTTCCTGCTGCCGCTGGCGCGCCTGTTTCTCATCGGGGGCAGCGGCCCGATGGGCTGGAGCGCGTACGCGGCGGCATTCACCGAGGCGCGCTACCTGAAGAGCCTGGTGTCCACCGTGCTGCTGTCGGCCGGCGTGACGGCGGTCACTCTTGCCATCAGCGGACTGGCGGGCGTATTCCTGCAGCGCAATCGCTTCAGCGGTCGTGCTCTGGTGACGGCGCTGCTCACGCTTCCGCTAGCGTTTCCCGGCGTTGTGATCGGCTTCATGGTCATCATGCTGGCGGGTCGGCAGGGACTGATTCCGGACATCACCGATGCACTGGTCGGAGAACGGCTGGTGTTTGCCTATTCGATGGCGGGCCTTTTCATGGGCTACGTGTACTTCTCGATCCCGCGCACGATCCTCACCGTGATGGCCGCTGCCGAAAAGCTCGACCCGCGCATCGAGGAGGCTGCCCGCTCGCTCGGTGCCGGCCGTTGGCGCGTCGTGCGCGATGTGATCGTGCCGGCGCTCAAACCGGCCTTCCTGTCGGCCGGCGCCATCTGCTTCGCCACCGCGATGGGCGCCTTTGGCACAGCGTTCACGCTCGCTACGCGCATCAACGTGCTGCCGATGGTCATCTACACCGAGTTCACGCTGCAGGCCAATCTCGCAATGGCAGCGGCCTTGTCGTTCGTCCTGGGTGCAATCACCTGGGCGGCGCTGGCACTGGCACGCACGGCAGCCGGCAGCACGGTGGCGGCGGCAGGCTGAGCGCAGCAATGAGCGCCGCGATGAACCATCGAACGACCGCGTTCTGGCTGCAGCTGGCCTTCACCTTGTTCGTATGCGCGTTCCTGATCGTGCCGGTCGGCCTGTCGATCATGGCCGGTGTGACCAGGGACATGTTCATCGGAATCGCCAGCGGCGTGACGCTGCAATGGCTGGTCAAGGTCTGGACCGACTATCGGCAGACCGTGTTCCTGTCGATCCAGATCGCACTGGCGTGTCTGGCATGCACTCTGGTTCTCGGCGTACCTGCGGCCTACGTGCTGGCGCGTCGGCAGAACGCGTTTACCCGCGCCGTCGAAGAACTGCTGGTGATGCCGGTGGCTGTACCCGGCCTGGCCACGGCACTTGCGCTGATCGTCACCTATGGCGGCTGGGGCGATTTCCGGCGCAGCTGGGTGTTCATCCTGGTCGGCCATGTGCTGTTCACGCTGCCTTTCATGGTGCGCAGCGTGCTGGCGGTGCTGAGCTCGATCGACCTCAGGACGCTGGAGGAGGGCGCGCGCAGCCTTGGAGCGAGCTTCGTGCAGCGCTTCTTCGGCATCGTTCTGCCCAACTGCCGCGGCGGCATCCTCGCCGGATCGCTGATGGTGGTCACGCTCTCGCTGGGCGAGTTCAACATGACATTGCTGCTTCATACCCCGCTCACGCAGACGCTGCCGGTCGGCCTGGCCGATACCTATGCCTCGCTGCGACTGGAGGTCGGCAGCGCCTACACGCTGATCTTCTTCATCATCATCATTCCCTTGCTGATCGCCATGCAATGGGCCGCCGCGCCGCCAGTACGGCGCCGGCCGGTTGAGGAAAAGCCATGAGCGCCGCGCGGCCGCTCCGAAGGCGCTCGCTCCCCCTTGGGGGGGCGGCGCGAAGCGCCAAGGGGGCCACGCAATGAGCGGCACCGCGATACGGCTTGAAAGCTGCGGCAAGACCTTTGCCGACGGCACACGTGCCCTCGATCCGGTGGACCTGGACTTCACCGCAGGGGAAACCGTGGTGCTGCTAGGCCCGAGCGGCTGCGGCAAGACCACGACGCTGCGCATCGTCGCGGGGCTGGAGTTGCCGGATGCGGGAGGTCGAGTCCTGTTCGACGGCGCCGACGTTACCGCGGTGCCGATCGAGCGACGCAATGTCGGCATGGTGTTCCAGAGCTATGCGCTGTTCCCCAACATGTCGGTCGAGGAGAACGTCGCCTACGGCCTCAAGGTGCGCGGCATGCCGGCCGCGGAGCGCAACCAGCGCGCGCGCGAAATGCTGGCGATGATGCAGATCGCTCCTCTGGCGGCGCGCAGCATCGATCAGCTGTCCGGCGGCCAGCGTCAGCGGGTGGCGCTGGCGCGCGCGCTCGCGCCGCGGCCGCGCGTTCTTTTGCTTGACGAGCCGCTCACGGCTCTCGATGCGCGCCTTCGCGACACCCTTCGGGTGGAAATCAACCGCTTGCTGCGCAGCCTGGGCATCACGACCGTTTATGTAACGCACGACCAGGCCGAAGCGATGGCACTGGGCGATCGTATCGTGGTGATGGATCACGGGCGCATTGCGCAGATCGGCACGCCGCGCCAGATCTACGAGTCGCCAAGTTCTCGCTACGTGGCAGAGTTCATCGGCACTATGAACGTGGTCGACGGCGAGGTACGCGACGGAGCGCTGCACTTTGCTGGCGGCCGGCTGCCGCTGCGTGACGAGGCCGCGGCCGGCCGCGGCGAGGCAGTGTTCCGCCCGGAGGACCTGCTGCTGGCCGCTGCGGGCGCGCCGTCGCAGTTCAGTGGTGAGGTGCTGGCCAGTCTGTTCCAGGGCGACCACACACGGCTGGAGATCGACATCGGCGCCGCGCGTCCCATCGTGGCGCGCATCGCGCAGCGGCGCGACTTCGCCGTCAGCGAACGTCTGTCGTTCACGCTGGCCGCGCCGGCTATCCTCATGCCTCGAGACAGCACTGTTTCCGCATGATCCTGGCCCAGATTTCTGATCTGCATATCAAGCCGCAGCGCCGGCTCGCCTATGGCGTGGTCGACACCGCGGCCATGCTGGAACGCTGCGTCGAGGCGATCCTGCAATTGAAGCAGCGCCCCGATGCTGTGATTGCCACCGGCGACCTGGTCGACCTCGGGCGCCCGGAGGAATACGGACTCCTGCGTGAGATCCTCGCCCCGCTTGCCTCGGTGCCGCTGTATCTGTTGCCAGGGAACCATGACGATCGGGCGGCCCTGCGGGCAGCATTTCCGGATCACGACTACCTGCGCCGTTGGCAGCCCTTCATCCAGTACGTCATCGAAGATCATGCGCTGCGGATCGTCGCGCTGGACACGGTGATCCCTGGCCAGGGTGGCGGTGAACTGTGCGCGGAGCGGCTTGCCTGGCTCGATCGAACGCTTGCGCAAAGCGATCGACCAACGATGGTGGCCTTGCACCACCCGCCGTTCGTCACCGGGATCGGCCATATGGATCGTGTCGGTCTCACCGGCACCGAGCTCCTGGCCCAGGTGCTGTTACGTCATCCGCAGGTGACTCGTGTGATCGCCGGACACCTGCATCGCCCGATCACCTGCACGTTCGGAGGCACGGTGGTCAGCGTGTCCCCCAGCCCGGCGCACCTGGTAGCGCTCGACCTGTCCGCCGATGCGCCGGACGACTTCGTGATGGAGCCCCCTGGATTTCTGCTGCACGCGCAAACCGCAAGCGGCCTGGTGACCCACACGGCGTACATCGGCGGGTTCGCCGGCCCGTATCCGTTTCGCGAGGGCGGACGGCTGATCGACTAGGGCGTGGCGAGGTTTATCGGCCGTCGCGGTCGCGGCGGTCATTCGGCAGCCAGATGCGGGCTCCGAAGATGCCGGGTTACACTTGCCGTTCGCTGATGTAGGTCGAAGCGGGAGAGTGCATCCGGAGCTGGATGCCGCCGAAGGCGCAATCTCACCCGGAATCGCTCAGGTTCAAGAACCGCTTCGTCGCCGGCGACTCTGGAGAGACTGCGTGCCACCGGCGCGCGGCGCCGAAGGGGCAGGGGCCGCAGTTCACACTGCGTCTCCCGAACTCTCAGGCAAAAGGACAGAGGGGTGCGGCACGGCCACGGTCGGACTGCGCCCCTTTTCTTTTTACGGAGTCACATGGGCAAGCGAACCCCCCTTTACGACACGCACGTCGCCTCGGGCGCGAAGATCGTCGACTTCGGCGGCTGGGACATGCCGGTCGCCTACGGCTCGCAGATCGAGGAGCACCACGCGGTGCGCCGTGACGCCGGCATGTTCGATGTCTCGCACATGTGCCCGGTGGATGTGACGGGTGCCGATGCGCGCGCGTTCCTCAGGCAGCTCGTCGCGAACAATGTCGACAAGCTGACCCAGCCCGGCAAGGCGCTCTATGCCTGCATGCTGAACCACGCCGGCGGCGTCATCGACGACCTGATCATCTACTTCCTGCGCGACGACGCGTTCCGTGTCGTCGTCAACGCATCGACGGCCGATAAGGATCTCGCCTGGATGGAGAAGGTGCGGCTCGACGGCGACTTCAAGGTCACGATCAAGCCGCGGCGCGACCTGGCGATGATCGCCGTGCAGGGGCCGAACGCGCGCGCGAAGTTCTGGCAGGTGCGGCCCGCGACGAAAGCCGCGACCGAGGGGCTAGGCCCCTTCTTCGCTGCCGAGGTGGGTGAGCACTTCGTCGCGCGCACCGGCTACACGGGTGAAGACGGGTTCGAGGTCATGCTGCCAGTTGCGCAGGCGCCGGCGCTGTGGGCCGACCTCAAGGCAGCGGGCGTGGCCGAAGCCGGGCTCGGCGCGCGCGACACGCTGCGGCTCGAGGCTGGCATGAACCTCTATGGCAATGACATGGACGAGGCGGTCTCGCCCCTCGATGCCGGGCTCGCCTGGACCGTCGACCTGAAGTCGCCGCGCGAATTCGTCGGCCGCGCAGCGCTCGAACGCGACGGCGCGCGCCGCGCGTGCGTCGGGCTCAAGCTGCTGGACAAGGGTGTGTTGCGCTCGCACCAGAAAGTTGTGACCGCCGCCGGCGACGGCGAGGTCACCAGCGGTACGTTCTCGCCGACGCTGGGCTACTCGATCGCCATGGCGCGCGTGCCGCGCGAAGTGAAGGTCGGCGATACCGTGCAGGTGGACATCCGCGGCCGGCTCTTGCCGGCGCAGGTCGTCAAGATGCCGTTCGTGCGGAACGGCAAGGCACTGATATGAGCGTCGCAGGCGTACGCGTCGCTGCGGGTCGCACGTGCACCTGCTCCGAATGATTTGCAGGTCGGGCTTCGGGCGTCCGGGTGCCCGAACCGGGTACAGAAACTGAAAGAACTGAAGGAGAAAAGATGAACATCCCTGCCAATCTCAAGTACACGGCCTCCCACGAGTGGGTCAAGAAGGGCGACGACGGGCTGCTGTGGATCGGAATCACCGATGCCGCGCAGGACATGCTGGGCGATCTCGTCTTCGTTGGTGACTTCAAGGTCGGTGCGACGCTGAAAGCCGGCGAGACGGCTGGCGTGGTCGAGTCGGTGAAGGCCGCCTCGGATGTCTACGCGCCGGTCGACGGCGAAATCGTCGCATTCAATGATTCGCTGGGTTCCGAACCTCAGCAGCTCAACTCCGCGCCCTACGACTCCTGGATCTTCAAGATGAAGACGGGCGCATCGATCGACGGCCTGCTCGACGCCAAGGCGTACGAAGCGAACGTCGCTGCCTCGAACTGACCCTCGCAACCGTCGACCCCGATTCCGTGATGAGCACACTCAACGAGCTAGAGAACCACTCCGAATTCCACGCGCGCCATATCGGCCCGAGCGACGACGAAGTCGCCGACATGCTCAAGGCGGTGGGCGTGCCGTCGCTCGATGCGCTGGTCGATGCGATCGTGCCGGCCACCATCAAGCTCGCCACGCCGCTGGCACTGCCGGAGGCCGTCACGGAAGAAGAAGCGCTTGCAAGGCTGCGAGCGGTCGCGGACAGGAACCAGGTTTGCCGCAGCTTCATCGGCCAGGGCTATTACGGCACGGTGACGCCCAAGGTCATCCTGCGCAACATACTGGAGAACCCCGCCTGGTACACCGCGTACACGCCGTACCAGGCCGAGATATCGCAGGGGCGGATGGAGGCGCTGATCAACTTCCAGACGATGGTGGCGGACCTCACTGGCATGGAGATCGCCAACGCATCGCTGCTCGATGAAGCGACGGCGGCGGCCGAAGCGATGACACTGGCGAAGCGTTCGGCAAAGAGCCGAAGCAACGTCTTCATCGTCGCCAGCGACTGCCATCCGCAGACGATCGAGGTGATCCGCACGCGGGCGGAGCCGCTCGGCATCGAAGTCAAGGTCGGCGTTGCCCCGGACCTGATGAAGTCCGGCGACTACTTCGGCGTGCTGGCGCAGTACCCGTCGACCTCCGGGCTGATCCACGACATGCGGCCTTCCGTCGAGCAGGCGCATGCGGCCGGGGCGCTTTTCTGTGTCGCGACCGACCTGCTGGCGCTGACGCTGCTGGAAGCGCCCGGGAAGTGGGGCACCGAGCAGCAGTCGGCCGACATCGTCGTTGGCAATTCGCAGCGCTTTGGCGTGCCGTTCGGATTCGGTGGGCCGCACGCGGCCTTCCTGGCCTGCCGGGACGCGTTCAAGCGTTCGATGCCGGGGCGGCTGGTCGGCGTCTCGGTCGATTCGCAGGGCAATCCCGCCTACCGCCTCACGCTGCAGACGCGCGAACAGCACATCCGGCGCGAAAAGGCGACCTCGAACATCTGCACGGCACAGGTACTGCTGGCGGTCATTGCCAGCATGTATGCCGTCTATCACGGGCCCGAGGGCCTCACACGCATCGCGCGTCGCGTCCACCGCCTGACCGCCATCCTGGCCGAGGGGCTGAAGCGCGTTGGCCTGCAGGTCAACGGTTCGTACTTCGACACCTTGACGGTGAGCGGCGTCGACGCGGCGAAGGTCCACGCGGCGGCACGGGCCTCCGGCATCAACCTGCGCGAATTCAGCGCGCGCGACGCTGGCGAACGTGCGGGCCGGCTGGTTGGCATCGCGCTCGACGAAACCGCGACGCGGGCCGACGTGCAGGCGATCTGGCGCCTGTTCGGGGTTTCGGCCGACGTCGATGCGCTCGACCGCGAGATCAACGGCATGCTCGACGCAGCCATTCCGGCGGGCCTCAGGCGCACTACGCGATTCCTCACGCACCCGGTCTTCAACGCGCACCACAGCGAGCACGAGATGCTGCGCTACATGCGCGCGCTCGCCGACAAGGACCTTGCGCTCGACCGCACGATGATCCCGCTGGGTTCGTGCACGATGAAGCTCAACGCGACCAGCGAAATGATCCCGGTCACCTGGCCGGAGTTCGCGAACGTTCACCCGCTTGCGCCGGCTTCACAGACCGAAGGCTATCGTCAGATGATCGCCGAACTCGAGCAGATGCTGGTCGAGTGCACCGGTTATGACGCGGTCAGTCTGCAGCCCAATTCCGGTGCGCAGGGCGAGTACGCCGGGCTGCTCGCGATCCGTGCCTATCACCGCTCGCGCGGCGAGGGGCATCGCAACATCTGTCTGATTCCCGAGAGCGCGCACGGCACCAATCCGGCCTCGGCGCATCTGTGCGGCATGGAAGTCGTGGCGGTGAAGACCGACCGCAACGGCAATGTCGACGTCGACGACCTGAAGGCCAAGGCCACGCAGCATGCCGCCAATCTTGCGGCGCTGATGGTGACCTACCCATCGACGCACGGCGTGTTCGAGGAAGCCATCGTCGAGATCTGCGAGGTCATTCACGCGCATGGCGGTCAGGTCTACACCGACGGCGCCAACCTGAATGCGCTGGTGGGGCTCGCCAAACCCGGCAAGTACGGCTCCGACGTCTCGCACCTGAACCTGCACAAGACATTCTGCATACCGCACGGCGGCGGCGGACCGGGGGTCGGTCCGGTCGCGGTCAAGGCGCATCTGGCGCCGTTCCTGCCCGGCACGCTCGGCGCTGACAACAAGGTCGGAATGGTCAGTGCCGCGAACTTCGGCAGCGCCAGCATCCTGCCGATCTCGTGGATGTACGTCACGATGATGGGCGCCGCGGGACTGCGCAAGGCCACGCAGGTGGCGCTGCTCAACGCGAATTACGTCGCCAAACGACTCGCGCCGCACTATCCGACGCTGTATGCAGGTCGAAACGGGTTCGTCGCGCACGAGTGCATCCTGGATCTGCGGCCGCTGAAGGATGCGAGCGGCATTTCGGCCGAGGACGTGGCCAAGCGGCTGATGGACTATGGCTTCCACGCGCCGACGCTCTCGTTCCCGGTCGCAGGCACCTTGATGGTCGAACCGACCGAAAGCGAACCCAAGGGCGAGCTCGACCGTTTCATCGACGCGATGATCGCGATCCGCGAGGAGATCCGCGCCGTGGAGGAGGGCAAGGTCGATCGCGACGACAACCCGCTGAAGAACGCACCGCACACCGCGGCGATGGTGATGGCGGAGAACTGGGCGCACGACTACCCGCGCGAGCGCGCGGCGTTCCCGCTGGCCTCGCTGAAGCGGCAGAAGTACTGGCCGCCGGTGGGCCGCGTCGACAACGCCTACGGTGACCGCAACATCATGTGTTCGTGCGTGCCGATGTCGGCCTATGCCGAAGACGCGGCCCCGTCGGCGGCCAGCGTGGCCGCGAGTTGAGGGACTCGCCTTCGGCTCGGGGTCGCGTCGACAATGCCTACGGCGACCGCAACATCATGTGTTGCCCCTGAGGCCTTCAAGACTCGGCATACTTCGTCGGCGCGACCGAGTGGCTGTTGACGGACGTTTGGCAAGATGGCCGTCGGCGCAGCAAGGAACTGCGCATTCGCCTTCCGGGGCGGAGTGTGGTTGGGTGATCGTCAGGAACATGTGATCGGGAGGGATTGAATGGCCAAAGGTCAGCTTCGCAGTAACAAGGAAAAGAAGAAGCCCAAGCAATCGAAGAAGCCGAGCGGTCCCGCCGTGCCGTTCGGTTCCGCGAAGAGCAAGCCCGGCCCGGTGGCCAAGTAGTCGCTCTGCAGCGGGGGCGTTGAGCGCGGAACTCTGCGCTGGCGGCACGTGGTGCCGCACGTCGCTCTTCAGACACGTTCGCTTGCACTGCCGAAGTCTCGACAACGGCCGCAAAGCGCGTAACGTCGCGCACCTGCGCGCGGGGCCGCCGGCACAGAGCAGCGGACCGGCGTTGTCGATCAGCGTGGGAGGGGGATGGCGATGAAAGCGTTGCGCGTACTCGGATGGTCGGTCGCGGGGCTGCTGGCAGTCCTGGGGCTCGTTGCCCTTGCGGTGGTCCTGCTGAGCCAGCGCAAGGTCGAACGAAGGCTGGACATCAAGGTCGCGCCGGTGGCCTACGTCGACACGGCGGAAGCCATCGCACGCGGCAAGTACCTGTTCGAATCGCGCGGCTGCGCCGAATGCCACGGTACCGACGGTGCCGGCCGGGTGTTCATCGACAACGGCCCAAGCATGCGCGCACGGTCGCCAAACATCACGCGTGGTCCGGGCAGTGTCGTCGCCAGGTACACGGAGGTCGACTGGGTGCGCGCGATCCGCCATGGCGTCAAGCCTGACGGCCGTCCGATGCTGATCATGCCGAGCGAGGACTACAACCGCCTCACGGATGCCGACCTTGCTGCCCTGGTGGCCTACACGCGCAGTCTGCCGCCGGCCACCGGCACGGCGGCCGAGTTCACGCTGCCGTTCATGTTCAAGGCGATGTATGTCGCGGCGTGGTGACCGATGCGCCGGAACGCATCGACCACTCTCTGCCTCCCGCGCAGCCGGTCGCCGAGCAGGTCAATGCCGCGCACGGCGCCTACGTGGCCAACATGTGCCTCGGCTGCCACGGTGCACGGCTTACCGGCGGCAAGATTCCGGGCGGGCCGCCGGACTGGCCGGCCGCGGCTGATCTGACGCCTGCGTCGGCGGTGATGAAGAGCTACGACAGCGTCGACAAGTTCAAGTCGATGCTGCGCACCGGCAAGGCGCCCGACGGACGCGCCCTGCAGGTGATGCCCTTCCCGACACTCAAGCAACTCAACGACACCGACGTCGAGGCGCTCTACCTCTATCTCAAGTCGCTGCCGGCTTCCTCCGGCAAGGGTTGAGACCGCCTGAGCGGCGGCAGGCAGGTCGCGACTTCAGCTCTCGCGCGCTCGTGCAGGCGACGCGCGCAACACACCCGATGAAGCAGGAAGTGCCCGATGCGGGATCGGGCGACTTCTCTCACTTAGCCTTCGACGTCGTCGGACTTGGCGAATTGCTCAGCGGCATCGTGCCCCGCCTTGGCAATCAGTTGCTCCTGCTCGGCCGTGGCGACTGGAGCGTCGCTCTCGCCGACCGAGACCAGACCAAGCCGCGTCGCTTCGCGCAACTCGGCCAGCACTTCGGCGCGGCTGCGCGACGGCTGGGCTTCTGCAACCACGTAACCGCGTTCACCGTAGTCGCGATCGCCGCGCGCATACGCGTCAATCATTTCCTGCCGGACTTGCTCGCGGGTGACGGTGGAACCGGACGACGGCCAATCGTTGATGTGCAGGTCGGCCGGACTGGCGAACGCACCGGACATGGCCAGCGCCAGGGATGCAACAAGAACAGACTTTGATGAAGACATTTTCGTACTCCTCAGGTTGCGCCAAACGAATTTCGGCGTGGGAGCACTCTGGACCGGGCTCGTTGCGATGTCCCGTGAGTTTTACGTGTTTCGCCTGCGCATTGTCGGAGCGCCGGCTCGCGCCGCGCGCGCGCTGATTGACGCGGCTTGCGGTCCTGGACGCTGTTGCGCGACTTGGCATATCGGCCGCGTCCCCGCGCGGAATCCGGGCGTAAGCTCGCGGCGTCGCGATTTGCGGGCAGCCCTGCGCCATGGCCGTCAGTGTCTTTGATCTCTTCAAGATCGGTATCGGACCGTCGAGTTCGCATACGGTCGGTCCGATGCGTGCGGCGCGCCTCTTCGCTCTGCGGCTGGACGGCGATCGACTGCTCGATCGTGTCGCGAACGTCGACGTCCAGCTGCACGGCTCGCTGGGAGCGACGGGAAAAGGTCACGGCAGTGACAAGGCGGTGCTGCTCGGACTGGAGGGAGCGGAGCCGGCAACTGTCGAGGTCGACACCATTGCGTCCAGGCTCGAACGCATCCGCAATGAACAGTCGCTGCGCCTGCTGGGCCGGCGGCGGATCGCCTTCGACGAGCGCGAGCACCTGCACTTCCTGACGAAGCCGCTGCCCTTCCACGCGAACGGGCTGCGTTTCTCTGCGACCGACGACCGGGGCGAAGGGATTCTGACGCGGACCTATTACTCGGTCGGTGGCGGCTTCGTCGTCAGCGACGACGTGGCGGCGGACGGTACGGCGCAGAAGCGCATCGCGCCGGACACGACGATCCTGCCGTTGCCGTTTCACAGCGGTGACGAGCTGCTGGCGCGGTGCCAGGCGGGCGGCAGCACCATCGCGCAGGTGATGCGCGCCAACGAGAACCACTGGCGCAGCGACGCCGAGGTCAATGCCGGGCTGATGGCGATCTGGCAGGTGATGCAGGCCTGCGTGGCGCGCGGACTGGCGACCGATGGTGTGTTGCCGGGCGGCCTCAAGGTCAAGCGGCGCGCCGCCGAGTGGCATCGCAAGATACTTTCGCGTGACGGCGCAGGATCCGCTGGCGGCGCTCGACTGGGTCAACCTCTGGGCGCTGGCGGTCAACGAAGAAAATGCCGCCGGTGGCCGGGTCGTGACTGCACCGACCAACGGCGCCGCAGGCATCGTTCCGGCGGTGTTGCACTACTACGATCGCTTCGTTCCGGGCGCGAGCGCCGCCGGCGTTATCGACTTTCTGCTGACGGCTGGAGCGATCGGAATCCTCTACAAGGAGAATGCCTCGATCTCCGGCGCCGAGGTCGGCTGCCAGGGCGAAGTCGGCGTGGCGTGCTCGATGGCGGCGGGCGCACTCGCCGCCGTTCTGGGCGGAACACCGGAGCAGGTGGAAAACGCCGCCGAGATCGGCATGGAACATCACCTCGGACTGACCTGCGATCCGGTCGGCGGACTGGTGCAGATCCCATGCATCGAACGCAACGCGATTGCTTCGGTCAAGGCAATCAACGCGGCGAGGATGGCGCTGGCCGGCGATGGCACGCACTTCGTGTCGCTCGACCAGGTGATCAAGACGATGCGCGAGACCGGCGCCGACATGAAGACCAAGTACAAGGAAACGGCGCGCGGCGGGTTGGCGCTCAATGTGATCGAATGCTGACGGGCGCAACAGGCGTCGTGTGCGCGGGACTGATTGCAATGTTTGTTTCTTCATGGGTCGAGCGTTTCTTCTTCTATCCCGATACGCTGCAGTACTCGCAACCGGCGCAGTTCGGCCTGGTCGCCGAGGATGTGTGGATTGCCGCGCCTGACGGTTCGAAGCTGCACGCATGGTTCCTGCCGTCGCAGGGCCCGGCCAGGGGCACGGTGCTGCATCTGCACGGCAACGCGGCCAACGTCAGCAATCACCTGCCGCTGGTGGCGTGGCTGCCTGCGCGCGGCTTCAACCTGCTGACGCTCGACTACCGCGGTTTCGGGCGCTCACAGGGCACGCCGTCGCTGGACGGCGTTGTCGACGACGCCGCGGCGGCGCTCGCCTACCTGCGGACGCGACGCGATGTCGACGCGACTCGCCTGATCGTCGTCGGCCAGAGCCTCGGCGGCGCCACGGCGATGCGACTGCT
This sequence comes from uncultured beta proteobacterium, assembly GCA_963780715.1. Lineage (GTDB taxonomy): Bacteria > Pseudomonadota > Gammaproteobacteria > Burkholderiales > Burkholderiaceae_F > JALORV01. The sequence continues at coordinate 27,763 of CAWADK010000019.1, forward strand.
CGCGCGTGATTCCGCCGGCGTGCGACTCGCGGTCATCGACTCCGCGTTCGCGAGCTACCGCCAGATCGCGCGCGAGGCGGCGTCCACGGCGGGCATCCTGGCGCCACTGGCCCCTTACGTGATGAAGGCGTTTCCGGGGCCGGACAAGGACCCGATCACCGCCTTGCGATCGGTTCACGTTCCGCTGATCTTCGTGCATGGAACGCGCGACGCTGTCATCGCACATGACCACAGCACGCAGTTGCATGCGGCCGCAAATTCGCCGAAGGAGTTATGGACCGTCGAGGACGCCGAGCACGTGGCCGTCTTCGGCGACCCCGGCCCCTGGCGAGACCGCCTCACCCGCGCGCTGGAGGCCGCGGTACGGTAGATGCGGCTTCAGCTTGATCGTCCACGCGCCATCGAGCCGACTCTGAACGTGGCCGGAAGTTGTCTTGTTGCCGAAAGACTCTACGCAGGTCCCTGCATGGCGTTCCAGATGACCGCGCCGACGATGCTCCAGGCTCCGTTTGACTGGGAGATGTTTTCATTCACCAGTTCGGGCACGCTGGACTGCGACACGTTGCCCGTTTCATCGAACCGGAATCTTGCGATCGGTGCCACCTCGGTCGCTCCCATCGAATCCATGCGCCGGCACTCGACCTCCGCAGTGGGTGGTTCACCGGTGCCCGGAACGAGGACGAACTCGACCCGCGTCCCGCCGTGCACGATGACGATTCGGTCGGCCGCGGGGTCCTGGGCAACCCGCAGCCCGCGCAGCAGCGGTCGTCCGTCCCCTGCCTGTTCGGCCAGCTTGGCGAATGAACGGAACAGGCTGCGCAAGACCGACGTCGCGGCGCTCTCTTTCGCTGCGGCTTTCTTCTTCGCCACTTTTTTCGCATTGCCTTCCACTCGGGTCGCTCCTTCAGATTCCGGGTTGAGTATGAGGTGACTTGCGTTGCGGCTGACGAGCGTCGCGATGGGCGGCTCTCGATCCCGACTCAGAGCTCGGCCGCCAGGCGAGTTCCCTGCGCGATGGCGCGCTTGGCATCGAGTTCGGTGGCTTCGTCGGCCCCACCGATCAGGTGCACCGCGACGCCGGCCTCCTGCAGCGGCGCCTGCAGCTCGCGCAGCGGCTCCTGGCCCGCGCACAGCACGATCGTGTCGCACGCGATGAGCTGGCCATCCTTGCGCTCGCTGCCGTAGGTGACGAAGAGTCCCTCGGGCGTGATGCGCTCGTAGTTCACGCCGCCAATCATCTCCACGCGCTTCATCTGCAGCGCGGCGCGGTGAATCCAGCCGGTGGTCTTGCCCAGGCCTTTGCCGAGCTTGCCGGCCTTGCGCTGAAGCAGAGTCACCTGGCGGGCGGGAGGAGACGGCTGCGCGCGCACGACGCCGCCCCGCACCTCCGCCGGATCGGCCACGCCCCACTCGGCGAGCCACTCCTTGAGATTGAGCGTCGGCGAGTGGCCCGGCGGGGTGACCAGGAACTCGGCCACGTCGAAGCCGATGCCGCCCGCGCCGACGATGACGACTCGCTCGCCCACCGCCTTGTCGCGCGCCAGGACGTCGATGTAGTTCAACACGTTGGGACCGTCCTGGCCCGGAATCTTCGGATCACGCGCGGTGACGCCGGTGGCCAGGATGACACCGTCGAACTTCTGCGCGATGAGTGCATCGGCTGTCACGCGCGTGTTCAGGGCGAGCTGCACACCGGTGGCGGCGAGGCGTCGCGCAAAGTAGCGCAACGTCTCGCTGAACTCCTCCTTGCCGGGGATCTTCTTCGCCATGTTGAACTGGCCACCGATCTGCGCCGCCGCCTCGAAGAGATGCACTTCGTGTCCGCGCTCCGCCAGCGTCGTCGCCGCTGCCAGGCCGGCCGGGCCGGCCCCGACCACGGCGTAGCGTTGCCGTCGCGCGGCCGAGCGGATGATCAACGCCGTCTCGTGTCCGGCGCGTGGATTGACGAGGCAGCTGGCGAGCTGGTTCTTGAACGTGTGATCGAGGCAGGCCTGGTTGCAGGCAATGCAGGTGTTGATGTCCGCGGCGCGGCCCGCCTTTGCCTTGGCCACGAATTCGGCGTCGGCCAGCAGCGGTCGCGCCAGCGACACCATGTCGGCGCAACCGTCGGCGAGGATCTGGTCGGCGACCTCCGGCGTGTTGATCCGGTTGCTGGTCACCAGCGGAATCGTGATTCCTGCGGCGCGCAGTTCTGCGCGCATCTTCTGCGTCACCCAGGCAAAGGCGCCGCGCGGCACGCTGGTGGCGATCGTCGGGATGCGCGCCTCGTGCCAGCCGATGCCGGTGTTGAGGATCGTTGCGCCGGCCCGGGTGACAGCTTTGGCCAGCGTCACGGCCTCGGGCCAGCTGCTGCCGTCGGGGATCAGGTCCAGCATCGAGAGCCGGTAGATGAGTATGAAGTCCGGCCCCACGGCCTCGCGTACGCGCGAGACGATCTCGACCGGCAGCCGCATGCGGTTCTCGTACGAGCCGCCCCATTCATCGGTGCGATGGTTGGTGTGCGTGACGAGAAACTGGTTGATGAAGTAGCCCTCGCTGCCCATCACCTCGACGCCGTCGTAGCCGGCCTCGCGCGCGAGCTTCGCGCAGCGGACAAAGGCACCGATCTGCCGCTCGATGCCGCGCGCCGAGAGTTCCCTCGGCGTGAAGGGCGAGATTGGGCTCTTGATGCGCGACGGCGCCACGCAGAAGGGCTGGTAGCCGTAGCGGCCGGTGTGCAGGATCTGCAGCGCGATCCGTCCGCCTTCGGCGTGCACCGCGTCGGTCACGAGTCGGTGTCGCCGCGCGGCGGCCGACGTGGACAGCGTGCCCGCGAACGGCTTGGCCCAACCCTCGATGTTGGGCGCAAAGCCGCCGGTGACGATCAGGCCGACGCCGCCGCGTGCGCGTTCGGCAAAGTAGGCCGCCATCGCCGGGAAGTGCTTGCGCCCGTCTTCGAGGCCCGTGTGCATGCTGCCCATCAGCACACGGTTGGGCAACGTCGTGTAGCCGAGGTCCAGCGGGGCCAGCAGGTGAGGGTACGGAGTGGTCATTGCGACTTCAGCGGGCGACGTATTCGACGTAAGCGACGGCAAACGGCCGTTCCTCGGTGGGCGCATGGTGATCGCGCGCCGCTTCGCGCCAGCGCGCCGGGTCGGGCGCCGGGAAGGTCGTGTCGCCGTCGAAGTCGAAGTCGATCTCGGTGATCAGCAGGCGATCGGCGCGCGGCAGCGCGAGTCGATAGAGCTCCGCGCCGCCTATGACGAAGGCCTCGGCTGCACCCGCGCAAATTTTGAGTGCCGCGTCGAGACTGGATGCGACCACCGCACCCGGCGCGACGAATCCCGGATTGCGTGTGACGACGATGCTGCGGCGTCCGGGCAGCGGGCGACCGATCGATTCCCAGGTCTTGCGGCCCATGATGATCGGGTGGCCCATCGTGACTCGCTTGAAGTAGGCCTGTTCGCCGGGAATCTTCCAAGGCATGGCGTTGTCCTTGCCGATGACACCGTTGCGGGCGCGGGCGACGATCAGGGTCAGGCGAGGCTGGGTCATGGCTGGGGAGGTGGCGGCTTGCGGGCGAGCAGCGTCGCCGCGATCGCTCCGACGACGAAGAGGGCGGCGATCCAGTCCTGCCAACGCGGAATCTCGCCGACGATCCACGTGGCCGACAGGATACCGACGAGCGGCACCGCCATGATGGAGAACGCGCTCGCGGTGGCGGGCAGTTCGCGCGCCAGCCCAAACCAGATGATCTGTGCGATGCCGTAGTTGATCGCGAAGCCCCAAACGAGCGCGGCCCACATCGGCGCCGAGAAATTCCAGCTCGGGAAGGGTTCGGCCAGTGCCGCGACGACCCAGAACACCGCGCTCGACAGCAGCATCATCCAGACCGTGATAACCGGAGTCGGCAGCGCGAGCCGGCTGCGGCGCATCAGGATCGTGCCGAGCGCCCACGACAGCGCGGCCAGTTGCATCCACAGCACGCCCAGCGGATTGCCGGCCAGCGTGGCCAGCTCATCGCCGAGCAGCAGCAGCACGGCGACGCCGACGCAGGCGGCGGCCCACGCGATGCGCGGCGTCAGGCGCTCACCGAAGAACGCAATCGCAAGCAGCACGGTCCAGATCGGCATCGTGAAGCCGAGGATGGCGGCGCGGCCTGACGCCAACGCCTGCACGCCCAGGATCGAGAACAGGTGCCAGCCGAAGATGTTGGTCGCGGCGAGCAAGATCATCGCTGGCCACGCCGAGCGGGGCAGCCGCATGTCCTGTCCGCGCAGGGCGTAGAAGGCGTAGAGCAGCAGCGAACCACCCGTCATCGTGATGGCGCGGAAGTACAGCGGCGTCAGTTCGCGCAGCGAGAATTTCATCAGCGGCCAGTTGAGCCCCCACATCAGCGTGAGTGCGGCCAGCCCGAGCAGCGCGCCGCGGCGGAGCGCGGGTCCATTAGGCGTTGCCATGATGCGGACCTAGACCGCGACCGGTGCCTTGATGTGCGGATGCGGGTCGTAGTCGACGATCTCGAAGTCCTCGAACGCGTAGTCGAAGAGCGACGCCGGCTTGCGCCGGATCGCCAGGCGCGGGTAGGGGCGCGGCTCGCGCGCCAGTTGCTCGCGCACCTGCTCGAAGTGATTGCTGTAGATATGGCAGTCGCCGCCGGTCCAGACGAAGTCGCCGACTTCGAGGTCGCACTGTTGCGCCACCATGTGCGTCAGCAGCGCGTAGCTGGCGATGTTGAATGGGACGCCGAGGAAGATGTCGCAGCTGCGCTGGTAGAGCTGGAGGCTCAACTTGCCTTCGGCTACATAAAATTGGAACAACAGGTGGCAGGGCGGCAACGCCATCTTCGGAATGTCGCTGACGTTCCAGGCCGAGACGATCAGCCGCCGCGAGTCCGGGTTCGTCCTGATCTGCTGCACCACTTGCGCGATCTGGTCGATCGAGCCGCCGTCGGGCGTCGGCCACGAACGCCACTGCACTCCATAGACCGGGCCGAGCTCACCGTCGGCACGCGCCCACTCGTCCCAGATCGTGACCTTGTTGTCGCGCAGGTAGGCGACGTTGCTCGAACCCTGCAGGAACCACAGCAGTTCGTGGATGATCGAGCGCAGGTGCAGCTTCTTGGTGGTGACTAGCGGGAAGCCTTCGCCGAGGTCGAACCGCATCTGGTAGCCGAACCAGGAACGCGTGCCGGTGCCGGTGCGGTCCGCCTTGACGACGCCATGCTCGAACACATGGCGCATGAAATCTTCGTATTGACGCATGGCGCGATTCTATCGGGCCGGCCCCGGGGCTCTTCGGTCCGCCGTGCTGTTGCGCTGCAGGAGTGCATCGCGGGTCAGATCAGGGCTTACCCAGTGGCCCGGTGCAACGTCTCGGAGTAGTCTGCGCCACCGTCGCACGCGAACGGCGCACACGAGGCGTAACCCCGGGGGAGACATGAGCCAGAACCGCCTGATACTCGACTATGTGCTTGACCACGAGGCGAGCCATCCTGGCCGCGTCTTCCTGACCCAGCCCGTCGGCGGCGGGCAGGTGGTCGATTACACCTGGGCGCAGACGCTGGATCAGTCGCGGCGCATCGCCGCGCACCTGCAGTCGCGCGGCTTTCCGCGCGGTGCACGCATTGCGATCCTGTCGAAGAACTGCGCGCACTTCATCATGGCCGAGCTCGCGATCTGGCTCGCCGGCTACACCACGGTGGCGATCTTTCCCACCGAGGGCGCCGACACGGTCAAGTTCGTGCTCGAGCACAGCGAAGCCAGCCTGCTGTTCGTGGGCAAGCTCGACACCTGGCCGCAGCAGCAAAGTGGCGTGCCGGCGGGCCTGCCCTGCATCGCATTCCCGCTCGCGCCGAAGACGGACTTCGAGACGTGGGACGCGATCGTGGCCCGCACGCCACCGCTGGAGGGTCGCCCGGCGCGGGCCGCCGATGAACTCGCAATGCTGATCTACACGTCCGGCTCGACCGGCACGCCCAAGGGCGTCATGGTGAGCTTCAACGCGATCACGCGGGTCGGTGAAGGCATCAAGGGCTATACGCGGCGCCTGCTCGGACCGGACAACGAGGGCCGCATGCTCTCGTATCTGCCGCTGGCGCACAGCTTCGAGCGGTCGTGGGTCGAGGCCCTGTCGCTGGTGGACGGTTCGATGCATGTCTACTTTGCCGAGACGCTCGAAACCTTCCTGCAGGACCTGCGGCGCGCGCGGCCGACGCTGTTCATCTCGGTGCCGCGCCTCTGGCTCAAGTTCCAGCAGGGCGTGTTCGCCAAGATGCCGCCGGAGAAGCTCAAGCGCCTGCTTGGCATCCCGATCGTCCGGGGCATCGTCGGGCGCAAGGTGCTCAAGGGCCTGGGCCTGGACGAGGTCGTGCTGGCCGGCAGCGGGTCGGCGCCGATACCGGCCGACCTGATCGCCTGGTACCGGCGGCTCGGGTTACGCCTCTATGAAGGCTATGCAATGAGCGAGGACAATTCCTACTCGCACTCGTCGACCGAAGGATTCAGCGAGCCCGGCTATGTCGGCGTGCCGCTGCCGGGTGTCGAGGCGCGCATCAGTCCCGAGGGCGAGATCCTGATCAAGTCGCCGGGGCAGTTCAGCGGTTACTACAAGCAGCCGGAGCTGACCGCGGCGTCGTTCACCGAGGACGGCTTCTTCCGCACGGGCGACCTGGGCGAGCAACGACCCGATGGCATGCTGAAGATCACCGGCCGGGCGAAGGAACTCTTCAAGACGGCGAAGGGCAAGTACGTCGCGCCGGCGCCGATCGAGAACCGGATCAACATCCATCCGATGGTCGAGATGTCGCTGGTGTCGGGTGTGGGCCAGCCGGCGGCCTATGCGCTGGTTGTCCTGGCCGAGCACGTGCGCCCGCGCGTGGGTGACGGCGAATTCCGCTCCCAGGTCGAGACTGAGTTTTCCGGGCTGCTGCAGGAGGTCAACCGCTCGGTGGCCGACTACGAGCAGTTGCAGATGATCGTCATCGCGCGCGAGCCCTGGTCGATCGAGAACGGGTTCCTCACGCCGACGATGAAGGTGCGACGCGCTCGCATCGAAGCCGCGGTGGCGCCGCACGTGGAGTCCTGGTACGCGACCGGCCGCCGCGTGCACTGGCTGTGAGCGCCGCCATCCCGGGCGACTCCGTGGCGGTGCGCAACGGCGGCGACCGAGTCGCCGAAGTACTGCAGGCACATGGCGTGCCGTTCGTGTTCACGCTCGTCGGCGGCCACATCTCGCCGATCCTCGTCGGCGCCAAGGCGCGTGGCATCCGGATCGTCGACACGCGCAACGAAGCCACCGCCGTGTTCGCGGCCGATGCGGTGGCGCGCCTGACCGGCCGGCCCGGCGTCGCGGCGGTGACGGCCGGCCCCGGCCTCACCAACACGATCACACCGCTGAAGAATGCCCAGCTGGCGCAGAGCCCGGTCGTACTGATCGGCGGTGGAGCACCCACCGCGCTGCAGGGGCGCGGCGCGCTGCAGGATATCGACCAGCGTTCGCTGATAGCGCCGCACGTGAAGCACATCGCGCAGGTCAGGCGCGTGCGCGACCTCGGTCCGGCGATGGACGAGGCGCTGCGCATCGCCGCCGAAGGCGTGCCGGGTCCGACCTTCATCGAGTGCGCCGTCGACCTGCTGTACGACGAGGCCATGATCCGGCAGTGGTACGCGGAGGCGGCCGGCAAGGGCACGGCGCTGGGCGACCGCGCGTTGCGCTGGTACCTGAACCGCCATGCGGCGCGCATGTTCGCCGGCGCGGCGCAGATGACCACGCCGCACGCCTCGAAGGTCGAGCCACCGCGCGCTGCCGAGGGCGCCATCACGCGCACCGCCGATGCCTTCGCGCGCGCGGAGCGTCCGCTGCTCGTCATCGGCAGCCAGGCGCTGCTCGTCGCGGACCGCGCGGAGGCGATCGCAGCGGCCGTCACACAGCTCGGCATCCCGGTTTATCTCTCCGGCATGGCGCGCGGTCTGCTTGGGCCGAAGCATCCATTGCAGATGCGCCACGCGCGGCGCAATGCGCTGCGCGAAGCCGATTGCGTGCTGCTGGCCGGCGTGCCGTGCGACTTCCGGCTCGACTACGGGCGCCATGTGCGCCGCTCCGCGACACTGATCGCGGCCAATCGCAGCGCCAAGGATGCGCGGCTCAATCGCCGGCCAACCATCACCGCGCTCGGCGATGCGGGCCTGACGCTGGAAGCGCTGGCGCAGCGCGTCGGCGAGGGCGCGCGGCGACCCGAGTGGATCGCGCAGCTGCGCGCGCGCGACGAGACGCGCGAACAGGAGATCGACACGCAGGCCGCAGCCGCCGGCGAGCACGTCAACCCGATTGCGTTCTTCCGTGCGCTCGACCGCGTGGCCGGCGACAACGCGGTGATGGTGGCCGACGGTGGCGACTTCGTCGCGACCGCGTCCTACATCGTGCGGCCGCGCGCGCCACTCGCGTGGCTCGACCCCGGTGCCTTCGGCACGCTCGGCGTCGGCGCCGGGTTTGCGCTCGGTGCGCAGCTCGTGCGACCGGACTCCGAGGTCTGGCTGATCTGGGGCGATGGCGCGAGCGGCTACGGCCTGGTGGAGTTCGACACCTTCGTGAGGCACGGCGTGCCCGTGATCGCCGTCGTCGGCAACGACGCGAGCTGGGCGCAGATCGCGCGCGAGCAGGTCAAGATGTTCAAGGACGATGTCGCGACGGTGCTGGCACGCACGGACTACCACGCGGTCGCGCAGGGACTCGGCGCCGCCGGCCTAGTCGTCCGGCGCACCGAGGAGGTCGAACCCGTCTTGCGCCAGGCGCGCGAGATTGCGCGCCGCGGCCAGCCGGTGCTGGTCAACGTCTGGCTCGACCGCACTGACTTCCGCGAGGGGTCGATCTCGATGTGACCGGACGTCGCAGCGGGCTCCGCCGGGCGCGGCAACGGTGCGACGCCGTGCTAAGGGCCGCCAGCGAGTGCAATACGCCGACGCAGTTGCTCGGCGCTGGCGCAGTCGCCGGACTTCTCCGCCAGCGCCAGCTGCACCCCGAGCCACGCCAGGAGCGGCCGCCGCCAACCCTGGGCCGAGGCCGTGTCGACAGCAAGTGCGATCGCCGCGGGATTCGCGCGGCCGCCCTGGAACAGCACGCTGGCCGCGATCAGCCGGGCCAGCGGGTCGTCGATGGCTTGCAGTGCCGTGACCGCCGCGTCGCCGCTGAGGCCGGACGCAGCGATCGGCCGATGCTGCGCCGGCAGCAGTGCAATGTCCTGCGGCTGCACGCGGTTGGCAAGATAGTCGGCGTACGCGCGTTCGGCGGCCGATCACGTCGGGCCGCAGCTTCGTCGAACTCCCTCGCACGGACCGACATCGAGGCTCGCGACGCGCACCGCGCAGCGAGTTAGCTCGGCCAGCGCGACCTGGTCCGCGCGGCCGGTGCTGGCGAGTTCACGGCGGGCGAGATCGAATTCGACGTTGGCGACCCGGCGTGTCGCCGACGAGGTAGGCAGCGACGGCACGATCGAGGGCCGACCGGGCACTTGCCTGCCAGTCCGGTGCAGTGGGAGCTGCTGCTGCACGCCGCCAGCAGCAGTCCCGGTGGCCAAGGCTGCCCCTCGGATAAGATGCTCGATGCGGTTCATGGCAGCTTGATCTCCGCAGGCTTCGCAAACGGCCAGCGGCGATTGACCTCGTCGATCATGCCGGACACCTTGCGCAGGTTCGCGTCGATCTCGGCGCGCAGTGCGCTCAGGTCGTTCGACGCCGCCCGCGTGTTACCGGCGATCGCCTGGGCGTCGACCAGGATCGCATCGATCTTCTTCAGGCTTTCGCGGGCTTCGAGCAGCGCTGCATTGAGCTGAACCACGGCCGCCTTTGCCTCCGGCATCAGGCCTTCGGCGCCGAAGACCTGCTGGTCCGCCTTGGCCGCCAGTCCATCGATGCGTGCCAGCAGCGTGTTGGTCCGGTCGAGTGCCTCCACCAGCTTCTTCGCGTCCGCGTCGTTGCCGAACAGCATGCCCAGCGCACCGCGCGGTCCCTTGATCTTCTCTGTCGCGCTCTGCACATTGCCCAGCGTGGTGGCGAGCGACGAGTCCGCGCTCGTGAGCTGTGTCAGGTTGCGGATGAGGTCGCGCGTCTCGTTCACCAGGCGCGGTATCTCGGCGGTGGCGTCGCCGACGAGCACCCGGCGCTCGGCGCCAGCCGGCAGTGGCGGATCGCTCAGCACTCCACTGAAGGCACGCAGGTTCGTGTTGCCGACCAGTCCGCGCGTCAGCGTGAACACGCTGGACTCGCGCAACCAGCGCGCGTCCTTGCGCGGAATGTCGATGACGATGCGCGCGGTTCCGTCGGCAGCCAGCTCGATGCCGCGCACGCGGCCGATCGGAAAGCCTGCAAAGGTGAGGTCCATGCCGACCGTGACGCCTTCGACGTCATCGGCCAGCAGCACCAGCCGTTGCTGACGGCTCGAACACGCCGCGTGCGTACAGCAGGTAGGCGACCGAGCCGACGGTGAGCAGCACCAGAAGGATCACGAGCAGCGCTGCCCGCAACGCCAGTGATTGCGATGCGGCCGACGGCAGGTTCGATTCGTCGCTCATGGTCCAGGCCTCAGGTGTAATTGCCCACGAGTGCGGCGACCTCGATCAGCAGGATGACGGCGAAGAGTCGCACCAGCCCCCGCAATTCGGAGCTGGTGCGCAGCCGTGGGTTGGGCCGATCGTAGAGAACCGACGCGATCGGAATCAAGCCGACGGCGAGGCCGAGGCCCAGCGTCTTCAGCGTGAAGATCAGCGAGACTGCGGGGCTGAACACGCGGCCGAACGTCCGCGTGTAGCCCGCCAAGTCCCCCCAGCGTGAAGCCGTGGACCCAGAGGTAGGCGATCAACGCGGCCACGACGCAGCTCACGGTCGCCAGCAGCAGCACCGAGAACGTGCCAGAGACCACGCGCGGCAGCACTTCGCGCTGCAGCTCATCGCTGCCCGCTGACGCCGGCGCGTCGAGCGCGCCCTGCGCCCGCAGCGCGGCGACCTCCGCCGCGTTGGGCAGCGCGCAGCGCAGCGCCACGAACATGGCGGCAGTCAGCGGGATCAGCTCCAGCACCAGCACGCGCACGACCATTTCGAGCGCGTAGCGCGACAGGCCATAGCTCACCGATGTGACGACCACGATGTGGATGATCACGAGGCTGATGATCGATGTCATCAGCGTGAACCACAGCAGGACCGGCGCGGTGTCCTTGACCAGGTGTCGCGCCAGCGCCGTGAGGTTGGCGCCGCGGTAACTCGAAGGCGAGAGCGCGAGCACCAGCAGCTTGGCGCTGAACAGGATGATCTGCCACCACCCGACACACCACTCCCAGGCGGCCCGACCGAGGTCGGCCACTGCGCTCCACGCCGCGACTTGCGCTGTCATGGGAGAGATCATAGGGTCACGCGCGGGCAGCCGGCTCCAGCCGCTGCAGGTCTGTCTTGAAGTCTGACTATGATGGACATCGGTTGCCGGTCATCGATGCAGCGACCGGGTCAGCATGACAATGATCGATTCCCGGGCGCGGGCCGCGCCTTGCAGGTCGACTCAACACAGGAGTACCCAATGAATTTCATCATCTGGCTCGTGGTCGGTGGGCTCATCGGATGGATTGCCAGCAAGATCATGCGGACCGATGCGCAGCAGGGTGTGTTCCTGAACATTGTCGTCGGCATCGTCGGGTCGATGCTGGGCGGCTGGCTGATCTCCCCGCTGGTGGGCGCGGGAACGATCAACCAGAGCGACTTCAGCCTCGCCGGCCTGTTCGTGTCGCTGGTTGGTGCCGTCATCCTGCTCGCGCTGGTCAATCTCTTCCGCCGCGGCAAGGCGCGGTAGCGCTGGGCGCCGCCGGGGCCGAGATCCCGGCCCCGCGCTGCGGCGCCGCCTCAGGCCGAAAACTGCAGAGCGGCGAGCCGGCCGTACAGGCCGCCGCGCGCGATCAGCTCGGCATGCGTGCCGGAGTCCACGATGCGGCCGTGATCGAGCACGAAGATGCAGCCGGCCCGCTGCACGGTGGCCAGCCGGTGCGCGATGACGATCGTCGTGCGTCCGCGCATCGCGGTCTCGAGCGCGGACTGCACAGCGCGCTCGCTCTCGGCGTCCAGTGCCGACGTCGCTTCGTCGAGCAGCAGCAGCGGGGCGTCCTTGAGGATCGCCCGCGCGATCGCCAGCCGTTGGCGCTGGCCGCCCGACAGTCGCAGGCCGCGTTCGCCGACTTCCGTGCCGTAGCCGTCGGGTAGCCGCAGCACGAACTCCTCCACGCGCGCGGCGCGTGCCGCCGCCTTGGCTTCCTCTTCGCTTGCATCAGGGCGGCCATAGCGAATGTTGTCGAGCACCGAGCCGGAGAAGATCGTCGCTTCCTGCGGCACGACCGCGATATGGCGGCGCAGGTCGTCCAGCGCGAGCTTGCGCACATCGACGCCGTCGACGAAGAGCGATCCAATGCCGATGTCGTAGAACCTCTGCAGGAGCTGGAACACGGTGCTCTTGCCCGCGCCCGAGGGGCCGACCAGCGCCACCGTCTGCCCGGGTTCGACGGCCAGCGAGAAGTCGGCCAGCACCGCATGCTGCGGCCGTGACGGGTAGCAAAAGCCGACGCTCTCGAAACTCACCCGCATTCCGCCGTGCGTGCGCGGCAACGCGACAGGTCGCTCGGGTGTGGCGATCGGTGACTGCGTGCTCAGCAGTTCCATCAGGCGCTCGGTCGCACCCGATGCCCGTAGCAGCTCACCCCACACTTCGGCCAGCACGGCAACGCTGCCCGCCACCACCATGATGTAAAGCGCCGTCTGGCTCAGCTCGCCGGCCGTGATGCGGCCCGCCATCACCGCCTGCACGCCGCCGTACAGGCCGTACAGCAGCGAGCCGAAGATGCCGACGATGAGAAACGCCGTCAGCATCGCGCGGGTTCCGGTGCGGCGGATCGAGGTCGCGAAGGCACGCTCGTTGGCGTCGGAGAACTTCCGTGTCTCTGCGCCTTCCTGCGTGAAGCTCTGCACGACCGGCACGGCATTCAGCACTTCGCCGGCGATCGCGCTGGAGTCCGCAATGCGATCCTGGCTGGCGCGCGACAGCCGCCGCACGCGCCCGCCGATCAGCATCGCCGGCGCCACGACCAGCACGATGATGCCGACGACCGTCAGCATCAGCCGCGGGCTGGTCGCGATCAGCATCGCGATGCCTCCCACGAACAGCACCGCGTTGCGCAGCCCCATCGAGACGCTCGACCCCACGGCGCTCTGGATCACCGTCGTGTCCGTCGTCAGACGCGACAGCACTTCGCCGGTCTTCAGCGTTTCGAAGAACTGCGGGCTCTGCGTCAGTACGTGCGCGTAGACGGCCTGCCGCAGATCGGCCGTGACGCGCTCGCCGATCCACGTCACCATGAAGAAGCGAGCAGCGGTGAAGACGCCCAGCCCGACCGCGACGCCGAACAGCAGGCCGAAGTGGCTGCGGATCGCGACCAGCTTGTCCCCCAGTTCGCTGCCAGCCGGCAGCGCCAGGCCCTGGTCGACGAGCAGACGCACGGCGTACGGCATCGCCAGTGTTGCGCTCGCGGCCAGCAGCAGGAAGAGCAGCGCCAGAGCGATCTGGCGCCTGTAGGGCGCGATGAACGGCAGCAGGCCGCGCAGCGGCTTCAGGCGCCTGGGAGCGGGGACTGCGTCGGCCATCGGCGGCTTACCAGAGCGGGGAGGTGAGCACGCCCCACGCCGCGAGCACCATCAGCGCTCCCCAGGCCGCAAACGCAAGTACAAACGGGGCGCCGCGTGACTTGGGGTTGCGCGCGTAGGCGAACGCGTACCAGATGCGCGCCACGACCCACACCGCGCCGAGCCCGGCCGCGATGCGCGGGCTGAAGTACAGCGTCGCCAGCCACAGCGCCGGCAGGAAGAGCACAGCGTTCTCGAGCGTGTTCATCTGCACGCGAAACGCGCGCTCGAAAGGTTCCGGTCCGGTGGTCGCAGGCGCGGCGACCTTGTATTTGCCGCGCGCCGCGCCGACGTACCAGACGCAGCCGAAGAGCAGCGCCAGCGTGGCGAGCGTCAGCAATGCCGCCCAGTGTGTTGTCATGCCCATGCCGTATTCCTCGTCGTGACCGCGGCGGATCGTAGCCGCGTTTCCAATGTGCCGTGCGGAGCGCTACAGCTTCATCGGGGCGACGTAGCCGGTCATCTCCAGGTACCCGCGTCCCGACGCGCGGCCACCTTCCAGCAGCGTGCTCGCACCCTCCCAGTACACGGACCCGGTGGACGCCCGGGAGTCCAGTTCCTGGTCGTTCATCAGCGGACGCGTCTCGAACGTGCGGTCGCCCACGCGAATGCGCTGCGCGACCGGGTAGGTCGCGTTCGTGCGCGGCGAGCGCCAGGTGGACACCGCCTCGAATCGCACCGCATCGCCCTCGTATACGCGCACGGGTCCGCCGGCCGGCGCAGTGACGCATAGGTATGCACGACGCGGCCTGCCGTCTTCGAGCGGATCTGGAACGCCGTCAGTGCGGAGCCGTCGGCGAGGTTCATGCCGATCCAGTCCCAGCCGACGGCGTCGGCATCGAGCACGCTGCTCGACCACTCGTGGTCAAGCCAGGCGATGCCGCTTGCTTCGCGCGTCGCGCCATCCATGCGCAGACTCGCGCGCACGGCGAGTTGCGGCTGGCTGTAGTAGTGGCTCGCCTGTGTCGCCTGCGGGCCCTTCTGCGAAAAGCCGTCGCGGCCCTGCAGCAGCAGCGGCTGCGTCGGCCGGGCGGACAACGTGAGGTCGAAGCTGCGCGCCGGGATCGTGCCGCGATACTCGCCGCTCGCGGCATCGCGGACAAAGCGCCAGCGATCGAGCCGCAGGTCCGTGTCCACGGTCGAAGCCTCGACCAGCCCGAAGCCGACGCGCTGCGCGCGTTCGTCGTGCAGCAGGGCACCGCGCGCAGGTGATGCGATGGCGGCGTGCGCGATGACGAGCTGGGTCGGCGAGAACCGGCTTGGGCCCGGCACGCTGGACGTCCTGACGCGGAAGAACGTCACCTGGAAGCCGATCGGTGCCTCCCCGCGCGCGTCGAGCCAGCCGGTGAGGTACCACCACTCGGTGCGGTACTCCGGGTGCGCACCGTGGTCGCGCGGAAACACCAGCGGCCGCGGAGTCACCGTCGCATACGACACTTCCGCCCGCGCGCTACGCGCAAGCGGCGCGGCGCCAGCCGCCAGCAACAACGCACGCCTGCTAATGCGCACGACCCGCCATCCGTTCAGCCGCTGCTCTCACTTGCCGCTCTTGAAATCGCACGAAGCACCGGGCCGCTCCCAGGCTTCGTGTGCACTTCCATCGCGCGAGGTGCACGTGCGACGCGCAGCGTCGCATACATGGAGCGCGCAATCACCAGTCCTCCCGCACCGCGCGCACCGCCTCGCCGGACGCAGCGCGACGCCCGGCCAGCAGCGCCGTCAGCGTGGCGGTTGCGAGCAGCGCGGCCACCAGCAGCGCGATCAGGGCCGCCGGCACGTGCAGTTCCATCGTCCAGTGGAACGACTGCGGATTGACGACGTGGATCAGCACCAGTGCCACCGCAAATCCGACTGCGAGGCCGCTCACGATGCCGAGCACCGTCACCAGCAGGCCTTCGATCGCGAACTGGCCCAGGATCTGCCTGCGCGTCACGCCAAGGTGGCGCAGCATCCCGAATTCCTTGGTGCGGGCCAGCGCCTGCGACGAGAAGGTGGCGGCGATGCCGATCAGCCCGATGACGATCGCGGCGATCTCCAGCAGGTAGGTGACGGCGAAGCTGCGGTCGAAGATGTCGAGGCTGAGGCGGCGGATCTCGCCCGGCTGGAGGAACTCGGCCTGGTTGCCGACGTCGAGTTGGTCGCGCACGGCTTCGATGACATCGTTGGGCCGGACGCCGGGCGCGAGCCACAGTGCCGCATCGGTGCGGGTGCTGTCGCCGGTGATGCGCTGGTAGTCCGCGTCGCGCAGCGCGATCGCGCCACTCTGGCGCGCGTAGTCGCGCCAGGTGCCGATGACGAGGAACTCGTGCTCCGCGCCCGCGAGCGGAATCCGGATTCGTTGTCCGGCTTCGATCCCGTACAACTCGCTCATCGGCTGGCTGATCCAGGCCGGTGGCGGATCTCCGGCGTTCCAGTCAATGGCCCGACCGATCAGGGGCAGGGCTGGGCGGGACGCGTCCAGCGGGCGGATCAAGAGCGTCACGGGCGATCGCTTGGGATCCAGGACCACACGTGCAAAGCGCGAGAACTCGGCGCGCTGCACACCGGGGGCCGAGGCGAGCATGGCGCGGTCGCGCTCTGAAAGATAGGCGGTCGTCATCGACTCCCCCCGACTGCCCGCGCGCACATAGAGGTCGGCAGGCAAGCACCTGGCCGAGCCAGACGTCGAGCGACTGCCGGAAGCTCGTCACCATCGTCGCCATCGCGACCATCAGCGCGAAGCTCGCGACGATGCCGGCGAGACCGATCGCAGCCCCCGAAGGCGCCTGAGCGAGCCGCGTCGTCGCCCCGAGCCACGGCACGCTGCGCGAACGGCGGCTGGCATGGCCGATGCGCGCAAAGATCACCTGCGCCAGGCGCGGCTGCAGCAGGATCGCGCCGACCAGCAGCAGGGCGATCGCGATGTAGCCAAAGAGCGGCAGGTCACCCACCGGCGGCAGCAACGCGGCGCCGGCGCCGAGGGCAAGCAACACATACGCGGGCCACAGGGCGGCGGCCAGTGGCTTGAGGGCATCGACTTCGGAGCCGGACTTCAATGCGAGCGCGGGCTCGACGCGCGCCGCTTCGCGCGCCGGTCCCCAGCCGCCGGCGATCGCAGCCGCCACGCCGAGCACGAAGAACGCGATCGTCCAGCCCGGGCTGATCGAAAGTCGTGCCTGCGCGCCGGCAAAGAAGCCGCTGCCGAGGTCGCCGCCCAGCACCGCGAGCGCCGCCGCTGCCAATGCCATGCCGACGGCGATGCCCAGCGCGGACCCGATCACCCCGGCGATCGCCGCCTCGCCGACCAGCCAGCGCTGCAGTTCGCCGGCGGTGAGCCCGCTGATGCGCAGGAAGGCAAGTTCCGTCCGGCGCGCGACGACGGCCTGCGCCTGCAGCGAGAAGACGAGGAAGGCTCCGGTGAAGAGCGCCACCAGCGCGAGCACATTGAGGTTGACCCGGTACGCGCGCGAAACGTTCGAGACACGCTGCGCCGCCTCGTCCGGCGTGGCGAGCGTCACGCCGGGCGGCAGCAGCGCGCTGATCGCCTCGCGCGCCGCGGCCGGGCTGGCATTGGCGGCCAGCTTGATGTCGATGCGATGCAGGCGCCCGACCTGGTCCAGGCGCGTCTGCGCGGCACCGATGTCCAGCACGGCAAGCTCCTCCCCTTCGCGGGCGCGCGGCAGGCGGCCCGCGATCGGGAACGTGACGACCTCTGGGCCCGACCTGCAGCGCAAGTGTGTCGCCGGGCCGGACCTTGAAGCGATCGAGCGCGGCCGGAGAAAGAAAGAGGCCATCGCCAAGCAGAGCGAACGGACCGGTGTCGCTGGCCTCGGACTCGCCGACCAGCGCCGGCGAAAGAAGTGCTGCGCGGAAGATGTCGACGCCGACGACGCGCAGCGTGGCGAGCCCGGCCGATGAACGTGGCATCGAAGGCACCGGGGCCTCGACTTCGACGATCGGGCTCGCCGTGTCGACCTCGGGCAACGACGCGATGCGCGCATACAGCCGTTCGTCGAAGCCGAGCCGCCCGCCACTGACGGTGAAGTCGGACTGCCCGAGCACATGGCGCACCGCGCCCGAGAACTCGTCGAGCGCGGAAGCGTTGATCAGATTGATGGCGTAGCCGAGCGCCACTCCGATCGCGATGGCGATCACCTGAACGATCGCCCGCAACGGGTGATGGCGCGCGTAGCCGCCGGAGAGGTGTGCGAGCAGCCACAGCATGCGGACGAGTGTACCGAGACGCTGCCGTCACGTACGCGGTCAGACGTGGACGCGCTTGCCGAACGCGAACTTGATGAGTTCGTTGGCGATCACGTACGCGACCGTGATGCCCACCAGCAACATCAGCACGCCCGGGCCGAGCGGAACGAAGTCGAACAGCGCCTGGGTGACCGGCAGGTACGGCAGCGCCAGGGCTGCGGCCGCCACCGCAACGCTGATCCATAGCAGCACCGGCGCGGGTGCGCTGCGCCACAGCGGCCGCTGCGTCCGCACGACGAGCAGGATCGCGACCTCGGTCAACAGTGACTCGACAAACCACGCGGTGCGGAACTCCGCCGGCGAAACGTGCAGCACGCTGAGCAGCACGACGAAGGTCAGCACATCGAACACTGAACTTGCGAGCCCGAACACCAGCATGAAGTTGCGAATCGTCGCGACATCCCAGCGGCGCGGCCGCGCGATCGCTTCCGTGTCGACACGGTCACCCGGGATCGCCATCGCCGGTAGGTCCGAGAGGAAGTTGTTGAGCAGAATCTGCTTGGGCAGCAGCGGCAGGAATGGGATCACCAGGGACAGCGCGGCCATGCTGATCATGTTGCCGAAGTTGGCGCTCGTCGTCGTGAAGACGTATTTCAACGTGTTGGCGAACACACGCCGCCCTTCGTCGATCGCGCGCGTCAGCACCGTGAGGTCGTGCTGCAGCAGGACGAAGTCGGCGCTCTCGCGCGCCACGTCGACCGCGGTGTCCACCGAGATGCCAACATCAGCCGCGTGCAGTGCGGGGGCGTCGTTGATGCCGTCGCCGAGGTAACCGACTACATGTCCCGCGTGGCGCAGCGCCCGGATGATGCGCTCCTTCTGGCCGGGGTCGACCTCCGCGAAGATGGCGGTCCGGTGGGCGACGTGCCAGAGCGCCTCGTCGTGCATCTCGCGCAGTTCAGCCCCGGTCAAGATGCGACCGACCTTGAGCCCGACGGCCTGCGCCACATGCGCCGCCACGCGACGGCTGTCGCCGGTGATGACCTTCAACGTGACGCCGCGCCGTTTCAGCTGCTTGATCGCCTCGGCGGCGTCGGGCTTCGGCGGGTCGAAGAACAGCAGGAAGCCTTCGAACACCATCGCCTGCTCGTCGTCCACCGAATAGCGTTCGCGTCGCTCGATGGTTCGAGTGGCGACCCCGAGTACGCGGAAGCCCTCGTCGGCCCAGGCGGCCGCGCGTTTACGCAGTTGCTTCTGCTCGGCCTCGCTCATCGGCGCTTCGGCCGAGCCTCGGCGCCGGCCGGTGCATGCAGCGAGCACCCCGTCGAGCGCGCCCTTGGTGATCAGGGTGTCGTCGTCCTGCCCCGGTCGCCGCACCGCAATGGTCAGCCTCTTGCGGACAAAGTCATACGGAATTTCCTCGGTCTTGGTCCAGTCGTCGAGTGCGAGCGCGTTGCCGGCGGCGCTGATGGCTTCGTCGAGCGCATTCGGCAGGCCCGTCTGCAGCCGTGCGTTGAGTACGGCCAGTCGCAGCACGTCTTCGGACGGTTGTCCCTCGGCGTCGGTGGCGCCGTCCAGCCGAACCACGCCGGCAGTGAGCGTCCCGGTCTTGTCGGTCGCGAGCACGGTCATGGCGCCGAAGTTCTCCATCGCGGCGAGGCGCCGCACGATGACACCGGCGTTGGCCATGCGGCGCGCTCCCCGCGACAGCGTGAGACTCACGACGGCCGGCAGCAGCTCCGGCGCGAGGCCGACGGCAAGCGCCACCGCGAACAGCAGCGAGTCGGTGACCGGCCGGTCGGACGCGACGTTCGCGGCGAAGATCACGAGCACCAGCAGCGTCATCAGTTGCGTCAACAGATGTCCGAAGCGACGCAGGCCGCGCTCGAAATCGGTTTCGGGCGCGCGCTGCGCAAGGCGCGCCGCGATTGCGCCGAACTCGGTACGCGGACCGGTCGCAGAGATCAGCACCTTGGCCGTGCCACTGCGCACGTTGGTGCCGAGGCAGACGTAGTTGGGCCGCTGCGCGAGGCCGGCCGCGGCATCGGCACGACCCGGGGACTTCTCGACCGGGAACGATTCGCCGGTCAGCGCCGCCTCGTTGACGAAGAAGTCGTCGGCTTCGAGCACCAGGCCGTCGGCCGGCACGAGGCTGCCGGCGGATAGCAGCACGATGTCCCCGGGCACGATTTCCCGAGCGTCAAGCTCGACCACCGCGCCGTCGCGCAGCAGGCGGGCACGAAGGCTGACGCGCGCGAGCAGCTTCTCCACCGCCCGCGAGGCCGTGTACTCCTGCGTGAAAGTGAGTGCAGCGCTGGCGGCGATGATCGTCATCACGATCAGCGAGTCCAGCCAGTCGCGGTTGATGGCCGAGAACACCGCGGCGAATACTAGGATCAGAAGCAGCGGACTCTTGAACTGCGCCGCCAGCGTGGCGAGTGGGCCGGCACGGCTTGATCGTCCGATCTCGTTGGGACCGGTCTCCTGCAGCCGGCGCCCAGCCTCCGCCGAAGCGAGCCCCTCGCGACGACCTTCGAGCGCGGCCAGCACTGTGCCCGCATCCTGCGCCCACGGCGCCATCGGCGGTACGGTCGGAGCGTCTCGGGCCATGCCGCCAGCCTAGTCGCGTTTGCGACCGCGGCTTGGCCGGGCGTCAAGCCGGGATCAAAGCGGCACGAGTTTCCCGTGGTCGAGTCGCAGGGTGCGGTCGGCCGTGGCCGCCGCTGCCTCGGAGTGCGTCACCAGCACGCCGGCGGCGCGCCGGCTTCGGATCTCGCGCGCGAGCAGGTCCAGTACGACCGTCGCGGTGTCCGGGTCGAGATTTCCAGTCGGCTCGTCGGCCAGCACCAGCGCCGGGCGGTGCACCAGCGCGCGCGCCACGGCCACGCGCTGCAGCTCGCCGCCCGACAGCTCGCGCGGCATGCTGTCCTCGCGACCGCCGAGACCGACCTCGACCAGCAACTCGCGTGCGCGCTGCTCGCGTGCCTCGGGCAGCTCACCGAGCAGCACCAAGGGCAAGGTCACGTTCTGCAGTACCGAAAGATGCGGCAGCACATGGAATGCCTGGAACACGAAGCCGAGCTTCGAACGCCGTGTCAGCGTGCGCGCATCGTCGTGCATGTGCGCGATGTCGGCGCCATCGATGATCACCGAGCCGACGTCCGGCCGGTCCAGCCCCGCGATCAGGTTCAGCAGCGTCGATTTGCCCGAGCCGGACTCGCCGACGATGGCGATGTACTCGCCGCTGCCGACCTCGAGCTGTAGTTGATCGAGCACGACGCGCTCGCGGTAACGCTTGGTGAGGCCGACCAGGTGCAGCATGCGATCGATTCTACGGGCGCGCCCGCGGACTTCACGGCGAGGCCGGCGTGACGCTCGCTACAATCGCAGCCCCATGCGCCGCCGGCGCGAGCCTTCCCCTTGAGCGACACCGTCACACTGGATTCGATCCGCGCTGCGGCCGGGCGCCTGCACGGGCATGTCGAGGAGACGCCATGCGTTCACTCGCGGACGCTGTCGCAGATCACCGGCGCCGAGGTCTACCTCAAGTTCGAGAACCTGCAGTTCACCGCCTCCTTCAAGGAGCGCGGCGCGCTCAACAAGCTGTCTCTCCTGACGCCGCAGCAGCGCCAGGCAGGCGTCATCGCCGTCTCGGCCGGTAACCACGCACAGGGCGTGGCGTATCACGCGCAGCGGCTCGGCATTCCGGCGGTCATCGTGATGCCGCGCTTTACGCCGATGGTGAAGATCGAGCGCACGCGCGGGTTCGGCGCCGAGATCATCCTGACCGGCGACACCTTCGATGACGCCCGCCAGCAGGCGTCGCTGCTGGCGGCGGGTCGCGGGCTCACGATGGTGCATCCGTACGACGACGTCGATGTGATCGCCGGGCAGGGCACTGTCGCGCTCGAGATGCTGGCGCAGCAGCCGACGCTTGACTGCCTGTGCGTGGCTATCGGGGGCGGCGGGCTCATTTCCGGCATTGCGACCGGCGCGCGTGCGGTGAAGCCGGGCATCCAGATCATCGGTGTGCAGACTGAACAGTTTCCCTCGATGTACGCGGCGTTCAAGGGTGTCGAAATGCCGACCGCGAACGCCACGCTGGCCGAGGGCATCGCGGTCAAGCGGCCGGGTGAACTCACCTGGCCGATCGTCAAGCGCCTGGTCGACGACGTCGTGCTGGTGGCCGAGGGCGACATCGAGCAGGCCATCGTCATGCTGCTGGAGATCGAGAAGACCGTCGTCGAGGGAGCCGGTGCCGCCGGGCTGGCCGCGATGCTGCGCCATCGTGAACGCTTCCTCGGGCGCAAGGTCGGGTTGATCCTCTGCGGCGGCAACATCGATCCGATGGTGCTCGCGGACATCATCGAGCGCGGCATGGTGCGCGCGGGACGACTGGCGCGCATCCGCGTTCACACGCGCGACGTTCCGGGTGAACTGGCGCGCGCCGCCACGCTGATCGGGCAGGCAGGTGCCAACATCGAGGAAGTCGAGCATCAGCGCGCCTTCACGACGCTGCCGGTGCAGAACGCCGAGCTCGAGTTCGTCCTGCAGACCCGCGGGCCGGAGCACATTGAAGAAGTGCTGCGCACATTGCGGGATGCGGGGCTGTACGCCGAGACTCATCCCTACTAAACATACCGCTCACGCGCGATCTGTCGTCTTCTTCCGCGCGGCCAGTGCTTCACATCAGTGCATCGTGTTGCGCGCAAGTCCGTGCGGTGGGACCGCTTGCGCCAGATCATTGGCCTCGCCAGCGGCATCGCTACTTTATGTTGCAGAGAGGGAAGAGGGAGGCGGCATGGTCGCAGCGCGAACCCCGAACACCAGCATCGCTATCGGACGCAAGACTGCGCCGGCAAAGCGCAAGGCAAAGCCGAAGGCGCCGAACTGGAGCGCCAAGCTGCGGCCGGAACTCGAGCCTGAGATCGTCACTGACAAGCGGCTCGGCGACCGTCTCCTGCTGCCGACACCGCTGCTGGTGGCGGAGGAGATCGCACAGGTACCGTCGGGTGGGACGATCACGGTGTCGCAGGTGCGAGCCAATCTCGCCAGGCGCTTTGGCGCCGATCGCACCTGCCCATTGATGACCGGCATCTTCGTGAAGATTTTGGCCGGTGCCGTCGCGGAAGACCTCGTGCAGGGGCACAAACCGCGCTGGCCTGTATGGCGCCTCGTCAACGACAACGGCGCCCTCAGCACCACCTGGCCGCTCGACGACCTGTATCGGGCCACGCGCCTGCGCGAGGAAGGTGTCCGTCTCGGTCACAGAGCGGGAGCCTGGCTGGTCCTGAGCCCGCGGAGTGCACCCGCCTGACGCACCGCCGATGACCTTTCGTTGACCGCGCGGCGCGTCGGCGCGGCTACTAGACTGCGGCATGGTAATCGCCGATGCCGCGTTACGCGTGCGCTTCTTCGACCTGCTCGCGGCGGCCGCCGACCCCGCGGTCGAGTTGCGCGCGGGCCTCGCTGCGCCGCTGGCCACGATCCCGCCCAAGTTCTTCTACGACGCCCTCGGTGCGCGGCTCTTCGAGGCGATCTGCGAACTGCCCGAGTACACGCTGCCGCGCGACGAGCGGGTGATCTTCGACCGCCATGCCGACGAGTTCGCCAGGCAGATCGGCGCGGGCTGCACGCTGATCGACCTCGGTGCCGGCGACTGCGCCAAGGCCGAAAGACTCTTCGAAGCGCTGCAGCCGACGCAGTACGTCGCGGTCGACATCGCCGGCGGCTTCCTGCGAACTCAGCTCGCGTCGATTGCGCGCAGGCATCCCCGGCTGGACATCGTCGGCGTCGCCGCCGACTTCTCGCGCGGACTCGTGCTGCCGCCCGAGGTCAGTGAGCGGCGGCGGGTCGTTTTCTATCCCGGTTCTTCGATCGGTAATTTCTCGCCGGAGGAAGCGCGGGTGTTTCTGACGGACATTCATGCGCAGTGCGCGGGCGGACACCTGCTGCTGGGCGCCGACCTCGTGAAGGACTCGGCCGAGCTGGTTGCCGCCTACGACGATGCACTCGGGGTGACGGCGGCGTTCAATCTCAATGTGCTGAACGTCGTCAACCGACTGGCCGGAGCCGACTTCACGCCGAGTGACTGGCGCCACGTGGCGCTCTTCAATGCGGCCGAAAGCCGCATCGAGATGCATCTGGAGGCGCGCCGGCCGGTGCGCGTCGGCTGGCCCGGGGGCGAGCGCGTCTTTGCCGCCGGTGCGCGCATCCACACGGAGAACTCCTACAAGACCACCCCGACCGCACTTGCAAGCCTGCTGCGCGCGGCCGGCTTCGCCAGCGTAGATCTCTACACGGACCCGGCTGACCGCTTCGCCCTTGCACTGGCGCAATAGCGAAAGCGCCGCGCGAACCGATCAGTCACGCGCCAGGCGCACCGTCGCGTAGGCGTAGGGGTACTCAGCTCGGAACCAGTTGCGAAATGACGGCCGCGCGAGCCGCCGTGCCGTGCGCGGCGACGCGCCCTTCATCACGAAGTGCGCGCCGTCGAAGAAGTTGGCCGAGTAGCCGGGGTAGTAGGGGCGTGGCGAGAAGCCGTCGAATCCTGCAAATGGCGTAGCGGTCCACTCCCAGCCGTTGCCGACCATCTGCTCGAGACCCTGCGGCGTCGCACTGGTCGGGTGCGCCGTGACAGGTAGTGGATCCCAGTCCACGAAATCCAGATTCGCGCGCGAAGCATCCGACTCGGCATCGCCCCATGGATAGCGGCGTGCCTCCGCGCCATACGCGGCGAGTTGCCACTCGGCCTCGGTCGGCAGTCGCGTGCCGGACCACGCGGCATACGCGGCTGCCTGCTGCTGTGTCAGGTACACAGGTGCGTCGAGCGGCAGCGGGATCGCGTCGAACATGCGGCGCAGCCACCACCCGCCTTGGCGCTGATGCCAGAAGTGCGGCGCGGTGCCGCCATCCGCAACAAAGCGCTCGTACGCACCGTTCGTGAGCTTGTGGCGCGCGATCTCGAATGCGTCGACTGAGGCTTTGTGCTGCGGAAACTCGTTGTCCCAGCCGAACTCGCCGGGGTCCTGCCCGAGCGTGGCGACGCCTGCGGGGATCGCCACCCAGGGGTCGCGCGACGGCGCGGCAGAGTGCACCGAAGATGGCGGCTCGTCGGATGGCAGCGCTGGCGCCTGCTTCAGCGCAGGGTCCAGCTCGTGCAGCAGATAGCAGAGCGTCTCGGCATGCATCCACCGGTGCTCCAGCGCCGTCAGCACACGTTCGGTCGGCAGTTCGCCCCAGGCGTCATCGAGCAGGTGGCGTGTGCGGGCGACATAGGTGCGTACTTCGTCGAGCCGGGGCCAGTCTGACTTCCGATCAGCCGGGGCCTGCCCCGGCGGCGGATCGATGCCGGCCTCGAACAGGCGGTCGAACGAAGGTGAAACGATGGCAGGGCGAGTACGCCCCGCGCGAGCTGATTCCAGTCGAACGCTTCGAGATGCCCGACGTAGAAGATCAGCCGGTGTCGGTCCGCAATCGGGCGCTCGTAGAGCGTCGGCTCGTCGACCAGCTCAAACAGCGCGTCCGTGTGCGCGCGTGCCGCCAGCAATTCGCGGCGGAGTGAAGCGCCAATCCGGTCGTGCGGGACGCTGTCCATGCGGCCACCATAGCGCGCCAGGCCGGCTGGTCCAAGCGCGGGGGCGCGTGAAGGGCCGTGCGGCGGTGCGGCGCTGGCGGGTGAAGTCGATGGACCGGCCACGGCGGGCCGCCGTTTGTGCCCGTTCTCGGGCGGAACCGGGGTCGGCCTCGGGGTGAGTGCTGGCCATCCCGCGAATTGGGAGGCGTTGTCCGCCTCCAAGCGGATAGTTGCTCACTGCCAAAAGTGTCATTTTTGCCGGGTGTCGCGCGTTCGATTGAGCGGATTCCGCGACTGAAAAATGACGATCAAATCCCTGACCGTTCACCTCGACGAATCGACCGACGCCCGCCTCGGCGTGCTGTCGCAACGCTGCGACACGACGCCGGAGCACTTCGTCGAAATGCTGTGCCAGTCGCTCGACGGTGAAACTCTCGAGCGAATCGTCCTGCGAGCCATGGTGGACGACACCACGCCCGAGCCCGGTATCGCCAGGATGCCGGAGCGGCGCACCACAACAGCCAAACCCTCGGAGTAACCGCCAGTTAGGTAGGCGCGGGCGCTTCCCACCGCAATTGCCGTGCCGGGCGATAACAAATTTGTTATTATTCTGCTGTGGATTACTCGATCGAGTACTACAGCGAGGCCGTGCAGGAGCAGATCCTCTCACTTCCGGACACCCTGGCCGCACGCTACGTCGTGCTGACCCGAAGAATGGTGGTGCTGGGTCCGCACCTCGGCGAGCCTCATACCAAAGCGTTCGGTGACGGCCTGTTCGAATTGCGGTTGAAAGGCGCCGAAGGTATCGCCCGAGTTTTCTTTTGCACGCTCGTCGGGCGCCGCATCGTGATGCTGCATGGTTTCGTCAAGAAGTCGGACAAGACGCCGGTGCGGGATCGGGAGATTGCCGAATCAAGATTGAAGGAGGTCAAGCGTGAGAACTCATGAGCAGCTGGTGAAGAAACTGATGCAGCGCCCTGGCGTCCGCGCCGAGGTCGAGCGTCTGGAGCGCGAGGAGTCGGCATTGCTCGATGCCTTGCTCAAGGCGCGTCAGGACGCGGGTTTGACGCAGGCGCAGGTGGCAGAACGCATGGGCACCCAGGCCCCGGCGGTCGCCCGCCTCGAGCGGGCGCTGGCCACCGGGAAGCACTCGCCGTCGGTTGCAACGCTGCGCAGGTACGTCAAGGCGTGCGGCAAGCGTCTCGTGCTGAAAGTCGCCTGACTCCAGCGTTTGAAATGGAATAGTTGCCGGCGAAAGCCGCGCCGATTTGGACCTATCGACGCATCTCGAACAGCGTCGTTTCCGGGTCAGTGCCCTTGAGCGCTTCGGCGATCTGCTTGCGCGCCTTGATGAACGGCGAGTTCTTCGCCTCGACCGCCAGGAACTCGTCGAGGTCGCCATGCTCGCGCTGCAGCCGCGGCACGAGTTCGAGGAAGATGTCCGTCAGTTCCGGGTCGAACTGCTTGCCCTTCAGCGAAGCGATCTCGGCCAGCGCATCGGAAACTTTCCACGCTTCCTTGTACGGCCGCTTGTGCGTCAGCGCGTCGAACACATCGGCGAGCGCGCTGACGCGCGCCGCGATCGGAATCGCCGTGCCAGCGAGCTTGGTCGGGTAGCCGTTTCCGTCCCAGCGTTCGTGGTGATGGCGCGCGATCTCCTCGGCGATATGCATTTGCGGAATGTTCGACTTCGCCAGGATGTCCGCACCCGCCGTCGTGTGCGTCTGCATGATCTCGCGCTCGCCCGGCGTGAGCTTGCCCGGCTTCAGCAGGATCGCGTCCGGCACCACCAGCTTGCCGATGTCGTGCAGCCGCGCTGCAAGGTCGATCAGGAAGCAGACGTCCTCTTCGAGGCCGATCTCCTTGCCGAGAATCGACGCCAGACGCCCGACGCGGTAGCAATGCTCCCCTGTCGTGTCGTCGTGCAACTCCGCGGCGACCGACTGCTGTTCCAGCAGCAGGATGCGGTTGCGCATCAGCTCGCGTTCGCCCAACTGAATGCGCAGCTTGCCGCGCTGGTTGGCCATTGCGACGTCGATCGAGCCGGGACCGAAGGCGGGTTGTTCGACCTGTTTCACGTATTCGTTGTGGTGCATCAGCACCTGCGCGGACTTGGCCTCTCGGTTCATCGCGAGCAGTTCGTGCAGATAGACGAGCGCGACATCTGGCTGTCCGGCGGCTTCATATCCTGCAATGCAGGCCGAGAGTGCTTCTCGAACGTCTGCTCGAACGGCCGTTCGCGCGTTTTCCAGGGAACGTTTCAACCGGGTCAGTCCGATGTCAGTGCGCTTCGCGTGGACGTCGACAAGGCCGGTGATCATCGTGGCTTGGTAGTCCGCTCGAGCACTCGGCGCCTTGGCTGCATAGGCCCGGGCAAGACTCGCATGCTCATCGGCATGCCCGACTTCGCCGATCTCGAGAAGCAATCGTGCATAGCAGTTTTCGGCAAAGACCCGAATGAGGCAGTCGCTGGCGGAAGACGGATCGCCATTGAGATCGATCGCCTCGCGAACGGCCTTGATGCCGCGGCGGACGTCGTGCAGATGCACTGCACAGTTTGCAATGTTGGTGAGGGCAATCTTTTCGACGGAACCGAACTCGCTGGACCCTCTGGCCAGTATTGCAGCACGCTCGAAGCAGCTAAGGGCGTCGCTGTACTGCGCAGAATTCTGCAGTGCGAGTCCAAGGTTGTTCCAGACTGGCGCCTCTACCGCCGGGTCCCCAAGTGACCGGGCGACCTTGAGTGCTTCGAGTTGCACTTCTGTCGCACTGGGAAGGTTGCCTGTCTCGACGAGCATTAGCCCGAGGATCGACAAGCTCTTGCGTAGAAGATTTGGAGTCGCCGACAGGC
Organism: uncultured beta proteobacterium; assembly: GCA_963780715.1. GTDB lineage: Bacteria > Pseudomonadota > Gammaproteobacteria > Burkholderiales > Burkholderiaceae_F > JALORV01. The sequence continues at coordinate 56,057 of CAWADK010000019.1, forward strand.
GTGCGAACTCTGTCGCCTTGCTCGCAGCTACCAAGCCAAGGCCTGGCTGGGCATTCATGTAGAAATACTGGACGATGAGTTGCAGGCACTCGACTAACTCCTCAGATGCGCACTCGGATGGCAGGTCACGCAGTTCGTCGTAGGCCGAGCGGAATGCCTCGCTTGCCGCGGGAGACGGCGCCGCTACGGCGGGGCGCAGTTGCGATAGCAGGTCTGCGCATCGGGCGCGCACCTGTTCGCGCAGAGTGGGAACGAATATGGCAGACATCTGAAGCGAATTGTTTCGAGCTTTGACCGCAGGTAAAGCCACGAAATGCGCCAAAGGCGAGGTCAATTGAAGGGACTTGCCTTTTTCTCGCACTTACCCTTACATTTCATCTGACTCGCTTTTCGGCCAAAAAGCGGGTTACTTGAGGCTTAATTCGATCGAATTTGACGTTAGCGGAGTAGGGGACGCCCATGGACCAAGTTATTGAGCAAGTTGTTGAAACGAAAGAAGAAATTGTAGAGTTAACGCTGGCTGAGCTGGCACATGTCGGCGGCGGCTGTGGTCCGGGTGGGTCATTCGCCTGAGCCAATATCGGCACTAAGAAAAAAGGGGCGCTCCGGCGCCCCTTTCTTTTGCTCAGTGCTTGGCGCTTCGGCTCGGCGCGCGACTTGAGTGAAGTTCAGGTAAGGCGCCTGTCACAGCAGTGCCTGCCGACCCTTGGAAGTCCGTGGTTTCTATCCACGTCCGCGCTCTGCCGCGTCTTCCCAGGCGCCCTCAGTTCGTCCTTTTGCCCGTTCTCCAGCAGGCGCCACTCAACGATCGCGACTGCCTGTTACAGATCTTCGGCCCAGTTCCTACGCTGCCGGATCGAGCGCTCTTCGTAGACGATCAGCGCACCCGTAGCCGAGTGCCCAGATATGTCAATTGGCCGAAGGAGACTTAACCGTGACGCCGGGCTTGCCTCCCACGACCTTAGGCTTCCTGACAGGCTGCGCCGGTGCGTTGGGTGCAGGCCCTCGTATGGCAGTGCCTGCCTCCGCATCGGGTTCAAGTCAAATCCAGTGTCGGCCTAAGCGGACAGAATTGCGGCATGTCGGCTAAATCAGACTGTTTGCCAGATTGTCGGCAAAAGCCGGCAGAGTCGGCCTGTCGGCGCCAACCGGTTTTGGCCTCGATGAAAACAACCCGTTCGGACACGGAATTCGAGGAGCTTGGCCGCCAACTCCGCGAACTGCGCAAGGGCGCACGCCTTACGCAGGTTGACCTATGTGCGCGCGCAGGAATCTCCCGCGACACGCTTTCGCGGGTCGAGAACGGTGGATCTGCCGAGACGGCAAGCGTGCAGCGAGTTGCCGCGGAGTTGGGCTGTCAGTTCGCAATCGAGCGGAAGCCGTTGCGCGCGGCAGACATGCGCCGCAACTATGCGCACCTGCATTCGGACGAGGAGGACGAGTAATGGAAGTCACCCGCCGGGTCAACCACCTAGAGGTCCGCATCGGAGGCCAGTCTGGCGGTGACTCGAGGCTTGTTTCCTTGCATGACGTTGGCGCGGGCGCGCCGGACCCGAACGCATCGCGAACGCCCCGGTCAACCCCTGACCGAAATGCCTCGCCCGGCCGCGAGTTCGCCGATGATGGCCGCGGTGTCGAAGCCCTCGGCGCGAAAAACCCCCAGCACGTCATCGACCGCGCCAGGTGCGCAGGCAACCAGCAGCCCTCCGCTGGTCTGCGGATCGGTCAGCAGGGCCTTCATCGTGTCGTCGACGCTGTTCAGCGTCACATGCTGGCCGTAGCCGGCCCAGTTGCGGCCGGAGGCGCCGGTGACATAGCCCCGGGCAGCGAGCTGGGCGGCGCCGGGCAGTAGCGGGATGTCGCGGGCGCGCAACTGTGCGGCGAGTCCGCTGCCGAGCGCAATTTCGTTCAGGTGGCCGAGCAGGCCGAAGCCGGTGACGTCGGTCAGCGCGTGGACGGCGTCCATTTCGGACAGGCGCCGCCCGGGCGTGTTGAGCTTCGTCGTGCTGGCGATCATCTGCGCATAGCCGGCGGCGTCGAGCGCGTCTTTCTTCAGCGCAGCCGAATAGATACCGACGCCGAGTGGCTTGCCGAGGACCAGCACGTCACCCGGCTTGGCGCCTGAGTTCTTCTTGACTCTCTTCGGGTGCACGAGGCCGAGCGCAACGAGGCCGTAGATCGGCTCGACCGAGTCGATCGTGTGCCCGCCCGCAATCGGGATGCCGGCGGCGGCGCAGACGTCCTGCCCGCCCTCGACGATGCGGCGGATCACTTCGAGCGGCAGCTGGTTCACCGGCATCGCGAGCAGCGCCAGCGCCATGATCGGCGTGCCGCCCATCGCGTAGACGTCGGAGATCGCGTTGGTCGCCGCAATGCGGCCGAAGTCGTACGGATCGTCGACGATCGGCATGAAGAAGTCGGTGGTGGCAATCAGCGCCTGCTCGTCGTTGATCTGGTAGACGGCGGCGTCGTCCGACGTCTCGATGCCGACCAGCAGCTGCGGCGGGACGATGCCCCGCGAGCCCTTGAGAATTTCGCCGAGCACACCGGGCGCGATCTTGCAGCCGCAGCCGCCGCCATGCGAAAAGGACGTGAGCTTGATCTTGAGGTCGGACGGAGCGTTCATCGGGAGGATCTGCGGCGTGGAACCTCGCGATTATGGAGGAGCTGGTGCACGAGGTCGCGCACGGCAGCCCGCTCGACCTTGGGGCTGAAGAGCCAGGCGCGCGCACGGCAGGCCGAAGCCAATCGCCGGAGGAATGCGCGGTCGGTCGACGCCCGCTCCACCAGTTCGGTCGCCTCGCGCACGTCGCCCACGCGGAACACGCCGGGATAGCGGCCCCCGACCATACCAACGTTGCCGTCGGCGTTGGAGACGACGACCGGCGTGCCGCTGCGGATCGCCTCCAGCACCGCCTGCGCGCCGCCTTCCATCTTCGACGGGTGCAGCAGCAGCGCGGCATGGCGCATCAGCTGGCGCGCGCGGGCTCGCGTCAGTTCACCCAGCCACCGGTAGCGCGTGGTGCGCGCCTCGGTGCGCAGCGCAGCCGCGGCATAGCGGTCTTCGAGCGCTGCACCAGCGTGCAGGATGCGCACGCGCGAGGTCGCCGGCAGCCCGAGTGCGACGCGCATCACGGTCTGCGGGTCTTTCTCGTAGCGCAGGTGGCCGACCACAGCGACATCGAAGGTGCGGCTCCGACGCGCGCCGCGCTTCAGCGCTGGCGCCGACTGGAAGATGACCGTGGTCTTGGTGCGATGGTGCGCGGGCAGGGCCTGCGCAGCGAGCTCCTGCAGCACGACGAGGCGGTCAGCAAGCGCGAGCGAACGCTGTGCGTCTCGGCTGGCCGGCAGGTCACGGTAGAGATCAGTGCCGGTGAGCACGACGCCGAGGCCGCGGTCAGGATACGCGGCGCGGAATGCAGCAATCGAATCGGCCGAGCGTCGCGCGTGCAGCGCAATCATCACGTCGCACGGCTTGCCGTCCCACTCCTCGAGGATCCTCACGCGATGGTCCGGCCGCAGGAAGCGCGCCCAGCGCGCGGCCGTGTGCCAGTTGCCGGTGTTCGCCTCGCGCGACGCCGGTGTGACGATGCAGACGGAAGGTCGGGAAGAGTTCAAGACGCAGTGGGCAGGAGCGGCGCGCTCGACGGGCCGGCCCAGGCTCGTGGTGGCCTTTATGAGTATAGGGAGGCGGCGTCCGGCCGGGATCGGTCCGATCGGTCGATATGCGGTCAGGTGGCCGGCGCGCGGCAGTGATCGAGTTCCTGAGATTCCTGTTTTGAAGAGGCGTCAGTTTGCGGAATACTCCGCGCCATGAAACGACGATTGCACTTCGCGCCTGGCCTGGGGTGGAAGGTCCTGACCGCTCTATTCGCGATGTTGGGGTCGGGCCTGCAGGCTCAGGCGCAGGCGCCCGCGACCGGCGACCTGGCGAGCAGCTACGTCGAAGCTCAGGAGCGGGGCCGACGCGACGAATCGGACCCGACGACGCGCGACTATCACCGCGATGTCCTGTTGCCGCAGTTCAGCGAACGCTATCGTGCGCATTTCCGGGACTGCACGGCAAGCGTGCCGCAGCCGGAGTCCACGCCGTTTTCGTTCGTGGCGGCGATCGGCGCCGACGGACGAGTACTGCGCCTGTGGAGCGATCGCAGCACCAATGTGTACCAGTGCATGCGCGGACGGCTGCTGTTCGACCGCTTTGCGCCGCCGCCGCGCGCGCCGTTCTATCTCTACATCCACATGCGCTTCGTCAACTGACGCGAAAGCGCCGGGCACTCAGGAAAGAGCCATGCGTTCAATTGCCGGCGCGATTCTCGGCCTGTGGCTGGTCGCTTGCGGCGGCACGGAGGCGCCTGACGCAAGGCAGGCTGTTGTTTCATCGTCGATCAGTGTCGTCGCGGCAGGCGACATCGCAGACTGCGGCTCGGATGGCTTGCAGTTTCCCGACGCCTTCCGTACCGCTGGTTTGATTGCGCCGACAGATACGCTGGTGCTGACGCTGGGAGACAACACCTATCCCGTCGGCGCGGCGCCGGAGTTCGCCGACTGCTTCCACGCGACCTGGGGCGGCTTCAAGGAGAAGATGCGGCCCAGCCCGGGCAATCACGACTACATGACGACCGACGCCGGTGCGTACTTCGATTATTTCGGCGCCGCGGCCGGGCCGGACCGGCGCGGCTACTACAGCTTCGATGCCGGCGGCTGGCACTTCGTCTCACTGAACAGCAACGCCGATGCCGGAGTCGGGTCGGCGCAGTACGCGTGGCTGCAGGCCGATCTGGCTGCGAACTCCGACACGTTGTGCACGCTCGCCTACTGGCATCACCCGGTGTTCAGCTCTGGGCCGCACGGCAATGACCGGCGCATGGCCGACGTGTTCCGGCTGCTGCACGAATCCGGCGCGGAGATCGTGCTGGTAGGCCATGACCACATCTACGAGCGATTTGCGCCGCAGGATGCCACGGGCAATGCCGACTCGGAACGTGGAGTCCGCAGCTTCACGGTAGGAACCGGCGGCGCTCGTCTGTATTCCCTGCGCAGACCGCAGCCGAACAGCGAAGTTCGCGATGCGTCGACGCACGGCGTGCTGCGCCTGACGCTGAGTTCGAACAGCTATCGGTGGGCGTTCGTCCCGGTGGCGGGCAGTGCGCCGCGCGACGAAGGTGCGGCAGCATGCCACCGCTAGGCACACGTCGCCTGCGCCCGCGTCAGAGCACCTGGTTCTGCCGGATGTCGAACTTCAGAACGACGGCTGGTCCGAAGCTGCCGTTGGCGAGCTGCGGGCGGTAGGTGTACTCGAAGACGGCGCAGGCGAGGGTGACGGACTCAAGCGGTGGCTGCGTGTCGGCCGACGCGTCGGCAACGTTCACCGATGTGATCAGCACGTCGGTCATGCGCAGCGTGATGTAGTCGCCGACCGTGGTCATGGGCCGCGCCACGCTGAGGATGCCTTCGGCGATGTGCTGTCCCATGACACACGCTCGCCACAGGGGTGGAGACGCGGTATCCACGCGATGGGCAAACGTGAATGGCGCGAAGGTGGGCCGGCTCACGCTGCTGCCGCCACCGCCTGGAGCCGGCGGCGTCACGGCCACGCCCCAGCTCCAGCTTTCGACGACGATTTCTTCGCGGTGCCGCTTGGATGTGGACTCGCCCTTGATGCCGGTCAGGCTGAGGTGGATGGCATCGGCCATGTCGGTTCTCCGTGGAAGATTCCGTTCACGTTAATTGAACGTACCGTCACCGCACATGCCGTGAATCGAGGCCCGGCCGTCGGCACGACGCGAGCCCGGCTCGAACTACGGGATCTGGATCTTGCCGCCGCCGCCCAGCCCGCCCGGCGGGAACCCGGCGCCACCTTGGCCCGGCAGCACGATCGACGACGCCGCCTGGCGCCGCATGTCCTGCAGTTCCCTGACCGTGCGCTCGACGGCGATCTTTGCCGCGGCGGCGTAGCCTTCGACTGCCTCGGCGAGCGACTTGGCTTCGATGTCGAAGTTGATCGGCAGCGGCCCCATCTGCGTCATGATCTGTGCTTCCCCGGTGTAGACGACGGGGCGCCCGCCGTCCGTTGCACCGAGCGCGGTGACAGGCACCAGAGTGCGGATCGTGCCGATCTTGCGATCGGTGTAGATCTCTTCGCGATACAGCGAGGAGGCGTCCATCGAGATGTCGAGGTCGGCGTTAGAGGCCATGGCATTCTCCAGCGGGGGTTGCAGTCAGCAGCCTTCAGATGACGCCTGTCGAGGCCTGAGCCGGGCGGACGCCAACTGCGCGGCCAGCGAGTATAGGGTAGGGACGCAATCCGCCGCCGCTGACCCGGATCAAGTACGCCAGCGGGCGCCGGGCTAGCCTGCCAGTTTTCGCGGGGGAAGCCAGGGTGCAACGAGTACTCGCCGGGGGCCTGCGCCCGTTGCGACTGCGGGGCCGCGAACTGCTGCCGATCGTCCAGGGTGGCATGGGGGTCGGCGTGTCGGCACATCGACTCGCGTCGGCGGTGGCGCGCGAGGACGCGCTCGGCACGATCGCTTCGGTCGACCTGCGGCATCACCATGCGGACCTGATGGCGCAGTGCAAGGACGTGCGTGACCGCACCGTGCTGGACCGATTGAACCTCATCGCGCTCGATCGGGAGATCCATCTCGCGCGGGAGCAGTCGCAGGGGCGCGGCGCGATCGCCGTCAACGTGATGAAGGCCGTCGACCAGCACGCGGCGCTGATTCGCCAGTCGTGCGAATCGGGAGCGGATGCCATCGTCATGGGTGCCGGCCTGCCGCTGGACCTGCCGGACCTGTGCGCCGGATTCCCGGAGGTGGCGCTGATTCCGATCCTGTCCGATGCGCGCGGCGTGTCGATCGTGCTGCGCCGCTGGCTGCGCAAGAACCGGGTGCCCGATGCGATCGTCATCGAGCATCCGCGCTATGCGGGAGGTCATCTCGGCGCGACGCGCATCGAAGACATCAACGATCCCCGCTTCGACTTCGATCGCGTGATCGAAGACGTGTCGCTGACACTGCGCGACCTGCAGCTTGAAGCCGACCGGATCCCCCTCATCGCGGCCGGCGGCATCAATTCCCACGAGAAGATGCGCGACGTGCTCGCGCTGGGCTACGCCGCCGTGCAGGTCGGCACCGCGTTTGCGGTGACGACCGAAGGTGACGCCCATCCCAACTTCAAGAAGGTGCTGGCCGAAGCGCAGCCGCGCGACATCGTCGAGTTCATCAGCGTCGCGGGCCTGCCGGCGCGCGCGGTGCGCTCGGTCTGGCTCGAACGCTACCTGCGTCGCGAGTCGGTGCTGCAGCAGGAAGCCGCGGAGTGGACGGCGAAGAAGTTGCCACCCGATCCCGTCGGCCGCTGCAGCGGGGCGTTGCAGTGCCTGACGACCTGCGGACTGCGCGACAGCATCGCCACGATCGGCCAGTTCTGCATCGACACCCAGCTTGCCGCCGCGCTGCGCGGTGAGCTTGCCCGCGGACTCTTTTTCCGGGGTGCGGCGACCGTGCCGTTCGGCACGGCGATCCGGCCCGTGCGCGAACTGATCGACTACTACCTGAGCGGGCGGATGCCGGCGGGTCTTGCCAGCGCCTGAGCGGCTACTCCAGACCGGTCGGAATGCCCATCACGGCGTTGAAGCCGCAATCGACGTGCGTGATCTCGGCGGTGACTCCGGCGGCGAGATCGGACAGCAGGAACGCCGCCACGTTGCCGACGTCTTCGATCGTCACGTTGCGCCGCATGGGTGCCGTGCTCTCGACCACCGAGAAGATCTTCGAGAAGCCCTTGATGCCGGCGGCGGCGAGCGTCTTGATCGGGCCGGCGGAAATTCCGTTGACGCGGATGCCGCGCGGGCCGAGGCTGGCCGCGAGATAGCGGACACTGGCCTCGAGGCTCGCCTTGGCGAGTCCCATCGTGTTGTAGCTCGGCACGGCGCGCTCGGCGCCGAGATAGGTCAGCGTCAACAGCGAGGCGTTGCGGCCCTCCATCAGCGGCAGCGCGGCCTTGGCAAGCGCCGGGAAGCTGTAGGCAGAGATGTCGTGCGCGATGCGGAATCCTTCGCGCGACAGCCCGTCGACGAAGTCGCCGGCAATCGCCTCGCGCGGCGCGAAGCCGATCGAGTGCACCAGCCCGTCGAGCGCAGGCCAGCGCTGCTTCAGGGCATCGAAGGCCGCATTGATCTGGGCATCGTTCGACACGTCCATGTCGAACACGAGATCGGAGCCGAACTCTGAGGCGATCTCGGTGATCCGCTCCTTGAAGCGGTCGCCGACGTAGGTGAACGCGAGTTCGGCGCCCTCACGCTTGCAGGCGTGCGCGATGCCGTAGGCGATCGAACGGTTGGAAAGCACACCGGTGATCAGCAGTCGCTTGCCGGACAGGAAGCCCATGATGTGTCGTCACTCGCAGTGCCGTGAAGTCGGGCGGGCAGTATAGGGGGTCGTGGGCGACCGTCACCGGCGTCCGGCACGCACTGCAGGTCAGCGGGTGTTGGCGACGACTTTGCCCGCGGCGGGCGCGGAGGCCTTGGTCGCCGCCTTAGGTGTGGACTTGCCCGACTGGGCGGCAGCGGCCTTCGCGGATGGCCCGGACTTGCCGCGCTTGGCGGTACTGGACGCTGCGACCGGCACCGTCAGTTCCAGGCGCTGCCCCGCAAAGAGGGTCGGACCCGTCAGCTGGTTCCAGACAATGATGTCTTTCTCGCTGACCTTGTGGCGGCGCGCCACCGAAAGCAGCGTGTCGCCGCGGCGCACGCGGTAGGTGACTTTGCGCAGGTTGGACGCCTCCGGCACCAGCGCAAAGCGTGCATCCAGGCTGGTGGCCGCGATGTCCTCCGTCGTCTCGTCGCGCGGTACCAGGATCGTCGAGCCCGGGGCGAGTCGATAGCGCGGCGGGATCCGATTGGCTTCGCGCAACTGCTGCTCGGCGATGCCCGCGCGCTGCGAGACAGAGGCCAGTGTGTCGGACGGTTTCATCGTGTAGGTCGACCAGCTGGCCAGCGGCTGGCCGGTGGCTTCCCATGCCGCGAGGTTTGCATTGAAGGTGTCGAGGCGATTCGCGGGCAGCAACAGCGTTGGCGATGCCGCGCCGACGATGACAGGCCGGTTGAACTGCGGATTGAGAGCCTTGAATTCCTCCGGCGACATCTCCGCCAGCCTGGCGGCGGTCTGCACGTCGATATCGCGCGACTTCTGCACGGCAACGAAGTAAGGTGAATTCGGTACCGGGGGAAGCTCGATGCCGAACTTCTCGGGCTCGGCGACGATGTTCTTCACCGCCTGCAACTTGGGCACGTAATGCTGCGTCTCGTTCGGCATCTTGAGGCTGGTGTAGCCGACCGGCTTGCCGGCGCGCCGGTTCTTCTCGATCGCGCGCGACACCGAGCCTTCGCCCCAGTTGTAGGCCGCGAGCGCAAGGTGCCAATCGCCGAACATGTCGTACAGCTTCTGCAGGTAGTCGAGGGCCGCGCGCGTGGAGTCGATGACCGAGCGACGCTCGTCTTTCCACATGCTCTGCTCGAGGTCGTAGACCTTGCCGGTCGACGGGATGAATTGCCACAGGCCGGCCGCCTTGGCGGTCGACACCGCCTCGGCCTTGAAGGCGCTTTCGACGAACGGCAGCAGTGCCAGCTCGGTCGGCATGCCGCGACGCTCGATCTCGGCGACGATGAAGTACAGGTATCGGCTCGAGCGCTGCGTCATGCGCGCAAAGTAGTCGACCTGCTCCGCGTACCAGCGCGTGCGCTGGTCGGCGAGACGTGTTTCAAGGTCGGGCATCCGGAAACCATCGCGGATGCGCTGCCAGAGGTCGATCGAGGGCGCGGCGACGAGCGGTGTTCGCCGGGTGGTTGCGCCATCGGCCGGAGCCAGCTCGGGCATGTACTCGAGTATCACGTCGAGCGGAATGTCGCTGGCCTCGATCGCCGAAGGCGCCGCGATGCCAGCCGCCGGTGCGGCGGCGGCAGACGACTGGGCGTCGGACGCGCCGGGCGCAGTCTCGCTCGCACCCGCCGCGGCAAAGCCGCAGGCAAGCACCGCAGGGAGCAGCCGGAGCGCGATATGCATGTTTCTCGATGGAGGCGAAGCAAGGCGCAGTGTAGGGAACGGTCCCCGCAGGGACAAGTCGCACGACCGGGCTAGCGGAAATCGTTCTTCCAGGCACGAATCGTGGTGAAGGTCGCCAAGCGACTGGCCCCTGCTGCGTCGCCGGCGCGCGCACGGGCCGCAGCCCGGATCGCGGGTGCGTCGCTGCGCATGAACGGATTCGTTGCGAGCTCAAGTGCGATCGTCGACGGTATCGTGGGTTCGCCGCGCGCGCGCGCCGCGGTGGCGTCGACGGCGCGCCGCTGCAGGTCAGCATTGCCCGGCTCGACCGCAAGCGCGAAGCGGATGTTGGCCAGCGTGTATTCGTGCGCGCAATAGACGCGTGTCGCCGCGGGCAGGGCAGACAGGCGATCGAGCGAGTCGAGCATCTGCGCCGGCGTTCCCTCGAAGAGGCGACCGCAGCCGCACGCAAACAGCGTGTCGCCGCAGAACAGCACCGGCGGATCGAAGGCTGCAGAGTAGTACGCGATGTGGCCTGCCGTGTGGCCGGGCACTTCGATAACGCTGAACGGTGCGCCGAGCACCGTGACCTCATCGCCCGCGCGGAGCCGGACATCGATGCCGTCGATGCTTTCGCGGCCGGGCCCGTAGACTCGGGCGCCGGTCGCGCGCAGCGCGGTCACGCCGCCGACGTGGTCACCGTGGTGATGGGTGACTAGAATCGCGTCCAGTTTCAACCCGCGAGCGTCGAGCGCGCGCTGAACCGGCGCGGGGTCACCGGGGTCGACGATGGCCGCGTGGCCGTCGCGGGCGAGCAGCCACAGGTAGTTGTCGCTGAATGCAGGTAGCGGAGAAATGGAAATTTCGGCAGCACTGACCATGGTGGGCGTCACGTGAATCCGGGCGGTTCGATTGTGAAGCTATCCGAGTTCCTGTGCTCGCCGCCCGGGCGCTACGTGCTCGACTGGGAGCAGCTGCACCTCGACGCCGCGGTGGCCGACATCTTCGGCTATCACGCGCTGCAGCTCGGGTTGCCGGAGATCGATGCGCTGCGCGAGAACCGCATGCCGCTGCGCTTCTGCGCCGCCGACCGCCAGCTCGAGGTCGGGGCGGACAAGGGTGAGCGCCGCGTTGCCATCATCAACCGCTACGACGAACTGCCGTTTGCAACGCATTCGATCGACCTGGTCGTGATGCCGCACATCCTGGAGTTTGCCGCCGACCCGCACCAGGTGCTGCGCGAGGTCGAGCGGGTGCTGGTGCCCGAAGGCCACGTCGTCATCACAGGCTTCAATCCGGCGAGTCTTTGGGGACTGCGGCAATTCTGCTCGCGGCTCGGTGCGTCGCCTTTCCTGCCGCGCGAAGGGCACTTCATTGCACTGCCACGCGTGAAGGACTGGCTCAAGTTGCTGTCATTCGACTTCGCGCGCGGCCGCTTCGGCTGCTACGCCCCGTCGACGCGCTCGGCGACGTGGCTCAATCGCTGGCGCTTCATGGAGAAGGCTGGTGATCGCTGGTGGCCCGTGCTGGGTGCCGTCTACATGCTGACCGCGGTGAAGCGAGTGCGCGGCATGCGGCTGGTGGGCAAGGTGTGGAAGCACAGCGAGGAACGCGTGCGCCAGCTGACACCGGTGGCGACCACCCGCATCGCGCTGGCGACCGGCGAGGCCCACAGCGCCGTGGTGCTCGATGACCACGACGCGGCCAATGATTCGCGTCCGCGCGCCCAGCGCGGATGAAGCACGCGAAGAGCGTTGCGCTCACCCCCGGGCATGCGGGCGAGCCCGCGGTGGCCAGTGTCGAGATCTGGACCGACGGCGCCTGCAAGGGTAATCCCGGGCCGGGCGGCTGGGGCGCACTGCTCAGGTACGGCGACCACGAACGGGAATTGTTCGGCGGCGAGGCCTTGACCACCAACAATCGCATGGAACTGATGGCGGTGATCCAGGCGCTGTCATCGCTGAAGCGTCGCTGCCACGTCGTGCTGCACACCGACTCGAAGTACGTGCAGCTTGGCATCACGGAGTGGCTGCCGAACTGGATACGGCGTGGCTGGAAGACGGCGGACAAGAAGCCTGTGAAGAATGCCGACCTGTGGCAGCAGTTGCAGGCCGCGGCGGCCCGTCACGACGTCGATTGGCGCTGGGTCAAGGGCCACGCCGGGCACGACGGCAACGAACGGGCCGACGAACTGGCGAACCGCGGGGTCGATTCGTTGTCGTAGAGTGCCGATCAGCCCTGAGAGCGTCAGACGCGGATGTTAAAGTCGCGCTTCTTCGCGGCACCCTCCGTCAAAGCCAGTTTCCGATGAAGCATCGAGTCACGATCATTGCGATCGGCGCGCTGGTCGCCGTGGCCGCTGCCGCGTACTACGCGCGTGATCGGCTTGCGCCGGGGCCCAGCGCGGTAGCGGGAGTCAAGACCGATGCGAAAGCCGCCGGCAAGGCGGACCCCAAGGGCGCGCCGGGCAAGGGCGGACCGGGAGGACCGACGCCGGTGGAAGTCGTGAGCCTTGCGCCATCGGTGGTCAAGGAAGACCTGCAGGCCGTCGGCTCGCTGCGCTCGAACGAGAGCGTGATCCTGCGCCCGGAAGTGTCCGGCCGCATCGCCGCGATTGGCTTCAAGGACGGCCAGATCGTGCGCAAGGGCCAGCTGCTGGTTGCGCTCGACGCGACCCTCAACGAGGCCGAGGTCGCGCAGATGAAGGCGGAGTACGACCTGGCGCTGTCGAACCTCAAGCGCAGCGAAGACCTCGCCAGCCGCCAGTTCATCAGTTCCAGTGCTCAGGAGACCGCCGCATCGAACGCGCAGGTGGCGGAGGCCAAGCTCAAGCTGGCGCAGGCCCGGCTTTCCAAGATGCGTATCGTTGCGCCGTTCGACGGATCGGTCGGCATCCGCAATGTCAGCCTCGGCGACTACGTCAAGGACGGCACCGACCTCGTGAACATCGAGGACGTGCGCGTGCTCAAGGTCGACTTCCGCCTGCCTGAGCGCAGTTATTCGCAGGTCCATGTGGGGCAGACGATCGAGGTGGTCGCCGACGCCTTGCCGAGCGAGTTGTGGCAGGGGCAGATCGAAGCGATCAACCCGAAGGTGGATGCCGGCGGCCGTTCGCTGGAGATCCGCGGACGGCTCGAAAACACCAGCGGCAAGCTGCGGCCGGGCATGTTCGTGCGCGTGCGCGTGATCGTCGGCGAGCGCATCGATGCGCTGCTGGTGCCGGAGGAGTCGATCGTGCCGCAGGGCGGCGAGTTCTATGTCTACAAGGTGGTCGACGGCGCGGCGCGGCGCGTGCCGGTGAAGATCGGCGTGCGGCGCGACGCCAAGGTCGAGATCCTGCAGGGACTGGCCGCCGGGGACCAGGTGGTGACGGCGGGCATGCGCCTGTCGCGCGATGGCCAACCGGTGCGCGTGCTGTCGGGCGCGCCAAGCGGCACGGATGCCGCCAAGGCGGTGCCGCCCAATGCCGGACCCGCACCGGCGGGCGGCGCTGCGCCGAAGGCCGATACTCCCAAGGGCAGCGGCTCGTCCTGAGCGCCCGTCCGCGGAGACTGCGATGAGCCTGTTCGAACTGTGCATCCGCCGCCCGGTCTTGTCGACGGTGCTGTCCCTGCTGGTGCTTGTCATCGGCCTGATCTCCTACTCCCGGCTGGCAGTGCGCGAGTACCCGAAGATCGACGAGCCGATCGTCAGCGTGTCGACCACCTATCCGGGTGCGTCGGCCGACGTCATCGAATCGCAGATCACCAAGGTGCTGGAGGATTCGCTGGCCGGCATCGAGGGCGTCGAGCTGCTGACCTCGTCGAGCCGCTCCGAGCGCAGCAATATCAACGTGCGCTTCCGCATCACGCGCGATCCGGATTCCGCCGCTGCCGACGTACGTGACAAGGTGGCGCGCGTGCGCGCGCGCCTGCCCGACAACGTCGACGAGCCGGTGATCGCCAAGGTGGAAGCGGACTCCTTCCCGGTGATCTGGATGGCGGTGACCGCCGGCAACAAGACGCCGCTGGAGGTTTCCGACTACCTGAACCGCTATGTCAAGCCGCGACTGTCGGTGCTGCCCGGTGCTGCGGACGTCTGGATCTTCGGCGAGCGCAAGACGTCGATGCGCATCAACGTCGACCGCGACCGGCTCGCCGCCTACAAGCTGACGCCCGGCGACGTCGAGGATGCGCTGCGCCGGCAGAACATCGAGCTGCCCTCGGGCCGCATCGAGTCCGCCCAGCGCGAATTTCCGATCGTCGCGGCCACCGACGTCAGCACGCGCGAGCAGTTCGAGAACCTGATCGTCGCGGTCGCGAGCGGTTATCCCGTCCGCCTGCGCGACGTCGCCGAGGTCGCGGTAGGTCCGGCCGAAGAGCGCGTCATCGCGCGCTTCCGCGGCGAACCCTCGGTCAACATGGGCCTGGTCAAGCAGGCCACCGGCAATCCGCTCGAACTGTCGCGCGCGCTGCGGGCCGAGGTCGACAAGATCAATGAGACGCTGCCGGAGGGGATGCGGATCAACATCGCCTACGACTCGTCGGTGTTCATCGACCGTTCGATCGAATCAGTGTTCAAGACCATTGGCGAGGCGGTGATCCTGGTCGTGCTGGTGATCTTCTTCTTCCTTCGCAACCTGCGGGCGACGCTGATTCCGCTGGTGACGATTCCGCTGTCGCTGGTGGGCTCGTTCGCGCTGATGTACGTGTTCGGCTTTACCATCAACACGCTGACGCTGCTGGCTATGGTGCTGGCGATCGGCCTGGTCGTCGACGATGCGATCGTTGTTCTGGAGAACATCTACCGCAACATCGAGGAAGGCATGGACCGGGTGGCCGCCTCGATCAAGGGCATCAAGGAGATCGGCTTCGCGGTCGTGGCGATGACCCTGACGTTGACCGCCGTCTACGCACCACTGGCGTTCGCGACCGGGCGCACCGGGCGGCTCTTCATCGAGTTCGCGCTGGCCCTGGCAGGCGCCGTACTGGTGTCGGGCTTCGTCGCGCTGACGCTCTCGCCGATGATGTGCAGCAAGCTGCTCAAGCACGAGCCGAAGCACGGCCGGCTGTTCACGTTGATCGAGGGCTGGCTCAACAGCCTGACGCGCGGGTACTCGCGCTCGCTGGCGTGGGTCCTGGACCGCCGCTGGGTTGTCGTCATCCTGTGGGCCGTCGTCGCCGGCCTCGGCGGCCTCTTCTTCTCGCTGCTGCGCTCCGAGCTCGCGCCGCTGGAGGACCGCGGTGTCATCTTCGGGCGGTTGCAGTCGCCGCCCGGTTCGACGGTGCAGTACACCTCCGAGCAGTTGCGAGCGGTCGAGAGTTACTACGACACAATTCCCGAGGCGTCCGCCTACAACGCGGTGGCGGGTTTTCCGACGGTGGACTTCGGCAACGCAATCCTGCGGCTGAAGCCGTGGGAAGAGCGTACGCGCAAGCAGCAGGACATCGCTCGCGAGCTGAACGCCAAGTTCTCGCAGCTGCCGGGCGTGATTGGCTTCGCGGTCAATCCGCCATCGCTCGGGCAATCGCCGCGCTCGCTGCCGGTCGAGTACGTGATCATGGCGCAGGTGTCGTACCCCGAGCTGGACCGCATCGTGCAGAACTTCATCGCCGAGATCAGCAAGACCGGCATCGTGCTGAGTCCGCAGTCCGACCTGCGGCTCAATACGCCCGAGCTGAAGGTGGCGGTCAACCGCGACAAGCTGGGCGATCTCGGCGTCTCGGTGGAGACCGTCGGCCGCACCCTGCAGACGATGCTCGGCGGCCGCCAGGTCACGCGCTTCAAGAAAGACGGCGAGCAGTACGACGTGATCGTGCAGGTCGCGCCGCGCGACCGCAGCCGGCCGAACGACATCAGCGACATCTACGTGCGCGGGCGCGACGGCACCATGGTGCAGCTCGCCAACGTGGTCGACGTCGTCGAGGGCGTGTCGCCGCAGTCGCTCAACCACTTCCAGCGGCTGCGCTCGGTCACCATCAGCGGGCAGGTGGCTCCAGGCTACGCGCTCGGCGATGCGTTGAAGATGATGGACGAAACGGCCAGGCGGGTGCTGCCGCAGGGCGCGCAGACCGACCTCGATGGCGTCTCGCGCGAGTTCCGCGCCTCGCAGGGCTCGATCTACCTGACCTTCGTGCTGGCACTGGTGTTCATATACCTGGTGCTGGCCGCGCAGTTCGAGAGCTTCGCCGACCCGTTCGTCATCATGCTGTCGGTGCCGCTGTCGATGACGGGTGCGCTGTTCGCGCTGTGGGTGACCGGGGGCACCTGGAATATCTACAGCCAGATCGGGATCATTACGCTGGTCGGGCTCATCACCAAGCACGGCATCCTGATCGTCGAGTTCGCCAACCAGCTGCAGGAGCGCGGGCAGGACATCGTCGAGGCGGTCAAGCAGGCGGCCGAGATGCGGCTGCGGCCGATCCTGATGACCACCGGCGCGATGGTGCTGGGCGCCGTGCCGCTGGCGCTGTCGGTCGGCGCTGGAGCCGAAAGCCGCATCCAGATCGGCTGGGTGATCGTCGGCGGACTCACGTTCGGCACGCTGCTGACGCTGTATGTCGTGCCGACGATGTACACGCTGATGGAGCAGTGGCTCGGCCGCTGGATGGGAACGCATCACCATCACCACGACGGCGCGGCGCCGGCGGCGGAACCTTCGCGCCACGCCGCCGGAGCCGAGTAGCAGGATGACCCGGCTGGTCGTACTCGATACCGAGACCACCGGTCTCGAGGCCAAGGAAGGCCACCGCATCATCGAGGTCGGCGCGATCGAAGTCGTCGGCCGCCGCATCACGGAGCGGCGCTTTCACCACTACGTGAACCCGGAGCGCGACAGCGACGAAGGTGCGCTCGCCGTGCACGGCCTGACGCGCCACTTCCTCGAGGACAAGCCGAAGTTCGCCGAGATCGTCGACGACCTGCTCGCCTTCGTGAAGGAGGCGGAGGTCGTCATCCACAATGCCGCGTTCGACCTCGAGTTCCTCAACGCCGAGCTGGCTCGCCTCGGACGCCCGCCGTTCGTGCAGCATTGCCTGAAGGTGACCGACTCTCTGCAGTTGGCGCGCGAGCAGCATCCGGGCAAGCGCAACTCGCTCGACGCGCTGTGCGAGCGCTACCAGGTCTCGAACGCTCACCGCACGCTGCACGGCGCGCTGCTCGATGCCGGGCTGCTGGCCGAGGTCTATCTTGCGATGACGCGCGGGCAGGACAGCCTGACGATCGACGTGCTCGCCGACGAGGGACTGCTGGCGAGCTACGGCCCGGTGGATCCGCGCGACCTCATCGTGGTGACCGCCACGGCGGAAGAGGTGGCTGCGCACGAGGCAGTGCTGGCGGGCATCGAGAAGGAATCAAAGGCTGTCGTGTGGCGCGCCGCGCCGGCCGCTACGCCGGCCTGATCAGTTCGCGCAGTTCGCGCTTCAGCACCTTGCCGGTCGCGTTCTTCGGCAGCTCGTCAACGAACACGTAACGCTTCGGCCGCTTGAACCGGGCGATGCGCTCGAGGCAGAAGAGATCCAGCTCCTTTTCGTCCGGCGTATGGCCGGCTTCCTTGACCAGCACGGCGACGACGGCTTCGCCCCACTCGGGGTGCGGTTCGCCGATGACGGCGGCTTCCTTCACGGCCGGGTGCATCAGCAGCACTTCCTCGACCTCACGCGGATAGATGTTCGATCCGCCCGAGATGATGAGGTCCTTGCTGCGGTCGACCAGCGTCAGGTAACCCGCGGCATCGAAGCGGCCGAGGTCACCGGTGTGCAGCCAGCCGCTGCGCAACGCCTCTGCCGTGGCCTGGGGGTTATGCAGGTAGCCCGCCATGACGGTGTCACCGCGCACGCAGACCTCGCCGATCGCGTCGGCCGCCACCGGCTGATCGCGCTCGTCCAGCACGGTGACCTCGACGCCTGTCTGGGCGCGCCCGACCGAGCCGAGGCGTTCGACGCGGCGGCCATCGTGATCGTCGATGTGTTCGGCCGCTGTCAGCACGGTGATCGTCATCGGCGATTCGCCCTGGCCGTAGATCTGCACCAGGCGCGGTCCGAGAACGTCGAGCGCACGCAGGCTGTCCGCAACGTACATCGGTCCGCCGCCGTAGATGATCGTCTTCAGGTGCGCCGGCGCGGTGCCGCGAGCCGCATAGGCGTCGACCAGCCGCATCACCATCGTCGGCGCGGCGAAGAACTTCGTGGCTGGCGTGTAGGCGAGGATGTGCTGCAGTTCGTCGATGTCGAAGCCCCTCGTCGCCGGGATCAGCTGCGTCGCGCCGACGGCGACATTCGGAATCGTGTAGAGACCGGAGCCGTGCGACATCGGCGCCGCATGCAGCAGGTGGTCGCCAACCTCGGCGCGATCGACGTCCGCGAGGTAGTTCAGCGTCATCGCCAGAAGGTTGCGGTGAGTCAGCACGACGCCCTTCGGCCGGCCGGTCGTGCCGCTGGTGTAAAAAAGCCAGGCCGATTCGTTCACGCTCGATTCGCGGCGCGGCGACACGGCCCCCGACTTGAACAGGCGGCGATAGTCGCCGCCGTCGACGTCGATGAAGTCGGTGCGGCCGCCCGTGCGCGCGGCGTCGATGGCGGCACCCTCGACTTCCCCCGTGACGAAGCACAGACGCGCCCGCGCATCGTCGAGGATGTAGGCGACCTCGCGTGCGTGCAGCCGGGCGTTGATCGGGATCGCGCAGGCACCGATCGCCCAGCACGCGTACAGCAGCTCGACATACTGCGCGCAGTTCTTCATCAGCAGGCCAACGTGGTCGCCCGAGCGCACGCCCATCGCCTGCAGTCCGCCGGACAGATCGAGCACCCGAGTAGCGAGTTGCCCATAGGACAGCTCCGTGCGATCACGCTCGATGACCGCAATCGCACGCGGCAGCCGGCGCGCGGTGCGGAACAGGGTGTAGGCGAGGTTCAAGGCAATCTCCGGGGCCTGCGCCTATGCTAGTCGGGAGGAAGGTGGCAAGTATTGTTATGCAATAATCCGCGCCCTTGGCGGCCCTCGCCGAGGGCTTCCCGACCAGGCGGGGTGGTTAGCTCAGCGGTAGAGCACTGCCTTCACACGGCAGGGGTCACAGGTTCGAACCCTGTACCACCCACCAGATCACATGGTGTTCGCCAATGGCGGTCAGCGCGGAATCCGGACCGCCGGATCGCCGATGATGACGTAGCCACGGGCGTCGTTGTTGGCCGTCCAGAGATTCGCGAGTGCGACCGGATCCGGCTTCGCCCCGAATTTGATGTTCTCCAGCTCGCCGTTGAGGTTGACCGCCAGGTCGGCGTGCCTGGCAGCGAACGCCTCCAGCGCCGGGCCGAGCCGTGAACCGTCCATCAAAGCGCCCAGGCAGTTCTCGAACGTGTCGGTCTGGTTGCCCGCCCCGGGCCACATGAACGAGTAGCCCCAGGCGCGTTCCACGTGTCCGACCGCTGCCAGGGCTCCGCCGCCTGGCAGGCCCAGCAGGCGCCGGGGCAGATCGGCGACGAATGCATGCGGCGCAATCTGCTCACGTGCATTGTTTCGATGCGCGTAGTCATCCAGCTTGGGCGTTCCCGCGCTGTAGCAGGCGAAGTGGAACGCGACCATTCCTCCGAGCTGAGCGGTGTCGGACAGATCGTCGGCAGAGAAGTAGAACTCGGGCGGCACGGCACCGCGGTACGCGCGTGGTCCGGGCCACTCCTGACAGAGCAGCGCGCCCTGGTGACGGTCCTGGAGTGCGTGGCCTTTGGGAAAGCCCATGCCATGGCTCGCCGTGAACAGCAGCGCCGGTGGTTCGCTGCCATTCAGCAGCGCCCGCAGATTCTTGCGTGTCGCATCGGCGGCTAACATGCGATTCACTTTCCAGCCTGCCGTGGCGCGGCTCGACTCGAGTGCGGCAGCCAGCGGCTCCACCAGTCGTTCGGCACTCATCGTTGTCGCTTGGTCGTCCGCGTTGCGAACGCCGAAGAAGCACGCATTCCTGCCCGCGGGGCGCGCGACAGGGGCGTCGTACGTGACGACCGTCGACGCGTAGCGCAGGTATTCGTCGATGGCGTCGAAGGCAATTCGTCCGACCGCGTAGTTCAGGCCGAGCTCGTACTGGAAGCGGAACGAGATGGACTCGGGATCGCCGACGACGAGCAGGTAGTAGGGCACCTTTTTCACCTGGGGCTGGCCCGGTCCGACCCCCTGGCGCGTCAGCCAGGCCCGCGCCGTGTCGTCGGGTCGGACCCCGGAGGTACCGCTGAATTCCTTGTAGCGTGCGCCGGCCTGCCCGGAGCGCAGTTGCAGTAGCGCCGCGAGCGCGCTACGGAGTTGCGGGTCCGCATCCTGCGCAAACATCACGCCCCAGCCCGCCTGGGCGAGATCCTGGGCGTCCACGCCCCAGGGCACGCCCATTGTCTGCGCCGTCTGGGCTTCGTGCCGCGCGCGGAGTTCGTCCATGCGTTGTGCATCGAGCGCTTCGCCCTGCGCGAGCTGGGCGACTTGCTCCGCGGACAGTGCCGGGGTCAGATACGCGCCCGTCGCGGCGTCGACTCCGTTGAAGACAAAATTGTCCGTGGCCATCGATGCGTCAGGCTGTCACTGCATTGAGCGCGCCGTCGGCCTGGCCACTGTGCACGATCAATGAGTGCTCCGAAAGCGCTGCGCGCTCTCTTTCATCACGGCACGGTTGAAATCCCAAACGAGGAGCTGGTCGCCGGCCGTGACCAGGAACTGTCCGTCCGCGCGCAGCGCCATCGCTTCGAGCGGACGATCATCCGCAAACGCAATCGATGTCGCCGGGCCTTCGAGCGTTCCCTGGCTCCATTCGAAGATCGCGCCGCCCCAGTCCGCCGAAACGAGGACAGTGCGGCCATCGGATGCGCCCTTGGCGCGGTCCGCCAGCGCGAGGCCGGACACGCCGCGCTGGTGACGCTCACTCGATGCACCTTTCTTGAGGGCGGGCAGTGACCACTCGGAAAGGACGCCGTCCTTGCCACCTGAAAGGAGCGCGGAGCCGTCCGGCAGGAAGGCCAGCGAGATGACGGCACTGCCGCCATCGACCGACGCTGTGCGAAAGCCC
Source organism: uncultured beta proteobacterium (assembly GCA_963780715.1). Taxonomy (GTDB): domain Bacteria; phylum Pseudomonadota; class Gammaproteobacteria; order Burkholderiales; family Burkholderiaceae_F; genus JALORV01. The sequence continues at coordinate 77,114 of CAWADK010000019.1, forward strand.
GTTGCGGGCCGGCCATCCTTGATGTCCAGCAAACGGACGCGCCCGGAGTCCCCGCCGGCGGCCAGGAGGTCCGATGCCGAACTCATCGCCAAGCTCGTAACACGGTCCCGCCGGGTCGACGGGGCGCCGGGCTCGTCGCCGATGTCGTCATCGAACGCGCCATCGAAGCGCTGTTCCCACGCACTCCCATTAGACCGGGACCAGACCCTCAGGCGGGGACCCTTGGCTGCCGCGACGAACACGCCATCGCGGCTGAACACCGGGGTCGTCGCGGGGCAGGGCAGCGCCGGGCCTTCTCCCCTGGCAATGAGTGAAGGTACTGGCGGTTTGCCGTCCTCGAGTTGCCAGCTCCTGACTTCGCCGTTGCAGGCGGCTGTCACGAGGATCAACCCACTGGGGTGGAGCGCGAATCTCGTGCCTTTGCCGGCATCGATCCTCCACTCGGGCACTGACTCGACGCCTGCGGACCGGCGGCGCCAGAACTCGATGAAGTTGTCGCCCCGCGCGGCCGCGATCGTGGACCCCTGCGGATCCATCGCGACGGCGTGCCATCGACCCTTCGCTCCATCGCTGGAGGCGAGCGGGCTTGCAAGCAGAGTGCCGCGCTGCTCCATGTTCACCAGTTCGATGTTGCGCTTGCCGCCCGTGACCACGACGCCCTTGCGCGAGGGGTGATAGGCAACGCTGTAGAGCCGTTCGCCCAGTCCCGGATTGCGCTCGACAACAATCCGGTCCGCCAGGTCGGTCAGGTCCTTGGTGGCGCCAGGCAGGATCCACCGGAGCAGCAGTCCGTCGACACCGACACTTGCGAACTCGCGCCCTTCGGGAGAAAACGCGATGTCGTAGATGTGAGTCAGCGTGCTGTCATTCCCATGGCGACCTTTCGTCAGTCGCACGCCGCGGCCGGCCTGCGGGCCGGTCGACTGCAGGTCCCAGAGGTAGACGTTGCCTTCCGAGTCGCCCGCTACCAGGTAGCGCCCGTCCGGACTCGCTGCCACGCTGTAAAGACCGACTCTTCTCTGCTGGATGTCGCTCACCGCGAACGTTCGTTCCTGCCTGACTCCGCCCGGCGCTGACGGAGCGCTTGCGGAGATTCGCCAGATGGCTACCTTCCCTTCGAGATCGGTCGATGCCAGCCGCTGCCCCTGCGCGTCATCGGGCAGGAACACGATGCGCTGGATCGGAGCAAAGTGATATTTGGAGCCGAACGCGGCCACGGGCGTCGGCTCGGCCGGGTTCGTGACGTCCCACAGAATGATCTGCTTGTCCCAGCCCGCGGTCGCCAGCAGCGTCCCTGCGCTGTTGAATCCCGCGGTCGTGACCTGCTTTCGGTAACCCGAGTGTTCCGCGTTGAGGACCTTGAGCCTTTCCAGTCCGGAATCGCCAACGCGCCACAGGATGATCCTTCCATCCAGGTAGGTCGAGGCCAGCACCCTGGTGGCTTCATGCAGCGCGGTGGCGTAGGTCTCGGCAGCCCTGGTCCTCGCTGGCTAACGGGAGCCGAGCCGGGCTGATCGAGCCGCCACAGCGAGATGGTTCCATCCCACGAACCGGCCACCAGGCGATTGCCGTCGGTCGTGAACGCGAGCGACCTGACGATGTCGTCCCGGCTGCCGATCTTGCGTTCCAGCGAACGAGGAAGCTTCTGCAGGGTCTCGCGCAGCGTGTTGTCGAAGAAACGCCAGAGGCTCGTGATCTGGGAGGCGGCGATCTCGTCATGAACGAGAATCAGCTCCTGAATGGACTCGGCGGGCGGCTTTCCGACTTCGCGCGCGCTCGAGATCTCGCGGCGGAGCTTCGATCGCCTGACGTCTTCCTCGAGCTTCTTGTTGGTGGCACTGATCAGGGCCGCGTTTTCTGCCGTGATTCTTGAATTGTTGAGAATGAGCCCGCCGATGAGGACGAAGACCGCCGCGCCAGCAACCAGCAGGTACTGCTTGCGCTTGCGCTCTTTCGCCAGGCGGTCGCGCTCCTCGCGCGAGTCTTTCAGGAACTTGCGTTCTTCGTCATTGAGTTCGTCGGGGTGCGCGGCGGCAAAGCGCTCGGCTTCGATCAGTTCGTTGCCCCAGAAGAGCATCTCCTTGTGGGTCTGCCCGGTACTCGCATAGAGCTCGGCCTGCCGCTGAAACGGTTTCAGATTGCGGCTGCGCCACCTTCGGTTGGCTGCGCGCAGCGGGGCGACCAGGCGGTCATGCGCGAGTTCGATCCACTCGCGGTCGTTGCGCTTGTCCGAACGGATCAGCCGTCCTTCAATGAGCGCGGCGATGGCGCCATCGACCTTGCCCAGGACGACCGGCTCACGGAGCGCCTGCGCCCGGATGCCGGTTGACGTGATGAGGTTGTCCTCGATCCAGTCGCGCAGCACCTTTTCCGACATCGGGGCGGCCTGCGCAGCCTTCTTCAGGGCAGCATCGACATAGTCACTCAGCGCCTGCTCGATTTCCGCCTGATCGACGTCGTCGGGTCTGATCGTCCGCTGCTCGCCGCCGACGATCTTGTCCCAGAGCCGCAGGCAGACGACCTGCAGTTGCACAGGCTCGACGAAGCGCCCGGCACGCGACACCTCCTTGCCCTCGGGAGTGCGCAACTGGATCGTGAGCAGTCCCTCGACCAGGCGGGGTGCCGTCGCCGGATCCATTGACGCACCGGCAGGCCTCGCAACCGGATCGAGCGCCCGCTCCCCTTCGAGCAGGTCGATCCGGTAGCGAAACGCCAGACCGGTCGGAATCAGGTCCAGAAACGGCTGCAGCTCGGCGACATAGTCCTCGCGCATCGAGAACAGCGCCCAGAGCGTGGGTGGCGCCGCACTGGCGGGTTCGTCCGCACTTGCCCGGACACCTGCCAGGACGTTGCCGAGTTCCTCCAGGAACTGCCGCTTCCTCGCGACATCGAGCGGGTCGAGCGTGAAGAGCTCCTCGAACTGATCGAGGACGAGCACCCAGTGCTGGCGGTGCGCGCCGTCGGCGGCGACGGGAAATCGCCTTTCGAAGTAGGCGCCGAGCGACAGTTCCGCCAGCTGCTCGTCCGTGTAGCGCTGCTCCGCAGGGAAGTGTCCCTCGAGCGACCGCATGGTTGAGAGCGCATAGCGGTTGACGTCCGTGCGCTGGCTGATCTCGTCGTTGCGGTAGGTCAGCCGGATCGTCGGCAGGGCCTGCAGCTTGTAGCGGTCGCGCAGCCTGGGAATCAACGCCGCCTGGATCAGCGAGGTCTTGCCGGCGCCGGACGGCGCGATGAGCAGGACGATGCGCTTGCTGACCAGCAGGTCGACCAGCTCCTCGGTTTCCTTCTCCCGGCCGTAGAGCTTCTGGCCCTCGCGAAACGGCACCGGTCCGACGTACGGGTTGGTCGGTGCGCCACTCGTCTCAACGGTTGTCATGCCTGCTCCAGCAGTGCCACGCAGATCGCTCCCGGCTCCAGGCGAATCATTTGGCGATGATCTCTTCTTTTTCGCACAGCTCGATCAGGCGTGCGAGAAACTGTTCTGCCGAGCCTAGGTAGAGACCTATCTGCGCCTGCTGAGTGAAGAAACTGCTGAGGTACTGGACCGCACGGTTGGGATCGATGATTCCCGCCTCGCTGGGGTCCATCTGGATGGCGACCCGGGCGCGCAGGTACGAGAGCGCGGCCCCCGGCTGCTTCAGCAGGCTGCTGAAGAGAACCCGGAAGTCCCAGTCATCGACGTGGAAGCCCAGCAGCAGCAGGCCCGAAGTGGCGAGCGCCGAGCTCACCTTGGACGTAACGCTCATCGTGGCCAGTGCTTCGTTGCGAGTGACCGCGACGAGGAAGTCGAAGTAGTCGTCTTCAGTAAGAACGAGGCTCGCAGGAAATTCGAAGTTGCCGAAGACGTGGAAGATCAGCGGTTGCTCGATGCTTGGTTCATACCCGGCAGGGAGCGCCGGACCGAAAGGAAGCGGCTTGTTGTTGCTGGTGCGCCAGGTGCAAAGCTGCACCTGCGGGAGGCGCTTCTGCTCACGGAGTGCATCGCGCAGCAGGTTGTCGCGATTGGCATTGACGTAGATCTTCGCGGGCAGCCGCGCCAGCAGTCGATGGATGTCATTCGGGTTGTTGGCCCGCTGCAGCGCCCCAACGTGCGACACCAGTTCGTCGATCACCCCCGGCTTCATCGGCTTATCCCGCAGTTCAGCGGGGAGCTGCTCGCCGAACTTCTTCCGCATGAAGCGAGTGAGGTAGCCGCGCAATTGTTCGAGCGTGTACATCGGCGTTTGCCGGTACCGGAGGTACTGCGCGACCTGTGCCAGGTCATCCCGATTGCGAGGCGCGAGCGGAAACTCATAGGTCTCCGCCCACTGCTGTGCGATGTCCCGCGTCGAGCCGAAGATCGGCTCGACAAGACTCGGACCGAGGACAGGAACGAAGTCTCCCTCCCGCACATCCGAAACGACGGCTTCCCACTTGTCGAAAGTGTCGACTTCCGGTGGCCGCCCTTGCCACAGGCAGCCGGTCCGCGAGCACGTGAAGAGCGCCGGCATCCACCAGTCCTTCTCTTCACGTATGTCGTTGCGCGCGGCCGCCGTGGCCCGGTCGATCTGGCCGTCCTTCGACAGTTCCTTGAACAGGCGGCTGGTGAACTTGTCGACAGACTCGACAGTGATGTCGCCCTGCATCGCGATGACGCTCGCCACGCCGTTCTGCACCAGTCGCGGCCCCAGCGCGCCAAACGCCACGCCGTCCTGTCCGCCCGCGCTCTGGCATGAGGCCAGCACGATCAGCCGGGGCAGGGCGCTCAGGCCGGCGAGCTTTTCGACCAGCAACTCGCCCTTGACGATCTCTCCGACACCGTCGTCGTTTTCCAACAGGAGCCGCGGTTCGTCGTTGTCGATCAGTCGCCCATGACAGACGAGATACAGGACGTGCGAGTAGTTCTCGCGCAAGTTCGAAACGATGTTGAAGATCGTCGCCCTCGAGTCGAGCCTGGTGACCGCGAACTCCCGCGCGCCCGGTTCCGCGGAGAGCGCCCGCTTCGTGTCCTCGTAGACCGCCGCGGAGTCGAGCTGCGCCTGGCCCCACTTGGTGTGGATGTCGCTCGGGTTCGCGATGACGACGAGTGCTCCGACCTTGCCCGAGCCACTGGACGGGCGCGTTGAAAAGGTCTCGCCGCTGACGAAGCGGGAGAACCACACGTTCGACTGAGTCAGCAGCGGGATGTCCTGCGTCGGGTCGCGCAAGGTTTCCCAGCGGACCGCGTGAAGTTCCCGCGCGTTCTTCTCGATGCTGAGTCGCATGCGGAGGCCATCGCGAGCCGCGGCCGCGGCTCGCGCCTTGGAGTAGACCTCGCGGATCGCCCCCTCGCATTGATTGAAGAACATCTCAGTCAATGCCCTGCCGTAGGCGTCCGGGTCGAGCGCCAGCGGCTGAAGTTGCGCGACGTCGATGTTGATGTGGATGGGCTCGAGAATGTAGTTCTCGCGATCGCTGTTCGGGTCGCTGAACTTGCCGACGACGCGGTATTCGCATGGCTTCTGCCACCACAGAATGCTCAGATCGAGTTCGCAACAGTTGTTGGCTGGCATTGGATGGTTCTTGTGAGTCCGGCGGGCGCTTGTGCTCGCAAGCTTAGAGCGCCCTCGGCCGCGGACATGTTTGGTCACGCAAACGTGGGACGCGTGCCAGGCCATTGTTAGCGCTTCGCTGCATCCGTTGTTGATCGACCCCAAAGGTGTTCGCCCGCGGGACCACTTATGCTCCATCTTGTCGATGGCGGGACCGCGAAGGCAGGGCGATCCCGTATTGACCATTGCGCGTTCGGGCCGGCACGTGGGATAAGGTGCACTGGCAAGCCTGACGCTCAACGTTGCTGGAGCAGGCTCACGGTACGTGCTGGAGCATCCTTCCCCGGATGTTCCTCCCGGGAGCATCGATGCAACTCAGGAAGGAGACTCGCGATGCCCGTCAATGAAGTGCTGGTGCACGATGCCCTGTCGCCGGTCAGCGAGACCTCGGATCAGCCGCCGGAACCTGGCATTGCACTGTGCCTCTCGGGCGGTGGATACCGCGCGATGGTGTTCCATCTTGGTTGCCTGCTGCGACTAAACGAACTCGGCTTTCTGTCGCGCCTCAGCCGCGTCTCGAGCGTATCCGGCGGGTCGATCACTGCCGGGATGTTGGGGCTGAAGTGGAAGCGTCTGCAATTCGTCGATGGCATAGCGCAGCGGCTCGGGGCCGAAGTGGTCGACCCGATCCGTGCCTTTGCGCACGAGTCGATCGACGTCAGCTCGGTGTTCAAGGGCATCTTCCTGCCAGGATCGATCAGCGAGAAGGTGGCAGCAGCGTATCGGAGGCACTTGTTCGGCGACGCGACGCTGCAGGATCTGCCCGACGATCCGCCGCGCTTCGTCATCAACGCGACCAACGTGCAGACCGGATCGCTGTGGCGTTTTTCGAAACCCTATATGCGTGACTACCAGGTCGGTGAGGTCAGGTCGCCGACCGTCTCGCTGGCCACCGCCGTCGCCGCCTCGTCGGCCTTTCCGCCCGTGCTGTCGCCGGCCAAGCTGGAACTGGATCCGGCGCAGTTCAGCCCGCCCAGTGGCGAGCCGTACCACGCGCCGCCCTACACCTCCGAGGTCTACCTGTCGGACGGCGGGGTGTATGACAACCTCGGCCTGGAGACCGCCTGGAAGCGCTACGAAACGATCCTCGTCAGCGATGCCGGGCTTGCCATGTCCGGGGATCCGGACCCGGGCAGCGACTGGGTCTCACATGCGAAGCGCGTCCTGGACATGATCGACAACCAGGTCCGTGGCCTGCGCAAACGCCAGCTCGTTGCGAGCTACCGCGCGGGCATACGCAAGGGCACGTACTGGAGCATCCGGTCCGACACCGGCGACTACGGCCCCACGACGGGACTGCCGTGCCCTCCCGCGCGCACCGCTGAGCTGGCGCAGGTCCCGACCCGCCTGGCCGATATGCCCGACGAGACACAGGAACGACTGATCAACTGGGGCTATGCGATGTGCGACATCGCCATGCGCCGCTGGGTGGACCCGGGCCTGCCCGCCGCGTCAAGGTTCCCGTACTCGCGGGGAGTCTGAGGAACATCGCAATCCCGGGCGGCGGCTGTCCGCTGTTTCGGGTCGCAGCATCGAGGCGGGAGGCACCAAGTGCTCAAGAACATCATCGGTGACTGGGGTGCGGAACTGAGCGACGGCGACTATGCCTGTGCGCTTGCTGCGCTCGGCGTACTCGAAGCGACCGGCACCGAGCAGCATCGCGCCAGTTCCGATCCCGCCGAACTGCTGGCAGCGCTGAAGCAGGAGCTTCGCAACGGCGAGCGCACCCCGGTCTGGCGCAAGGCCCAGAACATCGGTCGGGCGACCACTGTCTGCCTCGTGGCGCGAAACGGTGCACACCGACGCAGCGGCGCTCGCTACGGCCTGGCAGCGGTACGTCGGGGACTGCCGCCATCCCAGGCAGAGGCCGCGCCTCGCCTTGCTGGCCGACTGGCGTTCACGAGTCGACCTGTTCGACTTCGACGCGCTGTGGGCGTGGCTCAACCACCGGGAGAGCGGTCTGCAGGCACTGCTGGTGGCAGATGGTCGCGCGAGCCTCGCGCGAGCGCGCTGGCACTGGCCGCTGCAGGTCGGTGCCGTGGCCGGTGCCGAGGGCGACGGGATCCTCACCGCGCTGCGAAAAGCGCGCTCGGATAAAGCGTGGGTCGCGCAGCTCTCGCAGTGCTACACGGTCGGCGCCGCGCGCGACGCCTGCGACCTGTTGCTCCTGACGCCCGCTGCGGCGAATGACATCCTCGATCAGCCCCGGACTCGCCTGCGCGCGAGTTTCGTTGTCTGCTTTGAAGACCAGTCGCTCGACCTTGCGGCGCTCACCCTTCGGTACGCTGAATTGCGCGAGCGCCTCCACGCCGCGGGCGTGGCTGCCGTACGCCTCCCCAACTATCCCGCACCGCTGGCCGACTGGTTCATCGCGGTGTTGCGAGAGGCATCGCACGACCTGCCGATCCACGCTGCGGTCTGGGGCACCGGACAATGGCGATTCGGTCTTGAACAAGTTCTGCTTGGCGACCCTGCCGCCCTCGACAAGTGCCGCATCCTGTCCATCGCCGAACGGCAGGACCGCATGGTCGAGGCGCTTTCGCCTGCGACAGCGAGTGGCGACCTGCTCGCGCAACCGCAGGCGACCCTGGGCATCGACGTCGACGCGATGCCGACGTTCGGTGGACCGGCTGGCGGCGACAACCTGCCGGCTGTCTGCGGCGCCGGTCCCGCCGTCGCCGCCGCCGACTCCGATCACCCAGCGCAACCTGGCCGACGCCTTGCGCAGCCGGGAGTTCGTGGCCGAGACGGTGGACGGCGTGGACACCGTGCTCGAGCTCGCCGGGCAGGAAAGCGAAATCGAGCAGGCACGCGTGCCGCGCTGGGTCCAGGCCAGCGCGTGGCGACCCGATGCGCCGGAGATCACGGCTCGCTCGCTGGCGCCGCGGCAATGGAATCTGCTCGGCGTGCACATCGGTCCGACCGACGTGCAGCGGGTCGACGTGCCGTTCCCGGATGAACAGGTCGACTTCTCGCGCGGCGATGTCGTGGTGACCGTGCAGATGGAACTCGCGGGCGCGCATGTGTCGGCGCTGGATGCCACCGATCTCAAGTGGACCTTCAACGGGGAACCACGCCCCGGCGACATGCGTGACGGCGGCGAACGGGCCGGACAGCTTCTGCGTGGACCGCTGGCGAAACTGCCGCCCGCATCCGAAAGAAAGAAAGGCTCGATCGTCGGCCTCGCGGCAACGACGATGGTCCTGCCGCCAGCAGGGGACAGCACGCTGGCGCTATTCGCCGTGTGTCCGGAGGACGACAAGGAAGTCGCGGGCCGCATCGCAATCATTCACGGCAACCGCGTGCTGCAGACCGCGCGGCTGACGGTCGGGGTGGGGGCGGCCACCGGCGGTGCGGGGCTCGAGATCATCGCGGAGACTGCCATCCACCCGCGCGACGATGACCTCGACGAGCGCCGCAAGTACGACGTCGCCATCCAGCTGAGCGACGTCGGCGGCAAACTGCACCTGAAGGTGCATCGCGACGGCCGTGACACCGCCGTGCAGCTCGATGCGATGCAGGGACCGATCGGGAGGATTCAGCGGGGCCTGGAAAACGCGGCGGCGGCGTGGGACTACGCGTTGCCCGTCCTGAAGCAGCCGGTCCTGGCCTCCAGCCTGCGGACGCTTGCCGCGGCTGGCAGCGAGCTCGAGCAGCACCTGCGCAAGACCTGCGGCGAGGAGATCGACCTCTGGGAGCGCATTCATCTCGTCCCGTACACGAACGAATTCCTTCCGCTCGAGTATGTCTACGACGGGCCACCGCCGCGAATGGACGCGAAGCCTTGCCCGAACATGCTGGGTGCGCTGGAGCGGGGCGCCTGCGAACGCGCGGTGACCGGCACACCCGCCTCCTGCCCCAACGCGAAGGACGAGCACTTCACGTGCGCGATGCACTTCTGGGGTTTCCGCCGGCTCATCGAACGCAACGGCGCGTTGCGCCCCGCCGGTAGCGCGGCGTCCGCGCCCGAGACTCCGGTCAGCACGCCGAGCAGGCGTCCCTACCGCAAGGTCGCCTCCCTGCTGTTCGCGGCGAGCCAGCGCGCCTTCCGCTACGAAACGAAGCCCGAGGCCCAGGCCGCAGAGCGCGCTGCGCTCGTGGAGGCACTCGGCGTGCTCGGTGTTGCCGTGACCGATGTTGCCGACTGGGATCAGTGGCGCGACGCGGTCAAGGCCAGGCCGGATCTGCTGGTGCTGGTGACTCATACCGACTTCGTGGACGAGACGCCGGTCCTGGAGATCGGGGACGGCAACTATCTCGGGCGACAGGAGATCACGCCGAAAGTCAGCGGTGCCGCCGGTGCGCCGCAGCTGCTGCTGCTGCTCGGCTGCTCGACAGCGGACGTCACCGAGAACTTCCAGCCGTATCCCGAGCGCTTCCGCGACGCCGGCGTGAGCATCGTGGTGGCACCGGTTGCGCCGATCCGCGGCAAGGATGCCGTTCCGATCGCCAAGCAGATGGCGAAGCGCCTCGCCGAGTGCCTGGCAAAGTCCGAGGCCACGACGTTCGGCGAACTGATGCCGCTGCTGCGCCGTGAACTGCTGCTGGCGGGGCACCCGGGTGTGATGGGAGTCGTCGGCTTCGGCGATGGTGACTGGCTACTTGGGGGTTCGTAATGCTGACACTGCAGATGCTTCCCGCCGGCTGTGGCGACTGCCTTTGGCTGGAGTACGGCACCGGCGCGGCGAAGCGCGTCGTCATCATCGATGGCGGCCTCACCGAAACTGCCACTGCGCTGCGGCGGCGCATTGAAAGGGCACGGCAGGAACGCGGCATCGAAAAGCTCGAAGTGGAGCTGCTGGTCGTCACGCACATCGACAACGACCACATCCTCGGCATCATCGATTTGCTGAAGGCGGAGACGCCCGGCCTGCACATCAAGGACATCTGGTTCAACGGGCGGCCGCAGCTGATGAGTCTGCCCAAACCTCCTGCGGACAGTGGACGAGGCGGTGGCCGCCGGCCGCGCAAAGCGAAATCGACCGGTCCGGCGGACCTCATGGGCGGTGCCGGTGACTCGGACGACGTTGAAGGGGCCGACCAGGCCGAACTGGATGTCGCCACGTTGCCGTCCGCCGCGGACCTGCTCGGGCCGCAGCAGGGCGATCAGCTGTCGAAACTGCTGGCCGCGCGCAGCCTGCCATGGAACAAGCACGTGCTGTGGAAGGGTGGGGCGGTGATGATTCCGGCGAGTGGTGCCCTGCCCAGTGTGACGCTCGAGGGCGACCTCAAGCTCACCGTGCTCGGTCCGAACATCGAGCGGCTGTACAAGCTGTGCACGGTCTGGTCCGACATACTCGGCGGCACCGAGGCTGACGCACCGTCGTCGTCGGCGCCCGACGACCTGCTGGGGCGCCGGGACACCTGGCCGCCTGTCTGGAAGGACGGCGAAGGGACCGACCCCTCGGCCGCGAATGGCTCGAGCATCATGCTGCTCGCGGAGTATGGAGACAAGAAGCTGCTGCTAGTGGGCGATGGCCATGCGCCCGACCTGGCCGTGGCCCTGGACCGGCTCCGTGCCGAGCGCCGGATGACCACGCCGCTTCCGCTGTCGGCCTTCAAGCTGTCACACCACGCCAGCGAGAACAATCTGACGCGGGAAGTACTGGGAAAGATCGACTGCGGCCGGTTTCTCGTCTCGACCGACGGCTCGGTGCATCGTCATCCGGATCACCAGGCATTGCTGCGGATCCTGCGCTACGTGACGAGGCGACCGGAGCTTCTGTTCAACTACCGCGTCGACACCACCCGGCCGTGGGACGAGAAAAAGTCAGCGGTGACGCGGAAGTTTCAGGACTATGAGACTCGCTATCCGACGGACCCCGCCGACGGCCTGATCCTCAGCGTCGACTGAGTCTGCGCGGACGCCGGCCGCGGGCCGCCCGAGGGCGGCGAGCGCCGAGCGCCGAGCCTGTTCACGCCAGGTTGATGTCGATGGAACGTGCGGGGCGACCGCCGAGCGTTGCGCCTTCAATGGCAAGGTGAGCGAAGTCCGTCGTGACATCGGCGCGTTCCAGCGAGCCCATGAACGCATGCACGCAGCGCGCGCCGTCGGACTCGTTCGGGTCCGTCTCCCTCGCTCGCGTCAGGACACGTGGGTCGCGCAGGCTCCACAGTGCGGCGGCGATCTCGTCGTACTTCGCGCGGTCGGGCGCGGGAGCGAAACAGGTGATGACGCTCTTGGCAAGGTCGAGCGCCAGCATGAAGTTGCCGATCGTCCAGTGGTTTGACAGGCGCAGCGTGCCGCGCTTGATCCGGCCCGGCTGATCGCATTCGACCTCCAGGGCGATGTCCTGCTGGAACGCTCCCGGTGCGAAGGTGCGCTGCAGCCGGTCGCCGGCGACCTGCTCGTTGAGCTGCTTCAGCCGGAAGAACTTGAAGAAGTCGCTTTCCTTCCATTGCTCATAAGCAATGTCGAATTCCTGGCCCCGCACACGTGCCCACTGGCTCGGGAATACGAAGGCCGCGAATGCGACCCGCTCGAGTTCCTGCGCCGTGACGCTCCAGCGCGTGCCTTCGGGCTGGGCGTCAACGCCTGCAGGGTTGTTCTCCTTCGCAAGCAGCGAGCGCTCGGGCCAGGGATCGTGATAGATGAAGCGATCCCGCGCGCCGTCATAGGCCGTGATGCGGATGCAGTGACCGCTCCTGCCATCGTGGTAGGCGAGTGGCACGTTGACTTCTCCGTTGGCCGCCTGGATGGACTTGAGCGCGTCGATGATCTGCGCTGGCTTGCAGTTCACGAGCCGCGAGATGCGCTGCGTCGAGGCCGCCGGCAGCGGCCGGGTGAGCAGGCAGTAGGGCTCGATGCCGAACAGCGTGAAGACGAGCCAGATCTGCTCAATGGTCGCGCCCCGCGCCTTGGGGTCGGCATAAATGCCCACGTTCTCGGGGCGGGCCGCGAACTGTGCGTACGCCTGCTCCATGATCCGGTACCAGGTCGGATTCCTGCTCCGGGCACATTCGAGTGCTTCGGACGCCGGGTCGGTCGGTACGCCGCTGAAAATCGGGTTCTCTTGGTCCGGCATGTCTCTCCCTCTTGGACCGCCGACGATCGTCCCGGTCGTTGGTCCTGTGGCGCCACGCTCGATGCCCGCTCGCCCTTGTCGAGCGGATCGGACAGCGGCTCGCTGCAGCACGCCTGGCTTGTCCAGCCGTGTCATTGCCAACAGAACCCCGTATTTGATGCGCAGGAGGCGGGCGTTGTCCATGCCCGCTGTCTGCGATGCTCTTGGCTGCGAAGTCTTGGCAGCCGAGTCGAAATGGGACGATGATCCGACGTCGCCCACGACGAAGCCAGAGTACGCCCATGTCCAAGATCGTTTGCAGGCCGAGGGTGCTGACGCCTGAACAATCCGCGAAGGTGCTCCGCCGCAGCATCGAGATCAATCCGGTGAATGCGGATGAACAGCGCGTGCTGGCCCGGACACCGGTCGGCCGCCGCGGCGGCCCACGGCGGCTCGCCGTACTGATCGGGCACAAGTGGCCCGAGACCGGCGTGCGGCTCACCGTGCAGTTCCTCGACAATCCGTCGCGCGACCTGCGTGCCCGCATCCTGCTGCACATGAATGCTTGGTCGAAGACCACGAACGTGCAGTTCGTGGAGACCGCGAGCGTGGGCCAGGTACGCATCGCCCGGCTCGACGCGCCTGAGGAACTGTCGGGGTACTGGTCGTATGTCGGCACGGAGATCCTCGGCATCGAAGAGGACCAGCCGACCTTCAACCTCGAGGGCTTCACGATGCGTACGCCCGAGGCCGAGTTCCGGCGCGTGGTTCGTCATGAAGCTGGCCACACGCTGGGCTTCGAGCACGAACACATGCGCGCGGACTTGATCAAGAAGATCGACCGGCGCAAGGCCATCGCCTACTTCGACCGCACCGAGGGCTGGACCGCACAGGAGACGATCGAGCAGGTCCTGACCCCGCTCACGAAGAAATCCATCATGGGCACGACGGAGAGCGACCCGCACTCGGTCATGTGCTACCAGATCCCGGCAGAGATCACGAAGGACGGCAAGGCGATTCCGGGCGGCAAGGACATCACGCCCAAGGACTACGAGTTCGCGGCGAAGATCTACCCGATCTCCAAGCCTGCGCGCGACACCGGCGCCGGCAACGCACCCGCGGTGCCGGGCAGTGCGGCGCCGCTGGGCCTGCCGCCTCCCGCGCTCGCAGCGCCGTCCGGCATCGCGGTGCCGGCCCTGGATGGCGACACCTTCCACATCGTCGTGATGGACCGTTTCGAGCCCGACGTGGCGGGTTCGGCGGCTGCGGCCCGGCGGCAGAAGTTCGCCCGCGTCTTTGCGACATATGGTGGCGCACGGGTCACGATCCCCATGCGGCTCAACACCGACGCGGGCGAGGAGCACACACGGTTCCGCGCCATCATCGACATGCACGAACGTATCAAGGCGTACACCAACCGGGACAAGGGCACTCTTCCGAAAGACAAGGAACTGATCACGTTCGGCACGGATCTCTTCGAGACGCTGTTTCAGGGTGATGTGCGGCGGCTGTACGACGAGGCGCGCTCGCGCCAGCACGGCCGCAAGCTCGACTTCGTCTTCACGTCGATGGTGTCGTGGATCGCCGAGAAGCCGTGGGAGTTTGCCTATGACGCCTCGCGCCGGAGTTTCCTCGCCACTGAGGACATCCATTTCGTCCGCAATGTGCTGACCGCAATTCCCGCCGACGTGATACCGCCGCGCGCCGGCCCGTTGCGCATCCTCGTGGCGTCGGCGCAGCCGGCCGGTTTCGGACGTCTTTCGGTGGAGCAGGAACTGGAAGTCATCCGGCGCGGATTCGATCCGCTGATCGATGCGGGGCTGGCGGAGGTCGAGGTGCTGCCGCGCGCCACACCGAGCAGCATCCACGCACGGCTGTCGACGGGAAGTTTCACGATCGTTCACTTCATCGGCCACGGTGTCTTCAACGAGAAGACGCAGGAAGGCTCGCTGGTCTTCGAGGACGCGCGCGGCGGAGAGTATCTGCTCGGCGAGCGCTCCGTGCGCGAGATTTTCTGCCAGCGCGGAGTCACCCTCGTCTTCCTGAACGCCTGCCAGACGGGCTCCGGAGGACGCGCCGACTTCAACAAGGGTGTCGCGCAGTCGCTCGTGGCGCATGGCCTGCCGGCGCTGGTCGCCAACCAGTACAGCGTGCTGGATTCATCCGCCACGCAGTTTGCGCAACACTTCTACTGGGCTCTGGCGCAGGGGATGACCGTCGGGCAAGCCGCGCGCGAGGCACGCATCGCCGTCAACTACTCGCTGCAGGGCGAAATGATCGACTGGGCGGTTCCGGTGGTCTATGCCCGCGATCCGAACATGACGCTGTCCGTACGGCCCCACGGGCTCACTGAACTGTCTCCGGCCAAGCTGCGCGCGAAGAGCCGACGCGCCATTGCGCCCCGGCCGATCGAGGTGGCGGTGTGGGACATCGACAACGTCTTCCCGGCGCTCAAGGACACGCTGGAACGCATGACAGGTACGCAGGAGCGGTTCGGCTTCGAGCTGGTGGACCTGTCGGCGCCGATCGACGCCTGGGACCTCGAGAACAAGACGGGCGACGGCACGCCGTACCTGTGGGCCGAGAAACTCGCGAAACGCCTGGGCCGCATGCCGCTGGAACTGCATGTGAACGTGCTCGCCTGCGTCACCCGCCACTGGCTGCGCGATGACGACACGCTCAATCTCTACGGCTGGTGGCCGGACAAGGGCGAGGCGCCGGTACTGATCTTCTCGGTCGCAGGCTTCGACAAGCTGCCGCCGGCGGGCGCCGAGACGGATCGGGCCATTGCAAACGTCCTTGTTTCCGGGCTGACCGGTTACCTCGCCGGGCTCGACGCGCATGAGCGCGGCGCAAAGGATTGCCCGATGTTTGCCAACGACGCGCGCGACCTGAAGCACATCGTGGGGCCGCAGGTTTTCGACCGCAGTTGCCGAGCGAAAGTATCCAAGGCCATCCCGGCCGAACTGCCAGCGCTCGACGCACTGCTGAAACTCTTTCGCTGAAAGCGAGGCATCAAACATGGCAACGAAGCCGAAGTCGAAATCGAAGGTGAAAGCCAGCGCGAAGCGGGCCGCCAAGGCGAGGGCCGCGAGCAGGAAGCCGGCCAAGACGGCAGCGCCGTCCGCGCCGCGACCGCGCAAGGCGCCGACGGTTGGCGGGCCGGTCACGCTCGAGGAGGCGCGGGCGCTGGCGCGTGCAGAGCAGCCGAAACGTGCACTGCGGCGCGCGCCGGTCGGCCCGACCGCCACCCCGGCTTCCGTCGGTGAGGAACGCGAGCGCCTCGCGGCGCAGCAGCGTGCCGAGCGGGAACGCCGGAAACGCGAATACAAGGCGACCATGGAGATCATGAAGCGGCGCGGCGCGCGGCGAGCTCCGTCGAAGGCAACCGCAAAGCGGCGACGCGCTCCCGGTGCTGCGGCCGCGGGGTTCCAGCCGCTTCAGGTGTTCGCCGAAGGCGACTCGTGGTTCGACTACCCGCCGTTTCTGTTCAAGGGCGGCGTCATCCCGCGCCTCGAAAGCCGGCTCGGTGTTCCGATACTGAACCTGGCCAAGGCCGGCGACGAAGTGCGCTTCATGCTCGGGGTTGAGCAGCGCCAGCGGTTGGCCGAGTGCCTGACCGAAGGCTGCCCGGCCGGAGGGCCGTGGGACGTGCTGCTGTTCTCAGGGGGCGGCAATGACATCGTCGACAATCCGATGGCGCTCTGGGTGCGCGACTGGGACCCTGCAATTCCGCCGGCGGCGCACCTCAATCAGCCACGCTTCGATATCGCGCTCGGACTGGTACGCGCCGGCTACGAAGACCTGATCACCCTGCGGGACAAGCTGAGTCCCAGCACTCATCTCGTGTTTCATGGCTACGACTTCGCGATTCCCGACGGCCGGGGGATCTGCCATCTCGGGCCCTGGCTGAAGCCGACCTTCGACCTGCGCGGCTTCCCGACACGTGCCGCCGCCTTTGCGGTGGTGGAGGCGATGCTGACGCAGTTCGCCGCGATGCTGGCGGCGCTGACTGTGCACCCCAAGGTGACCTTCATCAACGGCCAGGGCACGCTCGCGCCGAACCCGGGCGCGTGGCACAACGAACTCCATCCGAACCGGGAAGGCTTTGACAAGTTCGCGGACCTCTTTACCGCGCAGCTGCGCGCGCTCTTTCCGGGCCGCGTGCAGTAACCTTTGGAAAAAGGGGTCTCGCGGCGAGGCCCTGCCTAGCGCGAACCCAGCTTCAGGTCCGCAATGAACTTCGGTGCGTCGGCCTCCAGCCGGGCAACGACCTCGGCGCGCCGCCGCGCGTAGAAATCGGTGTTCAGCGTCATGCGCTGCGCCGCGGTCCAGAAGTTGACCTGCTGTGCGCCCCACTTGAAGAACAGGAACCGCTTGCGCTCATCGATGCTGCGGAAGTAGAAGGCACCGGCGGCCATCGAGAGCGCGCCGTTGGGCGCGCGCTGCACGGCGCCCAGCTGGAAGTTGCCGCTGCCTTCCATCGAGGAGTGGAAGTCGAAGAGTTGGATCGTGCCGTCGTCCTCCGTGAGCTTGGAAAGCGCCGCCACCGACTGCTGCAGCACAGCCAACTGGTTCTGCGTGGCGATCGCCGTGATGATGGCCAGCGCGGCCTGGTCCATGCGGAACTCGCCTTCATGCTGATCGAAGCGGGTGAAAGCGAACTGCTCGGTCGCCCAGCCCAGGTTTTCCAGGATCTCGACGTACTTCTGGTACCAGAACTGGGTCTGCGTGAAGCGATCGAATGTGCCGCTCGCCCCGCGCTGTGCGAGCTGCACCGAATAAAGAACGTCACTCTTTTCCTGCTCGCTGACACCGTCGACAAACGACATGAGACTGCCGACGTTGACCTTGGCATCGTAGGCCGGCGCCAGTGCGCCCGTGCGCCGGCGCTTCGGAGCTGCTTTCCCGGCGCGGGCCTTGCGCCTGGCGGGCGCAGGCGCCAGCCCTTCCACGGGAGGCGGCAAGGAAAGGTCGCGGATGTAGGCGGCGACACCCAGCGGCACGACGTCGTGGTCGGGCATCGTTGACTCCGGTGCACGCGCACGTCCCTTGCCGCGGCGGGCCCGCGCGGGAAGCGGCGGCGGCTCAGGTGAAATCAGGCGCCCGGCATCGTCGAACGTTGCCGCGAGGATGAAATTCGCCTCGGCCTGCGTGTAGGCAGGGTCCCAGTGCGTGTTCTCCGGCACGTGGCAGTGGCCGTAGTGCCCGCTTTCGCTATCCCAGATCTGAGGATCGCGGTTGTGGCCGCCCGGATCGCGGCCGTTTCGCGCCGGACGCGGAAGGCCCGCCGGCCACACTCTCGGCACGCCGTGCGTGTCCTCGATCCAGCGGCACAGGCGCGCGAGGTTCGTCAGTGCGCGTCGATCCTTCGGGAGATGCGCAAAGCCGACGAGTTCGATCTGGACCGCAGAGTCCCGGTTGGTCTGCACGCCGCCGGCGTCGTTGCGCAGCGCGCGCGCACCTTCCGATGTGTCGATGTGCTGGAAGATGCGTGTCGCGTCGACCGTGAAGTGCGGGTCCGAGCGGTTCGTCCGGAACGCGTTCATCGCTCCTTCGGCGGTGCTGCCTTCGGTCGTGTGATGGACGACCTTGAACGGCCCGCCGACATGCGAGCCGGAGGATCCCGAAATCGGGCGCCATGTCGCGAATGGGCATCGTGCCACTTTGACCTCCACGTTCGGTGTGAGAAGAAGCCGGCAATTAAAACTGCGCGCGCTGCCGCGAACAGTAAGGCAGCCAGGATGCGGAGTCACGGTCGCCCCCTCGCTCCATCTTGGTAAGGGCGCCAGCGCTCGACCCATGGGCTAGACTGCGCGCCCGCGCGTTCCGGTCCTCGCACCGGGCCTTAAAGTCTCCTTCATGACGATCGTCCGCACCCGCATCGCTCCCAGCCCCACCGGCATGCTTCATCTAGGCACGGCCCGCACGGCACTCTTCAGCTGGGCCTTCGCGCGCCATCATGGCGGCCAGTTCATCCTGCGCATCGAAGACACGGATATCGAGCGCTCGACCGAGGAAGCGGTGCAGGTGATCCTCGAGAGCATGAAGTGGCTCGACCTCGGCTACGACGAGGGGCCGTTCCGGCAGACCGCGCGTCTCGAGCGCTATCGCGCCGCGCTTGACCAATTGTTGGCCGAAGACAAGGCCTATCACTGCTACGCGAGCAAGGAAGAGCTCGACGTGCTGCGCGAGGCGCAGATGGCGCGCGGCGAGAAGCCACGCTATGACGGCCGCTGGCGGCCAGAAAATGCGCGGGGCAAGACGCCGCCCGCCGGCGTGAAGCCGGTCATCCGCTTCCGCAACCCGGACGACGGCGACGTCGGCTGGAACGACCTCGTCAAGGGCCCGATATCAATCGCAAACGCCGAACTCGACGACCTGGTGCTCGCGCGCGGCGACGGCGTGCCGACCTACAACTTTGCGGTGGTGGTCGACGACATCGACATGGCGATCACGCACGTGCTGCGCGGCGACGACCACGTCAACAA
This sequence comes from uncultured beta proteobacterium, assembly GCA_963780715.1. Taxonomy (GTDB): domain Bacteria; phylum Pseudomonadota; class Gammaproteobacteria; order Burkholderiales; family Burkholderiaceae_F; genus JALORV01. The sequence goes on from CAWADK010000019.1 coordinate 96,179, forward strand.
CACGCCGCGCCAGATCAACATCTACCGCGCGCTCGGCGCGAAGCTGCCGCAGTTCGGTCACTTGCCGATGATCCTCGGTCCCGACGGGCAGAAGCTTTCCAAGCGTCACGGCGCGGTCAGTGTGCTGCAGTACGACGCCGATGGCTTCCTGCCGGAGGCGCTGTTCAACTACCTCGCGCGGCTCGGCTGGAGCCACGGTGACGCCGAGAAGTTCTCGCGCCTGGAGCTGGTCGAGTGGTTCGACCTCGGACACGTCAACCGCGCACCGGCGCAGTACAACCTCGACAAGCTGCTGTGGCTGAACGGCGAGTACATGAAGGAGGCCGACGACGCGCGGCTCGCCGGACTCGCGGCGCCGCGCATCGAGGCACGCGGCGGCATGCTGGCCGACGGTCCGCCACTCGAGCGCGTGGTCGCGCTGTTGAAGGATCGCTCGCGCACGCTGAACGAGCTGGCGGACGCGGCGCTGCTCTTCTACCGCGCGCCGCAGTTCGACCTGGCCCTGCTGGCCCAGCACCTGCAGGGCGCCAGCCGCGATGCGGTGCGCGCATTCGGCGAGCGCGCGGCGGCGGTTGCCTGGGACCGTGCCTCGCTGACCGCGCTGATCAAGCAGATCGTCGGTGAGTCGAAGCTCAAGATGCCGCAGGTGGCGGTTCCCTTGCGCGTGGCCGTCACCGGCCAGACGCAGACGCCGTCGATCGACGCGGTGCTCGAACTCGTCGGCCGCGAGACCACGCTCGCGCGCATCGCGGCGGCACTCGACCGCGCCTGACGTGTCCTGACGGCGCCTCGCTGCCGGACGCACGCAGCCAGTTTCGGGGCTGGCCTGCGGCAAGCCTCACCCCAGCCTCGCCCCCGCATATTGACCGGCGAGGGTTTGCGGAACAGTATGGGCGTGCGATTCCTCGCGAGGGAGGATTCAATGAAGGGGATCCAGGGAACCCAGGTCACCTGCATGCTGCCGGTCAAGGACCTCGAGCGCGCCCGCCGCTTCTATGAGCAGGGCCTGCAGCTCGAGCCGCTCGGGGGGCGGCCGGACGGCAAGTTCATCTACCGCTGTGGCGGCACCGAGATTGCGCTGTTCCCCAAGCCTGAAGGCACCAAGGCCGAACACACGGCGATCAGCTTCCGCGTCGACGACGTCGGCGCCGCGATCGCCGACCTGAAGAGTCGCGGCATCGTCTTCAACGACTACGACTTTCCGGGTTTCAAGACTGAGGGCCACGTCTGCGTGCTGGGCTCGGAGAAAGCGGCCTGGTTCAACGACCCCGAAGGCAACATTCTCTGCGTTCACGAGGATCTGGCCTGACATGGCCGCCCCGGACGACTGCTATCACGCCGGCATGCGCGGCCTGCAGGACCGGTTTGATACGCACCGGCTCGCGGATCGCCTGGCGGAGCGCCTGTCGCGCGAGCAGTTCACCGACGAGGACCGCGCGTTCATTGAAAGCCGCACGATGTTCTTCCTTTCGACCGCCGACGGCGACGGCGCGCCCGACTGCTCATACAAGGGCGGGGACCCGGGCTTTGTGCGGCTGCTCGACAACACGACGCTGGCGTTTCCGTCCTATGACGGCAACGGCATGTTCCGCAGCCTCGGCAACATCTCGGTTAATCCGCGCGTCGGCCTGCTCTTCATCGACTGGGAGCGGCCGCGCCGGCTGCGCGTCAGTGGCGAGGCAAGGCTCCTTGCGCCCGATGCGATGTTCCCGGGCGCGCAACTCATCGTGCATGTGCGCGCACGCCTGATCTTCCCCAACTGCCCGCGCTATATCCATCGCATGGCCGAAGTCGAGCGATCGGAGTACGTCCCGCACGCCGGGCTCGAGGCGCCCGTGCCGGCGTGGAAGCGCTTCGAGATGTTCGCCGACGTGTTGCCAGCCGGTGACCCGGCTCGCAGCCTCTCGCCAAAGCAGACCCCGTAAGCGATCTGGGCCCGTTGACCGACGTCCAAACGGCAGCGGCGGGGCGTGCCGTTGCGAGCGATTTGGCCGCCACCGCGCGTCCCGCTATAATCCGCGCCTTTCCCGTGGGGGTATAGCTCAGCTGGGAGAGCGCTTGCATGGCATGCAAGAGGTCAGCGGTTCGATCCCGCTTACCTCCACCACAGACCGCTTCGAAGGCCCGCGTTTGCGGGCCTTGAATTGAACGGTCCCCTTCGTCTAGAGGCCTAGGACACCGCCCTTTCACGGCGATAACACGAGTTCGAATCTCGTAGGGGACGCCAGACACAAAACGGCCCGCAACTTGCGGGCCGTTTTGCGTTCGAGACTTGATCAAATCAATTCGCAACTCGTCCGCTCCACCACTCCGAAATGGCTGCGCGTACTGCGATTGGCGCGAGCACTTTGCAGCGGTCCCGATGCGAGAGGAACTAGCGGCGCGATGGCATGCGGGTCGTCGAAAATCTTGACAACTAGACCGGACTCTCGACGTAGGTATTTGAAAAATAAGCAAGGCCTGAATCTTGCCTGCCGGCTGTCAAGGAAAGATTCTGACTACCAGATGAAAGCAGAAAGGGCGCTAACCATGAAGAGACTTGTCCTTGCACTCGGCAGCATCGCGGTTGCGGTGTCAGCGGGTTCCGCAAATGCGGGTCTGATCACGTATGGAGACTTTTCCGACCTGTCTGCCTTCCAGCAGAACGGAGCGACCGCGTTGATCCCGGATCCGGTGACGGACGCTGACGGCCGCAAGGTCCTGCGCCTGACCAACAGCCTGTCGCAGAGCGGCAGCGCGTTCCTGTCCAGCGCCATCAGCCTGGCCAACCAGGCCTCGTTCAGCACGTTCTTCACGTTCAATATCAGCAACCCTCTCGGGATCTCGGACGGCGACGGCCAGGGCGCTGATGGCATCACCTTTGTCGTGCAGACCGTGTCCAATACCGCTGGCGGCGTGGGCGGTGGAATTGGCTATCTCGGCATCAACAACAGTCTCGGGATCGAGTTTGACACCTGGGACAACGGCTCGGGAGCGAATGATCCCAACGGCAACCATGTCGGTATCAACCTGGGCGGCTCTTTCAACGGGCCGACGCAAACAATCGCCACTCGCATGAACAATGGCGAGGACTGGTACGCGTGGATCGACTACAACGGAGCCACGAACCTGATCGAGGTGCGGCTGTCTGAGACGAATGTCCGGCCGGGTAGTGCGACGCTGACGCGCACTGCGGACCTGGTTGCCATGCTGGGGCAGACGAATGCATTCATCGGATTCACGTCGGGTACGGGTGCCGCGGGTGGGTATCACGACATCGTCAACTGGCAGTTCCGCGACGACTATGAGCCCATCGATCCCAATCCGGTGCCCGAGCCTGGCACGTTGGCGCTTCTTGGCCTCGGCTTCATCGGCCTTGTAGGGGCGCGTCGTCGCAGGAAATAGCCCGCCGACCTTCAGCACCCCGACGAACCCGCCCACGAGGGCGGGTTTTTCTTTGCCTGCACGGCGCGTTCGAGTCGATCGTGCGCAAGGCAATTCCCTTTCGACTCCCGGTCGAGTGTCAGGCCGTCCGAAAGGTTCCCGTGTTTTGGCTGCCGTTCCGGTGCGGGTCTCTCCTGGGGCGGGAGGAGAGGCTGGCAATCGAAGACTGGATCGCTGCTTCATCCGGCATCGCGCTCACATTCCAGCGCAGAAGCCGCACGCCCGCCGCGTTCAGCGCGAGTTCCTTCTTCGCGTCCGCGCTGACCCGGTCGGGGTGCTGGTGCGAGGCATCGTCGAGTTCGACGGCGGCGACAACCGATGCGTCCTTGGTGCAGACGAGGAAGTCGACGCTCATGCGATTGATGCGGTTGTACCAGGCGCGCGCGTTGTGGCCGCGGCGAACCGCGAGGAAGCGCGACATCCCGACTTGCGCGAGCACGATGTGGTCCGGCAGCGCCTGGCACAGGCGGAAGTAAAGGACCTGTTCGGGTTCGGTCAGTGGTCGTCGCAGGCTGAACGGCCAGCGGCCCGTCGACGTGGCGTCGCTGCTTCGTGCGCGCAGGACCGCGATGGCAACGCCCACACCCAGGACGACGATGATGATGGCTGCGGCACCAACGAGAATTTCCAGCATGCAATCGCGGCGAGGCTAGACGGGACGGTCGCCAAGTTAGCGGGCGGTCCGCCGGGTCAAACGGAGAAGGAAGCCCGCTTTCCCGGTTGAATCGACGAGCGGTTCAGAGGTTTCACCGAGAACGCCATCACAGAGGCGGCTTCGCCGCTATCGCGCTGCGTTGCGCGCTTCGTAGGCCCGTTGCAGCCGTAACTCAGCGTTGGCGACGTCGCGCTCGAGGCCTTCAAGGCGCGCTTCGTATTCCGGCGTCAGGCGCGAGCCGCCGCCTTTCAGGCCGAGCCGTTCGCCGGCCAGGGGCTCGCGACCGAGTTCGAGCTTTCTCTTGGCCAGTTGCAACGCGCGTTCGGCCTCGTTGACTTCGGTGATCGCGGCGTCGACGGCACTGGACTTGCGTGCCGGCTGCAGCGGCTGACCGTCGAACCCGACGCCCTGCGGCGGTACCTGTGTAGCGGGAGCGGACGGAGAGGGCGCGGGACTGCTGGCCGGGCGTGCCGGGCTCCGGCTTTCGCGTTGCTCGAGGATCCTAGCGTCAGGCGGCGGCGTGTCGGTGAACATCACGCTGCCGTCAGGCATCTGCACCTTGTAGATCGTCTGGGACGCCGCCAGATACGGTAATGCGGCGGCGAGCGCCGCCAGGACCCAGCGATACATCGGGCACTCCCTTCCGTGGGACGTCAACAATAGCCGCTTCGGCGGAGCGGCGAAATCTCCATCCGGCAGGCAAGCACCGACCAATCCGGGCCTTCAACCGCGCGTCGGGACGGCTGGGCGGTACAGCTGGCGGCGCTTATCCACAGAGAGCGCGGGCGCCGGGTGGCAAAATCAGCCTCATGAGCAGCACGCACTTCGTCCACCTACGCCTGCATTCGGAGTTCTCGGTGGTCGACGGGATCGTTCGGATCGACGATGCGGTGGGCAAGGCCGCGGCCGACGGCCAGGGCGCGCTGGCGATCACCGACAGCGCGAACGTGTTCGGTGCCGTTCGCTTCTACCAGGCGGCGCGCCGCAAGGGCGTCAAGCCGATCATCGGCTGCGATGTCTGGATTACCAACGACGCCGAGCGCGACAGTCCGTACCGCATGGCGCTGCTGGTGCAGGACCACGGCGGCTACCTCAACCTGTGTGCCTTGCTGACGCGGGCCTTCCTGGAGAACCAGCATCGCAACCGGGCGGAGTTGCGCACCGAGTGGTTCGAGGAGGACGGCAGCGCGCGCGCGCGTGGACTGATCGCGTTGTCCGGCGCGCGCAGCGGAGAGGTGGGTGCGCAGTTGCTTGCGGGCCGGTTCGAGGCCGCCACACTCGCGGCCGAGCGGCTGGAGGCGGCGTTCCCAGGGCGCTTCTACGTCGAGCTGCAACGCACGGGCGATGCGCGCGATGCCGCCTGCACCTCCGCTTCGCTGGCCCTGGCGGTGAAGCATCGACTGCCGGTCGTCGCGACGCACCCGATCCAGTTCCTGGAGCCGGGCGACTTTCGTGCACACGAGGCGCGCTTCTGCATTGCAGAGGGTTACACGCTGTCTGATCCGCGCCGGCCGCGGCGTTTCACAGGCGAGCAGTACTTCAAGACGCAGGCGGAAATGCAGGCGCTGTTCGCCGATGTCCCGGTGGCGCTGGCGAACTCGGTGGAGATCGCGCGCCGCTGCAACCTGACACTGGAATTGGGCAGGCCGCGGCTGCCGCCCTACCCGACGCCCGCGGGTGTCACGCTCGACGATCACTGCCGTGCGCTGGCGGAGGAGGGGCTCGAGCTACGCCTTGCCGCGCTGTTCCCGGACGATGCACTACGGTCGGCGCGTCGGCCGGAGTACGCCACGCGGCTCGATCTCGAGCTGAAGACGATCGCGAAAATGGGCTTCTCGGGCTACTTCCTGATCGTTGCCGACTTCATCAACTGGGCGAAGAGCAACGGAATCCCGGTCGGGCCCGGACGGGGCTCGGGGGCCGGGTCGCTGGTCGCGTATTCGCTCGGCATCACCGACCTCGATCCGCTGCGCTACGGGCTGCTGTTCGAGCGCTTCCTGAATCCGGAGCGCGTTTCGATGCCGGACTTCGACATCGACTTCTGCCAGGACAACCGCGACCGGGTCATCGATTACGTCAAGCGCAAGTACGGCCACGCCGCGGTTTCACAGATCGCCACCTTCGGCACGCTGGGCGCCAAGGCCGTCGTGCGCGACGCCGGGCGCGTGCTCGACATGCCCTACACCAAGTGCGACCAGCTCTCCAAGCTGATCCCGCACAACCCGGCCGACCCCTGGACGCTCGAGCGCGCGCTGAAAGAGGAACCCGCCTTCGCCGATGCGGTGGCCGGTGACGAGGAACATCAGCAACTGATCGAACTGGCCCGGCCCCTCGAAGGCCTGACGCGCAATGTCGGCATGCATGCCGGCGGTGTGCTGATCGCGCCGGGCAAGCTCACCGACTTCTGTCCGCTGTACTGCGCGCCGGGCGCGCAGGACGCGGCGATCAGCCAGTTCGACAAGGACGACGTCGAGGCGATCGGTCTCGTGAAGTTCGACTTCCTCGGTCTGACCACGCTGACGATCCTCGACCTGACGCTGACCTACGTGCGGCAGCTCGATCCGGCCTTTTCGCTGGCACTGGAGAACCTGCCGCTCGACGACGCAAAGACCTACGACATCTTCAAGCAGGCGGCGACGACGGCGATCTTCCAGTTTGAATCGCGCGGCATGCGCGAACTTCTCAAGCGTGCCAAGCCCGATCGCCTCGAGGACCTGATCGCGCTCAATGCCCTGTACCGGCCGGGTCCGATGGATCTGATCCCGGACTTCATCGAGCGCAAGCACGGGCGCCAGCGCGTCGAGTACCTGCATCCGTCGGTGGAACCCATCCTGGCGGAGACCTACGGCGTCATGGTCTATCAGGAACAGGTGATGCGCATTGCGCAGGTCGTCGGCGGCTATTCGCTCGGCGGCGCCGACCTGCTGCGGCGTGCGATGGGCAAGAAGAAGCCCGAAGAGATGGCCAAGCATCGCTCGATCTTCGTCGACGGTGCTGCCCAGCAGGGCGTCGACGCCAACACCGCGACCGAGCTCTTCAATTTGATGGAGAAGTTCGCGGGCTACGGGTTCAACAAGAGCCACTCGGCCGCCTATGCCGTCGTCGCTTACCAGACCGCGTACTTCAAGGCGCATTACCCGGCGGCGTTCATGGCGGCCAACCTCTCGACGGTGATGGACGACACCGACAAGGTGAAAGACCTGATCGAAGACTGCAAGGCGATCGGGCTGACGATCCTTGCACCGGACATCAACGCATGCCGCTGGCGGTTCGAGCCGGTCGATGCGAAGACGATCCGCTACGGCCTGGGTGCCATCAAGGGCACGGGGCAGGGTGCGATCGAGGCGATCCTGGCCGCGCGCGCGACCGGGGGGCCGTACACCGATCTCTATGACCTCTGCGCGCGGGTCGACAAGCACGTCGTCAACCGCCGCGTCGTCGAGGCGCTGGTGCGCGCAGGTGCGCTCGACCTGCTTTCCGACGACCGTGCCGCGCTGCTGGCCACCGTTGGCCGTGCGATCGACGCCGCCGACAGCGCCGCGGCCAGCGTCGGGCAGGCGAGCCTGTTCGGCGGCGCCGAAGCGTCGGCCCGGCACGTGGAGTACCTGAAGGTGGCTCGCTGGAGCGAGCGTGAGAAGTTGTCGAATGAGAAGCTGGCGCTCGGCTACTACTTCTCCGGACACCTGTTCCGCGAATACGCCGAGGAAGCCCGGCGGCTGGCGCCGACCCCACTCGCCGAGGTCAGGCAGGCGCGGGAACAGGTCAGGCTCACGGGTGTCATCGTGTCGGCGCGCAGCCAGAACACGCGGCGCGGCCGCATGGGCGTGGTGGTGCTCGACGATGCCACCGCTCAGCTCGAGCTGATGGTGTTCTCGGAACTCTACGACCGCAAGCGTGCTCTGCTGAAGGAGGACCAGCTTCTCTTCGTCGTCGGCAAGGTTCGTTACGACGAGTTTGCGCAGCGGCTGTCGATTTCTGCGGACGAGTTGATGGACCTGACGGAAGCCCGAGCGCGCGCCGCCGCCCGCCTGCGCATCGAACTGGAAGGGGCGGGTGATGTCGCATGGCTGCGCGATGCCCTGGCACCGTACCGGACATCGAACGGCGGCAGCAGCAACGGCTGTCGCATCGTCGTCAATTACCGCAACGGCGCCGGCTGTGCCGATATTCCGCTGCCGGAAGACTGGCGCGTTCGTCCCGAGGAACGGCTGCTCTCCGAACTGGCGGCGCAGCCACGCGTGCGGCGCGCGTACTTCAACTATTCCTAGTGTTGCCCTTCACGAGTCATCCCGGTAAGGGTAGCGAACCTGGCAGCAGGGTGCCTCAGTGCGGCGAGACCGGCAGCCCTTGAAGGGGCTGCGTCGCACCGGTGCGGATGCGCTCCTGCAGCAGTTCCCAGTTTCGTCCCTCGTGCCGGCGATCGTTCTCACGGTGCCACAGGTGCAGCACCCCGGTCGCGAACGCACCTTCCTTGCGGCGAATGCCGGCATTGAGTAGTCGCACCGCCAGGTCGGAGTCTTCGAAACCCCAGCCTTCAAACGATTCGTCGAAGCCACCGACGCTGTAGAGGTCGGTGGTCCAGACGCCGAGATTGCAGGTGCGCACGCGTTGCCATCGATGCGCCGCCAGCTTCCGCACCGGACCGAGCGGAAGCGAGGTCAGCGGAAGCATGCGATTGATGTCTCCGCGCCGCTTTGCCGCGCGCCATTCGGTCATCGTCCAGGCGTGCAGTGGCAATTCTTCCGCCAGCGCTCTGCGCGTGAAGTCTTCCGACAGAAGTGCGCGATTGCCAGCGACCATCCAGCCGCGCTCGGCCAGCCTGCGGTGTTGCGCGATGTAGTCGGGCCGCGGAATGCAGTCGCCGTCGAGGAACAGCAGGTACTCGCCCGATGCCCGCTCGGCGGCGCGATTGCGTGCTGCACCGGCGCGAAAGCCGCGGTCTTCCTGCCAGACATGCTGGACGGGTACTGGTGCCGTTGCACGTACCGCCTCGACCAGGGCACGCGTGTCATCGCGGGAACCGTCGTCAGCGACAACGACCTCGAAGCCCTGATCCTGCTGTGCGGCCAGTCCATCGAGCACCGCGCGCAGCGCATCGGGCCGGTTATAGGTCGTGACGATGACCGAGATCACCATTACTACTGCTTCAGGCTCGGCGGCAGCGGCGGCTCGCTCGTCAGTTGGCGCATGCGCTCGGTGTACTTGGCGTAGCGGTAGAACGTGCCTTCGAAGTTCGAGAAGGCGATGATGAATCCGGCCCAACCATCGAGGAAGCCGAGGCGCACGACGTAGTGACGGAAGAACGCGCCCAGTCCATGGGCCAGGGCCTTGGCCATCGACGGCCGGGTCTTGCGTTCGGCCAGTCGTTCCACCCCGAGCGTCGAGTAGCGCTGCATCTTGTGGACGATCTGCGCCAGGTCCTTGAACGGGACCTGCGCGATCGGTTCGGTCGTCGTGGCGAGCGTGCCATCAAGGATGTAGGTCTCGTGCACGGCGTCCTCGGTGTAGCGCAGCTTGCCGCGGCGGAACAGCTGCGGCTGGCGGTAGTCCGGATACCAGCCGGAGTGACGGATCCAGCGTCCGAGCAGGAAATTGCGGCGCGGCACGTGGTAGGCATCCGCGGCGTCCGGCCGCTCTACGATCCGGCGGATCTCGGCCGCGGCGGCCTCGGTGCAGCGTTCGTCGGCGTCGAGCGAGAACACCCAGTCACCCGTCAGCTGCGCGAGGACATCATTGCGCAGCTTGCCGAAGCCCTCGAACGGCACCTGCACCACGCGATCGGTGTACTGGCGGGCGATCTCCACGGTGCGGTCCGTGGAGAACGAATCGGCCACGACGATCTCGTCAGCCCACGTCACGCTCTTCAGCGCCGGCTCGATCTTGTCGGCTTCGTTGTAAGCGATGATGTAGACGGAGATGCGCGCCATTCCGGTTCCCGGTTGCAGCCGCAAGCTTAACGGCAGGGCGGTGCCCGGATGCGGCAGCGCCTTCGCATACACTACGCACTGCGCACGCAACGGCTCGGTCCGTGGACGAGCACCGCCGCCGCGACATGAGTTCCGCACACCCCCGCCTGCTCGACGATCCGAACCTGCGCCGCCTCCTGCGCATGGTGCTTTCGCATCGCCGCCTGCTGGTGTTCGGCCTGATCGCGACGAGCGTCAGCGCGGCGACCGAGCCGCTGATCGCGCGATTGGCCGGGGTGCTGACCGACCAGGCGCTGTTCCAGAAGGAGTTCAAGGCCGTCATCTGGATGCCGATCGCATTCGTCGGACTCTTCATTGTGCGCGGGCTGGCGATCTTCGGCGGCTCGTATCTGCTGAACCGGGTCTCGCAGGCGGTGCTTGTCGACCTACGCATGTCGATGTTCGACCGCATGCTGCACTGGCCGACGACGACCTTCGAGAACACGCCCTCGGGCATCGTCATTTCAAAATTCGTCAACGAGGCGACCAACGCGCTCAACCTGGCGGCCGAGGTCATGAGTACCGCCGTGCGTGACTCGCTGATCGTGCTGGGCCTGCTGGCGATGCTCTTTTATTACAACTGGCAGCTGACGCTGCTGACGATGATCGTCGCGCCGCCGATCGGCATCGCACTGCGCGCGTTCAGCCGGCGGCTGCGGCGGCTCAACCTCGACAACCAGGTGATGCTCGGCGAGATGACGCGCGCGATCCAGGAGGCGCATGAGGGCCAGCGGGTCGTCAAGGTCTACGAGGGTGCGGACTACGAGAACAGCCGCTTTCGCCAGATCAACGAGAAGCTGCGCGGCTTCGCGATGCGCATGCAGGTCGCGTGGTCGGCGGCGACACCGATCGCCCAGGTGCTCGGCGCCGTTGGTGTCGCCATCGTGATGACGGTGGCGCTGTGGCAGGCACAGAGTGCCAAGGCTTCGCCGGGCGAGTTCGTCACTTTTCTGGCGGCGGCTCTCCTATTGCTGCCGGCATTGCGCCATCTTTCATCGCTGAACGGGCCGCTGGCGCGCATGGCGGCCGCATCGGAAAGCGTTTTCCGCATGATCGACACGGCGCCCGAGGACGATGCCGGGACCCGAGACATCGGTCGCGCCCGTGGCAATGTCGAATTTCGTCGCGTGTCATTCAGGTACTCAGGGGCCGATGCCGATGCGCTGACGGAATTCGATCTCACCGTGCATGCCGGCGAGATGATCGCCTTCGTAGGCCCGTCCGGGGCAGGCAAGTCCACGGCCGTGCATCTGATCCCCCGCTTCATACGCCCGACGTCCGGCGAGATCCTGCTCGACGGCGTGGCGCTGGAGGATCTCACGCTCGCCAGCCTGCGGCGTCAGATCGCGCTGGTCTCGCAGGATGTCGTGCTGTTTGACGACACGATCGCGGCCAACATCGCCTACGGCGCGCAGCGCGGCGCATCAATCGAGCGGATTCGTGATGCTGCAGACGCGGCTTACCTTCTGCCGTTCATCGATTCGCTGCCGCAGGGCTTCGAGACGCGCATCGGCGAGAACGCGGTGAAGCTGTCTGGTGGGCAGCGGCAGCGCCTGTCGATCGCGCGCGCGCTTCTGAAGGACGCGCCGATCCTGCTGCTCGACGAAGCAACATCGTCGCTGGACTCTGAGTCGGAGCGCTTCATCCAGGCGTCGCTGCAGCGGCTGATGAAGGGCCGCACGACCTTCGTGGTGGCGCACCGCCTGTCGACGATCGAGCGTGCCGATCGCATCGTCGTGCTCGAGCACGGGCGCGTCGCAGAGATCGGGTCGCACGGCGAGCTTATCGGTCGTGGCGGCCTGTATGCCCGTCTGCACAGTATCCAGTTCGCGTCAGTCGAAAACACGACGGAGTTGATGCAATGACAACGCCCGCACGCCCGATCAGTCGCTGGCCCGTGCCCGAACTGGCTCAAATGCCGGAGGACATCCGCAAGCGCATCCAGGAGGTCCAGGACAAGGCAGGTTTCGTGCCGAACGTCTTTTTGACGCTGGCGCACCGGCCCGACGAGTTCCGTGCCTTCTTCGCCTATCACGACGCACTGATGCTGCGCGAGTCCGGCCTCACCAAGGGCGAGCGCGAGATGATCGTCGTCGCCACCAGCGGCGCCAACGACTGCGTCTACTGCGTCGTGGCGCACGGGGCCATTTTGCGCGTCTACGAAAAGAATCCCCTTCTGGCCGACCAGGTCGCAACGAACTATCGCAAGGCGGACATCTCGCCGCGCCAGCGGGCGATGCTGGCATTTGCGCTCAAGGTTGCGACCGATTCGGCGTCGGTGGAGCCGGCGGACTTCGAGCCGCTGCACGGCCACGGATTCAGCGACGAGGACATCTGGGACATCGGCGCGATCGCGGCGTTCTTCGCGCTGTCCAATCGCATGGCAAACCTGATCGCCATGCGACCGAACGACGAGTTCTATCTGCTCGGCCGCGTGCCGCGGAAGTGACGGGTGCGGACGGCTGACGGGCGGGAAGATCCGGCCGCGCGCCTGGCGTCGCTCGGCCTGGACGCCATCCTCATCATCAACGTGAAGTCATTCGTCGAGCGCCGCCGTCATGTCGAGGCTCAGCTCGCGCGATTCGGTCTCAGCGGAGACTTCATCCACGACTTCGACGCCGACGAGATCACGGCCGAGCTCGACCGGCGTTACTTCACCGGCGATGAACTCAGCCGGGGACAGAAGTCGTGCGCACTCAAGCATGTCGCCGCGCTGCAGCGGATCAGCGACCGCGGGTGGCAGCGCTGCCTCGTCCTCGAGGACGATGTGGTGCTCGCCGACGGCTTCATCGAAGGGGTGCAAGCGGCGTTGGAGGAGACGCGCGGCGCACCGCATCCCTATGTCATCTACATTGGCGCGGGCGGCAACTTCTATACGCCGGCCAGCCAGCGCCAGCCGGGTCGCCGCATCTACGAGGCGAACAAGGGTCGATTCACTGATTCCTACATCGCCGGAGCGGAGGAGGCGCGCGTGCGCCTCGCGCTGATCCGTGCGCAACCGATGTGCAAGCCGATCGATGTCGTGTTCGAAACGATCGATCGACAAGCGGGTATCCGGTTCCTCTGGCTGGAAGACCCGGTGGTGGAGCAGGGCAGCAAGCTCGGCGTGTTCCGGACCTCACTCGAAGCGGCGCCGCCCAACTGGCTGCAGGGACTGCGCTATCGCCTCGAGCGGCTGCGTCGCAGGTATCTGTACCAGCTGTGGCGCTGAACGGCCGCGCATGAACGCGATTCCGATTCACGCTGTGAACGGTCTGCCTGGAGCACGCTGGATCGAGATCGCCCGCTGGTCGACGATCGTCGCGGCCTGCAGCGTCATGATCTCGCCGCCGCTGGCGAATGCGGCGATGGCGCTGATGCTGGTCGGGCTGCTGGCGAGCGGGCAGGCGGGGCCGCGACTGAGGCAAGCCTGCCTGCAGCCGCTGGGTGTCGCGACGCTGATGCTCGTGGCGGTCATCGCCGCGGCGATGCTGTGGGCTGACGTACCGTGGCGTGATCGCTGGGTCAGTTTCTGGAGCTGGCGCAAACTCTGGATGGTGCCAGTGGCGCTTGCCCTGTTCGGACCGCTGCTGTGGAAGCGCCGGCTGATCATCGCGTACGTCGCGGTCTGCGGCGCGGCGGTGCTGGTCTCGTTCGGCATCGTTGCCGCGACGGGCCGGCTGCCGACCACGGTGTACGACCTCGCAGGCTCGCTGCTGCGCAATCACAGTGCCCAGTCCATGGCCTTCGCAACGGCGACTCTGCTGGCGCTCTGGCTGGCCGGCGACCCCGGCCTTGGCCGCCGCTGGCGCTGGGCCGCGGCGGGGTTCGCGGCCCTCTTCGTGCTCAACATGGCTTTCGTGACGCCCGGGCGCAGCGGCTTCCTTGCGCTTGCGGCCATGCTGCTCGTGCTGGTGGCGTTCAATCTGCACAGCTGGCGCAGTACCCTGGTGGTCGTCGTCCTCGGCACCCTGCTGGCGGGCGCGATGGCGCTGTCGCCGCTGGCGCGTGACCGGATTGCGCTGGCGATCGACGAATGGCGCAACGCCTCCACGCAGACCTACAAGACGTCGATGGGTATGCGCGCCGTGATGTACGAAAACACGCTCGCCGTGGTGCGTGAGCAGCCCTGGCTCGGTACTGGCACGGGCGGCTTCGGCAGCGCCTACGCTGGGGTGGTGAAGGACAAGTACTCCGCCTCCGACTGGCGCGCCGAATCGACGGTTGACCCGCACAGCCAGTATCTATTCTTCCTGGCCGAGCAGGGCATCCTTGGGCTCGCAGCGTTCCTCGCGTTCATCGTGGCGGCGTTGGTGGATCGAGGCGACGGCACGCGCGCACGCATCATCGCGGTGGGCATGCTGCTCGGCTGGTGCGCAACCTCCTTGCTCAGCTCGCACTTCAAGACCTTCTCCGAGGGCCACCTGCTGGCGCTTGTCCTGGGCGCAATGCTGGCGCGTCCACTGGGACACCTCGACGGCAGCGGATCCTCGGCGCGAACGGACAGATGACCTCGACAACGGTCCTGGTCCGCATTCCCAATCATGTCGGCGATGCCTGCATGGCACTGCCAGCGCTGCATCTGTTGCGGGAGGCAGGCCTGCGCCATGCGCTGGTCGGGCGCGGCTGGGTCGAAAGCCTGTTCGAGGGCCTGCGATCGTCGTATCTGCCGCTGCAGGGCCGCCTGCTTCGCGACGTTGCGCACGTGCGGCAGTTCCGCACTTCGATCGACGGCGAAGCGCGCGGACTGGTGCTGCCCAACTCGTTCGGTTCGGCGCTGATGTTCGCGCTCGCCGGCGTGCCCAGCGCCGGTCTGGCGACGGCGTCCCGTCGGCTGCTCTTGCGCTGGCCCAGTCCGGCGCCGGGCGATTGCCATGAGGTCGAGCGCTTCTACGGTGCGGCGCTGGCGGCGCTGCGCGCATGGGACCTGCCAAGTGAGCACTCGACACCGCCGCCGGCACTGCAGCTTCCGCTGACCGCCGGACAGATCAGCGCGGCCATCGCCGTGCGCCGGGCCGGGCGCGTGGGCGATCGCTATGCGCTGCTCGCTCCGGTGGCGACCGGCCTGCACCGCGGCCGTATCAAGCATTGGGCCCACTTCGGACAACTTGTGCCGGCTCTGCGTGAACGCGGGCTCGTGCCGGTGGCGGCGCCGCCACCGGCCGAAGTGGAGGCCGTGCGGGCGGCCCTGCCAGGCGTTGCCTTGCTGCCGCCGGTTCCGCTCGGGGTCTTTGCTGCCCTGGCCGAGAGTGCCGGTGTGGTGATCGCCAATGACTCGGGCACGCAGCCATGTCGCCGCCGCGGTCGGCGCGCGCCAGGTGACGATCTTCGGCGTGACGGATCGGCACAGGACTGGTCCCTGGTCGGCGCGCGCCGTCTGCGTGGGTGAGAACGGCCGCTGGCCGGAAGTGCCCGAGGTCGTCGCCGCGATCGACGAGGCGCTGGCCCTGCCATGAACGGGATCCGTCCGCCGCGCAGCGCGCTCATCGTGACGCTGCGCTTCCTCGGCGACGCGCTGTTGTCGACACCGTTGGTGCGGGCACTGAAGCAGCGCTTTCCGGATTGCGACGTCGACGTCCTGGTCTTCTCCGGGACGCAGGGCGTGTTCGAAGGCAACCGCGATGTCAGGCGCGTGATCGCGGTGCCGGAGTCGACGACCGCGGGCGACACGCGGCGGCAGGTGCGCGCGCTGTGGCGGCAGTACGACCTTGCCGTCATCGCACAGACCGGCACCCGGCCGTTCCTCTTTGGCTGGGCCGCGGGTCGCCAGCGCATCGGCCTGGTGTCGCCGGAGTGGGGCAAGTCGTGGTGGAAGCGCGCGCTGCTCGACCGGCACGCGGTATTCGATCCGCGCGGGGCGCGGGTGCTGGAAAACCAGCGGATCGCGCAGCTGCTCGGCATCGATGACATGCCGGGCGTCGTGGCGCCGACCGCGGGATGGGGTGCACTCGAGGTGGAGTCGGCGCTCGGATTCGAAGCGAGGGCGGAGCCGTTTGCGGTTCTTCACCCTTCGCCACGCTGGCGTTACAAGCAATGGACCGCCGAAGGCTGGCGCGCAGTGATCGATGCCCTGATCTCACGTCAGCTGCGGGTCGTCGTCAGTGGCGGGCCCGGAGCGGAAGAGCGCGCCTACGTCGACGCGGTGCTGCAGGGTGTCGAGCCCAGCAGCTACACGCGGCGCGATGGTCGATTGTCGTTTGCGCAGACGGCCGATGTCCTGCGCCTGGCTGCGCTCTACATCGGACCCGACACGGCAACCACGCACCTGGCGGCTGCCTGCGGTACGCCGGTCGTGGCGCTCTATGGCCCGACCGATCCGGCGATCTGGGGACCGTGGCCGGCGCGCCAGGCGGCGAGCTACCGGCGCGTCGATGCGCAGCAGCTTCGGGGCAACGTGCTGCTGCTGCAGAACCCGGATCTGGCCTGCGTGCCATGTCAGCTCGAAGGCTGCGAGCGGCATCGCGGCAGCCATTCGGAGTGCCTCGACCGGTTGCCGGCGGGGCGCGTGATCGCTGCCGCGGCGCAGATGCTGCGGCGCGCGGAGTGAATCGCTACATCAGGACGATGTCGTACTGCTCCTGGTGGTAAAGCGACTCGACCTGCATCGACACGGGTTTGCCGATGAAGTCCGACAGCATTGCCAGCGCCTGTGATTCCTCCTCGAGGAAGAGGTCGATGACGGTCTGCGACGCCAGGATGCGGAACTCGCGCGTCTCGTCGAACTGGCGCGCCTCGCGCAGGATCTCGCGCAGGATCTCGAAGCACACGGTGCGCGCCGTCTTGACTTCGCCGCGACCCTGGCACATGGGGCAGGGCTCGCACAGGATGTGCGCCAGCGACTCGCGGGTGCGCTTGCGAGTCATTTCGACCAGGCCGAGCTGGGTGAAGCCGCTCACCGTCATGCGCGTGCGGTCGCGCGCGAGCGCCTTCTTGAACTCGGTCAGCACCGCATCGCGGTGCTCGACGTTCATCATGTCGATGAAGTCGACGATGATGATGCCGCCGAGGTTGCGCAGGCGCAGCTGCCGCGCGATCGCCTGCGAGGCCTCGAGGTTGGTCTTGTAGATCGTGTCGTCGAAATTGCGCGTGCCGACGTAGCCGCCGGTGTTGACGTCGATCGTCGTCATCGCCTCGGTCTGGTCGATGATCAGGTACCCACCGGACTTCAGCTCGACGCGGCGGCCAAGTGCACGCTCGATCTCGGCGTCGATCGAGTACAGGTCGAAGAGCGGCCGTTCGCCGGTGTAATGCGCGAGCTTGCTCGCCACGCGCGGCACGAACTGTGTGGCGAACTGCTCCAGCTTCTGGAAGTTCTCGCGCGAATCGACGTGGATCGTCGTCGTCTCCTCGGTCGCAATGTCGCGCAGGACACGCTGCGCCAGCGAGAGCTCCTGGTAGAGCATCGACGGCGTCCCGCTGCCGGCCCGGCGTTCGAGGATCCGGCCCCAGAGCACGCGCAGGTAGTCGAGGTCGTTGGTCAGATCCTGCTCGGTGGCGTCCTCGGCGCTGGTGCGGATGATGTATCCGCCCTTTTCCTCCGGCGGCACGAGGCGCTTGAGCGTCTCGCGCAGCTGCGTTCGCTCGGCTTCGTCTTCGATCCGCTGCGAGATGCCGATGTGCGGATCCTGCGGCAGGTACACCAGCATGCGGCCGGCGAGGCTCACCTGCGTCGACAGGCGCGCGCCCTTGGTTCCGATCGGGTCCTTCACGACCTGCACCATCACCGTATCGCCCTCGTGGATCAGGCGCTCGATCGGCGGCGGCTTGACCTGCGTGAACTGCCGGTACTCCCAGATGTCGGCCACGTGCAGGAAGGCCGCACGTTCCAGCCCGATGTCGATGAACGCCGACTGCATGCCCGGCAGCACGCGGGCCACCCGTCCGAGGTAGATGTTGCCGACCAGCCCGCGCAGCGCGCTGCGCTCGACGTGCAGTTCCTGCACCACGCCGGCATTGAGCACCGCAACCCGCGTTTCCTGCGGGGTGATGTTTATCAGTATGTCTTCCATGGCTCCTTCGTCGCAAGTGTACGCATCGGCTACGCCGATGCACGTGCACTTGCTCCGGCACGGCTCTCGCTGCGCGAGAACCGTAAACACTGATCAGTCGGCTGCGCTCCGGAGCGGCCGCGCGCTCCGCCGAAGCACAAAGGCAGGCACTCCACCCCGCGATGCACCTCGCAGTGCCAGGATTGCCTTTCCCTCCTCGCCAGGCGAGGAGGGTGCAGGGAGGAGTGCATCAGTCCCTCTCGCGTGGCGAGAGGGCAGGGAGAGTGCCGTGTCAGTTGTAGTTCGGCGGAGCGCGCGGCCGCTCCGGAGCGCAGCCGACAAATCAGTCTTGAGCGGTTCGCACACAGCGCGAACGTACCGCGACGAGTGCACGTGCGATCGGCGAAGCCGATCGCGTACACGCGCGAGCGCTACAAGACTCTCATTCCCGCCTTTGAAAGCAGTTGCGCGGTCTCGAAAAGCGGCAGTCCCATGACACCGGTATAGCTACCTTCGATGCGTTCGATGAAGACGGCGGCAAGGCCCTGGATGCCGTAGCCGCCGGCCTTGTCGTAGGGCTCCGAGGTCTCGCAGTAGCTCTTGATTTCGGCGGCCTCGAGCTTGCGGAAGGTGACGGTCGACACCGAGGTGGCGCTCAGCAGGGGGCCCTGGATGGCCAGTGCAACAGCGGTGCGGACTTCGTGTGTGCGCCCCGAGAGTCGCTGCAGGAACTCAGCCGCCTGTGCCGGATTGGCGGGCTTCGCAAGCACCTCGCCATCGATGATGACGACGGTGTCGGCGGCGAGCACGGGGCGAAACAGCAGCGTGCGCATGCCGAGCACTTCGAGGCCGAAGGCGGCCTTCTCGCGTGCGGTGCGCTCAACGTAGTCGGCCGGCGATTCGTTCGCGTGCTGGCTCTCGTCGACGTCGGGTCCCCGCGGCGTGGCGAGCCGCAGAAGCAGCGGGTCGAAGCGGACGCCGATCTGCTTCAGGAGTTCGCGCCGGCGGGGGCTGCGCGAGGCGAGGTAGATGGCGGCAGGCATCAGGCGCGATGATAGGGGTGGCCCGCAAGGATCGACCATGCGCGGTACAGTTGTTCGACCAGGAGCACACGGGCGAGTGCGTGCGGCAGCGTCATGCTCGAGAGCCGCAGCTGCAGTCGCGCTTCGCCCTTGATGGCGCCGTCGAGTCCATCGGGACCGCCGATGACGAACGCGACGGGCTCGGCCGCGTCGCGCCAGCGCGAGATCTGTTGAGCAAGCTGCTGCGTCGTCCAGTCCTTGCCGCGCTCATCGAGCGCGACGACCGCACAGCCCGACGGCAGTGCCGCTCGGATGCGTGCCGCCTCGGCCGCACGGACCCGGTCCGGGTCAAGCGCCTGCCCACTGCGTACTTCGGCCTTCAACGCCTTCAACTCCACCTTGTAGTCCGACGGGAAGCGGGACAGATAGTCATCGACGGCGGCGTCTGCCCACTGCGGCTGTCGCTGCCCGATTGCCACGATCGAGATCTTCATCGCGCGAAGAGGCGAGCCGGGAACAGCGCTAGCCCCGGCCCGCGACTTTTCGGGCCTTCTTACCCGCTATCGACGCGGGGGCGGCGGACTTGAGTCGCACTTCCTTGCCACCCCAGATCTCCTCCAGGTTGTAATAGGCCCGGATGGCAGGCTGCAGGATGTGCACGACGGCATCGCCGCAGTCGACCAGCACCCATTCGCCGGTGTCCTCGCCTTCCGTGCTGACCACGATGCCGCCGGCCAGCTTCACCTTCTCCGCAACGGATGAAGCGAGGGCGCGGGTCTGGCGGTTCGAGGTTCCGCTCGCGACGATCACACGATCGAACATGTCCGACAGATGCGCGGTGTTGAAGACCACGATGTCGTGCGCCTTGACGTCCTCGAGTGCGTCGACGATCACGCGCTGCAGCTTTCTAATGTCCATGCGGCCCGGCGTAGAGTTGGTGCGAACGAATATAGTCGAGCACCGCGGGGGGAACCAAGGTAGCCAGCCGCGTCGCATCCGCGGGCTCCGTAGGTCGGCCCAGCAGTGCGCGGACTTCGGTGGCGGAAGCATCGACCGGTGTCATTGCCAGGTCGACGATGTGGCCGGCCGGGCTGTCGACAAGATCGCCGGCGTACTTCAGGTAACGTGCATTGCGCAGGCGCTGCAGCGGTTCGTTGAGCGCCGGCGCGGCGCCGGCGCGCTTGGCCACGGCCAGGTGCGCCAGTTCGGGGATCGCTTCCCACTCGCGCCAGGTGTCGAAGCGCGCGAACTGGTCGGCGCCCATGATCAGCACCAGCGGTATTTCAGGCCCCATCGCGGTACGCAGGTCGCGCAGCGTGTCCACGGTGTAGGTCGGCCCGCCGCGTTCGAGTTCGCGCAGATCCAGGATCATCCGGCGCCGGGTGAAGGGAAGCTCCTGCTCGATGGCGAGCTCGATCATTCGGGCGCGATGCTGTGCGGCGGTCAGGACCTCCTTCTGCCACGGCTGGGCGGCGAGCAGCAGGTGGACTTCGGCAATCGGCAGGTTGGCGAGCGCGTCGCGCGCGAGCTGCAGGTGGCCGACGTGGATCGGATCGAAGCTCCCACCAAGGATCCCGATGGCATCCATGCCGCTCACGCCCACTCGCGCGGACGCAGAAAGTCCGTGTAGAGCCGCGCCTCCGGGCTGCCGGGCTCGGGATGCCAGTCGTATTTCCAGTGCACCACCGGCGGCAGCGACATCAGGATCGACTCCGTGCGCCCTCCCGATTGCAGGCCGAACAGCGTGCCACGGTCGAACACGAGGTTGAACTCCACATAGCGGCCGCGCCGGTACGCCTGGAACTCGCGCTCGCGCGGGCCGTATTCCCGGTGGCGGTGGCGTTCGACGATCGGAACATAGGCGTCGAGGAAGGCATCGCCGACCGCGCGCATCAGCGCGAAGCTCTGGTCGAAGCCGAGCTCATGGAAGTCATCGAAGAACACGCCACCGATACCGCGCGGCTCGTTGCGGTGCTTGAGGAAGAAGTACTCGTCGCACCACTTCTTGAAGCGCGGGTGCTTGTCCGCGCCGAACGGCGCCAGTGCCTGCTTGCAGGTCGCGTGAAAGTGGTGCGCGTCGTCCTCGGTTGCGTAGTAGGGCGTCAGGTCCATGCCCCCCCCGAACCAGTAGACGTCGGCTTCGCCGGTCTTCTTCGCAATGAAGAAACGCACGTTCATGTGCACGGTCGGCACAAAGGGATTGCGCGGATGAAAGACCAGCGACACGCCCATCGCTTCGAAGCCGCGCCCTGAAAGTTCCGGCCGCTGTGCAGTGGCCGAGGGCGGCAGCGTCGAGCCGACCACGTGCGAGAAACCGACCCCGCCGCGTTCGAGCAGATTGCCGTTCTCGATGATGCGCGTAAGCCCACCGCCTCCGAGCGTAGCGCCGGGTGGTTTTTCCCAGGTGTCGGAGAGGAAGGGCTGGCCGTCGAGCTGCTCGAAAGTACCGACGATGCGCTGCTGCAGCCCCAGCAGGTACTCGCGCACCGACTGGGCGTCGACGAACTCGGGCACCAAGGTCATGTTGCCCCCTCGCCCTGCAGGATGGCGCTCCGCGCCATCTCCGCTTGCGTCTGCATACTCAAGCGGCGTCGGCTGGGTGGCATGCCGCAGGGCATGCCACCGTGCCAGCCTCCGTCCCCCCGAGGGGGACGCGAGCGCTTTCGGAGCGGCCGTGCAGCGCTCATGTCGCCTTCAGATGCCGGCCGATGAAGCCGAGCACCGTGTCATACCAGGCGACGATGTTGCGCGGCTTGAGGATCCAGTGGTTCTCGTCCGGGAAGATCAGCAGCTCGCTCGGCACGCCGTGGTATTGCAGCGCCTCGAAGAGATTGAGGCCCTCGCTGATCGGGCAGCGGTAGTCGAGCTCGCCGTGGATGATCAGCGCCGGTGTCTTCCACTGCTTGACGTGGCGGATCGGCGCGTAACGATCGAAGGCGGCCTGGTCGTCGTACGGATCCTCGCCGCCCATTTCCAGGTACCACCAGGCCGGGTGGTCGGTCGTGCCGGTGAACTGCGCCATCGTCGTCACGCAGGCATGCGTGATCAGGCACTTGAAGCGCTGGGTCTGCGTGCCGATCCAGTTGGTCATGTAGCCACCGAAGCTGCCGCCCATCGCCATCACGCGGTCCGGATCGACGTCCGCGCGCTTTTCAACTTCGTCGGTCACCGCCATCAGGTCTTCGTAGCACTGCTTGCCCCAGACGTTGCCCCAGATGCCCTGCACGAACTCCTGGCCGAAGCCGGTCGAGCCGCGCGGGTTCGGCTGTACGACGGCGTAGCCCGCCGCGACCGCCAGCAGAGGATTCCAGCGCCAGTGCCAGGCGTCGGCCGACATGCCGATCGGGCCGCCGTGGATCCACAGCAGCGTCGGCAGCTTGCCCTGCGCCTTCGCCGGCCTGGTCACGAAGTACTGGATCGATGCGCCGTCGGTCGAAGTCGCGGTGCAGTGCTCGACCTCGACCCAGTCGGGAAACTCGAAGCCCGACAGGCGCGCGAGCACCTGCGGTGGCGATCCGGGCTGGTTGGTGACGGCGAACGCTTCCGGCGGCTCGCGGAAGGTCGAGCGGATGCCGACGATACGGCCATCCTTCAGCACGCAGACGTCGCTGTGCGCACCGCCGCTGCGCGTCGCCGTGATGAGATCGACCTTGTCGTTCGCGATATCCACGGTGAACACGGGCACGTGCCCGCCGAGATCCGCGGTGAACACGATCTGCCGGCCGTCGGCCGTCCAGTCGCCCGGATGCGGCCACGCATCGAAGGCCTTGCCGATCTCCCGCATCGTCCCGGTGGCGAGATCGATCAACGCCAGCGTCGGCCGCACGGCCTTGGTCGAGGAACGGGTCGAGCGCACCACCGCGAGGGTCCGGCCATCGGGTGAAATCAGCGGCGCCTCGTTGTTCGTGTTGGTGGCCGCCCCGAGCATGCGTGCGGCCTTCGTCGCCACGTCGATCAGCCGGATCGCGGAGTCTGTCTCCCGATCCTGGCCGGGCGTCTGCCAGGTGACGGCCACCTGCTTGCCATCGGCGGAGATGTCGAACGCCGGTTCGATCGACAGCTCAAGCTTTGCCTCGGGAGTCAGGTCGACGCGGTTCGTGCCGTCGGCGGCGTACGCGATCAGGTGCGTATCGGCCATGTTTTCATTCTGGTGCAGCCAGTGGTCCCAGTGCCGCACCGGCTGTTGACGGAAATGTCGCGCACTCGTGTGCTTCTTGCGCCGCTCGCTGGCAGTTTCGCGCTGCTTGTCGTGCTCGACGCCCGACAGTACCGGCGCAAACAGTGCCAGCACAGCGGCGCGCCTTCGCGAAGCGGAAGGCGTCGACCCCGAGCGGCTCGTCCGTCAGCTGCTGCGGTTCACCGCCCGCGGCGGGCAGGATCCAGACCTGCATGCGCTTGTCCGCCTCCTCGTCCGGCTTGACCTCGGTGGGTTGCCGGTTCGACAGGAAGCCGAGCGCGCCGTCGTGGCGGAAGCAGGGCGCCGCATCCTTGCTGTCGCCGCGCGTCAGCTGGGTGGGCGCGGAGCCGTCGGTCGGCACCTTCCACAGGTCGGAGACGTACTTGACGCCTTCGCGGTCGAGCCGCTGTACGGCCACCGCGAGCCACGTTCCATCGGGCGACGGCGCAATCGAGGACACGCGCTTCAGCGCGATGTGCTGCTCAACGGTGTAGGGAGTGGTCGTCATCGTCAGTGTCGTCGTGTGGTTCGGTTCAGCGACCCGGTCGTTCGTGTCGGCCGCGGCAAAGGTCGAGCATTGTGGCGGAAAGCGCGCCGCAGGGCACCTGCGCCGGTCGGCGCGGCCGATCCGGATTCGGGATGCGAGCCCCTACAGCGTCCGGGGCTTCAGCGCCCGGTGGCCGATGTCGCGACGGAACTGCATGCCGTCGAACTCGACCTGCTCGACCGCGTCATACGCGCTCTTCTGCGCCGCCCTGACCGTGTCGCCGAGCGCCGTCACGCACAGCACGCGGCCGCCGCTGGTGACGAGCCGCTCGCCGCTGAGCGCCGTTGCCGCGTGGAACGTCACGCAGTCGTCGCGGTCCTCGGGAAGGCGGGTGATGGTGTCGCCCTTGCGGGGCGCGTCGGGATAGCCTGCCGCCGCCACGACCACACCCAGCGCCGTGCGTCGGTCCCACTCGGCTTCCACCTGGTCAAGCCGGCCATCGATGGCCGCGTCGAGCAGCACGGTGAAGTCAGTCTTCAGGCGCGCCATGATGGGTTGTGTCTCCGGGTCACCCATGCGGCAGTTGAACTCGAGCGTGCGGGCGTGGCCCGTGCTGTCGATCATCAGGCCGGCGTAGAGGAAGCCCGTGTAGGGAATGCCGTCGGCGGCCATGCCGTGGATCGTCGGCAGGATGATCTCGCGCATCACGCGGGCATGGATCGTCGGCGTGACGATCGGTGCCGGCGAATAGGCGCCCATGCCACCGGTGTTCGGGCCGCGATCGCCATCGAGCAGGCGCTTGTGGTCCTGGCTGGTCGCCAGCGCCAGCGCATGGCGGCCGTCGCTCATGACGATGAAGCTCGCTTCCTCGCCCTGGAGGAAGTCCTCGATGACGACCCTCGCGCCGCTCGCGCCAAGGGAGTTGCCGACCAGCATCGACTCGATGGCGGCTTCCGCTTCCGCGACCGTTCCCGCGACGACGACGCCTTTGCCGGCTGCGAGGCCGTCGGCCTTGACGACGATCGGCGCACCGCGCTCGCGTACGTAGGCGCGCGCCGGCGCCGCATCGGTGAAGGTGAGATAGTCGGCCGTCGGAATGCCATGGCGTTTCATGAACGCCTTGGCGAAGTCCTTGGAACTTTCCAGCTGCGCGGCCGCCCGCGTCGGACCGAAGATCCGCAGCCCCCGCGCACGGAACACGTCGACGATGCCGGTGGCGAGCGGTGCTTCGGGCCCGACGACGGTAAGCGCAATGTCTTCCGACACCACGAAGTCAGCCAGCGCCTCGTGGCTGTCATGCGGAACGTTGCGCAGGTGGCGATCGCGCGCCGTCCCGCCGTTGCCCGGCGCAACGTAGACGCGCTGCACGCGCGGCGACTGGGAAAGCCGCCAGGCCAGCGCGTGTTCGCGGCCCCCGCCGCCGACGACCAGCACCTTCATCGCATGGACTCGCGCACGACGCTCACTCCTCGAGGGCGGCGGTGGTGTAGACCTGCTGCACGTCGTCCAGGTCATCCAGCGCGTCGATCAGACGTTGCATCTTCTCTGCATCGTCGCCGGTCAGCACCGTCTCGGCGAGCGGCTTCATCGTCACTTCGGCCAGTTCCGGCTTGAGGCCGGACTTTTCGAGCGACTCGCGCACGGCCTCGAAATCGGCGGGTCGGGTGACGACCTCGATCGTGCCGTCCTCGTTGGCGATCACGTCCTCGGCACCGGCCTCGAGCGCGGCGTTCATGACCGCTTCCTCGGAGGTGCCCGGCGCGAAGACGAACTGGCCGCAGTGCTTGAAGTTGAATGCCACCGAGCCGTCGGTGCCGAGGTTGCCGCCGTTCTTCGCGAGAGCATGCCGAACCTCAGCGACGGTGCGCGTGCGGTTGTCGGTCATGCAGTCGATCATCAGCGCGGCGCCACCGATGCCATAGCCTTCGTAGCGGATCTCCTCGTAGCTGGCGCCTTCGAGCTTGCCGGCGCCGCGCTGGATCGCGCTGGTGAGCTTGTCCTTCGGCACATTGCCGAGCCGCGCCTTGTCGAGCGCGAGCCGCAGCCGCGGGTTCATCGCCGGGTCGGGCCCGCCGTCGCGCGAGGCGACCGTGACTTCACGAATGATCTTGGTCCACAGCGAACCGCGCTTGTTGTCCTGGCGGTTCTTGCGGTGCTGGATGTTGGCCCATTTGGAATGGCCGGCCATGATGCTGCTCTCGACGTTGCGGTGATTGATTCGGCAAGGGCGGGAGTCTAGCGGACCGCCGATGCCGGACTCCCGCCCCCGCCGGTGCTTTGGCCACATCATTGGCTAGACTGCGGGCGGCATCGAGGGGAAAGAGCATGAGCGATCCACTGATCATCGCAATGTCAGGCACCACCGAACTCGGGCTGCTGCCTGCACTCGCGAACCGGCACGGCTGCATCACCGGCGCGACCGGCACCGGCAAGACGGTCACGCTGCAGAAGCTGGCGGAGAGCTTTTCGCGCATCGGAGTGCCGGTGTTCATGGCCGACGTGAAGGGTGACCTCACCGGGATCGCCAAGGCCGGTGCGCTCAGCGACAAGATGAAGAAGCGCCTGGAGGAGCACAGCCTGCCGGAGCCGAAATGGGGTGCGTGCCCGGTCACCCTGTGGGATGTCTGGGGTGAGCAGGGCCATCCTGTGCGCGCGACGGTCTCCGACATGGGACCGCTGCTGCTTTCGCGCCTGCTGGGCCTGAACGAGACGCAGGAAGGCGTGCTCAGCATCGTCTTCAAGGTTGCGGACGACAACGGCCTGCTGCTGCTCGATCTCAAGGACCTGCGCGCGATGGTGCAGTTCATCGGCGACAACGCGGCCAAGATCAAGACCGAGTACGGCAACGTGTCTTCGGCCTCGATCGGCGCGATCCAGCGCGGGCTGCTGCAGATCGAGGAACAGGGCGGCGACCGCTTCTTCGGCGAGCCGATGCTCAACATCGACGACCTGATGCAGGCGGTGGATGGCCAGGGCGTCGTGAACATCCTCGCGGCCGACCGGCTGATGAACTCGCCGCGCCTGTATTCGACCTTCCTGCTGTGGCTGCTGTCGGAACTCTTCGAGAACCTGCCCGAGGTCGGCGACCGCGATAAGCCGAAGCTCGTGTTCTTCTTCGACGAGGCGCACCTGCTGTTCTCGGAAGCGCCGCCGGCACTGCTGGAGAAGGTCGAGCAGGTGGTGCGGCTGATCCGCTCCAAGGGGGTCGGCGTGTATTTCGTCACGCAGAACCCGCTCGACATTCCGGAGAAGGTGCTGGGTCAGCTCGGCAACCGCGTCCAGCATGCGCTGCGCGCCTTCACGCCGCGCGACCAGAAGGCGGTCAAGTCAGTGGCCGAGACGATGCGAGCGAACCCGAAGATCGATGCGTCGAAGGCGATCATGGAACTGGGCGTGGGCGAGGCGCTGGTTTCGCTGCTCGATGCGAAGGGCACCCCCGGCATCACGGAGCGCGCGTGGGTCCTGGCCCCGGGCTCGCAGCTTGGGCCGATCACGCCGGAAGATCGCAGGAAACTGATCGCCAGTTCCGTCGTCGGCAGCACCTACGAAAAGACGGTCGATCGCGAGTCCGCCCATGAGCAGCTCAAGGCACGCGCCGGCGGCGGCGAAACGCTGCCAACGGAGAAGGGCACCGCGAAGCCTGCGGGCGACGCAGCGGCGGGCGGCGGCATCATGGACAGCCTGGGCGACCTCCTGTTCGGCTCGACCGGGCCGCGCGGCGGGCGCCGTGAGGGCGTGGTCGAGGCGGCGGCGAAGAGCGCCGCGCGTTCGATGGGGTCCTCGATCGCGCGCGAAATCTCGCGCGGCGTGCTGGGCGGACTGCTCGGCTCCAAGCGTCGACGTTGACCGACGGTCGCCGCGATCCGAACCGTGTGCGGGCGGATTGCGTCGACCGCATGATCCGGCGCGGCCTGTCGTGATCGACTGGTCCCTTATCGAAGCGTGGCCGCTGGCCGAGGTCGTCCGCCGGTCGGTGTGGGCGTATCCGGTGCTCGAGTCGGTGCATATCGCGGCGTTCGCGGCGCTGGTTGGCAGCCTGCTGCTGCTGGAGCTGCGCGTGTTCGGCGTGCAGCGTGCGCTGCCACTGCCGGCATTCGCGCGGCTTGCGGTGCGGACTTCACTGGCCGCATTCGCGCTCGCCGCGGCCAGCGGCAGCCTGCTCTTCATCTCGGCAGCCACGGAACTCGCCGCCAACCCGGCCTTCCGTCTCAAGCTGGTATTGATACTGATGGCCGGCGTGAACGCGCTCGTGTTTCATGCCAGGGATTCGCTGCGACGGCAGGATCGTCTGGCACGCTGGCAGGCCGGCGCCTCACTGCTGATCTGGCTGGCCGTCATCGGCGCGGGCCGCATGATCGCGTACATCTGAGCAACACATAAGGAGTCTCTGCATGGTCGATCGTCGTCAGTTCCTCTTCACAGGTCTTGCACTGGCCGCCGCGCCCGTGGTCGCCCATCACGGCTGGTCGAGCTTCGACCAGGACAAGCCGCTCTACCTGGTGGGTACCGTCAAGTCGGTGCGCTGGCAGAACCCACACGCGGAGATCGTGCTGACCGTCGCCCAGGGGCTGGCGCTCCCGTCCGACCTTGCGCAGCGGCAGGTGCCGGCGCAGTCTCAGCGTGTGGACGGCAGCGCGCTGCTGAAGAAGACAGCCCTGCCGGTGAATGCGGCGGGCGACTGGGAGATCGAATTCGCTCCGCTGTCGCGCATGGAGGCATGGGGCTTGAAGGAGCCGCTGAAGCCGGGGGACCGGATCGAACTGGTCGGGTTCGCGCTGGCCGATTCGTCGAAGAAATTGCTGCGCGTCGAGTACATGTTCGCCGGCGGCCGCGCCTACGCGTTCCGCTCGTCGCCCGCCTGATCGCGAGCTGCGGCGCGGCGGCGCTCAGGTCGTGACGCCGCGGCGCTTCGCCATGGCAGCGCCGACCTCGTTCCAGTCCGTCGCGCAGAAGTGGCGCCGCATCGCAGGCATCACGACGGACTCTTCCACTTCGATGTGCTGGCGGTACGTGCCGCTGAACGCCTCGACCAAGCCAGCGTCGAGCGCGACCGCCTCGCCTCGCGCGATACGGGCGAGCGAGGCATCGAGTGCTGCCCAGAGTACTTCGTTGGCGCGATGCTCGGCCGTCAGGACGCCGATCGCAGCGCGAACGCGTGCCGCCTCATCCGCATCGCTTCCCGTTGCCTGCTCGTCGAGCCGTATCAGCAGGCGCGGGAAGAGGTCGCTCTCCTCGTCCTCATGGTGGCGCGGTGCCGCTTCATTGAAATAGCGCCGGATCGAGGTCGCTGACTCGACGGCCTCGGCGTCGGCGCCGCGCTTTTCGACGTGTTCCTTCACCCGTCCGATCAGTGTGCAGAAGCGCTGCACACGCTCGTGACAGGCGAGCCAGAGTTCGAGCGGCTCGTCGAAGCCTCCGGAGGGGGAACGGAAATCGATCGTCGCAGTCATGGGCCAGCCTTCCGCATTGTCGCTCGCGCGTTCGACTGCCGCCAGCGGTGACCGATTTCCGGGTGGCGTCGAGTGGTCCCTTAACACGACACTTCGGCGCCGCGCCGCGCGTACCAGTGCCAGGTCCCGATCAGGCAGCTCAGGTAGAACACGCTGAAGAAGACCAATGCGGCCACCGGACTGCCCGTCAGGTTGATCGACGTGCCGTAGGCGATCGGGATGAAGGCGAGGCCGAGCGCCGCAACAGCGGAGCTGAAGCCCAGCGTCGCCGCGCCTTCGGTGGCACCAACGCGGCGGGCCGCGTCCATCGCCGCCTGGTCGCTCGGGTCCTTGACCTCGCGCTCGCGCAGCGTGCGGAAGATGATCGGGATCATCCGGAACGTCGAGCCGTTGCCCACTCCAGCTGCGATGAACATCGCGATGAAAGTCAGCACGAATCCCATCAGGCTGCCCCCGGTGCCCGCACCGGGAAGGAAGATTGCCGCGGCCAGCGGCGCGATCGTCATCACGAGGAAGACCGCGACCGTGATCCGGGCCCCGCCCACGCGGTCGGCCAGCCAGCCGCCGATGGGCCGCACCAGCGCGCCAAGCAGCGGTCCGACGAACGCGAAAGCAAAGGCGTCGACCGCCGGGAACTGGGTGTTGACCAGCATCGGGAAGCCCGCCGCCAGGCCGATGAACGAGCCGAACGTGCCCAGGTAGAGCCAGCTCATCCGCCATTGCTGCTTGTTGCGCAGGATCGCCACTTGTTCGGCGAAACCGGCCCGCACGGTGGCGATGTTGTCCATGCCGAACCACGCCGCGATCACGGCCAGCACGATCAGCGGCACCCAGATGAAGCCGGCGTTCTGCACCCACACCGGCACCACCGCGCCGGCAATCTCGCGCGACTGCGCGCTCCCGCCCATGACGAGCAGCGCGCCACCGTACATCGCCAGCGGCGCAATGAGCTGCGCCAGGCCGACGCCGAGGTTGCCCACCCCGGCGTTCGCGCCCAGCGCCGTGCCCTGCAGGCGCTTCGGATAGAGGAAGCTGATGTGTGCCATCGAGGACGAGAAATTGCCAGCGCCCAGGCCGCACATCAGCGCGATTGCGGCGAACACGGCGTAGTTGGTGTTCGGGTCCTGGACCGCGAAGCCGATCCACAGCGTCGGCAGCAGCAGCATCGTCGTGCTCCACACGGTCCAGTTGCGCCCACCGAAAATCGGTACGACGAACGAATACAGCGCGCGGAACACTGCACCCGAGATTCCGGGCAGCGCCGCCAGCCAGAAGAGTTGGTTGGTCGTGAACTTGAAGCCAATGCGCGGCAGCTCGACGACGATCACGCTCCACACCACCCAGACCGCGAACGCCAGCAGCAGCGCGGGCATCGACACGAGCAGGTTGCGGGTCGCAATGCGCCGGCCCGTCGCCGCCCAGAACCCCTCGTCGTCCGGCCGCCAGTCGACGAGGACATGGCGGCGCCGACCCCTCGGCTCGATCAGATCCGCGCCTTCCAACGCTGCGCGGGCATCGGCGTGCTTGGCAAGGATGCCTTCGCGCTCGTTGCGCTCGGCGACCCACATCCAGATCATCGTGACGATGATCACGAGGGTCAGCAACATGAAACAGCTGCTGCGCACGCCGATGACGTCGGCCGCGACGCCGAACATGATCGGCAGCGTGAACCCGCCCAGTCCGCCGATGACGCCGACAATGCCGCCCACCACGCCCATGCTGGCCGGGTAGTGATCCGCAAGACTGCGGTAGACGCTGGCCTTGCCGAAGCCCTGTGCCAGTCCGACGATGAAGATCAGCACCGTGAACATCACAACGCCGACGCCGATTTCCACCGCGACGTCGCCCTTGATTCCGTGGATGATCATCGTGGTGGGCGGGTAGCTCAGGATGAACATGCAGACCAGGCTGATCCACATGACCCACCAGGTGACCGTATTGCCGCCCCACTTGTCGGACGCCCATCCACCGAGCGCACGGATGGCTCCTGACGGAAGGTCGAACAGGATCGTCAGGAAGGCCGCGGTCGCCAGCGGCAGCCCGAATTCGCCGACGTAGTACTTGGGCAGCCACAACGCCAGCGCGACGAAGGCGCCGAACACGAAGTAGTAGGCGAGCCCGAAGCGCCACACCCGAAGGTCGAGCAAGGGCAATAGCTGCTCCGACAGCTTGGGAACCTTGCGGCCCTGCTGGGCGTCCTTCCGATGCAACGGGTCCTGGGTCGTCGTGAACCAGAACACAATCGCCATCACCAGCATGGCCACCGCATAGACCTTCGGAACCATCCTCCACGACGCAGTCGCGGAGGCCGCGATGATCATCGGGGCGATGAACTTGGTGAGCGACGAGCCCGCGTTGCCCGCACCGAAGATCCCCATCGCCGTGCCTTGCCGCTCCTTGCTGAACCAGGCAGACGTGTAGGCAATGCCGACGGCGAACGAGCCGCCGGCGACGCCGACGAAGAGACCCAGCACCAGGTACTCCCAGTACTCGGTGGCATACGACAGCATCCAGGTCGGAACCACCACGGCAAGCATCTGGAAGAAGTACACGATCCGCCCGCCGTAGCGGTCGGTGAGGATGCCCAGCGGCAGGCGTATCAGCGATCCGGTCAGGATCGGAGTGGCCACCAGCAGGCCGAACTCGGTCTCGCTGAGATTGAGCTCTGCCTTGATCTTCACCCCGATGATGGAAAACATCACCCAGACCGCGAAGTTCACGGCGAAGGCGATCGTGCTCGCGGCCAGGGCCGAGATCTGCTCGCGGCTGAGCGCCGGTTTGATTGCGTTGGCTGTGGTCACGATGGCCCCTCTTCTTCGGTTCAGTCTTCTTGTCAAATTGAACGGCGGCGCTTGCGGGCCGTCGCTATTGCGGCCCGCCGTCGAAACGGGTCTTCAGCAGAATCGGGAGATGCACATAAGCCCAGACACTCCAGACCGCCGTCCAGACGATCGCGGCGGCCGCCAGAAGTGCGCCGTTGGCCACCGGAATCAACGGGCTCGCGATCCGCAGCAGCGTCGCCACCTGCAGCAGCAGGAACAGAGTCCAGACGAGATCGTCGGCGACCAGCGCGATGCCGCCATGGCCACGGATCACGCGCGTGACCATCGCGAACAGCAGGCTGCCGAGCATCCCGAGCGTCATCGCATGCAGCGGCGCCAGCCCGAGCCCGGCACCGCCCAGCGCAAGGCGCAGGCCCGCGTCCGCCGCCGCGAGCAGCAGCGCGAGCGGCAGCCAGGCGAATGCGAGGTGCAGCATCGCCAGCAGGCGCAGCGACGGTCCGCGCAGGCTCTGCATCAGTCCCCAGCGGATCGCCAGCGCAGCCAGCGCGGCGCCCGCGGCGGCCGCTGGCAGGATCGCCAGCCACTGCCAGGCACCGTGCAGCAGTTCGCTGCGCGGCGCGTAGAGCACGACGCCGAGCCCGATCATCGCCGCCAGCAGCAGCGCCAGTGCCCAGTTCGGCCGCCACGGCACCAGCCCGGCGACGGCGTTCGAGGTGAAAAATGGCAGCACCCGGTGCGCGACCGTCACGCTGATCGGACCCACCGAGCCGAAGAGCAGCAGCCAGGCGGCCAGGCCCGCGAACGCGTAGTGGTGGGTCCCGAGGCCGGCGGCGAACAGCAACGCCGCGGCGATGCCCATCGTCCAGAACAGCACGACGCAGCGCGCGTGCAAGCGATCCGCGACCCGGCTGGTCCGCACCAGCGCGGCAAAGCCGATGCCGATCGCGGTCCAGGCGATCGCGAGCAGCAGCGCGCCAAATGCCGCGAACACGACGCCGCCGACCGTACCGGTCATAAGCAGCACGACTCCGGCCACATGCAACGCGATTGGCCAGCGCAGCCGCTCGGCCGGGGGCGGAGTCACCTGCAGCCAGCGCGGACCGGCGGTGAACATGAAGCCGGCGATATGGAGCGGCATGTAGGCCGCCGCGAAAATGAACGCGTGCGCGATCGTCGGCGGCAACGCCGTGACGACAGTCGTGCCGGCGTGCGGTACGACCAGCATCCAGGTCCAGCCGAACGACACCGCGAGCAGCAGCGCGGTGGCGACGAAGAAGGCGATCCGGTGGGGGGCGAGCCAGAGGCTCGCAACCGAGAGCCGCCGCGCGATCGGTCTTGCCGTGGCCGACGGCGTCTCTGGCGGGGCTAGCGCGTTCAGCGGAAGCATGTTCAAGGCGCCCTCAGTCGTCCGCCAGCGGCACGCCGCTGCCATCGAGCGGGATCTGCTCCTTCGGCAGGTACGGCCCGGTGCCGGCGTGTTCGGCCAGGGAGGCCGGCACGAAGCCGCCGCGCCGGACATCGAACACGTGCACTTCCCCGTCCTCGATCACGTAGTGCCAGCCGTGCAGCGTGAGCGCGCCGGCTTCGACCCGCTCGCGCACCATTGGATAGTCCATCAGCCGCTCGAGCTGCAGAACGATGGCACGCTGTTCGGTGCGCCGAAGGGCGTCGGGTCCCGGTTCTGCGACCGGCAATACCGCCTCGCGTCCGAGTTCCAACCAGCGCTCGAGGTTCTGCGCGGCCGGTGGCACTTCCTCATAGAGCGCGCGGATCGCACCACAGTGGCTGTGGCCGCAGACGACGATGCGCCGGACATCGAGGTAGAGCACTGCGAACTCGATTGCTGCGGCGGTCCCGTGGAAACCCACCCAGCGCCGGGCCGCCCCAAGCCGGGTGAGCCCCCTCGGGGGGCCGACGCCAACGGCGTCTTGGGGGCAATCGATGTACTGATCGTACGGCGGGACGAATCCGCCGACGTTGCGCACCAGGAAGAGCTCGCCGGGCCCGGTGCCGGTGAGCAGGTACGGCACGATCCGCGAATCGCTGCAGCCGATGAACAGCGTCAGCGGCCGTTGGCCGTCGTCGACGAGCTGCTGGAACTGGGCGCGGTACTGCGGAAACGCATCTTCCTTGAAGCGCCGCAGCCGCTCGAGCAGTTCATCGGGCATTGCCAGGCCCGTCCAGCCTATTGGACCAGCGGCGTGCTGGCGGCGTCGAGCTCGACGCCCTCGAGACTGGCGCGTCCGGCCAGCAGTTGCAGATACTGGCGCAGCGCGGTCGCGTAGGCCTGGCGTTCGAGCGTCTGCCGAACGGCCGTCCGCACCGCTTCGTAGAGTGGCACGGTGCCAGGCTCGCGGGCCAGAACCTCGACGACATGCAGGCCGAAGCGGCTGCGGACCAGGCGCGGCAGTACGCCGACTTCCGGCTGGCCAAAGATCTCGCGCGCCAGTTCGGGTGCGCACTCCGAGGCTGTCAGCCAGCCCAGCCGACCGCCGTCCTGCCCGCTCGGGCAGTTCGACAGCTGCGCTGCGGCCTTGGGGAAGCGATCGACCTCGCCGTGCGTGCGTGCGCGAAGATCGATCAGACAGGCTTCGGCGCGCTTGCGCAGGGCGTCGATGTCGACGCCAGGGGTCACCGCGAAGAGCACGTGACGAAGCTGCACCCTTTCACCGACGGAATAGCGATTGGCATTGGCGGCATGAAAGCGCTGGCAGGTCGTCTCGTCAGCCTCCGGCCTCACCAGTTCTCTTTCCAGCAGCGCCTCGATCGCATCGGAGGCGGCCTCGCTGATCGCCCCGCGCGTGGGCGCCGGATCGTCCTTGTCGAGCAGCCCGGCAGCGATCGCGGCCTGGCGCAGCAGTTCGACATTGGCGCGGCTGCGCAGCTCGTTTGGCGTCAGCACTTCGTCGGCGCCTGCGAGATCGATTCCGTTGACACGCGGCCGGGTGACAGCCGCCAGGGGTAGGGAAGTCGCGAGCATCACGCCGCCTTGCTCGGCAGATTCTGTCCGGCTGGGACATTCAGCCGGCGTGACCGCACGATCTGGTACGGCCGGAAGACATAGGCGATCGACGCCAGCCCGCTCCACACGTGCACCAGTCGACTGAACGGCAGCAGCAGGAAGATCGTCATGCCGAGCACCATGTGCACCTTGAACGGCCAGGCGATCTCGGCCAGCAGGTTGGCATCCGGGCGGAAGGTCGCCACGCCCTGCAGGTAGGCCGACAGGATCAGCATTGCGTGCGCGTCGACCCGGTGCGCGTACGACAGCGGCAGCGTGATCAGGCCAAGCAAGAGCTGGATCCACAGGATGATCAGGATCGCGAGATCGGTGCGATGGCTGGTCAGGCGGATACGCGGGTCGAACATCCGACGGTGCAGCAGCATCGTCAGCCCGATGAAGCACATCGTTCCCGCGATGCCACCGGAGACGATTGCGAAAAGTTGCTTGGTCGGAGCGCTGATGAAAGGCTCGTAGACCCAGTGCGGCGTCAGCAGGCCGACGGTATGTCCGAACAGCAGGAACAGGATGCCGATGTGGAACAGGTTGCTGCCCCAGCGCAGCTGTTTCGCGCGCAGCATCTGGGAGGAGTCGCTCTTCCATGTGTACTGGTCGCGATCGAAGCGGGCCAGACTGCCCATGAAGAAGAATGCGAGGCAGATGTACGGATAGACGTTGAAGAAAAAGTTGTTGAGCAGGGTCATGGCGGTTTCCTCAGGCAGCCGTGCGATGCGGCGCTCGGGCAGGGCGCACGATGTGAACCGGCTGCGGTTCG
Organism: uncultured beta proteobacterium; assembly: GCA_963780715.1. GTDB lineage: Bacteria > Pseudomonadota > Gammaproteobacteria > Burkholderiales > Burkholderiaceae_F > JALORV01. The sequence continues at coordinate 131,885 of CAWADK010000019.1, forward strand.
TTCGGACGTGACTGGCCGGCGGACGAACAGCCGCCGAAGGCCTCTGGCTCCTGCCAGCTCTCGTCGAGCGCGGGCTCAGCAGCGAGCGGAACCGGGTCGGCGCGCTCGCCGGCGAGATCGAGCACCGCCGCCAGGACGCTGGCATATGGGCTGCCGTGCTCCAGCAGCGCGCTCATGATCGCGCGCACGATGTGCGCGGTCTCGCGCAGGAACTCGCGCGCGGCCGCCGGTGGCTGTGTGCTGGCGAACTCGAGCACGACCGGCAGGTAGTCCGGCAGTTCGCCCGGTGCCAGCAGCAGGCCGGCGCGGTCGTAGGTCTGCGCGAGATCCACCATCGCCTGACCGCGATCGCGGCTGTCGCCGTGCACGTGCTCGAACAGGTGCAGCGCAGTGCGGCGGCCGCGGTCGAAGAGTTCCACGTACTCGGCTTCGGTGCGCAACGGTGCCGCCTGCGCGATCTGGCGGGAGAGTGCGTCGAGCTCGGCAAGGCGGGACGCCTCGAGCGCGGCTTCTGCTTTCAGCGCATCGCCGAGCTGCGGCGCCACGGCGCGCAGCCCGGCATCCGGATAGCGCAGCAGCCAGGCGAGCGCACGCAGCGTGTGCGTCATCTTCGGGGCAACGGATTCGAAGGGGCGCATGACTACACCGTCGCCTTGATCGGAATCGTGCGCTTCTTCTCGCTGCCGAAGAGGCTCGTCTCGCTGACGCCCTCGCTGCAGCCGTTGCCGAAGGAAAATCCGCAGCCGCCGCGCACGTTGAATGCGTTCTCCGCGTATTCGCGGTGCGTCGTCGGGATCACGAAGCGGTCCTCGTAATTGGCGATCGCCATCACGCGGTACATGTCCTCGACCTCGGCACGCGTCAGGCCGACACGTTCGAGCACCGCGGGCTTGTCGACACCATCGACGTGGCGACTGCGCATGAAGACTCGCATCGCCATCATCCGTTCGAGCGCGCGCGCCACCGGCTCCTCGTCGCCCGCGGTCAGCAGGTTGGCGAGGTACTTCAGCGGAATGCGCAGGCTGCGCACGTCGGGCAATTCGCCGTTCATGCCGATCTCGCCCGCCTGCGCGCGCGACGTGACCGGCGACAGCGGCGGGATGTACCAGACCATCGGCAGCGTGCGGTACTCGGGGTGCAGCGGCAATGCGACGCGCCAGTCCACGGCCATCCTGTAGACGGGCGAGGTCTTTGCTGCGGCAAGCCAGGCCTCGGGAATGCCGTCGGCGCGCGCCTGTTCGATCACGCGCGGATCATTGGGGTCGAGGAAGATGCCGAGCTGCGCCGAGTACAGGTTGCGGTCGTGCTCGGTACTGGCGGCCTCCTCGATGCGGTCGGCGTCATACAGCAGCACGCCGAGGTAGCGGATGCGGCCCACACAGGTCTCGCTGCACACGGTCGGCTGCCCGGCCTCGATGCGCGGGTAGCAGAAGATGCACTTCTCGGCCTTGCCGCTCTTCCAGTTGTAGTAGATCTTCTTGTAGGGGCAGCCCGACACGCACATGCGCCAGCCGCGGCACTTGTCCTGGTCGATCAGGACGATGCCGTCTTCCTCGCGCTTGTAGATCGAGCCCGACGGGCAGCTTGCGACGCACGCCGGGTTAAGGCAGTGCTCGCACAGCCGCGGCAGGTACATCATGAAGGTGTTCTCGAACTGGCCGTAGATCTCCTTCTGGATGTCGTCGAAGTTGCGGTCCTTGCTGCGCTTGGAAAACTCGCCGCCGAGGATCTCCTCCCAGTTCGGGCCCCACTCGATCTTCTCCATCCGCTGCCCGGTGATCAGCGAGCGCGGCCGCGCGGTCGGCGCTGCCTTCATCTCGGGCGCCGAGTGCAGGTGGTCGTAGTCGAAGGTGAAAGGCTCGTAGTAGTCGTCGATCTCCGGCAGGTTCGGGTTGGCGAAGATCTTCATCAGGAGCTGCCACTTGCCGCCCTGGCGTGGGACGATCGAGCCGTCGGACTTGCGGATCCAGCCGCCGTTCCACTTGTCCTGGTTCTCCCACTCCTTCGGGTAGCCGATACCGGGCTTGGTCTCGACGTTGTTGAACCAGGCGTACTCGACGCCCGGCCGGCTGGTCCAGACGTTCTTGCAGGTGACGCTGCAGGTGTGGCAACCGATGCACTTGTCGAGATTGAGCACCATGCCGATCTGTGCGCGTACTTTCATGTCGTGATCTCCTTATCGGCTGGTTGCATCAGGGGTTCTCGCCCTGCGACTGGAATGCCTTCGCGAGATAGTCATCGCGCGGGGTATCCAGCCAGTCGACCTTCTTCATCTTGCGCACCACGACGAACTCGTCGCGGTTGGTGCCGATCGTCCCGTAGTAGTTGAAGCCATACGAGAGCTGCGCGTAGCCGCCGATCATGTGCGTCGGCTTGGTGACGATGCGCGTGACCGAGTTGTGGATGCCACCCCTGACGCCGGTGATCTCCGAGCCTGGCGTGTTGATGATCTTTTCCTGCGCGTGATACATCATCGTCATGCCGGGGTTGACGCGCTGGCTCACCACCGCGCGCGCGGCGATGGCGCCGTTGATGTTGAAGATCTCGATCCAGTCGTTGTCCTCGATGCCGGCCTTCTTCGCATCGTCTTCGCTGAGCCAGACGACCGGGCCGCCGCGGTTCAGCGTCAGCATCATCAGGTTGTCGCTGTAGGTGGAGTGAATGCCCCACTTCTGGTGCGGCGTGATGAAGTTGAGCAGGATCTCCGGGTTGCCGTTGGGCTTGATGTTGTGGATGCCCGATGTGGTTTTCAGATCCACTGGCGGCCGATAGCTCGAGAAGCCTTCGCCGAACGCGATCATCCAGGGGTGATCCTGGTAGAACTGCTGGCGGCCGGTCAGCGTGCGCCACGGAATCAGCTCGTGCACGTTGGTGTAGCCGGCGTTGTAGGAGACCTTCTCGCTTTCCAGCCCCGACCACGTCGGTGAAGAAATGATCTTGCGCGGCTGCGCCAGCACGTCGCGGTAGCGGATCTTCTCGTCCTCGCGGTGCAGTGCGAGGTGCGCGTGCTCACGGCCGGTGATTTTTGAAAGCGCCTCCCAGGCCTTCACCGCGACGTGGCCGTTCGTCTCAGGAGCAAGCTGCAGGATCACTTCGCAGGCGTCGACGTCGCTGACGATGCGCGGCCGGCCATCGACGTCGACGCCGTTCAGTTCACCGAGTTGCTGGACTTCCGTTTGCGTGTTCCAGCCGATGCCCTTGCCGCCGTTGCCGACCTTGGCCATCAGGGGGCCAAGCGAGGTGAAGCGCTTGTAGACAGTTCGGATAGTCGCGTTCGACCACCGCGATCTGCGGTGCCGTCTTGCCGGGGATCAGCTCGCACTGGCCCTTCTTCCACTCCTTCACGTCGAGCGGCTGCGCGAGCTCCGCCGGCGTGTCGTGCATCAGCGGCGTCAGCACGACTTCCTTCTCGACGCCGAGGTGGCCGACGCAGACTTCGCTGAAGGCCTTGGCGAAGCCCTTGTAGATCTCCCAGTCGGAACGCGACTGCCACACCGGGTCGACCGCTGCCGACAGCGGGTGGATGAACGGGTGCATGTCGCTGGTGTTGAGGTCGTTCTTCTCGTACCAGCTCGCGGTCGGCAGCACGATGTCGCTGTACAGGCACGTCGTGCTCATGCGGAAGTCGAGCGTGACCAGCAGGTCGAGCTTGCCCTCCGGCGCCTGCGCGTGCCACTCGACTTCAGTCGGCTTGGCGTCATCCTTGCCGAGGTCCTTGCCCTGCACGCCGTTTTCGGTGCCTAAGAGATGCTTGCAGAAATACTCGTGGCCCTTGCCGCTCGAGCCGAGCAGGTTGGATCGCCAGACGAAGAGGTTGCGCGGCCAGTTCTGCGGCGCATCCGGGTCTTCGCAGCTCATCTGCAGGCTGCCGTCCTTCAGCGCCCGCACGACGTAGTCCTTCGGGTCGAGCCCCGCGACCTGCGCATCCTTCACGACCTTCAGCGGGTTGGTCTTCAGCTGCGGCGCGCTCGGCAGCCAGCCCATGCGCTCGGCACGCACGTTGTAATCGATGAAGCTGCCACCGAATGCCTTCCTGTCCGCCAGTGGCGAGAGGACCTCTTCGACGCCCAGCTTCTCGTAGCGCCACTGGTCGGTGTGCGCGTAGAAAAACGACGTCGAATTTTGCTGGCGCGGTGGACGGATCCAGTCGAGCGCGAACGCGAGTGCGGTCCAGCCGGTCTGCGGCCGCAGCTTCTCCTGTCCGACGTAGTGTGCCCAGCCTCCGCCACTCTGGCCGACGCAGCCGCACATCATCAGCAGGTTTATGACGCCGCGGTAGTTCATGTCGGCGTGGTACCAGTGGTTCATTGCCGCGCCGATGATGATCATCGACTTGCCGTGCGTCTTGTCGGCGTTGTCGGCGAACTGGCGCGCCACCGTGATGACCTGGTCGCGCGGCACCCCGGTGATCTTTTCCTGCCATGCCGGCGTGTAGGGCGCGTTGTCGTTGTAGTCCTTCGCTCCGCTGCCCAGCCCTCGGTCGATTCCGTACTGCGCCGCCTGCAGGTCGAACACCGTCGCGACCAGCGCCTCGCTGCCGTCGGCGAGTTGCAGCCGCACCGCGGGAACCTTCGCGCGGTTCAGTTCACCCTGCTGGGAATTGTTAGGAAAGTGCGGTGTGTTCGCGCCGGCGAAGTAGGGGAACGCGACCTCGACGACGTCGTGCTTCTGGCTCTCCTCGAGTACCGAAAGCTTGAGCTTCACGTCCGCATGATTGCGGCCTTCCTTGGCCTCGAGGTTCCACTTGCCAACGTCGGCGCGGCCCTCGGGTCCCCAGCGGAAGCCGATCGAGCCGTTGGGCACGACGACGTGGCCGGCCGTGTCGAAGGCGACCGATTTCCACTCGGGGTTGTTGTCCTGGCCGAGCTTGTCGGCGAAGTCGCTCGCGCGTACGTAACGGCCCGGCGCCATGACCTTGGTGCCGTCCGCCAGCGTTGTCTCGTCGAGCCGCAGCAGCAGCGGCAGGTCGGTGTACCGCCGTGCGTAGTCGTCGAAGTACGCGGAACGCTTGTTGAAGTAAAACTCCTTCAACGCTACGTGGCCCATCGCCATCGCCAGCGCGGCGTCGGTGCCCTGCTTGGGATGCATCCAGAGGTCGGCGAGCTTCGCGACTTCGGAGTAGTCCGGCGTGACGGCAACGGTCTTCGCCCCCTTGTAACGGACCTCGGTGAAGAAGTGCGCATCCGGGGTGCGCGTCTGCGGGACGTTGCTGCCCCACGCGATGATGTAAGTCGAGTTGTACCAGTCGGCGCTCTCCGGTACGTCGGTCTGCTCGCCCCAGATCTGCGGGCTGGCCGGGGGCAGGTCGCAGTACCAGTCGTAGAAGCTCATGCAGACGCCGCCGATCAGCGACAGGTAACGGCTACCGGCGGCGTAGCTCACCATGCTCATCGCCGGGATCGGCGAGAAGCCGATGACGCGGTCCGGACCGTGCGTCTTGATCGTGTAGACGTTGGCGGCAGCGATCAGCTGGTTGACTTCCTCCCAGCTCGAACGCACGAAACCGCCCATGCCGCGCACCTTCTGGTAGTCACGGCGCGCGGCCGGGTCCTCCACGATGCTCGCCCAGGCGTCGACAGGGGTCTTGGCAACTTTCAGTGCGGCGCGCCAGCGCTCGATCAGCCGGCCGCGCACCATCGGGTACTTCAGCCGGTTGGCGCTGTACAGGTACCAGGAGTACGAGGCGCCACGGGCGCAGCCGCGCGGCTCGTGGTTCGGGAGATCCGCTCGTGTACGCGGGTAGTCGGTCTGCTGGGTTTCCCACGTGACGATGCCGCCCTTGACGTAGATCTTCCACGAGCAGGAACCCGTGCAGTTCACGCCGTGGGTGGAGCGCACGATCTTGTCGTGCGACCAGCGGTTGCGGTAGGCGTCTTCCCAGGTGCGGTCTTCGCCGGTCGCCACGCCGTGGCCATTGGCGAATTCCTCCTTCGGCAGCGTGAAGTGCGTCAGGCGATCGAGAAAGTGACTCATGTGTGTCTCCGCAGCAGAAGGATCAGGGGTTCTTCACGTACGCATTGCGACGCAGGTAGAACCACCAGTTCAGGATCAGGCACAGCGCATAGAAGATCGCGAAGCCGTACATCGCGTACTGCGGCGTGCCGGCCCGGATCTGCTCGCCGATGACGATCGGCGCAATGAACGAGCCGTAGGCGGCGATTGCCGAAGTCCAGCCCAGGACCGGCCCGGCCTGCACGCGATCAAAGATCACGCCGACCGTGCGGAAGGTCGAGCCGTTGCCGATGCCGCTGGCGGCGAAGAGAACGATGAAGAGGCCAATGAACGGCAGGAAGTACTGCTCGGGCGTGGCCGAGGCATACGCCAGCATCATCACGTAGCCCACCGCAGCCGATGCGATCACCATGACGACCGAGATGATCTGCGTGACTATCGAGCCGCCGACCTTGTCGGAGATCCAGCCGCCGACGGGCCGGATCAGCGCGCCGACGAAGGGGCCGATCCACGCGTAGGTCAATGCTGACGGCGCATTCGGATTCGGCAGGTGCTTGAGCACACCGTCGGGGCCGAGCACGTGGCTCTGGCCGAAGATCACATTGATCGACAGCGGCAGGGCATTGGAAAAGCCGATGAAGGAGCCGAAGGTGACGATGTACAGCAGCGTCATCGACCAGGTGTGCTTGTCCTTGAAGATCTCGAACTGTTTCTTCAGGTTCGGCTTCATGTCGCCGAACGCCACCAGCTTCATCGCCAGCAGCGTGGCGATGATGATCAGCGGCATCGCGACCCACATGTTCAGCAGGCCAAGGCCAGTGGAGGGCAGATACAGGTACAGGCCGATCGCGGCGGTCACCAGTGCGACGCCATAGAGCAGCAGGATCTTGCCCAGCGCGGACGCCGTCGAGCCGATGTTGGGAGAGATCGTCAGCAGGTTGTTCATGCCGAACCAGCCAACGAAGGCGAGCGGCACCAGCAGCACCAGCCAGATGTAGCCGGCATTCTGGATGTAGGTCGGCGTGCCGGCCGGGATCTTGCCGATCAGCGTGCCCGAGGGCTTCACCAGCGTCATCGGGTCGCCGCCGAGGGTCATGAACACTGCGGTGGTCATCACCAGCGGAATCAGGATCTGCATCGTCGTGACGCCGAAGTTGCCGAGTCCGGCATTGATGCCGAGTGCCGTGCCCTGCAAACGCTTCGGGAAGAACGTGTTGATGTTCGACATCGAGCAGGCGAAGTTGCCGCCGCCGATGCCGGAGAGCAGCGCCATGAACTGGAACACCCACAGCGGCGTCGCCTTGTCGGTGAGCGCGATCCCGGTGCCCAGCGCCGGGATCATCAGCAACGCCGTGGTCAGCCAGATCGTGTTGCGGCCGCCCGAGATGCGGATGAAGAACGAGGCGGGGATGCGAAGCGTCGCACCTGAAAGTCCCGAGATCGCCGCCAGCGTGAACAGCTGCTGCTGAGTGAACGGGAACCCGAGGTTCGCCATCTGCACCGTGATGATTCCCCACATCAGCCACACCGCAAACCCGCACAGCAGGCTCGGCACGCTGATCCACAGATTTCGGTTGGCGATCTTCTTGCCGGTGGATTCCCAGAACGCGTCGTCCTCGGGTCGCCAGTCGACGATGTCGACTGAACTGGTGGGCCGCGGTGCGGCTCCGGCGGGTTGGACGGCTGCCATGGTGAGCTCCCTTGCTCGTTCTCTGCGTATGCGGTTCAGGCGGCGGGCTTCGGTGCGGTGTGCGCTACATCGCTCGTGTTGACTTCAGCGCGATACATCCAGATTCGCGGCCGACCACTGCTGGGTCTTCAAGCTGGCCTCCAATCCCACCGTATTCCTTGCCACTGCCGTCACTGGTCCTTCCACGACGCGTCTTGCGCCGGCAGCCAGCAAACTAGGCGCGCGTTAGGGTCTTTTCGTGATGCACGTCAAGGCGGACCGCCGGTCGCTCCCTCAGAGGAACGGCGCGCTACCTCGACCGGGGTAGGACCACTACCCCGGCGCGACGCGACCCTGTCGCCGGCAGAGGCAGAGGGCGGATTGACGCGGGTCAGTGTCCTGCAGCAGCGGCCGGCTACTGTGCGCCGACAATGACGCAGATGAACGGGTTCTCCTGGCTGCGAAGGCTGTGGTCCGGCTCGACGCTGGTGCGCGTCGGCGTCGTGCTGTCGGTCGTGGCGCTGCTGTCGCTGTCGGTGATCGTCGCCGCGACGATCTTCGCGGAGCAGTCGACCGGCAAGGCCAGCGCCATCAACATCGCCGGGTCGCTGCGCATGCAGTCCTACGCCCTCTCGACGCGCGTGGCCGACACGCGTGGCACCGCCGCTGACCGGCAGGAGGCGGCCGAGGCGGCGATTGTCGAGTTTGAACGCCGCCTGAAGAGCCCGTCGCTGATGACAGGAATCCCGCAGGACGGGTCCAATCCGGTCCACCGCATCTACTCGAGCATCGTCCACGACTGGGAGGCGCGGATCAAGCCGCTGGCACGCATGGCCATCGAGAACGAGGCGGATCGTGCCGACTTCCTCGTCGAGGTCCACCCGTTCGTGGCCAAGGTGGACATCCTGGTGCGCCAGATCGAGACCGATCTCGAAAGCCGCATCCAGCTGCTGCGGCTGGTGCTCGGCGTCGGCTTCTTCGTGATGATGATGCTGGTCGTGTCGGCGCTCTTCCTGCTGAACGTCGAGGTGTTCCAGCCGATCGCAAGGCTGGCTGAAGTCGCCAGGCAGGTGCGCACCGGCAACTTCACGGTGCGTGCCGAGAGCACGGGGGCCGATGAGATCGGGCAGCTGGGCCAGGCGTTCAACTTCATGGTGGACGACCTGGCGCGTCTTTATGGGTCTCTGGAGAAGCAGGTGGCCGAAAAGACGCGCGACCTCGAGCGGCGCAACGAGTCGCTGGGGCTGCTCTACGAAGCCACGCGGACGCTGGCTGAAAAACCGCTCGACTCGGGTTCGCTCACGCGGGTGCTCGAACTCATCCGCAAGGTACTCGGCGTCGAAAGCGGAGTCATCTGTTCGATCCACGCTGGCGCCGAGCGCGGCCTGCCGCTCGCGCGGGACGAAGGCGTGATCAAGGCGTGCATGGGACGCAACTGCGATGTGTGCGCCGGCGAAGGCGGCGTCACCTGGCGTGCCGAGCCGGGCCCGACCGGCGATCGACGCGTGATCGGCATCCCGCTCGTCGAAGGGGGAGTGCGCTATGGCGTGATGCCGCTCGTGTTGCCTCCGAACAAGGGGCTGGAGGTCTGGCAGATGGAGCTTGCCGAGACGCTGGGCCGGCACATCGGCGCCGCGCTTGCCGCGGTCGAGCGGCGGGAAGAACACCGGCGGCTCGGGGTACTCGAGGAGCGGGCGGCGATTGCGCGCGAACTGCACGATTCGCTGGCGCAGTCGCTTTCGTACACGAAGATCCAGATCGCCCGCCTGGCGGCCACGCTCGAACGCGAGGGCGGCGGTCCGCTGGCCAGCGGAGTGCTGGCCGAACTGCGCGAAGGCGTGGCCAGTGCCTATCGCCAATTGCGCGAACTGCTGACGACGTTCCGGCTCGGGCTCGGCGAGGAAGGCATCGCGGGTGCCCTGCGTGACACGGTGGCGGAATTCGAGCGGCGTTCCGGCGTCCATGCCGCGCTCGTCAATGAACTGCTGCGGGTCGAGCTTTCGGCCAACGAACAGGTGCATGTGCTGCAGGTCGTGCGGGAGGCGCTGACCAATATCGAGCACCATGCGCACGCGCGCAACGCGTGGGTGGCGCTGCGACGCGGGGCCGACGGAACGATCGAGGTCTCGATCGAGGACGACGGCGTTGGCATCGGTGAACTGCGCTCGCCGCACGGACACTTCGGGCTGGCGATCATGCGCGACCGGGCGGCGCTTGTCGCGGGTCAGCTCGACATCGAGACGCGCGACCCGGTGGGCACCCGGGTGCTGCTGCGCTTCAGGCCGCAGACAGCGTTTGCCGCAGCGCCGACGCTGCCCACCGAAACGAAGGAAGTGACGAGCGTATGAGCGAAGCGCGGCACACGATACTGGTGGTCGACGATCACCCGCTGTTCCGCAAGGGGGTCGTGCAATTGCTCGCGCTGGATCCGACGCTGGAGGTTGTCGGCGAAGCTGGCGACTATGCGTCCGCCGTGAAGCTGGCGTTGGAGAAGGAACCGGATCTCACGCTGCTCGATCTCAACCTCAAGGGCAGCGGCGGCCTCGAGATCCTGGCGGCGTTGAAGGAAGAAGACCCGTCACGGCGAGTGGTCATGCTGACGGTGTCCGACGCGCCCGAGGACCTGATGGCCGCGATCCGCGCCGGTGCCGACGGCTACCTGCTGAAGGACACCGAGCCGGAAGAACTGCTCGAGCGCGTTCGTGGTGCGCTCGAAGGCCGCACGGTGATCAGTGACGCGCTGACAGCGGCTCTTGCCGGAGCATTGCGCGACGACGTCCGTGGAGAGCGGCGCGACGTGCGCGACCTCACCGACCGCGAACTGGCTGTGCTGCGCTGTGTGGCCGGCGGCCAGAGCAACAAGGTCATCGCGCGCAACCTTTCGATCACCGAAGGCACCGTCAAGGTGCACGTCAAGCACCTGCTGAAGAAACTCGGATTCCGCTCGCGGGTCGAAGCCGCGGTGTGGGCCTCGCAGCAGGGCCTGAGAACGGCCCCTTAAAGCCGCCGGTGCGTTTCGAACCACGGCGCCCGTCACGGCCGGCCGGTCATCGCCGACAGCCGGCCGTTGGCACTCGAACCCGTCGAGTGCTTTGCAATTTCCCGTCCGATTTGCAACATTTCTGGCAAGGGACTTGCTTATTGATTGATCGGACACCCGCGCGATAGCGTTACATCACCTGGACTGACCAGTGACCGAAGACCGGAGGGCTGCATGAGCGTACCTGCCACGATCCCGTCACCTATCTCGATAGCCGGCTTCAAGGACGTCTATCAGATCCCGCGCGTCGAGGAAGCGCTGTCGGACCTTCAGGACCTCGGCAACGGCGCCAACGAGGCGCTGCGCGCGACCTACGTCAAGATGATCCGCACCGGTGGCCAGCGCTTCGTCATCAAGCCCTCCGCGTTGCCCGACATCGACAGCCTCATTGAAGAACTGCCGAACTTCGAGGAGCCGCTGGAGGACATCCGCAAGCAGCTCGCACTCTGCCTGTCTTCGGACGATCCGCTCGAACTCGAGCCGATGCTGCTGCTCGGCGACCCGGGCATCGGCAAGACCCACTTCGCGCGGCGGCTGTCCAAGCTGCTGGGCACCGGCTACAACTTCATCGGCATGAGTTCGCTGACCGCGGGCTGGATCCTGTCCGGCGCCTCGGCGCAGTGGAAGAACTCCAAGCCAGGAAAGGTGTTCGACGCGCTCGTCAACGGTGACTATGCGAACCCGGTCATCGTCGTCGACGAGATCGACAAGGCGAGCGGCGACAGCCAGTACGACCCGCTCGGCAGCCTCTACACGCTGCTCGAGCACGACACCGCGTGCGACTTCATCGACGAGTTCGCCGAGGTGCCGATCGATGCCTCGGAGGTTGTCTGGATCGCCACCGCAAATGACGCCCGCGGCATCCCCGAGCCGATCCTCAACCGCATGAACGTCTATGCGATCGAGGCGCCGGACCTGGAAGGCTCGCGCCGCATCGCGCACAGCATTTATGAGGAACTGCGTGCCGAGCACGCCTGGGGTCGTGCTTTCCCGCCCTGCCTGGGAGCCGACAGTCTTGACCGCCTGGCGCGCCTGAAGCCGCGCGAGATGCGGCGCGTCATGCTGGCGGCCTTTGGCAACGCCAAGCTCGACGGTCGCAACGAAGTGCTGCCGGAAGACATCGTCGAGGACCGTGTCGCCAGGAAGGCGCGCATAGGATTTTGACGTCGCCGGTGTACGCGACCGCTGCGCGATCGCACGTGCACCGGCTCCGATTAGTTTGACGAACGGCCTTGGGGCGGCCCGGCGTCCGTTCGTTCTTCAACTGCAACGAACTCGAGGGGGAGCTACTTTGCGGCGGGCGGCGGCTTGGGAGTTTGCTCGGCCGCCACCTGCTTGTAGACAGGCCCCCAGATGGGATGCCCGACCTCGGCGTCGGTGAGCCTGAATGAGGGATCGGCCGCGAACGCGGCGCGGAACGCCTGCTCGCAGTCGGACGGCCGGCTGTAGGCGCACGCGATGAAGGCAAGGTGCTTCTGCGCCACCGCGATGTCGTTGCGGTCCTTCAGCCCATCCGCCAGCGACCGCTTGAGCAGCACTTCGGCGCGCTCGTACTGGCCTTCCTCGTAGTAACGCAGTCCATTGATGAAGGCGCGTTCGGCGGGCTGGTCGTAGAGCCGGGAGATGCTGATCGTCGCCGGCGGTGGCGGCGGTGGTGGCGGCGGTGGGGCGAACATCGCGCAGCCGGTCAGCGCAAGCGCCGCGATTGGCGGAGCGCATCGCAACCACGCGGAGCGTCGTCGAAGACTCATTGGAAGCGGTGCCGGATCCGTTGCGGCTGGTCGGGCGTCACGTCGACCTGGGCCACGTAGGGTGTCTGTTCGCCGTTGCGGATCTCGATCAGGTAGCGGCCGGCGGGCAGGGTGAGTTCCGTCAGTGGAGGCGTCGTGCCGCGTGACTCGCCATTGACAAACACGGTGCCCCACGGAGCTACCGCCAGCGCAACGACGCCCTGCGCGGCGACCGGCGCCGCAGCGCTGCGGCGCGTCGCCGAAGCCGCGGGGAGCTTCCGTCGTGCGCTCACTCGACTCGCTGGCAACTGGAGCAGGCGACTCGACCGGGAGGGCAGGCACCGTGTCGCCTCGGCCGTTCGCCTCGGTTGGCGACAGCGGGGCGAAGCGGACGCCTGAAACGGACGCACTGCTCGCGCTCGGAGGTGCCGGCGGAGAAGGTGTGCGCTTCGATTCGGGCGGTCCACGCAGCGCAATGCCGCCAATGACGAGGAGCGCCGCCAGTCCAACGAGGCCCGCGACGATGTGCGTGCGCCACGTGCTGCGGGCGCGCACCGGCTCACTGCGCGCCGGCACCGCGGCCAGCGTGGCCACGGTGAGGGTGGTGGGCTTCTTCGGCATGACGGCCAACCGCGCTGGCATGCCAGTGATGGTGGCGGAGTTGGGCAGCGGCATGTCGCCTCGGTTGCCCCACAGGAACGTCGTCAGGGCGTTGCGAACCTGCCCGGCCGTGGCGAACACGCGCGTGCCGCCGAGTTCCAGCGCCTGTTCCGCGATCTCCGCGAGCGCCAGCGGTGCGTTGGGTTTCAGTTGCAGCACGGGACTTTCCGCGCCTTTGGTCGGTGCTCGCAGGACCTTGGCGTCGGGCCGTGAGCCCGTCAGCAGCAGGAAGAGCAGCGCGCCCAGTGCACGCACGTCCTTGCGCCGCGCCTCGCCCGACAACTCGTTGCCAAAGTACGGCAGCAGTCGATCGGTGCCGTGCAGTTCGAAGTCGCCGGTGCTGCCGCTGTCGATCCAGCCGCCGAATCCCATGACCTTCGGCAGCCGCTCCGGGCCCTGCAGGTAGATCCGCGAGGGCGACAGGTGCCCGTGCGGTATGCCTTTCGCGTGTGCGAACTCCACGGCGTCGGCCACGCGGGCAACGATGTCGGCCGCCTGCAGGAAGCCCGGGCGGTAGCCCTCGGTGAGCAGTTCGTCGAGCAGCTTGCCGTCGACCTTCTCGAGTGCGATGTAGCCAATGCGATTGACGTGACCGGCATCGAACACGGTCACGATGTGCGGATGATGCAGCCGACCCGCCGCCTGGGCCTGCCGCATGAAGGCCTGCTCGATGCGCTCGTGCGCCGCGCGGTCCTGCGCCTGGGTGGGGTGCAGCTGCACCGACTTGACGATCAACTCGCGATTCAGCACCGGGTCGAACGCCAGGTAGACGGTCGTGTAGCGGTCGCGCCGCAGTTCGCGCAGCACGGAATAACGACCGACCAGCTTGACGTTGGGTGACGGGGTCGGTGCCTTCGGTGCGACGGCGTGTGACATCGGTCTCGCGGATCTCGGGCGGGCCAACTGCGACAGCCATCGGCCGGCGCGAGTCCGCAGCGCGAATTATGGCCCGATGAGGCTAGCCGATGAGTGAGTGCCACTCAAGCCGTGGGAAAGCACGAAAAGGGGGCCGAAGGTCGCGCCTATGACGGCACCCCTGCGCCGCCCGCAGCCCGATAACTAGAAACGGTGCTGCAGCGAGATCGTCTCGCCGGAGCGGAGTTCGATGCGAACGACCAGCGGCGGTGCCGACCCGTTGCGCACTTCGATCGTGTGCGGTCCCGGCGGCAGGGTCAGTTGCGTCAGCGGCGGCGAGACGCCGCGCGCGGCGCCATCGACGTAGACCTCGCCCCAAGGCGCCACGGCCAGATGCACGACGCCGTCGCGGACCGGGACCGCGGTCGAGGCAGTTTCCGAGCGCCGCCGGGGTGCCTTGGTCTCAGCGGGCTTCGGCTCTTCCGCGGCCGGGACCTCGGCCTTTGGCTCCTCGGCCGGCGGAGGCGCGGGCGTCGGTGTGACGGGCGCGGGCTCGATGGCGACCGGAGCTGGCGCAGGAGGTGGCTGCAGGGCAATGAAGACGATCAGAGCGGCAGCGACGACCACCACGCCGCCGATCAGAGCCTTGACCGACGTGCGTGACCATGCGCTCGGGGTCGGCGCCTCGGCGGGCCGCGCTGCTACCGAGACTTCGGCGAGCGTCGCGCGTGAGCCCTCGACGAAGTCGGCCAGGGCGTTGCGGAAGTCCGAGGCTCGCTGGTAGCGCTGCGCGGGGTCGCGCTCCATCGCCTTGCGTACGATCGCGACCAGCGGCGCCGGCGTCTCCGGGCGAACCTTGTCCACCGCGCGCGGGCGCGCCGCAATGACCTGGTCGAGCGTCTCGTCGATGGTGCGGCCGTCGAACGCGCGACGGCCGGCCAGCAGTTCGTAAAGGATCGTGCCGAGCGAGAAGATGTCGCTGCGCGCGTCGAGCGGCTCGCCCTTGGCCTGCTCGGGTGACATGTAGTTCGGCGTCCCGACGAGCTGGCGCGTGCCGGGATCGCGGGAGTCGCGCGGCACCGGGGCCAGCGCCGTGCCGAAGTCCAGCAGCTTCGGCTTGAGATCGCGTGACAGGAAGATGTTCGAAGGCTTGATGTCGCGGTGGACCAGGCCACGCTTGTTGGCGTAGTGGATCGCATCGGCCAGCCGCATCATCATCGAGGCGGCCTGGCGCGGGCTCATGCGGTTGCCGCCGGCCAGGTATTCGTGCAGGTCCTGGCCGTGCAGCCGCTCCATCGCGATGTACGCGAAGGCATCGGTCTTGCCGGCGTCGTAGATCGTGACGATGCTCGGATGGCTCATGCCGCCGGCCGACTTCGCCTCGCGCAGGAAGTTGGCCTCGATCTGTGTGCGGAACTGCGCCTCGCGCGCCAGCGGAATGACCTTGATCGCGACTTCGCGCGCCAGGACCGGGTCCTGCGCGGCCCACACGACGCCATAGGAGCCCCGCCCGATCTCATTCAGGATCGTGAAGCGCCCGATCGTCTTCGGCATCGGCACGGGCGCATCGCCCATGGCGAGCTGGGGCTCGGTGGCGGTCATCGGCTCTGACATCGGGGACGGATTATCGCATCCGCACACCCCTCCGATCGCCGGAAATGACGTTGACCTGGCGATGACGGCCTGCAGCCCCGTTGGGGCAGCGCGGCAAGCCGCTGGCGCCCGACGGCTCGCTGCCCGGTCAGCGCGAGAAGACGATGCGCTCGTTGCGCAACAGGCGGGCCTGCAGAAGCAGGGCAGCAGCGGTCAGGGCCAGCGCGATCACGCCCGGCACGAGGATATCGACCGGTCCGACCGATTCGCCGCGCAGCGCCCGCATCAGCACCGTCTGCTGCGCCAGCGCCGGGACGGCGAGTTGCCAGGGGGCATCGCGGATCGTCAGGAACAGCGGCAGGATCGGCACGAAGTTGACGATCATCGTGATGTAGCTCGCGTACGTCTGCGCCTCCTTGTGGCTGCGCCCATACGTCGCGGCCAGCATGTTGAGCGCGCCCACCATGGCCGAAAAGGGCAGCAGCAGCGCGAGGAAGAGCGCCACTTCGGGCACGCCGAACTGCATCAGCGCTGCCAGGTTCTCGCTGCGCACGAACTGCATCGCCGCCGTGAATCCCGCCAGTGTCAGCACGACGACGGCGGCCGAACAGGCGGCAGCCACGGCCCACTTGCCGAGCACGATCGAGCCGGTGGTCACCGGGTTCATCAGCAAGGGCTCGAGCGAGCCGCGCTCACGTTCGCCCGCGGTGACGTCGATCGCCACGCTGATCGCACCGACGACTGCGCCGACCAGCGCCAGCCACGGTACGAGGAACAGCAGCTGCGCGCCGCGGGCGCGGCTGCCTGCGAGATTGATTTCTTCGATCTCGATCGGCTGCAGCACCTGCGGGCTGACCCCGCGCGCCAGCAGTCGCTGGCTGCCAAGTTCACGGCTGTAGCCGCGCAGCAGCGCGGTGGTCGTGCGGACCGCGGCCTGGGCGCGGCTCGCCGTCTCGTCGAGAACCAATTCGATGCGCACGGTCTCGCCCTTCGCCTGGCGCTGCTCGAAGTCCGGCGGGATGACGACGACGGCGTTCTGCAGCCGGCCGGAGCGCAACTGCTCGCGGTAGTCGGAAGGGGCATCGGTGATCGTTGCTCCCTGGCGCTGCAGGAAGTTCACCAGTGCCGGGGCGGCAGCCGCATTGGCCACGATGACTTCACGGCGGGCGGCGCTCTCTTCGGCACTCGCCACGAAGCTCGCGATCAGCAGCAGAGACACCGGGCCTGCCAGCAGGGAACTGATCAGCACGACGAACCAGGTGCGGCGATCGCGCAGGGCGTCGACCAGTTCCTTGCGGAAGACGATCCAGGCAGCGTTCATCGTGCCGCCACCTCGGCCGCGTCATACGCGAGCGCGACGAATGCGTCCTCCAGCGACGATGCGCCCGCCCGCTGCCGGATCTCGGCGGCGGTCCCGTGCGCGACGCTGCGGCCATGGGCCACGATCACCAGGCGGTCCGCGAGCTGTTCGACCTCCTGCATGATGTGCGACGAGAGCACGATGCACTTTCCCTGCGTCCGCAGGTGGCCCAGGAGCCGGCGCAGGGCGCGCGTCGACAGCACATCGAGCCCGTTGGTCGGCTCATCGAGCATCAGGTGCTGCGGATCGTGGATCAGAGCGCGGGCCAGCGCGACTTTCATGCGCTCGCCGGTGCTGAAGCCTTCGGTGCGGCGGTCAAGCAGCGCACCCATGTCGAGCAGGTCAGCCAGCGCCTTCAGCCGCTGCTCGAACTCCGGCTTCGGAACGCCGCGCAGGTCGGCGTAATAGGCGATGTTCTCCCGCGCGGTGAGGCGGGCATAGAGTCCGCGCGCGTCCGACAGCATGCCGAGCTGGGCGCGCACGGCGCGCGGCTCGGTGCGCGCGTCGATGCCGCCCACCTTGGCGAGGCCCGCATCGGCCGCGACCAGCGTGCCGACGATCCGCAAGGTCGTGGTCTTGCCTGCCCCGTTGGGGCCAAGCAAGGCAGTAATCGCGCCATCGGGCGCGTCGAAGCTGACATCACTCACGGCAGTGACCTGCGCGCGACGCCCCTCCACGCGCGCCGCGAACGACTTGGCAAGGTTGCGGACTTCGATCACCGTGCACCTCGAGCGGCATCGATCTCGATCGGTGCGAAGAAGCGCGTGGCCGGCAGCTGCTCGAGACAGGCGAAATCCAGGCCGGCAAAGTCGCCATCGCGAATGAAGCGCGTAATGAGGCGCGGCGCGCAGGACTGGCCGCTGATTCCGTGGCCGAGGTTCGGCGCGACGACGTGGCGCGCTCGACCCAGCCGTTCTGCAACGGTGGCGCCGTGGCGCGGCGGCGTGGCCGGATCGAGCCCGCCGGAGAGCACGAGTACGGGAACATCCACCCGGCCGATGTCGTAGAAGGCGTCCGGAACGGGCCGCGTGGCCACGGCGGGACAGGCGCCGGCGTACAGGTCCACGAAGTGGGTGCCGAAGCGCGTCGCCGCCGCTTCGGCGCGGCGCGCCGCGGTCACACGCGGCATGTCTTCCGCGCAGATCACAGCGAAGTGCATGCCGACGGCGAAGTTCTCGTTCATGCGTGTGCCGACGGCCGTGGATAACGCGACCAGCGCCGCGAAGTCGCCACCGCCCGCCTCGGCCAGGGCAAAAGGCAGCACGGCGGCCAGCGACGGCATGTAAAGCGGGACGCGCAGCAGCGATCCCAGCAGGCGCCGGTCGACCCGCAGCACCTGCGCTTCGCCGCTGAGCGGGTGCGGGACCGTGACATCAAATCCGGCGTCGGCCCGCTGCAGCAGCCGCTCGATGCGTGCTGCGAAGTCGGGATAACGTGCACGACAGTCGTCACTGGCCCGGCAGACCTGCGCGAGCCGCTCAAGTGCGGCGTCGGCATCGACGGCAAACGCCGCGGGCAGCGCCATGTCGGGCGGCGCCACGCCGTCGAGCACGGCGGTGCGCACGTGCTGCGGGAACTGGCGCAGATACTCGAGTGCGGCGCGCGTGCCGTAGGAGGCGCCCCACAGGTTGATCTGCTCGGCGCCGAGCCTGCGCCGGACCGCGTCGAAATCGCGCACCGCGATCCATGTCGCGTACTGGCGCGTGTCAGCCTTGAGACCACGCAGGCAGTCCTGCACCTGCTCGAGTTGCTGCGAGGGATCGAGCGTCGCGGCGAGCGTCGTTGACGTTTCCGGGCAATCCAGTGCGTTTGACCGTCCGGTGCCGCGCTGGTCGATGAACACGATGTCACGGCGCGCGTTGAGCTCGGCGAAGATCGGCATGACCGCGCCCGCGACGCGCGTCGCGGCCTGCCCCGGGCCGCCCGCCAGCACGAAGACCGGGTCTTCGCGCGCGTTGCGCGCAACCGCCGGGACCACGGCGAAGTGCACGTCCACCGTACGGCCCGAGGGCTGGTCAGGATTTTCGGCCGCCGCGATCGTGCCGCAGAGGATTTCGCGTTCGATGCCCTGGATGCGGCAGGGCTCGAGGCCATCGCTCCGCGTCGATGCCTGCGGACGGCATCCGGCGCCAAGTGCGACGGCGCAGAGCAAAATGAGCGGTGTTAGACGAAGGTTCATGGCTGCAGCGTGGGCGGCGCGCAGCATATCAATGGCGGGCAGAGGCCGCGGGCATAGTCGGGCCAGCCACACGGATTGCGCCAATGTTCAGCGCACGGCTGCTTTGCGGTTTCCGTTCACCGGGGCGCGTCGGTGCAATGACATTCGTCGGATGCACGCCATCGATATAGGCGGCCCGCGCTGCTACGCCATTGGGCCAAACCCTTGAACGCCGCAGCTACAGAACCGAGGGCTCGGACCGCTGCGGACGGAATTCGCCGCGCGCCTTCGACGGCAACGAGCTTCAGCGGCGCGGTGCCGCTTCGGTCAGCATCGCGCGCACTTCCGACAGCTTGGCCTTGAGTCGACGCTGATTCGCCGGGCCGACCCGCAGCATCATCTTCTGGCCCGCTGGCAGCGCCTCCAGAGCGGGATCCGCGAACTCGTACCGCAGCCAGGGATGCGTGGACGCAATCGGTCCCTTGACTTCCGTCAGCCGCAACTGCACGGGCCCGGAGGGAATGGGAGTCGCGATCATCAGGTCGATGACTTCGATCAGCCTGTCGTTGAAGTAGCGTCCGGGGTAGCCCAGCTCCTCGTAGGCCCGCTGGAACCACGGATACCAGCGCACGTACAGCGCGAGCGCGCGCTTCGTGTCGACCGCCTCGACGAACGCAAGGAACGCCGAGTAGCGCTCCGCGTTGCCCGCAGCGACTTCCGTCGCATCGCCGGCCTGCTGGACCGCGAATCGACCAGGCATTGGACTGACCGGCCACAAACGGGGCGCGGCGTGCGATCGGCCCAGGTTGTCGGCGGTGGCAACGACGTGACGCACGAAGTCGTCGAGTTGCAGGAACTTGACCACTGAATCCTTGCCGAGCCACTCCACCAGCGTGGCCCGCACCTGCGCGTCGGAATCGGACAGCGGTGGCAGGGCGGCCTTCTCGGTGGCGTCGGTCAGCAGCGACTCGACGGGATACTTGACGGGTGGGGTGACCGGCGCCTGTACCTCGGCGACCGCGGTCGCCGGCAGCGGCGGTGGCGGGGGCGTCTCCTGTCGGCGATTCAGGACGTAAATCGCGGCGGCCGCTGCGAGCAGAACTCCCGCGGTGATGACGATCGTCAGCTTGTTCATGGGCTGCCTCCAGACTGCGACCTGGCGTCCGGTCGGCTGGGCCATCGGACGCAATGGGCTGGCCGCATACGGGCCACCTTACCGTTGGAGGCGCCTGCCGGACGGAAGTTCAGCCTCCGGTAGCGGAACATGCTCCAGCATACGTCGACCGCAGCAGGTGCCGGCTCGGGGACTCGCTGGGTCGCGTGGCCGTCGCCAGATCCTGAATCATGTTCGTGGTTCGGTCCGCGTGGACGTGACGTTGCGGGCGAAATCTGTGCTGTCGACTTTCAAGGCCGGAGCATCGGTCGGGAACGATCTGAATTCCGAGGCATGATCCTGCCTCCTGCACGAAGGTGTGCTCTGAACGATGCGGCGCGTTGGCAACACGCAGGGCGCCCGGAGGAACTTAAACGCATGGATCGGCGCTTCTTCATGCTTGGCGCGCTGCTGGCCATGGTCGGTGTTGCGGCTGGAGCTTTCGGCGCGCACGCGCTCAAGGCACGACTCACGCCGGACATGCTCGCGGTTTTCGAGACCGGCGTGCGCTACCAGCTGGTGCACTCGCTGGCACTGCTGGCCACCGCCTGGGCCAGCCAGCGCTGGCCTGGTCGCATCACGCACGCCGCGGGCTGGCTGTTCGTCGCCGGCATCGTGCTGTTCAGCGGCAGCCTGTATGCGCTGGCGCTCTCCGGCGCGCGTGGACTTGGCATCGTCACGCCGTTCGGTGGCGCGGCCTTCATCCTCGGCTGGGCCTGTCTCGCATGGGCGGCGGCAAGAGATTCGGAGCGGCACTGAGCCGCGTTCGTCGAGCTATAAAGTGTCGTCAGCCGCGCGTCGCCACTTCCTGACCGGACTCGCGCTCGCCGTGACCGGCAGCGTGCTGTTTTCGGCCAAGGCGATCGTCGTCAAGCTCGCTTACCGCCATGGCGTCGACGCGACCACGCTGATCGCACTGCGCATGGTGTTCTCGGTGCCGTTCTTCGTGGTTGCGCTGGTCTGGAGCAGTCGGTCCGCGCCGCCGCTGACCCGCGCGGACCACATTCGCCTGATCGCCATCGGGCTGCTCGGTTACTATGCTGCGAGCTACCTCGACTTCCTCGGCCTGCAGTTCATCACGGCGGCACTCGAGCGCCTGATCCTGTATCTCAACCCCACCATCGTGCTGCTGATGTCGGCGCTCTTTCTGGGCAAGCGCTTCAACCGCCGCGACATCGCAGCGCTCGGGCTCGCCTATGGCGGCATCCTGCTGGTGTTCCTGCACGACGTTCGACTCGAAGGGCAGGGCGCACCGTTGGGAGCCGCCCTGGTATTTGGGAGCGCCGTCTGTTATGCGGCGTATCTCGTGATCTCCGGCGAACTGGTCCGGCGCATCGGCGCGATCCGCCTGACGTCCTACGCGATGAGCGTATCGACTGTCGCGGTCTTCCTGCAGTTCCTGGTGTTGAATCCACTTTCTGCCCTGCAGCAGCCGGCGCCGGTGTACTGGTTGTCGCTGGTCAACGGCCTGCTGTGCACGGTGCTTCCGGTGTTCGCGACGATGCTTGCGGTCGAGCGCATCGGTGCCGGGCGCGCCTCGATGGCGGCGATGGTTGGTCCGGTGGCTACCATTGCACTCGCGTTCCTGTTTCTCGGCGAGACGATCAGCGGCTGGCAGGTTGCCGGTACGGCGTTCGTGCTCGCCGGTGTCTACGTCCTGTCGCGACAACCCGCGGCGGCCGCACTGGGGCGGACCGCCGCCAAGGAGATCAGATGAAAGCCAAAGCCATCGTCGTGCGCACGCACGGCGGCCCCGAAGTCCTCGAATACGGCGAGATGGATGTTCCGGATCCAGGCCCGGACGAGGTTCGGATCCGGCAGCATGCGATCGGACTCAACTACATCGACGTCTACTACCGCACCGGGCTCTACGCGGGCGCTCTGCCTCACGGGCTTGGCTTCGAGGGCGCCGGCATTGTCGAAGCAGTCGGCGGCAACGTGAAGTTCCTGAAGGCCGGCGACCGTGTCGCCTACCCGCAGGGGCCGCTCGGCGCCTATTCGGAAGCGCGCACGATGCCCGCCGCGACCGTCGTCAAGCTTCCGAAGACGATCTCGTTCGAGCAGGGCGCGGCCGTGATGTTGAAGGGGCTGACGGTCCAGTATCTGTTCCGCCAGACCTACCGGCTCCAGGGGCACGAGACGATCCTGTTTCACGCCGCCGCGGGTGGCGTAGGTCTGATCGCGTGCCAATGGGCCCGCGCACTCGGCGTGAAGCTGATCGGCACCGTCAGTTCGCCGGAGAAGGCTGCGCTGGCGAAGAAGGCCGGCGCCTGGCAGACGATCGATTACAGCAAGGAGAACTTCGTCGAGCGCGTACTGGCGCTGAACGGCGGCAGGAAGCTGCCTGTCGTCTACGACGGTGTCGGCAAGTCGACCTGGGAAGGATCGCTGGACTGTATCGAGCCACGCGGCCTGATGGTGAGCTTCGGCAATGCCTCCGGCGCGGTGACCGGCGTGGCGATCGGCATCCTGGCGCAGAAGGGGTCGCTGTTCCTGACGCGGCCAACGCTGGCGACCCACATCGTGCCGCGCGCGCGGCTCGAGGCATCGGCCGAAGAGCTCTTCGACCTGATGATCGCCGGCAAGATCAAGGTCGACATCGAGCAGCGCTACCCGCTCGCCGAGGCGGCGCGCGCGCATCGCGACCTGGAGGCACGCAAGACCGTGGGCTCCACGGTGCTGCTGCCGAGCTAGACACGACGTCCGCCGGTCCCTGTCGGGCGCGCGCCGTCGCTGCCGTATTCAACACCGCCGGTCGTCATCCGCCTTGCAGCGAAAAGGCATGGAGGCTGGTCGGGTGACTGATCGCGAGCCGGAGTCCGGCTGCCCGTTCTGCGACGCCACCGAGGCGGTGCTGTCCAACCCGCTCGCGCTTGCCCGCTTCGACAGGTACCCGGTCAACCCCGGGCACCTGCTGGTCCACACGAGGCGCCACGTCGCCACGTACTTCGAAGTCACACGAGCCGAGCGCGCCGCCCTGTTCGAGTTGATCGACGCGGGCAAGGCGCTGCTCGACGAACGCTTCCAACCCGCCGGCTACAACATCGGCATCAATGTGGGTGCGGCGGCCGGGCAGACCATCGCGCATGTTCATGTGCACCTGATTCCTCGTTACTCGGGCGATGTCGCGGATCCTCGGGGCGGTGTGCGCGGTGTCATACCGGAGAAGCAGAAGTACTGAGTTGATGCGCGCGATTTGAGCGATGAGTCTGCGTCGGCACATGCCGCTGGCCCGCCGCGCACCGGGTTTTCCTTGAGCCGATATGGTTTCACTCCGGTCCGAGATGCCGCGGTCGACAGCGAGTGCGTCCGGCCGGGAGTGCAATCCACGCTGCGCCGAGGCGCGATCGTCGTTGCCGGCGTCGACGTCGCGCTGCGCAGCACAACCTCGGACGCTCGCCGCCTGCGAAAGATCCCACGGCGCCCACTTGTAGTGCTGCACGAGACGGCTTAATTTTCGACCCGGGTTCACATCCACGAGTGTTCCAGCTACTCAGCGAAGCGCACGGCGCACCGCATCACTGCGCTCGCGTCCGCTGGGGCGGGGCTGCCGCACGCGGCAGGGAGCCCTCCGCGCCGGCGCTCGACGGTGGGAACGGCGGGTAGCCCGGGCTCGCGGTGACCGTTGTGTTTTCCGTTGTTCGCGCAGCGGGCCGGCGGGTGGCGGCTTCGCCTTGGTGGAAGAAGGGAGCGATGCAATGAGCACGGCACAGGCAATCGCGGCGGTCACGGCCGCCCTCAAGGACGTGCTCGGCAACGGCCTTGTCGAGCAGAAGCTCGCGGCCGGACTTGGCAATGTCACGGTGAGTACCTTGCCACCGGGCCGGGTCGACAGTCAGGGCGGTGGCGAGGCCAATCAGCTCAACCTGTTTCTCTACCGCGTCGAACTCAACACAGCGACGCGCAACGTCGGGCCGCCAGGGCGCGGCGCGGTGGGCCGTCGGGTCACCAATCTCCCGCTGGCACTGGACCTGCACTACCTGCTGACCGCCTACGGCGCGGAGGAACTGCACGGAGAAATCCTGCTTGGCCACGGCATGAAACTGCTGCACGAGACGCCGGTGCTGACGCGCGAAGTCCTCCGACGCTCTCTGGCGCCGCCCGCAGCGGCCGCTTCAGAGCCAGGGATCCCCGGGCGCAGGCCGCTCTTCAATGCCGAACTCGCAGAACAGATGGAGCCCGTCCGCATCACGCCGTCCTCATTGACCGTCGATGAGCTGACGCGGCTGTGGTCCGCATTGCAGTGCCGGTTCCGCACCGCTGCCCCGTACCTGGCGTCAGTGGTCCTGATCTAGGTCGGCAGCATCGGTTCTTTCGCGGCGATGTCCCGACGGGCCGCACCTGGTCGATTGCCGCTTGCGACAGCCGCCTTGATGATGGCCTCGAGCCAGGCGGTGACCGCAGTGCACCGCGCAGGCGGCGCGACGACGGTGAGTCCTAGACTGAACTCCGGTGATACGCCGTCACCCGATCGACTTCGTTCTTCGATCCGAGGAATACCGCCACGCGTTCGTGCAGCTTCGCGGGCTGGATGTCGAGGATGCGCTGGTGTCCGTTGGTCGCCGCACCGCCGGCCTCCTCGACGAGAAAGGCCATCGGACTGCCCTCGTACATCAGCCGCAGCTTGCCGGGCTTGTCGGGCTCGCGCGCATCGCGCGGGTACATGAAGATGCCGCCGCGCGACATGATGCGATGCACGTCTGCGACCATCGAGGCGACCCAACGCATGTTGAAGTCCTTGCCGCGCGGGCCGGTCTTGCCGGCCAGCATTTCGTCGACATAGCGCTTCACCGGCGGCTCCCAGTGGCGCATGTTCGACATGTTGATCGCAAACTCCTTCGTATCCTCCGGAATGCGCACGTTTTCCTGCGTCAGCAGGAATGAACCGGTGTCGCGCGCGAGCGTGAAGACCTGCACGCCATGGCCAACCGAGAGCACCAGCAGCGTCTGCGGGCCGTACACCGTGTAGCCGGCGCAGACCTGGCGCACCCCGGGCTGCAGGAACGCCTGCTCGTCCAGCTCGCTGGCTGCCGGCGCTCGCAGCACCGAGAAGATCGTGCCAATGGAGACATTGACGTCGATGTTGCTGGAGCCGTCGAGCGGGTCGAACAGCAGCAGGTACTTGCCGCGCGGGTACGCAACGGGGATGCCGAGCGGGTTGTCCATCTCCTCGGAGGCCATGCCGGCGAGGTAGCCGCCCCAGCTGTTGGCTTCGACCAGGATTTCATTCGAGAGCACGTCGAGCTTTTTCTGGGCCTCGCCCTGGATGTTCGTCGTCCCGGCGCCGCCCAGCACGCCGCCCAGCGCGCCGAGGCCGACGGCATGGCTGATCGACTTGCATGCGCGCGCGACGGTTTCGAGCAGCAGGCGCAGCTCGGGGTCCAGCCCGTGCTCGCGTTCGCAGCGGATCAGGTAGTGGGTCAACGAAAGGTTGGCCATCAGGACTCCAGGGATTTGGTGACGATCTCGCGCACGTCGCGCGAAAGCCGGCCCGCCGCGACGCGCTCGAGCGCACGGCGCATGGCCGCCTGGCGATCGGGCGTGTACTTGCGCCAGCGGTCCAGCGCGCGCGCAACCCGTGCGGCAACGGTGGGATTGATGTGGTCGAGTGCGAGCACCTGCTCGGCCCAGAAGTCGTAGCCGTCCGCCCCACGCCGATGGAACTCGGCGTCGTTGGCCATGCAGAACGAACGCACGAGCGCGAACGCGTTGTTGGGGTTGGCCAGCGAGAAGCCCGGGTGATGCAGCAGGCGACGAACGCGCTCGACGACGGGCGGTTCTCCCGGTCCGGCCATCGCGGTGGCCTGCAACTGATACCACTTGTTCATCAACAGCGGTTCGTCCTGCCATTCGCGGGCCAGCTGCACCAGGAGATCCGCCTTGCGCGGTGAGGTGCTGGCGAGGATGGCCGCGAGCGCCGCTTCGCGATCGGTCATGTTGCTGGCCGCCAGATGCTGCTCGGCAAGTTCGACCGCGCCGGGCACGCGCCCTTCGACCAGATAGGCAAGTGCCAGGTTGCGCAGCGCCCGCCTTCCTGCAGGTGCTGGCGACGGCGAGTACGGACCAGGCGTCACGTATTCCGCGTAGATGCGCTGCCAGTCGGCGGCCAGTCGACGCCCCAGTTCCCCCATCAGCATGCGGCGCGCCGCGCGCACCGCTTCGGGGTCGACCACCATTCGCTGTTCGCCGATGAAGCCTTCGTCCGGCAGCGTCAGGGCCTGGGCCCTGAACGCGGGTGACAGTGCATCGTCGAGCAGGACGCCGCGCGCCACCGCGACGAAGTCATCATCGATTGCCGGCGCACGCCCATCCTCGATGGCATCGGTCAGCCGCATCAGCCGCGTCATCGCCAGGCGCTGTCCGGACTCCCAGCGGTTGAAGGGATCCGGGTCCGACGTGGTCAGCGTCCTCAGCTCGCGGTCCGTATAGGCGTACTCGACGATGACCGGCGCGGAGAACCCACGCAGCAGCGACGGGACCGGGCGCTCGGGCACGCCGATGAAGCGGAAGCGCTGCACGCCCTGCGTCAGTTCCAGCACGCGCGTCAGCGGCCCGGTGCGGCGCTCCCCTTCGAGTTGCAGCGCCATGTCGCGACCGTCGGCTCCGATCAGCCCGATGGCAAACGGAATGTGGAAGGGCTCCTTGGCGGGCTGACCCGGCGTGGCGGGCGTCGCCTGCTCGAGCGTCAACTCGTACGTCTGCTTGAACGGGTCGTACACGCCGGTTGCCCTGACATGGGGAGTCCCCGCCTGCGAGTACCAGCGCTTGAACTGTCCCAGGTCGCGTCCATTGGCATCCGCGATCGCGGCCACGAAGTCGTCGCAGGTGACGGCCTGCCCATCGTGGCGCTTGAAGTAGAGGTCCATGCCCCGCCGGAAACCGTCGCTGCCGACCAGGGTATGCAGCATGCGCACGACCTCCGAGCCCTTCTCGTAGACCGTGGCCGTATAGAAGTTGCTGATCTCCTGGTAGGTGTCCGGTCGCACCGGGTGCGCCATCGGCCCCGCGTCCTCCGGAAACTGCGTGGCACGCAGCGCGCGCACGTCGTCGATGCGCTTCACCGCACGGCTCGAGGCGTCGCCCAGCATGTCGGAGGCGAACTCCTGTTCACGGAAGACGGTCAGACCCTCCTTCAGGCTGAGCTGGAACCAGTCGCGACAGGTGACGCGATTGCCGGTCCAGTTGTGGAAATACTCGTGGCCGACAATCGACTCGATGTTGGCGTAGTCGGTGTCCGTGGCGACGGTCGGATTGGCCAGAACGTACTTGGCATTGAAGATGTTGAGGCCCTTGTTCTCCATGGCGCCCATGTTGAAGTCGTTGGACGCGACGACCATGAAGCGGTCGAGGTCGAGTTCCAGCCCGTAGCGCCGCTCGTCCCAGGCGATGGCGCGCTTCAGGCTCTCCATCGCATGCGCGGTCTTGTCGAGATTCCCGGGCTCGACCCAGAGCTGCAGTGTGGCTTCGCGTCCATCGGCGCGGCGGACCGAATCCTCATGCGCGACGAAGTTGCCCGCGACGAGGGCGAACAGGTAGCTGGGCTTGGCGAACGGGTCGTCCCAGCGCGCGAGGTGACGACCGTCCGGCAGGTCCTGCTGCTCGACCAGATTGCCGTTGGCGAGCAGTACCGGGAAGCGTGCCTTGTCGGCTCGCAACGTCACGCGATAACGCGCCATCACGTCGGGGCGATCCGGGAAGTACGTGATGCGCCGGAATCCTTCGGCCTCGCATTGCGTGAACAGGCTGCGGTGCGACAGGTACAGGCCCATGAGTTCCGTGTTGGCCGCCGGCCGGATCCGGTTGACGATCCGCACCGCGAAACGGTCCGAGCGGGCGGGCAGCACCAGGCCGCCGTCGTGCGACTCGTAGTCGCCGTCCTTCAGGGCGTGGCCGTCGACTTCCAGGGATATCAACTCGAGGTCTTCGCCGTCGAGCAGCAGGCGGTCGGTGGCCTTGCCGTCCGGATTGCGTCGTATGGCAAGGGTTGACGTGACCTGAGTCAGTTCCGGGTCGAGGTCGAATTCCAGCGCGACGTCATCGACCAGGAATGCCGGCGGCTGGTACTCGGAGCGCCGGACGATGACGGCCTGGTCGTTACGCATATGCATCGGTATCAGGTTGGCGGCACCGCGTTGCGTCCAGCCGGGAGCGCACGCCGGGTGCGCGCACTTGCACTGGATTGTAGCCAGCGCCCCGCCGCTTCACGTCGACGTTGGACGCGCGGCGAGATGGATGCCAGCAAGAATCAGCGCACCTCCGGCCAGGTGATGCCAGCCGACCGCCTCGCCGAGGAGCAGCCAGGAAAGCAGCCCCGCGAGCACCGGAGTGAGATTGACAAAATACATGGGCAGCACGGCGCCGGCGCGCGCCACGCCGCGATCCCAGCAGTAATACGCGACCAGCGACGGCAGCAGCGCCACGTACAGCAAGGCCGCCGCATTGCTGGCGGTCGGCGCTGCGGACGCACCAGTCAAGGCGTACTCGGCCAGCGCAAACGGCAGGATCATCGCGGCGCCCAGGGCGATCTGAACGAACAGGAATGCCGACAACGGCAGCGGAGGCCGGCGTGTTCGAAGCAGCCACGTGTACAGGCTCCAGGTCAGTGTGGCGACCAGCATGATGAGGTCGCCAGTGTCGAACTGAAGGCGCAGCAGATTGGTGAGTTCGCCGCGCGCGATGACCCACAGCACGCCGATCACGGATAGTGCCGCGCCCGCGCCCTGGCGTCTCCGCACCGGAGAATTGAACCAGACGGCGCCGACGAGCAGCGTCATGATCGGGCCGGACGCTCCGATCAGCGTGGCATTGACGGCGGTCGACGTCTGCAGCGCGAGATATTGCAGCGAGTTGTAGCAGCCGACCCCGAGCAGCGCCGTCAGCGCCAGGACCGGCAGGTGGGCGCGGATCGCGGCGCGGTGGTTGCGCACGGCGCCGATAGCGAAGGGCGCCAGCAGCGCCAGCGCCAGTGCCCAGCGTGCAAACGAGAGTGCGAGCGGAGGAAAGTGCCCGACCAGGGCGCGACCGACGACCGCATTGCCCGCCCAGAAAAGCGGCGGCAGCAACAGCAGTACCAAGGTCGACGGGCTGAGCGCACGGGACATCGACCCGCGATGCTACGCGGGCCGACCGAGCCTCGGCGCCGGATGCGATGCGAGGACTAGAACTCCAGCTCGTCCTTGATGGCGGCGATTCCCGCTTTGGCGCAGGCCTCGTCGTTCTCGCCGGTCGGTGCGCCGGAAACGCCGATTGCGCCGACCATCGCTCCTCCGGCCTGGATCATGACGCCACCGCCGACCGCCACGACGTTGGGGATGGAGCGGATGCCGGAGCTTCCCGCGCCCGCCTGCGTCAGTCTTCGCGAACTCGAGCGTGTCGGTGCGGAAGCTGACGGCGGTGTAGCCCTTGTTGATCGCGGTCTGCACTGTGTGCGGCCCCGCAAAGCGATCGCGCATCAATGCCTGGGCAACGCCCGATCGATCAACAACGGCGACGGCGACCTGGAAGCCGCGCTTGCGACAATCTTCCAGCGCGGCGCGCGTGGCCTTGGCCGCTGTTTCGGGAGTCAGCTGGCGCACGGTGAACGTGCCGGACTGGGCTTGCGCCGGCGCACTGAACGCTGCCGCAATCAGCAGGGCTGCCGTGCAGAGGCGGGTGGTTCGCATGGTGTCTCCTTGGAGGTGAGGTCGATCCGTGCCGTTCGAAGCGGAAGTCCGGTGCGCTTTTCCCTGTCCGGGACAAGTGCCGGACAACTGCCGCTGCGCGAACTCGAAGCGTAGCGGCCGGAAGCGCCCGGCGGTTGATGCCGCGCAACGCGGGCTTCGTATGGCCACGAAAGCGGCGGGATCGTCGCATTGTGCCGGGGCGCGCCTTGACGCGTGTCAACGGCGAACGCAGGCCGCATGCAACACTGCGAGCGCTCGATCAGCCGCGCGCCCTGACGTACCTGCCACCGCGCGCCGCCGTTGGAACCCTGAGATCACGTTCAATGCGCGGACCTACCATGCCATCCCGATCCGTTACCGGGTTTTACTCGCTCGCTGCTGCACTGGCCGCGGCGTTGTTCTGCACAACGTTCGCTGCCGGCGCAGCCGACGCCGTCAAGGCAGACGTCGCAGCGCCGCCTCCCAACGATGCCTGCCTGATGTGCCACAGCGACGCCGGCGCCAAGAACGCGGCCGGCAAGTCGATCGCGGTGGATCCGAAGAAGTTCGCGGCGTCGGTGCACGGGCAGATGAACTTCAAGTGCACGGACTGCCACAGCGACGTATCCGCCGAAAAGCTGCCGCACGAAACGAAGCTCAAGCCGGCCAACTGCGCGGCCTGCCACGAAGCCGCGGTCAAGGAGTATCAGGCGACCGCTCACGCCAAGGCGCGCGCAGGCGGCAATATGGTCGCGGCAACCTGCAGCGACTGCCACGGCAATCACGAGATCCAGAAATCCACCGAGCCGACGTCGCGCACTCACGCATCGCAGGTGGAGAAGACCTGCGCTGCGTGCCACGGCAACGAAGCAGTCATACAGAAGGCCAAGCTGCCGGGCGGCAACATCGCGAGCCAGTATCACGACAGCATCCACGGCCGGAAGACGAACAGCACAGGGTCAGCGGCGGCGAAGGCTCCGACCTGCACGAGTTGCCATGGCGCGCACAAGATCCTCAGCAAGAAGGATCCTGCCAGCCGGGTCAACCGGGAGCACATCGCGCTGATGTGCGGCAGCTGCCACCAGCAGGTCTACAGCCGGTTCAGCGCGAGCCAGCACGGCCAGTTGAGGCAGGCGGGCAACTCCGCGGCACCAACCTGCATCGACTGCCACAGCGCGCACGGGATCCAGGATCATGGCGCAACGAAGTGGCAGGTCGATGTCATCAAGGAATGCGGCAACTGCCACCAGGACTTCATCAAGACCTATCGCGACACCTATCACGGCCAGGTGACGCAGCTTGGCTTCACGCGCGTGGCCACCTGCAACAGCTGCCACGGCGCGCACGAAGTGCTGCCCGCTTCGAATCCGAAGTCGATGATCTCGCCGGAGAATCGTGTGACGACCTGCCGCAGCTGCCACCCGGGCGCGAACGCGAACTTCGCCGCCTACAAGCCGCACGGCAATCCGCACGACAGGCAGGGCGACCCGATCCTGTATTTCACGCGCCTGTTCATGCAGCTGCTGCTTGCCGGCGTGTTCAGCTTCTTCGGCTTCCACACGCTGCTGTGGCTGATCCGGTCGCTGAAGGAAGTCAACGCGCGCCGCGGCGGCGGCAAGTAAGAGGGAAACGAAGATGCCGAGCTCAATTGCCGTCGACAGCCGGGCCGCGGCCCGGACGCAAGCCCACACCGGAGGAGGGCGCTACTACCGCCGCTTCGGGCCGATCGAGCGTGTCATGCATGCGCTGCTGATGCTCACGTTCATCGGCTGCGCCCTGACCGGTGTTCCGCTGCTGTTTGCCGACCACGAATGGGCTGGAACCCTGGTCGGACTGATGGGCGGCTTCAGGGGCGCTGCGTTGATCCACCGCATCTGCGCCGCGCTCATGACGGTCGTCTTCGTCGGCCACGTGCTGCGCGTGTTCGTGCGTTCTTTCCTGGCCGAGGACTGGCTTTCCTATTTCTGGGGACCCAATTCCCTGGTGCCGAACCTGAAGGACGGCCAGGACATCGTCGGTATGTTCAAGTGGTTCTTCGGAAAGGGTCCGAAGCCGCAGTTCGACCGCTATACCTACTGGGAAAAATTCGACTACTGGGCGGTATTCTGGGGGATGTTCATCATCGGCGGCTCGGGATTCATGCTCTGGTTCCCGATGTTCTTTGCGCAATTCCTGCCGGGGTGGGTGTTCAACATTGCGATGATCGTGCATGGCGAGGAAGCGCTGCTGGCGGTCGGCTTCATCTTCACAATCCACTTCTTCAACGGCCACCTGCGTCCCGAGAAGTTTCCGATGGATCTGGTGATCTTCACTGGCCGACTGCCCGAGCACGAGATGAAGGACGAACGCCAGGTCGAATATGCACGGCTGGTGAGCCAGGGACGGCTCAGTGCCATCGAGGCAACCGCGCCCACGGCGTCCGAGGTGACGTTTGCCAGAGTGCTGGGAAGCGTGGGGCTGATACTTGGAATCCTGACCATTCTGGCGATCATCTACAGCGCGCTGGTCTGAAGTAGCATCTGCAAAGGAGCGGTTGCGGGCTTCGTCCTTAGGGGCGGAGCCCTTTGCATAACGGGGGAGGGGCATCACAAATGAAGCTGAAATTCGGTCGCAAGTCCATGGCGGGCGCCATCGGCACGCTGGTTGCCGTTGGCATTGGTCTGGCGCTCGTCGGTGCGGCCGGAATCGCGGGCTGGGAATACACCAACAGCAATGAGTTCTGCGCGGTGATGTGCCACTCGGTGCACCCCGAGGAAAGCCTGGCGCACAAGGGAGCCGCCCACGCACGTGTGAATTGCGTCGAGTGCCACATGGGCCGCAACTCCACGCTGAAGCTGATCGCGATGAAGCCCACGCACTTCAAGGAGCTGTGGGGAATGGTCGCCGGCTATGAGCGGCCGACCCACGCGGCAGGATTGCGGCCGGCGCGCGAGGCCTGCGAAAGCTGCCACTGGCCGCAGGCGGAACATCACGACAGCCTCGCAGTGAACAAGCGCTATGGCACCGATCCCAAGAGCAGCGAAATTGAATACCGGCTGACCCTGCACACCTCGTCGAACGTAGAGCGCGATGTTCCGTGGAAGGTGACCGGCATTCACTGGCACATCGCGAACAACGTCCAGTTCAAGAGCCCGGACGTCCAGGGCCGGACGATTCCGTGGGTGCAGGTCACGAGGCCGGATGGCACCAAGGTGACCTATGTCGATGCCGAGTCCAAGTTGACGCAGGCTGAGCTCGACAAGCTCCCGGCGCAGACGATGGAGTGCTACAACTGTCACAACTCCGTGGGGCACCCGTTTCCGAACCCCGCCAATACGGTTGACAAGGCGATCGCGGAAGGCCGCATCAGTCGCGACCTGCCGGCGGTGAAGGGGCGGGCCGTGGCTCTCGTCGATGCCGCCGAGAAGATCTCAGGTCCGAAGGCGGAACGCGTGGCCGCGATCGAAAAACTGATTGCCGAGAACGCGGCAAAGCATCCGGTGGCAGCCAACCTGAAGGACAAGGAAGCCCAGTTCCAGAAGGAAATGCAGGCAATCCTCGTAGCTGCCACCTTTGATGAGAAGGGATTTTCGTGGAAGAGCTTCCCGGATCATTCCCAGCATGCGGATTCATCCGGCTGCTTCCGTTGTCACAACGGCAAGCACTTCAACGAGAAGGGTGAGGCGATCCGCCTGCAGTGCACGCTCTGCCACAACCTGCCGCAGGCCAATCTCGAAAACGGCAAGGGCAGCGTGCCATCTCTGGTCGTCGCCGGCGTATCGCCGCCAGAGAGCCACAGTGCACCCAACTGGATGCGGGAGCATCGCCTGAATCTGGATGAGTCGTGCACGATGTGCCACGGCAAACTGGAGTTCGGGCGCGAGGGCGGCAACTTCTGCTCGAACCCCGCCTGCCACGGCCGCGCCTGGCCGGAGGTCAACCTCAACGTCGAGGCCAAGACCGCCGCTGTGGCCCCTGCGGCTCCGTCGGCTACGGCGCCGGCCGCGAAGAGTGTCCCGGTGAAGGCTGACGCGAAGTCGGCCAAGTAGGCCTGTCGAGCACCCACGCAACGGCCGCTGCGGCGGCCGTTTGCGTTTCCAGCGCCGATACACTCGCGGTTTCTCCTTTGCAGAAGGCGTGCCGATGAACCTCGCGGATCTCAATCGTTTCGTTGCGCAGCGGTGGGACCAGGACCTGGTTCCGCGCCTCATCGACTATGTGAAGGTCCCGGCCAAGTCGCCCGCCTTCGATGCCAGCTGGGCCGCCCACGGCTATCTCGCCGCCGTCATCAAGGACGCGGAGGCATGGTGCCGCCGGCAGGATATCCAGGGCATGACGATCGAAGTGGTGGCGATCGACGGCAAGACGCCCTGCCTGCTGTTCGATGTGCCGGCAACCCACGGGCTCGGCAACGACCGCACCGTGCTCTTCTACGGGCACCTGGACAAGCAGCCCGAAATGGTGGGCTGGCGTGACGATCTCGGACCGTGGAAGCCGGTCATCGAGGACGGCAAGCTCTATGGACGCGGCAGCGCCGACGACGGCTACGCCATTTACGCAGCGCTGACGACCATCGCCGCGATCGACGCGCAAGGCGCGCCACGCCCGCGCTGCGTCGGCATCATCGAAACCTGTGAAGAGAGCGGCAGCCCTGACCTTCCGGCGTATCTCGAACTGCTGACGCCGCGATTCGGCGATGTGCAGCTCGTCGTCGGTCTCGACTCGGGCTGCCGCAACTACGATCAGCTGTGGGTGACGACGTCGCTGCGGGGTCTGGTCGGCGGGACGCTGACCGTCGAGATACTGTCCGAGGGCGTGCACTCCGGTCACGCCAGCGGCATCGTGCCGTCGTCGTTCCGCATCGCGCGCCAGTTGCTCAATCGGCTCGACGATCCCGCCACCGGGCGCGTGCTGCTTCCGGAACTGCACGCCGAGATACCGGTCGAGCGACTGCAACAGGCGCAGGAGGCGGGTGCCATCCTCGGCGACTCGGTGTGGCAGGAATACCCGTGGGTGAGCTGCAATCACGGCCCCAATGGCCACGTGCACGCGCTGCCGGTCACGACCGATCCGGTCGAGGCGATCCTGAACCGTACCTGGCGGCCTGCGCTTTCGGTGACCGGCGCGGCTGGCTTTCCAGCAATCGATTCGGCGGGCAACGTGCTCCGTCCCAAAACGACGTTCAAACTCAGCATGCGCATTCCGCCGACGGTCGACGCCGAGGCAGCGACCCGGGCGATGCGGCGCGCGCTTGCGGACAGTCCGCCTTACAACGCGCGGGTGACTTTCGAGCCGGACTGGGGCGCGACCGGATGGAACGCGCCCGCGACGGCGCCCTGGCTCACGCAGGTGCTGAACTCGACGTCGCGCCAGGTCTACGGCCGCGATGCGGCGTGGGTCGGCGAGGGCGGGACGATTCCATTCATGAACATGCTAGGCGAACGCTTCCCACGGGCGCAGTTCGTCATCACCGGCGTGCTCGGGCCGCACTCGAACGCGCACGGGCCGAACGAGTTCCTGCATATCGAATATGCGAAGAAACTCACTGCGGCGGTGGCGAACGTCGTGACCGCGGTGCGCTAGCTTCGCTCAACCTGCCAGCGCTCGGCCCACGCCGCGACGGCGGCACGCTGGAACGCCGAGACGGAATCGGCCCCGATCGGGGCCAGCGCGAGGTGGCGCGCGGCGCGCTCCAGCTCTGCGAGGATGTTCGAGCGGTCGAGCGCACGCGCTCCGGTCTGCTTGGAGAGTTTCTCGCCGCGCTCGTTGACGACGATCGGGACGTGCAGGTAGCGGGGCGTGCGCAGCCCCAGCGCACGCTGCAGGGCGATCTGCCGCGGCGTGTTGTCGAGCAGGTCGACGCCGCGCACGACATCGGTCACGCGCTGGTCGTCATCGTCGACCACAACCGCGAGCTGGTAGGCCCAGAGGCCGTCCGCACGGCGCACGACGAAGTCGCCGACGGCCTGTGCGAGATCCTGTGACTGAAGGCCAACGGCCCGATCGATGAACGCCGCGACGCCCTCGACCCGATAGCGCCAGGCGCGGATGGCGCGTCCGCCGGTGCCTTGACGGCATGTCCCGGGATAGATACCGGGTGCCAGGCCGGCGGCAGCCGCCGCGCCCTCGATTTCAGAGCGCGTGCAGGCGCAGCCGTAGACGCAGCCCAGTTCGCGTAGCCGGCCGAATGCCGCCTCGTAGAGCGCCGTCCTTGCGCTCTGGTGCGCGATGGGCTCGTCGGATTCCATGCCGAACTCCGCGAGCGTGCGCAGGATGTCTTGCGTCGCGCCCGGCACCTCGCGGGGCGGATCGAGGTCTTCGATGCGTATCAGCCAGGCGCCGCCGTGCGCACGGGCATCGAGCCAGGAGGCCAGGGCGGCGACCAGCGAGCCCGCGTGCAGCGGTCCCGTTGGAGACGGCGCGAATCTGCCCCGGTATTCGACCGTTTGGGGCGCTTCCGGTGGACTTGAGGTCAGCATGAGGCCGATTACCGCCCGAACCATCGCACATATTGCCGCTCGGGCCGGGCGGCGATCAGCGGATTATCCGGGGAGCGCCGAGGCGAAGGCCTCGCGTGGTCACACCTCTGGCCCTAATCGAAAACGTGGCTCGCCCCGCCGTCACTGCCGAACTCTTCAAGGTTGCACTCGTGCTCGGGCGCGGCACGTGGTACGCCAGTCTCGCCTTCGGACTGCTTGCCGTGCTGCTGGCGTGGCGCGAGAACCGAATTCACATCGCGGCTGTCTGGTGGGTCGTTCTGGCCGCTGCCGTGATGCTTCGGCTGGCGTACTGCCAGCGCGCGTTGCGGCACCTGTCGCAACATCCCCGCAAACTGCCTCCGAATGCGCAGTGGTACGCCATTGTCGCGGCGCTGGAAGGAGTGGTGTGGGCCATGCTGCTCGTGCTAGTGCCGTCGGCGACCGATTTCGGGCTGCGTTTCCAGCTTGGGCTGACTCTGCTCGTCATGCTGGGCGTGCTGCTGCCGTTTGCCCCGGCCGGCCTGCCCTGGGTGGCGTTCGGCATTCCGGTCGGCTTCGCGCAACTCGTCGTGCTGATCTCGCGCGAACTGCCGCAGCACGACCTGCTTCTGCTCACCTGGTCGATGACGATGGCGGGTGCCGCGCTGACGGCGCAGTGGCTCAAGCGCGCGCTGTCGAATAACCTGTCACTGCGCCACCGCGCCGATCTCTCCGCCAAGGCACAGGAACAGGCCAATGCCGAACTCAACCGCAGTCGTGAGCAGCTGCGCCTTGCACTCGACGCAATCGACGCCGGTATCGCCGACACGAATCTGATCACCGGCGAGCGCTTTTATTCGGCACGCTATCTCAGCATCCTGGCTCACGACGACCGGGATCAGTTTCAGAAGGAACATCGCCTGTCGGACGCACTGCATCCCGAGGACCGCAAGCGCGTGATGGAGGCGCGCCGGCGCCACACGGACTCCGGTGCGCCGCTGCGCGAGGAGTGTCGACTGCGCCGTGCCGACGGCACCTACGTCTGGGTCATTCTGCGCGGCGAATCGGTGCGCGGCACGGACGGACGGCCGACACGACTGGTGATGTCCATTGTCGACACCACCGAAAAGCGGATCGCCGAACACCGACTCATCGACAGCGAACGACGCTATCGCGCGCTGGTCGAGGCTTCACCGTCGCTGATCTGGATCTGCGATGACAAGGGGCGACTGACCTTCGTCTCGGACCGGGCCTGCCGCGACATGTTCGGTGCCGAGCCGCGCGAGCTGATGGGCAAGCACGTCGCCGACTTCACCGGTCCGGGCTTCACGCGGCGCGAGTTCCTGCGCCGGTTCTCGCCGGCCATGCACGGGCGTCCGGTGTTCGAGATGGAGGCGATCCTGCGCGACGTGCGGGGGCAGCCGCTCTGCGTCAACGTCAGCGCACTGCCGATCCTGAACGCGAGCGGCCAGATCGAGTCCGTCACCGGCGTGTGCACCGACATCACGGCGGCCAAGCAGCGCGAACGCGAACTGAACATTGCCCTGCGCAACCAGCAGGCCATCTTCGATGCGGCCGGCGAAGGCATCGTGTTCGTGCGCAACGCGCGCATCGAGGGCCCGAACCGCGCGCTCGCCCGCATGCTGGGCGTCACGCGCGAGGCCCTCGTCGGACAGCCGGTCGAGGAGATCCTCGCGGCGCGGTCGGACTGGGAAACGATCGACCAGGCCACGCGCGCCGCCGCCGTTCGCGGCGAGGCGGCGATCCACGAGGTCATGCTGCGCGCGAACGACGGCCGCAACGTCTGGTGCCAGTTGACTTCGCGCCAGGCGGGCGATGGCGGCGCCTACATCCTGGTGCTGACGGACATCACTTCGCTGAAGCGGCGCGAAGAACTGGCCTGGCACCAGGCCAATCACGACGACCTCACGGGGCTGCCGAACCGTCGCCAGCTGGGCGAACATGCGCGCCGCCTGCTGTCGGTGGCTCTGAAGCAGCGCCGCCTGGCTGCCGTGCTCGTGCTCGATCTCGATGGCTTCAAGGAGATCAACGATCTCTTTGGCCACTCGTATGGCGACGGGCTGCTGAAGCGCGTCGCATTGCGCCTTTCGGGTGTGCTGCGCGACTACGACGTCGTCGCGCGCACCGGTGGCGACGAGTTCGTCGTGCTGCTGCCCGAAATCGAGCAGCCGTCGGTCGCGATGGTCGTCGCTGAAAAGCTGATCGCCGCCGCGAGCGAGAACGTCGAGAACCTGGGTCGTTCGCTGCGCCTGCACGCCAGCGTCGGGGTTGCACTCTTCCCCGGTGACGGGCAGGACTTTGAAACACTTCTGGCGGCCGCGGACTCAGCCATGTACGCCGCCAAGGCCGCGGGCAAGAACCGCTACCAGCTCGCGGCGGAGACCGGTCACGGCCGGCACGAGGCGCTGCGTGCGTCCTGATCTCCGTTCCGGCTGCTGAAGTCATCCGTTCGGACTAACCTTCGTCCTGCCGACTGCCGGCAATTGCCGCCCGGATCGCGCGGCCGCTAGCATCACGTACTTGCGTGAATCCGGTCCGGCACCTTCGCCGGGACCAGGTGGCCGGGCGGACTGGGGCAGCGGAGACGAACATCAGAAACCTGAGCACGGGCCTGGGGCTCGGAACCCTGCGGCGCGCCACCAAGGCCGGGCCCGAGTTCCGCTTTGATCTCCGCGTTCCGCTCGCCGTCGAACGCAGGCTGCTTCCGGCCCTGCTGCTGGTCGGCCTGGTGGCCGCCGCCGGAGCGTCGGCCGTCGGCACGCCGGCGCTGATCTGGGGGTGGCTGGCGGTCTACGCGGTCAACTCGTCGGCGCGGTTCCTGCTTGCGACCGCGTACGCCGATGCCCGCCATCCGATCGCCGCGGAGTCACGCGTCGCGCGCCAGTACCTGGCGTGCGCGGCGCTGGATGTGCTGCTCTGGGGCATCCTGTTCGCGCTGGTTCCGCAGCCCGCCACTTTCCTGGCCGGTCCGGGCGGGTTCGCCGCCGCCGGCAGCGTGCTGCTCGCGGCCCTGACGTTTGGTGGCTGGCCGCGGGTCTGGACGTTTCACGTGGCCGTCTGGGTGGGGCTGTGCGCACTCGTCGCCGTCCGCACCTCCGCCACCTTGAGCAGCTTTGCGCTGGCGTTCCCGCTCTGGCTGCTGGCGATCTGGTGGCTCGGCCGCCAGCAGCCACTGAGCCGCCATGCCGGGACAGCGCAGCGCGCAGACGCTGATGAGCAACCCGACGAAATTCGGTTGGCAGGCGGCGATTCACGCCATTCCGACTCCTGTCATCGTCGCCCGCAATGGCCGCGTCATCGAGGTGAACCGATCTGCGTGCGAGTTCATCGGCCGCAGCGAGCGTTCGATCGTCGGCACCGCCGTTGAGGAATGCCTGATTGCCGATCCGCCCGAGGCGCTGCAACCGGACAAGCACCGGTCCGAGTCGAGCGCGGCCGTCGAAGTGCGGCCGTCCGACCGCACCTTCGATGGCTCCGTGTGGTCGGGCCGGGTGCGCTACATGGAGCCCGGCCGCGCCAGTTCCGTCATGGTGATCGCGCTGACCAAGGTCGCGCACGAGCCCTTCGGGCCTGCGCGTCTGCTGGAAGACGCGCGCCGCTTCGCGGAATGGATCGGTGGGCTGCAGGGGCTGCCGTGGTACCGCGACGAACATGGCGTGCTGGTCGTTCCGTCCGAGTTCCCCGCACCCGAGGCGGTCGCGCAAGGTCCGACCCACGCCTTCCCGCTGGCGTACCTGCTGGCGAGCGAAGAACGCGAGCGCATCGATGCGCGCTACCGTGACTTCCTGCGCAATGGCTCCGTGTTCGACGAAAGCATGGCGTTGCGTGACACGCAGGGCGTGCCGCGCGAAGTCAGGGTGGTCTGCGTCGTGCGGCCTGGCGCGGCCGAGGGCGCTGCGCCCGTGATCGGAACGATCGCGTCGGCCCGCGCCGCGGCGACGCCGGCGAAGGTGCCGACCGATGCGATGGCAGACCTGCTGTCGCGGCTGCCGGTCATCGTATGGCTGGTCGATGCCTCTGGCCGCGTCGTCCATGCCACAGGAACGGATCCGCAACGCTGGGGCATGGTGGCCGAAGCACGGACGCGGCCCGAATGGCATGCCGCGTTTGCCTTCAAGCCCGAATCCCTGCCGGCGGTGCAGGAGGCGCTGCAGAAGGCGCTCCGCGGCCATCCGACCTTCGATCTGCGCAACGCGCGAACGAGTCGATCGGGCGGGCGCATGAACCTGCGCAGCCACTTCGTCCCCTACGAAGGCAAGCGGATGAACGCGGTGCTGGTGCTCGACACGATCGCCTCGCTGCCAGAACTGCTGGAGATCGAACGACTCAAGCGCAGCAAGGCGCAGTACAAGTCGCTGGTCGAGGCCTCGGCCAGCTTGATCTGGGCCTGCGACGAG
The DNA here is from genome assembly GCA_963780715.1 of uncultured beta proteobacterium. Lineage (GTDB taxonomy): Bacteria > Pseudomonadota > Gammaproteobacteria > Burkholderiales > Burkholderiaceae_F > JALORV01. Next base: position 172,551 of record CAWADK010000019.1, read on the forward strand.
AACTTCACCCTCAGCTTCGCGAGCCGGCGTGCGGCACGCGATATCTACGGCTACGAGACGCGCGAACTGCTCGGCCAGTCGGCCGAGATCCTGCTGCCGGCCGACGTCGAGCAGCCGGCCGTCCGCCGCGCCTTCGAAGGCCTGCGCGAAGGCCGGCCGATCCGTGACCTCGAAGCCGTGCACGTGCGCCAGGATGGCCGCACGGTGATCGTCTCGATCAGTGCGGTGCCGCTGCGCCATCCGGGCGGGCGCTTCGCCGGTGCCGTCGGCATGAACGCCGACCTAACGGCGTTGAAGTCGCGCGAGACACGCCTTTCGGAAGCGCTGCGTGTCGAGCGCACGGTGCTGGACTCTGCGGGGCAGGCGATTGCGGTCGTCAAGCAGGGGCTGGTGCTACGGTGCAACGACGCCTTTTTGCGCCTGGTCGGACTGCCGCCCGAAGCGCTGGCGCGATCCGCGCTCACTGATTGCCTGCTCGACCGCGAGGACTGGGACGAGCTGACTGCGGCCGCCGACGAAGCGCGCGCGCGCGACCAGGCGGTCGTGCGCGAGATCCGGGTTCAGCGCGGCGCACGCCTTGGGCACGGCGAAGGCGCGGCCTGGTGCCAGGTTACCGCGCGCTCGATTGCCGACGGCGAGTTCGTTCTGGTGATCGCCGACATCGACACGATCAAGCAGCGCGAGGCGAACGCACTGCATGAAGCGCAGCACGACGAACTCACGGGCCTGCCCAACCGGCGCCTGCTGGCCGAACGCGCGGCCGCGGCCCTGGCGACCTCCGAACTGCGCAAGGTGAGCTGCGCGGTGCTGGCCATCGACCTCGATGGATTCAAGGAGGTCAACGACCGCTACGGTCATGAGGTTGGCGATGCGATGCTGCGCGAGATCGCGGCCCGACTGACGCGCGTGATGCGACCGCAGGACACCGTTGCGAGGCGCGGGGGCGACGAGTTCGCGGTGCTCGTGCCCGACGTCGGCTCAGTCACGGAAGTCGAGCGCATCGCAACGCGCCTGCTGCAGGCGGTCGAACAGCCGCTGGTACCGACGCAGGGTCGACCGGCGCTCGCGGTGTCTGCCAGCATCGGCATTGCGCTGGCGCCGGAACAGGGGCGCGATCTCGAGCGGCTGCTGCAGCTCGCCGATCTCGCGATGTACGACGCCAAGCTCAAGGGCAAGAACCGCTTCGCGTTTGCTCAGGGCGCCGGCCTGCCCGCCAACGTCACGCCGTTAGTGCCGCGCGTGTCGCGGACGTCCTGAGCCGGTCCAGCCACCACGCCACGGCCTTGCCGCGCGCATCGTGGCGCCAGGCGACATGCAGCGTGGCGTCGCTGCGCTCCTGGTCGGTCGTCTTGACGATCAGTTCGCCACGGGCGAGTTCATCGCGCACGCGATGCACCGGCACGAACCCGCAGCCGAGCCCGGCTTTCTGCGCGACGATCTTGGCCTCCAGGGTCGGCACGGTCAGTACGTCGGCCAGCCCCAGCAGGCCGGCCGCCCGTGGGGCCAGCCGTTGCGACGTGTCGCCGACGACGACCTGCCGGTGACGGCGCAGCTCGCTCGCCGGCAGTGGTGACGGAATGCCGGCCAGCGGATGGTGTGGCGCGACCGCGAACACGAACGCGACCGTGCCGAGCGGCTCCGAGCGATACCCGGCACCGAGACGCGAGGGTTCGGGGCCTTCCTGCGTGGCGCCTATGGCGAGGTCGGCACGACCTGCCAGCAGCGCGTCCCAGGTGCCGCCCAGGACTTCGCTGGTGATCTTGAGCTGCGTGGGCGCCGTGGCGAGGAAGTCTTCCAGCAGCGGCAGCAGGGGCTCGAACGGGACGATGTTGTCCACGGCAAGCGTCAGGGCCTGCTCCCAGCCTGATGCGACGCGCTGCACCCGGCGTGCCAGATCGTCGGCGGCGGCGAGCAGGTGGCGTCCTTCGCGCAGCAGCTCGTCGCCCGCCGGAGTGAGGCGTGCCCGATAGCCGCGGCGATCAAACAGCAGCACATCGAGGTCGTCTTCCAGCTTGCGGACCGCATAGGTCACGGCGGACGGAACGCGGCCGAGTTCCTCGGCGGCTCCGGCGAAGCTGCCCCGCCGTGCAATGGTGTCGATCAGTTGCAATGCGTCGAGCGTGAGGGTCGGCATGATGTTCTATTGCACTGAATGAGTTTGTCAGTTTAATCCCGATGTCTTTGGTCGGATTTGCCGGCAACATCTCGAGTTATGGGCCGCGTTGATGACTGGCCGGTGACATTTTCTGGAGGGCAGCAATGATCACAATCCGACGCAGCGATGAACGAGGTTATGCCGATCACGGCTGGCTCAAGTCGTTTCACAGCTTCTCTTTCGCTGAATATCACGACCCACAACATATGGGTTTTGGCCCGCTGCGCGTCATCAACGAGGACCGGGTGGCACCGGGAATGGGCTTTGGTACCCACGGGCACCGCGACATGGAGATCATCAGCTACGTGCTCGAAGGCGAACTCGCGCACAAGGACAGCATGGGCAACGGGTCTGTGATCCGACCGGGTGACGTGCAGCGCATGAGTGCCGGGCGGGGTGTCATGCACTCCGAGTTCAATCACGCCAGCGCCCAGACGACGCACTTCCTGCAGATCTGGATCCAGCCGGACGTGACTGGCATCGCGCCCAGCTACGAAGAGAAGCGCTTCGAAACTGCCGATAAGCGAGGGCGACTGCGCCTGGTCGCTTCACCGGATGGGGCCGAGGGCTCGGTCAAGATCCACCAGGACGCGCGTGTCTACGCAGGGCTGTTCGACGGGGCGGAGACGGGCGCGCTTGAACTCGCTCCGGGGCGCCGCGCCTATGTGCATGTCGCCCGCGGCAGCGTCGAAGTCAACGGCGAGTCACTCGCCGTCGGTGACGCGGCGAAGATCACGGACACGGCGCGCGTCATGCTTGCGCGCGGCGCGGATGCCGAGGTGCTCGTGTTCGACCTGCCTTAGCCTTGCGAGGGCGTCGCACCAACCGATCGGTGCCGCGAACGTCAATTCAACACGGGGCGTGAATGAGCATGGACCCGAACGTGATCGGGCATCATTGGGGTTGGGTCGATGCTCTTGGAGAGGGAGAATGAGAACGAACTTCAACGCGATGGCGCTGATTGGTCGGGTCTTGCTGGCGCTCGTGTTCTTGCTTTCGGGCATCGGCAAGCTGCGCGGCTTTGACGGCACGATGGCCTACATCAGTTCCGTCGGGCTGCCCCTTGCGGGCGTACTGGCGGCCCTTGCGCTGGCGCTGGAGATCGTGGCTGGCGTGGCCCTGATCCTCGGCTATCGGACGCGCTGGGCGGCGCTTGCGCTCGCAGCCTTCACGCTGGTCGCGGCGTTTCTGTTCCATAACTTCTGGTCCATGCCCGAGCAGGCGCAAGTGATGCAGCAGATCATGTTCCTCAAGAATCTGGCGATTGTCGGGGGCCTGCTCATGGTGGCCGCCTACGGTCCCGGCGCCTGGAGCGTCGACCGGCGCTAGAAGTTTGCGCGTCAGGTGAAAAGGCGCTTGAGGAATCCGGCGATGTGCCGGATTTCCTCCTCGCAGACCGAGTGCGGCATCTCGTACTCGTGCCATTCCAGCGGGTAGCCCGCCGCCTGCAGCACGTCACGTGATGCGGTGGCGCGGGCAAAGGGGATGACCGGGTCGCTGCGGCCGTGGGCCATGAAGATCGGAATGGCGGCGCTGGCCGCGGCGCGCTCGGACTCGAACTGTGCGGCGAGGGGCAGGTAGGTTGACAGCGCGAGCAGTCCGGCGAGCGGCTCGCGCTGCCGTAGACCTGCCTGCAGCGTGATCGCCCCGCCTTGCGAGAATCCCGCAAGCACGATGCGCGAGCGCGGCGTGCCGCGTTCGACCTCGCGCTCGATCAGGTCCTCGACCTGCTGCTGCGACTGGCGGATGCCGGCTTCGTCCTCGCGCCGCACGAGGTCGTTGCCGTAGATGTCGTACCAGGCGCGCATGACGTAGCCGCCATTGATCGTCACGGGCCGTGTCGGGGCGTGCGGGAACACGTAGCGCGCGGCGGGTGCGCCAAGATTCTCGAGCTCGCGCACGACCGGCACGAAGTCATAGCCGTCGGCGCCGAGTCCGTGCAGCCAGATCACGCTGGCCGTGGGCCGCGGATCGGTCTGGATTTCAACGGCGGTCAGAGTTGCTGCGCTCATGCCGGATTCCGGCGCACGGCGCTCTTCGGGCGGAAAGCTTTCACCACGTCCTCGCGAGTCTCGATATACGGCCCGCCGATCAGATCGATGCAATAGGGCACGGCCGCGAAGATACCCGGTACGCGTGCAGCCCCATCGGTGGTGCGCAGTCCTTCAAGCGTTTCGGCGATCGCCTTGGGCTGGCCTGGCAGGTTCAGGATCAATGCGCTGTGCCCGGCGACTTCACGCAGCGCGCCCACTTGCCGCGACAGGATCGCCGTCGGCACGAACTCGAGCGAGATGCGGCGCATCTGTTCGCCAAAGCCCGGCATCTCGCGCGTGGCCACGGCCAGGGTCGCTTCCGGCGTGACGTCGCGCCGCGCCGGTCCGGTGCCGCCGGTGGTCAGCACCAGGTCGCAGCCCACGTCGTCGACCAGCTCGATCAAGGCCCTTTCGATCTGCGGTCGCTCGTCGGGCACCAGGCGCTCGTGCGCCTGCCACGGCGACGCCAGTGCCCGCTCGAACCAGGCCTTGAGCGAAGGCAGGCCCTGGTCGGTGTACACGCCCTGGGCCGCGCGGTCGGAGATAGAAATCAGGCCGAGGATCAGCTCGTCCGGATGGCGGCGTTCAGCCTTCATGGCTTCGGGGTTCCAGTTGTTCGTGCAGCCAGCGGTATAGCTCACGCGCATGCCGGGGCGGGCGTTGTGAGGCGATCTCGCGCCGAGCCGCGCGTATGGTGGCGCGCAGCCACTGCACGTCTGCCGCCGGATGGTCGGTGACGAAGTCGGTCAGGGCCGTGTCGTCGGCCAGCAGCTTCTCGCGCCAGCGCTCGGCGTGGTGCATCAGGGCCACCGACGCGCGCGACTCGCCCGTGACCTGCGCGAGTGCCCCGCGCAGCGCCTCGGCATCGGCCTGCCGCATCAGCTTCCCGACGTACTGCATGTGGCGCCGGCGCGCTTCATGGCTGGTGACACGATGCGCGAACTCGATCGCTTCGCGCAGCGAGTCCGGCAGTTCGATGCGCTGCAGCTGGTCGCGGCGGAGCTGCACCAGCTGCTCGCCGAGCGCCTGCAGCGCATGCATTTCCTTCTTGCGCTGGGTCTTGCTCGGCGGTTCCGTCGCCTGCAGCGCGGAGTCATCGTGGGGCTCGGCCATCATCGTGGTTATGATACCGAGCACTTTCACGGGCTCACCGCGCGGTTGCCGGACCGGTCGCCGCAGAACCGCCCAGGGGTTTCATCCAGCATGACCGTCTTTGCGATCTCCGACGATCGCCTGCGCGAACTTGCCCAGGCCGCCCTTGACCATGCGCGCGCCGTCGGCGCGTCCGATGCTTCGTGCGAAGTCAGCGAATCGACGGGGCTGTCGGTCACCGTGCGCAAGGGCAACGTCGAGACGATCGAGCACACGCGCGACAAGGGCCTGGGTGTCACCGTGTACCTCGGCCAGCGGCGCGGGCACGCCTCGAGTTCCGACCTCTCGGCGGCGGCGGTGCGCCAGGCGGTGGAAGCCGCCCACAACATCGCGCGCTTCACCGCCGAGGACGACGCGGCCGGGCTGCCCGACGAGGACACGATCGAGCGGCATCCGCGCGATGTCGATCTGTTTCACCCGTGGCTGCTCGACACCGAAGAGGCGATCCGGCTCGCCCAGCGCTGCGAGGCGGCGGCCTACGCGGTCAGTCCGCGCATCGTCAACTCCGAAGGCGCCAACGTCTACACGTCCTCGGGGCACTTCGTGCTCGCGAACACGCGCGGTTTCATGGCCGGCTATCCGTACTCGCGCCACTCTATTTCAGTCTCGCCGATTGCCCGCGACGCGAGCGGCATGCAACGCGACGACTGGTACTCGTCCTCGCGACTTCATGCGGAACTGGCCGCCCCCGAAGCCGTCGGCGAGTACGCCGCCCGCCGTGCGCTGGCGCGCCTGGGCGCGCGCAAGCTGCGCACGCGGCAGTGTCCGGTGCTGTTCGAAGCACCACTCGCGTGCGGACTGCTCGGCAACTTCGTGCAGGCGGCCAGTGGTGGTGCGCTGTACCGGAAGTCGTCCTTCTTCGTCGACGCGCTTGGCAAGCAGGTATTCGCGCCGCACCTCTCGATCGAGGAAGACCCGTACCTGCACCGCGGTCCGGGTTCGAGCCCATTCGACGAAGAGGGCGTGCGAGGTCTGCAGCGAAAGGTCGTCAAGGACGGGCGCCTCGAGGGCTACTTCCTGTCGACGTATTCGGCGCGCAAGCTCGGCATGAAGTCGACCGGCAACGCTGGCGGCTCCTACAACCTGACGTTGCGCTCGAACAACACCGAGGACGAGGACGATTTCGAAGTCATGCTGCGGCGGCTGGGCAGGGGGCTTCTGGTCACCGAACTGATCGGTCAGGGCGTCAACTACGTCACTGGCGACTACTCGCGCGGGGCCAGTGGTTTCTGGGTGGAAAACGGTTCCATCCAGTACCCGGTCGAGGAAATTACCGTCGCCGGCAGCCTGCCGCAGATGTTCAAGTCGATTGCCGCCGTCGGCACGGACGAAATCGTGCGCGGCAGCAAGATCAGCGGGTCCGTGCTGGTCGAGGGCATGACGATCGCCGGCTCCTGATCAGGCCTTCGGGACCGGGAAAGCCGGGCGTTGCTCTGGGTCGGCCAATCGATACAATGCCCGTCGCGTCAGATCGGCGGCCTCGATGTTGCCTTGCCTCCCCGGCGCTTTCACAGGACAAGTCTGTAAAGGAGACTTAAATGCAACGTCGTTCGTTCTTAGGCCGCGCTGCCGCGGGAGCCGCAGCCGCTGCAGCCGTCGCCGCGCCAGCCGTGGTTCACGCGCAGGCTACGGTTCGCTGGCGCCTGGCCTCGAGCTTCCCCAAGTCGCTGGACACCATTTACGGTGCCGCGGAAGTGTTTTCCAAGCAGGTGTCGGCCGCCACCGGCGGCAAGTTCACGATCAGCGTCCACGCTGCCGGTGAGCTCGTGCCCGCGTTCGGCGTCGTCGACGGCATCCAGAACGGCACGATTGAGGCCGCGCACACCGCGCCGTATTACTTCTTTGGCAAGGACCCGACCTTTGCGATGGACTGCGCGATTCCGTTCGGCTTCAACGCGCGCCAGATGACGGCCTGGATGTACGAAGGCAACGGCATGAAGTTGTTCCGCGAGTTCTATCGCAACTTCAACATCGTCAACTTCCCGATGGGCAATACCGGCGCCCAGATGGGCGGCTGGTACCGCAAGGAAATCAAGTCGCTTGCGGACATGAAGGGTCTGAAGATGCGTATCGGCGGCTTCGGCGGCAAGGTGCTGGAGCGCCTCGGCTCCGTGCCGCAGAACATTCCCGGCGGGGAGATCTACACAGCGCTTGAAAAAGGCACGATTGACGCGGCCGAGTGGGTTGGTCCGTACGATGACCTGAAGCTCGGCTTCTACAAGGTCGCGCCATGGTACGGCTACCCCGGTTGGTGGGAAGGTGGCCCGCAGCTGACGCTGTACGTCAACACCAAGGCGTGGGATGCGCTGTCGGCCGACTACAAGGCGATCGTCGAGGCCTGCGCCTCGCACGCACACGTCAACATGCTGGCGCAGTACGACGCCAAGAACCCGGCGGCGCTGAAAACCCTGGTGGCCGGCGGCGCCAAGCCCTTCCGTATGCCGAAGGATGTCATGGACGCAGCGTTCAAGGCGGCGTTCGCCGTCTATGCCGAGCTCAACAGCAGCAATCCGGCCTGGAAGAAGGTCTATTCGGACTACATCAACTTCCTGCGCGAAGAGAACCTGTGGTTCCGCTTCACGGAATCGACGTTCGACAACTTCATGCAGGCGCAACGTATTCCGTAACGGACATGCATCGTCCGCGCCAGGCTGGCTCGAAATGAAATAAAAGGCCCGCGGTCGCAAGACCGCGGGCCTTTTGTCTGGTGTGGCGGTTACTTCTTCTGGTCGCGCTCCATTTCGCGCTTCATCGCTTCCATCGGGTCGTCCGCTGCCGGCGGTTCCGCCTTGGGCGCTGCGTCGCTGGGCGCCGCGCCGCCACCGGGGAAGCCCTTCATCGGGTCGACCGGCTGATCGCTGTAGCCACCGCCGGTCGGTGCTTCGAGCTGGATCGAGTCCAGGTCGATTGCCTTCTTTGATTCCATGTCGATGGCGAGGCCCGGGAAGAGGACGACCGCGACGACCATGATCAGCTGGATGACGATGAAGGCGATCGCGCCCTTGTAGATCTGGGCCGTCGTCACCGCCGGGATGGTCTCGCCGGTGACCCGGTCCTTGTAGTCGGTGCGCGCGGCGACGCTGCGCAGGTAAAAGAGCGCGAAGCCGAACGGTGGCGTCAGGAACGAGGTCTGCAGGTTCATTGCGATGATGACGCCGAACCAGATCAGCACCCAGTCGTGCGGCACGCCAGCCGGCAGCAGCGCCGGCAGCAGTTTGTCGGCCACCGGGGCGATCATCGGGATCACGATGAACGCGATCTCGAAGAAGTCGATGAACATGCCCAGGATGAACACCAGGACGTTGACGACGATGAGGAAGCCCATCGCGCCGCCCGGCATGTTGGCGAACAGGTGCTCGACCCAGATGTGGCCCTCGGCGGCATTGAAGGTGAAGCTGAACACGGTCGAGCCGATGAGGATGAAGAGCACGAAGCACGAGAGCTTCGTCGTGTTGGTCAGCGCCTGTTTCAGCAGGTCAAGCGACAGTTTGCGGCGCGCCGTCGCCATGATCAGCGCGCCCGTGGCGCCGAGTGCGCCGCCTTCGGTCGGAGTGGCGATGCCGAGGAAGATCGTGCCCAGCACGAGAAAGATGAGCACCAGCGGCGGAATCAGCACGAAGGTGACGCGCTCGGTGAGCTTGGAAAGCAGCTTGAGACCGAACAGTCGATTGGCGAGCGCCAGGATCAGAGCGGTGAACGACGCCACCGTCATCGAGAGGATCAGGACTTCGTCGCCGGGCGCCGGCAGTTCGCGGTCGATCATCGGGTTGATGATCCCCTCGTGCACGCGGCTCCAGGCGAAAGCGACCGCAGCCGAGATCGCCAGCAGCACCATCAATGAGCGGTGGCCACTGGCGCCGTTGTCTTCGCGATAGATGCGCGCTTCCTGCGGCAGCGCCGGCACCCACGAGGGCTTGACTACAGAGACGATCAGCACGAACGCCGCGTACAGGCCGACCAGCAACAGGCCGGGAATGATGGCTGCCTGGTACATGTCGCCGACCGACCGTCCCAACTGGTCGGCCAGCACGATCAGCACCAGTGACGGTGGAATCGCCTGCGCCAGCGTGCCGGATGCCGTGATGACGCCGGTGGCGATCGTGCGGTTGTAGCCGTAGCGCAGCATGATCGGCAGCGAGATCAGGCCCATCGAGATGACGGCTGCCGCGACGACGCCTGTGGTGGCCGCGAGCAGCGCGCCGACGAAGATGACGGCGAGTGCCAGGCCGCCGCGCACCGGGCCGAACACCTGGCCGATGGTTTCGAGCAGGTCCTCGGCCATGCCGCTCTTCTCGAGAATGATGCCCATCAGCGTGAAGAATGGGATCGCGAGCAGCGTGTCGTTCTGCATGATGCCGAACACGCGCAGCGGTAGGGCCTGGAACAGCGTCGGTGGGAAGATTTCGGCTTCCATGCCGATGAAGCCGAACAGCAGGCCGGTGGCGGCGAGCGAAAAGGCGACGGGAAAACCGGTCAGAAGGAAGAACAGCAAGCCCCGCGAACATCAGCGGGACGAACTGCTGGGCGATGAAGGCACTCATTCCTGGCCCTCCAGCTGGTCGATGGTTTCCTCTTCAGGCGCCGCGTGGGCCAGAGGATCAGGAATCAGGCCGCGCAGGAAGGCGATGCGCTTGATCAGCTCCGACATCGCTTGCACCAGAAGCAGCGTCATGCCAAGGGGGATCAGCAGGAACACCGGCCAGCGGATCAGGCCACCGGCGTTCTGCGACATCTCGTTGGTTTCCCACGCGTTGACGAAGAGCGGCCAGCCGAGCCGTATCAGCAGCAGGCACAGTGGCATCAGGAAGACGATGATGCCGATGATGTCGATCCAGTTGCGGGCGCGCGCCGACAGGCGGCCGGAAATGAAGTCGATCCGCACATGGGCGTTCTTCAGGAAGGCATAGCCAGCACCCAGCATGAAGACGGCTGCGAACAGATACCACTGCACTTCGAGCCAGGCGTTCGACCCGATGTTGAAGACCTTGCGCAGAATGGCATTCGTGCCACTGATAAGGACCGCGGCGAGGATGAACCAGGTGAGCCCGCGACCGATCCGATCGGTCGCCGCATCGATGACGCGCGATAGCGCCAGCAATCCATTCATGTGCTGCTCCCCCGCCCGGTCACTGTGCGCGCCGGATCAATGTAGCGGGGGATTCTAGGCGAAGGCTTCGGTTCCGGGCTATACGTCCAGACGAAGTTTCCAGCGGGCCACCTGCTGGGCCACCTGGACGGGGGCCGTGCCGCCCGGATGGTTGCGCGCGGCCACTGAACCGTCGAGCGTCAACACCTGTCGCACGTCCTCCTCGATCGACGGGGCGAAGCTCTTCAGCTCCGCGAGCGGCAGATCCGCCAGCTCGACGCCACGCGCCGCCGCGGCCTTGACCGCACGCGCCACTGCCTCGTGTGCTTCGCGGAACGGCAGTCCCTTGCGCACCAGATAGTCGGCGAGGTCGGTCGCCGTCGAGTAGCCCTCAGCGGCCGCGCGCCGCATCGCCGCCGCATCCACCTCGAGTCCCGGGACCATCTCGACGAAGGCGCGCAGCGTGTCGAGCACCGTGTCGACCGTGTCGAACAGCGGTTCCTTGTCTTCCTGGTTGTCCTTGTTGTAGGCGAGTGGCTGGCCCTTCATCAGCGTCAGCAGCGCGACCAGGTGGCCATTGACCCGCCCGGTCTTGCCGCGCGCAAGCTCCGGCACGTCCGGGTTCTTCTTCTGCGGCATGATCGACGAGCCAGTCGTGAACCGGTCCGGCAGGCGTACGAACCCGAAACGCGGGTTCATCCACAGCACCAGTTCCTCCGCAAGGCGCGACACGTGCGTCATCAGCAGTGCTGCCGCGGCCGTGAACTCGATGGCGAAGTCGCGATCGCTGACCGCGTCGAGCGAGTTCTCGGCGATGCGCCTCGAAGCCCAGGCGTTCGGCCACGAAGGCGCGGTCGATCGGGAAGGTCGTTCCCGCCAGCGCCGCGGCGCCCAGCGGGAGGCGGTTGATGCGGCGGCGCGCATCGAGCAGGCGCTCGCGGTCGCGTTCGAACATCTCGACGTAGGCGAGCAGGTGGTGGCCGAACGTCACGGGCTGCGCCACCTGCAGGTGCGTGAAGCCCGGCATGATGGTCGCTGCATGGCGCTCGGCCTGTGCCACCAGCGCACGCTGCAGGGCGCGCAGTGACTCCGACGATGCGGTCGACTTCGCCGCGCAGCCACAGCCGGAGGTCGGTGGCGACCTGGTCATTGCGTGAGCGCCCCGTGTGGAGCCGCTTGCCGGCATCGCCAACGAGGTCGGTGAGCCGCTTCTCGATGTTCAGGTGCACGTCCTCGAGGTCGAGGCGCCACTCGAATGTGCCACGCTCGATCTCGCTGCGGATCTGCGCCAGCCCGCGCTCGATTGCGGCGAGATCATCGTCAGAGATGATCCGGGCGCGAGCCAGCATCGCCGCATGCGCCAGCGATCCTTCGATGTCCGCCGCCGCGAGGCGCTGGTCGAAGCCGACCGAGGCCGTGTAGCGCAGCACGAAGTCCGCGACCGGTTCGTCGAATCGGCCCGACCAAGCCGTGCTTTTCGAGCTCAAGGGATCGTTCGGTGGCACGGTGGGCTCTGACATAATCGTTTCGAAGGAAGGTCGGCCAGTGATCCTGCGAACCGTGGCCCACCGACGCGTCTCAATGCGGTTGTCGATTATAGGTTTGTGAAGCCGTCGCCACCTGCAATCAAGGGCCCATTGGCCCGTGCGGAGACGGCCAGCCCGACTCCGCGGCGAGTCATTCCCGACGGCTGCAACATGGGAGTGCTGCTGCGGGTCATCACGATCGTGGTGGTGCTGTCACTCACCGCCGCCGTCGCCGAATCCGCCAGCCCGACCGAGTTTGCGACGCGATTCCTGCGCATTACGGCGCTGGCCGCTCCTGCGACTCTGACCACACTGATGCTCTGGTGCGCCGAGCGACGCGCGGTGCCGCCGCTGGACGTGCGGCTGCAGCGCGCGATCGCGTGGGTGACACCCGCTCTGGTCGCCTATGCGGCCTCCCTGCTGTTCGGCGAGGCGGCCACGCCTTGGACTCCCGTGGCGCACGGCCTTGCGGCGCCTCGCACTGGGCGGTGGCATCCAGCACTACTATGAGCTGCGTGAACGGGCGTTCTCGCCGGCGATGGCGGAAGCCAAGTACCAGGCGCTGCAGTCCCGCATCCGCCCGCACTTTCTCTTCAACAGCCTGAACGCGGTGCTCGCGGTCATCCGAACGGAGCCGGCCAAGGCCGAACGCATGCTGGAATCGATCGCGGAGCTGTTCCGCGCGGTGATGGCCGACACGCGGAAACTCGTGCCGCTGGCGCAGGAAATCGAGTTGTGCCGCAACTATGTGGAGATCGAGCAGACGCGGCTCGGAAATAGGCTGGCGGTTGACTGGCAAATCGGGGCATACCACCCCCGGGCAAAGGTGCCACAGTTACTCCTGCAGCCGGTGATCGAAAACGCGATCCGCTACGGCGCGGAAAAGCTGCCGGGTCGCGCCGATATCATCGTGCGGGTACGCCAGCACGGTTTCACGCTGGAACTGTTCGTCAGCAACCCGATCGCGCCGGAGCGGCCGGAGCGCGAGGGCAATCAGATCGGACTGGCGAACATCCGCGGACGGCTTGCACTGATGTACGACCTCGAAGCGCGCATTGAAACCCAGGTCAGGCGCGACCGCTTCGAGTTGATGATGACCTTGCCGGTCGAGAAGCGCGCCTGAAGGGCCAGACATGCTGAACGTGATGATTGTCGACGACGAACCTCCGGCGCGGGCACGGCTGGGCCAGGTTCTGCTCGACTGCTCGAACCAGGTCCAGCTGCAGCTCGTCGGCGAGGCCGGCGGCGGCATCCGCGGCCTGGAGGAGGTCGATCGCCTCAATCCCGACGTCGTGCTGCTCGATGTCCACATGCCGGACATGAACGGCATCGAGATGGCGCGCCATCTGGCACAGCGCAGCAATCCTCCGGCGGTGATCTTCGTCACCGCCTACGACGAGCACGCGCTCGAGGCTTTCGAGGTGCGCGCGCTGGATTACCTGATGAAGCCAGTGCGGGCCGAGCGCCTGGTCGCCGCGCTGGCGCGCGCCGAACGCTTTCGCACCCATGAGCCCCGCATCGAGGACCTGGCCAAGACGATCGGTGCGGTGCGCTCGCACATCACCGTGTCCGAGCGCGGCCGCATGATCCTGGTGCCGGTCGATGACATCGTCTACCTGCGCGCCGAACTGAAGTACGTGACGATCCGCACGACCGAGCGTGAGCACCTGACGGAAGAGTCGCTGACCTCGCTCGAGGCCGAGTTCGGCGAGCGCTTCGTCCGCATCCATCGCAACGCGCTGGTCGCACGCAAGTCGATCCTCGGCTTCCAGCGCGTGCGTGGCAGCGTCGACGACGAAGGCGAGGCGTCCGAAGGTCACTGGGAAGTCCTGCTGAAGGACGTCTCGGACCGGCTGCCCATCAGCCGGAGGCAGTGGCCGACGGTCAAGGCGGCGGCAAAAAGGTAGCGTCGCCGGTGTACGCGATCGGCTGCGCCGATCGCACGTGCACCTCGCTCCGGCACGGTTCGCGCGGCGCGCGAACCGCTCAATCCTGATTTGTCGGCTGCGCTCCGGAGCGGCCGCGCGCTCCGCCGAACTCGAACCCCACGCACTCCACCCCGCGACGCACTTCGCAGTGCCAGGAATGCCTCTCCCTCCTCGCCCGGCGAGGAGGGCGCAGGGAGGAGTGCACTACTTCCCTCTCGCTCGGCGAGAGGGCAGGGAGAGTGCCGCGCACTTGATCATCGGCGGAGCGCGCGGCCGCTCCGGAGCGCAGCCGACAAGTTAGTGTTGAGCGCGCACGCAGTGCGCGTAACCGGTCCGAGTGCACGTGCGACGCGCGCAGCGCGTCGCGTACACGAGGACCGCTATCCTGTATTTCGCAGCCCCGCCGAAATCCCGTTGATCGTCAGATGGATGCCGCGCTTGATGCGCTCATCCGTGGTGCCGGCGCGGTGGCGCTTGATCAGCTCGACCTGGAGGTGGTTCAGCGGGTCGATATAGGGCAGCCGGTGCCGCAGCGACTGCTGCAGCTGGGGATTCGAATCGAGCAGCTGTTTCTGGCCGGTGATCGCCAGCAGGTGCCGGGTCGTCAGTTTCCACTCGTTGTGGATCGCCGCCAGGATCGCAGCACCGCGCCGGCGATCCGGCGCCAGGCGGGCGTACCGCCCGCCGATCGCGAGATCGGCCTTGGCCAGCACCATCTCCATGTTCGAGAGCAGCGCACGGAAGAATGGCCAGTCCCGGGCCATGTCCGCCAGCCGCGCGATCCGCGCACGACGTGCACGCGTGCCACCCGCGGCGAGCCAGGCCTCGACGCCGCTGCCGAAGCCGTACCAGCCGGGCAGGAGGATCCGGCACTGGCCCCAGGAAAACACCCAGGGGATCGCGCGCAGGTCTTCGATGCGGCCGGTGAAGCGGCGCGCGGCGGGACGGCTGCCGATGTTGAGTTCCATGATCTCGGCGATCGGCGTCGCGCTGAAGAAGTAGTCGGCAAAGCCCTCGGTCTCGTAGACCAGTTCACGATAGGCGCGATGCGAGTGCCGTGCGATTTCCTCCATGGCCGCTTCGAACTCGGCCTCGTGCGCGCCCGGCAGGGACGGTGGCGCCAGGCTCGCCTCGAGCAGCGCGGCGACCAGCGTTTCGAGATGGCTGTGCCCGATGCGGGGATCGGCGTACTTCGCCTGGATGATCTCCCCCTGCTCGGTCAGCCTGAGCTGTCCGCGCACGCTGCCTGGTGGCTGCGCGAGGATCGCTTCGTAGCTGGGTCCGCCGCCGCGTCCGACGGTGCCGCCACGCCCGTGGAACAGGCGCAGTCGCACGCGCTGCTCGTCGGCCAGGCGCGTCAGGCGCTGCGTCGTCCGGTAGAGCTGCCAGGTCGACATCAGGAAGCCGCCATCCTTGTTGCTGTCGGAGTAACCCAGCATCACTTCCTGCAGCGGCGCGCGTTGTGCGGGCGCCAGCAGCAGGCTGCGCAGTCCCGGGTGCCCCCACAGTTCGCGCATGATCGCCGGGGCGCGTTCGAGATCCTCGATCGTCTCGAACAGCGGCACGACCATCAGGCGGCAGTGGCGCTGCTCGATGCCGCCCAGCAGTCCGCTTTCCTTCTGCAGCAATGCCACTTCGAGCAGGTCGGACAGCGTCTCGGTGTGCGACACGATGTGACGCTCGATGGCGCGCGCACCGAATGCCGCGCGGAGTTCGCGTGCTGCATCGAACACCGCGAGCTCCGAGCGGGCCTGGACGCTGTAGTCGAGATGCCCGGAGACCAGCGGGCGGGCATGGGCCAGCTCGCGCGACAGCAGCTTGACCCGCTCCGCCTCGCCAAGCCGCCGGTAGTCGGGTGTGACTTCGGCAGCGGCGAGCAGCTCGGCGACGACACTTTCCAGCACATCGGAGCTCTGCCGCAGGTCGAGCGTGGCGCCGTG
The DNA here is from genome assembly GCA_963780715.1 of uncultured beta proteobacterium. Lineage (GTDB taxonomy): Bacteria > Pseudomonadota > Gammaproteobacteria > Burkholderiales > Burkholderiaceae_F > JALORV01. The sequence continues at coordinate 188,371 of CAWADK010000019.1, forward strand.
AAAGCCGAAGACCTCGACCGTGCGGAGCAGCGGATCGACCCGCAGCCGGGCGATGCGCTGGCTGCCGTGCGCCGAGAGCGAAGCGCCCACCGTCTCGAGGTCGCGACGGAACTCGTCCGCACTGGCATATGGCGCCGCCGGGGCCACGGCGCGCCGCGCGTGCAGCGTCAGTTCGAGTCGCGCGGCCGTCGCAAGCAGGCGTGCGTAGACGCCGGTCAGTGCGAGGCGGTACGGTTCATCGGCGCGCTGGCGCGAGGGATCCGGGCTGGCATGCGCCAGCGCGTCCAGTTCGCGACTGACGGGCGTCAGCAGCTGCGACATCGAAAGCTCCGCGCCCAGCGCGTGCACGGCCGCGGTGTAGTGGTCGAACACCGCCGTGGCGTGTGACTTGAGGGCCGCGCGCATCGTGTCCGCCGTGACATGCGGGTGGCCGTCGCGATCGCCGCCGATCCAGCTGCCGAGCGCGAGGAAGGGCGGCAGCCGCTGTGGCAGGCGTGCCCGCTTCTCCAGGCTGGCGTAGAGCGCCGGGATCTCGCGCAGGAAGGTGCTGCGCCAGTAGGCGAGCGCGTTGTCGATCTCGTCGTACACCGTGAGCTTGGCGGGCCGCAGCATGCGCGTCTGCCAAAGCGTCTCGATGCTCGCGAGCAACTGGTCGTCGATGCCGGCGCGCTGAGTCTCCGGGGTCGACTCGCGCGCCTCGATCAGGGCGGCGATGGCCCGCTCCGCGTCGAGGATGCTCTTGCGCCGGACTTCGGTCGGATGTGCCGTCAGGACCGGCATCAGGCAGGCATCACTCAGCAGTGAGAGCAGGCGCCGGGCGCCCACGCCATTCGCCTGCAGTGTGTCGATGGCGTGCGCGAGTGTCCCGGCGCGCGTCGCAGCGCTCCCGTCCTGGAGGTTGCGCACGAGCTGCCGGTCTTCGGCGATGTTGGCAAGGTGCGAGAAGAAACTGAAGGCCCGCACGACGCCGATCGTCTCGTCGCGCGAGAGCCTGCGCAGCAGGGTATCGAGCCGGCGGGCGGCGCCCGGGTCCTCGTCACGCCGGAAGCGCAGTGCGGTCTGCCGGATTTCCTCGACCGCGCCGTACAGGCGCTCGCCGCCGTGCGAACGCAGTACCTCGCCCAGCAAGTGTCCGAGCAGGCGGATGTCATCGCGCAAGGATGGATCGATGCCGGTTGTCATCAGCGGGTGTCCTTCCGCCTGCATCATGCATGAAGTGCTGCACCGCGATGCTAGACTCGCCGCGACTTTTTTCGTGAGATCCGCCTTGCACAGGAGTCGCCGATGAACACGCCGGCGCGCGTCATCATCGCGACGCGCGAAAGCCCGCTGGCGCTCTGGCAGGCGCGACACGTTCAGGCGCTGCTGGCCGGGCGAATGCCGGCTGCATCGGTCGAACTGCTGGGCATGACAACGCGCGGGGACCAGATCCTCGACCGCACGCTCTCGAAGGTCGGCGGCAAGGGACTCTTCGTCAAGGAACTCGAGGTTGCGCTGCTCGAGCGGCGAGCCCATCTGGCCGTCCACTCGCTCAAGGACGTGCCGATGGAACTCGCGCCGGAATTCATGCTGGCGGCCGTCATGAAGCGCGAGGACCCGCGCGACTGCCTTGTCTCCAGCCGCTACGAATCGCTCGAAACGCTTCCGGCCGGTGCGCGTGTCGGCACCTCCAGCCTGAGGCGTGAACTCATGTTGCGGGCACGCTTCCCGGCACTCGTCATCGAGGCCATACGCGGCAACGTCAACACGCGACTGGCCAAGCTCGATCGGGGCGACTTCGATGCCCTGGTGATGGCAGCGGCGGGGCTCAAGCGCCTCGGGCTCGCCGACCGCATCCGGCAGATCATTCCGACGACCGTGTCGTTGCCGGCCCCGGGGCAGGGTGCGCTGGGCATCGAGATCCTGAGTGACGATGCCGCGACGGCTGAACTGCTGGCACCGCTCGACGATCCGCAGACCCGCGCGGCGACCGCCGCCGAGCGCGGAGTCTCGCGCGGACTGGGAGGTAGCTGCCAGGTGCCCCTGGCCGCGTACGCCGAGGTCGAAGGCGGGAAGTTGCGGCTGCGGGCATTGGTCGGTAACGCCGCCTCCGGCGAGTATGTAGAAACCGAGGCGATCGGCGAACTTCACACTGCCGACGCGCTGGCAGCGATGGCGGTGGCCCGGCTGAAGGAACAGGGCGCGCTGCGTCTGCTGGGCATGGCCTGAGCGTCAATGAACCCCGTCGTCATCGTCACCCGTCCTGCGGCGGCGGGTGAACGACTGCACCACCGACTGATCGCCAGCGGCTGGGAGGCCGTCTGGTGTCCGGCCTTCGACATCGGTGGGGCGCCAGACGCGCGAGCTGCCCGCACGATGCTGCAAGGGTTGCAGCGCTTCGATCTGGTGGTGTTCGTCAGCCCCAACGCGGTGCGCGCATCGTTGGCGCTGATCGAGCGGCCCTGGCCGGCGGGAGTCGCGATTGGCGCGGTGGGTGAAGCGACCGCGGCCACGGTCCGCGCCGAGCTTGCGCCGGCAGCCGAAACTCCCGTCATCGCGCCGGCCGGGGATGCCGCCGGCTCCGAAGCCTTCTGGGACGCGTGGACCGACTCCGGCCGGGTTGCGCGACGCGTGCTGATCCTGCGTGCGCAGCACGGACGGGAATGGCTGGCCGAGCGGTTCAGCGATGCCGGTGCCGAGGTTGAAGTCCTGCCGGTGTATACACGCGCCGAACACAGTCTCGATTTGACGGCCCGCAACCTGCTGCAGCGGGCGATGGCCGAACACCGTTCGCCGATTGCGGTCTTCAGCAGCAGCGAAGCGGTCGATGCGCTCGATCGCCAGCTGTCCGCGCCGGACGGCGCGGCGCGATGGCTGCGCGATGGCTGGACGCTTGCGACACACGAACGCATTCGCGAGCGTTTGTTGGATGCTGGCTACAAGCGGGTCGAAATGACCGCGGCCGACGACGAAGCCGTAGTCGCCCGGCTAGAATCCTTCCGGCGTTCCCGCTTCGAGCCGCTCTGACGCGCCGCGGAGAGCGCCGCAAACCGCGCGGTACCTGGCCGCGCACCTTCGGGCGCTGCCTTGACGAACGACGCTCTGCCCCCCGCCGATCCCATGGTCGAGCCGAACGCCGCAGCCACCGGCGCGATGCCGGCTGCCCCGGACCGCAGGCACGCCACGGCCGCGCGGTGCGTGGCGGGGATGGCTGCTCGGGATCATCGCGGTGCTGGCGCTGGCGGCGGCGGTCTATGCGCACATGCAGCTGGCGCAGGTCCGCAAGGAAGCGTCACGCCGCCTGGGCGATCTCGAACAGGCGACCGTGAGAAACAGCGAGGCCGCGGCGCGGGCCGATGCGGAGGCGCGTGCTGCGCGCGAGCGGGCGGCGCTGCTCGAGGCGCGCCTGGCGGAGGAGCAGTCGCAGCGCGAGGCGCTCGAACAACTGTATGCCGATCTCTCGCGCGGACGCGACGAAGCGGTCCTCGTCGAAGTCGAGCGGCTCGTGGCGATGGCGGGGCAGGAACTCGCGATCAGCGGCAACGTCGGGACCGCCCTGGCGGCGCTGCAGACCGCCGACGCACGGCTGGCGCGGGTCGAGAGTCCCCGCTTTGTTCCGCTGCGACGGGTCATCGCGCGCGATATTGAACGGCTCAAGGCGGCACCGACCGTGGACGTCACGGGCATCGCGCTCAAGCTCGACCAGCTGGCGGCCGGTACGGAGTCCTGGCCACTGTTGTCGGATCCGAAACCCCAAGCGCCGAGTGCGGCGCCACCTGTCGGACCTGATGCAGCCCTGCCTTCCCCCGGCTTGCCATGGTGGGAGCGCTGGATCGAACGCCTGCGCATGGAACTCGGCGAATACCGCGACCTGGTGCGCCTGCGCCAGGTGGAAACGCCCGACGCGCTGCTGCTCGCGCCGCAGCAGCAACAACTCGTGCGACTGCAGATCAGGCTGCGCCTGCTGAACGCCCGCCAGGCGGTGCTGGCCCGGAACGACCGGCTCTATCGCGCCGATCTGCTCGAGGCCCAGGCACTGATGGCGCGCTACGTCGATGTGCGCCAGCCGGCGGCCGCGGCCGCAGCCGGCCTCATCAAGCAGCTGTCGGCCACGCCGCTTTCGGTGGACGTGCCGCAGATCAACGACAGCATCGCCGCCGTGCGCGCGGCGCGCGCGACACCAGGTCGCTGATGCGCTGGCTCACCTGGGCGCTCGCGCTTGCGCTGCTGGCGGCGGCCGTTGCGCTGCTGTTGCAGATCAACGCGGGCAACGTCGTCTTTTTCGTTCCGCCGTATCGGCTGGATGTCTCGTTGAATGTTCTGCTGCTGGTGCTGCTCGGGCTGCTCGCTGTTACCTACTGGGGCGCGCGGGCGCTGCAAAAGGTCGTGGATTTTCCCGAACGCGTGCGCCTGTACCGCGCGCGGCGTGAGGAAGTCGGCGGGCAGCAGGCACTGGTCGAGGCTGTGCGCAGCCTGCTCGAAGGGCGCTTCGCGCGTGCCGAGAAAGCCGCGCGCGCGGCACAGTCTTCGTCCTCGACGGCCGGCGTTGCGGCGCTGATCGGCGCGCGGGCGGCGCATCGCATGCAGGAATATGAGCGCCGCGACGACTGGCTGCACCGTGCCGGGGACGACCGCCACGTCGATACCGCGCGGCTGGTGGCCAGCGCCGAGATGTGGACCGAGCAGCGTGAGAACGACGCCGCGCTCGGCGCGATCGACCAGCTGCGGGGCTCGGGTGCGCGCCATCTGCACGCGTTACGGATTGCGCTCAACGCCAACCTGCAGTCGGGTCGCTGGGAAGAGGCGCTGAGGGCTCTGCGGTCGCTCGAAAAGCGCAGTGCCCTGCATCCGGTGCTTGCTCGCAAGCTCAAGGTCGCCGTCTACCGTGAACAGTTGCTGGCGCAGCGCTTCGAGCCTGCCGCTCTCGAGGCGGCCTGGGATGCGATTCCGGCGACGGATCGCGCTCTGCCGGACGTTGCCTTCGAGGCGGCGCGTCTTTTCAACCTCGCCGGACGCGGGGGCCGTGCGGCCGAAGCAATCGAGCAGGCCCTCGCCATGCCGCGCGAGCAGTGGGATGAATCCTGCGAGCCCTTGCTCAACGAGTATGCGCGGGCGCAGTCGTTTCCTGCGCGTGACCAGCTCGAACGGGTGGAGCAGTGGCTTGCCGTCAGCGGGCAGGAGGATCGGTTGCGGGCTGTGCTGCTGCGAACAGCGGGCGCACTCTGCCTGCGTGAACAGCTCTGGGGCAAGTCGCGCAGCTACCTCGCCGAAAGCCTGCAGATCGAGAAGTCACCGGCAACGCTCGTCGCACTGGCGCGCCTGGCCGAGGCGGTGGGCGACGAAGCCGAGGCCGCACAGCATTTTCGCGAGGCGGCACTGGGCTTTGCGCAACCGACGCCGGGCACCGCCGAAGGCGTGCGCCCCATCCTGCGCGACAGCTCGTTCTGAACTCGCCGCTGTGCGACGGGTCCATGCCGCGGGTCGGCACTCGCTCGCAACCAGCGTGACACGCTATGGGCTCGCCCCGAAACGGCGCCACCGCCGGGCCGGAGGTGCGCTCCACTCATCGAGACGTCGGCGTCGATCATCGTGCTTGCGCCGATCACATTGCTTTTCGGCATCGATCCGGTGCACTTCGGCTTCGCCATGGTGGTCTACCTCGCGCTCAGACTGATCACGCTGCCGTTCGGCGTCAACCTGTTCGCCGCATGCACCGTGGCGCGGGACTCGGTGGTCGAGATCGTTCCCCGGCTGCTGCCTTTTGTTGCGGTCGTGCTCGGATGCCTTGCGGTCGTGACCAGCCTCCCGGTGGTGTCGCTCGGGCTGCGCGACCTCGTCTGTCGCTGAGACATTGCAACGAGGAAGGCTGCCGGGCGGATCGCCCGTTTCTTGGGCAGCCGCCCGGGTCATGGTCAAATCGCGCCATGGATGCGATGAACCAGACTTTCCTGATCGCCGGACTGCTCTGCTTTGTCGCGATCGCGCTGTCGGCGGCATCGCAAAAGATCGGCGTGCCGTCGCTGCTCGTGTTCCTCGCCGTCGGCCTCTTCGCGACCGAACTGCCGCAGCTGCAGTCGGTTCGGGTCGATGTCGAGACTGCCGTGCTGGTCGGAAACCTGGCACTCGCGGTCATCCTGCTCGATGGCGGCCTGCGCACGCGGCTCGCGACGTTTCGCATGGTCGCCGCACCCGCGCTGACGCTGGCGACGGTCGGCGTGGTCCTGACGGCCGTGCTCGTCGGGATCGCCGGCGCCTGGCTGCTCGATCTCGACTGGCGCTACGGACTTCTGCTGGGCTCGATCGTCGGTTCGACCGACGCGGCGGCGACCTTCGCTCTGCTCGGCAGCCGCGGCCTGCGCCTCAACGAGCGCGTCGAATCCACGCTCGAGGTGGAGTCGGGCGTCAACGATCCGATGGCGGTGTTCCTGACGCTGGGCGTGATCGAGCTCATACGCCTGCCGGAGCAGTCGTTCACGGCGCTGCTGCCGATGTTCCTGCAGCAGCTCGGCGTCGGCCTCATCGTGGGTGTCGTCCTCGGGTACCTGCTGTCGCTGGCGGTCTCGCGCGTGCGCCTCGAGGAAGGCCTGTATGCGCTGCTGATCCAGTCGGGCGGCCTGGCCACGTTCGCGCTGACCAACCTGCTGGGTGGCAGCGGGTTCCTGGCGATCTACCTGGCCGGCATGCTGATTGCGAACCGTCGAGTTCACGTCGGCGAAGATGTGCTGCGTGTCAGCGACGGCTTTGCCTGGTTGGCGCAGGCGGGTATGTTCCTGGTCCTGGGCATCATCACGGATGTGCGCGGCCTGCTCGATGTGGCAGGTCCGGCGCTGCTGGCTGCCGCCGTGCTGATGTTCATCGCGCGACCGCTTGCGGTGGCGGCCTGCCTGCTGCCGTTCCGGTACCCGGCGCGGGAGGTCGCCTTCATCGGCTGGCTCGGCCTGCGTGGTGCGGTGCCGATCGTGCTGGGACTCTTCCCTCTGTTGGCTGCCGTGCCGCACGCGCAGCTGCTGTTTCACATCACATTTTTCATCGTGCTTCTGTCGCTGCTGCTGCAGGGGGGCTCATTGCCGATCGCGGCGCGACTCGCGCAGGTACGGGCGGGTCGCCCGCGCGCGGCGATCGCCACGGCGCCGCTCGACGGTGGCGCCCGCTCGCGCGAAGTCGTGCAGTTCATCGTCGCCGACGGCGCGCCGGCGACGCGCCGCGCGCTCGACGAAATCGAATGGCCGGAGGGCGCGCGCCTGATCGAGCTCGAGCGCGGGGGCCGCATCATCGAGCCCGCGGCGCTGCGCAGTGGCGATCTGGTGGCCGTCGTTGCGCCGGCCGAGCAGGTCGGTGCGCTCGAGGAACTGTTCGCGCCGGCGGCGGCGGACGGCGAGCTGACGCTGGCGGCCTCGGCAACGCTGGGCGACCTGCAGGACTACTACGGCGTCGAGCTGCCGCCGGGCCTGCCGCGCGACATGACGCTCGGCGCCTACGCGGCGCGGCTGCTGCGGGGACGGGCGGCGAGCGGCGACGCCGTCGCGCTCGGCGGACTGCGCCTGCGGGTGCGCGAGGCCAGCGCCGGCGTCGTGCGTTCGTTCAGCCTTGCGCTGACACGGCGTTAGACGCAGCGGCCGCCATCGACCTCGAGGCAGGTTCCCGTGATGAACGCCGCTTCGTCGCTGGCGTAGAACAGGCACGCGTTGGCGACATCTTCGGGTCGGCTGAAGCGTCCGAGCGGGATCGTCGCCAGGAACTTCTTGCGGTTTTCCGGAGTGTCCGGCATGCCCATGAACTGCTCGAGCAACCCGGTCTCACCGATGACCGGGTTGACGCAGTTGACGCGGATGTTGTCAGGCCCGAGTTCCGCCGCCATGCCCTTGCTGGTGATGATGACGGCCCCCTTGGTTCCGTTGTACCAGGTGAGTCCCGGCCGCGGACGGACGCCTGCCGTGGAGGCCACGTTGATGAAGCAGCCGCCGCCGTGTGACCGGAAGTGCGGCACCATGTGGATCGCGGTCAGGTAGATCGACTTCACGTTGACCGCGTAGATGCGGTCGAACTCGGCTTCGGCGACGTCCAGCAGCGGCTGGTTGCGGTGCGTGGTGCCTGCGTTGTTGACGACGACGTCGAGCCGTCCGTAGTGAGTGAGCGCCGCATCGAGCAGCCCCTTCACGTCGGCGCCCTGGGTCACGTCACCAAAAGCGAACTGGGCGCGGCCTCCGGCGGCGCGGATTCCCGCCGCCACGGTCTCGCCGGTTTCCCGGGCGAGGTCGTTGACGATCACGGCGCAGCCCTCGCGCGCGAAGCGTTCGGCGATTCCCCGGCCGAATCCCGAGGCAGCGCCGGTGACGATCGCGACCTTTCCTGCCAGGCGTCCACTCATGATGACAACGTCCTCCGAAAGAAAACGACGCGCTCCGTCTCGATGAAGCCGAGCGCCCGATGCATCGCATGCGAGTCCGGGTTGTCGAGCAGGGCGTCGGAAGCAAACTCTGTCGCGCCAAGCGTGCGTGCCCAGGCGGCGACACGGTCGCACAGTGCGCGGGCAACACCGCGGCCGCGATGGCCGGGCTTCACGTAAATGCCTTCGAGGAAGGCGACCGGCTCGCCCGGCAATGCGTCGCAGCCGTTCACGTAGCAGCGACGGATGGCCGCTTCGGCAAAGCCCACGGCGCCGGTCTCGAGTGCAAGAACAACGAGGTAGTCCGGTGAACGCAGCAGGCACCGGGCTTCACGGGCGTGATCCGCCGCCGACGTTGTGGGCCAGAGCTCTTGCCGCAACTCGGCCCAGGACATCGCCTGATCCGGCGACGGCACCTCGAGCCTCAGCGCGGCCTCAGCCATGCTTGATCGCAATCGTCTTCAGCACGGTGAAGCCGAGCAACGCCTCGAATCCCTTCTCGCGTCCGTAGCCGCTCGACTTCACGCCGCCGAACGGCAGTTCGACGCCGCCACCGGCGCCGTAGTTGTTGATGAAGACCTGGCCGCAACGCAGCTTGCGCGCGAGCCGCATCTGTCGCGCGCCATCCCGTGTCCATACGCCGGCGACCAGCCCGAAGGGCGTGCCATTGGCGATGCGCAGCGCCTCCGGCTCGGAGTCGAACGGCATCGCGGCCAGTACCGGGCCGAAGACCTCCTCCTGCGCGAGCCGGTGCGTCGGCGGCACGTCGCGCAGCAGTGTCGGCGCCTGGTAGTAGCCGGTCTGTGGAGCATCGTCGACGACCTGACCGTGCGCCGCCATGACGATGCCGTCGTGCTCGGCCTGGCTCAGGTAGTCCCAGACGCGCTGCAGCTGCGCCTGCCGGATCAGCGGGCCGGCGTCGAGGTCGGCCAGCGCCGGGCCGACGCGCAGCCGCGCAATCGCGTCTCCAACCCGCGCGACGAGTTCCTCATAGACGGCGCGCTCAACGAGGAGCCGACTGCCGGCGGAGCAGGTCTGCCCGCAGTTCTGCACGATGGCATTGACGATGACGGGCAGCACGTCGTCGAGGTTGGCGTCGGCAAACACGATCTGAGGCGACTTGCCGCCAAGCTCCAGTGTCACCGGGCAATGATGCTTCGCTGCCGCCTGCGCCACGGCTGTGCCGGTGACCGGCGAGCCGGTGAAGGAGATGTGATCGATGCCCCCGTGTGCCGCCAGTGCCGCACCCGCCTCGTGGCCCAGGCCGGTGACGATGTTGAGTGCGCCATCGGGGAAACCGACTTCGGCGGCCAGCTCGGCGACGCGCAGCAGCGACAGGCAGGCATCCTCGGCCGGCTTGACGACACAGGCGTTGCCGGCGGCGAGTGCGGCTCCCACGCTGCGGCCGAAGATCTGCATCGGATAGTTCCACGGGATGATGTGGCCCGTGACACCGTGCGGCTCGCGCAGCGTCAGTACCGTCATGCCCGCCTGATACGGAATGGTCTCGCCGTGCAGCTTGTCGGCGGCACCGGCGTAGTACTCGAAGTAGCGGGCCAGTGCAGTGGCGTCGGCGCGTCCCTGCCTCAGCGGCTTGCCAGTCGTCCGTGATTCGAGTTGCGCGAGTTGCTCGTGACGGTCCAGCACGGCGGCCGACAGTTTCATCAGCAGCCGCCCGCGCTCGGTCGCCGTCATGCGACCCCAGTCGCCATCGTGGCTCTCGCCCAGCGCGGTCCGCGCGGCGCGGACCGCCTGGTCGATGTCGGTGCTGTCACCCCGCGCAATGCGGGCGAACGGCTTGCCGTCCGAAGGATCGACGACGTCGATCGTCTGTCCTTCGTTCGAGGCGACCCAGCGGTTGCCGATGAAGTGATGCGTGCCGGCAGGCGCGGCCCAGTTGTCGTCCATCGGCTCTCCTTGCCCCTCAACTCCGGGCTCGACGGCATTATTCAGCAAAGCGTCGTTCTGTGAGGCCCATTGCCGCTTCAAACCGGCGCGCGCGTCGAGCCATGGGTTTGTCGATAGAATCGGTCAGCCTTCGACGGATACCCTCATGAGCCTTGATCGCGTTCCTGCCGGCCGCAACGTTCCAGACGACTTCAACGTCATCATCGAGATTCCCGCGCACGCGGACCCGATCAAGTACGAGGTCGACAAGGAGACTGGTGCGGTCTTCGTCGACCGGTTCATCGGCACGGCGATGCACTATCCCTGCAACTACGGCTACGTGCCCAAGTCGCTGGCCGACGATGGAGATCCTCTCGACGTGCTCGTGATCACGCCGTTTCCGCTGCAGCCAGGCGTCGTCGTGCGCTGTCGTCCGCTGGGTGTCCTGAAGATGGAAGACGAGGCCGGCGGCGACTCCAAGCTGCTGGCGGTGCCGGTCGACAAGATCCTGCCCTGGTACAAGCACTGGCAGCAGTGGTCGGACATCGCACCTGAGAGGCTGGCACAGATCCAGCACTTCTTCGAGCACTACAAGGATCTGGAGAAGGGCAAGTGGGTCAAGGTCATCGGCTGGGAGGGCCCTGACTCTGCGCGCAAGGACATACTCGACGCGATTGCGGCCTACAAGGCGGCGTCGCCACAGCCGGCCTACTAGTCCAGCTCTTCCACCGCGCGCGGACCCGATCGGTCGGCAACGACGATGAGCCTGGAGCGCGTTCGCGCCCACCGCTACCTGATACTGCTGCTGATGCTGGTGTCGGCGATCGTGCTGGGCATGACGTTCGCCCCGCATGCCTATCTGCGGGAAGCCGTCGTCACGGTACTGATGGTGATGGTCTTCTTCATCGTTTTCGAACGTCACTCGCACCGGCTTGCCTCCCTGTGCGCAGGCCTCATCGTGGTCGGCGCGCTCTGGGCGCTTCGACTGCTGCCGGTCGAGCAGCGTCACGTTCTTGAAATCGCCGTTCACCTTGGCGGGGCGGTGTTCCTGGCGCTTGCTGTCAGCGTGATCCTGAGGCACCTGTTCGACCGGCGCGCGGTGAACATCGACGATCTGCTCGGAACGCTGTGCGGATACCTGCTCGCCGCCATGGCGTGGGCCAACGTGTATGCGGTCATCGAGCTGATGGCGCCCGGTGCCTTCAATGTTGCCGGACAGATCGCACCGGCCCTTGGAGAGTGGCATGGGAGGGAGTCGCTGTTCCTGTATTTCAGCCTGACGACGCTGACGACAATCGGATATGGCGATGTGTCACCGGTGGCGGCTGCCGCGCGCAGCGCCGCCGCGCTCGAAGGTGTCTTCGGGCAGTTCTACGTTGCGGTCGTCGTGGCGCAACTGGTCGGTTCCAAGCTCGCCGAAGCGAACCTGCGCGAGCCACCGGATCGACGCTAGCTGGCTCAGCGCCGGCGTGCCGCCAGCACGTTGAAGCCGAGTCCGGCCAGGACGAGCGCCGCGCCCGCCAGCTTCCACCATGTCACCGGTTCGCCGAGCAACCACACGGCGCAGCTCATGCCAACGATCGGTACGAGCAGCGTGAATGGCGCGACGACGGCGGCGGGATGCTTGCGCAACAGCCAGGCCCAGATCCCGAAGGCAACCAGCGTGGTTGGCCAGGCCTGGAATGCGATGCCGAGCCAGTTCGCCGCCGACAGCTCGCTGACGATCCGTACGCTGCGTGACAGGCCTTCGGTCGCAAGCGTCGCGAACGCGAGCGGAATGACGGCCGCCGCGCTGCCCCAGACGACGACGGCCAGCGGGGCGTCGCCCGGTACGCGCTTGACGATGATGTTGGCGGTGGCCCAGGCAAGAGCCGCGGCGATGACCAGCGCGAAGCCCAGTGCCGTCCCGGCGGGCAAATGCCACGCGACCAGGACGAGCCCCGCCGCGGCTACGAGGCCGCCAAGCACCTGCAGCGGTCGCGGCCGTTCGTGCATCAGCATGGCCACCAGCGCGATCGTGAAGAAGGCCTGGACCTGGATGACCAGCGACGACAGGCCAGTCGGCATCCCGGCCGCCATGCCGCCGAAGAGAAAAGTGAACTGGAGCGCAAACGCGAACAGCCCATAGCCCGCGATCAGCCGCCACGGCGCTCGCGGCCTGGGCACGAACAGCATGGCTGGAAACGCCGCCAGCACGAAGCGCAGCAACGTCAGCAACAGTGGCGGGATGTCGTTGAGACCCCAGCGAATGACGACGAAGTTAAATCCCCAGATGGTGACCATCAGCAGGGCGGCGGCCAGGTGCAGCGGTGTCATGACGGCACGGAGGGATGCCGCAGGGCAGACCGCTCGTGAAGCTCGTCGATGTAGGACTCAATGCCTCCAGTCTCGCGGGCGAGGTAGCGTTCGACGGCATCGGCGAACGCGGGATGCCGCAGGACATGGCACGACCAGGTCTTCACGGGCTCAAATCCGCGCGCGTGCTTGTGTTCGCCCTGAGCGCCGCCCTCGATGACCTGCAGCCCACGTTCGATCGCGAACTCGATCAGCTGGTAGTAGCTGACCTCGAAGTGCAGGCACGGGATCGCCTCCAGCGTGCCCCAGTAGCGTCCGTAGACGCGCTCGTTGTCGATGAGCGCCAGCGCCGCTGCGATGTCGCGCCCCGCCCGCGCCGCGATCACGAGCAGCAGGTTGTCCGGCATCGTCTGCGCGAGTCGCTGGAAGAACCGACGGTTCAGGTAAGGACTGGAGTGGTGTGCCGCATAGGTGCTGCGGTAGCACTCGTCGAACAGCGCCCAGTTTTCCTCGGTAATTGCCGGCCCAACGCAGCGCCGTACGCTGACGCCGGCCGCCTCCACCTTGCGGCGTTCGGCGCGAACTTTCTTGCGCTTGGGCTGTGCGAGGTTGGCGAGGTAGTCGTCGAACGTCCTGTAGCCGCGATTGAACCAATGGAACTGGACCGACTGGCGCGTGAGAGCACCGGCCTGGGCCAGACAGGCTGCTTCGATCTCGGTCGGGAACAGCACGTGGAGCGACGACAGCGACGAGTCGACGAACAGGTCGATCAGTTCCTTCGCAATGTGCGCGCGCGCGGTGGCGTCGATGGCCAGCAGGCGCGGCCCGGGCACGGGCGTGAACGGCACTGCGGCGAGCCACTTCGGGTAGTACGCGATGCCGTGGCGCTGGTGCGCCTCGGCCCACGCCCAGTCGAAGACGTACTCGCCGTAGGAGTGGTGCTTGCGATACAGCGGCACGGCGGCGCAGAGCCGATCGCGCCGCCACAGCGTGAGATAGTGAGGATCCCAGCCCGTGCGTGCCGACGCGCAGCCCGTGTCGTGCAGCGCCTGCAGGAACTCGTACCGTACGAACGGATTCGATGCCGGTGCGCCGCGGAGCAGGGCGTTCCACGCTTCTGCGCCGACCTCGCCGAGGTCGTGCACGATGCGCGTGCAATAATCTTCTGAACCTGCTTCGTCCATACATGAGCTCGAACGTCAAAGTCGCGGTCGCACAGATCAACTGCTCGGTGGGCGACTTCGAGGGCAACAGCAGGAAGATCGTGGAAGCGGCGGCGCGGGCCGTGAGCGAAGGCGCCCATGTCATGGTCACGCCGGAACTGTCACTGACCGGCTATCCACCCGAGGACCTGCTGCTGCGCCGCGCATTCTACGCAGCGTGCGACTCTGCGCTGCAGCGGCTCGCTGTCCAGTTGCTGCAGTACCCGGACCTTGCCGTCGTGGTGGGCCACCCGCTTGCGCGCGAGGGCCTGCGCTTCAATGCCGCCTCCGTCCTGCAGGGCGGCGTGGTGGTCGGAACCTACTGCAAGCACGACCTGCCGAATTACGACGTCTTCGACGAACAGCGCTACTTCACGCCGGACAACCGGCCGTTCGTGTTCGAAGCCAAGGGCACGCTGTTCGGCGTCAACATCTGCGAGGACACCTGGTTCCATTACGCGCCCGAGTGCGCCCAGGCGGCCGGCGCGCAGGTGCTGCTCGTCCTGAACGCGTCGCCGTTTCATCTCGGCAAGCAGGCGCAGCGGCTGCAGACGATGCGCGCCAACGTCTCGCACTTCGGCCTGCCGCTGGTCTATGCCAACCTGACGGGCGGGCAGGACGAACTGGTGTTCGACGGGGCCTCGTTCGTGCTCGCCGCCGACGGGGCGCTGGTGGCCATGGCGCCCTACTTCGACGAAGCGGTGCTGGTCGTCGAGTTCGTCGATGGCGTCCCGCAACCCGCATCGATCGTGGCGGAGCCGTCGCTCGAGGCGCTCGCGTATCAAGCGCTCGTGCTCGGCGTGCGCGACTACGTCGGGAAAAACGGATTCCCCGGTGCACTGATCGGACTCTCCGGCGGCGTGGATTCAGCACTCACGCTGGCGATCGCCGTGGACGCGCTGGGTGCCGACCGGGTACGGGCCGTGATGATGCCGTCGCAGTTCACCGCGCCGATGAGCCTCGAGGATGCGGCAACGCTCGCGCGCAACCTCGGTGTGCGCCACGACGTGCTGCCGATCAAGCCACCCTTTGATGCGTTCCTGTCGACGCTCGCCAATGAGTTCCGCGGCCTGCCATGGGACACCACGGAGGAAAACCTCCAGGCCCGCATCCGCGGCACGCTGCTGATGGCACTGTCCAACAAGTACGGTGCGATCGTGCTGACGACGGGCAACAAGTCCGAGACGGCGGTGGGCTACTCGACGCTGTATGGCGACCTCGCCGGCGGCTTCGCGGTCATCAAGGACATCCTGAAGACGCTCGTGTACCGCCTTTGCCGCTACCGGAATTCGATCGCCAACGTCATCCCTGAACGCATCCTGACGCGCGCGCCGAGTGCCGAGCTGAAGGCCGGCCAGACGGACCAGGACTCGCTGCCCGAGTACGAGATACTGGACGCGATCATCACCCGCTACATGCAGGAAGGGGAATCGATCGCCGACATCGTCGACGCCGGGTTTGACGAAGGCGTGGTCCGCCAGGTCGTCCGCATGATCCGGACCTCCGAGTACAAGCGCCGGCAGTCGCCGGTGGGCATCCGGGTCACGCACCGCAGTTTCGGCCGCGACTGGCGCTACCCGATCACCAACCGATTCCGTGAAGAGAACGCCACGCTCTAGAATCCGGTTCGAAACCCGAACGCATCAGTAGCCAGGAAAGCGACCATGAAACAGATCACCGCGATCATCAAGCCATTCAAGCTCGACGAGGTGCGCGAAGCGCTCGCGGAAGTCGGCGTCACCGGCCTCACGGTCACCGAAGTGAAGGGGTTCGGGCGCCAGAAGGGTCACACCGAGCTCTACCGTGGCGCCGAGTACGTCGTCGACTTCCTGCCGAAGGTGAAGGTCGAGGCTGTGGTTCCCGAGGCGCTGGTCGAGCGCGCCATCGAGGCCATCACCAAGGCCGCGCGGACCGGCAAGATCGGTGACGGCAAGATCTTCGTGCGTGCCGTCGAGCAGGTGATCCGCATTCGCACCGGCGAAGAGGGCGAAGCGGCCGTTTAGCGGTCGTCGCGGCTGGCAGAGCCCTTGATCGACCAGTTGTAGCGCCAGGCGAGCAGCCGGAACGCGGTCGTCGCCGCGGCGGCGGTCCACAGCGCCAGCGCCGGATTTGCCCCGGCGCTCGTCATCAGGACGTAGAGCCAGCAGCCGAAGAACGACGCGATCGCGTAGGGCCGACCGTCGCGCAGGACCATCGGCACCTCGTTGAGCAGAACGTCGCGCAGCACGCCGCCGAAGACCCCGGTCACGACGCCCATCATCGTCGCGACGAAGGGCGACATGCCGCTCTCGAGTGACAGCGCCACGCCGGTAATGCTGAAGAAGCCCAGGCCGACGGCGTCGGCGACGACAAACGCGGGGTTCGGGACGATGCGCTGGGCGAGCCGCATCATCGGCGCGGCCAGTATCGTCATTGCGAGTATCAGGATCGGATACGCCTCGTGCTCGACCCAGAAAAAGGGCCGGCGCTCGAGCAGGATGTCGCGCAGGGTGCCGCCACCGAAGGCCGTCACGAACGCGACGACATAGACGCCGACCAGATCCATGTCCTTGCGCTGAGCTTCGGCAAAGCCGGAGAACGCGCACGCCAGCACGGCGACGACTTCGACAACGAACAGGAACGCCTGGGCCTCGTTCACGAACGCGCCGCAGGTCGGAGCAGCACGACCAGGGCACCGCTGCCGCCTTCGGCGGGCCGAGCCTGGCAGAAGGCGATGACTTCGTCGCGCTGGGCCAGCCACACGCGGGCCTTGCCCTTCAGCACCGGCTGGCGATCCTTCGATCCGAGCCCTTTGCCGTGCACGACGCGCACGCAGCGCAGGCCGCGCCTGAGCGCCTCGCGCAGGAACTGGCCAAGCAGCTCGCGCGCTTCGTCGACGCGCAGGCCATGGAGGTCCAGGTGGTCCTGGATCACCCACTCGCCGCGCCTGAGCTTGCGCAGTACATCGGGGCCGATGCCGGGCCGCCGGAACGACAGTTCGGCGTCGGTGTGCAGCAGCGTGTCGATCTCGAACTCGTCCGACACCGATGCGATCAGGACCTGCTGGTCGTCCTCGAGGCGCTTGTGCGCCACAGGTGGGTGTGGCGGCCGGTCGTGCTCGACGCGCTGCTTGATGGCCAGCGGCGTGACGGCACCGACCGCAGCCCGGAACTCATCGGCGGCCGTTGCCTTCGCCACCGCTGCTTGTTGCTGCTCGGCTTCGACCTTCTTCCGGATCGCGGCGTCGTGCTTCAGCGCTTCCTGCAGTGACGCAAGCTGCGCGAGATCCTTGAGGCGCGTGGCCATGGCCTGTCTCCGTGCGGAGACTCAGGCCGCGACGGCCTTCTCCGGCTGGGCCGTCGCCGGCTGCTGATTCTCGAGATAGCGCTGCGCATCGAGTGCGGCCATGCAACCCGTGCCGGCACTGGTGATCGCCTGCCGGTAGACGTGGTCCTGGACGTCGCCCGCTGCGAACACGCCCGGCACGCTGGTGGCCGTCGCCATCCCGTTGAGCCCGCCCTTCGTGATGATGTAGCCGTTGGCCATTTCGAGCTGGCCGACAAAGAGTTCGGTGTTGGGCCGGTGACCGATCGCGATGAATACGCCCTGCAGCGCGAGATCCTGCGACGAGCCGGTCTGCACGTTCTTGATGCGGGCCGCGTTGACGCCGGAGTCGTCGCCAAGGACCTCGTCGAGAACACTGTGCAGCTGGAGTTCGATCTTGCCTTCCTTCACCTTTTCCATCAGGTGATCGATCATGATCGGTTCGGCGCGGAACTTGTCGCGGCGGTGAACCAGTGTGACCTTCTTCGCGATGTTCGAGAGATAAAGCGCTTCCTCCACGGCGGTATTGCCGCCGCCGACGACCGCCACGTCCTGGTTCTTGTAGAAGAAACCATCGCAGGTCGCGCAGCCCGATACTCCCTTGCCCATGAACGCCTGCTCGGACGGCAGCCCGAGGTACATCGCGCTGGCGCCGGTCGCGATGATCAGCGCATCGCAGGTGTACTCACCGCTGTCGCCGATCAGCCGCAGCGGCCGCTCGTTGAGCTTCGCCGTGTGGATCTGGTCGAACACGATTTCGGTGTTGAAGCGCTCGGCATGCGCGAGGAAGCGCGCCATCAGGTCCGGTCCCTGCACGCCGTGCGCGTCAGCCGGCCAGTTGTCGACGTCGGTGGTCGTCATCAGCTGCCCGCCCTGCGCCAGCCCCGTGATCAGCACCGGCTTGAGGTTGGCCCGCGCCGCATAGACCGCGGCGGTGTACCCCGCCGGTCCCGACCCCAGGATCAGCACGCGCGCATGTTTGGTGACTGCCATGTTCTTCCCCGGAAAAGTCCGAGGATTATAGGTGGGGGTCAAGTGGCGATCACTCAACCGATAGTTCGAATTGGATCGCGTTTCCCGTCCCGCTTGGCGGCAAAGCCCAGGGAGGGTAAGAACTCCCTCCCGCTCGGCGGGAGGGCAGGGTGGGTGCCGTGCCGTTGTCAATCGGCGGAGCGCCCGGCCGCTCCGAAGCGCAGCCGACGAATCAGTCTTTGCGGTACTCGCGTAGGCGAGAACCGCTCGCTTCACATCTGCCGGAACAGATGCGTGTAGGTGTCAGAGACGAGCAGTGTCTCGGGGCGTGCCTTCAGCTTGACCAACATGCGCCCGCGGAAGTCGCGCGTGACACCGGCGATCGCAGTAGCGTTGACGAGCGTGGAGCGGTGGATCTGCCAGAACTGGACCGGATCCAGTTCCTCGACCAGTTCCTTCAGCGGCTTGCGGATCAACGCCTCGCCTTCGGCCGTGACGACCCGCGTGTACTTGTTGTCGGCCTGGAAGTAGGTGATCTCGTCGACGGTGATGAGCTTCAGGTTCTGGCCCACGGAGGCATTGATCCAGCGCAGCGGCTGCTTGCTGCCGCCCGCGGCCGCGGGCGAGACGGCCAGCGGGCCGAGTGCGGCGTCGATGCGGGCCGGGGGCGATCCGAGCCGCTGCTTCAAGCGACTGACCGCGGTGAATAGGCGCGCCGCCGAGACCGGCTTGAGCACGTAGTCGACCGCACCCTGGTCGAACGCCGCCACCGCGTGCTGGTCGTAGGCGGTGACGAACACGACGTGGCAGCGTCCGTTGGCCTGGCGCGCGACTTCCAGGCCAGTGGCACCGGGCATCTGGATGTCGAGGAACAGGACGTCGGGTTGCAGTTCGTCGAGCAGCCGTAGCGCCTGCACGCCGTCGGCCGCCTCTCCGACGATCTGCAACTCGGGCCAGAGCTGGCCGAGTTGCTCGACGAGCTGGTGCCGCAGCGTCGCTTCGTCTTCGGCGACGATGGCAGTCGGACCGCTCATTGACCGCTGGACGCGATGTCGGCGGGAATCCGCATCGTGAGTTGCGTCGTGTTGCCCTGCAGTTCGACACAGTCCAGCGACGCGCGGGCGCCGTAGAGTCCGGCCAGCCGCTCGCGCACGCGGACGATCTCACGGTCCTCGGCGCACCCGCCCGGCGCCGCCACGCGCAGGACGATCGCGACGTCGCCTCCCGCGCGTTGCACCGCGATGCGGATGCTTGAGGGCGCGTCGTCCGCGCGCTCGCGTACGGCACGCTGCACGAGCGGCAGCAGCAGCATCGGGTAGAAGCGCGCTTCGCGGCAGTCCTCGGCCAGCGAGACGGTCAGGGTCGGCGAGCCGTTGCGTGTCGAACGCACGACCTCGAGGTAAGCCTCGACCAGCTCGATCTCGGCGGCCATCGTCGAGCCGGACTCGCGCAGCCGCGGCAAGGCCACGCGCAGATAGGTAATGAGCCGGTCGAGATTCTCTGCGGCGCCGTTCGTGTCCTTCTGGTACATGCGCTCGATGTCCACGAGTGTGTCGAACAGGAACTGCGGCTCGACCTGCGCCTGCATCGCAGCCAGACGCGACTCCAGAACATCGCGCGCGAGTGCCGCCTGCTCGCGCTGCGTCGCGCGGATGGCTTCGTTCGTGAGGGCGCGGCGCCGTATCACCTCGGCCGCGGCCACGAACAGGGCCGACCACGCGACGAACTGGATCGCGTTGCCGATCAGCACGAGGGACAGGGCTGGCTGTGGCTTGACCTTGCCCGACATCTCCCACCACAGCTTCTCAATCTCAAGCGCCCGCATCAGCGGCACCACGAGGAAGGCAGCGGCCACGGCACCGATGACGATGGCCCAGGCCACCCGGACGTTGCGCGCCCGGCCGCTGATCGGAGCACCGTCGGTGGCGGCGACCCAGGCCAGCAGTGTCGTGCCGAAAAGGATCAATGACGTCGTCAGGTCGAACGCCATCATCAACGACACTCCCGGCTTGCCGAGCTTGTCGATCATTGCCGTGAAATCGACGACGGACATCAGCGCACTGGCGAGCAGCCAGGCGACCAGGTGCCGCGTGCCCATCCTGGACCAAGCATGGAGCCAGCGCGGCAGGCCGCGCGCCGCGCCGTCGAGAGAGGCGGACTGGGGAAGAACGGCACTCATGCGGGCTGTCCTTGCAGTTGGACCGGCAGCCTGACCGTCGCGACGACGCCGCGCGGGGTACCCATGGCGAGCGACAGCGACGCGTCGGCGCCGTACAGCGCGGCCAGCCGCGAGCGGGTGTTGGCGAGCCCCACGCCACTGCCGCCGCTGGACGAAAATCCCGCGCCGTTGTCGGCGATCTCGATCAGGAAGTGTTCGCGTCCGTCAGCGCGCGCGCGAATGTCGATGTGCCCGCCCTCGGGCAGCGGCGAGAGCCCATGCTTGATGGCATTTTCGACCAGGGTCGGCAGCACCATCGGCGGCACCCGTGCGGCCGCGAGTTCGCCCGGAGCCTCGATTGCAAAAGTAAGTCGATCGCCCATGCGCATCTGCAGGATCGTCAGGAACGAGCGCACGAGTTCGATCTCCCGCTGCAGCGTCGAGCCGGGTTCGCGCATCGACGGCAGCGCTGCACGCAGATAGTTGATCAGGCTCGACAGCATCTCGCGACCGCGCGCCGGCGCTGTTTCGTAGAGCCGCTTGACGTTGGCGAGCGTGTTGAACAGGAAATGTGGCTCGATCTGCGCCTGCAGCGCGCACAGGTGCGCCTCGACCATCTGCGCCTGCAGTCCTTCGCGCCGGCACTCGGCATCGGCCAGTTGCGAGCGCGCGGCCTCATCGGTGCGGATCGTGTGAAACAGCCAATAGCCGAAGGCGCCTACGGCGGCCCACAGCGCCCAGACCTGGACGAAATAGCCCGGTTCCTTGGCGATGCTCGACGCCAGAGGACTGCCGGCGACCCACACCCGGATCGGAACGGCTATGGCGGCGGCGACGAGCGAAACGATGACGCCGAGCGTCAGAGCGGAGCGCGAGCCGAGGCGGCGCGCACTGACGAACGCTTCCACGCAGGCGATCGCCAGCAGCAGCAGGATGGCACTGATCATCGTCTGGCGCACACCGCGCACGAGGTCGAAGGCCAAGCTTTGGACCGGCTCATAACTGAGCCAGATCACGAAGCGACCGGCGAGCAGCAGGAGGCAGAAATAGAACAGCGCCGCGACATTGCGCAGATTGAACACGCGCGCGAACGCCTCCCTGGCTGGAGAGCGCTCGCGCGGGCTGGAGCCCAGGGCAGGAAGGGCAATTACCGAGGCCATTGGAACCGGATTCTGCAAGCCGTGGGCTTGGGCCGCAATCCCGCGCGACGAAGCAGGGGTCCGACGGCGCCAAGTCGCCGTCAAAGCGACGAAATCGGACCCCATTGCGGGGTGCCCGGCAGATGCCGTGCACGAAAGTGGGGATGGCGCACTCCTATAATCGCCCCACATGTCCTCTCGTCCCAACACTGCCCGCGTGTCCGGCGCCGTCTCCGATGGCGCCTGGATCCGGAGCCGGCAGCCCTCGGCCACCATCGAATCTTCGCGCGTCTCGCGCCTGCTAGCTGAAGCCCGCTGGATCGCTGGCGCCGCGCTGGCGGCCGCGCTGCTGGTGGTCCTGCTGACGTACTCGCGCGAGGACCCGGGATTTACCCACGCTGCTGCCGCCGCTCCAATCCAGAACCTGGGCGGGCGGCTCGGCGCGTGGGTTGCCGACGTCATGTTGCTCGTGTTCGGCATCTCCGCATACCTGGTCGCGCTTGGGCTGGCTGTCACGGTCGCGCGCGCCTTCCGTCGCCTGCACCGGGCCGCGGCCGGGGCAGATCCGCTGGCCGACGACCTGCCGGCCTGGGCGCACGGGCTGGGATTTGTCCTCCTGCTGGCGGGAGCGACCGGGCTCGAGGCCCTGCGCCTGTACAACCTGAAGGCGGCACTGCCGGGGCTCCCGGGCGGGATCATCGGCAACGCGATTGCGCCGCTGGTCCAGAGCGGCGTGGGCTTCACCGGCGCCAGCGTGATCTTCCTGGTCGCCATTGCGATCGGCTTGTCCTTGTTCCTGGATTTTTCGTGGCTCAGCGTTGCCGAGCGGGTCGGGACCTTCATCGAAGGCTTCTCGCGGCGGGCCGAGCAGCGGCGCGAAGAGGCCGAGGACCGTGCCATCGGCGAGGCCGCGACGAAGGTACGCGAGGCGGCACTCGCGGAAGAGCGCGAACGCATCGAGGATGCGCCGCCAGTGCACATCGAACGTCCGCCGGCGCACGTCAAGGCGTCGGAGCGCAAGCAGAAGGAAAAGCAGGTCCCGCTGTTCGCTGAAATGGCCGACGCGCGCCTGCCGGCGCTTGACCTGCTCGACGAACCGCCGCCAGCCATCGAAAGCGTGTCGACCGAAACACTGGAGTTCACCTCGCGCCTGATCGAAAAGAAGCTGCGCGACTTCAACGTCGAGGCGCAGGTGGTGGCGGCCTATCCGGGCCCGGTGATAACACGCTACGAGATCGAGCCCGCGGTCGGCGTCAAGGGTAGCCAGATCGTCAACCTTGCCAAGGACCTTGCGCGCTCGCTGTCGCTGGTGTCGGTGCGCGTCGTCGAGACGATTCCCGGCAAGAACCTGATGGGGCTGGAACTGCCCAATCCGCGGCGACAGGTCGTGAAGCTCTCCGAAATCCTCGGCTCGGCCGTCTACAACGAAAGCGCTTCGCTGGTTACGCTGGGCCTGGGCAAGGACATCGCCGGCAAGGCCGTCGTCGTCGATCTCGCGCGCATGCCGCACCTGCTGGTGGCCGGCACGACCGGCTCCGGCAAGTCGGTCGGCATCAACGCGATGATCCTGTCGATCCTGTACAAGGCCGACCCGTCGCAGGTGCGGCTGATCCTGGTCGATCCGAAGATGCTCGAGCTTTCGGTCTACGAGGGCATTCCGCACCTGCTGTGCCCGGTCGTGACCGACATGCGCGAGGCCGGCAACGCGCTGCAGTGGTGCGTGGCCGAGATGGACAAGCGTTACCGGCTGATGAGCAAGCTCGGGGTGCGCAGCCTCAGCGGCTACAACCAAAAGCTGGCTGATGCACGGGCCAAGGGCGAGATCCTGAAGAACCCGTTCTCGCTGACGCCGGAAGACCCCGAGCCGTTGGACCCGCTGCCGATGATCGTCGTCGTCATCGACGAGCTGGCGGACCTCATGATGGTCACCGGCAAAAAGGTCGAGGAACTGATCGCCCGCATCGCGCAGAAGGCGCGCGCTTCGGGCATGCACCTGATCCTCGCCACCCAGCGCCCATCGGTCGATGTCATCACCGGGCTCATCAAGGCGAATATCCCGGCGCGGATGTCGTACCAGGTTTCGAGTCGCGTCGACTCGCGCACCATCCTCGACCAGATGGGGGCCGAATCGCTGCTGGGGCAGGGCGACATGCTGTACCTCGCACCCGGCACCGGCCTGCCAAACCGCGTGCACGGCGCGTTCGTTGCCGACGCCGAGGTGCATCGCGTGGTGGAGTCTTTGCGGAAACGCGGCGGGCCGCAGTATGTGGAGGGTGTGCTCGACGCGCCTTCGGCCGAGGGTGACGAGAGCGCCGGTGGGCAGCCGGGCGGCGAGGCGGACCCGCTGTACGACCAGGCGGTCGAGATCGTCGTCAAGAACCGGCGCGCGTCGATCTCGCTGGTGCAGCGCCATCTTCGCATCGGATACAACCGCGCTGCGCGCCTGCTGGAGGACATGGAACGGGCCGGCCTCGTCTCAGCGATGCAGAGCAACGGCAACCGCGAGATCCTGGTGCCGTCGCGCGATGCGTAACGGCCTGCGGATTGTTGTGACGGCTCTTCTGAAGTCGTCCGTCCTGCTGGCTTCGCTCATTGCCACGCAAGCGCAGTCGGCCGCGATCGAACAGCTGCGCAGCTTTCTCACCCAGACCACGAGTGCGCGCGGGGAATTCGTTCAGCGCGTCACGCGGAGCTCAGGAGCTGCGGTCCAGGAGTCGAAGGGCCAGTTCGTATTCCAGCGCCCCGGCCGGTTTCGCTGGGCCTACGAACGGCCTTACGAACAACTGATCGTCGCCGACGGCCAGCGGCTCTCTATTTTTGATCGCGACCTGAACCAGGCCACGGTCCGCAAGCTGCAGACCTCACTGCCGTCGAGCCCCGCATCCATCTTGTTCGGTTCGAACGACTTCGAGCGCGAGTTCGAGGTGAGTGATGCCGGCGCGCGCGACGGGCTCGAGTGGATTTCAGCCCGACCTCGCGCCAAGGACACTCCGTTCGAGCGCATCGAGATCGGCTTCCGCGACGGCCTGCCCGGTGCGATGCTGCTCGTCGACAGCTTCGGGCAGACCACGCGCCTCGCCTTCGCGAAAGTCGAGCGCAATCCGAAGCTCGACGCCGATACGTTCCGATTCACGCCGCCGAAGGGGGCGGACGTATTAACCGAGTAGCGTCGCTCGTGTACGCGATGGCCCGACTGCGTCGGGCCATCGCACGTGCACTCGCTCCGGAATAGTTAGTCGGCTGCGCTCCGGAGCGGCCGCGCGCTCCGCCGACTTACAACCCCTTGCACTCCACCCCGCGCTGCACCTCGCAGTGCCAGGCTTGCCTTTCCCTCCTCGCCGGGCGAGGAGGGTGCAGGGAGGAGTGCATCAGTCCCTCCCGCTCGGCGGGAGGGCAGGGTGGGTGCCGTGCTCTTTTGAGTCGGCTGAGCGCACGGCCGCTCCGAAGCGAGCCGACTGATCAGTGTTGAGCGTGCACGTAGTGCGCGTGTCGCGACGAGTGCACGTGCGCGCCGCAGGCGCGCGTACACGAGGAGCGCTTACCTATCCGGCTCGAAGAACACCCAGTGCGCCTGAGGAAACGTCTCCTGCAGCGAAGCTTCGACCCGGTTGATGGCGGCGATCAGCTCGTCTGCGCTCGAGGCCGGCGCCATCTCTGCCCTGACGGCGACGACGAGGCGTTCCCCCCATTGCAGAGTGATCAGACGGATGACTCGCTTGACTTCGGGCCGGGCGACCACGTGGGCCTCAATCGCGCGGCGCAGGGACGGCTCCGCGGATTCGCCGACGATCATTCCCTTGATCTCGATGATGATGGCGATGGCGACGACCACCAGCAGCACACCGACGGCGATCGAGCCCAGCGCATCGAACAGCGGGTTGCCCGTCCACATGGCGAGCAGCACCGCGATGAAGGCCAGCACGAGGCCGCCCAGCGCGGCGATGTCTTCGCCTGCGACCACCATCAGTTCGGACTGGCGAGTTTCGCGGAACCAGCGCATAAACGAGCGGCCGGCTTGCACCTTGCGGATCTCGCGCATCGCTCCCCAGAGCGAGACCGCTTCGAGGACGATCGCCACACCCAGCACGGCAAGTGCGATGACACCGTTTTTCAGCGGCTCCGGATGCGCCAGCCGATGCCACCCCTCGTAGATCGAGAAGAGGCCGCCGACCAGGAAGAGGAGCAGGGCGACCATCATTCCGTAGAAGTAGGTCACGCGGTGGTAGCCCAGCGGGTGTTCTTCGGTCGCGGCGGTCCTTGCGCGCTTCAGTCCGAGCAGCAGCAGCAACTGATTCGCAGTGTCCGCGACCGAGTGGATCGCCTCCGCAAGCATTGCGCCCGAGCCCGTGTACGCCGCCGCGCCGAACTTCGTGACGGCGATGCCGGCGTTGGCGCCGAGGGCGAACAGGATGGCGCGGGTGCTATTGGCGGACATAACGCCCCGCGTCGCAACTGTACGCATCGGCTTCGCCGATGCACGTGCAGTTGCTCCGGCACGGTTCTCGCGAACGCGAGAACCGCAAAGCCTGACTAGTCGGCTGCGCTCCGGAGCGGCCGCGCGCTTCGCCGAGGATCAACCTCACAGCTCCCACCCGACCTCCCTCCGCGAGGGAGGAGGGGTGCACTCCTCCCTGCACCCTCCTCGCCTGGCGAGGAGGGAAAGGCAATCCTGGCACTGCCGGGCGTATCGCGGGGTGGAGTGCCCGCCTTTGCGCTTCGGCGGAGCGCGCGGCCGCTCCGGAGCGCAGCCGACTGACTATTCCGGAGCGAGTGCACGTGCAAAGGCCCGGGGATGCCGGGCCTTTGCGTACACGAGTGACGAAGCTCATTTAATGCCCAGCAGCTCGACTTCGAAGATCAGCGTGGCATTCGGCGGGATCGGGCCGCCGGGAGTGCCGCGCTCGCCGTAGGCGACGTTGGCGGGGCAGGTGAGCTTGGCCTTGCCGCCGACCTTCATCTTCTGCACGCCTTCGGTCCAGCACTTGATCACGCGATTGAGCGGAAACTCCGCCGGCTGGCCGCGGGCGATGGAGCTGTCGAACTCCTTGCCGTCCGGCAGCGTGCCGCGGTAATGCACGCGTACGACATCCGTTTCCTTCGGGCTGGCACCGGTTCCGTCCTTGAGCGACCGGTAGACCATCCCGGAGTCAGTCTTGACCGCGCCCGCCTCGGCCGCGGCCTTGGTCACCGTGGCATCCTGCGCCCAGGCCAGCGGACTTGCGAGCAGCGCAAGCAGCACCCATTGCTTCATCGTTGCATTCTCCAGTTCGTTGGCACGCGAGCGGTTGTCTCGCCGTGCAGCGGGCGCGATGCTAGCCTGTTCCGTGGCCGAACCCAATTTCTGGCCGCCGAACACAGCCATGCACGATCTTTTCACTGCCGAACCGGCCACGACTCCGCTGGCTGAGCGCATGCGCCCGCACACGATCGACGAGGTCGTGGGTCAGTCGCACCTGCTGGGTCCGGGCAAGCCGCTGCGCGTGGCCTTCGAATCCGGGCCGGCCGCATTCGATGATCCTGTGGGGGCCACCGGGCGTCGGCAAGACGACCCTGGCACGCCTGATGGCCGACGCTTTCGGTCTGGAGTTCATTGCGATCTCCGCGGTACTCGGTGGTGTCAAGGACATCCGCGATGCGGTCGAACGCGCGCAGGCGACGCGAGCGCGCACGGGGCTCGCGACCGTGGTCTTTGTCGACGAGGTCCATCGCTTCAACAAGGCGCAGCAGGATGCATTTCTCCCGCATGTCGAGTCGGGCCTTTTCGTGTTCGTGGGGGCCACGACCGAGAACCCGTCGTTCGAAGTGGTGGGGGCGCTGCTGTCGCGCGCGGCCGTCTACGTCCTCGAGCCGTTGAGTGAAGAGGAACTGGAGGCTCTGATCACGCGGGCGACCGCGGGACCGCTGGGTGGCCACGTCGTCGAGGCGCCGGCGCGCCGGATGCTGATCGACCTGGCCGACGGCGATGCCAGGCGCCTGCTGAACGCTCTCGAGGTGTGCGCGAGCGCCGCGGCCGACGGGGCCTGCAAACGATTGACGCCGGGTTCCTGCGTGCGGCCTTGCCGGCCACGCTGCGCCGCTTCGACAAGGGTGGCGAGAACTTCTACGACCAGATCTCGGCGCTGCACAAGTCGGTCCGGGGCTCGGACCCCGATGCGGCGCTCTACTGGATGGCGCGCATGCTCGACGGCGGCACCGATCCGCGCTATGTCGCGCGTCGCGTCGTGCGCATGGCCGTCGAGGATATCGGGCTCGCCGATCCTCGCGGCCTGGAGATCGCACTGGCCGCGGCGGAGACCTACGAGCGCCTCGGCTCGCCCGAAGGTGAACTCGCGATCGCACAGGCGATCGTCTATCTGTCGGTCGCACCGAAATCCAACGCGCTGTACATGGGCTACAACGCTGCACGCGCGTTCGTCCAGGGCGACTCGTCGCGTCCGGTGCCGATGCACCTGCGCAATGCTCCGACGCGCTTGATGAAGGACCTCGGGTACGGGACGGGTTACCGCTATGCACATGACGAAGCCGAAGGCTTTGCCGCGGGGGAGCGCTACTTCCCGGACGGCCTCACACCGCCGCACTTCTACGAACCGACCGATCGTGGCGTCGAAGCCCGCATCCGCGAGCGTCTCGCGCAGCTGCGCGCCCAGGGCGACAAGGCGCGCGACGAGCAAGGCTGAGGCGCCGGAGCCGCGCCCTGCAATGAAGTTGCGCCGGGCATCGCCGTCGAGGAAAATGACTGCCATGCGCTGCCGGACGTTCCCGCCCAGTCGATCCCGCCATCAACAGACTCTCCGCGTCTGCGGGTGATCGGCGGTTCTCGCCGCGCCCCTGCGCGGTTGCCCTGCAGGACAACCCCACGCCGGCCGCACCGGCAGCATCACAGGAATCGTCATGTTGGATATCACTCTCTTGCGCAAGGACGTCGGCGCCATCGCGGACCGATTGCGTGCCCGGGGCTTCGAGTTCGACACCGCAGGCTTTCACGCGATCGAGGCGGAACGCAAGGCGGTGCAGGTCGCGACTGAAGACCTGCAGGCGCGCCGCAATGCGCTGTCGAAGCAGGTTGGCATGCTTAAGGCGAAAGGCGAGGACGCCTCGGCAGTGATGGCCGAAGCAGCGGCCATACCTCAGCAGTTGAAGGATCTCGAGGTTCAACTGGGCAATGTGCAGTCCCGCCTCAACGAGCTGCTGCTCGGCTTGCCGAACGTGCCGCACGCATCGGTGCCGCAGGGGCGCTCGGCCGACGACAACGTCGAGGTGCGTCGCTGGGGTACGCCGCGTGCCTTCGATTTCGCCGTGAAGGATCACGTCGATGTGGGTGCCGGCCTCGGCCTCGACTTCGAGACGGCGGCCAAGCTTTCCGGCGCACGCTTCGCCGTCATGAAGGGGCCGGTGGCCCGGCTGCATCGCGCGCTCGCGCAGTTCATGCTCGATGTGCAGACCGGCGAGCACGGCTACACGGAGTGCTACACGCCGTACATCGTCAATCGCGAGACGCTGCTCGGCACGGGCCAGCTGCCGAAGTTCCGCGACGACATGTTCTGGGTCACCAAGGGTGGCGGCGAAGACAAGGAAGAGCTGTACCTGATCTCGACGTCGGAGATCTCGCTGACCAACACGGTACGCGGCGAAATCCTGCGCGAGGCGGACCTGCCCCTGAAGTTCACGGCCCACACCCCATGCTTCCGCTCCGAGGCCGGCAGCTACGGCAAGGACACGCGCGGCATGATCCGGCAGCACCAGTTCGACAAGGTCGAGATGGTGCAGATCGCCCATCCCGAGCGCTCGTACGACGCGCATGAACAGATGGTCGGGCATGCCGAGGCGATCCTGCAGAAGCTCGGGCTGCCGTACCGCGTCGTCCTGCTGTGCACCGGCGACATGGGGGATGGGGCCGCCAAGACCTATGACCTGGAGGTCTGGCTGCCGGGGCAAAGCGCCTTTCGAGAGATCTCTTCCGTTTCGAACTGCGAGGCCTTCCAGGCGCGGCGCATGCAGACCCGTTTCAAGAATGCGCAGGGCAAGACCGAACTCGTCCACACGCTGAACGGCTCGGGGCTCGCGGTCGGCCGCACGCTGGTGGCCGTGCTCGAGAACTACCAGCAGGCGGACGGCAGCGTGAGCATTCCGACGGCGCTGCAGCCATATATGAACGGCGCCAAAACCATCTCGCCGGCCTGAGCGCGCCGCGCCGCTATAATTCGCGGCTTGCTCGAAGTTGCACCACTCAGGAGAGGTGGCAGAGTGGTCGAATGCGCCGGATTCGAAATCCGGTGTACGGTTTTACCGTACCGTGGGTTCGAATCCCACCCTCTCCGCCAATCGAACGGGCCCCTCGTGGGCCCGTTTGCATTGGAGAGCGAGGGCGGGTGAGGACCCTCGCGGGTTCGACGAGCATCGCGGCAGCGATGCGAAAGACATCGGAACGAAGCGACGGTGGTCCGAGGCTGAGCCGAGGTCGAGGCGGCAAAGCTGCTGAGCAAACCGACCTTCATCGCCAGCAACATTTATCCCTGACGTTCTGCGAAGGCCCAAATGGAAAGCCCCGCCGCATTGGGGCTTTGCCGAGCATTGCAATTCAGCGTCTGCGCCGACGCGCTGCCACGAGACCCGCGAGGCCGAGGCCGAGCAGGGTGAGGGCGCCGGGTTCGGGAATAGTCGTCGTGGGATCCGGCTCGTAAGCGAACCCCCCCACGCTGAAGTCGGGGTTGATATTCACCTGCGAGAACGAGGCGCTCGCTACGTTGCTGTTCAGGAGATCGTCAAACGAGCCGAAGGTGGCCAAGAAGACTTCGCTGCCGCCGGCCGCGTCCGCATTGCGCTCAAGTAGCAGTCGGTACTGGCCGTCATAGGTCAGCCCGCCGACGCTGAAGTCGGGGTTGATATTCACCTGCGAGAACGAGGCGCTCGCTACGTTGCTGTTCAGGAGATCGTCAAACGAGCCGAAGGTGGCCAAGAAGACTTCGCTGCCGCCGGCCGCGTCCGCATTGCGCTCAAGCAGCAGTCGGTACTGGCCGTCATAGGTCAGCCCGCCGACGCTGAAGTCGGGGTTGATATTCACCTGCGAGAACGAGGCGCTCGCTACGTTGCTGTTCAGGAGATCGTCAAACGAGCCGAAGGTGGCCAAGAAGACTTCGCTGCCGCCGGCCGCGTCCGCATTGCGCTCAAGCAGCAGCCGGTACTGGCCGTCATAGGTCAGCCCGCCGACGCTGAAGTCGGGGTTGATATTCACCTGCGAGAACGAGGCGCTCGCTACGTTGCTGTTCAGGAGATCGTCAAACGAGCCGAAGGTGGCCAAGAAGACTTCGCTGCCGCCGGCCGCGTCCGCATTGCGCTCAAGCAGTAGCCGGTACTGCGCTCCGTATGCCGTAAATGAAGTCAGCAGGAAAAAGAGACCTGCGGTCCACTGCAAGAGTTTCGATTTCACGTGCCGCCTCCTGTTGCGATGCGGAAACGAGCTGAATCCTGGTTAGCCGGGGCATGGGCGCAACCGTGGAAACACAACGAAATCACATTTCATGCCGCCCGTAGAAATCAAGCGCTTACGCTTGCCAGGCGCTTGGCGATGTAAAGATTCCCGACGGAACTACGAGGGGACTGCCAGCGGATTTGCGGCTCCGAAGTGGCACGGGAAGTTAACAATTTTGAATGTCGAGGAGTCCGCGGCTGACAACTCTTCGCCGCGCGACGAGCGCCTAGCGATCAGGACTAATTGCGTCTGATACCGGAATGCCGTCCGTGAGATTCCACGGCGGTTCGATGAGCGTCGTCTCGCGACGCGAAGGACGCCCAAGCGCAACGCCCGTGGCCCGAGGTGCCGGCCGGTGACGAAGCGATTCGTGCACCGCGCAATCCCACCGTCGTTGCGCCCGACCGGCGGTAATTCGGAAAGCGGTGAGCGATGCGCTCGCGCCGCCGAGGCTTGTGCCTACCCGCCGCGGCCGCGGCCACCGTCGAACGCCGCCCTGCGGAAGTGCCGCGACACAAATAGTGCGCTGCAGCACCAATTTTGTGCGTCCGTACGGCCAGTTGTCAGCCTGCTGTAAGCGCCTTTGCCTACCTTCCGCCCGGTAAAAGTGCATGACCCAGTCAGAAAAACAATAGAACGATAAGTCGCGGCAGAGCGAGGAGCCATGGGAAACATCGAATCAGTCCTGCAGGAACGTCGGGTCTTTCCACCCAGTGCGGAGTTCGTCAAGCAGGCCAACGTGTCGGGCATGGAGGCCTACAACGCGCTATGTGCCGAGGCCGAAAGGGATTTCACCGGTTTCTGGGCGCGACTCGCGCGCGAAAACCTGGAGTGGACCAAGCCTTTCACTCAGGTTCTCGATGAGTCGAATGCGCCGTTTTACAAGTGGTACGCCGATGGCGAGCTCAATGCCTCGGCCAACTGCCTCGACAGGAACCTGACCAACGGCAATGCCGACAAGGTCGCGATCATTTTCGAGGCCGATGACGGCAAGGTCACGAAGATCACCTACAAGGAGCTGCACGCCAAGGTCTGCCAGCTCGCCAACGGCATCAAGGCGCTCGGCTTCAAGAAGGGCGAGCGCGCGATCATCTATATGCCGATGTCGATCGAGGCTGTGATCGCGATGCAGGCCTGTGCGCGGCTTGGCATCACGCATTCGGTGGTGTTCGGCGGATTCTCGGCCAAGAGCGTGCAGGAGCGCATCGTCGACGCCGGAGCGACGCTGGTGATTGCCGCCGACGAGCAGATGCGCGGTGGCAAGGCGATTCCGCTGAAGCCCGCGATCGACGACGCGTTCGCGATGGGCGGCTGCGAGGGCGTGCGCAAGGTCATCGTCTATCAGCGTACCGGCGGCAAGATCAACTGGGTCGAAGGCCGTGACGCCTGGATGCACGAGGTGATGTACGACCGGCCCACGACCTGCGAGCCGGTCCCGGTCGAGGCCGAGCACCCGCTGTTCATCCTTTACACGTCTGGCTCGACCGGCAAGCCCAAGGGCGTGCAGCACTCCACCGGCGGCTTCCTGCTGTGGGCCGCAATGACGATGAAGTGGACGTTCGACATCAAGCCGTCGGACGTCTTCTGGTGCACGGCGGACGTGGGTTGGGTCACCGGGCACACCTATGTCTGCTACGGCCCGCTGGCTGTCGGTGCGACCGAGGTCATCTTCGAGGGCGTGCCGACGTATCCAGATGCCGGGCGTTTCTGGAAGATGTGCCAGGACCACGGCGTCACGATCTTCTACACCGCACCCACCGCGATCCGGTCGCTCATCAAGGCGGGCGGCGACCTGCCGCCCAAGTACAACCTGTCGAAGCTGCGCGTGCTCGGCACGGTCGGCGAGCCGATCAATCCGGAAGCGTGGATGTGGTACTACACGGTGGTCGGGCAATCGCGGTGCCCGATCGTCGACACGTTCTGGCAGACCGAGACCGGCGGCCACATGATCACTCCGCTGCCTGGCGTGACGCCGCTGGTGCCGGGCTCCTGCACGTTGCCGCTGCCGGGAATCATGGCGGCGATCGTCGACGAGACTGGCCAGGACGTTGCGAACGGCCAGGGCGGCATCCTTGTGGTGAAGCGTCCATGGCCCTCGATGATCCGCACGATCTGGGGTGATCCGGATCGCTACAAGAAGTCGTACTACCCGGCCGATCTCGGCGGCAAGCTCTACCTGGCCGGCGACGGTGCGGTGCGCGACAAGGAGACCGGCTACTTCACGATCATGGGCCGGATCGACGACGTGCTGAACGTCTCCGGTCACCGCATGGGCACGATGGAAATCGAATCCGCGCTGGTTTCGAACCCGATGGTGGCCGAGGCTGCCGTCGTGGGCCGCCCGGACGACATGACCGGCGAAGCGATCTCCGCGTTCGTCGTGCTCAAGCGCGCTCGCCCGACCGGTGACGAAGCGCAGCAGATCGCCAAGGAGCTGCGCGACTGGGTCGGCAAGGAAATCGGCCCGATCGCGAAGCCGAAGGACATCCGCTTCGGTGACAACCTGCCGAAGACGCGTTCCGGAAAGATCATGCGGCGCCTCCTGCGTTCGATCGCCAAGGGCGAAGAGATCACGCAGGACGTATCAACGCTGGAGAATCCGGCGATCCTGGATCAGCTAAAGGTGACGCTGTAGTCACGCCGGGTGTCGAGACCCACGCGGGCGCGACGAACGTCGAATGCGGGGCGCGGCGCTGGGCTCAAAGCTGTTGCGGACCCGGGCGCCATGCGGCGCTGGCCGGGGCGGGCGTGGACAGGGGTTCTGGAGGCAGACGGGGGCGTTGAGCCCCGCAAGAGAGGGCGCGTGGTCCCGGTGAGGTCGGAACATACCGACCCACCGGGTAAGCCCCGGACAGACGCTTCGAGGCCTTGACGGTGGATGTTGGTTCCGGAGTAGGGGGTGCAGGTCGTGCGCACCCGATGCGGAGAAGGATGGGAATGGCATTTGCGTTGCTGTTGTTGCAGACGCTGGTATTGGTCGCAGGGCTGGCTCTGCTCGGCCAGGGCCTCGTTGGCGTCTTCAATTGGCCGCGCCGCCGCCAGAACCTCGTCTACCGCCTGTTCGAGGTCATCGCCAGCCCGGTCGTCAAGCTGGTCCGCCTCGTCACGCCAAAGATCGTGCTGGACCAGCACATTCCGATCGCTGCCTTCATGGTGCTGCTCTTCACTTACTTCTGGCTGGGGTTCGAGCACCGCTCGGCATGCCGCGCCGATACGTCACAGGCCGGCTGTGAAAAGTGGGCGGAGGCGTGGGGCGGAGGGGCAGAGAAGCAATGAACGGCCTGGCCCGCACACTCAAGCTCTGGTGGCTGCAGCGTCGAGCCAACACGGCCCTCTTCTTCAAGCGGACTCCGGAGGCAGTGCGCGCCTTCCGCGAAATGCTCGAGGTCGACCCGCGCAACGAGTTGGCCGGGTTGATGCTCGGCAATGTGCTGGCGGAGGCCGGCGACCGCGCCGGGGCCGTGGCTCAGCTTGAAAAGATAACAGCGACCAATCCGTCGCACGCCGACGCCTGGTTCAATCTGGGATTCCTGCACGATCAGGAAGATCAACTCGCCGACGCCGAGCGCTGCTTTCGCCGGGCGGTGGAGCTTCGCCCCTCACTCGACCGCGCGTGGTACGGGCTCGGCCTGGTGCTGATCCGCGACGGGCGCCTGACGGAGGCAGTCGACGCGCTGAAGCAGACGATCAAGCTGCAACCCTTCAGCCCCTACGGCTACTACCAGCTGGGCCTGACCTACCACCACCTCGGCCGCAGCGAGGACGCCTGGCGCGTCCACAAGCAGCTGACAGGGTTCGAACCGAAGTTTTCTGCGACGCTGAAGCGCGACATCGAGCAGACAGTGCCGCAGGCTGTGCCCGCCATCAACCCGAGCGCCCAAATCAAGGAGGAAAAGACCGCCGAAGCGACTTAGTCCAAGGAGACAGAAGCCCACTAAGGAGAGAACATGCAACTCACCCAAAAGCAGAAAGAGTACTGGAGCAGGAATCTGCGGATCACCGCGATCCTGCTCTTCATCTGGTTCCTCGTCACCTATGTGATGGGGTACTTCGCCGTCCCGCTCGCCGAGATCAACTTCTTCGGCTGGCCGCTGTCGTTCTACATGGCAGCGCAGGGGTCCCTGATCATTTACGTCGTGATCATCTGGTACTACGCAAAATACATGCGCAAGCTTGACGTCGAGTACGGCGTGGAAGAGGGAGACGCCTGATGAGCACCTCAGTCAGTTCAAATCGTGCCTTCTTCAATCAGCTGAAGAAGTACTACACGTGGTACACGGGCGGCTTCGTCGCGTTCGTCATCGTGCTCGCGATCCTCGAGCAGCTGGGCCTGCCGAAAGTCTGGATCGGCTACGTCTTCCTGTTCGCCACGATCGCGCTGTACGCCGGCATCGGCATCATGAGCCGTACGGCAGACGTTGCCGAGTACTACGTTGCAGGTCGACGGGTACCGGCGCTCTTCAACGGCATGGCGACCGGTGCGGACTGGATGTCGGCGGCGTCGTTCATCGGCATGGCCGGCACGCTTTATCTGTCCGGCTTCGACGGCCTCGGGTTTGTAATCGGCTGGACCGGTGGCTATGTCCTGGTGGCGCTGTTCCTCGCACCGTACCTGCGCAAGTTCGGTCAGTTCACGATTCCGGACTTCCTCGGTGCCCGTTACGGCGGCAACATCCCGCGCGCCATCGGTGTCTTCGCGGCAATCCTGTGCTCGTTCACCTACGTGGTGGCACAGATCTACGGCGTGGGCATCATCACGTCGCGGTTCACGGGTGTGGAGTTCGGCATCGGCGTGTTCCTGGGTCTGGCCGGTATCCTGGTGTGTTCGTTCCTCGGCGGCATGAGGGCGGTGACCTGGACGCAGGTGGCGCAGTACATCATCCTGATCGTCGCCTACATGATCCCGGTGGTGTGGCTGTCGGTGAAGATCACGGGTATTCCGCTGCCCCAGATCGTCTACGGTGGAGTGCTCGAGCGCGTTACCGCGCTGGAGAAGAAGCTGACAGCCGACCCGAAAGAGCAGGAGGTCCGGAAGATCTTCGCCGAGCGCTCGGCGGAAGCCAAGAAGCGCATCGACGGACTGCCCGGCACGTGGGAGACGGGCAAGGCCGCGGCGGCCCAGAAGGTCGAAGACCTGAAGGCGGCCAATGCCGCGGTGGCCGAGATTCGCGCGGCCGAAAAGGCGCTGGCCGACTATCCGCAATCGGCTGACGATGCGCGCAAGGCCTGGACGCCGCAGATCGCCTCCAATGCGGCGCGCTCGGGCCCCCCGTTGCCGCACGCGACGCCCTACCCGATCAACAAGACCGGCGAAGCAGGCGAGAAGGAGCGCGATACCAAGCGCAACAACTTCCTCGCGCTGGTGTTCTGCATGATGTTCGGCACGGCAGCTTTGCCGCACATCCTGATGCGGTACTACACGACGCCATCGGTGCAGGAAGCGCGCGTTTCGGTGTTCTGGTCGCTGTTCTTCATCTTCCTGCTGTACTTCACGGCGCCGGCGCTCGCGGTGCTGGTGAAGTTCGAGGTCTACAACAACGTCGTCGGCACAGCCTTTGCCAACCTTCCGGCGTGGGTGGCGGCCTGGGCGAAGATCGATCCAACGCTGATGTCGATCTCGGACGTCAACAAGGACGGCATCGTCCAGCTCGCGGAAATGGTGCTGGGCGGTGACATCATCGTGCTCGCAACACCGGAAATCGCGGGGTTGCCGTACGTGATCTCGGGCCTGGTGGCGGCGGGTGGTCTGGCGGCAGCTCTTTCGACGGCTGACGGACTGCTGCTGACGATCGCCAACGCGCTGTCGCACGATCTGTACTACAAGATGATCAACCCGAACGCGTCGACGCAGAAGCGGGTGATGATCTCCAAGATCCTGCTGCTGATCGTGGCGATCTTCGCTGCCTGGGTGACGTCGCAAAAGCCGGGGAACATCCTGTTCCTGGTGGGCGCGGCCTTCTCGATGGCGGCTTCCGCGTTCTTCCCGGCCCTGGTCCTGGGCGTGTTCTGGAAGCGCGCGAACAAGGCGGGCGCCATCGCCGGCATGATCCTCGGCTTGGGCGTCTGCCTGTACTACATGCTGCATACGTACCCGCAGTTCATCCAGTGGTTTGGCACGACGAAAATGGACCTCTGGTGGGGCATCGCGCCGATCTCGGCCGGTGTGTTCGGCGTACCGGTCGGCCTGATCACGATTGCGGTCGTGAGCCTGCTGACACCGGCACCGAACCGCGAAGTGCAGGAGTTCGTCGAGCACGTTCGGTATCCGAACCTGCGCGGCGACGCGGTCTCGACACTCGCAACCTGACCGTCGTTCTGTTTGCACTGAAGCCCGCGGAGTGCGCTCCGCGGGCTTTTTTTTCGCTTTCCAGTCCGCCGATATAATCCGCGGCCCGACAGGGAGGGATGGCCGAGCGGTCGAAGGCGCACGCCTGGAAAGTGTGTATGGGTCTAAAGCCCATCGTGGGTTCGAATCCCACTCCCTCCGCCAAACAAACGGGCCCGTTTTGGGCCCGTTTGCTTTCCCGGCCCGCACGGTTCGGGAAGCCCCATCCGCTGAGGTGAGATCGGCGCGATGGGATGTTGCGATGTCGGCACAGTCCGGTTTTCGGGGCTTTCCGGCGCCTTTTCTGCGCCGTCGGGCAGGTCCAAGGCGTTACGCTTGGGTGGGCGCTGCGGCAAATCCGCGGTCCGCGATCGATTGACCTCCATGTCCGCCTCGCCGTCCTCCGAACTCGAGCAGGTCGCCTCCGCCGTCCTGGATGGCAAGCACGCGGATGCACGCCGCGTGTTGACCGAGGCGATCGAACGGGCGCGTGCCGCCGAAGATCGCGCTTTGCACGCGCGACTGCTGGCGCGCCTCGCCGTGCTCGAATTGCGGTCAGGCGAGTATTCCGCCGCGGACGCGCACGCGATCCAGTCGGCGCAGTTGTACGGCGCCGTCGGCGACGTGCCCGGGCAGGTCGCTTCGCTCACCTATGCGGTGCTCGCGTGCTCCCAGATGCGGCGCTACGACGACGCCTACGCGGCCGCTTTTGCCGCTCATGACGTGGTGCAGTCCGACGGACGTCCCGAGGCGCGGCTGATGGCGACACGCGCACTGGGTGCTGCGCATGCGGCCGCCGGCTCCTACGAGGATGGACTGCAGCTGTTCGCGCGGATGATCGACATGGCGCGCGATGCCGGACTCGCCTCGTGGGAGCGAATGGCCCGCACCGACTGGCTGGTAACCAACCTCGGCTGGCTGACCGACCCGGCGGCGCTGCACGCATCGGCCCCGGATCGTGAACATCTGGCGATGCTGCAGTCGTGGGCCGAAAACCTTCTGCAGCCGGCAACCGAAAGCACGCCCGAACTGCAGCTCAGGGAGCGCGCCAACCACTACGCCGTGCTGGCGCAGATCCACGTGGCACTGGGCAATACGACGCAGGCCCGCGCAGCGATCGACGCGGTGCTGCGCGATGCCGCTCAACTCGCGTGGTCGCACGGACTGGCGGAAGGCGCGGTGGTCGATGCTGATGTGATGCTGCTCGAAGGCGACCCGGCCATGGGCGTCGAGCGGGCGCGCGAGGCGATCGAACTTGCCAGGCAGCTCGACCTGCTGGTCGTCGAGGGCAAGGCGCACGACGTGCTGGCCCGCTGTGCCGAGGCCATCGGGGACCACGAGACCGCGCTGCGCGCGTTGCGCAGGCACATGCAGGTCACGCGCGAGATCCTGCGACTGCGCAGCGAGAACCGGGTGCGCGTCGAACGCTGGCGCGAGTCGCTGAAGCAGCGGGAGCAGATGGACACTCTGTCGGCAGAGGCCAGTTCGTTCCGCGAGCTTTCCCTGCTGGATCCGCTGACGGGCCTGGCCAACCGCCGCGCTCTGGAGCCGCTGCTCCACGACGCGCTGGTCGACATGCGCGATGGAGGGCGACCGATCGCGCTTGCTTTGCTGGACATCGACCAGTTCAAGCGGGTGAATGACCGGCACTCGCACATGGTGGGCGATGCCGTGCTCAGGAAACTCGGCGAACTGCTGCGGCATTCGCTGCGCAGCTCGGACTTTGCGGCGCGCATCGGCGGCGATGAACTCGTCGTGCTGTTCGGCGATGCGTCGCCGGAAGAAGCGCGTGCAGCCTGTGATCGCATCCAGCAGGCGGTCGCGGCCTACGACTGGACCAGCCTCTCCGCGGGACTGGAAGTCACCCTGAGCATCGGCGTTGCGGCCGCGCAGGCAGACGATTCCGTCGAGACGCTGATGCGGCGCGCCGACCGTCTGATGTACGGCCAGAAGCCCCAGGAGCCGACGGCCGGCGGAACCG
The DNA here is from genome assembly GCA_963780715.1 of uncultured beta proteobacterium. Classification (GTDB taxonomy): domain Bacteria; phylum Pseudomonadota; class Gammaproteobacteria; order Burkholderiales; family Burkholderiaceae_F; genus JALORV01. The sequence continues at coordinate 227,467 of CAWADK010000019.1, forward strand.
GCACCAACTGACGGCGCAGCCGACCGCGCGGTCGGCTCGGGCAGCAGCTATCTCTACAACGACGCCGCGACCGACTCGACGCCGGGCTCACTCCGCAGCGATTCGATGCACTTTGCCGCATCCGGCACCCGGCTCGTCGGCCGGACCGCATACGTGACCGTGTCGGCTGTCGCGGCCTTCGTGATGTAGATCACATCGCAGCCGGTGGCCGTCGAAAGGGCGAAGGCGCCCTGCGGATTGGGCGGAATGCGGGCCGGCTGGATCTTCACGTCGAACAGTTGCGACGCGGGTATTTGCGCATCCTTTCCGCTCGGCGTTGGCGTCGACGAGCATCCGGTCGACAGTCCAAGCGTGAGGGCGGCGGTGGCGAGCGCGGCAGTGGCGGTGAGTGTCTTCATGGGAGGCTCCGGCAGATCGGCGCGTAGCTTACGCGGGAATGGCGGCTTCGGACCTGCCGCCGCCGACGCGTGCGTCGCGGGGTCGACGCATGTGTGCCTGCAACTCCACGGGCAGGCCTTCGGGATAGAAGCGAGTCAGGGCATCGGCGGTCGAGAACGCGCAGGACCTGCTCGATGTCGCGAGTCGTGTCGTCAAGCGATCCGCCTTCGCGAGCGCGGCTCCAGATGGCGTGCAGGGCATCCAACCGCTCTGCGATCAGCGCCTGCACGGAGTCGAACCAGAATGCAGGCGACTCGCCTTCGACGAATCGCCCACGGCCGCGGCCGTAGTGCGCGATCGCGAGGTAACGCAGGACGCCCGCGCGCAGAAGGCCGTCGAGAAATTCGTCGGGCCAGTAGAGGCGCGGTGCGCTCGACGCCGGTCAGCTTGTTGAGGCCGCGGGCAATGCCGGCTCCGCCCAGTCCACCCAGCAGTCCACCGACCAGCGCCCCGGCGCCCATCGTCAGCCCTCCGGTAGCGAGGTCGGCCTTCAGGCCGGCGAGGGCCCCGGTCAGGACGCCGCCCAGCAGCGCGGCCCGCCCTTCGGGAATCGGATCCCGTGACGCGTAGGTTTCCTGCACACGTTTCAGGATGGTTTCGGTCGCTTCTCCTTCCAGCCCGTTGATCGCAATCATCGTTGCGGTGGCGGATCTCACGCCGCTGTCGACGCGCGCCGCCAGCGCAGTCATCGCCCGCGAACGCGCGTTGTCGTCGCGCCGAATTCCCAGCCGCACCATCACGCGCGCGCCGACTGACTCTGCGGGCTCATCGATGGGCTCGGCGTCATGCGCGGCCGCTGACAGCTGGCTCGCCAGCGCCTGCATGCAGGCCTCGAATCGCGCGAGTTGGTTGTTCGTCCACTGCGCCTGCAGGCGCTCGAGCGCGCTTATCTTGTCCGCCGGCAGCCGGCGACCGACCGCCTCGAGCAGTGTTCCTTCCTGCACCCAGCAGCGGGCAAAGGCGTCGAGCGGCAGGACCTCGCACACAAGCCCGTGCGCGGCAAACTGCGCGCGCCAACGCTCACGCTCGGCCTCTTCGTCGGCAGGCGGGCGCGGCGGTCCGACCTGATTCAGCAGCACGAGCACCGGCTTGTCGAGCCAGCGCAGGACTTGCGTTTCGGAGGGCAGATAACCGGCATCGCGTGGCGACTCCGCGGCGTTCACAAGATAGAGGACGACATCGGCGGACGCGCGTGCGGCGCGTACCGCCTGCTGGCTGCACCAGAAGGGCCGGTCACGGTACCGATCCCAGACCTCGCGCAACAACCAGCCGATCGGATTGTCGGAGGTGCGCAGGCGCTGCACCAGGCGCGCGGAGTCGCCAAAGCCCGGGGTGTCCCACAGGCGCAGTTCATCACCTTCCGCCGTGCGAAGCAGAACGTGACCCTCCGCCACCTCCGTGACATGCGGAGCGTCGCGCACTTCACCAATCTCCTGGCCGAGCAGCGTTCGCGCGAGCGTCGTCTTGCCGACGTTCGTGTGCGAGACCAGTGCAAGGTCGATCCGGGTGGCCTGGAGCGCGGCGTCGTTCACGGCCTGCCCCCGAGTGCCGGCGCCAGGTCACGCTCGGCAGTAGCGATATCCGGCGTCGCGAGGTCCACGCATGCCGCAGGCAGGCCATGCGACTCGACAAACGTTCGCCACGCATGGCAGCGCTCGCCCAGGCGTGCCTCGGCACCGGCCTGTGCGCCGAGGCGTTGACGGTAGGCTGCTGTGTCGATGACGACGGCGAGCGGGCTCTCGATCGCGGCACGCAAGGTGTCGACAAAGCGCCCGTGGTTCTCCGTCTCTGGCGTGGCGGCTGCGTTGAACACGGCCAAGGTCAGCGGGACGTCGGTTTCATTGCGCGGCAGGCCGTGGGCAGCGGCAGCCTCGTTACCGTACTCGGTGCTGGGTCGCAGCGCGAGTTCGGTGGCATCCCCGAGCAGGTGTCGCGCAAGTGCAGTGAGGCCGCTGACCGCCGCCTCGTCGAGGGTGTAGCTGTAGGGCACCACCCGCAGTCGCGCGCGGCTGGGCGCAAACGCGGCGAGCACGCGACGGAAGTAGGGTTCGCCAAGGTCGAACCGAAACGCGTTTGCGAGGTTCCGCTCGCGCCATCCCGCGAAGGCCGACATCAGCAGGCGAGGTGCCACGACGGCCAGGCCGACTGTCACGGCGTACAGGTGGATCCAGGGTCCGGCGTCGGTGCCGCCTGCGCCACCCGTGATGCGCATCGCAGACACCGCCTCAGGCGAAGGAAACGGCATGCCGAGCAACGTCGCCGCCGGCCCCAGCACGAACTGCAGGATGGCGTGCACCGAGGACGCCGTGAGGAACGTGCTCTCCCATCCAATGCGGTACTCGAAGGCAACCGCGCGCAGATACAGTCCCAGCACCGCGCCCAGCGCGAACAATGCCGCTGCCAGGTGCAGCACCCGCCCCGCCCGCGCGTTGGCGAGCGGTGCCGCGAGTGCCGCCCAATCGCCGGCGAAGCGCGCTGCCGGGCGCGTCAGCGTGCCAGGCAGCGCCGCGGTTCTCGTGCGTCCCAGTTCCGCGACCCAGCGTCGCACCGGACCAAGCGTGCTTCCGAGCAATGGACGGACCAGCATCAACCCGTAGACCGCAAGGTTCCACGCGAGGATGCCGAGCAGCGGGAAGGCAAGGACATTGACGTGCTGCCGATCGGCGATCTGCTCCGTCAGCACGCCCAGGAAGAACGCCGCGGCGGGCAGCGCCAGCCCGAGCCACGAGCGCCAGCGGGTGTGCCGCAGCGCGCGCAGCACGGGCTCGCGTTCCCCCAGCCGGTCGAGCAGCAGCGCGGCACGGCGGGTGAGAAAGAGCTCCGCTGTGGGCGGACGACGCTGATCGGCCGCCTGCCAGTGCGCCAGTTCACCGGCCGCGCGGCTGGCATAGCGGCGGTCGTCGGCGGTCAGCACCGCATGCTCGGCATCGCCGGATTCGATCGCCCGCACCAGTGCGACGTCGCGGGCAGCCTGTTCGTCCATAAGGCAAGCTCGGGCGGGCGATCGACGCGTGCGCCGCCTCAGCGGCTGCGCTCCAGCGCCTGCTCGAGGTCCCACAGGATGTCGTCGATCGACTCGATCCCGACCGAAAGCCGCACCATGTCGGGCGATACCCCGGCCTTGCGCTGGTCTTCCTCCGAGAGCTGCCGGTGCGTCGTCGACGCCGGATGGATCACGAGCGACTTCGCATCCCCGATATTGGCGAGGTGCGAAAGGAATTGCAGCGCATCGATGAACTTCTCGCCGGCTGCAGCGCCGCCCTTGATGCCGAACGTCATCACGCCCGAGGCGCCGGGCTCACCGTCGACCGCCTTCAGGTACTTGCGTGCCAGCGGGTAGTAGGGGCTCGATGCGAGGCCCGGCCAGTTGACCCACGCGACGCGCGGATGACTCTGCAGATACTCGGCGACGCGGCGCGCGTTCTGGCAGTGACGATCCATGCGGACGTGCAGTGTCTCGACGCCCTGCAGCAGCAGGAAGGCCGACAGCGGTGCAAGCGCCGCGCCGTGTACGCGCAGTACTTCCATGCGCGCCTTCATCGTGTAGGCGAAGTCGCCGAAGGTCTCCCAGAACTTGACGCCGTGGTAGCCCTTCGAGGGCAACACCATGTCCGGGAACTTGCCGTTGCCCCAGTCGAACCTGCCGCGTTCCACCAGCAGGCCGCCCAGCGTGGTGCCGTGCCCGCCGAGGTACTTGGTCGCCGAGTGCACGACGATGTCCGCGCCCCAGTCGAACGGCCGGCAGAGGTACGGCGAGGCCATCGTGTTGTCGATCATCAACGGGATGCCGGCCTCGTGCGCGATCGCGGCGACCGGTTCGATGTCGAGCACGTTGATCTTGGGGTTGCCGAGCGTCTCTCCGTAGACGAGCCGCGTGTTCTCGCGCAGCGCCGCGCGGAAGTTCTCGGGCTGGTCGGGATCGACGAAAGTCGTCTCGATGCCCATCTTCTTCAGCGTGACATCGAACTGCGAGTAGGTGCCGCCGTAGAGCAGCGACGACGCGACGATGTGCTCGCCGGGTTGCACGATCGCCAGGATGCCCGTCAGCTGTGCCGACATCCCGCTCGCGGTGGCCAGCGCCGCACGGCCGTTTTCCAGCGCGGCGACGCGCTCTTCCAGCACTGCGACGGTCGGATTGCTGATGCGCGAGTAGACGTTGCCGAAGGTCTGCAGGTTAAATAGGCTCGCCGCATGGTCGGCCGAGTCGAACACGTACGACGTCGTCTGATAGATCGGTACGGCACGGCTGCCGGTCACCGGGTCGGGGATCTGTCCGGCATGCAGGCACAGCGTCTCGATGCCGTAGGCGCGGTCGGCCATGTTGGCTCCTCGTTCTCTTTTCAGTACGGCAGTTGCCGCGGCCGCTTGCTCGAAATCACGCGCGTGTTGACGCCGGCCCAGTTGAGCCCGCCGAAGAGCCGTCCATGCTCGATCTTCACGCAGCGGTCCTGCACGACATCCAGCCCGGCAGCACGGGCGCGCTGCGCCGCGGCCTCGTTGATGACGCCGAGCTGCATCCACAGGCACTTCGCGCCCACGGCAATCGCGTCCTCGGCCAGCGGGCCGATGTCGGCGGCGCGGCGAAAGCAGTCGACCATGTCGATCGGGCCAGCGGCCTGCGCGGCGGCTCGAACATCGGGGTAGCACGTTTGTCCGAGGACCTCGGCGTACTTCGGATTCACCGGAATCATCGTGTAGCCATGTTCCAGCAGGTACTTGCCGACGAAGTAACTCGGGCGATGCCACTCCGCGGAGATGCCGACGACGGCGATGCGGCGGCAGTCATGCAGCAGTCTTCGCAGCGTGGGGATGTCGGTGTGTCAGCCATTGGGATCGACCGGGTTTCGGTGAGGTGCGATTCTAGGCGGTGAATGTCGCAAGGCCGCGAATCCCCGACGGTTCGAGGGTATGGGCTGCCAGGCGCGGGAAGCGAGCTCTGGCGAGGGCTCAGAAAGCGCCGACTATGAAGGAGTCAGCGTCGGCGCAAATGAGAAGACAGCTTCGCAGCAGGAACCGCTTCAGTCGTCCGGAGCAGAGCGCCTGTCAACAGGACATTGACAAGCTCACGGGCACGTGACGATGTCCATTGACGAGCTTCCGATCAGAGTCCCCGAGCGCGCCGTGATGGTGATCGGCGATTGGGTTGTGGTCGCGCCCACTACCGATCGATTGAAATTCAACACGTACTGGTTCTCGTATAACAACGATGCGAGCTGCTGGTAGATGGTCGCCAGATTTTGCGACGCATTGGCCTGATAGTAGAGTCCACCGGTCTCCGTCGCCATCCGGCCCAGGTCCCTGGCGTTGATCGCGGCGCCGATGCCGATGGTGAAGATCGGAATACTCTTGCTCTTTGCGTTGGCAATGACGGAGTCGATATTTCGGACGGCGGGCGCAGATGCAGGCAAGTCCTCGACACCATCGGTCGCCAGGATGACCGCCTTTCGATAGCTTGCCGGCTGTTTCGCAGTGTCTTCCACGGCTTGGTAAACCGTGTCATACAGCCGGGTGTCGGTCCCCATGCTGAACGGGGCAGCGATCGCCGCCTGCAGCAGGTTCTTGTCGGTCGTGAAGGCCTGAACGACCTGGTATTCGGTCGCGAACTTGATGACCTCGGCGGTATCTCCGGCCTTGAGGCCGGCAATCAGGTTGGTGAATCCGGTCTTCATGTCGGCGAAGGCCACGGGTTGACCCGTCAGGCTCTGGCTATGGTCGAGCAGAGCTGCAATCGCGACGGACTTGTAGACGCTCCCGACAAACGTGATCGGCGGATTGACGGGCAGAGCCGTGTTGCCTTGTCCCTGAACGACCGAGAAGGCGCTCGTAACCGATTGCAGCCCCAGTATGGGATACCCTCCCTGGTCGATCACCGAGAGGTAGGCGGTGGTCAGAGGGTTGGGGCACGCCGAGGTTTCGAACTGGTTGATCTTGACGGTCAAGGCCGCTACAGCCTCCGAAGCGCCCGCGATCGGCAACCCGAAACTGGGCGAAGTGGGATCGTTCGAACTGATCTGCAATGTCGCGGTGAACGTTCCAGCCGTCGCTGGAGGCTGGAACATGATCTGCACCGTGCACGAATCACCCGCAGCTACGGTGGGAGACACCGAGGCACAGGGCTTCGATCCAAGGCTCGCGTTCAACATGAAGCTCGGGTCGGCCGGCGCTTGGAAGGAGATCGCCGCGACGTTCAACGCCGCGGTGCCGTTGTTCTTGATTGTGACCTCGAGCGGCGCGGGACGGTTGCTGGTGGTCACCTTGCCGAAATCAAACGTCGCCGGAACCACCTGAAGGGTCGGGCTGATGGCCGGTGGCGGCGCTGGTGTTGGCGTCGGCGTTGGTGCCGGGGCGGGGCCCGGACTCGGCCCACTGCCACCTGAGCTGCACCCCAGCACCGCAAAGGTCGCCGCGGCAAACAGCGCTGGAAGAATCGACAAGCGTTGTTTCATCACTGATCAGATCCTGTTAAGTCGGTTGCGCTGATGTTCTTTGAAGCTCGACGGTCCAGATCCCTCGGCCGGCGGTCGCGATGACCAATGCTGGCCATGTGCAGAGGGCCATGGTTCTTGACTGTTACACGGAGAGCAGGGCTAGGCATCGTAAAGAGGTGAGGTCCAATCTGCCCTTTCGGGCAAATGAGGTGGCCACGTCCCAGACTGGCCCTTGCGACGATAGTTCACTGTTGACACAAAATCTGTCGTCCTTTTGACCGGATTGAGCGATATCAACTCGCGTGAGGCGGCTCGGATGGCCGGGCTAGCCGCGTTCGCCGTCCACGGCGAGCGGCACGAAACTCGTGTTGCTGCGACGAGCCAACGCTGCGGGGACGTTCCGAGTCGGTGATCAGGGCCGGTGCCGGCAAGTCGCAAAGTGCAGGGCAGGGTGGCGTTCGTAAGGCGGAGGAAATCGGGAAGCGGTATTGAGCGCGGCCGATGTGACCTGAGGTTCCCATGGAGTTGAAAATACGAAGGGCCGCGCTTGGCGGCCCTTCGGGTGGTTGGTGGAGGCGGCGGGAATTGAACCCGCGTCCGCGAATGATCCAGATCCAGTTCTACATGCGTAGCCGGTCTATTTATTTCTCGCCGCGTGCTTGGCCGATCGGCAGGCCGGCACGCAGCCAGTCACTTGATCTCGATGCCGCCGTCATGACTCCACCGGCATCCAGCTTCCGTGAATGGCGCTGCTGTCGGTTACCCGACCTGGCCCGGAAGCGAACCAGTGCAGCGTCTAACCGGTATTAAGCGGCTAGAGCAAACGCGTCTTCGTTGGCGTTTGTAGTGTTCCAGATGGATTTACGAGGTGACTGGTCCTCGGCATGCCCTGAGATCCTTCACGACCCGCGTCGAAGCCAGGTCGCCCCCAAGAAAAATCAATTCTACGCGGTAGATGGGTCACTTCAGCGAGAAGTCAACCCGGGTCTTCGGCCCCTTGTCCTGGATGCCCTCGGCGGTGAGTCTTGGGTTCGACCAGGAACAGGCGCTCGCGTGAAATCTTGCCCTGCGTTTCGAGGTGGTTCCGGACGGTAGTGGCGCGTTGATTCGCCAGCGCCCGCAGGTCTTCCGGCGTGACAGCGAGGTTGGCGAGAATCAGCGCCTCCATTTCGGGTGCGGGGATCGACTTGGCGATGCCGATGAAGTTGCGCGGCTTGCCTTCAATGTCCTCGTCCGAATAGACACTTGCGATCAACGCTGCACGCTCCTCGGGGCTGACCGTGACGGTGCCGGGATCGACCGCGTCGCCTCCGCGGCGGACCAGGCCCTTGACCTTGGCAGCCTTCAGCTTCGCGTCGTATTTCGCGCGCCGCACGCCGTCCGTGTCGGTGGCAGGCTCGACGCGACCGATGATGTCGAGCTTGAGCCCCGGTCGGTCGCTGAGCGCCTTGGCCAGCGTATCGAGCCGCTTGGTCTGGTCGTCCTTCAGCGCCGCGGTGCCGGGGGCGAATTCGATGTAACCCAGTTCCTCGCCGCCGCCAAAGGCCGCCGCCAGCAGCGTGAATGGCGCGGTCACAACCTTCGTCAGCACATTCACGATCACCTGAATGATGATGCCGCCGACCGAAAACTTCGGGTCGTCCAGCGTGCCTGAAATCGGCAGATTGATGTCGATCTCGCCCTTCGAGTTCGTCAGCAGCGAGACCGCGAGCAGCACCGGCAGCTTGGTGGCGGTAGGGCTTTCGACCTTGTCGCCGAACGTCAGCTGATCGAGGAACAGGTGATTATTGGCGGCCAGCTTTCCGCCCTCGACCTTGTACTTCACCTCCATCGACAGCTTGCCCTTGACGATCGGGTAGCCCGCGTACTTCACCGAATACGGCGTGAGGCGCGGCAGGTCGACGCCCTTGGTGCGGCCCTCGATATCGAGAAAGAGTGTCGGCGCCAGCGGATTGAGGCGGCCCGTGATGTCCACCGGAGCCTCGTCGTCGATCTTCCCGGCAAGCGCCAACGTGGCCGGCTCGGTGCTGTCGGATGCCAGCGTGGTGACCGAGCCGGCGAGCCCGGTCATGTTGGCGGTGTAGTTCGGCTTGATGAAGTTGTCGGTGAAGTTCACGTTGCCGCGCGTGAATTCCATGTGCCCAAAGCGCAGGATGGGACGCGGCGCCGCCGGATCGACAGTCGTGGATGTAGCCTTTGCGGTCGCGGTCGCAGCGGTGGCAGACGACGTGTCGGTCGTGTTGCCGGCCATCTCCCGATCCACCGGCACGACAGGCTCCGACTTCGGTGCGACCGTCGCTGACTGGCGCATTCCCGGAAGATGCGGCGGGTGCTTCAGTCCCCGCGGTATCCGCGCCGCGCTTGACGATGTCCGCCAGGTTCAGGCGACCCTGCTCGGAGACGATGACGCGCGCATAGAAGTCCGAAAGCGCAAGCTTGCCTACGACGACCTTCGGTACTTCTTCGCCCAGTTTCAGATCGATCTGATCCAGGTCCAGCACCTGCCACTTGAGCAGGTCATTCTCGCCACGGGCATCCAGCAGGTGCAGGTTCCCGAGCCGGGCGCTGCCCTTGTAGTTGATGTGCAGCGGGGCCGCGTCGGCCTTCTGGTTGACGGTCACGATGCCGCGCGCCGAGGCCTCGGCGCGCGCCAGCACGGCGTTCAGCCTTGCGGCCAGGTACGGTCGCACCGCCGACACGTCGAGGCTGCGTGCGTCGACGCGCAGGTCCGACGCGATCGGATTCCAGCGAGCGCCGCCCTGGACTGACAGCGTGCCACCGCTTCCGAAGGTGGTCCTGAGCGCAATCTCCGCGCGCTCGCTCCCATCACTGACGACATTGCGCGCCGTTCCCGTGATGTTGGAGGTCCTCACCTTGACGTTCGGATCCACAGCCAGATCCTCGAGCCGAAGTTCGCCCCGCGCGACACTGGCTTCCTTCAGCAGGACCTTCCACGGCGGCGTTGTGCTCTCCGTCTTGCCTGGCGCGTCGCTGCCGGCTGCTGCGGGCTTTGCGTGCAATACCTGCAGCCAGTTGATCTCGCCGTCCGGAAGCCGCCGCAGCGTCGTGCGCGGGGCGTCCAGGGACAGTTTGTCGAACGTGATCCGGCGCCCGGTCAGGTCGATCGTCGCGCCGTCGATCGTCAGCCCGGCCAGGTCGAAGTCGGCGCCAATTCCCTTCGGACCGCGCAGCGAAATGTCCTTGCCGCGGACCGAAAGGTCGCGCAACGCGACGCTGAAGGCCGGCTCCGCGGCGGCAAACTCCAGCACGCCATCCACGTCACTGCTGCCGTCGAGTGTCCCGTTGACGATGTTCGCCAGATAGCGCGCGGGTGCACGCAACCTCGCGTTCCGCATGGCGAGCGCAAGGCGTCCGCCAAGCGGCGCGAGGCCGACCTCGCCGTCGAGCGACGCGGTGCCGCCGCCCTCGGCGACATCGAACTTCACCTGGACCTTGCCACGCTCCGGCGCTGTCGTGGTCAGGTTCGCCGCATCGGCCTGCACATTGACGGCCTGCAGCCGGAACGTTCCGGCGGAGTCATCCGCCAGGTTCACGGTGCCATCACGAACCGACGCGTGCCTGAGCGTCAGTGCGAGCGGTGCAGTTGCGCCTGCAGTGGAGGTAGGCGCCGTTGCCGTGCCGGCCGGTGGAGCAGGCGCAGCCTGAGAAGGCTGCTGGATGAACTGAACCCAGTTCAGCGCACCTGTCGCATCGCGCATGACTTCGATGGTCGGCGCAACCAGTGCAACATCGCCGATGACGGCGCGCGGGACAAAGGGCTCGACTTCGTCCAGCACGACGGCCAGCGACTTCCACGCCATCAGCGGCTTCGGCTGTGTCGCCGGCGCGGCAAGCGCAAAGTCGGTCACCTCGAAGCGGCCCGAAACGATCGTTCTTGCAGCGACAGCGGGCCGATCGCCTCGTGCCGGTGCAGCGCGCCGGAACGCGACCCGCAGGTCCGTACTAAGCGCGCCCCGCGGGATCGCGAAGTTGAGCCGTACCGGGGAGTAGGCAAGGTACTTCGGAATGTCGAGGCCATCGAGCTTCAGATCGATCGCCGACTCGAGCGTTTCCGCAAACGGGTGAGTCTCGCCCTTGAGGTCGATTGGCGTGCCGTCGAGCCGTGCCGACAGCACGGGCTGCACGTCGATCTCGACGTGCGTGGGAAGGTTCGACAGGAAGGGGATGCCGAGCGTGATGTCACTGGCGACATGCTTGGACCCGAGCGGCCGGTCATCAAAGCGAATGCTGCTGTCACTTATGCGGATGTTGTTGAGCGAAAAGCGCGGCGGGGCTTCGTCCGTCTTTGGCCGCGCCTCGATGCGTTTGACGATGTCACTGAAGTTGAAACGCTGGGCCTCGAGCCGTACGATGTTGGCGGTGAGGCCGTCGATCGAGAGCGCGTCCAGCACCGGTGCGCGGTGGTAGAGCGACAGCGACGACGCGTTGACGATGACTTCGCGCACGGAGAGCAATGGAGTGTTCTCGCCCGGTGCGCCCTCGATGACGACGCCTCGCATCGTCGCCCGCAACGTGAAGGGATTGGCGCTGACGCTCTCGACTCGCACCGTGCGCCCCAGTTCGCGCGAGGCGACTGTCTCCAGGCCCCAGCGCACGGCTTTGGGAATTGCCAAGTAGCCGACGACGCCAAACAGGACGATCAGCACCGTAAGCGCGATGGCGGCCTTGCGCAGCCGGGCGGTCAAGGGGCTGAGTGCCATCGTCATTCGCTTCGCAGTTAAAAGGACGGCGTCAGGAGGCGCGCACCGACTGGTCCCTGAGCAGGCCCAGCAACTCTGCCGGACGCGCGATCACGGCGTCGGCGCCCCAGTGCTCGATCGGGATCTCGTTTCCCAGGTATCCGTAGGCGGCCGCAACCGTCCGCATGCCCGCTGCCTGTCCGGCCTGCACATCGCGCAGATCATCGCCGACGTAGAGCGCTTCGTGGGCGACACGTCCGGCCTGACGCAGGGCATGGATGAGCGGCGCCGGGTGCGGCTTGGCGTGCGCGGTGGTGTCACCGCTGACCACACAGACCGCGCGCTCCGACAGGCCGAGTGCGCGGACGAGCGGGTCGGTGAAGCGCGCGATCTTGTTGGTGACAATGCCCCACGCGAGCCCGTCTTGTTCCAGGCTTCCCAGCGTCTCGGCCATCGTCGGGAACAGCGCGCTGACCTCGCACAGGGCCGATTCGTACTCGGCAAAGAACTCCTGGCGCAGCGCTTCGTAGGCGGCGTCGGCAGGCGCCAGCCCGAAGGCGCGCCCGATGAGCCCGCGTGCGCCGTGCGACGCCACGGGTCGCAATTCCGACAGTGGCAGAGGCTCCCGGCCGCGCGCGAGCAGCATCCGGTTGACCGCGCCGGCGAGGTCGGGTGCTGTGTCGGCCAGCGTTCCGTCGAGGTCGAACAGCACGAGGCGTATGCGGGTCATCTTCAGCCCGGTTTGCGAAATGCCATCAGGTAATTGACGTCGGTGTCGCGGCCGAGGGCGACAGACTGGGTGAAGGGGTTGTAGCTCATGCCGACGATCTCGTGCAGGTTGAGTCCCGCCTCGCGCGCATAGCCCGACAACTCGCTCGGCCGGATGAACTTCGCGTACTCGTGCGTGCCACGCGGCAAGAGGTTCAGCACGTACTCCGCGCCAACGATCGCGAGCAGGAACGCCTTGGGATTGCGATTGATCGTCGAGAAGAAGACCCAGCCGCCGGGCCGGGCCAGGGCGGCGCAGGCGGCGACGCTCCGGGCCGGGTCCGGCACGTGCTCGAGCATCTCCATGCAGGTGACGACATCGAAGGTGGCCGGACGCTCCTGGGCCCAGTCTTCCGCGGTGCCTTCGTGATAGGCAACGCGGGCACCGCTTTCGATGGCGTGGAGCTGGGCGACCTTCAGGGCCTTGCCGGCCATGTCGATCCCCGTGACGTCCGCTCCGCGGGCGGCCATCGCCTCGGCCAGCAGACCGGCGCCACAGCCGACATCGAGAGCGCGCTTGTCTCCGAGCGCTGCCAGGCGATCGATCCAGGCCAGGCGAACCGGGTTGATCACATGCAGCGGCCGCATCGGCCCGTTGGGATCCCACCAGCGGGCGGCCATGTCGCTGAACTTGCGCAGCTCCAGTTGATCGACGTTAGCTTCCATCACGATGATGTTACTTCCTGGCGAACCGCAGTTTCGTGAAGTTGCATCGCGCGCGCACCAGGCCGTCCGAAGGGCGAGCCCTGTGCGGGCGATGAGCTAAAAAAAAGCCCCGCCGAAGCGGGGCTTTGATCAGCGAGAAGCTCGCTTAGCGACGGACCGGGCGGGTACCTACCACCTCGACCTCGACGCGACGGTTCGGCTGCAAGCAGTCGATCAGTTGCTTCTGGTTGCGAATCTCGCCCTTCGCGGACGGATCCGGGCACTGCTTGACCGGGTTCGCCGGGCCCTTGCCTTCCGTGTAGACACGGTTCGGCTCGATACCCTTGCTCACCAGGTAGTCCTTCACGGACTGGGCACGACGGACGGACAGGTCCATGTTGTGCTTCAGCGAGCCGAGTCGGTCGGTGTAACCCACGCCGATGATCACTTCCAGGCTCACGCCGGCCAGCTTCGACACCAGTTCGTCGAGCTTGGCCTTGCCGTCCGGACGCAGAACTGCCTTGTCGAAGTCGAACAGGGCGTCAGCGGCGAACGTCACCTTCTCGCTCGTCGGCGCCGGAGGCGGCGGCGGCGGGGGCGGCGGCGGCGGTGCCGGCGGCGGGGGCGGCGGAGGCGGTTCGCAGACCGGCTTCGGCATCAGGTCCTTGTCGCACTCGCAGCCAAGGGTCCAGTTCGGGTACGGTGCACCCTGGATGGCAGCCTTGGCGGCGCGCTCGACGCTCCACGAACCCGTACGCCAGCACAGGCCGAACGGATCGCGAACGACGACGCCACGCGCGTCGATAACGTACGGGCTCTCTTTGGTATCGACGACGACGATGTCCTTCATCTGGGCGGAAACCGTCCCAGTGATGGCCATCAGTGCCGATGCCAGAAGGCCCAGCTTGATGGATTGCTTCATATTGCTCCTCACTCGAGATAAGGAAGACCGGCCGGGGTACCAACTCGGCCGGATGTGACTCGCGCCGCATCGGCCGATGATGGCGACCCGAAAGTCAGGCCAACCCCGCCGTCTGAAGCGCTTGCCGACAGCGATTTTGCCACGCATGCACCAAGGCCGCGGTCTGGCCGGGCTCCCTGGCTTGAGCTTCCGCAAGCACCTGTCTCATTCTGACCACAGATCGGCCCGCCACCCAGACATCGGTCGCATGCTCGCGACCCGCCGCGTACACAAGTTGCGCCACGGGATCAAAAACAGGCTGGGTTTCGAGACTCGAGAGGTCGAATGCGGCCAGATCGGCTGCTTTTCCTGCCTCGATCGAGCCAATACGCCGCTCCAGCCCCAGCGCCCGGGCTCCCCCGAGAGTGGCGGTCTCGAGTGCCACAGGCGCCGGCAGGGCGCTCGGGTCGCGCCGGACGCCCTTTGCGAGGAGGGCGGCGAGCCTGAGTTCCGACACCATGTCGAGGCGGTCGTTGCTGGCGGCACCGTCGGTGCCGATCCCCACGTTCACGCCGGCGGCGAGCAGCTCCGCGACCGGCGCGATGCCGCTGCCTAGCTTCAGGTTGGACGCCGGGCAGTGCGCCACCGACGCGCCGCGCTGGGCCAGCAGAGCGATCTCGTCCGGCTCGAGGTGCACGGCATGCACGGCGATCAGCCGTTCCGTGACCAGGCGCAGGCGCTCCAGGCGTGCAAGGGGGCGTTCGCCATGCAGTCGAATCGACTCCTCGACCTCGTGCGCGGTTTCGTGCAGGTGCATGTGCACCGGCAGGTCGAGTTCCTCGGCGAGCACCGCGATGCGCCGCAGGGTGTCGTCGCCCACGGTATAAGGCGCATGAGGCGCCAGCGTGAAGGCCACCAAGGGGTCATCGCGGTACAGGTCGCGCGTCGCGAGACCCTTGCGCAGGTAGTCCTCGGCGTCCACCGCGTACGCCGTCGGGAACTCGATCGCGATGATGCCGACGACCGCCCGCATGCCGACTTCGCGCAGTCCGCGCACGGCAGACTCCGGGTAGAAGTACATGTCGGAGCAGCAGGTCGTTCCCGCACGGACCATTTCCAGCGCGGCGAGCCGGGTGCCGTCGTGCACGAATTCCGGCGACACGAGTGCTCTTTCGAGCGGCCAGATGCGTTGCTCCAGCCATTGCATCAGTGGCAGGTCATCCCCAATGCCACGGAAAAGCGCCATCGCCGCATGGGTGTGCAGGTTCACCAGGCCGGGGATCAGCGCATGGGTCGGAAGCGCGACCCGCTCTGCAGGCGCATAGCTCGCGCGGGCGTCGGCCGTGGGCAGCAGATCGACGATGCGGCCGTCGGCGACGACGACCGCATGGTCCTCCAGCACAACGGCACGCGGCACGATCGGAACGACCCATCGCGCCTCGATCACCAGGTCGACGGGGTTCATGTCGTTGAATGGGTCATATAGGCTGGTTTGAACGCGGGCGGCGCATCAGAGCACAACGCGCTGGGGTTGGCGAGCGGTCCGTCGGACGGCCTGACCGACTGCTTGCACGGTCGGCGCGGCGGATGGCTCAATGCCCGGGCGAGTGCGCTCGGACTGGTAGAATTTTCGATTGCTTTCCAGAGTTCTGAGTGGTCAGGGAACGGAAGTCCCCGGCCGGCTCGACCCGCCCGCCTCGATGGATCAATTCGCGAAGGAAACCCTGCCGGTCTCGCTCGAAGAGGAGATGCGGCGTTCGTATCTGGACTACGCGATGAGCGTGATCGTCGGGCGCGCGCTGCCCGACGTGCGCGACGGCCTGAAGCCGGTGCATCGTCGGGTGCTCTTCGCGATGCACGAGGCGAACAACCACTGGAACCGCTCCTATGTGAAGTGCGCGCGCGTCGTCGGCGAGGTGATGGGTAAATACCACCCGCACGGTGACACCGCCATATACGACACGCTGGTGCGGATGGCGCAGGACTTCTCGCTGCGCTACATGCTGATCGACGGCCAGGGCAACTTCGGCTCGATCGACGGCGACAGCGCGGCGGCGATGCGCTACACCGAGTGCCGGCTCGACAAGATCGCAGCCGAACTCCTCGCCGACATCGACAAGGAAACGGTCAACTTCGTCCCGAACTATGACGGCAAGGAACGCGAGCCGTCGGTGCTGCCGTCGAAGATTCCGAACCTGCTGATCAACGGCTCGGCCGGAATCGCGGTCGGCATGGCGACCAACGTGCCGCCGCACAATCTCTCGGAGGTCATCGACGGCTGTCTCGCGCTGCTGCGCCGGCCCGAGACCACGGTGGACGAATTGATCGAGCTGATTCCCGCGCCGGATTTTCCGACGGCCGGAATCATCTATGGCCTCGAGGGCGTGCGTGAGGGCTATCGCACGGGCCGCGGGCGCGTCGTCATGCGCGCCAAGACGCACTTCGAGGAGATCGACAAGGGCGCGCGCAGCGCGATCATCGTCGACGAACTGCCCTACCAGGTGAACAAGCGCGTGCTGCTCGAGCGCATCGCCGAGATGGTCAACGAGAAGCGCCTCGAGGGCATCTCCGACATCCGCGACGAGTCCGACAAGTCGGGCATGCGCGTGGTGTTCGAGCTCAAGCGCAACGAAGTACCGGAGGTCGTGCTCAACAACCTCTACAAGCAGACCCAGCTGCAGGACACGTTCGGCATCAACATGGTCGCGCTGGTCGACGGCCAGCCGCGCCTGCTCAACCTGAAGCAGATGCTGGATGCCTTCCTGTTGCATCGGCGCGAGGTCGTCACGCGGCGCACGGTGTTCGAACTCAAGGAGGCGCGCAAGCGCGGCCATGTGCTCGAAGGCCTCGCGGTGGCACTCGCGAACATCGACGAGTTCATCGCCATCATCAAGGCGGCGCCGACGCCGCCGGTCGCGAAGACCGCGTTGATGGCGCGCGCCTGGGACTCGTCGCTGGTGCGCGAGATGCTGACGCGCTCCGGCGCCGACATGTCCGCGTATCGCCCGGACGGGCTCGAGGCCCGCTTTGGACTGCAGGACGATGGGTTGTACCGCCTGTCCGAAGAGCAGGCCGAGCAGATCCTGCAGATGCGCCTGCAGCGGCTGACGGGGCTGGAGCAGGACAAGATCGTCAACGAATACCGCGATGTGATGGAAACCATCACCGACCTGCTCGACATCCTGGCCAAGCCTTCGCGCATCACCGACATCATTGCCGACGAGCTGCTGGCGCTGAAGAGCGAGTTCGGTGACGCACGCCGTTCGGAGATCGTGCGCAGCGCGCAGGACCTGATGACCGAGGACCTGATCGCGCGCGAGGACATGGTGGTCACGCTGTCGCACACCGGTTACATCAAGAGCCAGCCGCTGACGGACTATCGCGCCCAGAAGCGCGGCGGACGCGGCAAGCAGGCGGCGGCCATGCGCGAGGACGACTGGATCGACCAGCTCTTCATCGCCAACACGCACGACACGATCCTGTGCTTCTCCAACCGCGGGCGGCTCTACTGGCTGAAGGTGTGGGAAGTGCCGCAGGGCGCCCGCACGGCGCGTGGCAAGCCGATCGTCAACATGTTCCCGCTGGCCGAAGACGAGAAGATCACCGTGGTACTGCCGATCTCGGAGTACGACGCGCACCACTACGTCTTCATGGCGACCGCGATGGGTACGGTCAAGAAGACGGCGCTCACCGAGTTCAGCAATCCGCGCAAGGCCGGCATCATCGCCGTCGATCTCGATCCGGGCGACTACCTGATCGGTGCCGCGATCACGGACGGACAGCACGATGTGATGCTCTTCTCCGACGCCGGCAAGGCCGTCCGCTTCGACGAGAACGACGTGCGGCCCATGGGACGCACCGCGCGCGGCGTGCGCGGCATGCAGCTCGATGACGGCCAGCAGGTCATCGCCATGCTGGTGGCCGAGGACGAAGAGCAGAGCGTGCTGACCGCGACCGAGAACGGCTTCGGCAAGCGCACGTCGATTGTCGAATACACGCGCCACGGGCGCGGAACCAAGGGCATGATCGCCATCGCGACCAGCGAGCGCAACGGCAAGGTCGTCGCCGCAACGCTGGTGCGGGGCGATGACGAGGTCATGCTGATCACTACCGGCGGCGTCCTGATCCGTACCCGGGTGGCGGAGATCCGCGAAATGGGGCGTGCCACGCAGGGCGTCACGCTGATCGCGCTCGACGACGGCACGACGCTTTCGGGATTGCAGCGCGTGGTCGAGCGCGACAGCGAGGCCGGCAACGGGCACGACGCTGCCGAATCCGCGCCGGAGATCGAGTCACCTGACGCGCCTGCCGCCGAGGACTGAGCGAAAGCCGCACCTTGTCCCGCGTCTACAACTTCTCGTCCGGTCCGGCGGTACTGCCGGAGCCCGTGCTGCAGACCGCGCAGCAGGAATTTCTCGACTGGCACGGGCGTGGCTACTCCATCATGGAGACCAGCCACCGCAGCGAAGAGTTCGTCGCGATCCTGGCCGAGACGGAGGAGTTGCTGCGCAGCCTGCTCGGGGTGCCGTCGAGCTACAAGGTGCTTTTCCTTCAGGGTGGTGCGCACCTGCAGTTTTCCATGGTGCCGCTCAACCTGCTGGGAGCGAAGTTCCACGCCGACTACATTCTGAGCGGAGTCTGGTCCGAGAAGGCGGCCGAGGAAGCGCGCCGCTTCTGCAAGGTGAACGTCGCCGCCGACAGTTCGAAGGCGCAGCGCCCGAGCCTGCCGCAGCAGGCCGAATTGAAGCTCGATGCCGATGCGGCCTATGTGCACTACTGCTCGAACGAGACGATCAACGGCCTCGAGTTTTCGTATGTGCCTGACAGCGGGGCCGTGCCCCTGGTCGCCGACATGTCGTCGCACTTCCTGTCGCGTCCGATCGATGTGTCCAGGTTCGGCCTGATCTACGCCGGCGCGCAGAAGAATTTCGGGCCGGCCGGGCTGACCGTGGTCGTCGTGCGGGAAGACCTGGTCGGCCACTGCTCGCCGCGCTGGCCGACGATGCTGGACTACAAGACGCACGCTGACGGTCACTCCAGCTACAACACTCCGCCGACGTACTCGATCTACATTGCGAACCTGGTGCTGAAATGGCTGCGTGAACAGGGTGGAGTGCCTGCCATCGAACGGCGCAATATCGAAAAGGCGAGCCTGCTGTACACCGCGATCGACGCATCGGGCTTCTATTCCAACCGCGTCGAGCCACGCGACCGCTCGCGCATGAACGTGCCGTTCTCGCTCGCGGATGATCGGCTCGACAAACCGTTCCTTGCCGAAGCGGCCGAGCGGGGCCTGGTGCAGCTGAAGGGCCATCGGCTGGTCGGCGGCATGCGCGCGTCGATCTACAACGCAATGCCGCTCGCCGGCGTGCAGGCGCTGGTGGGATTCATGCGGGACTTCGAGCAGCGTCATGGCTGAGCCGATCGACCAGCGCCTGCAGCCGCTGCGCGATGCGATCGATCGCGTCGATGCGCAGCTGGTCGAGCTGCTCAACGAGCGTGCGCGGCTGGCGAGCGAGGTTGGCCGGCTCAAGGGTGAAGTCGATGCGCCGGTGCTGCGCACCGAGCGTGAAGCCGAGGTCGTGCGCAAGGTCGCCGCTGCATCCGGCGGGCCGCTGTCCGCGGCGGCGCTGGCCAATGTGTTCCGCGAGATCATGTCGGCCTGCCGCGCGCTCGAGCGGCCGCTGACGGTGGCGTTTCTCGGTCCCGCGGGCACGTTTTCCGAGACGGCGATGCATCGCCAGTTCGGCACCAGCGTCACGGGACTCCCGTGCGCCACGCTCGACGAGGTGTTTCGCGCGACCGAAGCGGGCAGCGCCGATGCGGGCATCGTGCCGCTGGAGAACTCGTCCGAGGGCGCGGTCAGCCGCACGCTCGACCTGTTGCTCGCCACGCCTCTGAAGCTGCTGGCGGAGCTGTCACTCGCGGTCAACCACAACCTGCTGACGCGCAGCGGCTCGATGGAGGGCGTGCAGTGCATCTGCGCGCACTCGCAGGCACTGGCGCAGTGTGCCGGCTGGCTGGCGCAGCACTATCCGGAGATCGAGCGGCGCGCCGTCGCCAGCAACGCCGAGGGCGCGCGGATGGCGGCGGAAGATCCGTCCGTCGCCGCGATCGCAGGAGAACGCGCAGCAGAGCGGTATCAGCTCGTCGCCGTGGCCACGCACATCCAGGACGATCCCAACAACCGGACGCGCTTCGCGGTGCTCGGGCAGCAGGCAACACGGCCGTCGGCGCCGCCCGGGCGCGACAAGACCTCGCTGATCCTGTCAGTGCCAAACAAGGCCGGCGCCGTGTTCCACATGCTCGAGCCACTGGCCAGGCACGGCGTCTCGATGACTCGCTTCGAGTCGCGCCCGGCGCGCGTCGGCACGTGGGAGTACTACTTCTACGTCGACGTCGAAGGGCATCAGGCCGACCCGAAGGTCGCGACCGCGCTGACAGAGTTGCAGCAGGCGTGTGCGTTCTACAAGTGCCTCGGCTCCTACCCGGCCGAGCGTTGACGGAAAGGAGCGGCGATGGCTGCAGTGCCGAATGAGACCACGCCGGCGCTTGGCACGCTCGAACACGTCCGTGCCATCGCGCCGTACCAGGCCGGCAAGCCCATCGAGGAACTCGCGCGTGAGCATGGGCTCGACCCGGCCCGCATCGTCAAGCTCGCCTCGAACGAGAATCCGCTGGGCGTGCCGGAGTCGGCCAGGAAGGCGATGGCGGCCGCCGTCGAGGACCTGGGCCGCTATCCGGATTCCAACGGCTTCGAACTGAAGGCCGCGCTCGCGGCCCGGTATGGCGTGCCGATGGACTGGATCACGCTCGGCAACGGCAGCAACGACATCCTCGAACTGGCGGCCGCCGCGACGCTGACGCCAGGTCGCAGCTGCGTTTACGCGCAACACTCGTTCGCCGTCTACGCGCTGGCGACGCAGGCGCGGGGGGCGCGCGCGATTGTCGTCCCCGCAAGAAAGCTCGGGCACGACCTCGACGCGATGCTGGCCTCGATCGCCGCCGACACGGCGCTGATGTATGTCGCCAACCCCAACAATCCCACCGGCACCTACCTGGCGGCCGAGGTGATCGATGCTTTCCTCGCGCGCGTGCCGACGCGTGTCGTCGTCGTGCTCGACGAGGCCTACAACGAGTACCTGCCGCCAGAATTGCGCGTTGACAGCACCTCGTGGGTCAGGCGGTACCCGAATGTCATCATCTCGCGGACGTTCTCGAAGGCCTTCGGTCTTGCCGGCCTGCGCGTTGGCTACGGTATCGCGCAGCGCGAACTGACCGATCTGATGAACCGCGTGCGCCAGCCGTTCAACGTCAGTACGGTGGCGCAGGCTGCAGCGCGGGCGGCATTGGCCGATGACGACTTCCTGGCGCGCAGCTACGAGCTCAACCTGCGCGGCATGCAGCAGCTGACCGATGCGTTTCACGCCCTGGGACTGGAGTACGTGCCCAGTGTCGGCAACTTCGTGCTCGTGAAGGTCGGTCCCGCCGCGCGCGTGTATCAGGAACTGCTCAAGCGCGGCGTCATCGTGCGGCCGGTCGCCAACTATGGCCTGCCGGAGTGGCTGCGCATCACCATCGGCCTGCCCGAGGAGAACGCGACCTTCCTCAGGGCGTTGCCCGAGGCCCTGGCTGCCGCAGGCGCATGAAGCTCGCGCTGATCGGCGTCGGCCTGATCGGCGGCTCGTTCGCGGCGGCGTTGCGCGCCTCAGGCGAGGTTGATG
>CAWADK010000020.1:0-151074 GCA_963780715.1 uncultured beta proteobacterium
GCGGGCAGGGTGTCAGTCCTTCAGGCGACGCGCGAGATAGGTGTACTCGAGCGCCACGCGCTTCGCGCGCTCCCGCTGGTCTGCAGCGGCAGCATGACCGCCATCGATGTTTTCGTAGTAGTAGAAGGGCATTTTGAGGTCCGCCATTTTCGCGGCCATCTTGCGCGCATGCCCTGGGTGAACCCGGTCATCCTTCGTCGACGTCACGAAAAATGGTGGTGGATAGGTGACGCCAGCCTTCAGGTTCTGGTACGGCGAGATCTTCTCCAGGAATGCGCGTTCCGCCGGGACGCTCGGACTACCGTACTCGTCGACCCACGATGCGCCCGCGAGCATCTGGTCGTAGCGAAGCATGTCAAGCAGGGGTACCTGGATGACGACGGCGCTCCAGAGATCGGGCCGCTGGGTCAGCGCAACGCCCATCAGCAAACCACCGTTGGAGCCACCCATGATCCCCAGGCGACGCGGGCTCGTGATCCTGCGTTCGATCAGGTCCTCGGCCACGGCGATGAAGTCGTCGTAGATCAGTTGCCGCTTTGTCTTCAGCCCGGCCTGATGCCACGCAGGACCAAATTCGCCGCCGCCACGGATGTTCGCCAGTACGTAGACACCGCCGTTTTCGAGCCAGAGCTTCCCGAGCGTCCCGGAGTAGGCCGGCGTCATTGAAATCTGAAAGCCGCCATAGCCGTAGAGGAGCGTCGGCGCGGTGCCGTCCAGCTTCAGGTCCTTCGGGCGAACGACGAAGTAAGGCACCTTCGTGCCGTCCTTCGAGACCGCCTCGTGCTGGTCGACGAGCAGGCGACTCGCATCGAAGCGGGAAGGCAGGTCGGCGAGCTTCTGCAGCGTTTTCCCGGGTTCGGCCAGGAAAAGGCTCAGGGGTGTGATGAACCCTTCCGAGTAGACAAAGGCCCGATCATCGTCAGGAGGCACGTTGCCGAACCTGGCCTGGCTGCGCTGTGGCAGCTCGAGCGCTCCGAGCCGGTGCCACTGGCCGTCTCGAAACGCGTAGCGATAGGCCCGGGTGGCGACGTTTTCCGCAGTGAGCAGGTAGGCCAGCGAGCGGCTGCCGCGGAACGCCTGGAACGACTCTCGCGGTCCCGGTCGGTAGACGAGCTTGACGTCCTGCGTGCCGGTTTGCACGAACTGCGCGAGCGAAAAGCTGACCAGGCTTCCGCTGTGGAAGATGGTCTCGCCGACTTTCCAGTCTTCCTGCAGGGCGACCACGAGTTCGCCGCTCCAGAGAGCTACCACCTCTGAGCGCCGGGGCAAGGGAAGCGGCACGAGACGATCGCCGTCGACGAGCTGGAAGGTCGACTCGAAGAAGGTCTCGCCACGGACGAGCACAAGAGCGACGCTGCCGTCGCGGTCACGGAACCGGACCGGAAACATGCCGACGTCGCGCGGCGAACCGCGGAAAATTTCGGTGGCCGCGGCCAGGGGCTGGCCGCGCCGCCAGCGCTTGATGATGAACGGGTAACCCGACTCCGTCAGGCTCCCTTCGCCCCAGTCGGTGCCGAGCAGCACGGTCTCACCGGTCTCCCAGACCAGCCGGTGTTTCGCCTCAGGCAGCGAAAAGCCGTCAGCGACGAACTTCCGGTCGCGCAGATCGAACTCGCGGACGATGGCGGCGTCCTTGCCGCCGTTCGAAAGCGTGACGAGGCAGCGCCGGTACTCGGGCTCGAGACAGTCGGGCAGCCCCGTGACCCAGGGCTTGCCGTCCTGTGCGGACAGGGCATCGATGTCCAGCACGGTTTCCCACTTCGGAGCGCCGTTGCGATAGCTGGCCCAGTCCGAGCGCCGCAGCAGCCCGCGCACATGCTGGTCGTCCTGCCAGAAGTTGTAGACCTCGCCGGCCATCAGCACCGGGTCCGCGATCCGGTCGCGCGACTCGAGGACGCGCCGTGCGTCAGCCTGGAAACGCTCGAAGCGCGGGTCCGCCTGCAGCTCGGATAGCGTGCGCTCGTTCTGCATGCGTGCCCACGCCAGGGCGCGTTCGCCTTCGACCTCCTCGAGCCAAAGATGCGGATCTGTCACGGCGCGATTCCCATCAGAGACAGGCGCCTGCGCCCAGAGGGCAGCGGACAGGAGCAAGGCGGCGGCGGTTGCGGCCATGCGCAGGCTGCGGGGCAGGAGTTTCATCGTTGCACATCGGGGGCGGCGGCGGTGATGCGGAACGCGACTCTAACCAACGGTCCGGAAGAGAGCAACAAAGCTGCTCTGTGTCCTACTAGTTGGCCATCGCATCCAACTCGCTGCCCGACACGAGGCCGCTGTTCTGAGAAGCCAGATTGACCTCGACGATCGGCATTAGCAATCGGGGGGACAGTTCGCAACCCAAAGAAGCGGAAGTCCGCAGTGCGATCGTAAGCTGACCTGCCGCGCTCCCAAGAGCGGCCGCGAAATTCATGCCGACAGCGGTCATTCAAGGCCCGGGCTTAGCGGCGGCGCAGCGGCGCCGCCCGCGGGAACCATATCTCGGGCCGCTCGTCGAGCGCCCGAGACACGCACGCCACTGACGGGCTACGGCTGCAGCTCGATCTCCCCCGGCCGCCAAGTCTTGTCGAACCACGGCTCCAGCGGACCGTACAGGCGGAGGATCATGAACCAGCCCTTGCCCGGGATCGTCTGCACCCAGTTGTGCTCCATGCCCTTCGGCGCCTTGGGCCCGAAGTAGACATCCACGGAGCCGTCCGCATTGACCTTGATCTGCTTGTCCTGGCTGCTGACGCTGGGCGCCTTCTGGTCCGTCTGCACCATTGAGCGGGTCTGGTTGTCGTAGACGATGACCGACCAGAAGTCCTTGACCGGGACGTTCGGTGGCAGGCGCAGCCTGTAGGTCTTCCCGCCATCGAACGGATTGCCCTTCGCGTCCTGCACCGACCAGGGATACTGCGATCCCCGGCCCACCATCTTCTCCTCCATCGCCGGCGTCACGCCGGTGGCGAAGTAGTAGTAGAAGGCCGCGCCGTCCAGGTTGCTGACGCCGGGCGCGACCTCGAACTTGTAGCCGCCGAAGAACGGCAGGCGCCACGCGCTGTCCGGAAAGAAGTACGCCTCCTTCGAGCGGATCTTGAAGGCGATGGTGCGCGCTGTCACGGCGCCGATGTTCGCGGCGTCGGTCAGGATCTTCTTCATCCGCTCATCGGGGTTGAAGGGCTGGCCCTTGACGATGCCGATCGAGGCGAACAGACCCAAAGTGGTGGGGTCGGAACCCTGCGCCGGCTCCTCCTGGATGACCTGGTTCAACAGCGTCCAGAACGAGTAGTCGCCCGGTGCGACGAAGTTGGCCGGCACGCCCGAGGCGTTGACGAATTTCATCGGCGGCGGGTTGGCGGCATCGGCCAGGCGATAGATCCGCAGGTTCTTCTTCACCGACTCCACGCCGGGCTTTGTCGAACCGTCCACGAGGAAGGCGCGGAACACGAGCCAGTTCCCGAAGGTGTTGGGCCGCACGACGTGATAGCCCGCCGGGACATTGCCCGTGTATCCGGGCGGCAGCACGAGGTACTTCCCGCCTTCGCCCTTGTCCGCGCCGGTGATGCCGACGTCGGCGACCCACTTGTACCAAAAGTCGTTGACAAGCCCCAGCACCTTGGGCGGAATCTCGGCCACCAATGGGCCCTTGCTGGTATCCAGCCAGACGAAGTTGTAGATCGTGTTGTCGTTCGCCGTCAGTTCGACGGTCCTCGGATCGACCAGGTCTTCCCAGATGACGTCGGTCTGGTTGTCGGGACCGAACTTGCGGATCGAGTCGCGCATCCCCGCCTGGTTGACGATGGGAATCGCCAGCAGGTAGGCCTGCAGCGCGCGCGAGCGGTCCAGGTTGTCGTAGATCTTCTCGACAGTTTCGGCCGACGGATAGCCATAGCTGAGGTTCAGGGTCCCGATGGACGACTCGATCCTGTCGGGCACGGCGACACCCGGCGCGAATGGCGTCGTCATTTTGAAAGTCTGTGCGGAAGCCGTCGCGGTAAACGCGACAGCGAGAATCGCGCCCAGCAGTGCATGTCTCGTCATAACTTGTCTCCTTAAGCACTACGGGTGCGCGCCATATCGGCGAAAGTGGAGCCGCACACGCTAACAGACGTTCAAGAATCGCATTTTGCAAATCCGGCCCTGCCGACGGCCCGCTCGGGGAGCCTCCGCCTACAATGATCAGCTCCGATTCAACCCGGCACCTCCTGATCCGGTCAGGAGCCGGGAACTCGCCGGATGGTTAGATCAACGCAGCCCATTGCCGAAAGGTCGTTCGCCAAGGTACAGAGCCACGCGCGCGGCGGCGCGCGAAGTGGCGCCGGCCAAAGGTCGGCCCCGCGCAGCCACTTACCTGCTGCCGGCGAAGGCGAAGTCAGGATCGGTCCTGTTGCTGCAATTCCAGACCTTCTGAGGAAGTTCGGGGTCACACCGAGTCTCCCCTTCGTACGGGCGGGAGTCCCGCTTCACGTATTCAAGAGTCCCGAGAACCGGATCGCCTTCGACGCTCTTGGCCGCTTGCTTGCCGAATGCTCGACGGCAACGGCTTGCGGCCATTTCGGCCTGCTCGTTGGCGAGTGCTTCGAGTTGGAGGGCCTCGGCGCCATCGGATACCTGATGCGCAACTCAGCCACCGTTGGCGAGGCGCTTCGGGCCCTTCTTCTACATCTCTACCTGCACGATCGCGGGGCTGTTCCAATATTGATAAACTTGGACGCTTCGTATGTGCTTCTAGGCTATTCCATCTATCGGCACGGGACACCCGGCGCCGCGCACCTTTACGACGTCGCCACTGTCATCGGGTACAGAGTACTTAGGGCGATCTGCGGCGCCTCCTGGGAGCCAGCGCACGTCCAGTTCTCTCATGTCCGACCGAGGGATGCGCGTCCCTATCGCCGCATTCTTGGTCCGAATGTTCGATTCGATGCCGAGGTGTCCGGCATCGTGTTTGCCGCATCGTGGCTAGACCGCGCCATCCCCGGCGCGGATCCCAACCTTCGCGAACTGGTCATGTCGGCGATCCAGCAGATTCGTGCCACTAGCACGATCGGCTTCGCCGACATCGTGCGGGGCGCGCTTCACCAGTTGGTACTTGGCGGCACGTCGTCGGCCGAGAGCGTGGCGCTCCTGTTCGGCATACACGAGCGGACGCTGCGCAAACGGCTGACCGCCGAGGGGACGAGCTTGCAGCGGCTCGTCAGTCAAACGCGCTTCGAGGTGGCGAAGCAACTTCTGGAGAACACACAACTTCCAATCTCGGAGATCGCAGCGGCGCTGCACTTTGCCGATGCGGCGGTCTTTTCGCGGGCTTTCCGCGGCTGGTCAAAGACGAGTCCGAGGGATTGGCGCGCACGACGTGGCCGCAAGCCCATCACTCACGCCGATGAACTCCGATAGGGGGCGCGGCTACGACCAGTTTGAATTGGGTGACTGGATGGCCGCTGCGGCCGAGTGTCGCCGACGTCACCCGGACACCTTATCTGGCACGGGCAGAACGCGCAGGGTCGCCTCGAGGATCTTCCTGTACTCTGGATCCGGAAGCGCGGCTACCAGGTTGAATGCCCTGGCTTAGTGGTCGCGGTGAGCGGCGGCATTTTTCGCCGCAGCGGCTACGTTGGCCGCCACCCCATGTGCGAGGGCGGTTTCCCACTCCTCGCTCCGTCAGCAAAGAAGACTGGCTGCGCCTTCGCCAGGTAGTGGGCGGCCGGTCCGGGAAGGCCGAGCTGCGCGTAGGCATGAGCAACGAGTTGAGCCGCATGTGCGCGGTTGTTGTCATTGCCGATGATCTTCCAGAAGTGCATTGCGGCATGCGCCGCCTGCAGCATATCTTCATCTTCTTCGGGCGTCCGCGACTCGGCCTCAGCCAGGGTCCAAGCCCTATTGTTTGCTTGACTGGCCAATCGGCGTTGCCACCGAGCGGTCTCTTCGGGTGTGGGTTTCTCATCCATCTCGCCAGGTCCGCTATAAGGTGAATCGGTGTGACGACCCCTTCGTCAGCAAATGGCCGACAATGGCGGGTTCACTCCCGCCTGACTATGTCGACTGAGATCTCAACTGCCGGAATCGTTCCTCTATTCTCAAGCCAGTGCATGGTGTTTCTATCCTCGGGCCAACCTACGCCCGGACCATAGTCCCTAGCGACTCCATTTTGATGGTCCGTGATCGTTCCTTGCAGTATGTAGACGGTGCCTGGTCTGTCCTTATGGTCGTGCATCGGACCGAAGACGCCACCTGGCTCAATGGTCACCATTCGCATGCGAAGTTGGCGCCCTGCCATGCCCTCTATCTCAGGGCCAAGATCAACCGTTGAAAGCAACTTCACGGAAACGCCTTTCGTTTCAGGTGCCGCCTGTTCGTTGCTCATCGTGTTTTCCTTTCGTCCGAGGGAACGTGGATGTAGACGGCCCACTGTTGGCCGCCTACCTCCGGCTCATTAGACCAATCTTGAACCGCAAATGTCCCCTTAACTTCCGCTTCGAGGTCAACTGGCTACCAAACGTCCGCGTCAGCTAGTGGTCGAAGCCGGCGGTTTCCCGAGGCGCAAGGTTGGGGCCCAAGTCCCGCCGCCGGATTAGCCTTTCCCTACCAAGGTGCACAGTGCGAACCCGGTCTGTAGGTTGAATCCGTGGCCAAGTTGTGGGGCAAATCGCTAGGCGACCGCCAGCCGGATGCACGCCAGGTTCGGAGTGGAGCCTCGCGAGGTGCCCCAGCATCCGCTGCAATTCAGTCAGGACTTGCGCGCTCGTCCCGCGGCGCGCCGAGGAGTAACGACGGCTGAAAGAGGGTCCGCGTCGCGCCTGGCCTCCGCGCGCAGCCAGGCAAGGAAGACATCGGACGCTTCGCGCTGTGCGTCGTCTGCGACTTCAAGATAGAAGGCGCCGACGGTCACCGCGCCCGGCTCACCGAGGGGAGCGACGAGTTCCCCGGAGCGCAGGTGATCACTGAGATGCGGCCACTTGCCGACGGCGACGCCCGTCGCCTTACGCGCGGCCTCGATGACCTGGTCGTAGTGCGAGAAGCGAAGCCAGCCGGCGCCTTTGAGGCTGTGCAGGCCTTGCGCGGCGAACCACTGCTGCCAGTCGTACCAGGGCCTGCCGTACAGGATGGTTTCGAAGTCGATCAGTACATGGTGTGCCAGATCGGCGGGCGTGCGAAGGGGCTTGCGGCGTTGCGTCGCGAGGGCCGGGGCGCAGACCGGGAACTGCCTGTAGTCGAAGAGCTTCTCGCCCGATGGCTGGGCCATCTGCACCGTTGCGAAACGGATCGCAACGTCGACGTGCTCGCGCTTGAGGTCGACGGCATCGTTGCTCGCGACGACGCGGAGGTCGACCTCCGGGTGCTCCTGCGCAAATCGCGGCAGGCGCGGGACGAGCCAGGTTGATGCCAGTGCGACGGTCGTTGTCACCGACAAGGTGCGCCACGGGCCGGACGCGCGCTGGGTCGCCGTTTCGATCAAGGTCAGCGCCTCGTCGATCGCGCGATAAAGCTCCTCTCCCGTCTGGGTCAACTGCAACGCACGGTTGACACGCCGGAACAGCGGTCGCCCGAGCTGCTCTTCCAGCGTCTTGACCTCGTGGCTGATCGCGGACTGCGTCACGAAGAGCTCGCGCGCGGCGCGTGTGAAGCTCAGGTGACGCGCGGCGGCTCGGAAGCCGCGCAGCAGGTCGAGTGACAGTCGCGGTGACCGCTGGCGATCCATTAGCTCAGCTCATGTCTGCAGCAAGAAAAGGTCGCTTGAGGGTTGCAGCGGTGCTGCCAACAATGCGGCCACTGTAGTCCTTCGCCTCGTGGCGGCCAACTGTCGACGGAGATAGAGATGAAGACTCGAAGCAATGCCTGTCGGACCTCGGTGCAACGTGGCGCCGGCATCATGCTCGTTGTGGTGACTGCGACGTCCGCCGCCGCGACAACTGCACCGCACACGCGGGTCGCGGTGCATCCCCATACCTGTGTCGTGGGTCAGCGAACCTTTGGCGATCTCGATGCACTGGTCGCGGCCATGCCAGCGACGGTTGCAGGCCCCGTTGAAGTGACCGCGTGCGGTTCCGCATCGATCCCCGCCTGGCTCGCCACGGTCCAGCGCTTGAGTGACCACAGCCTCGAAGCTCGATGTGCTGGACACTTCGGCCCCGGCTTGTGCGACTCCCGCCGGTCCGTTACTCGTCAGGCAGGGTTCGGGGGGCGCACTGTCCGGTGTCGATCCGATGGCGGTCGCAGCGCTACTGGAGTCAGGTGCAGCCGTAGGCGGTCCGCCGGGCTCAGCGTTCGCAACACTGCGCGGGGCACGGCATCGACCGCCCGCCGAGCAGCCGGCGTCACGTTGTCAGTGGTGCTGCACCGCGCCGCGCGCCGGCAGCCACGCGGCGAGCAAGGCGAGCGTGGCGGCGCCGACGAGCACGAGCAGCGCGCGATCCCATCCGGCGGCGACGTCGTCCAGCGCGCGGCCGCGGTCGAGTACCCATCCGACCAGCGGCTGCAGGATGCCGGCGCCGAGGAAGATGCCGGTGTTGACCACGGAGGTTGCAATCCCCGAGTACTGCGGTGGATTGGCTTCCTTGGCGATGGTCCACGAGAGCGTGAACCCCGGAATCAGCAGCCCCATCAGCAGGAACCAGGCCAGCGTGGCCCACAGCGGCCATTGCACGTGCGCAATCCAGGGGAGCCACGACAGCGTGTAGAGCAGGACCGCGGCACGCATGACGCCGCGCCGGCTGCGCAGCCGGTCGGAGATGACACCGATCGCCATCGAGCCGAAGGCGACGCCGAGCAGCATCAGGCTCGAGTGCTGGGCCGCTTGAACCCGCGTCATGCCGTGCACTTGCTGCAGATAGGGCACCGCCCAGAGACCGGCGAAGGCGAGGAAGCTGCCGCCGACGCCGAGGTTGACGACGAAGGGCGGCCAAGTGGCGGGATTCGCCAGTACGCGTACCACCGCGCGCTTCCACGGTACGTGCGCCGCCGCCGGAAGCGAAGGGTTCACGGCCGGCAGGCCCAGTTCCTCCGGCCGGTCCCGCACGCGCAGCCACGTGGCCAGAGCGAGCAGGCCCGAGAGTATCGCCAACGCAACGAACACCGTGCGCCATGAGGCCTGCGTGACGACCCACGCCAGGGGTGCGCCGGCGATCACAGCGCCGAGATTGCCCGCGAACATCGTCACACCGGCGAGCGTGGCGAATTTGCCCGGCGGAAACCAGACGGCAGAGAGTTTCAGGACCGCAATGAACGCGACCGACACGCCGATGCCGACCAGCGTGCGGCCGACCGCAGCGATCTCCCAGACGGGCGCGAGCGCAAACAGCAGCGAGCCCGCCGCCGCGATCGCGGAACCCGTCGCCAGGATCCTGCGCGGGCCGAGCGTGTCGGCCAGCACACCCACCGGGATCTGCAGCACCGTGTAGACGTAGAAGTAGGTCGCGGCGAGCGTGCCCAGCACGGTGCTGCTGATGGAAAACGCGCGCGTCAGCTCGCCGGCAATCGCGGCCGGCGCGGTGCGATGAAAGAACGACAGCACGAAGCTGGCCAGGGCCAGACCAAAGACGACACGACGTGCTCCGGCGAGCGAGATCACGGCCGTCGCGATCGTTCGGCTAGCGCGCGGGCGGCGTGCGGAAATAGCGCGGCTCGACGAAGAGCGAGCTGATCTCCACGCGCTTCACTTCCGGATGGTCCGGGACGGCAAAGAGCACCGGCGTGATCAGTTCCTCGAAGAGACCGCGCAGGCTGCGGGCGCCGGACTTGTACTCGATCGCCAGGTCGGCGATCTCCTCGAACGCGCGCGGGGCGACCACCAGCTCGACGTCCTCGCTCTTCATGATCGCCTGGAACTGCCGGTAGATGCAGTTGCGCGGCTCCGTCATGATGCGCACCAGCATGTCGCGCGTCAGGTCCTGAAAGCGCGCCACGATCGCCAGTCGCCCGGTGAATTCCGGAATGAGGCCGAACTCGACAAGGTCCGTCGGCTTCACGCGTGCGTTGAGCCGCGTCAGGATCTTCTGGTTGTCGTCGTCGGACGTTGCGACAAATCCGAAGCCGTGGCTCTGCGACATGATCGCGTCGAGCCCGACGAAGGCGCCGCCGCAGATGAAGAGCACGTTCGTCGTGTCGAGGTACTGGCCGCTGCGCAGCCGGACCGGTGCGCCTTCCATGATCTTCAGCAGCGCGTGCTGCACGCTTTCGCCCGACTGGCCGCGTGCCGCGTCGACGGCGGAGCGCAGCTTGTCGATCTCGTCGATGAAGACGATGCCCTGCTGTGTGCGCGCGACATCACCTTCGGCCTTGTCGTGCAGCCGCTCGAGGATCGCCTCGATCTCGTCGTTGACATAGCGCGACTGCGCGAGCGAGGTCGCGTCCGCAGTCACGAACGGCACGCCGAGCAGGCGCGCCAGCGACTCGCACATCAGCGTCTTGCCGGTTCCGGTCGGGCCGACCAGCAGCACGTTGCTCTTCGTGATCTCGAGGCCTTCGAGCTGTGAACGCGCAATCTTCTTGTAGTGCGCATAGACGGCGACCGCGAGGATCTTCTTCGCTTCGTCCTGGCCCACGACGTACTGGTCGAGGTGGCGAACGATCGCGCTGGGGGTCAGCTTGGGGTCGAGCAGGCTCATGGTGTGCAGGGATTGTCTCAGGCGCGCCGCGCGTAGCGCCAGCCCAGCTCGGCCAGCGCCTTCGCGTTCTCGCTTGCCTGCTTTGCGTTGTCCGACGAAGCAAGCCCTTCGGTCGCGCGTTTGTACACGCCCTGCAGGATGGCTGCGATGCGGAACAGGTTGTAGGCGAGGTAGAAGTTCCAGTGCTCGATGGTGGGGCGGCCGGTGCGTTCGACGTAGCGCCGGATGTACTCCTGCTCGTCCGGGATGCCGAGCGCGGCATGGTCAAGGCCGGCAATGCCGCGGAATGCACCCGGCGGGATGTGCCAGCTCATGCAGTGGTAGGAAAAATCCGCCAGCGGATGCCCGAGTGTCGACAGTTCCCAGTCCAGGATGGCGATGATGCGCGGCTCGGTCGGATGGAAGATCAGGTTGTCCATCCGGTAGTCGCCGTGCACGACCGTCGTTTCATCGCCCGCCGGGATGTGCTTCGGCAGCCACTCGATCAGGCGGTCCATCGCCTCGACGCGTTCGGTCTCCGACGCGCGGTACTGCTTGCTCCAGCGGCCTATCTGGCGCTCGAAGTAGTTGCCCGCCTTGCCGTAGTCCGAGAGGCCCGCGCGTTCGATGTCGACCGAGTGCAGCCGCGCGATGACGCGGTTCATCTCGTCGTAGATCGAGGCGCGCTCGACGCGGTCGAGGTCGGGCAGCGACTGGTCCCAGAAGATGCGGCCCTCGACATGCTGCATCAGGTAGAACGCGCGTCCGATCACGCTTTCGTCCTCGACCAGCAGCAGCGTCCATGGCACCGGGATGCCCTGCGCCGCGAGCGCACGCATCACGTGGAATTCGCGCTCGATCGCGTGCGCCGACGGCAGCAGCTTGGCGGACGGGCCGGGCTTGCTGCGCATGACGTACTTCGCCGTCGGTGTGGCGATCAGGTACGTCGGATTGGACTGCCCGCCCTGGAACTGCTGCACCTCGACCGGCCCCCGAAAGTCCGGCAGATGCTGCTCGAGATGGGCGGCGAGGCGCCCGACATCGAAGGCGTGGCGTCCCGTCACGGCGCCGAGCTGGTTCATGCGATGTCTCCTGGTTCGCCGCGCGAAGTGCGCAGTTTCAGATATTTGTGCAGCAGATGCTCCATTGTGGACAGCCTGGTTCCTGTCTGCAGCGTATCAATCGGGCAGAAGTTGACGACGCGCACGACGCTGTTGGACGGCCCGGAGCCGACGTCGATGATGTTGAGGCAACCCGTGTCCTGCGCCAGGCCACCGAGGAAAACCGGCTGCCCGGTCAGGAACCAGGAAAGCAGTCCCCGGTTGACGCCGCCGTGCAGAACCATCAGCGCGGTGTCCCAGCTCGGGTCGGCAAGCAGCCGCTGCAACGCGGGCAGCGTGCGATCGAGCATTGCGCCGATGGTTTCGCCTTGGAGGAACCGGGTCTCGCGCGGTACGGGCCCCTCGAAGGCGCCGAGGAACGCCGCTCGCAATTCATGATCGGAAATGCTCGGCAGATGCCCGGGCTGGATCTCCCGCAGGTCGGGCCAGTGCTCGATGGGCGGCGACCGGCCTGCGGTCTCGAGCACGTGCTGCGCGGTCTGGCGCGTCCGTGCCAGACCGCTGGTGATCGCGCGGTCGATCGCCAGGCCTGCGCGCGCAATGGATGCGCCCATCGCGCGAGCCTGCTCGATGCCCGCCGTCGTCAGCGGCACGTCATCGGGCGGGTAGGGGCGGCCCGCAGCATCGAAGTAGTCGACGGCGCCGTGGCGCATCAGCAGCAGCCGTCGACGCTCGATCATCCGGCCGCCTGAACGACCCTGGCAGCGATCAGGTCGTCGATTGCGTCGGCGCCAAGACCCAGTTCGGCCAGCACCTCGCGGCTCTGCTGGCCGGCGCGCGGGGCCGGATGCGATGGCATCGCGTGGCCCGACATCTGCGCGAGCGGTCCGACTTCCGTTACGGCGCCCTGCCGGCGCACGACGCCGCGCGCGGAGGCCTGTTGATGGACGAGGGCCTCGGCCGGAGTCAGGACCGGTGTCACACAGGCGTCGACGGCGTCGAAGACCTGCAGCCACTCCGCGAGCGTGCGGCCGCGCAGCTGTTCGGCTACGCGCGCGATCGTCTCGTGTGCGGCGACAGAACCCGGCGCCTCGCCGTGAGCCCAGTGGCGCGTGCGCAGCTGCGCCAGCCCGGCCGCATCGCAGAAAGACTCCCAGAACTTCTGCTCCAGCGCCCCGACCGCCAGATGGCGGCCGTCGGCCGTCTCGTAGACGCGGTAGCACGCCGCTCCGCCGGTGAGCAGGGTTTCGCCGCCGATGGGCAGCTGCCCGATGTCGAGTTCCGCGTGCGGGAAGAAGTGATGCACCAGCAGGGCCTCGGACATGGCGACGTCGATCCATCGTCCCTGCCCGGTACGCTGCGCCGCCAGCAGCGCGATCAGCAGCGCCGACAGGGATGACAACGCACCGCCCAGCAGATCGCCGAGCTGCAGATTCGGAACCGCCGGAC
Source organism: uncultured beta proteobacterium (assembly GCA_963780715.1). Taxonomy (GTDB): domain Bacteria; phylum Pseudomonadota; class Gammaproteobacteria; order Burkholderiales; family Burkholderiaceae_F; genus JALORV01. The sequence continues at coordinate 13,067 of CAWADK010000020.1, forward strand.
GACCCTCGGCGCGTATCTGGTCCAGCACACCACTCACCGCGATGTAGTTGATGTCGTGCCCGGCCTTGTGCGACCACGGTCCTGTCTGCCCATAGCCCGAGAGCGAACACAGAACGAGCCTGGGGTTGCGCGCATGGAGCACGTCCCAGCCGAGGCCGAGACGGGCCAGCACGCCCGGGCGGAAGCTCTCGATCAGGGCGTCGGCCCGGTCGGCAAGCTGCAGCAGCAATTCGCGGCCGCGCGCGTGCTTGAGGTCGATCGCCAGTGACCGCTTGCCGCGATTGGTCGCCTCGAACGCCGGGTTGACGCGTACGCCCTGTGCGTTGGCGACCTGGGGGTCGAAGTCGCGCATGTAGTCGCCGGCCGCGGTGTCCTCGATCTTGATGACATCGGCCCCGAAATCGGCCAGGTGCATCGTCGCTGCCGGACCGGGCAGCAGGCGCGTGAGGTCGAGGATACGCAGGCCGGCGAGGGGTGCAGTCATCGGACCCCCTGCGCGCATGAGCGCCGGCGAGCATGTCCCGCGCCCCCGGTCTTCATTCAATCGCCTCGAGTTCCTGCGTGAGTTCGAGCCATTGTCCCTCGAGCGTCTCGACCTGGCGCGACAGCTCGCCACGTCGCTTCAGGGTTTCGGCCACGACTGCTTCATCGCCGGCGTGGTAGAAGTCCGGATCAGCCAGCCGCGCGTCGAGTTCGCGCAGTTCATCGCTGACCTTCGCCAGTTCCTGCTCGAGTCGCTTCAGGCGCGACTGGAGCGGGCGCCGCGCACTCGCGCGGCGCTGCCGCTCGGCCGCCTCCTGCTTGCGTTGTTCGCGGCGGTTGGGCGTGTCGGCCTCGCCCGACCCATCGGCACGATCTCGCCGGCTCGCGAGCACGAGGGACGCGTAGTCGTCGAGGTCGCCGTCGAAGGCGGCGACGCGGCCGTCGTGCACCAGCCAGAGTTGATCGCAGGTCGCGCGCAGCAAGTGCCGGTCGTGCGAGACCAGCAGCAGCGCCCCTTCATAGGACGAAAGCGCCACGGTCAATGCCTCGCGCGTCTCCATGTCGAGATGGTTGGTCGGCTCATCGAGCAGCAGCAGGTTCGGGCGCTGCCACGCGATCAGCGCGAGCGCACAGCGCGCCTTCTCGCCGCCGGACATCGGACCGATCAGCGAAGTGGCCATCTCGCCCGAAAAACGATAGGTTCCCAGGAACTCACGCAGCTGCTGCTCGCGGGCATCAGGCGCCAGGCGGCGCAGGTGCGCGAGCGGTGTCTCGTCGGAGCGCAACTGGTCGAGCTGGTGCTGCGCGAAGTAGCCGATCGCCAGGCCTTGTCCCCGCCGCAGCTCGCCCGCCGATGGCTCCAGCTCGCGCGCGATGGCCTTCACGAGCGTCGACTTGCCGGCGCCGTTGACGCCGAGTATGCCGATGCGGTCGCCGGCGCGCACCGTCAGGGTGACGTCGGCCAGCACGGTCCGCGCTCCGTAGCCGAGCGACATGCCCTCGGCATCGAGCAGCCGCTCCGGCGTGCGCACTGGCTCCAGGAACTCGAAACGCCACTCGCGCCGCGACCGGCTGGGCTCGATGACCGTCAGCCGCTCGAGCATCTTCAGCCGGCTCTGGGCCTGGCGTGCCTTCGTCGCCTGAGCGCGGAAGCGATCGACGAAACTCTGCAGGTGCGCAGCCGTCCGTGCATAGGCCTTGGCCGCGGCGTCCTGCTGCTTCTGTTGTTCGAGCCACGCGAGCTCGAAGGCGCTGTAGTCGCCGGCGTAGCGGCGGATCGCCTCCTGATCCACGTGCCAGATGGATTCGGCAATACGATCGAGGAACTCGCGGTCGTGCGAGATGACGATCACCGTGGCAGGCTGGCGACGCAGCCAGGACTCGAGCCAGACGACGGAGTCGAGATCGAGGTGATTCGTTGGTTCGTCGAGCAGCAGGAGTTCTGCCGGGCGCAGCAGCGCGCGCGCCAGGGCCAGCCGGTTGCGCCATCCGCCGGAAAAGGCGGTGACAGGGCGCGAACTGTCGGAGGTCGCGAAGCCGAGGCCATGCAGCACCGTCTGTGCCGCGGCGATGATCGCGCCTTCATTGAGTTCGGCCAATGCCGCGTGTGCATGCGCGAGCCGCATTTCGTCGTGCGACGTCTCCGCGGCGGCGAGCTCCGCGCGCGCGGCGACCAGCGGCGCATGACCGGCAACGACATAGTCCAGTGCGCTCAGATGGCTCGCTTCGATGTCCTGGGCCACGTGTGCGATGCGCTCGGGCCGGGGCGCCTCTACGGTGCCTGCTTCGAGGCCCAGCTCGCCCAGCAGCGCGGCGAACAGGCTCGACTTGCCGCAACCGTTGGCGCCAACGAGCCCGATGCGCTCGCCGGGTCGCGCGATCACTGACACGCCCCGGTACAGCGTCCGGGTTCCGCGCGCGATCGAGACGTCGATGAGCCTCAGCATGAAATGCGGTGTTCGTCCGAAGTCATTGTCAGGCGCATCGCGTTGAGCCGGGCAGGTTGTGGGCCATGGCGCCGCATCCGGGCCGCGTCAGGCGCGGGCTGAACCCGGACCAGGCCGTCTGGCGCCTCGCTACGGCAGCTCTTCCTGCCGGGCGAGAAACACCATGTCGTCGCCGGCGCTGGTCGTCAGCCATGTCAGCGGAAGGTCGCCAAAGGTCTTCTCAGCAGCGGCGCGGCCATCTCCGACTTCGACGATCAGCAGCCCGCCGCGCTTGAGGTGCCCGCGTGCCTGGCGCACCACGGTCTTGACCAGGTTCATGCCGTCCGCTCCGCCCGCCAGCGCGATCTTGGGCTCATGCGCGTACTCGGCGGGCAGCCTGGCCATCGCGCTCTCGGTCACGTAGGGCGGATTGCACAGGATGATGTCGTAGCGCTTGGTGCCGAGCGCGGCGAAGAGGTCGGACTTGACCGGGTTGACGCGCGACTGGAGCTGATAGTCGTCGATGTTGCGGCGAGCGACCGTCAGGGCATCGGCCGAGATGTCGGCGGCGTCGACTTTCGCATTGGAGAAGACGTCGGCAGCCATGATCGCGAGGCAGCCCGAGCCGGTGCACAGGTCGAGAACATCGCCGATCGCGTTGCGGTCACTGACCCAGGGGGTCAGTCCCTCGTCGAGCAACTCGCCGATGAACGAGCGCGGTATGAGCACGCGTTCGTCGACGTAGAACTTGTAGCCGCGCAGCCATGACTCGTTGAGCAGGTAGGCCGCCGGGATGCGCTTCTTCACGCGCCGGTCGATGACCTGGAGCAGTTCGTGGATCTCCGCGTGGGTCAGGTACGCATCGGCGAAGAACTCCAGCCGCTCCGTCGGCAGCTTCAGCGTGCGCATGACGATGAAGGCCGCCTCCTCGAAGGCGTCGCCCTGGCCATGGCCAAACGACAGCTCGGCCTCGTTGAAGCGGGTGACCGCGTAGCGGAGCACGTCGCGCAGCGTGCGGAGGTTGGCCTGCGCGTCGATCAGCGTTGTCATGGTCTATTCCGCGGCCAGGAGACGTACCAGCGTACCCAGATAAACATTCTTGAGCGGTTCGAGGTCCGCCACGGCGATCTGCTCGTTGATCTTGTGGATGGTCGCATTCGGCGGGCCGAACTCGATGACCTGCGGACACAACGTCGCGATGAAGCGACCGTCGGACGTCCCGCCGGTGGTGGACAGCTCCGGACTGATCCCGGTCGTCTGTTCGATCGCGGCGCTGATGGCCTGCGAAAGCTCGCCGCGCGGCGTGAGAAACGGCTGTGCGCCGAGGGTCCAGTCGAGCTCATGCGAGACCTCGTGCCTGCGCAGCACCTCCGCGACGCGCCGCTGCAGATCTTCGGCGGTCGATGCCGGCGCGAAGCGGAAGTTGAAGTCAACACTGCAGGTCCCGGGGATCACGTTGCCGACGCCGGTTCCGGCATGGATGTTGGAGACCTGGAATGTCGTCGGCGGGAAGAACTCGTCGCCGTCGTCCCAGCGGGTGGCCGCGAGTTCGGCGAGCGCCGGCGCCAGCATGTGCACCGGGTTGCGGGCCAGGTGAGGGTAGGCAACGTGCCCCTGCACGCCCTGTACTGTCAGCCGTCCCGACAGAGAGCCGCGGCGCCCGTTCTTGATCGTGTCACCGAGCCGGTCAACCGAGGTCGGCTCGCCGACGATGCAGTAGTCGATTGCCTCGCCACGGGCGCGCAGGGCCTCCACCACCTTGGTCGTGCCGTCGGTCGCCGGGCCTTCTTCGTCCGAGGTCAACAGCAACGCAATCGACCCGCGATGGTTCGGCTGCGCGCGCACGAACTCCTCGGCGGCCACCACGAAAGCGGCGATCGAACTCTTCATGTCCGCGGCGCCACGCCCGACGAGGACGCCATCGCGGAGAGTCGGCGTGAAGGGGTCCGAACTCCACTGGTCCAGCGGCCCGGTCGGAACGACATCGGTGTGCCCCGCAAAGACGAACACGGGCGCGGCGCGGCCGCGCCGCAGCCAGAGGTTCGTGACGCCGTTGCTGGCAATGGTCTCAGCGATGAAGCCCAGCGGCGCCAGTCGCGCGGCGATCAGCGGCTGGCAGCCGCCGTCATAGGGCGTGACGGACTGCCGGGAGATCAGTTCGCGGGCAAGTTCGAGGGTCGGGTGCATGCGTGCGGCCGCACGCAGCATCGGTGCACGTGCGAAGCGCGCGGATTGTAGCGGCTGACCCGTGCCGCCTGCGACGGCGTCAGATGTTGAGCGTGAACTCGGAGAAGGAGGCGTCCGAGCCGGTTTCTTCGCGCTCGCGCTGGATCTGCGAGCGAGCCTTGCCGGCGTTGTTGATGAACCACAGCAGGTTGTTCTGCGAGTCGGCCGCCGACAGCGCGTCCTCGCGCGTGATCTGGTCTGCCTGGATCAGCGAGTACAGGCTCTGCTCGAACGACATGCTCTCGGGCGCCAGGCTCTGCTCCATGGCTTCCTTGATCGCCTGCACGTCGCCGCGCTCGATCAGGTCGGCAATGTGGCGCGTGTTCATCAGCACTTCGACGGAGGGCACCCGCCCGCCGCGCTTTGACCGCACAAGGCGCTGCGACACGATCGCCTTGACGGCAACCGAAAGGTCCTGGAAGAACGCCTGGCGCGTTTCCGGCGGATAGAAGCTGATGACGCGGTTCAGCGCGTGGGCGCTGTTGGTGGCGTGCAGCGTGGCGACCACGAGGTGGCCCGACATCGCATAGGCGAGTGCCGCACTCATCGTGTCGCGGTCGCGGATCTCACCGATGAAGATCACGTCCGGGGCCTGGCGCATTGCGCTGCGCAAGGCCACCTGCAGCGTCCGGGCATCGGAGCCGATCTCGCGCTGGTTGATGATGGACTTCTTGTTGCGGAACAGGAACTCGATCGGGTCCTCGAAAGTCAGCACGTGCCCGGTGATCAGCTCGTTGCGGTGATCGATCATCGAGGCGATCGTCGTCGACTTGCCCGAGCCCGCCGCGCCCACCACGAGTATCAGCCCCCGCCGTTCCATGACGAGGTCCTTGAGGATCTCGGGCAGGTGAAGGGCATCGAGCTTCGGGATGTCGTGCGGAATGAAACGGACGACGGCAGAGATCGAGCCGCGCTGCAGGAACGCGGAGAGACGGAAGCTGCCAATGCCCTGTACCGGAAGGCCGATGTTCAGTTCGCGCGAGTCCTCGAGTTCCCGGAAGTGGGCATCGGTGAGGCGCTCAGCCAGCAGCGAGACGATCGCCTGGGGGGCGAGCCGCTCCTGGTTGATCGGCACACAGACGCCGTTGATCTTGATCGTGATCGGCGACCCGACCGAAAGAAACAGGTCCGACGCCTGCTTTTCGGCCATCAGGCCGAACAGGCGCTCGAGCGACGTGGGAGTAGTCGACATGACGTGGGACCTCGGGCTTCTGAGAGGCAAAGCATACGACCGCAGGCGGGGGGTTGCGAATCCGTCCGATTGGATGAAAAGAGCCGGGAACGGGCCCCTCGCGGGAACCGAAGTCTTGCCGAGCGCGTGGGTTGGTCTACGTTGCACGGCTGCGCCGGGCGCCTCCCGGCTCGGCAGTGAACGGCCGGCGGCGTCGCTGCGCACGACGAGCCAACCGCAACGTCGTGCCTACGTCCTCAGCAATTCATTGATGCTGGTCTTCGCCCGCGTCTTCGCATCCACCTGCTTGACGATGACCGCGCAGTACAGGTTGCACTCGCGCGAGGGCAGCGAGCCGGCGACGACGACCGAGCCGGCAGGCACGCGGCCGTAGGAGATCTCGCCCGTCTCGCGGTTGAAGATCTTGGTGCTCTGGCCGATGAAGACCCCCATGCCGAGCACGGCGTTTTCCTCGACGATGACACCCTCGACGACTTCCGAGCGGGCGCCGATGAAGCAGTTGTCCTCGATGATCGTCGGATTGGCCTGCAGCGGCTCGAGCACTCCGCCGATGCCGACGCCGCCCGACAAATGGACGTTCTTGCCGATCTGTGCGCACGAGCCGACGGTGGCCCAGGTGTCGACCATCGTGCCCTCGTCGACATAGGCGCCGATGTTGACGTAGGACGGCATCAGCACGACGTTCTTCGCGATGTAGCTGCCGCGGCGAGCGACGGCAGGCGGCACGACGCGAACGCCGGTGGCTCGCATGTGCTCGGCGTCGAGGTGCGAGAACTTCGGCTTCACCTTGTCGTAGAAGCCCAGTTCACCGGCATGCATCGGGACGTTGTCGTTGAGGCGGAACGACAGCAGCACCGCCTTCTTCAGCCACTGGTGCGTGACCCATGCTCCGTTCAGCTTCTCGGCGACGCGCCGGCGCCCCGCGTTCAGGTCGGCAATCGCCTGATCCACGGCCTCGCTGATCGCCGCGGATGCGGTTCCCGGAGCCAGGCTGGTGCGCTGTTCCCACGCGTCGTTGATCGTCTGTTCGAGTGACATCGGAATCCTTCGCTGAAGTCAGAGTTGAAGTGAGGCGATGCGCTCGGCTGCCTCGGCCACCTCGGCCGGCTCCGCCACGAGCGCGATCCGTACGTAGCCGGCGCCCGGGTTGCGCCCACCGACGCTGCGCGAGAGGTAACTGCCGGGCAGCACGGTGACGTTCCGCTCCGCCAGCAGTCTGCGCGCGTACTCCGCGTCGTCGATCGGGGAGCGTGCCCAGAGATAGAACGCCGCGTCCGGCATGTCGCAGGGCAGCCGGCGCGCGATCAAAGGCTGCGCCTGCGCGAATTTCTGTGCGTACAGGCGCCGGTTCTCGACCACGTGGGCCTCGTCCTTCCAGGCCGCGATGCTGGCACTTTGCACCGGCGGACTCATCGCGTTGCCGTGGTAAGTGCGGTACAGGAGGAACTGGCGGATGACCTCGGCGTCGCCCGCCACATAGCCGCTGCGCAGCCCTGGCGCGTTCGAGCGCTTGGACAGGCTGCCAAAGGTGATCAGCCGCTCATAGCGGTCGTTGCCGAGCGTCTGCGCGGCCTGCAGCGCGCCCAGCGGCGGATTCGACTCGTCGAAGTAGATCTCCGAGTAGCACTCGTCGGCAGCGATGACGAAGCCGTGGCGGGCCGACAGCTCGAAGAGTTGCCGCCACTCGTCCAGGGCCATCACGCGGCCGGTCGGGTTGCCGGGCGAGCAGACGTAGACGAGTTGCACGCCGTCCCAATCGCCCGGCGTCAGCGTTTCGAAAGCCATGCGGAAGTCGCCTTCCACGGTCGTGGGCAGGAATACCGGGTCGGCGCCGGCGAGCAGCGCGGCGCCTTCGTAGATCTGATAGAACGGATTCGGCGACACGACGCGCGCCTTGCGGGTCCGGTCGATGACGGTCTGGGCGATGGCGAAGAGCGCCTCGCGCGTTCCGATGACCGGCAGCACCTGCGATCCGGGATCGACGACGGGCAGGTTGAAGCGCCGGGTCAGCCAGCTCGCGATCGCCTCACGCAGGGCCGGCATTCCGGCCGTCACCGGGTACTGCGAGAGACCCGGCAGCGCCGCGGTCAGTGCATCGAAGATGAGTCGCGGGGTCGCATGCTTCGGCTCGCCGATGGAGAGGTTGATCGGCGCCAGGCCGGCCGGTGGGGTGGTCCCTGCGAACAGCTGCCGCAGGCGTTCGAACGGATAAGGCTGCAACCGACGAAGATCAGGATTCACGTTCACCCCCGGGTCGGCGCGCCTTCGACCGCGATACGGCCGAGATCGACCTGCAGAGCCGGCTTCCAGCCCTTCTTGCGGTGCTCGGCGACGACTGTCGTGAAGAGTCCGCCTCGCACGTACCACTTCGCGGTCAGCCGGGCAAAGCGCGGCGCCAGCGCCGCCACCAGGTCGTCGAGGATCTTGTTGGTGACGGCTTCATGGAAGGCGCCCTCGTCACGGTACGACCACACGTAGAGCTTGAGCGCCTTCAGCTCGACATTGCGTCGGTCGGGCACGTAGTCGAGGATCAGCGTGGCGAAATCCGGCTGTCCAGTCAGAGGGCAGAGGCACGTGAACTCGGGTACCTCGATGTGGACGAGGTAGTCGCGCTGTGGCGCCGGGTTCGGGAAGGTTTCGAGCTTCTTGCTGGGGCGGGTGGCCATGGTCGCAGCTTGCGTTCGCATGCGTGCGGGACGCCGCAGCGAGAAGGATGTGCGCTGTTATTATACGAACGCCATTTTCATCCCCGCGCAGACTCGGAACAGCGCTTGACACCGGTTGCGTCTGGGGCAGACACCTTACTTTCCCGCCCAGACACTCGTGCGCCTTCGGCAGATCAAGCTCGCCGGGTTCAAGTCGTTCATCGACCCGACCCCCATCGATGTTCCCGGCAGCCTCGTCGGGGTTGTCGGCCCCAACGGCTGCGGCAAGTCCAACGTCATCGACGCCGTGCGCTGGGTGCTAGGCGAAAGCAAGGCCGCCGAACTGCGCGGCGAGTCGATGCAGGACGTCATCTTCAATGGCTCGGTGAACCGCAAGCCGGCCGGCCGCGCCAGTGTCGAGCTGGTCTTCGACAACGCCGATGGCCGCATCGGCGGTGCCTGGGGCCAGTACGCCGAGATCTCGGTCAAGCGCGTGCTGACGCGCGACGGGACCTCGAGCTACATGATCAACAACCAGAACGTGCGGCGCCGCGACGTGCACGACATGTTCCTGGGAACCGGCCTCGGTCCGCGCGCGTACGCGATCATCGGCCAGGGAATGATCTCGCGCATCGTCGAGGCCCGGCCCGAGGAGCTGCGGATCTTTCTCGAGGAAGCCGCGGGCATCTCGAAGTACAAGGAGCGTCGGCGCGAGACCGAAAATCGCCTGGCCGATACACGCGACAACCTGACGCGGGTCGAAGACATCCTGCGTGAACTCGACAGCCAGATCGGGCGGCTCGAACAGCAGGCCGAGGTCGCGGCGCGCTATCGCGACCTGCAGGTGGCGCACGACGAGCAGCAGCAATTGTTGTGGCTGTCGCGGCGGCGCGAGGCGGAGTCCGAGCGCGACAAGGTCACGCGTGACATCGAGGCGCGCACGACGGCGCTGGAATCGCATGTGGCCGATCTGCGTGCGGCAGAGCGCGAACTGGAGGAGGTTCGCGCAAGCCACTACGGCGCGAGCGACTCTGTCCATGAAGCGCAGGGCGGCCTGCTGCAGGTCAACGCCGAGGTGGCCCGGCTCGAGTCCGAGATCCGCATGATCGTCGAGGGCCGCAACCGCCTGGCTGCACAGATCGAAACGTTGAAGGCGAATCGCGAGCGCCGGCTCGAGGAACACACTGACCTGCTTGCCCGGGCCGCCGGCCTGCTGCAAAGCATCGGAGACGCCACCACGCAGCTCGCGCAGGCGCAAGCCCGCTGCGCTGAACACGAGGGCGGCTTGCCGGGGCTGGAGAACGCCTATCAGCTGGCACGCGAGGCGATGACGGCCGCGCGCGCGGAAGCGGCGCTCTCCGAGCAGGCGATCGAAGCGGCTGCCGGGGAACAGCGCAACGTCGACCGCCAGCTCGCTCAGCTGCAGCAGCGGCGCGAACGCCTGGATGAAGAACGGGCATCCATTGGTTCGCCCGACGAGGCGCGGCTTGCTTCGATGCGAGAACAGGTCGCTACTCTGGAAGGCGAACTGGAGCAGCACTCCACCGCACTTACCGAGGCCGAGGAGCGCGTTCTCGCTGCCACTCGGGAACGGCAGGAGCACGTCGATGCGAAGCAGCGTGAACAGGAGGCTCTGACACGGATCGAAGCGCATCTGGCCGCACTGCGGCAGGTGCAGGCGAGCGTCGAGGCGGACACCCGGCTCGATCCGTGGCTGGCGGCGCAGGGCCTGGATGGACTGCCGCGCCTTTTTCGCAAGCTCAGCGTGGAGCACGGCTGGGAAACGGCCTTCGAGGCCGTGCTGCGCGAGCGCGTCGAAGGCGTGGAGGTCGGACGCCTCGATACGGTGGGCGGCCTGGCGGCCAGCGCGCCGCCCGCACGGGTGGCGTTCTACTCGACGACCGGCGCGGTCACGCGGGAGGGCGGTCACATGCCCGGCTTCGCGCGACTGTCCGATCGCGTACGCGGTCACGACGCCGCGCTGGCGGCCGTCCTCAACGACTGGCTGGCGAACGTCTTCGTCGCGCCCGATCTCGCCGCGGCGATGGCGGCGCGTGACCAGCTTCCGGTCGGGGGGCAGTTCGTGGTCGCCGCGGGCCATCTGGTATCGCGTTACGGCGTGCGCTTCTTTGCCGCCGACGACGAGAAGTCGGGTCTCCTCGCGCGGCGCCTCGAGATCGAGAACCTCGACAAGGAAATCCGTGCCCAGCGACTGATCGTCGAGGAACGCACGGCGTCGCTGGCGCGTTCCGAGGGCGCGCTGCGCGAGGCGCAGGAGCAACTGGCTGCGAGCCGGCGCGAGGTCGAGCGCGTACGCGGTGTCCTGCATGGCGTGCAGATCGAGGCCGTGCGGCTGGGTGAACTCATCGAGCGCGTCAGGCATCGCAGCGGACAGATCGAGGGGGAACTCGCTGAAATCGAGGCCCACGAACAGGAACTGCGTTCGGCGCGCAACGACGCCGACGGCCGCTTCCAGCTGCTCGATGGCGAGCTGGCGGCGCGCCAGGAGGCGGTCGAGTCCGCACGCTCGAGCTACGAGCACGCGGATCAGGTGCTGCGGGCCGCGCGTGATGAGCAGCGTGCGCTCGAGGCCGCGTGGAAGCAGATCGAGTTCGCGCTGGCGTCCAATCGGGAGCGCCAGAGCGATGTCGCGCACGCGGCCGAGGTCGCGGCCTCTGATGCCGCACGACTCGAGACCGACATTGCGGCCGCCGGTGAGGAGCTCACCCGACTCGACGACGGCGCTGTGCGAGCGGGACTCGACGGCTGGCTCGGCAAGCGCGCCGCCGCCGAGGAGGGCTTGCGGCAGGCCCGCAGCAGGCTCGATGAACTTGGCCAGCAGTTGCGCGCCACCGATGAGCGTCGCCTGACACTCGAGCGCGAACTCGAGCCGCGGCGCCAGAAGCTCACCGAGCTGCAACTGAGGGAGCAGGCGGCTCGACTCGCCGCCGAGCAGTTCGCGACCCAGCTTGCCGAGGTCGGCGCCGACGAGGCCGCGCTCCTGCAGAAGCTGACGCCGCAAATGAAGGCGGCTGCCCTGCAGGCTGAGATCACGCGGCTGGCACAGGAAATCGCGGCTCTGGGAGCGGTGAACCTGGCGGCGCTCGAAGAGCTCACCACCTCGCGCGAGCGCAAGACGTTCCTTGACTCCCAGTCGACCGACCTCCGGTCAGCGATCGACACTCTCGAAGACGCCATCCGCAAGATCGATCGCGAGACTCGCGACATGCTGCAGCAGACCTTCGACCAGGTGAACGCGCATTTCGGTCAGCTCTTCCCGAAGCTCTTTGGCGGCGGCGAAGCCCGCCTGCTGATGACGGGCGAGGAGATCCTCGATGCGGGCGTGCAGGTGATGGCGCAGCCACCCGGCAAGCGCAACAGCTCGATTCACCTGCTGTCCGGAGGTGAAAAGGCCCTGACGGCCACGGCGCTGGTTTTTGCGCTGTTCAAGCTCAATCCGGCGCCGTTCTGCCTGCTGGACGAGGTGGATGCGCCGCTCGATGATGCGAATACCGAGCGCTTCTGCCGGCTGGTCGAGTCGATGACCGAGAACACGCAGTTCCTGTTCATCACGCACAACAAGATCGCGATGGAAATGGCGCAGCAGCTGATCGGCGTGACGATGCAGGAGCAGGGCGTCTCGCGCATCGTCGCCGTCGACATCGAAGGCGCAGTGCGGCTCACGGCCGAAGCGGCCTAGACGCGATGACAGACCTGCACTGGGCGCTGATTGCCGTCGCGGTCGCCCTGCTGCTGGCGCTATGGATCTACGGCAAGTGGCAGGAGCGTCGGACGCGCGCCCGCATCGACGCTGCGATGCGGCAGGGTGTCGGCGACCCGCTGGCGCCGGGCGGGCCGCGGAGCGCCGCGGCGCCGCCGGGCGGTGTCGCGCGCCGGATCGAGCCGCGCCTCGAGTCTCAGGTGCAGGAAGCTCCAGAAGTGGCGGCGGCAGGCGAAGTTGCCAGCGCAGAACCTGCACCGCCTGCAGATCCGGACGACGGTGCGGCCGCCGAACGCGCTGAAGCTTCGGCGTATGCGCTGCCCGACGGCTGGGTCGAGGATCCGCTGCTCGACTTTGTCATCGAACTGCGCTGCTCGCATGCGATCGACGGCGTGGCGGCTCTGGAGGCCAAGGGGCAGCTGGAACGGCTGCAACTGCCGCTGCCGACTCACTTCGCCGTCTGGGATGCCAAGTCGCAGCAATGGACGGCACCCGATCGTTTCGGCTTCTACTCCGAGCTGCTGCTGGCGGTCCAGATGGCGCATCGCAATGGCGTACTCGGCGAGATTGACGCCGCGCGATTCGTCGCGACAGCACAGCAGATCGCCCTCGGCGTGGATGCCGACTTCGACGCGCCGGATGTTCCGCGCCTGGTCGCCCAGGCGGCGGAACTGGACCAGCTCTGTGCACGTTTCGATGTACAGATCACGCTGACCGTGGAGGCGACGCAGGGACCCTGGACCGCAGACACAGTGCAGGCGGCGGCGAACGGGGCGGAGTTCGATGCTTTGGGCCAGGGCCGCTGGGAGTCGCGCGACGAGAGGGGCGAGCCGGTCCTCGCGTTGACGGCGGCGTCGTTCCCCACAGAGCGCCTGGCGGTTTCGATCGACGTCCCGGTGGTTCGGCCGGAGGGGCAGCCGCTCGTGAAGCAGTTTGCCGCCGCCGACCAGCTGGCGGTGCGACTGAACGGTCGCATCGTCGACGACAACGGGCGGCCGGTGCAACGCGAGGCCCACTTCTCGATCGCGGCGCAGCTCGCCGGCATGTACGAACAGATGCATGCAGCCGGCGTCGAGGCGGGTTCGGTGCGCGCCAAGCGTCTCTACGCGGACTGAGATGTCCAGCGCGTCGCGCGGATCGCCGGGCACGCGGGCGCGCTGGCTGCGCGAGCAGATCGCGCGGGCGGACCACGAGTACTACGTGCTCGCGAGCCCGAGCCTGCCAGATGCTGAATACGATCGATTGTTCCGCGAGCTGCAGGCGCTGGAGCAGGCCCATCCGGAGCTGCTCACGCCCGATTCGCCGACACAGCGTGTCGGCGGCGCCGTGCGCTCCGATCTGCCCAAGGTGCGCCACGCGGTGCCGATGCTTTCAATTCGCACCGAGACCGATGCCGGCCCCAGTGGCGCGCGGGCCTTCGATGCCAGGGTGCGCCGCGAACTGAAGCTCGGTGACGACGATCCGCCGATCGAGTATTGCGCCGAACTGAAGTTCGATGGTCTCGCGGTCAACCTGCGCTACGAACACGGCGTGCTCGCCCGAGCGGCCACGCGCGGCGACGGCGAGGAGGGGGAGGACGTCACGCCAAACGCGCGCACGATCCGGCCGATTCCCCTTCGCTTGAAGGATGTGGATGCCGCCGTCATCGAGGTGCGTGGCGAGGTCTTCCTGCGGCGGCGCGAATTCGAGCAGATCAATGAGCGCCAGCGCGAGGCGGGCGACAAGGTATTCGTCAATCCCCGCAATGCCGCGGCCGGCTTCCTGCGGCAGCTGGACGCGAAGTCGACCGCAAGCCGGCCACTGTCGTTTTATGCCTATGGGCTCGGTGAAGTGGTCGGTTGGCACACTCCGCCGACCCACAGCGCGGTACTCGACGCACTCGCCGCGATGGGCGTGCCGGTGGCTTCCGAGCGTCGAGTCGTCCGCGGTGCTGAGGCATTGGTGGCGTTCCACGCGGAGATCGCCGCGCAGCGTGACCGGCTGCCCTTCGACATCGACGGCGTCGTCTACAAGGTCAACCGCCTGGATCTGCAGCGCGAACTGGGCTTCGTGTCGCGCGAACCGCGCTGGGCCGTCGCTCACAAGTATCCGGCGCAGGAGGAGCTGACGCAGGTGACCGGGATCGACGTGCAGGTTGGCCGCACCGGGAAGATCACGCCAGTGGCGCGGCTTGCGCCGGTGTTCGTCGGCGGTGTCACGGTCAGCAACGCGACGCTGCACAACGAGGATTACATCCGCAGCCTGGGGCTGATGATCGGCGACACCGTCATCGTCAGGCGCGCCGGTGATGTGATTCCGCAGATCGTGTCGGTGTTGCCGGACCGCAGGCCGCGCGGCGCCGGCTCATTCACCATGCCCAAGGCATGCCCTGTCTGCGGGTCGAGCGTGATGCGGGAGGAGGGCGAAAAGGACCTGCGCTGCACCGGTGGTCTTTTCTGCCCGGCCCAGCGCAAGCAGGCGCTGCTGCACTTTGCCGGACGGCGCGCGCTGGACATCGAGGGGCTCGGCGAAAGGCTGGTCGATCAGCTGGTCGATGATGGCCTTGTCAAGACGCCGGCGGATCTCTTCAATCTCGGGCTCGGATCGATCGCCGGTCTCGAACGCATGGCGGAAAAGTCCGCTGCCAACATCATGGCGGCGCTCGAGCGGGCGCGCAGCACGACGCTCGAGCGCTTCATCTATGCGCTCGGGATCCGCCATGTGGGCGAATCGACGGCGCGCGACCTTGCACGGCACTTCGGCGCGCTCGAGGCTGTCATGGATGCCTCGGAAGACGAACTGCTGCAGGTGCCGGATGTCGGGCCGGTCGTGGCAGCCTCGGTGGCCCGCTTCTTTGCCGAGCGGCACAACCGGGAAGTCGTCGAGCAGCTGCGCGCCGCGGGCGTGCACTGGAAGGAAGGCCGCGCGGCGCCGCGTGCCGCCGGTGGGTTGGCCGGCAAGACGTTCGTGCTTACCGGTACGCTGCCGAACTGGACCCGTGACGAAGCGAAGGAACGCATCGAGGCGGCCGGGGGCAAAGTGGCCGGTTCGGTCTCGAAGAAGACCGATTTCGTCGTGGCTGGCGCCGAGGCCGGAAGCAAGCTCGACAAGGCCGTCGAGCTGGGCGTTGCGGTGATTGACGAGGCCCGTTTGAAAACCATGCTGGAAGACTGATGTACGCAATCATTGGAGGCAGCGGCCTCGCCAAGCTCTCGGCTCTTGAGGCCCCGCGGCGCCAGGTCATGCGCACGCCGTACGGCGAGCCGTCCGGAGCGCTGACCTTCGGGCGCCTGGGCGGGGTCGACGTGGTGTTCCTGGCGCGCCATGGCTACGGCCACACGCTGGCACCGCACGAGATCAACTACCGCGCCAACATCTGGGCCCTGCGCGAGCTAAAGGTGGACGGCGTCGTGGCGATCGCGACTGTCGGCGGAATTCGCGCCGATCTGGGACCGGCCACGCTCGTGATTCCTGACCAGATCATCGATTACACGCACAGTCGCAAGGGCACGTTCTTCGAGGGTTCGGAGGTCCCGGTCACCCACGTGGACTTCACCGAGCCTTACACACCCGCGCTGCGGACACGGCTGCTGGCGGCGGCGCGCTCGTGCGGCGAGGCCATCGTCGACCGCGGTGTCTACGCCTGCACGCAGGGCCCGCGTCTCGAGACCGCGGCCGAGATCGAACGCATTGCGCGCGACGGCGGCGACATGGTCGGCATGACCGGGATGCCCGAGGCGGCGCTCGCGCGCGAGGCGGAACTCGCCTACGCGACGCTCGCCGTGGTCGTGAATTACGCGGCCGGGCGCGGCGACAGCAAACATGCGATCAAGCTCGAGGAACTCGACGGCGTCATGCGGGCGACGATGACGCGTGCGGTCGGCATCCTCGCTGCCTTCTTTGCGGCGAAGCCGTGATCCGAGAGATCTTGCGAATGGGCGATGCCCGCCTGCTGCGCGTCTCGGAGCCGGTCCGGGACTTCGGCACGGCGGAACTGCGAACGCTGGTCGCCGACATGTTCGACACGATGCATGCGGCCAACGGCGCGGGGCTCGCCGCGCCGCAGATCGGAGTGCCGCTGCGCGTCGTCATCTTCGGCTACGCCGACCCGGAAATGCGCAATCCGCGCTATCCGGATGCTGATCCGGTGCCGCAGACGATACTGGTCAATCCGGAGCTCGAACCGCTGCCTGGCGGGCTCGAGGAGGGCTGGGAGGGTTGCCTGTCGGTCCCGGGGCTGCGCGGCGTGGTCGAGCGGCATGCCAATTTGCGTTACCGCGGCTTCGACCTGGACGGCCGGCCAATTGAGCGGGTCGCATCCGGTTTCCACGCGCGCGTCGTGCAGCATGAGTGCGATCACCTCGACGGCATCCTGTACCCGATGCGGGTGAGGGACTACACGCGTTTTGGCTTCACTGACGTGCTCTTCCCGGAATTGGCGAGCCAGCCTGACGATTGATCGGGTGCACTAGGTCGTCAGGGACCGACCGCTTCCAGCAGGTCGTTTTCGATCTCGAGCTGGTTCCTGGCTTCACCGAGCTCGGGGCCGGACACCAGGAACACGTCTTCGGCCCGCTCGCCCAGCGTCAGCACCTTGGCGGTATGCACGTTAAGACCGTGTTGCGCGAGCACGCGCGCAATGGAATAGAGCAAACCGAGGCGGTCCGTCGCGATGACGGACAGCAGGTAGCGTTGTCCGCGTTCATCGGGCTGCAGATGTACCGCCGGCGTCACCGGGAAGTGGCGCGACTGCCGTGACATTCTTCCCTTTGCGGGCGGCGGCAGCTTGTGCTGGGTGGCGATCCACTCGGCCAGTTCATGCTCGACCTGGGCCAGCAGTTCGCGGTAGTGCGGGGCGCGGCCGTTGTCAGTGACGAGAAAGGTGTCGAGCGCATAGCCGTGCCGCGTCGTGTGGATGCGGGCATCAAGGATGCTCAGGTTGCGGCTGTCGAAGTAGCCGCAGACACGCGCGAACAGGTCCTTCTGGTCACGGACGTAGATCAGCACCTCGGCGCCTTCCCCGATCCGTGCGAGCCGCGCCCGCACGACCGGCCGCTCCGTGTGCACGCGGTTGAAGAGCGACCGCGTGTGCCACGCAATGTCCTGCGCGCCGTGCCGCAGGAAGTAGACAACGTCCAGCTCGTTCCAGAGCGACTCGCGCGCGCTGTCCGCGAGGCCATAGAGCCGGAGGATGCGCAGCGCTTCCTCCTTGCGCCCTTCGAGCACAGCCGAAGACGAGACGCTGCCGCCGCCCAGCAGGCGCCGGGTCGAGCGGAACAGGTCTTCGATCAGCTTGCCCTTCCAGGCATTCCAGACCTTGGGACTGGTGCCGCGGATGTCGGCCACCGTCAGCAGGTAAAGCGCGATCAGGCGGCGCTCGGTCTTCACAAGCTCGGCGAAGCGCCGCATCACGGCTTCGTCGGCCAGGTCCTGTTTCTGTGCGACCTGCGACATCGAAAGGTGATGCTCGACGAGAAACCCCACCAGTGAAGTGTCCTCGTCGGACAGGCCGTGATCCCGACAGAAGCGTCGCGCGTCGCGTGCGCCCAGTGTGCTGTGATCGCCGCCGCGGCCCTTGGCAATGTCGTGGAACAGGGCGGCTATATACAGCAGCCAGGGGTTCTCGAAGTCAGTGATCAGCTGGCTGCAGAGCGGGTACTCGTGGGCGTGCTCCGACAACGTGAACCGGCGCAGGTTACGCAGCACCTGCAGGATGTGCTGGTCCACCGTGTAGACATGGAACAGGTCATGCTGCATCTGCCCCACGATGCGCCGGAACACCGGCAGGTAACGCCCCAGCACTGACAGCTGGTTCATGCGGCGCAACTCGTGCAGCACGCCCTTGGGCTGCTGCAGGATCGCCAGGAAAGTCGCGCGGTTGGCCGGGTCGCGGCGGTAGGCGGGGTCGATCCTCACCCTCGCATGCCACAGCGCCCGCATCAGCGGCGCGGACATGCCGCGCAGCTCCTGGTGCTGCGCCATCAGCAGGAAGGCGCGCAGGATGCCGTTCGGGTCGGAGTCCAGCGCATCGGGCGCACGCAAGTCCAGCAACTCGCTGCGCGCGACAAATGTCTGGTCCAGCGGCTCGCACGGCTCGTCAGGCAAATGGAACAGGCGCTGCTCCATGTTCTGCAGCACGATCGTGTTCATCTGGGTGACCGCCTTGGCCGACCAGTAATAGCGCTGCATCAGGACTTCGCTCGGACGGCGCGCCGCTGTAGCCTGGAAGCCGGCGCGCTCAGCCACGGCGTGCTGCACGTCGAACACGAGGCGATCCTCACGCCGGCCGGTGACAAGATGCAGCCACGCCCGGATCTGCTTCAGCCGCCGTTCGCTGCGCCGGATGAGGTGGGCTTCCTCGCTCGTGATCAGGCCGCGGCGCGCCAGTTCGGTCCAGCTGGTGCCGTAGCCCAGCGCGCGCGCCAGCCACAGCAGCACGTGCAGATCGCGCAGCCCGCCCGGACTCTCCTTGACGTTGGGTTCGAGGCTGTATGGCGACTCGTTGTACTTCGTGTGGCGCTGGCGCTGCTCCAGGACCTTTGCGCGGAAGTAGGCTTCCCGGTCCAGTACTCCCAGCACCGCATGGACGAAGCGCTCGAACATTGGTCGGGGACCTGCGATCAGCCGGCCTTCCAGCATCGAGGTGAACGCGGTGATGTCGCCCTGCGCTTCGGTGCGGCACTCATCGATCGTGCGGACACTGTGGCCGAGGGAGAGACCGAGGTCCCACAGCAGGCCGACCAGGCTCTCTATCGTGCTGCGCTGGGCTGCGTCGGCTTCGCGTGCAAGGAGGATCAGGACGTCGATGTCGGAATGCGGGAAGAGCTCCCCGCGACCGTAGCCACCGACCGCGATGATCGCCGCCTTTTGCGCCAGGCCCGTGGAACGCGCGAGGTCGCGCAGCAGGCCATCGATCGACCGGCAGTAGCCCTTGAGCAGGGCTTCGACCGGACCTCCGGCTTCGAAGCGGGCGACCAGCGCATCACGTTCCAGTCGCAGGCGATCCCGCAGCTGGAAGCTGATGTCGTTCATTCGCTCACGCGGTGGCGGCCTCGGGGTTCGGCGCGCCGCGCCAGTCGCCCGTCACGAACTGCGGCGGCGCCGGAGTCGCGGCCGAGCGGGTGAGGACCTCGTATCCGGCTTCAGTAACGAGCACCGTGTGCTCCCACTGGGCGGAAAGGCTGTGATCTTTCGTCACGATGGTCCAGCCGTCGGCCAGTTCCTTGATGTCGCGCCGGCCGGCGTTGATCATCGGCTCCACCGTGAAGGTCATGCCGGCCGTCAGCCGTTCCAGCGTGCCGGGCTTGCCGTAATGGAGGATCTGCGGTTCCTCATGAAACTTGCGGCCGATGCCGTGGCCGCAGAACTCGCGCACGACGCTGTAGCCATGGCGCTCGGCGTGGGTCTGGATGGCGTGGCCGATGTCGCCGATCGTCGCGCCCGGCCGCACCTGTTCGATGCCGAGCCACATGCAGTCGTACGTCACCTCGCACAGGCGGCGCGCGGCAATCGACGGTTCCCCAACGTAGTACATGCGGCTGGTGTCGCCGTGATAGCCGTCCTTAATGACCGTGACGTCGATGTTGACGACGTCACCGTTCTTCAGCACGCGGTCCCCCGGAATGCCGTGGCAGACCTGATGGTTCACCGAGGTGCAGATCGCTTTGGGGAACGGCCGGTAGCCCGGCGGGGCATAGTTCAGCGGGGCCGGCGTCGTGTTCTGGACGTTCGTCATGTACTCGTGGCAGAGCCGATCGAGTTCTCCGGTCGTGACTCCGGGCTTGACGTGCGGTCCGATGAAGTCGAGGACCTCGGCCGCAAGCCGGCCCGCCAGGCGCATGCCTGTAACGTCGGCGGGTGTCTTGATCACGATGGGCATGGCGGGTCCGGGAGCGCGGCTTGAGCGAATCGCTGCGAGGTGGCTATAATATCGGGCTGTCTAGTGCTTTGAAAATCAAAAGCTTAAGTGTGAAAGTGGGCTTGTGGCGGTCCGGCGAAGGTGCCGGGCGTCCTATGGCGGGCTTTTGTAGGGGTAACCCAGGGTGAAATCGGCGCAAACGCGTCGGCGGAATCCGCCCCGGCCGCACCAGGCAGAAATCGCGCGCACCGCCACCAAGGTGCTGACCGGACCTCTCTGTGGGTCTGGGCGGCGTCGGCGAATGCGCTGGACCCAACCTTGGAGAGAGTTGTCATGTCAGTAACCATGCGTCAAATGCTGGAGGCCGGCGTTCATTTCGGCCACCAGACCCGGTTCTGGAATCCGAAGATGGCACCGTACATCTTCGGCCATCGGAACAAGATCCACATCATCAATCTCGAGCGGACGCTCGAGCAGTTCAACGACGCCACGCGCTTCGTGCGCCAGCTGGCGGCCAACCGCGGCACGATCCTCATGGTCGGCACCAAGCGGCAGGCCCGCGAGACGATCGTCGAAGAGGCGCAGCGCTCCGGGATGCCGTTCGTCGACCAGCGCTGGCTGGGCGGCATGCTCACCAACTTCAAGACGGTCAAGGTCTCGATCAAGCGCCTGAAGGAGATGGAGCAGATCATTGCCGACAACGGCACCGAGCGCATGACCAAGAAGGAAGCGCTCGACTTCGCGCGTGAAGTCGAGAAGCTCAACAAGTCGATCGGCGGCATCAAGGACATGAATGCGCTGCCCGACGCGCTCTTTGTCATCGACGTTGGCTACCACAAGATCGCCGTGCAGGAGGCCGTGAAGCTGGGCATTCCCGTCGTCGCCGTGGTCGATACCAACCACTCGCCAGCAGGTGTCGCCTACGTGATCCCGGGCAACGATGACTCGAGCCGGGCAGTTCGCCTGTACGCCCGCGGCATTGCCGATGCCGTGCTCGAAGGCAAGGCGGCTGCGCTGCAGGGTGTCGTGCAGGCTGTCACCGGGGGTGGGGACGAGGAGTTCGTCGAAGTCAGCGAAGGCCAGGAGTAAGCGGCTTGCGTTGACCTCCACTGCAGGAAGGGGCGCAAGCCCCTTTTTTGCAGCAGCAATCCATAACGAATTTTGCGGGAGCAGTGAATGGCGGAAATCACCGCAGCGATGGTGAAGGAACTGCGCGAGAAGACCGACGCGCCGATGATGGAGTGCAAGAAGGCGCTGGCCGAGGCGGGCGGCGACCTGGTGAAGGCCGAGGAGATCCTGCGCGTCAAGCTTGGCAGCAAGGCGAGCAAGGCGGCAGCGAGAATCGCGGCCGAAGGCGTGGTCGCGGTCAACCTGGATGGCGCGGTCGGAGCGATCGTCGAAGTGAATTCCGAGACGGACTTCGTCGCCAAGAACGAGGACTTCCTCAAGTTCGCCGCTGGTCTCGCGGCGCTGGTCGCGCAGAAGAACCCAGCCGATGTCGCCGTGCTGTCCGCGCTGCCGCTGGGCGGCGGCACGGTCGAGAGCACTCGCACGGCCCTGGTCGGCAAGATCGGCGAGAACATGGCAATCCGCCGCTTCGCCCGCCTGCAGGCCAAGGGACAGCTCGCGAGTTACGTGCACGGCGGCAGCAAGATCGGCGTGCTGCTCGATGTGACCGGCGGCGATGCGCAACTTGCGAAGGACCTGGCGATGCACATCGCAGCCAGCAAGCCCAAGTCGCTCGACGCGAGCGGTGTTTCCGCCGACTTGCTCGATGCCGAGCGCCGGATTGCCGTCGAGAAGGCGCGCGAGGCCGGCAAGCCCGAGGCCATGCTGGAGAAGATCGCCGAGGGCACCGTGCAGAAGTACCTCAAGGAGGTCACGTTGCTCGGCCAGGTGTTCGTGAAGGCCGAGGACGGCAAGCAGACGATCGAGCAGTTGCTCAAGGCGCGCGGCGCGACCGTGAACGGCTTCGTGCTCTACGTCGTCGGCGAAGGCATCGAGAAGAAGCAGTCCGACTTCGCCGCCGAAGTCGCCGCGCAGGCGGCTGCGGCTCGCGCCTGACGAGGGGCGCGTCGTGACCTCGTCCAGCGGCAAACCGGCCTACCGACGCGTCCTGCTGAAGCTGTCGGGCGAGGCCCTGATGGGCGAGGATGCCTTTGGCATCAATCGCGCCACGGTCGAATCCATGGTGGCAGACATCGGCGAGGTCGTTAAGCTCGGCGTCGAGGTTGCGATCGTCATCGGTGGCGGCAACATCTTCCGCGGAGTCGCGCTCGGGGCCGAAGGCATGGACCGCGCCACGGCCGACTACATGGGCATGATGGCGACGATCATGAACGCAATGGCGCTGCAGGATGCCATGCGCCGCGCCGGGGTTGAGGCGCGCGTGCAATCGGCGCTCAACATAGAGCAGGTAGTCGAACCTTATATCCGCCCCAAGGCGCTGCGGTACCTGGAAGAGGGGCGCGTCGTGATCTTCGCGGCCGGCACCGGCAATCCGTTTTTCACCACCGACACGGCGGCGGCGCTGCGCGGCTCGGAGGTCGGCGCGCAGATCGTGCTGAAGGCCACCAAGGTGGACGGCGTGTACTCGGCGGATCCCAAGAAGGACCCGAAGGCGACCCGCTACGCAACAATCACGTTCGACGAGGCGCTGGGGCGCAACCTGCAGATCATGGACGCGACCGCGTTTGCGCTCTGCCGCGACCAGAGGCTGCCAATCAAGGTGTTCAGCATCACCAAGCCCGGTGCACTCAAGCGCGTGGTGATGGGCGAAGACGAAGGCACGCTGGTCCATGTGTGACCGGCATCAGTCGAGGAGATGCAGATGAGCGTTGCGGAGATCCAGAAATCGACCGAGCAGAAGATGCAGAAGTCGGTCGAGGCCCTGAAGGCGGATTTCGCGAAGGTCCGGACCGGGCGCGCGCACACGGGTCTGCTGGACCATATCCAGGTCGACTACTACGGATCGATGGTGCCGCTGAACCAGGTGGCGCAGGTCGGGCTTGGAGACGCCAGGACAATCACGGTGCAGCCGTGGGAGAAGAAGATGGTTCCGGTCGTCGAGAAGGCGATCCGCGAGTCCGATCTCGGACTGAATCCGGCGACCCAGGGCGACCTGATCCGCGTACCGATGCCGCCGCTGACGGAGCAACGCCGCAAGGAACTGGTCAAGGTCGTCAAGCACGAAGGCGAGAACGCGAAGATTGCTATCCGCAACCTGCGCCGTGACGCCAATCATCACATCAAGGAACTGCTGAAGGCCAAGACCATCTCCGAGGATGAGGACCGTCGCGGTGAAGAAGCCGTCCAGAAGCTCACGGACCGCTACGTCACCGAGGTGGACAGGCTCATCGCCGAGAAGGAAAAGGAGGTGCTGACCGTCTGACGACGGTCAGCGAAGGCACGCCGTGGCCAACGACCTGCGCTCCCCGCCTGCTGCGCTGTCGCGTGTCCCGCGCCATGTCGCGATCATCATGGACGGCAACGGCCGCTGGGCGGTCGCGCGCGGTTGGCCGCGCGTAACCGGTCACTCGCGCGGCGTCGATGCCGTACGGGCCACGCTGGGCGCCTGCGGCGAGCGCGGCATCGAGTATCTGACACTCTTTGCGTTCAGCTCGGAGAACTGGCGGCGGCCGCCCGACGAAGTTTCCACATTGATGCGGCTCTTCATGGTCGCGCTGCAACGCGAGGTGGACAAGCTGGTGGAGCTTGGCGTGCGCATGCGCGTGGTCGGCGAGACCTTCGCCTTCGATGCCGATCTGCGTCGACTGATCGCGCAGTCGGAGCAGCGGACGGCGCACAACTCGCGCCTGCATCTGACGGTCTGCGCCAACTACGGCGGCCGCTGGGATATCGCCCAGGCCGCGGAGCGTGCCGCGAAGGAGCAGCTTGCGTCCGGCGCGCGAAGCGTGCGCATCGACGAGGAAGCAATTGCGCAGCGACTCGCACTGTCCTTCGCGCCGGAACCCGATCTTCTGATACGTACCGGTGGCGAGCGCCGCATCAGCAACTTCCTCCTATGGCAGTTGGCGTATGCGGAGCTGTATTTCAGCGACGTTCTCTGGCCCGACTTCAATGCGGCAGAGCTCGAGTCCGCGCTGCGCTGGTACGCCGGGCGGCAACGTCGCTTCGGCATGACCGGCGAACAGATCGAGTCCGAACCGTCGATTTCCGACGCGGCCTGAGGACCGGCGCGTGCTGAAGCAACGCGTCATCACGGCCCTCGCACTCGTTGCGGCGCTGCTCTGCGCTCTGGCCTGGTCCCCGCTTGCATTTGCCGGCCTGCTGACGCTCGGCTTTTCACTGGCGCAGGCGGAGTGGTTGCGGCTTTCGGGCTGGTCATTCCGGACGTCGTTGCTCGTCGCTTTGACGCTCGGAGGCGCGCAGTTCGCGCTTTTCGCGGCGGCTCCGGCGACTGTCGCCGCGATCGGGCCAGCGGCGGTCGCCGTTGCGACGGCGATCTGGATCGGCCTCGGCGTGGTGCTGTTGCGGTCCGAGAAGAAAGGGGCGGTTCGCATCCCGGCGGCGACTTCGCGCGCGCTTGCGATTGTGCTTCCGTTCGCGGCCTGGTGCGCGCTGATGATGTTTCTGCAACTGGGGGCCGTCATGCTGCTGTCGGTGCTCGTCATCATCTGGCTGGCGGACATCGCAGCCTACTTTGTCGGCCGCGCGTTCGGTCGCAGGAAGCTCGCACCCCATATCAGCCCGGGCAAGACCTGGGCCGGGGTGTGGGGCGCCATTGGCGGGGTGGTCGTTGCTGCGTTGATCGCCTGGGCAGGATTCCCGGACGCACCGCTCTACACGAATCGGCTGCTGGAAGGCCTCGGCATCCCGTTGGCAGCGCTTGCGCTGTCATTGCTGGTCGGCGTCTCCATCATCGGCGACCTCGCTGAGAGCCTGCTGAAGCGCCAGGCCAACGCCAAGGACAGCAGCCACCTGCTGCCGGGTCACGGTGGGTTCTTCGATCGGCTGGACTCCATGTTTGCGCTGCTGCCGGCGGCGGCGCTGCTGTGGACGTGGGCGAAATGAAGCGCAACCTGACGCTGCTGGGTGCCACGGGTTCCATCGGCGCCAGCGCGCTTGACGTGATCGCGCGCCATCCCGATCGATTCCACGTCCATGCGTTGACCGCGCAGTCGCGTGTCGACGAACTCGTGGAACTGTGCGCACGCTTCCATCCCGCTGTCGCGGTCATTGGCGACGCTTCGCTGGAGGGCCGATTGCGGGAAGCACTCCGGTCGCGTGGGCTGCGGACGGTCGGGCGCGGCGGTGCTGCGGCACTGGCCGATGTTGCGCAGTCTGAAGAGGTGGACACAGTGCTGGCCGCGATCGTCGGCGCGGCCGGCCTGATGCCTACACTTGCCGCGGCACGGGCCGGCAAGCGGCTTTTGCTGGCCAACAAGGAAGCGATCGTCTGCGCGGGCGAACTGCTGATGTCGGCGCTCGCGGCCGCCGGCGGGACCCTGCTTCCGGTCGACAGCGAGCACAACGCCATCCACCAGTGCCTGGCGGGCGCCAACGATGCGCAGCGTGGACAGGCCCGGCTCGTGCTTACGGCTTCGGGCGGGCCGTTCCTGCGCCGCTTCGATCTCGACGACATCACGCCCGACGAGGCATGCGCGCATCCCAACTGGGTCATGGGGCGCAAGATCTCGGTCGACTCCGCGACGCTGATGAACAAGGGACTGGAGGTGATCGAGGCCAGCTGGCTCTTCGGGATGCCGGCCGAGCGCATCGACGTTGTCATCCACCCGCAGAGCGTGATCCACTCGATGGTCGAGTTTCCCGACGGCTCCGTGCTGGCGCAACTGGGTTCGCCGGACATGCGCACGCCCGTCGCCTACGCCCTGGCCTGGCCGGAGCGCATCGACAGCGGGGCCAGGCGGCTCGACTTCGCCCAGATGAGCGCACTTACCTTCGAGGAGCCCGACCGCACGCGTTTTCCCTGCCTGCGCTATGCCTACGAGGCGCTGCAGGAGGGCGGGGCGGCGAGCGCCGTATTGAACGCCGCGAACGAATCGGCGGTCGAAGCGTTTCTGCAGGGTCGCTTGCGCTTTACCGGCATCGCGCCGACGATCGAGCGCGTGCTGAACGACTTCCGCCCGTCACCGCCGAAGGACATCGAGGCCGTGATCGAGATCGACAGGATGGCACGGGAGCACGCGTCGCGCGCAATCGGCGCCCGCATGTGAGGATTCGAGGATGAACCTGATTTCGACGATTGCCGCCTTCTTAGTCACGCTCGGAATCCTGATCGTGATTCACGAGCTTGGGCACTACTGGGTGGCGCGCTGGTGTGGCGTCAAGGTCCTGCGCTTTTCGATTGGATTCGGTCGACCGATCGCGCGCTGGGTGCGCGGCCCGGACCAGACCGAGTGGGTGGTGTCGGCGCTTCCGCTGGGCGGCTACGTCCGCATGCTCGACGAACGCGACGAAGATGCGGGTCCGATTCCGCCGCAGGATCTGCCTCGGGCCTTCAATCGTCAACCGGTCGGCAAACGCTTCGCGATCGTGCTCGCCGGTCCCGTGGCGAACCTGATTCTCGCGGTGTTCGTGTACTGGATCCTGAACGTCGTCGGGGTGTTCGAGCCACGCGCCGTCCTCGGTGCACCGCCTGCCGCATCCGCCGCCGCGCGCGCCGGCATCGAGGCCGGCGACACGGTGACTGCGGTCGATGGTGATCCGGTCCGCTCGTGGAACGAACTTCGCTGGCTGTTGCTGCAGCGCGTGGTTGCCAAGGCGCCGTTCAGTGTCGAAGTCGACGGAGCGGATGGCCGTCAGCGTTCGCTGACACTGGAACCCGGTGCATTGAGTGCGGCCGACCTCGAGTCCGATGTCGTGGCGCGGCTCGGGGTCGTTGCCTACAGTGGCCCACCCCGCATCAACCGCCTGACCGAAGGCGGCGTGGCCGTGCAGGCGGGCCTTCGCGTCGGCGACACCGTCGTCGAGGCGAACGGAGCCAAAGTCACATCGGCAAAGGACTTGATCGAACGAATCCGCCGCTCGGCCGGGCAATCCATGGAACTCGGCATCGAGCGCGAGGGTGCCGTCGTGCGCGTCGCGCTGACGCCGGCCCGGGTCACGGACGAGCAGGGTGCCCCGGTCGGGCGCATCGGTGCAGAACTCAACGATCGACCTCCGCTGGTGAAGGTGCAGTACGGCCCGTTCGAGAGCGTCGGGCTTGCCGTGGACAAGACGTGGAATACGTCGGTCTTCTCGCTGAAGATGCTCGGCAAGATGGTAACGGGCGAAGCATCGTGGAAAAATCTCTCCGGACCGGTGACTATCGCCGACTATGCAGGCCAGACGGCGCGCATCGGACTCGCTGCGTTCCTGAGCTTTCTCGCGCTGGTTTCGATCAGCCTTGCCGTGCTGAATCTGCTCCCGGTGCCGATGCTCGACGGAGGACACTTACTGTATTATTTGATCGAGATTCTCAAGGGCAGCCCGCCGGCCGATTGGGTCATCGAGTGGGGTCAGCGCGCCGGAATTGCGCTGCTGGGCCTGCTGACCATACTGGCGCTCTATAACGACTTCATACGGCTGCTTTCCTGATCCCGGCATGAGTGGAACCTAAGGTGGAGCGCCGCGTGTCATCCCGGCGCAGCGTTCCTGTGGCACTGCGCCGCGCAGCTGCCGCGGTTCTTGCCGCCTATTGCATCGGTGTCCAGGCACAGGATTTCGTCGTCCGCGACATCCGTGTCGAGGGCGTGCAGCGCACCGAGGCCGGCACCGTCTTCTCGTACTTGCCAGTCCGCGTCGGCGATCGCTTCGACCCCGAGCGTGGGACGCAGGCGATCCGGGCGCTCTATGCGAGCGGCCTCTTCAAGGACGTGCGGCTCGAGGTTGACGGCGATGTGCTGGTGGTGATCGTCGAGGAACGACCGGCGATCGCCGTCGTGGATCTTGCCGGCGTCAAGGAATTCGAAAAGGACCAGGTCCTGAAGTCGCTGCGCGAAGTCGGCCTGGCGGACGGCCGCATATTTGACCGGTCGCTGCTCGAGCGTGCTGAGCAGGAACTGCGCCGGCAGTATCTGTCGCGAGGCTTGTACGGTGTCGAGATCAAGACCACGGTCACGCCGATCGAGCGCAACCGCGTGAACATCTCGATCGCCGTGAACGAGGGCGAGATCTCCAAGATCCGGTCGATCGATTTCACCGGGAACAAGGTGTTCAGCGACCGCACGCTGCGGACGCAAATGGAGCTGTCGACGCCAAACTGGATCTCCTGGTACACGAAGCGCGACCAGTATTCACGGCAGAAGCTGGGCGCCGATCTCGAGACGCTGCGCTCGTATTACCTCAACCGCGGCTACCTCGACTTCCGCATCGAGTCGGTCAACGTCTCGATCACGCCGGACAAGAAGGACATCGCCGTCACGATCAACGTTGCCGAAGGCGAGCGCTACACGATCTCCAGCGTGAAGCTTGGAGGCGAGCTGCTCGGGCTGGACGAGGACCTGGCGCCGCTGATCACCGTCAAGCCGGGCGACGTCTTCAGCGCCGAGAAGGTCAACTCGATTGGCAAGGCGGTGACGGACCGCATGAGCACTCTCGGCTACGCCTTCGCAACGGCCAATCCGGTGCCCGAGCCGAACCGTGAAACGCGCGAGGTGGCGTTCACGATCATCGTCGATCCCGGCCGGCGCGTTTACGTCCGCCGCATCAATATCGCCGGCAACACGCGCACGAAGGACGAGGTCGTACGGCGCGAGGTGCGCCAGTTTGAAGCTGCCTGGTTCGACGCTGACCGGGTGCGGCTGTCGAGGGAGCGGCTCGATCGACTTGGGTACTTCGAAACGGTGACGGTCGATACGCCGGCGGTGCCGACGGCGCCGGACCAGGTCGATGTCAATGTCACGGTCAAGGAACGCGCGACCGGCAACATCCAGCTGGGTGCCGGCTACTCGAGCTCCGAAGGCCTGGTGCTCACCGCCGGGCTGTCGCAGCAGAACCTGTTTGGCTCCGGCAATGCGCTGTCACTGGAGGTCAATACCAGCCAGTCGAACACCGTGTTCTCGATCACGCATACCGACCCCTTCATCACCCCGGAAGGCATCAGTCGGACGGTCGAACTCTATTACCGCAATTCCAACCTCGCGGAACTCGGTCTTTCGAGTGTCGGCTACTCGACGCGAGGCGCGGGCCTCATCTACGGCCTGCCGATCACGGAATACGACCGGATCTTCCTTGGGTTGCGGTACGAAGGCACGACCATCGATCTCACGCCGACGTCGCCGCCGCGCTACATCCAGTATGTCGAGGAGTTCGGGGACAGCTCCGACGCGCTCGCCCTGACCGCCGGCTGGTCGAGCGACAGCCGCGACAGCCTGCTCACTCCGACGCGGGGCCGTTATCAGCGTGCGTTCGGTGAGTTTGCGTTGCCGGTCCTGGACCTCGAGTACTACCGCCTGACCTACCAGTTCCAGCAGTTCTTTCCGGCGACGAGCTTCCTCACGCTGCTGTTCAATACCGAGATCGGCTACGGCAACGGCTACGGCGGCAGGCCGTATCCGTTCTTCAAGAACTTCTACGTCGGTGGCATCGGAAGCGTGCGCGGCTTCGAGGCCGCCTCGCTCGGCCCGCGCGACATCTACGGCGATCCGCTCGGCGGCACACGCCGCTTCAGCGCGAACGTCGAGGCGCTGTTCCCGATCCCTGGCGCGGATCGAACGCTGCGGCTCTCGGCCTTCCTCGACATGGGGCAGGTCTGGGGTCCGGGGTGCAACGGCGTGTACGTCATTCCTGCGAACACGGACCTGAACAACGTCAACGCCAACCCGGGTGCGTTTTGCAGTGGGCCGTTCTACGGCAACACGGCCGGCGTCGACCCCAGCCTGATCCGGTATTCCGCTGGCCTGGGTATCGCCTGGATTTCGCCGCTCGGGCCGCTGCGGTTGTCCTACGCCTATCCGCTCAATTCCGAGCCGTGGGACCGGATCCAGCGATTCCAGTTCCAGATCGGCGCGGGCTTCTGATGTGGCAAAATCCTGAGCTTCCATGCGTGCAGGAATCCAAATGACCAAGTGGCTTTCGGCAACGGCCGTCGCGACACTGCTCGCCGTGACGCCGCTCGCTCAGGCGCAGGAACTGAAGATCGGTGTCGTCAATTCCGACCGGATCCTGCGGGATTCGCAGCCGGCACGCGCCGCGATGCAAAAGCTCGAAGGCGAGTTTTCCAAGCGCGACAAGGAATTGCAGGAGATGGGCGCGCGGCTCAAGACGTCGGCCGAACGGTTCGAGAAGGACGGCCCGGTCATGTCCGAGACTGACCGTGTCCGCCGCCAGCGCGAACTTGCCGAGATGGACCGCGAATTCCAGCGCAAGCAGCGCGAATTCCGCGAAGACTTCAATCAGCGGCGCAACGAAGAGCTGCAGGCTTTGCTGGAGCGGACCAACCGCATCATCCGGCAGATCGCGGAGCAGGAGAAGTTCGACCTCATCATGCAGGAGGCGGTCTACTTCAATCCGCGCATCGACATGACCGAACGCGTATTGCGCGCGCTTAACAACGCGAAGTAGCACTCGCCATGAGCCGCGGCGGTCTGTCGCTGTCCGAGCTGACAGCCGCCATCGTGGAGCGAAGCGAAGGCAGGCTTCGCGCGACGCTGCAGGGCGATTCAACGCGGCACATCACTTCAGTGGCGCCGCTGTCGACCGCGTCGGCCTCCGAGCTCGCATTCCTCGCCAACCCGCGCTACCGGCGCGAGGCGCATGCCTCGCGTGCGGGAGCGATCGTGCTGGCGCCGCGCGACGCTGAAGCACTGCAGGAAGGCCGCTCATCGGGGTCGACGTTCATCGTCGTCGATTCGCCCTACGCGTGGTTCGCGATGGCCGCGCAGGTGCTGCACCCGGCGGCGGGCGCCGTTGCCGGCATCCACGCGCAGGCCCAGGTCGATCCGGGTGCCGTGGTCGACGCGAGCGCCTCGATCGGTGCCGGCGCGTTCGTCGGCGCCGGAGCCAGACTGGGCGCCGGCGTCGTTCTCGATCCCGGTGCCCACGTGGGAGCGCGGGTTTTCATCGGGGCAGCCACCCGGCTATTCCCGCGTGCGGTCGTGCTGGATGACTGCGTGCTTGGAGAACGTTGCATCGTGCATAGCGGGGTTGTCATCGGCGCCGACGGCTTCGGCTTCGCGCCACTTGACGGGCACTGGCTGAAGATTCCCCAGCTGGGTCGGGTCATCATTGGCGACGATGTCGAGATCGGCGCGAACACGACGATCGATCGCGGCACAATGGGAGACACGATCGTGGAATCGGGCGTAAAGCTGGACAACCAGATCCAGATCGGCCACAACTGCTTCGTGGGTTCACACACGGTCATCGCCGGCTGTGTCGGCATCGCGGGAAGCGCGCGCGTCGGGCGCAACTGCATGATCGGCGGCGCGGCGGGCATCGCCGGCCACCTTTCAATTGCAGACGGGACGATCATCGGGCCAGCGACGGTGGTGTCGAGCTCGATCGAAAGGGCGGGGCACTACACGGGATTCTTCCCGATCATGAAACAGCGTGAGTGGGAAAAGGCTGCAGCGATCATCCGACAGCTGGACGACCTGCGACGGCGCATCAGGGAACTCGAGGCGGCAGGCCGCGGAGAAGTCAAATGAAGCTGGACATCATCAAGATTCTGCAACTGATGCCGCATCGGTATCCGATCCTGCTGGTCGATCGCGTGCTCGAACTCGAGCCCGGTGTGCGCATTTCCGCGATCAAGAATGTGTCGGTCAACGAGCCGTTTTTCCAGGGCCACTTCCCGGGGCATCCGGTGATGCCGGGCGTCCTGATGATCGAGGCGCTCGCGCAGGCCGCGGCGGTACTGACCTACGTCACGCTGAAGACCTCGTATCCCGAGGGGACCTTGTTCCTCTTTGCCGGCATCGATGGCGCCCGCTTCAAGCGACCGGTCGGGCCGGGCGATCAGCTTCGCCTGGACGTCACGATGGACCGTATCAAGCGCGGGGTGGGCAAGTTCACCTGTCGCGCCCTGGTCGACGGCGAGCTTGCGTGTGAGGCCGAGTTGATGTGCGCCCTGCACAAGGCGAAGGAAGAGGCGTAGTGGCGCTGATTCATCCCACGGCGCTGGTGGACCGCGCGGCCGAGCTGGCCGAGGGCGTGGAGGTGGGTCCGTACAGCGTAATCGGTGCGAAGGTCAGGGTCGGAGCCGGAACGATCATCGGGCCGCATGTGGTCATCGACGGCCGCACGGTGATCGGCAAGAACAATCGCTTATTCCCGTTCTGCTCGATCGGCAGCATTCCGCAGGACAAGAAATACGGCGGCGAGGACACCGAGCTGGTCATCGGCGACGGCAATACCATCCGCGAGTCCTGCACGATCAGCCTCGGTACCGCGCAAGGCGGTGGCGTCACACGAATCGGGTCCGACAACTGGATCATGGCCTATGCGCACATTGCGCACGACTGCCTCGTTGGCGACCATACGATCCTCGCCAACAACGCCACGCTGGCCGGTCACGTCACGCTCGGAGACTGGGCCATCATGGGCGGCATGTCGGCCATTCACCAGTTCTGCTCGATGGGACCTCACTCGATGGCAGGCGGCGGCTCGATCGTGCTGCGCGACATCCCGCCCTTCGTCATCTGCAATGGCAATCCGGTTGAGCCTCATGGCATCAATACCGAGGGGCTGAAGCGCCGCGGCTTCGACGCCGAGACGATCAACCTGCTGCGCCGCGCCTACAAGCTTCTCTACCGGGAAGGACTCACCACCGTCGATGCGATTACCGCGCTTTCGGCGCTGGCGACGGACCATCCCGCGTCTGCCAGCGCCATCGAACTCCTCAGGGACTTCGTCCAGAATTCCCAGCGCGGCATCATCCGCTGATGCTGCGGTCGAGCACCTGTGCCTTCGTGGCGGGGGAGGCCTCGGGCGACCTGATCGCAGCCGGCGTCGTCGCGGAGCTGCGCCAGCGTGCGCCGGACCTGCGCTGCGCCGGCATCGGCGGCGACCGCATGATCGACGCCGGCTTCGAGGCGTGGGGGCACGTGCGCGAACTTTCGGTCCGCGGCTATGTCGAGGTCCTGCGTCATCTGCCCCGGTTGCTGCGGTTGCGTGCGAACCTGCTCACGCGGCTCCGTGCCGAGCCGCCGGC
Organism: uncultured beta proteobacterium; assembly: GCA_963780715.1. Lineage (GTDB taxonomy): Bacteria > Pseudomonadota > Gammaproteobacteria > Burkholderiales > Burkholderiaceae_F > JALORV01. The sequence continues at coordinate 46,213 of CAWADK010000020.1, forward strand.
CGTCTTCGTGGGCGTCGACGCGCCCGATTTCAATCTCGGGCTCGAGGAAAAGCTGCGCGCGAGTGGTGTGCCGGTCGTGCACTTCGTCAGCCCGTCGATCTGGGCCTGGCGCAGCGAACGCCTGGGCCAGATCCGGCGCGCCGTCGATCGAATGCTGCTGGTATTCCCCTTTGAGCAGCAGATCTACGACGACGCGGGCATACCCGCAACCTACGTCGGTCATCCGCTGGCCAGCATGATCCCGCTGCTTCCCGATGCCGCGGCGGCGCGGGCACGCCTCGGTCTTGCGTCCGAAGGACTGCTGGTGGCCGTGCTGCCGGGCTCTCGGGCCGACGAGGTCCGGCACTTGGCACCGCCATTTCTCGCCGCGATGTCGTTGCTTCGCACGCGCGAAGCTGCGCTGAGGTTTGTACTGCCAGCGGCCGATCCGGCCCTGAAGCGGACACTGGTCGAGATGTTGAAGTCGCACACCGAACTGTCCGACAGCGTCACGCTCACCGACGGGCGCTCGCACGACTGCATGGAGGCGGCAGACGTGGTGCTCGTCGCCAGCGGCACGGCGACACTCGAGGCGGCGCTCTACAAGCGCCCGATGGTGATCGCCTACCGGATGCCGGCGCTTTCGGCGTGGATCATGCGGCGCAAGGGCACCATTCCCTTCGTCGGGCTGCCCAACATCCTGGCCGGCGAGTCGCTGGTGCCCGAGCTGCTGCAGGAACAGGTGACTCCCGCCGCGATCGCTGACGCCGTCCACTCGCTGCTGCTGGATGACGCCCGGCGCACCGCGCTTGCGGAGCGCTTCACCGCGATGCACGGTGAACTGCGGCGTGATACGGCTGTGCTGGCCGCCGACTCCATACTCGACGTCGCACGACGATGACGCGCCGGCGTTCGCCCGACAGTTTCGATCTGTTCGAGCAGGCCGCCCGCGCCAGCGGGCGCGCCTGTGGCGTCGACGAAGCCGGGCGTGGGCCACTGGCGGGCCCGGTGGTTGCCGCCGCCGTGATCCTGGATCCTGCGCGTCCCGTCGCCGGGCTGGCGGACTCCAAGGTGCTGAGCGCGGAACGGCGGGAAGCACTGGCGATGCTCATACGTGAGCGCAGCGTTGCATTTGCGGTCGCCGAAGCGAGTGTCGAAGAGATCGATCGCCTGAACATCCTGCAGGCGACCCTGCTCGCCATGCAAAGGGCGGTCGACGCACTGGCTGTGCAGGCCGAGTTCGCGCTGATCGACGGCAACCAGATGCCCAGGCTGGCGATTCCCGGCCGTACCATCGTGGCCGGTGACGCCTCCGAACCCTGCATCTCTGCCGCCTCGATCCTCGCCAAGACGGCACGTGACGCCATCATGCAGGCCTTCGATACGCAACATCCGGGCTACGGCTTCTCTCGTCATATGGGCTACGCCACGCCGGAGCATCTGGCCAGCCTCGCCAGGCTCGGCGCCTGCCGTCTTCATCGGCGCAGCTTCGCGCCGGTGCGTGCGCACCTTGCTGCGGGCTTGAAGGCTTCGGATGCGGATCACGTCGGACGCTAACCCGTACTACAAACAGCTGCAGCGACTCGCCGCCGGGCCGCGCGCCTGCCGGGAGGCGGGCCGAACCCTTGCCGAGGGGATACATCTGGTCGAGTGCGCGGCGGGCACCAGGGCTGACATCCTGACCGTCGTGCTGTCCGAAGCAGCGGTGGAGGAGGCGAAGTCCCTTGGCGCCGCGGTCGCGGCGAAGGCCGGTTGTCGCACCATCGAGCTGCCGCCACGGCTGTACAACTCGCTCTCGCCGGTTGAACACGGCAGCGGCATCCTGGCGGAGATCGCGATAACGCGGCACGCCCTCCCGCGCGCGCTGGAAGCTGACGCCATCTACCTCGACGGAGTGCAGGACCCGGGCAACGCCGGGACGTTGCTGCGCACTGCGGCAGCCGCCGGGGTCAGGCACGTGGCCGCATCGACCGGCACCACTTTCCTTTGGTCGCCCAAGGTGCTGCGTGCCGCGATGGGAGCGCACTTCGTGCTGGCGTTGTACGAAGACGTACCGGCGGATCAACTGGCCGGAGCCTTTGCCGCGGAGCGCCTCGCGGCTGATTCCCGCGGAGCGGAATCTCTTTATTCGGCGGGCTGGGGCACGACCCCCACACTCTGGCTTTTCGGCGCCGAAGGTGCAGGCCTTGCGGGGACAACGGCAAGTCAGGCGCAACGCCGGTTGCGGATCCCGATCGATTCCAAGGTCGAGTCGCTCAACGTCGCGGCGGCTGCCGCAGTCTGTCTGTTCGAGCAGCGGCGACGCCGAGGTAAGGAGTAGTCGTTGCGCAGTCCGCGGCCCGCGGTGCTGCGAGGGGTATGCGAGTTCGGTACGAGTCCGGTCGCGAGCAGGGGGATGCCGTGGCGCTGGTGGCATTGATCAACGATCAGTGCCTAAGCCAGCGTGCCGGGTACCCGCCGAATTCACTGTCGGTCGTAATGAATTGCGCTCTGCAGGGCTCGAAACTTCCCGAACGCCAGGCGTCAGCATGGGTCGACGTGCAGCAACGGCAGTCGATCCCCTGCGGAATTCGAAAGCCATTCAAGGCGGTGCGACATCGCATAGATTCCCACTTGTTAGAAGGAGCGCCATGACCACGCCTGCCCATCCTGTGCTGACACGTATCCATGAAGCGGACCGCTTGATCATGGCCGAAGCCTTTGAACCGCTGATGGATCACTACACCGAGGACGCGGTGCTCATTGTCAAGCCCGGGCAGGAAGTGCGGGGACGCGCGGCCATACGTCAGGTGATGCAACAGATCGCGGCTTTCTTTGCCCATGGTCTCAAGGTAAGCCAGCAGCAGATGCAGGTGCTGGAAGCCGGCGAAACCGCCCTGGTCCTCTGCAAGACGCTTGTCTCGGCACCCGGCAAAGAGGACGACCTTCGCGACGCCACCTATATCTACCGGCGCGAGGCCGATGGCCAATGGCGTTGCTGCATCGACAATTCCTACGGCCACCGCATTCTGGATGGCGCGGTGTGATGCTGTGTTTCGCCTTCGTGGTCGAGACTTGCTGATCGTGGTGAAGCCCCGGACGAGTGCCTGACAACATGCGCATCGTGCCGCGAGGAAGCCGATGCGGCCACCGCTGCTGAACTGGTCGCACGAGCCAGCCACGGCAGCTTCTGCTGAATGGAGCCCGCGACAGTCGAGCTTCCGTCAGTACAACCGGACGGCCACGTCGAAGTACCAGGTCCGGCGGATTTCGATCACGTCGTAGTCGCGGGCCAGTGCTGGCGGGAATGACTGATAGGGCACCTGGCTTTGCACGATGCGCCGTATCGCTTCATCAATTTCCGCGCACACCGCTGGACATGACGAACGTCACGGACTCCACGGAGCCGTCGCTGCGAATCGCCACCGTCACGAGGGGATTGGTGTAGGGCCGCTTCAGCGCCTCGCGGACCATGTCGATGGTCATGTTCAGCTCGATCTTTCGAGCCCAGGCTTCCGCGTACCGAATGAGTTCGAAGTTGGGGTCGGTTCGCCCGAACAGCCTGCCGCGACGCACGCTGCTTGACGACGGCAACGGCTTCGTTGGCGTGCCCGCTGCCGCCGCCGCCGCTGCACGCCGGGCGGCTTCCTCATCGAGCTGACGTCCTATCGCCCGCAGCCGCGCTTCCCTCTTTGCTTCCTCTTGTTCAGCCTCGAGTCGCGCTGCCTCCTGCCGCGCAGCTTCTTGCCGGGCTGCCGCCTGCTGTGCAGCCTCGCGGCGTTCGGCCTCAAGGCGCGCGTTTGCAACCCGCTCAGCGTCCTGACGCGCAGCCTCCTGGCGCGCCACGTCTTGCCGGGCCGCCGCCTGCCGTTCGGCCTCCAGTCGCGCGTTCGCGGCCCGCTCAGCTTCCTGCCGTGCAGCCTCCTGCCGGGCTGCCGCTTGCCGCGCGACTTCCTGGCGTTCAGCGTCCAGTCGTGCTTTCTCAGCCCGCTCGGCTTCCAGACGCGCAATCTCTTGACGTTCGGCCTCCAGCCGCGCGCGCTCAGCCCGCTCGGCTTCCAGGCGAGCAGCCGCCTGGCGCGCCACCTCCCGGCGTTCAGCCTCCAGCCTTGCGTTCTCGACCCGCTCGGACTCCTGTCGGGCAGCCTCCTGACGCTCACCGACGCGCAACCTCTTCCCGGGCCGTCACCTGCCGCACTGCCTCCTGACGTTCTGCCTCCAGCCGCGCCTCTCTCTGCCCGCGCAGCTTCCTCGCGGGCCGCCGCCCGCCGCGCCGCCTCTTGCCGTGCGCTTGCCTGGCGCTCGCCTCCTGGCGCTCGGCCTCCCGCCGCGCGATTCTCTTTGAGTGCCATCTCTTGCTGCGCCACCTGCGTTTGCACTTCCTGCTCCGAACGATCGACCCTGGCGAGTTCAACGGCTCGCGCCCGTGCCGCCGCGTCGGTGCTCTCCTGCAGCGGTGCTGGCGTCGTCTCGAGGCGCCTGCACCAGAGGCTCCGGACTCGATGCGCCTGACACCGCGGCGATCTCGGACGCTGGCGCGGGTGGGGCGGCGGGCGCGACCAACGTCGCCTCCTCGGACCGCTTCATGGCGATCACGTCCGGCGCAAGGATCGGTGTGGGCGCCGTGTCACCGGAGCTTTCGCCGCGCCGAGGTGCAATCACAGGAGCCGCGCGCCCAGCCTTTGGCTCTGGCCTGGCCTCGACCGCCGGCCTGGCGCGCACGGTTGGCTCGGACTTGGGCGTAACTGCCGTTGCCGTGCGGCCCGCCGTCGGTGCAGGTGCAGCGGACGGTGTCAGGACAAGCCCACCGGGACGGGGCTGCCTGTTCGATGGCTGCAGCAGCGGCTCCTTGACCGAAGCACCTTCCGGCTGCGCACTTGTGGCCGGCGCCGGCAAGAGCAATACGCGCAGATCGGGCGCCTCGATCCTTCGCTCGCGCCACGGAAAGCCGAAGCCCGGAAGCCCAAGTCCCTCGCCACCGAAGGTCAGGCTCAACAGCAGCGCGTGAATCAGCAGCGAGAGCAGGAGCGCGAAAGTCAGCCGCCTGCGTTCAACGCTCATCCGATGGCTCCGCGGGTGGCCGCGCCCGTCGGCTCGCGGAGATCGCGCCAGTGCCGGCCCAGATGGCGGTGTCCGCGTGGCGCGGGCGCCGATCGCTTCCACATCTGCTTGGCCGTTCCAGCTTGGACGCTGCGTTCGGTACCGGGCAAGTCCCGCCGCGCAGTGCGACGGACGACCCGCCAGGCCCACCGGTCCTTCTCCTGCAAATGCACCTCCGAGGCACTCGCGAACTGCATCCGCTTTCTTGCCCTATCCAGGCCAGTGAGGCCCGCTTGCTGTGCAGACGGTCCGAATCATGGGGCGATGCGTCGAAGGCGTCCACCGTGCGCAGTCGATGCGGTTGAACAGCGCTGAGTGATGGTCCCGACCTGAGTGTGCGTCCTTGGCAGGACTTTCTCGTTCAGCCTCTCGCGATGACGGCCTTTCTTACACACTTCACTCATCAGCGACGTAACTGGCTGTTTCGTTAGGCATGCACGCTTCTTGCTTTGCTGGTCGAGCTGTAGGGTTTTCCTACACAAGGGGACCGAATGCGTATGTTCACAAGAATTGCCCCAGCGGCGGTTGCCGTTGCAACTTGCATCTGGTCTGTCGGTGCGAACGCCGCCGTCGTGTACCTCGACCAATTCCAGATCAAGAAGAATGGCGGCACGTTCTTCACGGATGGTTTCGCGGACGGGAACGCTCCACCTAGCGCACCGAATTTTCCGAACGGACAGCCGGCCAGCTACGGTGTGTTCGGTACGTTCGTCGCGGGCTCGGAAGCGGGCGGTCTGTTGAGACTCAACTCCGCGGACGGTGGGCTGACCCAGAACGCAAACGGGCAAGACCGCCTTACTTTGCGCGCGGCCCTCAACACCAACACAGACTCGTCGGACCTCGGTCACTGGGCTCAAGATCGACGACACACTCGGTCTGACGGGGCTCTTCAATCTCAGTTCGCTGACAGGACCGTTGATCAACGGCTACGGAATTCGTTTCTCCGATCGAACTGCTGCCGGAGTGAATCAGGCGGCCGAGTTGGATGTCAGGTTCAATCCGGAAACGGGCAAGGTCGAGGTGCGATACATACTGCAGGACTTCGACACCAATCGATCATCGAACGTGGCCTCGCTGACTTTGCTCCTCCCAATGGTGCGGACCAGATCCTGCTGCAGCTCACGCGCCCGGATACCAGCAATACCAACTTCTTCGCGAGCTACAGCTATCTGCAGGGCGGAAACGTTCGTCGGTGGCGGAGTCATTCGAAGCACCGATAAGCCTGTTCCAGGGCGAGAATTTCGTCCGCGCCGAGTTTCTTGCGTTCGAGTCACTGCCCGTGCCTGAGCCCGGCACGCTCGCACTGCTCGGTCTCGGCTTCGCCGGCATGGCGGCGATGCGTCGACGCAGGCAGTAGCCGGCATCCGCTTGAACGAGCCCCGCTTCGGCGGGGCTTTTGCTTTGCGCGCTGCCTCGGCGCAATCACCCGCCCGCGGCTGGGTCGGCGCGGGCACATCCGGACAATCGGCGGCTGCCGCTGCAGCCTCAGCCTGCGTGACGGTGGTCCGGAACTTCAATGACCGTCATGGAAGTTCCGGCAGGCATGACTGCCTGCCTCTATGGCGCCGGCTTCAGTACGAGCGCCGGTCGAGCCGCACTTCCTGCATGATCGTCGTCGCGATCTCCTCGATCGACTTCGTTGTCGACGAGAGCCAGCGGATACCTTCGCGCCGCATCATCCGCTCAGCGGCTTCGACCTCGTAGCGGCAGTTGTCGAGCGAGGCGTAGCGGCTGTTGGGCCGGCGCTCGTTGCGAACTTCCGAAAGCCGTTCCGGGGCAATCGACAGGCCGAAGAGCTTGCCCTTGTAGGACGGCAGCGCGGAAGGGAGCTGATTGCGTTCGAAGTCTTCCGGAATCAGTGGATAGTTGGCCGCCTTCACGCCGTATTGCATCGCCAGGTAGAGCGAGGTCGGCGTCTTGCCGGAGCGCGATACGCCGACCAGGATGACGTCCGACTTTTCCAGTCCCTTGGCCGACTGGCCGTCGTCATGGGCCAGCGCAAAGTTGATGGCCTCGATCCGGTTCTTGTAGTCCTCGGAGTTGACGGCGATGTTGTGCGAGCGCCCGATCGTATGGGTGGACTTCATGCCGAGTTCGCGCTCCAGCGGCTCGACGAAGGTCCCGAACATCTCGATGACGAACGCGTCCGCCGCGGCGCGCAGCTCGGCCGCCACGGTCGGGTTCACCAGCGTCGAAAAGACGATGGCCCGCTTGCCATCCCGCCCTCGGGCCTCGTTGATGCGCAGTGCGGCATCACGGGCCTTTTCAACCGAGTCGACGAAGGGCAGGCGCTGGGGGCGGTAGCGCAGATCACCGAACTGCGTCAGGACGCTGTGGCCGAGGGTCTCGGCCGTGATGCCGGTACCGTCGGAAACGAAGAACGCCGTTCGGTCGAACGGTCCGGCTTGGCTGTCTGGCATCAAGTCCTCGCTGATGCGGCGCAGTAATTACGGGGAGCCGCTCGGTAGAATCGGTGGATTCTAGTCACACGTGAAAAACAGGAGAGGGCATGCCACGCGGCGCGTACGTCGTACCGTTCAGTCAGTTGCGAATGACCGACGTGGAGTCTGTCGGCGGCAAGAACGCCTCGCTCGGCGAAATGCTGAGCCAGCTGGAAGCCGCGCACATTCGCGTTCCCGACGGCTTTGCGACCACGGCCGAGGCCTTTCGGGACTTCCTGGACGCCGGCAAGCTGCGGCAGCGTATCGCCGACGCGCTCGCTGCGCTGGACGTGGACGATGTCCGTGCCCTCGCCAAGACTGGCGCTGAGATCCGGAGCTGGGTCGTCGATACGCCATTTCCAAGCCGTCTTGCAGATGAAATTCGTGTTGCTTATCAGAAGCTTATAGAAGAATATTCAAGTGATATCTCGGTTGCGGTGCGGTCCAGCGCCACGGCCGAGGACCTGCCGGACGCGTCGTTTGCCGGCCAGCAGGAGAGCTTCCTGAACGTGACCGGCATCGATGCCGTGCTCGACCGGATCAAGCATGTCTTCGCGTCGCTCTACAACGACCGCGCCATCGCCTACCGGGTACACAAGGGGTTTGCGCATGCCGACGTCGCCTTGTCGGCCGGCGTGCAGCGCATGGTCCGCTCGGACCGTGGCGCGGCGGGCGTCATGTTCACGATGGACACGGAGTCCGGGTTCCGCGACGTGGTGTTCATCACATCGAGCTATGGCCTGGGCGAAACCGTGGTGCAGGGCGCAGTCAACCCGGACGAGTTCTACGTCCACAAGCCGATGCTGGCTGCCGGCAAGCATCCGATCATCCGCAAGTCCCTGGGGTCGAAGCTGATCAGGATGGAGTTCGATCCGGCCGGTGCCGCCGGCCGCACCGTGCGTACGGTCGACGTCCCGGACGCCGAGCGCCACCGCTTCTCGCTGACCGATGCCGACGTGCTGGAGTTGGCCCGTTACGCCGTTTCGATCGAGCAGCACTACGGCCGGCCGATGGACATCGAGTGGGGTAAGGACGGCCTCGACGGCCGCATCTACATCCTGCAGGCGCGGCCGGAAACGGTGAAGTCGCAGGCCGGCGCCGAGGTGCAGCAGCGGTTCAAGTTGACGGGGAAGGGCGCCGTGCTGGCTTCCGGCCGCGCGATCGGACAGAAGATCGGTGTCGGCGTCGTGCGCAACATCCGCAGCTCGAGCGAGATGGACCGAGTGCACGCGGGCGATGTGCTGGTGACCGACATGACCGATCCCAACTGGGAACCGGTGATGAAGCGGGCCGCGGCGATCGTCACCAACCGGGGCGGGCGAACCTGCCATGCGGCGATCATCGCGCGTGAGCTGGGTATCCCGGCGGTCGTCGGCTGCGGGCACGCGACCGACGTGCTGACCGACGGCATGACGGTGACCGTCTCCTGCGCGGAGGGCGACACGGGGAACATCTACGCCGGCGCACTCGATATGGAGGTCGAGACCGTGCAGCAGGGCACGCTGCCGCCGATCCCGGTCAAGATCATGATGAACGTCGGCAATCCGCAACTCGCCTTCGACTTCCAGGCGCTGCCGAATGCCGGTGTCGGCCTGGCCCGACTCGAGTTCATCATCAACAACAACATCGGCGTGCACCCGAAGGCGGTGCTCGACTACCCGAACATCGACCCCGACCTCAAGTCTGCGGTCGAGCGCCTCGCAGCGGGCTACGACTCGCCGCGGGCGTTCTTCGAGGCCAAGCTGGCCGAAGGCATAGCGACAATTGGCGCCGCGTTCTGGCCCAAGCCGGTCATCGTTCGCATGTCGGACTTCAAGAGCAACGAGTACAAGAAGCTGATCGGCGGCTCGCGCTACGAGCCCGACGAAGAGAACCCGATGCTCGGCTTCCGCGGGGCGGCGCGCTACATCGCGGAGTCCTTCCGCGAATGCTTCAGCATGGAGGCGGCGGCGCTCAAGCGGGTGCGGGAGGTGATGGGGCTGACCAACGTCGAGATCATGGTGCCGTTCGTGCGCACGCTGACCGAAGCGCGGCGGGTGACTGAACTGCTCGCCGAGCATGGCTTGCCGCGCGGCAGTGGCGCCGTCGAAGGCAAAGGCGGGCTGCGACTCATCATGATGTGCGAGGTTCCGTCGAATGCGCTGCTGGCGGACCAGTTCCTGGACTACTTCGACGGGTTCTCGATCGGCTCGAACGATCTGACGCAGCTCACCCTCGGGCTGGACCGTGATTCCGGCCTGGTGGCCGAGGGCTTCGACGAGCGGGATCCGGCGGTCAAGGCGCTGCTGACGCTGGCAATCTCCGCTTGCCGGGCGCGCGGCAAGTACATCGGCATCTGCGGGCAGGGCCCGTCGGACCACGTCGACTTTGCCGAGTGGCTGGTGACACAGGGCATAGAGTCGATCTCGCTCAATCCCGACACCGTCGTCGCGACCTGGCAGCGTCTTGCGCGCCCGGCATGAGGGCAGGTACGAGGGCCTGGCGCCACTCATCGATCCGTGGGCGCGGTACGCTTGAAGTCGGGTTCGGCGCCCGCAGTTACAGCGCCACGCAGAGGAGCAGACATGGACAGCTACATAGGGTGGTTCGTCGTCGCCTTCGGCCTGCTCGTTGCCGAGCTGCTGAGCGGCACGTTCTATCTCCTGGTGATCTCGATCGCGCTGGCGGCAGCGGGCATCGCGGCGCTGGCCGGCGCATCGATCGCGCTGCAGTTCGTCGTGGCGGCCGCGATCGGGATCGGCGGTTCGGTCTGGCTGCGGACGACACGCTTCGGCAAGCGCCTGCATGAGCGCGGCGACGACCGGGTGCAGAACATGGACATCGGCCAGTCGCTTGCGCGTGGAGAACTGGACCGCCACGCGCACGGCACGGGCCAGCTACCGCGGCGCGGTCTGGGACGTCGAGCTCGCGCCGGGCGAACAGCCGACCAGCGGCGAGTTCGTGATCCGCGAAATTCAAGCCAACCGGCTGATCGTGGCCGCCAAGCCTCGCTAGGAGACTGTCATGCCGATTCCGTACGTCGACGGGGTATCGCTCGTCGCGCTGGTGCTGCTGGTCGTTGCCGTCACGTTCGTCATCAAGGCGGTGAAGGTCGTTCCGCAACAGAACGCCTGGGTGGTCGAACGGCTCGGCAAGTTCCACGCGGTGCTCCAGCCGGGACTGAACATCGTCATCCCGTTCGTCGACCGGCTGGCGTACAAGCACAGCCTCAAGGAAGTCCCGCTCGACACGCCGAGCCAGGTCTGCATCACCAAGGACAACACGCAGCTGCAGGTCGACGGCGTGCTCTACTTCCAGGTCACCGATCCGCAGCGTGCCTCGTACGGCGCCAGCAACTACATCCTGGCCATCACGCAGCTCGCGCAGACGACACTGCGCTCGGTCATCGGCAAGCTCGAACTCGACAAGACTTTCGAGGAGCGCGAGTTCATCAACCACAGCGTCGTGACCGCGATCGACGAGGCAGCGATGAACTGGGGCGTCAAGGTGCTGCGCTACGAGATCAAGGACATCACGCCGCCCAACGCGATCCTCCACGCCATGCAGGCGCAGATCACCGCCGAGCGCGAAAAGCGCGCGCTGATCGCATCGTCTGAAGGGCGTAAGCAGGAGCAAATCAACATCGCCACCGGCGCGCGCGAGGCCGCAATCGCCAAGTCGGAAGGCGACAAGCAGGCGCAGATCAACGTCGCACTCGGCGAGGCTTCTGCCATCGTCGCGATCGCCGACGCCACCGCCAAGGCCGTGCGCCAGGTGGCCGAGGCCATCCGCCAGCCCGGCGGCATCGAGGCCGTCAACCTCAAGGTGGCGGAGCGTTATGTCGATGCCTTCAGCGGGCTCGCGAAGGCCAACAACACGCTGATCGTGCCGGCCAATCTGGGCGACATCGCCACGCTGATCTCGACGGCCATGACGGTCGTCAAGTCACAGGGCGCTGAGCGATAGGACGATCGAGGTGGAATTCCTGATTGCCGGCGTTGGTCTCGTGCTCGCCGTGTGGATGATTCTTGGAGCGCGGCGTCGGCATCGTTCGCCACCGCCGAAACAGAAAGATACGGACGCGTGAGCAGGCGATCGGCAGCCCGCGGCCTCTGAGGAGACAGCATGGCAGCACCGACGATCGCCGCGGGACTCAGGCAGCTCCTCCGCGCGTACATGCCGTTCTCGTCCATGGCGGCCGAGGACATCGACTTCATCATCGAGAGCGTCGAGATCGGCTACTTCGCGCCTGACGAGGTCGTGCTGGCTCCCTCAGGCAAGGTGCCTTCGCACTGCATGATCGTCAAGCAGGGGCGGGTGCAGGGCGAAGCACCGGACAAAAAGGGCATCGCCTTTGAGGCCGGTGTCGGGGACTGTTTCCCGGTGGGCGCCTTGCTGGCGGAGCGGCCCGTGACGCTGACGTACCGCTCGGTGGGAGACACCTTCTGCCTGCTTCTGCCGCGCGAGCGCTTCATGGCTCTCGCGCAGCGCAGCGCGCCGTTCCTGGACTTCTGCAAGCGCCGGCTCGGCGCGCTGCTCGACCTGTCGCGCCAGCAGTTGCAGCAGACCTACGCGTCAGAGGCGTCGGCCGAACGAACGATGGCAACACCGCTGGCCGAGTTGCTGCGCGGGCCGCCCTTGACCTGCGCGCCCGATACGCCATTGCGCGAGGCCTTCGGACGCATGCATGCCGCCCATGTCGGTCGATGCTCGTCGTCGAGCCCCATCAGGGTGGCGAGAAAGTGACAGGCATCCTGACCCGCACGGACCTCATCGGCCGCGTCATCCTGCCCGAGGTGCCACTGGCGACGCCGGTGCGTGAGGTCATGACGTCGAACGTGCTGACGCTCGATGCCGACGAAACCGCAGCCGATGCGACGCTGCTGATGGCCGAGCACTCCATCCGCCACATTCCCATCGTCCGCAAGGACGGCGGCGTGCAGCGTGTCGCCGGTGTCGTCTCGGAGCGAGACCTGTTTGCATTGCAGCGCCTGACCGTGCGCCAGCTTGCGGTCGCGATCCGGCGTGCGGAGGATGTCGATTCACTCGCGATCGCCGCGGCCGACGTGCGTCGGCTGTCGCATCACCTGGTGGCGCAGGGCGTGTCCGCGGCTCAACTGACGCGCCTCATCAGTCACCTCAACGACCAGTTGACGGTGCGCTTGCTGACCATCGGCACACAACGCTTCAACCTCGATGCACGCAGTTTCTGCTGGCTCTCGTTCGGCAGTGAGGGGCGCGGCGAGCAGACGATCGCGACCGACCAGGACAACGGCATCCTGTTCGTGGACGGCAAGACGACCAAGGAACGGATGCTGGAGCTCGCGGACTGGAGCAACGAAGCACTGGCGGCCTGCGGCTTTCCGCTCTGCAAGGGCAACATCATGGCGCGCAACCCCGCGTGGTGCCTGGACTATGCGGGTTGGGACGCGTTGTTCTCGGGCTGGATCGACCGTGGCGATCCGGATGCATTGCTCAATGCCAGCATCTTCTTCGACTTCCGTCCGCTGTTTGGTGATTCAGGCCTCGCCAACGGCCTGCGCGAAGACGTCGTGGCGCGTGCGCAGCGCAATCCGAGATTTCTCAAGCAGATGGCGGACAACGCGCTGCGCAACCGGCCGCCGGCCGGGCGCGGCATCGTCGATTCACTGTTCGGAGAAGGCGGCACGGCGCGCGTCGACCTCAAGATGCACGGTACTGTTCCGTTCGTCGATGCGGCGCGCATCTGGGCGCTTGCGGCAGGCTTGCACGAGACCAACACCGCCGAACGCCTGCTGCGGCTCAGCGAGGCCGGGCGCCTGCCGCATGACGACGTGCGCGCCTGGGTGCCGTCGTTCGAGTATTTCCAGCTGATGCGCCTGCGTGCGCAGCATCGACGTGCGCAGTCGTACGCGGGCGCGGCGGACAATCCGAACGAAGTTGCCCTGGGCGATCTTTCTGCACTTGATCGCCGCATCATCAACGAGGCGTTCCGGCAGGCACGCAAGGTGCAGCAGCGCCTCGAACTCGACTTTCCGGGCTGAAGGTTCCAATGGGAATTCTCGACTGGCTGCGGCGGGGCACGCGGGGGTCCGACCAGCAGCGCTGGGTCGTGGTCGACGTCGAGACCAGCGGCATGGACGTGGCCAACGACGCGCTGATCTCGATCGGTGCGGTAGCCATCGTCGATGGACGCGTCGTGCCCGGCGACAGCCTCGAGATCATCGTCAGGCAGGCGACCGCGAGCTCGCGCGAGAACATTCTGGTTCATGGGGTCGGGGCGCAGGCCCAACTGAACGGCACGGATCCGCCGCATGCCGTCCGCGCGTTCATGGACTACGTTGGCCGTGCCCCGATGCTGGCGTTCCATGCGCCCTTTGATCGCGCCTTTCTCGCACGCGTCACGAAGCACTACGTAAACCAGCCGTTCGACAATCCCTGGCTCGACCTGGCGGAGCTTGCGCCTGCACTCGAGCCGAAAGTGAATCTCAGGTCGCTCGACGAATGGCTCGGTCACTACGGCATACCGGTCGCCGTGCGGCACAGCGCCGCGTCCGACGCGTTTGCGACTGCGCTGCTGATGGCGCGACTGCTGCCGGAAGCACGTCGGCAGGGAGCACCCGCCTTTGCCGACATGCAGAAACTGGCGCGACAGGCAAAGTGGCTGCACTAGCGGGCGCCCGCAGTTCCGCGAGTGACCGTGCCGCGGGTCGTCGGCGCTTCGGCGATCAGTGACGGCGGTGCGGCAGCCGCCGCCGCAGAGAAATTCCGGCTTGACCGACCCTGGCGCTCGCCGCTTCCGGCGCGCTACTGGCTGCGCTTCTTGAGCAGCCTGTTCTGTTCGCGCTTCCAGTCCTTGTCCTGCTGGTCGGCCCGCTTCTCGAACTGGCGCTTGCCCTTGGCCAGGCCGACTTCGAGCTTGATGCGGCCCTTGCTGTAGTGCAGGTCGAGCGGCACCAGGGCATAGCCGGCGCGCTCGACCTTGCCGATCAGCTTGCGGATTTCCTCGGCCTTCAGCAGCAGCTTGCGTGTTCGCGTCGGGTCCGGCGTGATGTGGGTGGACGCGGTCGGCAGCGGACTGATGTGCGAGTTCAGAAGATAGAGTTCGCCTTCGCGGATGACGACGTAGGCTTCGTTCAGCTGCGCGCGGCCGGCGCGGATCGACTTTACCTCCCAGCCCTCGAGGACGAGTCCGGCTTCGTACCGGTCCTCGATGAAGAAGTCGTGCTGTGCCTTCTTGTTCTGGACGATCGCCACGGCAAGTCGCCTGCGCGAGGTGAATAGAATCCGCGTTTATATCCCACCCGCCATGCCGCACGTCGAACGATCCGTTCTCGTCCACTACAGCGCCGAGCAGATGTTCGACCTCGTTGCCGACGTCGAGCAGTATCCGCGCTTCCTTCCATGGTGCAGCGGATCGCGCACCGTGCCCGAACACGGCGGCGGGCTCGACGCGAGCGTGGAAATCGACTTCCGCGGCATCCGCAGCCGGTTCACGACGCGCAACCAGCTGCGGTACCCGGAGCAGATCCGCATGCAGCTGGTCGACGGTCCATTCCGGTCGCTGGAAGGGCTGTGGCACTTTCACGCACTGCGGCCGGGAGCCTGCAAGGTGCAGCTCAGCCTGCGCTACGAGTTCGTCAGCGGGCTTCTCGGTCGCGCCGTCGCGCCCGTGTTCGACCTCATCGCCAGTTCGATGATCGACTCCTTCGTGCAGCGCGCCGAACAGATCTACGGGCCCAGCGAGTGATCGTCACGGTCGTGTACGCGTCCGCGGACGTCCGCCACGTGCTGCAGGTCGAGCTGGAGCCGGGAGCGACGATCGGGCAGGCAATCGATGCCTCTGGCCTGCTGTCGCTCGCGCCGGAACTGCGCCGTGGGGCGCTGGACGTAGGTGTCTGGAACCGGGTCGCGAGGCTCGACGCGGTCGTGCGCGCGGGCGATCGGATCGAGGTCTATCGGCCGCTGACGGTCGACCCCAAGGAGGCGCGCAGGATACGCGCCGACGTGCGCCGCCGGCGAAAGGTGAAAGGCTAGTTACACGTCGCCTGTACGAGTTTGCGGGTGCGCTCCGCCTCGGCAGCGCGCTGTGCGTCGTCCAGGTACTCCCGCTCGCCGGATGCGTTCGTACGTTCGATGCGGTTGCCATCTTCGATGGCGCGCAGATAGCCCTTGGCGCGCTCGCAGTCGGCGGCCCTGGCCGCAAGCTTCACTTGTTCGTCCTGGGCCTTTTTCTCCGCGTCGGCGCGTTCCTGCTGGCGCTTGCGGAACTCCATTTCCTGCTCAGCCAGGCTCTTCGGAGCCGTCGCCGAGGCGGCAGGCTTGCCATCCGGCGCCGGCTTCGCGGATGGGTCGACCGGCACTGGTGTCGGCAGCACCGTCTGCTTGTTCGGCGGCTGGCGGACGATGCGGTCGGTATTCACGCTTGCAGGGGGCGGGCGGTCGGAATACACGGTTCGCCCGTTGTCGTCCTTCCACGCCCATTGCGCCGCAGCCGGGCAGGACGCGAAGACGACGAACGCCGCCACAGCGAGCGGTGTCCATACGCGATACGGCGACTTCCGAAGCACCATAGTTCCTCCTCAGCGCGGGAATTGTCCAACGGGCTTCGCCGGGGGAGCAAGTTGAATGAGGGGGGAACTCACCCCCACTTCGGGCTAAGCCAGGGCCAGCCGGGCCCTTCAGGGTCGGCCCGGTATACTCCGCTTTTGCGTCATGAGGCACCTATGCGGTTGGTTCAGAAGGCGCTGACATTCGATGACGTGCTGCTCGTCCCCGCCCACTCGGCGGTCCTCCCCCGCGACGTCCAGCTCTCCACAAAGCTCTCCCGCAACATCCCGCTGAATATTCCGCTCGTCGCTGCCGCGATGGACACGGTGACGGAGGCCCAGCTGGCGATCGCGCTGGCCCAGGAAGGCGGGATCGGGATCATCCACAAGAACTTCTCGCCGAAGGCTCAGGCGGCCGAGGTGCTGAAGGTCAAGCGCCACGAAGCCGGTGTCTTGCGTGATCCGATCACGCTGACGCAGGACATGACGGTGCGTGACGCGATCGAGCTGCAGCGGACGCACAAGATTTCCGGCCTCCCGGTGGTCGACGGCAAGCGGATCGTCGGCATCGTGACCAACCGGGACCTGCGCTTCGAGACGCGGCTCGACGCGCCGATTCGCGAGATCATGACGCCGCGTGCGCGACTGGTGACCGTGCGTGAGGGCGCGAGTCTGGACGAGGCCAAGGCGCTGATGCACAAGCACCGCCTGGAACGTGTCCTGGTCATCAACGAGGCCGATGAACTGCTCGGACTCGTGACGGTGAAGGACATCACCAAGGCGACCGAGCATCCGAGCGCGGCCAAGGACGTGCAGGGCAAGCTGCGCGTCGGCGGCGCGATCAGCACTGGAACAGATTCCGAGGAGCGCGCCGAATTGATGGTCAAGGCCGGCGTTGACGTACTCATCGTCGACACGGCCCACGGTCATCACCAGGGCGTGATCGACCGGGTGCGCTGGGTGAAGAGGAACTTTCCGCAGGTGGACGTGGTCGGCGGCAACATCGCCACGGCCGCGGCGGCGAAGGCGCTGGCCGATGCCGGAGCCGATGGCATCAAGGTCGGTATCGGTCCCGGTTCGATCTGCACGACGCGCATCGTCGCCGGGGTTGGCGTGCCGCAGATCACCGCCGTGGCCAACGTCGCCAAGGCGCTGGAGGGCACCGGAATCCCGCTGATCGCCGACGGCGGCGTTCGCTTCTCGGGTGACGTATCCAAGGCGCTCGCCGCCGGGGCCTATGCCGTGATGATGGGTGGCATGTTCGCCGGGACCGAAGAAGCGCCGGGCGAGGTCATTTTGTTCCAGGGGCGTTCCTACAAGAGCTACCGTGGCATGGGCAGCCTCGGAGCAATGACCGAAGGTTCGGCCGAGCGCTATTTCCAGGACAACGACGCCAACGTCGACAAGTTCGTCCCCGAGGGTATCGAAGGCATGGTGCCCTACAAGGGCAGCGTGCTTGCGATCATCTACCAGCTCACCGGCGGACTGCGCTCCAGCATGGGCTACTGCGGTTGCGGAACGATCGACGAGATGAGAACCAAGGCCGAGTTCGTCGAGATCACCGCCGCTGGCATGCGCGAGTCACACGTGCACGACGTTCGCATCACCAAGGAAGCACCCAACTACCGGCTCGAGACCTGAGGGTCGGCGCCATGACGAACATCTCGCTGCCCGCCGGTTCGCCACTCGCGGGCCGCCGCGGCCTTTCCGTCTCCTTTCACTTTGCGCCGCCTTCGGGCGGCCGCGTCCCATGAACCACGACAAGATTCTCATTCTCGACTTCGGCTCCCAGGTCACGCAGCTGATCGCGCGCCGCATTCGCGAGGCCAGCGTCTATTGCGAGATCCACCCGGCGGACGTTGGCGACGCCTTCGTCAAGGCCTTTGCCCCGAAGGGCATCGTGCTGTCGGGCAGCCATATGTCGGCCTACGAACAGTCGACCGACCGCGCGCCAGCGGCGGTGTTCGAGCTCGGCGTGCCAGTGCTGGGGATCTGCTACGGCATGCAGACGATGGCACAGCAACTGGGCGGCAAGGTCGAAGGCGGTCATACGCGCGAATTCGGCTACGCGGAGGTCCGGGCGCGCGGACACACCCGGTTGCTCGATGGCATCGAGGACCGGCGCAACGAGGAAGGGCACGGGTTGCTGAACGTCTGGATGAGCCACGGCGACAAGGTGGTGGCGATGCCGCCCGGGTTCCGTCTGATGGCCTCTACCGAGACCTGCCCGATCGCGGGCATGGCCGACGAGGAGCGCGGCTATTACGGCGTGCAGTTCCATCCCGAGGTCACGCATACGGTGCAGGGCGAGGCCATCCTGCGGCGCTTCGCCCTCGAGATCTGCGGCTGCCGGCCTGACTGGATCATGGGCGACTACGTCGGCGAGGCGGTCGAGAAGATCCGTACACAGGTCGGCCGTGAAGAAGTCATCCTGGGCCTGTCGGGGGGCGTGGACTCCTCGGTGGCGGCGGCGCTGATCCAGCGCGCGATCGGAACCCAGCTCACCTGTGTCTTCGTCGACACTGGGCTGCTGCGGCTCGCCGAGGGCCAGCAGGTGATCGACACGTTCCAGAAGCACATGGGCATGAAGCTGATCGCGATCGACGCGACCGAGCGCTTCATGACGGCGCTCAGGGGCGTCTCTGACCCCGAGGAAAAGCGCAAGATCATCGGGCGCGAATTCGTGCACGTGTTCCAGGAAGAAGCGGCGAAGCTGCCGAACGCCAGGTGGCTGGCGCAGGGAACGATCTACCCGGATGTCATCGAATCGGCCGGCGCGAAGACGAAGAAGGCGACGACGATCAAGAGCCACCACAATGTCGGCGGCCTGCCGGAGACACTGCACCTCAAGCTACTCGAGCCGCTGCGCGACCTCTTTAAGGACGAGGTGCGCAACCTCGGACTCGCGCTCGGACTGCCGCGCGAGATGATCTTCCGCCATCCATTCCCCGGCCCCGGCCTCGGGGTGCGCATCCTGGGCGAAGTGAAGAAGGAGCATGCAGACCTGCTGCGCCGGGCGGACGCGATCTTCATCGAGGAGTTGAGGTCGTCGGGCTGGTACGACCGGACGAGCCAGGCGTTTGCGGTGTTCCTGCCAGTAAAGAGCGTCGGCGTCATGGGCGACGGGCGCACTTACGAGTGGGTCGTCGCGCTGCGCGCGGTGCAGACCACTGACTTCATGACCGCGCACTGGGCGCATCTGCCGCACGAACTGCTGGGCAAGGTATCGAACCGCATCATCAACGAAGTGCGCGGCATCAACCGCGTCGTCTACGACATCAGCGGCAAACCGCCGGCCACGATCGAGTGGGAGTGAGGGGACTAGGTAGTCAGCCTAGGCTGTCTCCAGCCTCGTTGCGTCGGGCGGCGTGCTAGCCGCGATAGGGAAGGGGCGCCGCACGGGCGAAGCGCCTCACGAAGTGTTCAGTAGCACGTTGATCGTGGCCTCGGGTCTGGTTGGCGATGGATACAGGGATGGGCGCAGGGTCCTTGCTTGTAGATACGGACTTCCGCGGAGAAGTGTCGGATCGCGGCATGACGGGTTGAGGCCCCCGTCGCTTATCGGTTTCTGGTCGGGTGATCTTCACTGAACAGCAAATGTCGCTATCTCGTCGAATATCGGATGCAGCGCCGCCGCGAGGCCGGGCGACGAAGTTGCATCGGCACGCTAACAACAGCGATGTTGTCTTGCGAGCAGCGCGTTATCCGTGGCAGAGAACTCATAATCCGCGGTTGGCGGACTGGGCGTAGGTCCTAGCGCCCGGGAGTCAGTGAGAGAGCGCCCGCAACATGCACGCATCCTGGACAAGTGTCCCGATTGCCCGCATCGAAGACCTGCGCGATGCGGTCTACGGCGCTGGGCTCGAGGCGACGCAGATTTCGACAGGCTCTCTTTCGGGCAATTTGACGTTCGCGCGACGCGATGATGTCCTTTACAGCAGCGGCCTGATCAACGGCCAGGTAGCGCTGCGGGGTCCGCTCTCAAGTGACCAGATCACCGTGGGGGTCGGCCTGCGGATGGGGGGCGGCACGCGTCACTGGCTTGAGCAAACCGTCTCCGGCGCCGTCGGTGTCTTTCACGCAGGCGATGAGCATGACGCGTTCTACACGCGAGGCTCCCTTTATGCGACGGCAACACTCCCGCTCGACCGTCTGGAACAGCTGGCAGCCGGCGAAGAGCTTGTCCTCGACCGGCCGGTTCTCGGGGGCACCGGGCTTCACGCACGGCCGCTCGCAGACGCGGCGCTCAGGCGACTTCGTCGCGCCTTCGAGCTGATCCACGCAGGCAGTGGCCACGCGATGCGCGAGACCAGAATCGGCCAGGAACTGCTCCGCGCGCTGATCGCCCACCTAGGGCGTGCCCCAAGAGTGTGCAATCGGGTAGGCCGCACCGATGCACACGCCATGATCGTCCGGCGGGCGCGCGCTTACATTTCGGAGCATCTGGCCGAGCCGATATGCCCTGACACACTGGCGCAGGCCGCCCTCACTTCACGACGGACGCTGTTCCGCGCCTTTGCGGAGATCCTGGACGACACGCCACAAATCTACGTGATGCGTCTGCGGCTGCACCGTATCCGGCACGACCTCGCCAGCGACGAGGAGCGGGCCTGCACCGTCGCGCTGATTGCCAATCACTGGGGGATCAGCGAATTGGGTCGTATGGCCAGACGGTATCGCGATCTCTTCGGCGAGTTCCCGAGCGATACGCTGGCAAAGCAGCGGCCTTGCACTCGGCCGGAAGCCGGGACGACCGGATTGGCACGCTCTGCATAGTCCGAGCCGCACCGCGTCTCGTATCCTCGAAAGACAGCAAGCCGCTTCCCGTGCGACACCAGCGCCCGGGATGGATGCGCCCTGGAACACGCCCGGATCTTGGCGATCCGGCGCGACGTGAACGCCGCCATTGGAGGGGAATCGTATGGGGAAAGTGTTCGCTCAACTCGGCGTCGCGGCTTCGGCCGCGTTGCTCGCCGTCTCGGTGGCCACGCCCTTGCAGGCGCAGACCGTTCCCGCCGACGAGGCGAAGAAGATCGCGACCGAGGCGTACCTTTATGCCTACCCGATGCTCTACAACTACAAGACGCTGTTCCAGCAGGCAGCCGATCCTGCGTTCCCCGGCTATGTGGGGGGCTTCAACCGTTTCCGTCACTACTCGCGCGGGTTTACGCCGGCTGACAAGGACATCGTCACGCCCAGCAACGACACGCCGTACTCCTGGGCCTGGCTCGACCTGCGGACCGAGCCGATGGTGGTGTCCGTTCCGACGTCGCCAGACCGCTACTACGTCCAGCAGTGGTTCGACCTCTACACCCACAACTTCGCTTACATCGGCTCACGGGCGACCGGTACCGCAGCGGGTCACTATCTCTTCGTCGGCCCGAACTGGAAGGGCGAGACACCGGCCGGCATCACGAAGGTATTGCGCGCCGAGACCGAGATAATCGGCACGCTGACGCGGACGAGTTGGTCCGGGCCGGCGGATCGTGACGGCCTGGTGGCCACCCAGCGGCAATATCGCATCCGGCCGCTGAGCGAGTTCACGGGCGGAAAGCCGCCGCAACCTGCACCGAGCTACCTTTTTCCGGCGTGGGACGAGGCCCGCGCCAACTCCATCGGCTTCATCGAGTACCTGAATTTCCTGCTGCGGTTTTCCCCCGTGGTCGACAGCGAAAAGGCCACCATGGAGCGCTTTGCCAAGATCGGCATCGGCCCGGGGCGCGCCTTCGATCCGGCCGCGGTCGACCCGACGACACGCGCCGCGATCGAGGCCGGCATCAAGGAGGGGTCGGCCAGGCTTCAGGCCGAACTCGCCAAGACGACCAGTTCGGTCGACCTGTTCGGCACCCGTGCGTTCCTCGGCCAGAACTACGTGATGCGACGCGCCGTCGGTGCCGCCATCGGCATCTACGGGAACTCGAAAGAGGAGGCCTTCTACACGGCCTACAACGCGGATGCGAACAAGCAGCCGCTCGACGGCGGCAAGCGCTACGTGTTGCGATTCTCGAAGGACCAGGTGCCGCCGGTCAAGTTCTTCTGGTCCATGACCATGTACGACCTGCCGGGTCGCTTGCTCGTCGACAACCCGATCCAGCGCTATGCCATCGGCAGCCGGACGCAGGGGCTGAAGACCAACGCCGACGGCTCGGTCGACATCTACCTTCAGGCGACGTCCCCCGGAGGCGACAAGGAGTCCAATTGGCTGCCGACGCCAAAGCAGGGGCCTTTCTTCATGGTGCTCAGGATGTACGGGCCCGAGGGCAAACTCGCGGCCGGCGAGTGGCAGGCGCCGCAGCCGACAGTGGCCCAGTAGCGCGGCCGAACTTGACAGGAGGATGACTGTGAAGCCCAAGACTATCTTTGCGGCGGCGCTCGTCGCCGGCGTTGCACTCGTCTCGGCCGCTCGCGCAGAGACGGTCGCGACCCGGGTCGGCAAGCTCGAATTCCAGGGCAGCTACCCGAGCGACGCCACGATCGCCAAGCTGTATGACGAACGTGACTTCCAGCGCGCCACGCAGGCGTACCTCTGGGCCTTGCCGATCGTCGGCATGGCCAACTGGCAGAAAGCGCACGAGGACACCTTCGGTGCCAAGTCAGGCGACGTCATCATCTACGACGACTTCGTCAGCAAGCGCGGCATCCTGACGGCCAATGCCACTACGCCCTACGTCATCAGCTTCTTCAATCTCGCCGAGACGGGGCCGGTCGTCATCGACATGCCGGCAGGTTCCGTCGCCGGCTTCGTCAACGACATGTGGCAGCGGCCCGTCGTCGACATGGGCCAGACCGGACCCGACAAAGGCAAAGGCGGAAAGTATCTGCTGGTCGGTCCGGGCCAGAAGGTCGACAACACCGAGGGCTACTACGTCGTCAATCCCTCCACCACGAACGTCTTCTGGGGCTTTCGTGCGTTGGAGCGCGATCCCGCCAAGGTGCAGGCCCTGCTCGATGCCTTGAAGATCTATCCACTGGCCCAGAAGGACAATCCCCCCAAGGTCCGCTTCGTCGACGTCAAGGGCAAGTCGTGGTCACAGACGCAGCCTCGGGGCCTCGCCTATTGGCAGAGCCTCTCTGACATCATCAACCGCGAGCCCGTGCAGGAACGGGACCGGTTCTTCATGGCGATGCTCAAGCCGCTGGGCATCGAGAAGGGCAAGCCATTCAAGCCCGACGAACGCCAGAAGAAACTTCTGACGGAAGGCGCTGTCGTCGGGGAAGCCATGGCGAAGGCCAACGACTTCGAAAAGCGGTTTCCAGCGGCTCACTATGTCGACGGCCGGCGTTGGGAGTTTGCGCTGGCGCTCGACCCCAGCCAGCGCACCGCGAACTACGATCAACTCGACGAACGCGCAGCCTGGTTCTACGAGGCCACGACGACCTCGGCGGGCATGGTTACGACCACGCCGGGTGTGGGCCAGGTCTATCTCGGCACCTACAAGGACAAGGCCGGCAACTGGCTCGATGGCAGCAAGACGTACCGGCTTCGGGTCGCGAAGGACGCACCGGTCGCGAATTTCTGGTCGATGACGGTCTATGACACCGACACGCGCGCGCTGATCGACAATCGTACGCGGCAGGCCGACCGCTCCTCGCGCATGGATCTCAAGAAGAACCCCGACGGGTCGGTCGACCTCTTTGTGGGTCCGAAGGCTCCCAAGGGCATGGAAAGCAACTGGGTGCAATCCGTGCCGGGCAAGTCATGGTTCTCGTACTTCAGGCTGTACGGCCCGACAGAACCCTTCTTCAATCGCTCTTGGGTGCTGGACGATTTCGACGAGGTGAAGTGACTGGCCCTCCCTTTTCGGGAATGGCGCGGAAGAAGGTAACGGCAGTCAATGGTTCGGGCGCGGGTCCGCAGGCCGCTTGCCCGAGCTGACGGTAAAAAATCATTCTTAAAAGTGATGCGCGACAAGTACTTACGGTGTTTGCGCGACTTCAGTTCATAGGCGCCCCGAGGGTCGCTTCGTGCCTTGGTGAAGCGTTCACCAGCGCCCCAGGAGTCGATAGTCCTCGATAGATGTCGAAAGGTGAGTCTTCGCAGAACCGCCCGGAAACCCGCGCCAATGCTGCTGCCTGGCAGG
The DNA here is from genome assembly GCA_963780715.1 of uncultured beta proteobacterium. GTDB lineage: Bacteria > Pseudomonadota > Gammaproteobacteria > Burkholderiales > Burkholderiaceae_F > JALORV01. The sequence goes on from CAWADK010000020.1 coordinate 70,300, forward strand.
TTGACGGTAAAAATGAAGGTAGAAATCTGCGAGGCAGAGGCGAGTACCCTTCCAATCAACAGCTTGGAAGGCTAGTTGATGATCGAGTGGGAGTAGCCGCCGCCGTCTTTGAGTGCATGCGCGCCCCTGCGTCGATTGCCTGCCTTGCCTTTGCATCGAAGCGTCCTGACTTTCGCCACTTGCGTGCGAGTTCGAACGCGCGCGGTGTCGATACACTCGCGCCCGACTGTCGGCAGACCGACTGCAGCGGTCCCGGCTTCCACTCAAACCGTCGGCGAAGCGGCGCCGGACCGGCAAGCCGAGAACCCTTGAGGACCGATATGCCGCGCAAAGGTGCGATGACCATAAGACTGACGCTGGCCACGCTTATCGGCATGGCGCCCTTGGGGTCGAGTGCCCAGGCACCGGCAGACCTGGAGCGGTGTCGCGCAATTCCGGAGCCGTCTGCACGGCTGGCGTGCTACGACGCCGCGGCGGCCAACGCGTCGGCGGCGCGCCCCGCACCACCAGGCACTGAACCCGCAGCGGCCACGGGCGCCACGCCGGAGGCCCAGCGCGACCGCGGCTCAAACCTGGTTGCGACCGGATCGCTCGCCGGTGGCCAATCGCTGATTGCCCAGCGCTGGGAACTGGAGGATCGCTACAAGGCGGGCACGTTCCGGTTCACGTTCTACCGACCGAACTACATCCTGCCGGTGGTGTACTCCACCAACGCCAATGACAGTCCGCAGACGCCGACGCAGCCGGCGCCGCTGCTTCCTGGCCCCCTCGATGAGACCGAGGCTGAGTTCCAGTTGAGCTTCAAGCTCAAATTATGGGAGGACATCCTCGGAGGGTCGAGCGCGTTGTGGCTCGGCTACACGCAGCGAAGCTTCTGGCAGGTCTACAACGAGGACTTGTCGCGACCGTTCCGAGAAACGAACTACGAACCCGAGCTCATCTGGTCGATCCCGACGGACTATGAGATTCTGGGGCTCAAGGGCCGACTGCTGGCATTTGGACTGGTGCACCAGTCCAACGGTCGCGGTGATCCGCTGTCGCGCAGCTGGAATCGGGCCTACGTGATGGCGGCGCTCGAGCGCGGACCCTTCGTCCTGCAGATCAAGCCGTGGTATCGATTCCCGGACAATGAAGAGAAGGACGACAACCCCGACATCAAGGACTACATCGGCTCCGCGGAGTTTCTCGCGTTCTACAAGTGGCAGGACGACTGGGTCACCACGTTACGACTGCGCACAACCTTCAAGACCGACCCGAGCTGGGGCTCGGCGCAGCTGGACCTGCGCTTTCCGATCACGTCGGACCTGCGCGGATACCTGCAGGTGTTTTCCGGCTACGGTGAAAGCCTGATCGATTACAACTTCCGCAAGACCGCGGTGGGCCTGGGTGTCTCGATCGGCACCTACTACTGACGCTCGCGCCGCGTTTGCGAAGGCGCCGTGAGCGCGGTGTCGCGTCGGGCGAGTTCAATCGTGTGCAGGGGCGACCGCAGGGTGGTTTCGGCTTGCGCTAATCTTCGCCACATTTCTGCCGCTGCGCGGCAAGTCCCGGGGAAGAAGACCATGTACCAGCGCCTGTTCAATGTTCTGATCGCGGCAGCCATGACGATTGCGGCGGCCGGCTGCGCCACGCGTGCAACTTCGCTGGACGCGCAGTGGGTGAATCCGGAATTCGCCGGCAAGCGGTCCGTCAGGAGCGTGATGGTGATGGCGGCCGTCCGGGACACGACCAACCGCCGCATCTTCGAGGACCGCATGGTCGCCGCGCTGGGAACTGCAGGTGTCAAGGCGGTTCAGTCGTATCAGTTCCTGCCGGAGTCGGGTCCGGTCACCGAGGAGCAGTTGCGAAGCGCGGTTGCCAAGGCTGGCGTCAATCATGCGATGGTGACCCGCGTCATCAACGTCACGACCGAAGTCAACGTGTCGCCTGGCATGGTCATGGGTCCGGCGTGGGGCCCGGGCTGGGGCTGGGGCGGCGGTTGGGGACCAGGGTGGGGCGGCATGGCCGGTTACTACAACACGATGTGGGCCACATCGATCCCGCCGCAGGTGACGACGACGCAGAATGTCCATTCAGATACGCGCGTCTTTGATGCAAAGTCCGCCGCGGTGGTTTGGTCGGCAGCGACCACGACCGCAACGGGGTGGGACTCGGTCCCGCAGATGATCGATCAGTTCGTCCAACTCATCGTTACCACGATGACGAAGGATGCGGTGATCTAGCGACACCGGCACGCGGTCGCGCCGGCATCGAGGCCGGGCGCCGTCAGCTCCACGCGGTTGGCCCGGTGCTCGGTGTTATGCTGAAATCGTTCGACTTCGAGTCGTACCAGCACTGGTTGCCAACGCCGACCATTGCGTTCCACGAAGCCGCGGTGGCGACGACTCTTGCTGCGGCGCTGCCTGAGCCGCGAGTTGTATCGACACTTCCAATCCAATCTGGAGTTCCTGAATGAATCGATCTGTTGCTGTCATTTCCGTTTTCGCAGGCGCCGTGCTCTCGCTTTCGCTGTCTGCCAATGCACAAATGCGCGTGCAGTACGGCCGCATCACCAACGTCCAGGCGACCACCGTCACGGATACCACTGCGCGCACTGTCGGCACGCTGGTCGGTGGTGGCGTCGGGCTGGCGACGGGCAGTGGCCAGTCGGGTAGCAATCGTGCATTGCGCGGCATCGGCGGCGCTGCCGCCGGTCGTGGCGTGGGTTCGCTAGCGGGGCGTTCGCAGGCCTTCGAGTACACGGTGTTGGTTGATGGAACGTCGACCGTGCGCATCGTTTCGGATCAGGCGGGCAAGAGAATCGGCGACTGCGTGGCGGTCGAACAGGGACAGTTCTCCAACATCCGGCTCGTGCCGGACGCCCGCTGCGCACCGCGCGCGCAGGCCGCCCCGGCCAAGGCCGCTCCGGCCAAGGCTGCACCACCGCCGGCCGCCGAAGTCCAGCAGGCCACTGCCTGTGAGCAGGCCAAGGAACAGGTTCTCGCGGCTTCGACCGACGAGGAGTTCAACGTGGCGGAACGCCGCATGCGACTGCTCTGCGGCGAGTGACGCCAGTCAAACCGCACCGACGCGTTGAACGCGTTGGTGCGGACCTGGGCGGAGTGGGCCGCAGCGACCCACCCGCGCCAGGTCTGCGGCCCGCTTGAGGTCAGACGCGGCGACTCGCGACCCGGGCGAGGTTCTTCCGGCCCCGGGCCGGCTTCCACCGCGTTATCAATTGCACTTCCGCCAGCGACACCGCACGTTCTGCTTCGATAACGAACTCTCGCAGTCGCGTGGCGGCCGCGCTCATCGGGTGGCCCTTGAGGCCGACGATGCCATAGCGCACGGTCAGCCACGGCTCGTCTCCCAGCAGCTCGAACTGCCCGCCTTCCAGTTCGGATGAAATGCAGGACAGCGTGACCGCGGTGAGCGCGTCCGAACCCGCAACAATGCGCTTCACCGCAGCGAGCGAGTTGCATTCGACCGATGGGAACGCGCGAGGCGCCTCGGTCGGAGCCGCCCGGCGCTGCGCCGCAAGCATCGGCTCCAGAATCCTCGGTGGAATCCGCGCCGGCGATATGAATGGATACGAAAAAGTCTCCGTCGATGTCGCGCGGCCGCGCGCTGCAAGCGGGTGACCCGCGCGGCCGATGAAGTAAAGGGGATGCTCTGACATCGGCGCGACGTCGAGGTCGGACTCATGCTGCAGCGTGCTGATCTCGGCGACGAAAAAGTCCAGTTCGCGCGTGCGCAGTCGGCGCAGTAATTCATCCCAGTCCCGCACCTGCAGCCGCACGTTGACTTTCGGATAGGCGTCCACAAATCGGGCCAGCGCAAGACTCAGCGTCGACTCGGACGGATACGGTCCGCCTCCGACAGTGACCATGCCTGACCGCAAGGAGCGACTGCTGACGACGGCCTGATCGAGATCCTCCGCCAGCTGCACGACCTGGCGTGCACGCTGTACGAAGAGTCGCCCGATGTCGGTCGGAACAGCCCCAACGGCCGAGCGCAGGAAGAGTTCGGCACCGACCTGCTGCTCGAGGCGCTGAACGCTGCGTGACAGGGCGGGCTGGCTCATCCGCAGCGCTTCTGCGGCGCGGGCAAAGCTGCCGTGCTCGGCCAGCGTGATGACGTGGCGCATCTGTCGAAGGTCGAATGCCATGCACGCAGTATATGGCTACGTTACCTACTATGCATTGAGAGCATTGACTCCCGTCAACGGGGCGCCGTCACCCCCCCATACGCTGAGGGCCAGCATTCATCGGAGCAGGAGTTCCTCATGACCGTATTCCAGATTCACGCACGCCACGCCATTGCCCTGGCGATGGCCACCGGCCTGATTGGCGCCGTCCAGGCCCAGGGCGCTGCCGTGGGGGCCCCGACCGCGCAGGTCAAGCACTTCGACTCGAAGGGCAACCTGCCATCGAAGTTCACGATCGAGTTGCGCAAGGGCGTGTCCGCCACGCTGCCCTTCGAAGACAAGCGCGACTTCGACGAGGCGAAGAAGGGCTTCATCGCCGAGCCGCCGTTCATGAAGATCATGGCCGATGCCGGCAACGTGGCCTGGGACATGGGCAGCTACCAGTGGCTGCTGCAGAACAAGGACTTCCAGAGCATCCACCCGTCGCTGCAGCGCCAGGCCGTGCTGAACATGGCCTATGGCCTGTACGAAGTCCTGCCGGGCCGGATCTACCAGGTGCGGGGTTTCGATCTCGCCAACATCAGCTTCATCAAGGGCGATACCGGCTGGATCGTGTTCGACCCGCTGACGGCCAAGGAGACGGCGCGGGCAGCGCTCGAGTTCATCAACGAGAAGCTCGGCAAGCGTCCGGTCGTGGGTGTCGTCTACTCGCATTCGCACGTCGACCATTTCGGCGGCGTGCGCGGCGTGGTGGATGAAGCCGACGTCATCAGCGGCAAGGTCAAGGTCATCGCGCCCGAGGGCTTCATGCAGGCGGCGATCGAAGAGAACGTGTTCTCCGGCAACGCGATGTCACGGCGCACCCAGTACTCGTACGCGGTGCTGCTGCCGCGCGACCCCCACGGTCACGTGGATCAATCGATCGGCAAGAACGTGGCGAGCGGAAACGTCGGCCTGATCGCGCCGAATCTGCCGATCAAGAAGGACTTCGAGGAGGTGACGATCGACGGCGTGAAAATGGTGTTCCAGAACACGCCGGACACCGAAGCGCCGGTCGAGATGAACACCTACTTTCCGCAGTTCAAGGCGTTCTGGGCGGCGGAGAACATCACCGGCACGATTCACAACATCTACACGCCGCGCGGCGCGCCGGTGCGCAACGCGCTGAACTGGTCGAAGCAGATCAACGAGGCGCTGTACAAGTTCGGCCAGGAAGCCGAGGTGATGTTCGCTTCGCATAGCTGGCCGCGCTGGGGCAATGCGCGCATCCAGGAAGTCATGCGGGTGCAGCGTGACACCTACGCCAATCTGAACAACCAGTCGCTGCACTACGCCAATCTCGGCGTGACGATCAACGAAATCCAGAACGTCTACCAGCTGCCGCCGAGCCTCTGGAAGCAATGGCCCGCGCACAGCTATCACGGCTCCGAGCAGCACAACAGCCGCGGCGTCATCAACCGCTTCCTCGGCTACTGGGACGGCAATCCGGTGAACATCGCGCCGCTGTCGCCCAAGGACTCGGCGCCGATCTATGTCGAGATGATGGGCGGCTCCGCCAAGATCATCGCCAAGGGCAAGGAGCTGATCGGGCAGGGCAGGTACCACGAGGCGTCGGAGATCCTGAACAAGCTGGTCTTTGCGCAACCCCGGAACCAGGCGGCGAAGAACGAGCTTGCCAACGCCTTCGAGCAACTCGGCTACCAGAAGGAAAGCCCGACGCTGCGCAATATCTTTCTGCAGGGCGCCTACGAGCTGCGCAACGGACTGCCCAGTGGCACGCCCGTCAGATCGTCCGGGCCGGACATGGTGCGGGCGATGTCGACCGAGAACTGGCTCGACTTCATCGGCATCAGCATCGACCCGAAGCGGGCCGACGGCATGCGCTTCACCATCAATCTGGTCACGCCGGACAATGGCGAGAAGTACCTGGTTGAGATGAGCAACGCCACGCTGACCAACATCAAGGGCCAGCAGGCGAGCAAGCCCGACCTGACGATCACCATCAACCGGGCCGACCTGAACCTGGTGATGATGGGCACGAGCACGTTCGACGACCTGATCAAGGCCGGCAAGGCGAAATTCGATGGTGATCGCAAGCCCTTCGACCAGCTCCGCGGCCTGATGGTCACTTTCGCGCCGAACTTCGAGATCATGCCCGGAACGGCCCCGAAGTCGCCGAGCCCTGGTCTGAAGGCGTTCGAGGTGCCGGAGCTGCTTCCGCCGAACTCGGCAGGGGATTGATACAAGCAGGTCCGGAGCCAGGGGCAGCGCGGCTTCGCCGCACGCTCATGGCATTCACTTACCCCGCGCGGGCGACTTAAACGCCTGCGCGGGGCTTCCCGTTGCGCGCAAGCCCTGCGCGCCTTCCGGTATTGCGCTAATGTTGCGCTGCGGCGAAACCGGTTCAATGGCTAGCGCGCGGCGATCCCGGTCTGGCACAACGGCCTTTTGCCGGCGTACCGGATGACCGACAGGCGCAGGGGTCCGGAATGGGACTGCGCGACTTGGGGTGGCTCGAAGACAGTCCGCGCGGCGCCTCACTCGAGGGAGAAATCGATGAAACGAAATCCGGTCCGGGTGGACCTCGGACTGCAGGGCGGTGGTGCGCACGGCGCCTTCACGTGGGGCGTGCTCGACCGGCTGCTCGAAGAGCCATGGCTCGAGTACGACGGCATCTCGGGCACCTCGGCGGGCGCCATGAACGCGGCCGTGATGATCGACGGCCTGGCTGCCGGCGGACGCGACGGCGCGCGCGAATCGCTCGAGCGCTTCTGGAAAGAGGTTTCCGATGCGGCGCTGCTGAGCCCGCTGCGCCGTGGGCCGCTCGAAATCCTGACCGGTTCGTGGTCGCTCGACTACTCGCCGATCTTCGCCGTGCTCGACGTGGCGGCGCGCGTCATGTCGCCGTACGACACTAACCCGATGGGGACCAACCCGCTGCGCGACATCCTGCAGCATCTCGACTTCGAGCGGATCGCCAAGTCCAAGGTCAAGCTCTTCGTCACCGCGACGAATGTGCGCACAGGGCGTGGGCGGGTGTTTCGCAACGCCGACATTTCGCCAGACGTCCTGCTCGCCTCGGCCTGCCTGCCGACGATGTTCCAGGCGGTCGAGATCGACGGCGAACCGTACTGGGACGGCGGCTACTCCGGCAATCCTTCGATGTCACCGCTGGTGCGCGAGTGCCAGTTCGAGCGACACGATCCTGGTTCAGATCAATCCGATCCAGCGGCCCGGTACCCCGCGCACTGCGCGGGAAATTCACAACCGGCTGAACGAGATCGCGTTCAACACGACGCTGATCAACCAGTTCCGCGCGGCCGCGTTGCTGCGCCGCGTGGCCGATCCGGGCAGCGGCGAGGGTGCCGTCTGGGCGCGGATGCGGGTGCATCGCATCGCCAGCGACGTCATGCTCGATCTCGGTTACTCGTCGAAGCTGCTCGCCGAGTGGTCGTTTTTCTGCATGCTGCGCGACGAAGGCCGCAAGGCCGCCGAGCAGTTCCTCGAGCAGCACGGCAAGGCCATCGGCGTGCGCTCGACGCTCGACATCGATGCTTACCTCGAGGGCATCTAGCCCTGCGGCCTGACCGCCCGGCGGCCGGGCTCAGACCCGGCCGTCGCGCGACAGCAGTACGGCGACCGGGCGCGTGGCCTCGAACTCGGCGCAGACGAGCGCGATGCAGGCCGTGATCGGAACGGCGAGAAACGCGCCGGCGATGCCCCACAGCGCCGACCAGACCGCCAGGCTCACGAGGATGACGAACGGACTCAGGTTGAGCGAGTTCGCCATCAGGAAGGGGTCGAGGAAGAAGCCGATCACGAACTGCGAGACGGCGAGCGCGACCAAGACCAGCAGCACGTGGTTCAGATCGGCGAACTGCATCGTCGCGAAGGCGACGGGAAGCGCGACACCGAGCACCGAGCCGATGTACGGGACGTAGTTGAGCAGCCCGATCAGCACGGCCCAGAACGCGGCGAACTCGACGCCGAGCAGCGCAAGGATGACCCAGCTCACCAGGCCCTGCACGACACTCACCGCGGTCTTCAGCGCAAGGTAGGTGCCGATCCTGGCGTTGACATGGCCGATGAGCCGTCTGCACGTTCGCGACGCGCTGCGGGTCACTCGAGATGTTGGCGATCTTGCTCGCGAAGACGCTCCGCTCCATCATCAGGAACGTCACGTACAGCAGCACGACGATGAGTCCTGAGACGATCGAGGTCACCGAGATGACGGTCGAGCCGATCAGGCGCTGCGTATTGACCTGGGCGAGCACATCGCGCCGCAGCGTTTCCCAGGTTGGCGTGGTTTCGATGCCCAGTCGCGCGGCGATGTCCTGGATCGTGTTCAGCAGCGATGCGGCGTACTGCGGGGCGAGCCCCGAGATGTTGCCGAGGCTGCCCGCCACGAGTGAGGCGATTGCCGCGAGCGCCCACGCGATGACCACGGCCGAGACCGTGTAGCCGAGCGACGGCGGCAGCAGGCGGCCGATGACGGGGACCTTGAAGACCAGCCGGGTCACGCCGTCGATGACGTAGACGACGAGCGCGCTGAAGACGATCGGGACGAAGATTCCCTTGCCGATGTAGAGCACCCAGGCGGCAGCAATAACGAGGACCATGCCGCTGGCGGCCGTCCGGAAGCGTTCGCTTGTTGCTCCGTCGTGCACCACCGCGTCCGCCCGCGAGCCCGGCGCGCTTGCCTCCGGTTGCCCCTCAGGGGCCGGCGAATGACTGCGCATCGGCGTCGTCGGGGAGGAAGGTCGAGAGCAGCGCCTCGAGCCGGACTGGAAGGCCGGGCGTCGGTGTTGCGGCGATGTTGCGCCCGGTCGCACCGGAAGGCCGGTCAATGCCTTGTTCTATGCGTTCGAGCAGGTAAGGGAAGAACGGATTCGAGGGCAGTCGGGTAAGGAAGTCCTGGTCGACTACCAGCGCACCGCGTTCGCCACGTGCGTCCAGCGCGCCCAGGTTGAGGCCGAATTCATTGCGCGACTTAGGGTCCGGATGGATGCCATACAAGGGATCGTTCGCCGGGATCGGGATCGCGAGGTGCGAAAGTGAAAAGATCCCGGGCGGATAGGGAAGGCTGAGCGGGCGCACTTCTGCCTGCAGCTGTCCGGGCGCAATGCTGCGCTCCACGGTGGCGTCAGTGTCTTCGCCCGCATTCACGATCGCGGTGAAGCGATAGGGCTGCGGTGTGGTTGGCGTGAGAGTGTCCAGTGCCACATAGGCGGAAGGCCGCAGCAGTGGTCCGAATTTCACGGTCCGGTTGACGTCGAACAGCACGATCTCGCTGCCGTTGTCGGGCAGGAATGCATAAAGCGCGCTCAGGATGGCCGGCGTGCTCACCGTGAAGTCGATCACCGACTGAAAGGTCAGGACCGGCGGCAGTGTTCCCAGCGTGCCGGCGCGCGACAGCCGCTGGATCTGCGCCTGCAGCGCGTCGGTCAGGCGATACGACTGGCGTGCGCCGTTGACCGGGAACGAGTTGTACTTGAACGGATTGAACTCCGGGACATTGCTGAGCCACGCCGCCGTGGCGAGCGGCGGCAGCAGGGCAGGCAGACCGGCCAGGCCGGCAAACCGCGCGAAGCGCGTGATGCCGATCATCGGCGTGAACAGGATGACGCGGTCGGCGCGCGCGAGCTTCGGATCCTCGATCGCGTCGAGGGAGTACTTCATTGCCAGCGCACCGCCGTTGGAGAAGCCGACCAGATGCAGCGGTGCGGGTGCCGGGACGCGGCGCCTTGCTTCGCGCACGCCGAGGCGCGTCGCCGCCATCCAGTCCTCCCAGCGCACACTGGTCAGCCCGGCCGGCACGGTCCCGTGGCCCGGCATGCGCACGCCGATCGCCACGAAGCCGCGTTCGCGATAGCGCTGTGCCACGTGCCTGAGGCTGTACGGAGAGTCGGTCAGCCCGTGCAGCAACACGACGACGCCGACCGGCGGGCCGGCGGGCTCCATCACATAGGAGCGATTCCAGTCCTGCGCAAAACGGGCCGGAAAGACCGGGCTCTGCTCGAAGTAGCGGTTGTAGGGCACGCGCTCGCCCTCGGCCAGACGTCGCGTCACGTTGGCGTGCACGCTTTCGAAGATCGCCGTTTCCTGGTCGAGGTAGCGCTTCCAGTCCGACTCGGCAAGTTCATCCGCGCTCAGCTCGGTCGGCACGAAGGTGTGCCACGGATGCAGCGGCGGACCGCTCAGCGCCCGGTACGATCGCACCCCGAGCCCCACTGCGCCGAGCAGCAGAATCCCGATCAACACCCACTTGAGGGTCTGCTTCACTCTGGTCCTTTGTGGCGAAAACGCGGCTTGTGGGACGGCGCGCCGGGCGGTTCTACCGAGGGTGCGCGGGCGGGCGGAAGTATAGAGCCGGGCCGGCGATCAACTCCGCATCGACCGCCGTGCTAGGTAGACTGTATCGATGGCCGAAGAGATCGCGAAACTGTCTTCCGCTGCGTGGCTCGAGCGCCTGGCGCAGCTCGCGATACGGCAGGGCGTTCACCTCTCTACGCTGCAGCAGAAGGACGGCCGCGACCTCGAATTGATCTTCGCCAGCTGCTGGCTCGGCTTTCCCGCCGATCGCATGCTCGATGAACGCGATGCGAACGATGTGCTGAAGTCGTTCCTCGATGGCGCGGGCGTGATGCTGGACACCGACCACGTCGAGTTGCGTCGCTGGCTGGTCGACACCGGCTTCATCCGGCGCTCGGACTACGGGACGGACTACCGCCGTGGCAGCTTGCCCGCGTGGCTCGCCGATGCAGCCTCGTCAATGGACGCCGGACAGATCGCCAGCACGGTGGCGGCGGCCCGCGAAGCTCACGACACGCGTCGCGAGGCACGCCGGCAGGCGTGGCTGGCGAGCCAGATCCAGGTCACCGAGGAAGCCGATGCGCCGACCGATGCGGACACCAATTTCATGCGGCTGGCGCTGGACCAGGCACATAACGCCTGGGCGCTGGCGGAGGTGCCGGTCGGCGCCGTCATCGTCCGCGATGGGAAGGTGATCGCGACCGGTTTCAACCAGCCGATCGGCAACACCGATCCGACCGCGCATGCCGAGATCCAGGCTATGCGCGCCGCCGCCGAACTGCTGGGCAACTACCGGCTGAACCATTGTGAGATCTACGTGACGCTCGAGCCCTGCGCCATGTGCGCCGGCGCGATGCAACACGCACGCATCAAGAGGCTCGTCTACGGCGCACCCGACCCGAAGACCGGTGCCTGTGGCAGCGTGGTGGACCTGTTCGCGGAGGCGCGGCTGAACCACCATACGACCGTGCGTGCCGGTGTGCTGGCGGATGAATCGGCGGCACTGCTGTCGAGCTTCTTTTCCGAACGCCGGCAGTTGCGCAAGAGCGGACACCTGCCGCAGGAAGACGAGCCGATGGAACGGACTAGAACCCTGGGGCTGGTGGCGCCGTCCGGATACATGCCCGATCCGACGGTTGTGGACCGTGCCGCGCAGTTCTTCGCTGCCCGCGGCTGGCGGGTTGAAGCCGGCGACAGCATGTTCGCGCGCGAACAGCGCTTCGCCGGGCCGGACGAGCTTCGACTGGGCGACCTGATGCGCTTTACCACCGACCCGTCGATCGATGTCGTGCTGGCGGGGCGTGGCGGCTACGGCCTGTCGCGACTGCTGGACCGGATCGATTACGCGGCGATCAAGGCGCGCGCTTCGATCATCGCGGGCTACAGCGACTTCACCGCGTTCAGTCTCGCCTACCTGGCGCGTGCACGCGGCGTCAGCCTGTCCGGACCGTCAGCGGGCGACTTTGGCGCCGAATCACCGGACACCTTCACGACGACGCACTTCCTTGGCCTCGTCGAATCGACGCGCTACGCCGTCGACCTTGAACTCGAAGCGAAGGCCGGCGAATGGACCGGCCGGCTCTGGGGTGGCAACCTGGTGATGCTGGCCGCACTGCTCGGCACGCCGTATTTCCCGCGTGTGCGGGGCGGCATTCTCGTCGTCGAGGACGTCAACGAGCCGGCCTACAAGATCGAGCGCCTGTTTTATCAGCTCGCGCATGCCGGCGTGCTGCAGCGGCAGGCGGCCATCGTGCTTGGCGATTTCGCGCCCGTGACGCCGATGCCCAACGACAACGGCTTTGACCTCGCTGCCGTCATCGGGCGGCTGCGCGAGATCGCCGGAGTGCCGGTGATCACCGGACTGCCATACGGGCATCTGGCACGCAAGCTCACGCTGCCGATTGGCGGGCGCGCGCGCCTCGTCACAAGGCGCGGCGGGAGGTCAACGCTGGAGCTGAGCGGCTATCCGTCGCTCGCGCGCCCACCGGCGCGCCAATCGCGACAGCAATAATCCGGTTCGCGGTTTCAAGCCGCAAAGCGCTCAACCGCGACTTCATTCCAGTCCACTCCCGAGCCGACGGTGTTGCTGGGGATCGCGATTCCGTTGTCGACGGACAGCGGTTCCGCGACGATCGGATTCCACCAGTCCGCATACTCGAGCCAGTGCGCGGTGGGTGTGCAGCACAGCAGCCGTGCGCTGAGCTCCGGCCACAGATGGTTCGACACGCGCAGGCCTTTGGCATGGGCGAGAGAGGCCGCCCGCAACCAGCCCGTGACGCCACCGATCTTCATCACGTCCGGCATCACGTAGTCCGATGCCTGCGCTTCGATCGCGTGCTGCATGTCCAGTATTCCCCACCAGTTCTCGCCACACTGGATCGGGGTCCGCGCCTCACGGGCGACGAGGGCGTGGCCGGAGTAGTCATGGGCCAGTGTCGGCTCTTCGACCCACGCCAGGCCTTCGCCGTCCAGCACCCGCAGGCGCTCCACGGCCTCGGCCGGCGTGAGGCACTGGTTGTAGTCGACCATGATCGCCACGTCGGCCCCGACAGCGCTTTTCATGGCGCGCACGACGGCGAGGTCCTCCTGCACTGTCGGGTAGCCAATCTTCGCCTTGATGCCGACGAATCCGCGCTTCGCCCAGCGCTCCGCGCCTTGGCACAACCTTCCACGCCGTCGTATCCGACCGCGCCGTACGGGCGGACCGGTTTCTCGATTCCGCCCAGCAGCCGGACGAGCGACAGACCGTGCACGCGCGCCAGCGCATCCCACAGGGCCATGTCGATCGCTGCAAGCGCCATTCCCACGAGGCCCTGCGTGCCGAGGAGGCGAAAGCGCCGGGCAAGCTTCTGCTCGACTTCTGCGGGCGCCAACGGCTCGCCCTGCACCAGGGACTCGAGATTCCGGATCAGGTCGGCCGTGGGTTTCAGCGCGGCGGGCGTGTAGGTGAAGATCATGCTGCGTCCACGGATCCCCGTGTCGGTGACGACATCGGTCAGCACGAGCGGTGATTCCGTGATGATTCCGCTCGCGGTGCGGTGCGGTTCCGCCATCGGTACCCGGACGGCCCGCACGCTGAGTGACTGAATGATTGGAGACGAATCGCTCATCGTCTTGTTCCTGTTGGTCCAGGCTGGTCCGGCGCGGGTGTCGGTCGGAGTGCCGGTGCTCGACAATTGCCGACGAAGTCGCGCCGAACCGCGCGCCCACTCACTTACGAAAGCCGGCATCGATGCGGTCCAGCTTGCGCAGCAACGCCGGCCAGGCGAGTCCTCCGCCGGCGCCGTGCGTGACCCGCTCCCACTGGATCTGCGCGCCATCGACGATCGCGGAACCTATATGGCGCAGCGCCCGCCCGCCGCTTTGCGCGCGGACCTGCATCATGCAGGACGCTTCGAAGAAGTACATGGCCACGAATGCCTCGGCGACGGACCGGCCGACGGTGAGCAGCCCATGGTTGCGCAGCATCAGGAAGCGCTTGTTGCCGAGATCGCGGACGAGGCGTGGCTTCTCGTCGTCCTCGAGCGCCACGCCTTCGTAGTCGTGATAGGCCAGCGACGACAGCACGAATATCGAGTGCTGCGAGAGCGGCAGCAATCCGTCTTCTTGGGCCGACACCGCAACGCCGTTGACGCTGTGGACGTGCAGGACGCAATGAGCGTCGTCGCGCGCGGCATGAATGGCGCTGTGGATCGTGAAGCCGGCCGGATTGACCGGGAAGGAGGAGTCGACCACCTTGTTGCCGTCGAGGTCGACCTTCACCAGGCTGGAGGCAGTGATCTCGTCGAACATCATCCCGTAGGGGTTGATCAGGAAGTGATGTTCCGGCCCCGGTACGCGGGCCGAGATGTGCGTGAAGATCAGGTCGTCCCAGCCGAAGAGCGCCACCAGCCGGTAACAGGCCGCCAGGTCGACGCGAAGTTGCCACTCCTCGGCGCTGACAGTGGCACGCAGTTCGGGGGCAGGGTCATTCATGGGCGGCTCCTTGGCAGCGACGTCTTCGGGCGCTAATATATAGACTGGTCTAGTTAATCGGTCAAGGTTCACATGCAGCAGGAGTCGGGCAGCCGGCAACGGATGATCGAGGCGACGATCGACCTCATGCGGAGTTCTGGCTTGAGCGGCGCCGGCATCAACGAGATCGTCCGCGCCAGCGGAGCGCCGAAGGGTTCCGTCTACCACTTCTTCCCAGGCGGCAAGCAGCAGATCGCGGCGGAGGCCCTGACTGCCTACTCGCAACGCGTGATGGCGTTCATCGACGCGGCGCTGGCGAGTCAGCAGAAGCCGGCCTTGAAGGTTCGTGCGTTGTTCGATGCTTTCGCGCGGCGGGTGGAGGACGGCCAGTTCCGCAAGAGCTGTGCCGCAGGCACGGTCTGCCTCGATCTGGACCCCGACCTCGAGGCGCTGCGTGGCGTGGTGGCCGACTCGTTTGACGCGTGGACCGCCGTGATCGCCCGACACTTCGCGCAAGGCGACGGCCGGGTCGCCCGTTCATTCGCCGGGCTGCTCCTTACTGCGTTTGAAGGCGCCTACATCCGCGCACGCGCCGAGCGCTCCAGCCGGCCGTTCATGGAGGCGGGCACCTGGCTGGCCGAGCTCGCTGCGACGCACTTTGAGGCCGAGCCCAAGGCGAGGCGACGGGTGACTTGACCGCTGCCGGTCACGCTGCCAGAGATGTCGAGAGTGCTGCACGGGAGCTGGTAGTGCCGCCCGCGCTCTACCGCGCGGTCAGATGCCGAGGTAGCGGTGCCAGAGTTCCGGTTGTTCCGCGAGTTCGCCCGACGACCCGTGCCACACGACGCGGCCGCGTTCGAGGATCGTGTGCTGATCGGCGAGCTGCACCAGGCGCTGGATGTACTTGTCGATCACCAGGATCGCCTGGCCCGACGCCTTGAGCTCGGCGAGGCAACGCCAGATGTCCTCGCGCACCAGCGGAGCGAGGCCCTCGGTGGCCTCGTCGAGGACGAGCAGGCGCGGATTCGTCATCAGGGCACGCCCGATGGCGAGCATCTGCTGCTCGCCGCCCGACAGCTGATTGCCCATCGCCGTGGCGCGCCGCGCCAGTTGCGGGAAGAGCGCGAAGACGCGGTCGATCGTCCAGGGCTGGCGCGAGCCGCTGCGGTTGTCGGCAAACGCCGCCAGGTTTTCACGCACCGAGAGATTAGGAAAGACCTGCCGGCCCTCCGGCACGAGCGCGAGTCCGCGGCGCGCGATCACGTCGGTCGCCAGGCCGTCGATCCGCTCGCCGCCAAAGCGAATCTGCCCTCGATGCAGTGGCAGGAGTCCGAACGCCGCGCGCAGCGTCGTGGTCTTTCCCATTCCGTTGCGCCCGAGCAGCGTCACGACGGCGCCCTCGGGCACGGCGAGGTCGACGCCGAACAGGACCTGACTCGCGCCGTAGCCTGTTTCGACCGCCTGCAGTTCGAGCAGCATCAGACCGTCTCCGTTCCGAGATAGGCCTGGCGCACCACGGGGTCGGAGCGCACGACGTCGGCGCTTCCCGTCGCCAGCACGCGCCCGTACACGAGGACGGAGATGCGATCCGCCAGGCGGAACACGGCGTCCATGTCGTGTTCGATCAGGATGATCGTCAGGCCGTCTCGCAGTCCCTCGATCAGCGTGACCATGCGCGCCGATTCGTCGGGCCCCATGCCGGCCATCGGTTCGTCGAGCAGCAACAGCCTGGGACTCGTCGCAAGCGCGAGCGCGACTTCGAGCTGCCGCTGCTCGCCATGGGCCAGTGCCCCGGCCAGCACGTCGCTACGCTGATGCAGGCCAACCCGGTTCAGCAGCTCGTGCGCGCGCTCGTAAAGGTGGCGCTCCCGCTGCACCGGCCGCCAGAATCCGAAGCTGCTGCCGTCGCCCGCCTGCACGGCGAGCACGACGTTCTCGAGCGCGCTGAAGGCGCGAAAGACGTTGGTCACCTGATAGGAGCGCGCGATGCCGCGCTGCACGCGTTCGTGGACGCTCAGGCCGGTGACGTCCTGTCCCGCCAGCATGATGCTGCCCGCATCCGGTGCGAGCGCTCCGGACAGCTGGCTGATCAGCGTCGTCTTGCCGGCACCGTTCGGGCCGATCACGGCGTGAATCTGACCGGCGTCGACATCGAGATCGAGCGCATCGGTGGCCACCAGTCCGCCGAAGCGCTTGCTCAGGCCGCGAACCTGCAGCAGCGTCATGACGCGGGCTTTCCCGACAGCGCGCCGGCGATTCCGCGCGGCGCGAAGAACACGATCGCCAGCAGAATCAGTCCCAGCGGCAGGTGCCAGTAGTCGGTGAACGCCGCGAGGAATTCCTCGAGCAGCAGCAGCGCTGTCGCGCCGGCGAGGCCGCCGTAGCGGTAACCGAGGCCCCCGAGCAGCACCATCACGACCAGTGTGGCCGACTGCGTCCAGTGCATGGCCGCCGGGCTCACGAACAGGTTGTGGTTGGCGAAGAGCGCTCCGGCGAGCCCGGCGATCGCACCTGCGATCGTGAAGGCCGCCAGGCGGTAGCGGAAGGTCGGAAACCCGATCGCCTCCATCCGCGCCTCGTTCTCGCGGATGCCGAGCAGCACGCGGCCGAAGCGCGCGTTCACCGCGCGGTTCAGGCACAGCGTGACGGCCGTTAGCAGCGCGAGCACGACCCAATAAAGCGTCGGATCGTGGCCGAGATCGAGCCCGAAGCCCATCTGCGACCGGGCCGGCAGATTGAGGCCGTCCTCGCCACCGTACTGCTTCAGGCCAACGGCGAGGTAATAAAGCATCTGCGCGAACGCGAGCGTGATCATGATGAAGTACACGCCGCGAGTGCGCAGGGAAATGGCGCCAATGGCGAGCCCGAACATGGCCGCAACCAGCATCGCCAGCGGCCACGCGATCCACGCGCTGACAAGCCCGTGGGTCATTGCGATGGCCACTGTATAGGCGCCCAGGCCGACGAAGGCCGCATGGCCGAGGCTGACCATGCCGCCAAAGCCCATGATGAAGTTGAGACTTGCGGCGGCGATCGCGAAGATCATCACGCGACGCACCAGCCCGATGTAGTAGCTCTGGTCCAGGGCAGTGGCGACCCACGGAAGCGCTGCCGCGGCGATCAGCAGCAGCCAGGGCAGGGCGCGATGCAGCCCGGGCTGGGCGCGGCCGGTTAACAGGGTGCCCATGTCAGCTGCGTGCCGGGAAGAGGCCCTGCGGCCGGAAGAACAGCACTGCCGCCATCAGCACGTAGATCGCGATGGCCGCCAGTGCGGGGCCCAGCTGTGCGGCGACGGCGTTGGACAGGACCCTGTTCAGTACGTCGGGCAGGAACGCGCGGCCGGCAGTGTCGACGATTCCCACCAGCAGGGCGCCGACGAAGGCGCCGCGAATCGAGCCGATGCCGCCGATGACGATCACGACCAGGGCGAGGATCAGGATGTTCTGGCCCATGCCGATCTCAACGGCCAGCAGCGGTCCGAGCAGTGCTCCGGCGACGGCCGACAGCATCGCGCCGAGCGTGAAGATCGCCGCGAAGAGGCGATCGACCCGCACGCCCATGATCGTCGCCATCTCGCGATTGCTGCTGCCGGCACGCACCAGCATGCCGGTGCGGGTCTTCGTGATGAACAGGAACAGGCCCAGTGCAAGAGCGAGGCCGACCGCGATGATCAGCAGCCGGTACGAGGGATAGAGCAGGCCCGGTGCGATCTCGACAGGTCCCGCGAGCGCGGCCGGCGCCGACAGCATGATCGGCGCAGGTCCCCACAGGAGCTTCACCAGATCGTCGGCGATCAGGATGACGGCGAACGTCGCGAGCACCTGGGACAGGTGGTCGCGCCGGTAGAGCCTGCGTATCAGCGTCACCTCGAGCGCCAGCCCTATGCAGCCGGTCGCCACGACGGCGGCCGGCACCGCGATCCAGAACGACCCGGTGGCCTGCGCCACGCTCGCCGCGATGTAGGCGCCGATCATGTAGAGGGAGCCATGGGCGAGGTTCAGCACATCCATGATGCCGAACACGAGCGTCAGGCCGGCCGCAATCAGGAACAGCATCAGGCCGAACTGGAGCCCGTTGAGAAGCTGCTCGGCAAACAGGGTGACGGTCATGGCCGGTTCCGCGAGAGCAACGCTACTTCCGCGCGTCTTCGCGGACCGCTAGACCAGGTGCCGCGCTCATACGCGCTCATTCGGCAGTCGGCCGCAGGCGGGCGAAGCAGGGTGGGCCGCGCCGCGGTCGGCCGTCCGCGCGTTCGCTACGGCAGCTTGCACTGCGACGCGTAGGCGTCCTGGTGATTCGTGAATACCTTGTTCAAGGTGCGGTTCGTAGTGCGGCCCTGCGCGTCCTTCACGATCGTGCGCAGGACATAGTCCTGGATCGGAAACTGGTTGTTGCCAAACCTGAATTCGCCGCGCACCGACTTGAAGTTCGCCTTCTTCAATGCCGCACGGACCGCCGCCTTGTTGTCGAGCTCGCCCTTCACCTCGCGCACGGCAGCGTCCATCATCAATACGGCGTCGTACGCCTGCGCCGCGTAGATCGACGGCAGCCGGCCGTATTCCTTCTGGTAGGCCTGCACGAACGCCTGGCTCGCTGCGTTCGCGAAGTCGTGGTTCCAGTGCGCAGTGTTGAACATGCCGAGCATCGGGTCGCCGACCGCGCGGATCACATCCTCGTCCGCCGAGAAGCCGGGACCGACGATCTGCGTACTCTTCGACAGGCCGGCACCAACGAACTGCTTGATGAAATTGATGCCCATGCCGCCAGGCAGGAAGATGTAGAGCGCATCGGGCGCTTCTGCGCGCAGCTTGGCGAGTTCGGCGGCGTAGTCGAGTTGGCCGAGCTTGGTGAAGGTTTCGGAAGCAACCGGCTTGGCATAGCCGCGCTTAAAGCCGTTGATGGCGTCCTGGCCCGCGGGATAGTTCGGCGCCAGCACGGCGACTTTCCGGAAGTTGCGTTCGGAGGCGAACTTGCCGGCGGCTTCGTGATAGTCGTCGTTCTGCCAGGCGGTTCCGAAGAAGTACGGATTGCACTGCGCGCCTGCGAGCTGCGACGGGCCTGCGTTGTTGCTGAGGTAGAACACCTCGGCCGCAAATAGCGTCGGTCCGACCGCGAGCGCGACATTCGATCCGATCGGGCCGGTGTAGAAGTGGATGCGGTCGCGCTTGAGGTACCGCTCAACATGCTGGCGAGCGACGTCGGGGTTGCCGGCCTCGTCGGTGGCGAAGACCTCCACCGGGATGCCGCCGATCTTGCCGCCGAGTTGCTTGATCGCCAGGTTGAACCCGTCACGCGCCTCGGCCCCGAGCGCGGCGAAGGGGCCGGAAATCGATGTCGAGAAGCCGACGCGCACCTGCTCGACCGGCTTGGCGGCGAGAGGCGCTGCAAGCGTCGACAGGGCACAGGCGGTGGCGAACGAGGCGATGCGACGGCGGATCATTGACTGCAGATCTCCAATGAGGCGAGCGGGTGGGGTCGCGCGGGACGCGCAAGTATTCGGAAAGCACGCACGCGCGTCAAATCGACGACCGGACCGAACTGTGCATTGATGGGCGGTGCGTGGCGTCCCCGGGGTGGCGACGGCCGTAGGGATGACCCAAGGCGGGCGAATTGCACGCGTTGGCCGCTCTGTGCGCAACCGTTGTGCTCGCCTATGATCCGGCCTGTCCATCACCCACGCTCATCATGTCCGGCCCGTTAACCCGCTTCGGCCTTGTCGTCGAGACACAGGAACAGCGCAAGGAGAAGATCCTTGCCGGCGTGATGGCATCGGTGTATCGCCAGGTGCCGCAGTCGGTGCTGGTCAGCATCGTCGGCGCCTTCGCGATGGTTGTCGTGTTCTGGAACGCGATGAGCCAGAACCTGCTGATGGGCTGGTTCGTTCTGATACTGCTCGAGTCGCTGATCCGGGTGCGCGTGGCTTACCGCTTCCGGCACGCAACCGGAGTGGTCGATCAGGTGCAACGCTGGGCCGTGCGCTGGGTCATGCTCGCGGTCGCGGCGGGCCTGCTGTGGGGCGCCGCGGGAGCACTTTTCTTCTCGAACTACCAGCCGCTGCACCAGATCGTGCTGGTGGCCGTCGTCCTCAGTGTTGCGTTCGGGTCGCTGACGCTGTACGCCAGCTATCGGCCGGCGTTCTACTCGTTCATGCTGCTCGCGTTGCTGCCGCTGATCGGCCGCATGGTGTGGGAGCAGGACCCGACCTACTACACGGCGGCCGTCGTGATGGCGGCCGTGTTCTTCTTCACCGTGTTCTACGGCCGGACCTTCGGCGACGCCGTGTTCGAATCGGTCAAGAACAACTACGAAAACGAGGTGCTGGTCGAGCAGTTGCTGAACGAGAAGCGCATGGCCGAGGAAGCCCGGCGCGACGCCGAGAACGCAACGCGCTCAAAGACGCAGTTCTTCGCCGCCGCAAGCCATGATCTGCGCCAGCCTCTGCAGGCGATCGGCATCTACGTTTCGCTGCTGAAGAAGCGGGCGCAGGGACCGCTGGAGCCACTGGTCAACAACCTGGCGACCGCAGTCGAATCCCTGTCGAAGCTGGTCGAGGAACTGCTCGAAATCTCGCGCCTCGACTCGGGCGCGATCCTGCCGCGCGTGGACCAGATACTGCTCGACGACCTGTTCACGCTGCTGGAGCAGGAGTTCACACCGCTGTCCGCGTCCAAGGGCCTGTCGCTGCGCGTAAGACGCTCGGGTTTTGCGATCGACAGCGACCCCCTGTTGCTGCAGCGGGTCATCCGCAACCTGCTGGCCAATGCGATCCGCTACACGCAGCGTGGCGGCGTCCTGCTGGCAGCGCGCCCGCGCGGCGGACTCATCAGCCTCGAGATCTGGGACACCGGGCCTGGCATCCGGCAGGGCGAACTGGACCGCATCTTCGAGGAGTTCTACCGCGGCGAAAGTTCGAAGGCGGAGAACAGCGGTGCGGGTTTCGGACTCGGCCTGTCGATCGTCAAAGCGGATCTGCGGCCTGCTCGGCCACCCGCTGATCGTGACGACGCGCCCGGGCACCGGGACGGTGTTCCGGGTCGAGGTGCCCGTGTCGATCGCGCCGCTGCGTGCCAAGCGGACCTCGCCCGAGACCATCGATGTCGCGATCCGGACGCTCAACGGCTTCACCTTCGTCGTCATCGAGGACAACGCCGAGATCCTGAACAGCCTCACGCGCCTGATCCGCTCGTGGGGTGCCGAGGTCGTGCCTTCGACCGGCTACAACGCGCAGCTCATCAAGCGCATCAGCATGCACGAGCGCATCGATGCCGTGATCGCCGACCACAACCTCGGGCCGCATTCGATCAGCGGTGTCGAAGCTGTGTTCAAGATCCGTGAACTGGTCGGCATGCCGGTGCCGATCATCATGCTGACCGCGGTGCAGCGGGGTGATGTCGTCAACGAGTTCCAGCGCGTCATGCAGGAGCACCTGCTGGCCGATCCGACCTCCACGGCGGTGGCGCGCAGCCCGACGGAGGAGCCGATCGTGCTGCAGAAGCCGACGACGGCGGCGGTGCTCAATAACAGTCTGGGTGAACTCCTGGGGCTGACGACGCTGCCGATGGTGCGGGCGCAGATCCCGCCGGCCGGCATTGCCGATACCGTGCCGCCAAAGGCCACGGCCGGCTGAAAGGGCTGAAAGCGGGCGGCTGCGCAGCAGGCGCGCCGGGGAAACTCAGCCGATGTCGTAGCCTTGGCGGCGTGCCGCGAGCAGCGCTTCAGTGCGGTTGGACGCGCCGAACGCGCGATAAATGGCGGTGACGTGCGTCTTCACGGTGCCCTCGGACAGGCCCAGTTCGCGGCAGATGATCTTGATCGGCGCGCCGCGCGCCAACAGCTGCAGCACCTGCTCCTGGCGTTCGGTGAGCTCGATGCGCCCGCCGCCCGCTTCACGCGGCCGATCCGGCGTGGCCATCATGTTGGCGCGGTTCACCTCGTCCAGCAGGTCCGCCGGAATGTAGACGCCGCCCGACATCACGAACTTCACGGCCGACAGCAGCGTTTCAGACGCCATCGACTTCGGCACGAAGCCGGCCGCTCCCAGCTGCAGCACCCGCATCACGTTGCGCGGGTCCTGCTGGCCGGAGAGCACCAGGATCTTCATTTCCGGCGCCTGCGCCACCATCGCTTCCAGGAGGGACGTGCCGGACACGCCGGGCAGGCCAAGGTCCAGCACGACGAGGTCCAGGTCGGGGTGCTGCTGCTGCAGCTCCAGCGCGGACTCCGCTGTGCGGGTCGTCAGAACTTCGGCCTCGGGGTCGAGGTCAAGGAACAGCACCGACAGGGCATCGGTGATCAGGGAGTGGTCGTCGACAACCAGGATCTTCATGTCGCTTGCTTCAGGGAGCGGGCGCGGCCATTGCCAATCCGGTCATTGTAGACCGCGTGCCCAAGCGGTCGACCCGGCGGAAAGCGAGCGCTTTTGCCGGCGCCAGAGGCGATCGGGCTCAGGCGAGGGGCCGGGGCCGGACCCGCGCCGCGGCGGCCTTGGCCGTTGCGCGCGCCGCGTCGATCGTGGCTGCCCGCGCCAGTGCAACGCCCATGCGGCGCTTGACGAAGGACTCGGGCTTGCCGAAGAGGCGCAGGTCCACGCCCGGCAACGCAAGCGCTTCGGCCACGCCATCGAACACCAGGGTCGGGGCGTCGACACCGCCGTAAATCACCGCGCTGGCGCCGGGATTGCGCAGGCTCACGTCGACCGGCAGGCCGAGCAGCGCACGGGCGTGCAGCTCGAATTCGTTCTGCCACTGCGTCGCCATCGTCACCATGCCGGTGTCGTGGGGCCGCGGACTGACTTCAGAGAACCAGACCTGGTCGCCCCTGACAAAGAGCTCCACGCCGAAGATCCCGCTGCCACCAAGGTCGCCGGTGACGGCGCGTGCGTAATCGCGGGCCTTGTCCAGTGCGACGGACGTCATCGGCTGCGGTTGCCAGCTTTCAACGTAGTCGCCCGCGACCTGGACATGGCCTATCGGCTCGCAGAACGATGTCTCGATCGCTCCGCTGGCGCCTCGCGCGCGCACCGTCAGCAAGGTGATCTCGTAGTCGAAGTCGATGAAGCCTTCGACGATGACACGGCCCAGCGCCACGCGTCCGCCGGCGTTGGCGTAGGCCCAGGCTTTCGGCAGGTCCGTCGCCGAGTCCACCCGGCTCTGGCCCTTGCCTGACGACGACATCACCGGCTTGACGACGCACGGAAACCCGATCGCCTGTGCCGCCGCTGCGAACTCCTCGTACGAACTGGCGAACCGGTAGGGCGACGTCGGCAGCCCCAGCGTTTCGGCGGCGAGTCGCCTGATGCCTTCGCGGTTCATCGTCAGTTGCGCCGCGCGCGCCGTCGGTACTACGCGGGCCAGCCCGTCGCGTTCGATCTCCACCAGGGCCTCGGTCGCGATGGCTTCGATCTCCGGCACAACGATGTGAGGGCGCTCGGCTTCGATCAGCGCGCGCAGGGCGACGGGATCGGCCATGTCGATGACATGCGCACGGTGCGCGACCTGGTGACCCGGGGCACCTTCGTAACGGTCCACTGCAATGGTCTCGACGCCGAGTCGCTGCAGGGCGATCAGAACTTCCTTGCCCAGTTCCCCAGCGCCCAGCAGCAGCACGCGGACAGCCGCCTCAGAGCAGGGCGTTCCCAGTGGGGGCGGCCAGTGTCGATCGGGATGCATGAGTTCGGGTCCGGGCAAAGAGGCGACTATCGCATGGCAGGACATGGATCGTGCCAGTGAAGTGACGCAGGTCAAACGGCGCAAGCGATCCGGCCGGCGGCTTCGGGCGCCTTGTTCCAGCGCAAGCAGACCGTGAAGTCGTGCCGGCATAGTGGCGAACACTTCGTGGAGTCGACTGAACCGTGAAGCGCGCAGTAATTTCTAGCGCCCCTGTCGTCGCGCTGGCCTTCCTGCTGGGAGTGGCCGGGCCGGCGCTTGCTGCTCCGGCGTCCACCGCAGACCGCGCGGCGGCGCCTGAGAAGTGTCGCGGATGCCACGTGGGCGACTCCGCCGGCTGGAAGGAGAACTATCACAGCAAGATGGTTCGTCCGGCCAAGGACGGGCTCATCAGGAGCGCCGTCGACAACTGGACGCGGGACTCCAAAGGTTCGGCGGGACCGAAGACCGGCAACATCGACGGCAGGATTTACGGCCTCGAGGACGTCGTCATGGTCGTCGGTTCCAAGTGGAAGCAGCGGTATCTCGTCAGGCTGCCGGGAACGGACGGTCACCAGTTCCTGGACCGGCAGTGGAACGCCTACACGCGCCTGTGGGAGACCTATTCGAACAGCGACGATTGGGAGACCGTTTGCGGTGCCTGTCATGTGAAACCGAACGGGCTGGCGGACGTTTCGATGCCCGATCCCGCCGCCGCGCGCGAAGATGCACACCTCGCTCGCCCAAAGCTACAGATCAGTAACACTCGCAAAAAATAAGATCCGGCGCGGGGGCACACGCTCCCGCTAACGGACTGCCCGCACAAGTCCCGAGGTGGCGGGCAACAAAAAAGCCGGCGCAAGCCGGCTTTCTTGTCTGCGGCAGTCGCGAGTTACAGCGACTTGATCCACTTCACGAGTGCAGTCAGGTCGGCTTCCGAGGCGCTCGCCTTCGGGTGGCCGGTGCCCGTCGCCAGCTTCTTGACGAGGTCGGCGTCCGGCGTGGCTTTGACCTTCTTGGCCATGTCCTTGTAGGACGGACCCATTTTCTTCGTGTCCATCGCGTGGCACTTGTTGCAGCCGGACTTGTCGGCGAGCTCCGGGCTGGCCTGGGCCACGCCCATCGTCAGAAGGCCTGCGGCAAATGCAATGGCGAGCTTCGACTTCATTCTTCCCTCACTTGAAGTTGCAGTTGAGTCGAGCCGGCTGCCGTACGACAGCCGGCTCGAACGAAAGATTACTGCGCCAGGACCCACTTCATGATGTTGTTCAGGTCGTCAGGCGACGCCTTGACGGCTGGGTGGCCCTTGCCCCCGCCAACCTTTGCAACGAGGTCCGCCTGTGCGGTCGCGTTGCCCTTGAACTTCTTGGCGATGTCCTTGAACGACGGGCCCATTTTCTTCGTGTCCACGGCGTGGCAGCTGCCGCAGTTCTTCTGTGCCAGGTCGGCCTGTGCGGCCGCGGTGCCCGCGACGGTCATGCCCACGGTTGCGATGACAGCAACGATCATTGATTTCATCTTTTCCTCTTCTCCCATAGAGTCACCGCAAAGGGCGGCATCACTTCCTGCGCCAGCAAGAGCGCCTGGCCGCGAAAAGTCTAACGCATCAGCGGGCATTAGGTTGACGGGTCGGCGGGACGCAAGCCAGGCGCACCTGTAACGGGGGGCGTGCCGAAACAGACCTCCGCGCGTGCCACGAAGGCGTCGACCATGCGGTCAGCGGCGTGATCGATCAGGCGGCCTGCGATCGCCTCGGCGTGCAGGGCAAGCTCGTAACGCAGGATGAACGTGACGTGGCATCCGGCGGGGCCTAGAGGCTGCAGCAGCCACTCGCCGTGGAAGTGGCGGAACGAACCGCCTTCGAGGTGAATCGCCATGTACCCGGGCGGGCGCTTGTCGTTGCGCGTTGTCACCCGCACACGCAGGTCGCGCACGCCGACCTCGACCGTCGCGCTGACCATTTCGTCCGTCCGCACAAGCAGCTGCGTTGCCGTGCACCATGGCAGGAACTGCGGGTAGTCCTCGACCCGCTCGATCAGATCGAACATGTCCGGCGCCGGGAACGGTACCAGCGCCTCGCGGCGGATCTCTCGCATGGCAGACCGGGGTGAAACTCGGTCCGTCTAGCGTATCCCAGTCGGGCCGGTCAGCGGCGAAAGCGCACCGCGATCGCGTCGTCGCGCTCGAGATCTTCGAGGCGGGTGTCGATGTCCGCGATGTCGGCGTCCAGCTCCGGCAGCAGCACGTCCTGCAATGCGCGCACCCTTCGCACGGTGCGGCGATACTCGGCCAGTAGTCGTGCCAGTGTCGTCGATGTCGCTGCCAGGGCGACGAGCTTTTCGGCAAGTCGCCGATAGGCGAGACGGCAGGCCTCGGCCTCGGGGGAGGGATACACCGCAGCGGGTGCTGTGGCGTGCTCGCCCGTGACCTGGGCACGCAGCGTGGCCACGCCGAGCAAAGGGCGCGAGTCGATCCGGATTCGCTCCTGCGGGGCGGCCGGCGGGTAAACCTGCAAACCATGCAAACCGTGCCGTGCCAGTGCTGCCGCCAGCGAGGAGGACGCCGCCCGCTGCAGCACGGCCAGCTCGCGCGCGAGTTCCTGGTGCATCCGCACCTGGCGCAGCATTTCGCCGGCAAGCAGCAGGCACTTTTCGTCGAGAAAGGCGTAGCCCTCGCGCATCGTGCGGCGCTCGTCCGTCAGCGCGATCAGCAGGCTGCGTGTCGGAGTGAGGTCGCTCATGCGGCCTGGCCTGCGCCCGCGGTCTCTGTGGCCGCTGCGAGGTGCTCGGCGATCTGCGCGTCCGACAGGCGCGAGAGTTCGGCGACCGGCAGGTGGCGCAGGAGCTCCCAGCCCACCGCCATGCTCTCTTCGAGCGTGCGGGCGCTCGGCTGGCTGATCAGCGTGCGTTCGAAATTCGTGCCGAAGGCGAGGTAGCGCCGATCGGTATCGGACAGGCCGTCTTCGCCGACCACGCTTGCCAGCAGTCGTGCCTGCGTCGAGCGCGCATAGGCCGCGTACAGCTGGCTGGCCAGTGCCGGATGGTCGGCGTGCGTGTAGCCCTTGCCGGTGCCGTCCTTCATCAGCCGCGAGAGGCTCGGCAGCACGTTGACGGGCGGGTAGACACCGGCGCGATCGAGTTCACGCGATAGCACGATCTGGCCCTCGGTGATGTAGCCGGACAGATCCGGGATCGGGTGACCAATGTCGTCCGACGGCATCGTCAGGATCGGCAGCTGCGTCAGCGTTCCCTTGACGCCGTGCAGGCACCCCGCCCGCTCGTACAGCGTCGCGAGGTCCGAGTACATGTAGCCGGGATAGCCCTTGCGGCCGGGAATTTCGCTCTTGGCCCCAGCAACTTCGCGCAACGCCTCGCAGTAATTGGTGAGATCGGTGACGATCACCAGCACGTGCTTGCCCTGTTCGAACGCGAGGTACTCGGCGGCGGTCAGCGCGAAGCGCGGCGTCAGCAGGCGCTGTGTCGACGAGTCGCTGGCGAGATTCAGGAACAGCGCCGAGCGCTCCAGCGCGCCGGACTGTTCGAGCGAGCGGCGGAAGTATTCGGCGGTCGTGTAGGGCACGCCGATGCCGGCGAACACGATGGCGAAGTCCGACGCGTCGGCGCCGCGCAGGCGTGCGTTGGCCGCGATCTCGACCGCAATGCGGTCGTGCGGCAGGCCACCGCCCGAGAAGATCGGCAGCTTCTGGCCCCGCACCAGCGAGTTCATCAGGTCCACGGCCGTCACGCCGGTTTCGATGAAGGCGCGAGGTGTCGCCCGCGCGACGGGGTTCAGCGGCACGCCGTCGATGCGCAGCCGCTTCTCCACGGCGAGCGGCGGGCCGCCGTCGATGACGACGCCGATGCCATTGAACACCCGGCCGAGGATCCCGGGACCGACGCCGAAATCGATCGGCTCGCCGAGAAAGCGAACGACGGTGTCCGCCAGCGCGAGTCCGGCCGTGGGCTCGAGCATTTCGATGGTGACCAGATCCTCGTCGATGGCGGCAATGCGGCCAAGGCGCGGAGCGCCGTCGCGCCCGGTGACGACGACGGCCTCGTTCAGTCCCACGTCGAGCGTGCGCCGCATGAAGAGCAGCGGGCCGTCGAGCCGCATCGCAGCGTCATGCACGGTGACCCTAGGCTGCATGCGTGCTTTCGGTCGGGACTTCTGGCGTGCTGGCGACGACCAGCGTCGAGAACGCGAGTGCGACGCGGCGCTCCAGTTCGGCGAGCAGCCCGAGTTGACCCTCGCCGATGTCCTCGGCCATTCGCGTGAGCGGCCGCATCACGTCGAGCGCGGCGATCTGCTCCGGCGCCACGCCGACCGCCGCTGCCGACTCGGCGAGTTCGATGAAGTGCACGAGCAGGCGGAGCATCGCCGCCTGCCGCTCCGGCCCGCAGTAGTGATCGATCTCTGAAAACGCCGACTGGCGCAGGAACGCATCGTTGACGAGTTCCGCGCACATCAGCGTCAGCCGCTGGCGTGCCGGCAGTGCATCCTTGCCGATGATGCGCGCCATGCGTTCCAGGCGCGCCTGCTCGTCGAGCAGCGTCAGAACGCGGCGGCGCAGTTCGAGCCACTCGTTCTCGCCCGAGGCGGCGCGCGCGCGTGCCGTCGGCACGGCGCCATAGCGACCCAGCCACCAGCCGGCGACGTCGAGCGCATCCTCCGAGTAGGACAGCAGCGGGTTGATCGCCGGATAGAACCGCGCCTGCGCGCGGCGGGCATCGAGCGCCCAGTAGCTGCGGACGTAGCGCTTGCTATGGCTCGTCACCGGCTCGGAAAAGTCACCGGACGGCGGGCTGATCGACGCGAGCAAGGTGACCGAGCCGCTGTCGCCGTTGAGCGTCGTCACCTTGGCCGCGCGCTCGTAGAAATCCGCAAGGCGGCTCGAGAGATAGGTCGGATATCCGCCTTCGCCGGGCAGTTCGCCGAAGCGGCCGGAGACTTCCCGCAGCGCCTCGGCCCAGCGCGACGTCGAATCGGCCATCAGCGCGACGTGCAGTCCCTGATCGCGGAAGAACTCGGCCACGGTGACGGCCGAGTAGATGCTGGCCTCGCGTGCCGCCACCGGCATGTTCGAGGTGTTGGCGATGATCACCGTGCGTTCCATCAGCGAGCGCCCGGTGCGCGGATCGACAAGCTGCGGGAACTCCTCCAGCACGCCGGCCATTTCGTTGCCGCGCTCGCCGCAGCCGAGGTACACGATGACGTCGGCGCTGCAGCCCTTGGCCAGGCTTTCGAGCAGGATCGTCTTGCCGGTGCCGAAGCCGCCGGGAATCGCGGCCTTGCCGCCGAGCGCGACCGGAAACAGGGAGTCGAGGATGCGCTGCCCCGTGACGAGCGGCTCGTCGGAGGCAAGCCTCGCTCGCGCCGGCCGCGGCGTGCGCACCGGCCAGAAGTGGCTCAGCGCGACCTCATGCACCTTG
The DNA here is from genome assembly GCA_963780715.1 of uncultured beta proteobacterium. Classification (GTDB taxonomy): domain Bacteria; phylum Pseudomonadota; class Gammaproteobacteria; order Burkholderiales; family Burkholderiaceae_F; genus JALORV01. The sequence continues at coordinate 99,765 of CAWADK010000020.1, forward strand.
CCATTGCCGTCCAGCACGCGCAGCACGGTCGCATCGTCGGTGAACCTGCCCGGCGCTGCGATCCATTCGATGCGGCCGGCCACGTCCGGCGGCATCACCGCGCGCTGCGGCCGGCCGCGCGCGGAGGTGATGGTGCCGAACGCCGCTCCTGCGCCGATAGTGACGCCCGCCGCGACCGTAGGTTCGAAGGCGAACTCTTCGGCCGGGCCGGGCGCGAGCGGTCGCAGCAGGCCATCGAAGATGTGGCCGAGGAGGGCGGGGCCGACGCGGATGCCGAGCAGGTTGCCGGTGCCTGTCACTTCCACGCCAGGCCGCAGCCCGGTCGTGTCTTCGTAGACCTGGGCGACGATCTCGTCCTCGTTGATCCGGATGACTTCGCCGAGCAGCCCGGCGGGACCCACGCGGATGGCTTCACGCAACGCGAACGAACCCTCGGCACGGGCACGCAGCACCGGGCCGCTGATCCAGCGGATGCGCGCGCGTGCCGTGGAGCTGACCGGGCTCATGCGCGCCCGTCCTGCTGCAAATGCTGCAGCAGTCGACCTTCGAGCTGGGTGCGATCGGCGAGCAGACCGTCGATCGTCGCATCGAGCACGTTGTGGCCACCCACGATGCGAAAGCCCGCAACGATGTCGGCTGCTTCCACGAAGCGGACCTCGTCGACGCCACCGGCCTGCAGGCGCCCGTGTTCGTGCAAGCGCTCGGACTCCGTCCACAGCGGGTGGTACTCGATGCGCCAGCCGGCGGCAGGCGGAACTGCGCGCAGGGCTCGCTGCAAGTGCGCATCGACCCACTGTGCGCGGGTCAGCGCGGCGGCCCAGCGCGCGATCAGGCGCGTGCGCAGATCGCGCCATGCGCCTGTCAGCAGATGCACTGCGTGCTTTTGCGCGGCAAGCCGGCGATCGGTCGCCAGCGCGGCCTCGACCGCGCCGACTTCCAGCGTGCGGCGCTTGCGTTCCTCCGCGATGGCGGTGGAGACGCGTCGTCGCGCTTCAGACAGTGCCGCGCGAATCGTCGCGCGTGCCTCTGCCTGCGCCGGTTCGAGCAGTTCGGCACAGCGCCGTGCTTTGTACTGCTCGACCAGGTCGAGCAGGGCCGCGGTTCGCTGCTGGAGGTTCATCGAAGGTTCAGCGTTCGAGGCCGAGTTGGGCGCGGGCGCGCTCGGCGGGGTCGAGCGCGCAGGGCTCGCCGTCGGACGCGGAAATGATCACGAGCAGCGGGCGGCCCGCGGCGAGCCTCGCGTCGAGTTCCGCGCGCGGCAGGCAGTTTGCGACCTCGCAGGTGACGAACACCGACTCGGCAGCGCACAGGGCGGCTCGCACCGCAGCGGGCTCCTCGCCCGGCGCAGGCGCCCAGCATTGCGCACCGATGAGCCGATAGGCCGCCGCTTCGACCGCGCTTCCGACGTAGGCGAACGCCGCCATGCCGCTCACTACGCGAGCCGGTTTAGGATGAGAATCGAAATGATCAGGCCGTAGATCGCGATGCCTTCGGCCAGCCCGACGAAGATCAGCAGTCGACCGAACAGGTCAGGCTTCTCGGCGAGCGCGCCCACGGCAGCGGCCCCCAGCTTGGCGACTGCGTAGCCGCCCGCCAGCGACGACGCGCCGGTGGCAAGTGCCGCTGCCAGCAGCCCCCAACTCCAGGCGTCGGGCGGCAGTCCGGTCCGGCCGGCGGTCTGCGCCATCGCGACCTCCGGCAGGGCGATCAGAGCGGTGCCGAGGGCTGCCAGGATGGCCGCTCCGGCGATCAAGAGCATGGGAACGGCAAATCGACGCATGGTGACTCCTCAGAGATCAAGAATGACGGGCGGCGCGGCCAGAGGCCTGAACTCGCGCCCCTCGGGACGGAAGAAGCGCGTGAAGAACTCGAACAGCACCAGACGGGTAGTCTGGATCGATACGACCATGCCTTCGACGACCAGGATCAATACGTTGCCCAGAACGAGAATGAGGCCGTAGACGTAGGCATTGCCGCCGGCATCCGCCAGTGCAATGACGGCCGAGCACAAACCCGCGTGCGCCAGCGCAAACGCCCCGACGCGTGCGAACGACAGTGTGTTGATCAGCACCTGCACGGTGTGCTCGAGCAGTTCTCCCAGGGCGCCGAACGCGGCGCCAACCCGCGGGTGCTGTATCACCGCGGCGACGACAGCCCAGACGACCCCGGCCGCGGCGATCCAGCCGCCGACCGGCGTCACGAAAGCGGCCAGCGCGCCGCCGTAGGTCAGCAGCACCGGTGCGTCCTCACGGATCCAGTCCGGCAGCTGTCGCTCCCACCAGGCCTCGAGCGCGCCCAGCAGCAGCCCCAGCATCAGCAGCGCGGCGCCACCGACAATCGGCACCAGCAGCACCGGCAAGGGATGCTCGATCGGATGCAGCCACAGCGGCGCTATCAGGTCCTCGCGACAGAACACGCTGCCGAAGACAAATCCGAAGATTGCGGCAGCGATGCCGCCGGGAACCAGCAGGCGCAGCACGGGCATCCGGTGGCGCAGCATCCATCCGGCCGCGGCGAGAACCAGTCCCTGTCCGACGTCGCCGAACATGTAGCCAAAGATGACCGGCACGGCCAGCGCGAGCAGCGTGCTCGGGTCCGCTCCACCGGTGCCGGGCATGCCGACCATCTTCGTGAAGACCTCGAACGGCTGGGCCCACCAGGGATTGCGCAGTACAAGCGGTGGACGCACGCCGCGCGGCGGGCGCGGAAAGGTGGCGATTGCGCGCGCGTCGCAGCTCTCCAGGGCGCGCACCAGCCGCTCGCGGTCCGCGGTCCATCCGGTGATGCGGGCAAACACGTCGCCATGCTCGATCGCGCCACCGTGCTCGAAGCACCAGGTCGCCAGTGCGATGTCGCCCAGTGCACGGGGCAGGTCGTGCTGTTCGGACAGCGTGGCCAGTTGCCGGCGAAGCTGGTCGATCGTCGCCTGCGCCTCCGCGCGCTTGTCCTGGACCAGCGCGAGGTTCGCCTTCGCGCTGGGCTGCAGCCAGTCCGGAAAGTGCGCGCGCCGACCGTTGACTTCCGCCACGGCGCGGGCAATCGCCTCGATCGCCCCGGGCGCGCCCAGCGCCAGCAGGAGCCGCTCATTGGCCGTTGCGGCGAAGCGGGCGATCGTATCGGGCGGCAGGTCGATGTCCACGCCAGGCGGCAATGCGAACAGTGCCGCCGTGATGCCGTTGCTGGCCTGCGCTAGTGCCGCGAAGTCGATACGGCTCTCCGCCATCTCACGCAGCGCGGTGGCTGCCAGTTCGAGTTCCGTGGCCTCGGCCTCTGCGATCTGCAGGGCGCGCACCGCGTCATCGGCTTCGGTCGCCCAGGCCCGCGTCACGCCGATCCCGTCGGCCAGCGCCTGCGCCGGAGCGCGCCGTTCCGCGCGGTGCGCCGTCGACGGACGCGGCCAGTAGGGGCGGTACTTGCGGGCAAGCGCGTTGAATTCCTTCAGCAGCTCCGGCGGCAGGGTCGAGCCGGGCGGTGGCGTCTCGTGCCATTCAACTTCCGCGCAGCCCGCGGCGGCGAGTGCTTCCAGCGCAACGAAGGCGTCGTCCTGCCCGATGACGATCTCGAACCAGGCGCATGGCTGCGGTCGGATCATGACGCGGTCGGCCGGGCGCGCAGCACGAACTCGCCCTGCAGGCGCTCCAGATCGAGCGCAAACAAGGCCAGGTAGGCGAACAGGGCCGAGGGCTGCAGCGCGGCGCGGCGCACGTGGGCAGCCAGGCGCATTGCGAGGGACTGTCGCGCGCTGGACGCATCCGGAAGGGACAGGGTGCCGAAGCGCAGCACGTGCGTGCGCAACATCTGCGCGATATGGTCCAGTCCGGCGACGACTTCGCTCGACTCCTCGGGCCACCGCATACGCCACTCGCGCTCCCACGCGGCGAGCGCCGTGTGCAGGCCGTGCCCGGCGCGCAGGCGCTTCAGAGTGCGGACCAGCGGTTCGTCACGGTGGCCCGTCGCGTCGACCTCTACTGCCCGGACCGCAGCCGCTATCGGGGCAAGCGGCCCGCTGGCCAGAGCGTTCCGGCGCTCGGCCGCCGTCGCAAGCGCATAGCGAGCCAGCTCGGGATCGCTCGCCAGCCAGCGCGGCGGGCGCTCGTCGGAAAGCAGATGCACGAGCGCGGGAAGGTCGCTGAGGAAGCGCATGAAGCCGACCGCACTTTGCCAGCGTTCCGGGCTCCAGGCCGCGACCTCGTCGACACGCGTGCGCCATTGTTGCCGGAAGGCATGCTCGATGGCGTCTCCTTCGCCTGTCACGGGGATGCCGCTGACGATCGGAGCGGCGATCGAGGCGCGCACGGTTTCGAGCAATGCTGCAACGGTGCGCGCGGAATGCACCTGCTGCCACAGGCGCTCGTCCGGTCGCTGCGCGAGCCGAGCCGCGACACGCGCCTGCGCGTACTCGAGAGACAGGCCACTGATCATGCTGAGCCTCCCGCGAGTTCGTCCGCCAGCCGGTCCAGTGCGCGCGCCAGTCGCTGAGGTTCGTCGGCCGCGGGACCGGCCGGCTGCTGCAGGGCAGCGCGCTCGCGGTTCAGTTCGTCTATACGGACGCGAATGGCGGCATCGGTCCAGCGGTGCACGGCCGCCGCGCGCTCTGCGGCACGTTCTGCAATTGCATGCGCCCGCGCGCGCGCTGTCTGGCGCATCGCTTCCGCGTCTTCGGCGCACCGCGCGACGGCCTCGCGAGCAGTCCGCTCGGCCTCGAGCACTCGCACGATCGCGTCGTCCACCGGCGCGGTGGCTGCGGTGTCGACGGGCGTTGCCATCGCGTCCGACCTTTCCTTCCGCTTCGGAGATGGGCCAACTGCGCAACTTTCGCCCCTCTTTATAGGCGCGGCGTCCTCGGGGTCGCTTGCGTCAGAACAAGCGTCCGGGGCTGCCGGACCCTGGGGCAGGCCGGATCCTTGCGTCGACACAAGCTGCATGCGCTGACCTGGCCAGCGGTCCGGGCGCTGGCAGCGGCACAGGGTGCCGCATCGTCGTGGTTCGCCGCGTTGCGAGCGCCATGGCTGCCGCGGCTTGGGTGAAAATCCGCGCTTCGTCTCTCACAGCGGGATGACCATGACTCTCCGGCCACTGCAACGCCTGCCCGACGCCGTGCTGCGCGGCTACCGGGAACTGCTCAAGTTCGACTCCGCGACCTGCGCACTTGTCCGACTGCATGGGGCGCTTCGGAGGCATGACAGCAGACATGCGCCCGCTGTTCGATGCCATCCGCTTTGCCGGACCGGCGGTGACGGCACGGACGCTGGCGAGCGACCTGGCGGCCGTGTTCAAGGCGATCGATGTCAGCGAACCGGGTGACGTCGTCGTCGTCGATGCCCACGGTTCACGCGACACCGCCTTCTGGGGCGAGAACATGACGATCTCCGCGCAGAATCGGGGCGTGGCCGGAGCCGTCATCGACGGCGCGTGCCGCGACGTCGTTGAGATCCGGCGACTGAAGTTCCCTCTGTTCAGCAAGGGCGCCGTGCCGAATGTCGCGGCCATTGCGGGTTATGGCGAAGTCAACGTCCGGATCCAGTGCGCAGGGCAGGCGGTCGCGCCCGGCGACATCATCGTGGCGGATGAAAATGGCATCGTCGTCGTACCGGCTGCCGCGGCAGAGGATCTGCTGCATAGAACCCGCCGGCTGCTCGAGACGGAGCACGTGCTGCAGGAACGGCTGCGGGATGGCGCTACGATCGGGGAACTGGTCGAGATCGACAAGGTGTTTGCATCGACCTTCGACTACCAGAGTCGGGCGCTGAAGAAGGGCACTTAGGCGCCGTATCTGATGCTCGGCTGAAGGCCGGTCAGACGGTCTACATCAAGGCAATGGCGAAAGTGCGCGCGTCGTGCCGCAGTGACTCCGCGGTTCAATCCGCATGCTCTGGTCTCGTCAACGACAGTTCATCGGAACCAGTTCGACTCGGTCGATTCGAGACTCGGAGACCGCGTCGGGGCGGCGCTTCCATTACCGGGTACGGCAGACGCACCTTGAAGCGCTAACTCACGCGGCTGACGAGGCGCGCCGTGGAGATGAAGGCGGACGGCGGCGCACTCTGGGTGGTCTGCGGCCTCGAAAAGGGGAGGTGATGATCAGCGCCCGGTGTTGTGCTGCGCCTTCCGCTGCATCGAGAAATGTCACGCGGCGAACCGGCGATCGCGCTGCTGGCGGCGGCGAACCCGCGGCTGCAGCGACGACGTCCCGATTCTGAACACCGAGCAGGGCGCTGGTGCGCCACCATCCCGCGGCTACCAGCGAACCCGCACCTGCTGCCAGGCCACGGCCGAAGCGCATTCGTTGGCGATTGAGCAGTTGAAACAACAGACCAGCGATTCCGCACACGCCGATGAGTCCGATGCTCAGCCAGAAGCCGCATGCAATCAGTGCACGTCGGTCTCGGATTGCTCAGTTCAGGAGTGGTACCCGCAACTTCGATTGAGCTATTCACAGGCTCGCCTTTCAAGTTGGTATTACGGACATGCCGTTCGAACCCGCGTGGTCCCGGAAGGACGGCTCACCCGGCTGCGGAGCTAGCGGCTGCGAAGAATTCGTCGACGTCAGCTGGCGAATCGATGGGGCGATGCACAATTGCACGATGAAAGCTGCGCTACCGCCTGTCCAATCGCCGTTTCAAAGAACGGCATCAGCACTTCCGTTGAATCAAGTAACCGGTTGATGCAAAACGTCTTTTAAGCCCTGAGATGTGGCCTTTGCCAACGTAGAACGGGGACTCAGGTTTCACCAGGAGCGGGCGCGGCAGCAACGTGCAGGCTGCTCGCTGGCCAATCGACGTGCTTGGACAACAGCCAGCAACGCCCGACCAACTGTTGCAGCTGGTCAGGAGTGACGAACCCCAGCGCCAGCGCTCGACCGAACGACTTGAGGGCGACGACGCGGCTTCAGCGGCGCTGCGCAGCAACGCGTGTCAATCGCTGGCAGTTGGCAAGCCCGCGAGGCGCCACTCCGGCAACCCATCCTGCATTCGGCGTGCCTTCAGGCCCTTCTTACGCAGCAGGTGCACGGCGTCGTACGACATCAGGCAATACGGTCCGCGGCAGTACGCGACGACTTCCTTGCGCCTGGGCAGTTCCGCCAGTCGCTTCTCCAGCTCGTGGATCGGGATGTTGACTGCCCCGGGCACATGTCCGGCCGCAAACTCCTCCGAGGGGCGCACATCGAGCACCGTCACGAGGCCGCGCTTCGCGCGCTGCAGCAGCTCGGCGGCAGGCACCGGTTCCATCTCGTCCTTGGCCGTGAAGTACAGCCGGACGATGCGGTCGACATCTGCGAGGTAGGCCTGCCCGGCCGCGCCGAGCGCGTGAAAGAGCGCCGCACTTCGTCGCCGGCCAGCCGGTACCTCACGAACTGGGCCTCTTTGCGGCCGACGATCAGTCCGGCCTGCTTGAGCTTCGGCAGGTGCTGCGACGCGTTGGCGACCGTCGCGCCGGTCAGCGTGGCGAGTTCGTCCACGCTGCGTTCGCCCTGCGCCAGCAGCTCCAGAAGGTCGAGCCGCACTGCGCTGGACAGCGCGGTGCCGATACGCGCGAGGTTTGCAAAGACCTCGGCTTGGGATTGACGGTGGTTGACATGGATCTCGCTCCAGGCCTAGTATTCAAGCGAGTACTTGAATACAAGATTACCAGACGGCAGCCTATCACCGCTGCCCGACCCCAAGGGAAGGTCTGCGATGGGCGATACGCTGGCCGTGGTCGAGCCGGTGCTGCGCTTCGGTGCGTTCGTGGGCGTATTCGTCCTCGTTGCGCTGTGGGAAGTGCTTGCGCCGAAGCGGGCGCTGCGGTTCAGCCGCGCGCAGCGCTGGCCGCACAACGTCGGATTGATCGTTCTGAATGCCGGGATCCTGCGGCTGGTGGCTCCTGGTGCCGCCATCGCCGTGGCCTGGCGGGCGAGGCCCATGGCTGGGGAATTTTCAACGTCCGACGTTGCCGTCCTGGGTGACGATCCTCATCGCGGTAGTCCTGCTCGACCTGGCCGTCTACTTTCAGCAGGTCCTGTTCACGCGTGCCGGCGCTGTGGCGCCTACACCGTGTGCACCATGCCGATGCGGACTACGACGTGACCACCGGTCTGCGCTTTCATCCGGTCGAGATCGTGTTGTCGCTCGGCATCAAGTGCGCAGTGATCGCCGCGCTCGGCGCCCCGGCCGTTGCCGTACTCGCATTCGAAGTGCTGCTCACCGGATCATCGTATTCAACCGCAAACGGAGCCTTCGGCGACGGGCCGCTGGCTCATCGTCTCGCCGACTGCACCGCGTGCACCATTCGGTCGTCCAGCGAGCTGAACAGCAACTTTGGCTTCAACCTGCCATGGTGGGAACGCCGTGAACTTACCGCGAGTCACCGGCCGACGTGCCGGCGCTCTTCTACGTTCGTCCGAGGACGCGCGAGAACGCGTTGACGCTCGAGGAACTGAAACGACTAGGCATCAACCCGCAGAGCGTCACGGAAAGTCTCGGCCAGTTCACCAAAGGCTGGGTGTGCGAAGACCGTGGCCGGATCGTCGCATTCTCCATGGCCGATTGCGCGACGGGAGAGTTCCTGGTCATCGCCGTACTTCCGGCGTACGAGGGAAGGGGCGTCGGCGGCAGGCTCATGGGCTTGGCCGAAGGAGTGGCTCGCGGCAGTCGGGCTGCTGTCCAACGACAAGGTGCGCAAGGATTTCGAGGCGCTGCGCGCGACGATCAAGTCCGGAGGCAAATGATGACTGCGACGCTGCTCATCCTGAACGATCCCCCGTACGGAAGCGAGCGAAGCTACAACGCTCTGCGCCTAGCGCGCGCTCTCCTTGAGAAGGGCGCAGGAAACGTGCGCGTCTTCCTGATGGGTGATGCAGCCTCCTGCGCACATGGAGGACAAAAGGTCCCTCAGGGCTACTACAACATCGCTGACATGCTTGGCGCGGTCATTCGCCGTGGCGGCGCTGTCTCAGTATGTGGTTCATGCATGGATGCGCGAGGACTCACGACGGATGCACTCGTACCTGGCGCTGAACGCGGCTCGATGGACATCGGGTCACTGGACCGCTGACGCTGACAAGGTCATCGTTTTCTAGCGAGAGCCGATGGCTCATGTCGGGCAGCGACTGTCCTTTCGAGTTGCGGACTGCCCTATAGCGGGATCAGACAGTCGCGTGCGCTGACCACGGGCGACTCACGCTGGCGCGAACTCCTGCGCACGCTTCGCGGACGTCCAACTCGGTTGAACGCGGACGAGTTCTGATCAGGATCGCGAGCTGACGCTGTCGCCCTTTGCGTGCAGGTGATCACCTACGCACGCCGGTACGGTAAGTACGGCTCCTCTTGACTTCGCTTCCAAGGCGTGGGTCGTGCGGGACCGACGGCGACAAGTCAGTACCCATAGAATGAGCCATGGCCCTCCGAGCTGCAATCTATCGCGCTGAACTTTCCGTCGCGGACATGGACCGCGGCGTGTTCGATCAGTACACACTGACCCTGGCGCGCCATCCGTCCGAAACCGAGGGGCGCATGATGGTGCGGCTGCTGGCGTTTGCCATGCACTCCGACCAGGCGCTGGCGTTCGGTCGCGGCCTGTCGACCGAGGACGAGCCCGACCTGTGGAAGCGCGATGACACCGGCGTCATTGATCTATGGATCGATGTCGGCCTGCCGGACGAGCGGGACGTGCGCAAGGCCTGCGGCCGCGCGCGCGGCGTGGTGGTGCTGGCCTACGGCGAGCGCCGCACCGAAGCCTGGTGGGAGAGCAACGCCGCTGCAATGAAGCGACTCGGGAATCTGCGTGTCTACACGCTGCCGGACCAGGACACCGAGGCATTGCAGTCGCTGGTCGCGCGTTCGATGAAGCTTGCCTGCACGATCCAGGACGGCCACGTGTGGCTGGCGACGGACACGGACTCCGTCGAGGTCACACCGGTCATTCGCCAGATGCCTGCGACTGCTTGATCCTGCGTCGCGCGGCGGACCGCTGGGGTCGGCTCAGTCCGAAGGCAGCGCAGCCTTGGCGGCGAGGGCGCGATGGCGCGCGAGGTAGGAGGGGGTGCGTGCCTTCGGCACCTTGCAGACGAAGTTGTGCCGCGCCACGTGGTAGCTCGAGTCAAAGCCGAAGAAGTTGAGTTTCATCCGCTCGAGTTCCTCGGCACGGTACGCGGAGAGCGGCTTGTGCGCCTCATCGGCATCGCGCGTCCTGCGCTTTGCCGCCAGCTTCTCTTCAACATTCTCGCGCGCCAGCGACCGGGCCTCATCGATGGCCTGTGCCAGGAAGTCGGGCGGCGAGCTTCCGAAGTGGTCATCGATCAATCCACGTTGCAGCGCCTCGCGCGTGCCCATCGGCAGTCGCCCTTCGGTGATCGCACGCGCGCCGTCTGGGCCGACCCGCTTCGGGAGCAGGTAGGTCCAGTATTCGGAGCCGTACAGGTTGCCCATCCCCTTGTAGTGAGGGTTGAGCACGACGCCGCTGCGCGCCAGCACGCGGTCGGCCGCGAGCGCGATGAAGACGCCACCCGCACCGGCATTGCCCTGCAGCGCCGCGACGGTCAGGTGCGTCGCCGTGGTCAGCAGTGCCAGCACGAAGTCGTCGATGGCGTTGATGTTGCGCCAGGACTCTTCGGCAGGCTGGCTGGACGCCTCGATGACATTCAAATGGATGCCGTTGGACCAGAAGTCCGGTCCACCGGCCAGCACGATGACTCTCGTCGGACGTCGCGTGGCCTCGCGGTAGGCCGCGGTCAGGCGCTCGCACTGCGCGGTGGACATCGCCCCGTTGTAAAAGGGGAAGTGCAGGACGCCGACGTCCTCGTGCTCCTCGTAGTAGATCTCGCGCCAGGTCCGAGCGGCATGTGGCGCATCGACGGCCAGTCGCTCGGTGGGTACAGCCCGCAGCCGTTCGCCCAGCACCATCACGGCCGGAAGCTTGAACGGCCGTGTCGGGTCCTGCGAGTCCTTCAGGTGCGTGATCCAGACCGCGCCGTCACGCGTGGCCCGGCAGATCGCCCCATCTCGCTGGGCGATGATCTCGCCGGCAGCGCCGCGCAGGCTCTCTTCGGGATGGGCGTCGTAGCAATGCACCGCGCAGACCAAGGACTTCGTCGGCGACGCCAGGCGTGCCGTCGGCGGCGCGGAGCTTGCGCAGGATGAGGTCAGTCGAGTCGTGTCGCCAGTCGATCGCACGTGCGGCCTGGCGCATCGGCGGTCGCAGCGTGCCGCGCGCATCGGCCAGGTTCCTAGGCGGAGTGGGCTTCTCACCGCACTCGATGCGCGCGAGGGCAGTGTGCACCGCTGCCACCGCGGCCTCGGTGACTTCGTTGCGGTAGAGGCTTCCCTTGCTGGCTTCGCGCATGTCGAACTCGAGGCTCGCCCAGACGTCGCCCGCGTCCATCTCGGCATTCGCCTGCAGGACCGTCACGCCCCAGCGGGGCGGGTGCTCCTGCACGGCCCAGTCGAGCGCCGAGGGGCCGCGGTCGCCGACGATGCCCGGATGCACGACGAGGCAACGCACCGCGCGCCACACCGACTCGGGGATGGCGCGCTTCAGGAACGGAGCGATGACCACGTCGGGCGACCAGCGCCGCACGGCGTCGTTCGTCACGGCGTCGTTGACGTCGAGTTCGAGCGAGACCTCGTGACCCCGGTCTGCGAGCTCGATCCAGAGTCGCTGAGTGAGGCTGTTGAAGGAATGCGCCAGCAGCAGGATGCGCACAGGCGTGCCTGTCAGCAGATGCGCGGCAGCTGTTCGCCTGTTAACCAGTCGACGACGCGCCTGCCGCCGAAGCTGGTCTCCATCTGCACGAAGCAGTGCGTGTCGGCGACGACCTCACCGATGATCGCAGTGTCCGCGCCCTGAGGGTGGGCGCGCATCGTATCGAGCAGGCGAGGGGCATCTTCCGGCGGGCAGATGGCGATGAGCTTCCCCTCGTTGGCGACGTAGAGCGGATCGAGCCCGAGGAATTCGCACGCCGCGCTGACTTCGGCGCGCACCGGGATCCTCGCCTCATGAATCAGCATGCCGACCCCGGACTGCCGCGCGAATTCGTTTAGCGTGGTGCCAAGCCCGCCGCGCGTGGGGTCGCGCAGGCAGCGGATCGTCGGCACCGAGGTGACCATTGATGCCACCAGGCCATGCAGCGCTGCCGTGTCCGAGCGGATCGTCGTTTCGAAAGTCAGGTTTTCGCGCAGCGACATGATCGCGACGCCGTGGTCCCCGATAGTGCCCGACACCAGCACGGCGTCACCGGGCCGCGCGCGGTTACCCGAGATCTCGACGCCTGGCGGCACGACACCGATGCCCGTTGTGGTGATGAATACGCCGTCGCCCTTGCCTTTCTCGACGACCTTGGTGTCGCCTGTGACGATCGGAACCCTGGCATCGCGCGCGGCGGCCGCCATCGACTCGACGATGCGCTTCAGGTTTGCGAGCGGGAATCCTTCTTCCAGGATAAAGCCGGCGGCGAGGTAAAGCGGCCGCGCGCCCGACATGGCCACGTCGTTGATCGTCCCGTGCACCGCGAGGCAGCCGATGTCACCGCCCGGAAACTCGAGCGGCGATACAACGTGGCTGTCCGTGGCCATGACCATGCGGCCGCCGGGCACGACGAAGAGGGCGTTGTCGTTGCCCTGCGCCAGCCACTCGTTGGCGAAGGCGCGCGCGAACAGCTCCTCGATCAGCTGCGCCATGGCGCGCCCGCCTCCCCCGTGCGTCATGTCCACCCGGCCGTTCTTGAAGTCGACCGGGCGGATGTAATCGCTGCGGACTTTCGTCATGGCGTCTTGCTTGCGCGGAGCGCGCGCCGTTTGACCTTGAGATGGCGCGACTTGCTCATGCCGCACGCACCTCGATGTCCTTGAAGCGGCCGTAGGAATAGTGCGCCGCGCACGCACCCTCGGAGCTGACCATGCACGAGCCCATCGGGTTCTCGGGCGTGCAGACGGTACCGAAGAGCTTGCAGTCGACCGGCTTCTTGACGCCACGCAGGATCGCCCCGCATTCGCAGGCCTTGTTGTCTGGCACGGAACGGTACGTGATGCCGAAGCGCCGCTCGGCGTCGAACTCCGCGTACTCCGGCTTGATGCGCAGCGCGGAGTAGGGCACCTCGCCAAGGCCACGCCATTCGAAGGTAGAGCGGAGCTCGAACACATCCGCCACCAGGGACTTCGCCTTCTCGTTGCCTTGCCGCGTCACGGCGCGCGTGAACTCGTTCTCCACCTCAGCCCGGCCGTCATTCAACTGGCGCACGAGCATCAGGATCGCCTGCATGACGTCGAGCGGCTCGAACCCGGCGATCACGACCGGCCGCTGGTACTCCTCGGCAAAGTACTCGTAGGGCTGGCTCCCGATGACGGTGCTGACGTGTGCCGGTCCGATGAAGCCATCGAGCGGGACGATGCCGAGTTCGCGCACCTCGGGCGACTCCAGGATGTGCGTGATCGCGGCCGGGGTTAGCACATGGTTGCAGAACACCGAGAAGTTGGTGAGGCCGAGTGCCTTGGCCTGCCGGATGACGATCGCCGTCGGCGGTGTCGTCGTCTCGAAGCCGATGGCGAAGAACACCACCTGCTTCCCGGGATTCTCCTGGGAGATCCGTATGGCGTCGGCGGCGCTGTAGACCATGCGAATGTCCGCCCCGCGTGCCTTGGCCTTCATCAGCGAAAGTCCGTCCGAGGCCGGCACGCGCATCGTGTCCGCATAGGTGCAGACGATCGCGCCATGATCGCGCGCCAGGGCGATTGCGTTGTCGATGCGTCCGATCGGCAGCACGCATACTGGGCAGCCCGGTCCGTGAATCATCTCGACGTTGGGCGGCAGCAGGTCCTTGATGCCGTAGCGCGAGATCGCGTGCGTATGCCCGCCACAGAACTCCATCAGGTGATAGCGCCGTTCGGGCTGCGCTTCGGCACGGATACGCGCGGCGATGCCGCGTGCCACGTCACCGTCGCGGAACTCGTCGATGTACTTCATGACGGCAGTGCTCCGTCCAGACCGGCCTCGGAAAACAGCTCCAGCGTCCGCTCCGCCTCGACCGGGTCGAGTTTCTGCAGCGCGTAGCCGACGTGGACGATGACGTAGTCGCCGGGCTGGGTGTCCTGCACCAGTTCCAGCGAGATCCGCTTGCGGACGCCGCCGACATCGATCAGGCCCTCAGAGTCGGGCAGTAGCTCGACGATGCGGGCGGGCAGGGCGAGACACATGGGTGCTACCTCTCAGTGAGCTGCCGGTGCGGCGGCCATGGATTGCGCGAACCACGCCTGTCCCAGGCTGACGCCGCCGTCATTGGGGGGCGCCTGTATTGCTTCGGCCACTGTGAAGCCTTCCTGCCGCAGCCGCCGGCGCAGGCCGCTGGACAGGTTGTCATTCATGAAGCAGCCACCGCCGAACACGACAGTGCCAAGGCCCTGCGCGCGTGCGTGTGTCGTGCACCAGTCCGTCAGGGCCTCGACAAGCGTGGCGTGGAACAGCGCGGCGCCGCGCCCGGTGTCGGTCTCGTCGATCAGCGCGGCGGCCAGCGGCAGCAGATCGAGGTTGCCGTCGTGGATTTCGTATCCGCCCGCAAAGGGGGCGACGGCGCCATGGCGCGCCGCCAATCCTTCCAGCAGCATCGGGGCCTGGCCTTCGAAGCTCTGCTGTGCGCGTACGCCGAGGAGTCCGGCAGCGGCATCGAACCAGCGGCCCATGCTGCTGGTGGCGGGGCAGTGAAGATTCTGCTGCAGCATCTGCCGGACGGTGGACGCTGCCGGCGTGTCGAAGCGCAGCGGAATCTCGTCGGCGCGTCCGAGCGCGTGCAGCACCGCGGCGGCCAAGCGCCACGGCTCGCGCGCCGCGCGATCGCCTCCTGGCAGCTGGAGTTCACGTAGATGCGCAACGCGCTGGAACCCGGCCTCGTCGACGCGCAGCAGTTCTCCGCCCCAGGCGGCGCCGTCCGTGCCGAGGCCCACACCGTCGAGCGCGACGCCAAGAACCGGGCCACGGATCTGATGCTCGGCCATGACGGCGGCGATGTGCGCCGCGTGATGCTGGATGGCGACGGCCGTTACCCCGCGCGAGCGGGCCCACTGCGCTGCATAGCGCGAGCTGTAGAAGTCAGGGTGGAGATCGTGCGCGACGGACTGCGGCTCGATTTCGAGCACGGCGCACAGGTGCTCGACGGCTTCGTCGAGCGAGTGACAGGTCGGCGCATTGTCGAGGGAGCCGATGTGCTGCGAGAGGAACGCCTCGTCGCCGCGCGTCACGCAGATCGTGTTCTTGAGGAATGCGCCGACGGCCAGCACGGGCGGACCGCTCCGCGCCAGCCGGATCGGCGCCGGCGTGTAGCCGCGCGCTCGCCGTACAAAGGCCGGCGCCGGGCGCGCGGTCGCCGTGCGCGCATCGCGAACAACACTGTCGTCGCAACGCACGAGAACGTCGCGATCGTGCACGAGCAGCGCGTCGGCAATTCCGCCCAAACGCCGAACCGCCTCCTCGTTGCCGGTGACGAGCGGCTCACCGCCGGGGTTGGCGCTCGTCATCACCAAAGCGAGCGGCTGCGGTCTGGCGAGCCAGTCGGTACCGCTCGGACGGCCGGCCGCCTCATGGAAGAGCAGCACGTGCAAGGGCGTCGACGGCAGCATGAGGCCGATCGTCGTCATGCCTGGGGCGATGCCGGCGAGGGTGGTCGCCGACTCGGCGCGCTGCGACAGCAGCACGATGGGTCGTTCGGCCGACTCGAGCAGTTCTCGCTCGGCCGCGCCGATGCGGGCGAAGTTCGCCGCGCTGGCGCTGTTGGCGACCATCACCGCGAAGGGCTTCTCTTCGCGCGCTTTGCGCTCGCGCAGCTGGGCGACCGCGACCGGATTGCGGGCGTCACAGGCGAGCTGAAAGCCGCCCAGTCCCTTGATGGCGACGATCTGGCCGGCGAGCAGGCACGCGAGGGCGTCGGCGACCGGATCCGCGCTGCCAAGGTCGTGCCCGTCGGCGCCCCAGAGTGCGAGGCGAGGACCGCACACCGGGCACGCATTCGGCTGCGCGTGAAAGCGGCGATCTTCGGGATCGTCGTACTCGCGCCGGCAAGCCGGGCACTGGGCAAAGCGCGCCATGCTCGTGTTCGGCCGATCGTAGGGCAGCGCCGCGGTAATCGTGTAGCGCGGGCCGCAGTTGGTGCAATTGGTGAAGGCATATCGCCAGCGGCGATCGGCCGGGTTCAGCATCTCGGCGATACAGTCGGGGCAGGGTGCCGCATCGGGCGTGACGCCGGTGGCGACAGGGCCTGCACCGCTGGCATCGATGACGAAGCGCGATTCCTCGGGTTGAGGCTCCGCCGCGCGCGACTCGACTGCGTCGATGCGCGCGAGCCGCGGTGCTTCACGCTCGAGTCGCCGCATGAACACGTCGAGTTGCTTCGCTTCGCCCTGCACCTCGATCTGCACGCCCATTCCGTCGTTCAGCACGCGGCCGGACAGTGCGAGGTCCTGCGCGAGTCGATAGACGAACGGACGGAATCCCACGCCCTGGACCTGGCCGCGCACACGCAGTGCGAGGCGCGTCAGCAGTGGGGCGGCGCAGTCCATCGGTGTGTTCTAGGTTCGTTCGCCGAGCCGGGCCTCGAGCTCGGACACGCGGCGCTTGAGCGAGGCGACCTGCTGGTCGCGCGCGTGCCGCGCTGTCACGGCGTGCAGGCGAACCCAGTTGACCCAGAGGTCCATGCCGTCACCCTTGGTCGCGGAGACCTGCATCACCTCGATCTCCGGGTTGATGCGGCGCGCGTATTCGATGCAGCGGGCGACGTCGAAGGAAACATAGGGCAGCAGATCCACCTTGTTCAGCAGCATGAGGGAGGCCGCGCGGAACATGTCCGGGTACTTCAGCGGCTTGTCCTCGCCCTCGGTGACAGAGAGCACGACGACCTTGTGCGCTTCGCCGAGGTCGAAGGCAGCCGGGCATACCAGGTTGCCGACGTTCTCGATGAACAGCACCGAGTTTTCTTCGGGTTGCAGGCGCTCGAGCGCGCGCTCGACCATGCTGGCATCGAGGTGACAGCCCTTGCCGGTGTTGATCTGCAGCGCCTTTGCCCCCGTGGCACGGATCCGATCAGCGTCGTTCGTTGTCTGCTGGTCGCCTTCGATGACTGTGACGGGCGTCGTCGGCTGCAGGCGCTGGATCGTTTCCGTCAGCAGCGTCGTCTTGCCGGAGCCCGGGCTCGACACCAGGTTGACCGCGAAGATGCCCCGCTCGGCCAGGAACTCGCGGTTGAAGCGCGCGTGCCGGTCGTTCTTGGAAAGAATGTCCTGCTCGATCTGCACCATCTTGGCCTGGCTAAGGCCGGGCGCGTGCGAGTGCGCCGGGCCTTCGCCGTAGTGCAGGTCGGTGGCGCCGTCATGGGCGTGCGCGTGGCGCACCACGCTGCCGTCGGGCATCACATGCACGTGCTCATGCTCGTGTCGATGCGGCGCGCCGCCCTCGTGCACGTGGCCATGATGATGGAAGTGATCATGCTCGCCGCCATGGTCGTCGGCGGCTTCGTGCTCGTGCGCGTGCCGATGTCCGTGATCATGTCCATGCTCGTGCGCATGCTCCGCCTCGTGGGCATGGGCATGACGGTGGACTGTCCCGTCCGCATGCACGTGCTCGTGCTCGTGGCCGTCGCCTTCGATCTTCGTTTCGCCGCTGCCGCAACCGCAGGTTGTGCACATCTCCGCTCTCCTCGACGCCGCGTCAGGCGACCTCGATTTCCTTGACTTTCATCTCTTCGCCCTGCGTTACCTGCAGCTGGTAGCCGCCGCAGAGGGGGCAGGCCTCGCCCAGCCGCGCGAGCACCACGCTTTCGCCGCAGGGCATGCACCAGGCACGCCCCGGGGTGGCCATCACTTCAAGCCGCGCACCATCGGCCACGGTGCCGCGGGTCACCGCGTCGAAGCAGAACCGCAGCGCCTGCTCCTCGACGTGCGACAGCGCACCGATCTCCAGCAGCACCGCGCGCACCTGCGCCGCCGCATTGGCCCGAGCGGTGTCTTCCACGATCTGCAGGATGCCCTCGGCGAGTGACATTTCATGCATCGGCGACCTCGATGGCGCAGGCCACGCAGGGATCGAGCGCCTGCACCAGCAGTGCGGCGCGGCGGCGTGCGTCGGCGGCGTCCTCCACCGAACGCCCGACGAGGCCCTGTGTGAGCGCGCCACTCGGGTGGAAGTTCCACTCGGTGGGAGCGACGATGCGATAGTGGTCCACGCGGCCTTCGCTCACCTGTGCCTGATGCAGGAGCAGTCCCCGCGCGGTTTCTGCGAGGCCGAGCCCGACGCCCTCCGCGACGGTGTATTGCTGCACGGCCGTGGCCGCTTCGCCCGGGATCAGCCACGTCGCCAGCTCGACAAGCTGTGCGAGGAAACGCGAACCGACGGTGTTGCCGTGGCGCGCGACAAAGGCGGCGATCAGCGGGTGACCGGCCTGCCGCGCAAGAGGGCCGGTCTCGACCGGATTGCCCAGCCAGTCGGGCGTCCGGCTGAATCCGGTGTCGGCGCCAGGTGCAGGCACGATGCGGCTCACGTCTTCGGCACTGGCGCTGGGCATTTTTTCGACGTCGCTGTGGCCAAGGTCCGGCACTTCGTTCTGCAGCTGCTGCAGCAGGCGCGCGGGCAGGGAAGTGCCGGCGGCAATCCAGCGCCCGAGAGCTTCGGTGGTCATTTGCTCCAGCCAGCCCGAGGCGTCCATTCCGAAGACGCGCTCACGGCTGATCTCGCGGCAGACGTCGAGCTGCAACGCGAACGGTGCCTGGCGGACTCGCGCGACAGCGGTGACGTCGGGGGGGATTCCGAGCGCCTTTGGCCAGTCGATCAGCAGGCGCGTCAGCAGCTCGACGATCGCTTCCTGCCGCACGTCGCTGCTGCGTTGCGCGAGCTGTTCGGGATCCATCCCGAGTCCGCGCGCTGCGGCAAGTGCCGAACTGGCGGCGGCGCCCTGGGCGCGTGCGCAGATTGAAAAGAGCAGGGGAATGGTGCGCTCCACGTCCTCCACCGGTCGGCCCTGGGTCAGGCGCGCAGGCAGCGGCGTGCGCGTCGACTCGATATCGACCGAGCGTATGCGGTTGGCCTGGATGCCGAGCCGCACGGTCAGTTCACCTTCCCGAAACATTGGGTTCGTCCGCGCGCAGGAAGTGACCGCGCAGGAAGTCTCGCTTGCTCATCGGCGCGTTGGCCCGCTCTTCGAGTCTTGCCAGCGGCTCCGCCGTTGATTCGCCGGAAACAGGCGCTTTGTCGGACGCGGCATTCGCGGAATCAAACAGTGCGGCGCGCGCGAGCTTTGCCACGAGGGCGGCGGCGGCGTGGTCCTCGAACTCGAGCGCCGGCGAGAAGAGCGAGCACATGCGGTATTCGCCGACGAGGCTGTCGACGGCGCCGATGAAGTCATACTGGCCCGCAGGAAACTCGTAGCGCCGCTTCTCTCCCGCGCGCACCGGATGCCAGGCCGCGGGATCGCGCGGCAGCAGCATCAGATTGATGGACCAGGGCGTGACCATCACGCCCAGCCAAGAGCCTTCCCAGGGCTCGAAGCCGATGGCCTGTACCCGCAGCGCCGGATTCACGAAGCCCAGACCCTGCATGCGCTGGGCCACCGCGCTGAAGGCCTGTTCGAGGCTCAGGCTGGGATCGGGAAGCAGGGTTTCAGTCGTCATCGTTCAGCACCAGGAAGCCGTCCTTCGGCGTCGAGCAGATCGGACAGGTCCAGTGATCCGGCAGGTCGCTGAACGCCGTGCCGGGAGGAACCTGCCACGCGGGATCGCCTTCGGCCGGGTCATAGACATGCCAGCAGACTTTGCATTCGAGGCGGGTGCTCGGCCTCAGGTCCGACTGGCGCATCGTCACGGTCAGGCCGGGCAGGACTCGCTCATCCAGTCGATCAGCTCGGCCAGCCGCCCGCGCGTATCGGCGAGGTCTTCCTCGGCCGCGAGCGCCACTTCGGGCACGTCCACCACTTCGATCGTGTTCAGGATCAGCGTATTCATGCTGTTGAAGTACTGCACGCGCCAGATGTCGCGCGCGGTGGTCGATGTGATGCGGCAGTTGCCGAAGCCGCGCGACATGATCGCCACCGAACCGACAGGCAGCGCACGCTCGAGGACCTGGTGGTCCTCCGGCGTCAGCGGGAACAGCGTCAGGTTCAGCACGTGCGCCGGGTCGCCCCGGCGGCGTCCGTCCATCTGCGCGCGCAGCTCGTGCAGCAGCGCCGGTGAATTCATCGCGCCGGCGGGAATCTCCACCAGGGGCAACTCGGCCCGCGCGCCAGTGCGGGCGGCCTCCATCACGATCTCGGGCAAGGGGCCGGCCTCGATCCAGTCGCTGATCAGGCCGCCGTCGCCGTCGAGCTCCACGGCGCGCCACAGGCCTGTAAACACGCTTTCCTGGATGCGCAGCACGCGTGCGCCGTTGATCTGGATGCTGACCTCGCCGTCACCGAGCATCTCGTTTGCGACACGGAGCGCGCGGGGCTCGACTGCGCGCATGTCGAAACGCAGGTTGCCGCCATTGGCGGGTGTCCACTGCTCCAGCTTCGCGAGCACCTCGGCCAGCAGATCGCGTGCCGCTGTCAGCGCCGGCGTGTCTTCCGTTTCGGGGACGCGCGGCATCGAAAACGTCCGCATGTCGCGCGGCATGTCGAGGCATTGCATCTCTTCTTCCTCGACATGCGAGCCGGGGCCAACCATGCGGATCGGGATCGGAAATGATTTCATCGTTACACCTGCGGAATGGATTCAGTGGCCACAGCTGGCCGGCACGCCAGAGGACTTGACGGCGATGCCCACCGACGGCGGCCGGGTCGGCTCTGCGGTCAGCAGTTGCTGTGTTTCATTGGAGGTATTCGTCCCAGTTGCGGAGTCCGTCGATGGCGCCGACATAGGCGCCGTCGCGCAACATGACCAGCGCAGGCCAGCGGGCGAAGCCGAAGCGCGGCGCGACCTTGCGCGCCGCATCGGGATACAGCACGCCGACGCGGAACTGCCCGGCGAAGGCGCGCGCGACTTCGGGAGCGATGACGGCGAGGTCGAGCGTCTCTTTGTAGCGCACGGGATCTTCCGTGAAGATCAGCATGGCGTGGCCCGCGGCGTGAATGAAGTCGTCGATCGAGTCGGCATCGACGGCCGTGAAACCGTGGCGCGAGACCAGCTGCTCGAGCAGCGGATGCAGTCCGGTGGCCGGCGCGGGGGCAAGTGCGCTCATTTCGTGGATTCCTTGGGTCGAGGGACGAGGTGCGGCGGCAGCGACGGTTCGCGCGCCGCGAGATCGGCGAAGAAGGCGCTGAAATCGTCGGTGCCGTTCATGGCGGCGTCGAGCGCCGCCAGCGCGCCACGTGTCTGCAGTGCCTCGTCGTCGCTCATGACGCGCACGGCCGAGCCCTGGAATGCGAGCAACCAGGTACCGGCGGGTTGCTGACCGACCAGCATCACGTTGAGACGCTCGCGCCGACCGTCTGCCTCGCAGACGGCGAACTGCTCGTCGCAATCAACCACCTGCAGCGGGACGCCGATGCACATGGCTCAGCCTTCCGCGCGCTGGCGCATTTCGAGCAGGCGCGGATCGCCGGTCCTGCAGGCGGCATCCGCCGCGGGGCGCTCGCTCTCGTAGGCGGCGAGGCCGACCGACCGGGCGTTAAGCGGCGTTGCCGGGTCATCGGCAGCACGATGCGCTCCGGGGTAGCCCCAGCGCGCGAGTTCGGCAGCGGCCAGTTCGATCGCTTCGTCCAGCCGTGCACGCACGGGCTCGGTCAGGCTGCCGCCAAAGTCATCGAGCGTCAGCGGCTGCACGCCGATCGCGACGATCTGCTCGGGCGCGGCTCCGTGCAGCTGCGCGAGCGCCAGGACGTCGTTGAAGCCGTTTTGGTGCGGACTCATCTTGCGTGCGCCCCAGGCCGGCACTTCGGCGTCGCGCAGGATCTTGAGTTCGCCGGGCACCAGCCCGAAGTCGACTGCGTCGAACACCAGCACGCGGCGGCTGGCTTCCACGTAGGGCAGGAGGCTGAGGCCGAGCGTTCCACCGTCCATCAACTCGACCCCGTCGGGAAAGCGATACGTCTGGTTCAGTGCCTCGACGGCGCGGACGCCAAAGCCTTCGTCGGCCCACAAGAGATTGCCGATCCCCAGCACCAGTACTTCGCGACGTGCATCCATTGGACGTGTAACCCGATTGGTTACACGAACAGTAACGGCGGGGGTGGCAGGTGCGGTTGCTCTACGTCAACGCGCGAACGCGCGGTGCGCAAAGGCACTTCGGAGCGATCGGGATTTCAGCGGCCGCGCATCGAGGCGCGCACTTCGCGCGCGGCCGTGTGCATGTCCCACGCGACCTGCAGGTGCATCCAGAACGCGGCTTCGTTGCCGAAGAACATCGCCAGGCGCACGGCGGTGTCCGGAGTGATGGCGCGCCGGCCGTTGATCAGTTCGTTGACGCGCCGGCGCGAAACGCCGAGTGCCTTGGCCAGTTCGGTCTGGCTGATGCCGAGCGGCTTCATGAAGCGGGACTCGAGGAACTGCCCGGGCTGAGGCGGCCGGCGGGAAGGAATTCCCAACGAGGCCATCTGGCCTCGTCGGGAGCTTTGCGCTGCCATCATGACGTGAAGCGCAGGACGCCGGGATCACACCTTTTCGATCTTCGCGCCGGCCTTGAACGAGCGCACGCCGCTGATCATCGTGCCGACCACGGTCTCCTGGCTCATGATGTCCTCGCGGAACACCATGTACATGTGCACGACCGCGAAGATCATCAGGTAGTACATCGTGAAGTGATGGACGGTGCGCACCATCTGCGAACTGCCCAGCAGCGTGTTGACCCAGCCGAACACGTTCATCCATGTCGAGCCCCACCCGAACTGCTCGGAGAACAGGGCAAACCCCGTCAGGATGATGACGATCGACCCCAGCACGTACATCGCAAACATCGCGAACTGCGCCAGCGGGTTGTGGCCGATCCACAGCGCCGATTCCTTCCTCAGGAACAGGTAGTACATCGCCTGGCCGACCAGCCCCTTCCACCAGTTGAAGCTCCAGAGCGGCGGAATGAAGATTGCGCGGGCATGATGGTTGCCGACGATCGCCCAGTAGATGCGGACCACGAAGGCGACCGCGAACACCATTGCGGCGATGAAGTGGATCATCCGCACGTTGCCGAAGAAGTACGTGAAGGTCGCTTCCTCGCGCGGCCCGCTCCACGGCGATCCGATCAGGTAGCCGGTCGGGATCAGCACAAACATCGCGATCATCATCACCCAGTGCCAGATGCGCACCGGGGCCTCGTACACATAGACCTGCCGGAGCGGCCCGCCCAGCACTGCGCCGCTGACCGGATCGACTTTCATCGCGCCATAGCCATGTTTCGACATTTGTGGCTCCTCTCAGCGCACCTTTACGGAGACGATCTCTTCTCCCTCCGGCGACATGACGTGCGTCGCA
This sequence comes from uncultured beta proteobacterium, assembly GCA_963780715.1. GTDB lineage: Bacteria > Pseudomonadota > Gammaproteobacteria > Burkholderiales > Burkholderiaceae_F > JALORV01. The sequence goes on from CAWADK010000020.1 coordinate 123,149, forward strand.
CACGCCAGGCACGGATCGAAGCTGTGGATCGTGCGCAGAATTTCGACGGGCTGGTCCGGCTTGGCCATCGGCGTGTTCAGCAGTGCCGCTTCATAAGCACCGATCTGGCCCTTCGAATCGCGCGGCCCCGCATTCCAGGTCGTCGGTACGACGCACTGGTAGCTGTCGATGCGACCGTTCTTGATCTTCACCCAGTGCGCGAGCGCGCCGCGTGGCGCCTCGACCGGCGCGACACCCTTGGCCTCGCCGGGCCAGGTCGCCGGTTCCCACTTGTCCACGTTGGCGGTTGCCAGGTCGCCGGACTTGATGTTGGTGATCAGCTGGTCGTAGAAGTAGCGCATCTTGTGCGCAGCCCATTGGCACTCGAGTCCGCGTGCGGCCGTGCGACCGAGCGTGGAGAACAGCGCCGTCACCGGCACGTCGAGCGCCTTGAGCACGCCGTTGACCTGCTCCTGGATCTCCTTGTGCCCCCGGGCATAGCCCACGAGGTAGCGCGCCAGCGGGCCGACCTCGACCGGGTGGCCTTTCCAGCGCGGCGACTTGACCCACGAATACTTCGCGGACTCGTCGATCTCCTGGATGTTGGTGCGCGTGCCCTTAGTGGCCTTCCCGAGCACAAAGTTGGGGTCGGTCACGCCGTCGAACGGATGCAGGCCCTTGGCCTCGTCCGCGTACTTGTACCAGCTGTGGGTGACCCACTCCTGCACCTGCTCGGGATCCTTCAGGTCGACTTCATGGACCTTCTTCAGGTCGCCGCCAAGAATGACGCCGGCTGGCAGCAGCATGCTCTTGTCGCTGTAGTCGTTGGGGATGTCCGGGAAGTCACCGTAGGACATGACGTTCTGGTTGGACAGACCGCCACCCCATTTGGCCCAGTCCTTGTAGAACCCGGCAATTGCGAGCAGGTCGGGGATATAGACCTGGTCGACGAACTCGATCGTGCGGTCGCAGATGTCCTTGACCATGTTGAGGTTCGCCATGTTGACCGCGCCGATTGCGCCGGTGCCGTCAACATTGATGGGCGAGGGCACGCCACCGACCAGCCAGTTCGGGTGCGGATTCTTGCCGCCGAATATCGTCTGGATCTTGACGATTTCCTTCTGGAAGTCGAGCGCTTCGAGGTAGTGCGTTGTCGCCAGCAGGTTCACCTCGGGCGGCAGCTTGTACGCCGGGTTGCCCCAGTAGGCGTTGGCGAAGATGCCGAGCTGGCCGCTCTCGACGAACTTCTTGAGCCGGCTCTGCACCTCGCGGAAGTAGCCCGGCGAGCTGTTGGGCCACGGCGAGATCGACTGCTGGATTTCGCTGGTCTTCTTCGGGTCCGCCTTCAGCGCCGAGACGACGTCGACCCAGTCGAGCGCGTGCAGGTGGTAGAAGTGCACGAGGTGGTCCTGGGCGTACAGCGTCGCGTGCATCAGGTTGCGGATGATGTTGGCGTTCTTCGGGATCTTGATCCCGAGCGCGTCCTCGACCGAGCGCACCGAGGCGAGCGCGTGCACGCCAGTGCAGACGCCGCAGATGCGCTCGACGAACGCCCACGCGTCACGCGGGTCGCGGCCTTTGAGGATGACCTCGAGCCCGCGCCACATCGTGCCGGTCGACACGGCATTGCGGATCACGTTGTCCTTGTCGACGTTGACCTCGATGCGCAGATGCCCCTCGATGCGGGTGATCGGATCGACGACGATGCGCCGGCCGCTGTTGTCGAGGGTGAAGCCTTGAGTCTGGATGGTCGGCATGATTACTTCTCCACCGTCTCGTTAACCTTGTCATTGCGCCCGGAACTGCGCGCCTGCTTGATCGCGCTGACGGCGGCGTGCGCCGCGAGCGCTGCGCCCGTCACTGCAAGAGCACCGACGCCGAAGCGTGTTGCCGTGCCTTCGATGCCGACGCCCGCGACGCCCGGCGGGCGGATCGTCGTCAGATGGTCGTAGAACGAGCCCTTGTCCCAGAAGTCGTCTTCCGAGCAGCCGATGCAGCCGTGGCCCGACTGGATCGGGAAGCTGAGCCCTTCGTTCCAGCGCACCGCCGAGCAGGCGTTGTAGGTGACCGGGCCTTTGCAGCCGACCTTGTAGAGGCAGTATCCCTGGCGCGCGCCCGCATCGTCGAAGCGCTCGACGAACTGGCCCGCGTCGAAGTTCGGGCGTCGATAGCACTTGTCGTGCACACGCACGCTGTAGAACATCTTTGGCCGTCCCTGCGCGTCCATCTCCGGAAGCCGGTCGAAAGTCAGCACGTAGGTCACGACGCCCGTCATCACTTCCGCGATCGGCGGGCAGCCCGGCACCTTGATGATCGGTTTGTCGAAGATGACCTTATGCACAGGCACTGCCTGGGTCGGATTCGGCTTCGCGGCCTGCACGCAGCCCCACGAGGCACACGAACCCCAGGAGATTATGGCCTTGGCGTCCTTGGCAACGTGCTTCAGCTTCTCGACGAACGGGCGCCCACCCGGGATGCAGTAGATGCCGTCGTCGGCTAGCGGCGGATTGCCCTCGACCGCAAGGATGTAGTTCCCCTTGTACTTGCTGATCGTCTGCTCGAGCGCCTCTTCGGCCTGGTGCCCTGCGGCGGCCATGAGGGTGTCGTCGTAGTCGAGCGAGATCATCGACAGCACGACATCCTTGGCGAGCGGGTGCGCTGAGCGGATGAACGACTCCGTGCAGCACGTGCACTCCAGGCCGTGCAGCCAGATGACCGGCGTGCGCGGCTTGGTCTGCAGCGCCTTCGCGATCTCTTGTGCGCCGGCTTCGCCGAGCCCGAGCGATGCTGCGGTCAGACTGCAGAACTTCAGAAAGCTCCGCCGCGTGATCCCCTGCCGCCGCATCACTTCGTATGACGTTTCGAGCATGGTCTATCTCCCTGGGTCATGTCTTGCGTGTGGCTCGGCAGTCGCACTGCTTTCGCCGCATGCTCCGCATGCTTCTCCTTTGCGCGCGAAGCCCGTTGATGCACGTCAACGCGGTGGAAAGCGCCGACGATGTGCTTCGATTTCGGTCACGGGTGTTACGGGATCCGTTACAGTCCGTGCCGGGTCTGCAGGGCCTATCCTTGAGCTACTGCAAGTCTGTTTCGATATTCGCGCCGTTAAATTCAGGCACCGATGTTCTTTGCATCGGCGTACTCATCACGAGGTCACGATGTCGCAGGATCGCTTTGAAGCTCTTCGGGGTTCGCGCCTGGCGGCCGAACTGGATGAGCCACAGTGCAGGAAGCTCGCGGGCCTGATGGAGCTGGTGGAGCTCAAGGATGGCGACGTGCTGGTGCGGGAGGGCACGACGGACGATCACCTGTTCGTCGTCGTCAGCGGAGCGCTCGGCGTGGTGCGACACCCGGCGGGAGAGCCCCCCGTCGCCCTGCACACACTGGTGCCGGGGGACCTCGCCGGCGAGCTGTCGTTCATCGACGACACCGAGCGCTATGCCTCATTGCAGGCGGAGGGGCCGACGCGCGTGATGTCGCTGCGGCGCCCCGCGCTAGAGTCACTGCTGAAGTCCGATCCCGAGATCGTCTACCGGACGATGCGCGCCATCATTCGCACCGCGCACGCGATCCAGCGGCGCCTGTCGAGCCAGTCGATCGAGCTGGCGAACTACATCTACAAACAGCACGGACGCTACTGAACGTGCGCGACCGGCGGCGCCAGTAGACTCGGCGCATGACGTCTTCTGAGCCCGCACAAGTGCCGGTCACGCCGGACACCGGGCCTGTCACCGTCGTCTTCGGCGCGAGCGGCTACGTCGGTTCGAACCTGGTCCTTTGGCTGGCTGCAGCCGGCCATCGGGTGCGGGCGGTCGCGCGGCAGCGCCGTGTGCTCGAAGCCCGTGGCTGGCAGGATGTCGAGCTGGTTGAAGCCGACGCCCTGAGCCCGGACACGCTGGACGCGGCGCTCGAAGGCTGTGGCGTCGCCTACTACCTCGTGCACTCGATGGCAGCCGGTAGCAACTTCGCCCGGCTCGACCGGGAGGCCGCGCGCAACTTCGCACAGGCGGCGGCGCGAAGTGGAGTGCGGCGCATCGTCTACCTGGGTGGCCTCGTGCCCGCAGGTGCCGATTCGGAGCACCTGGTGTCGCGCCAGGAGAGCGGCGACCTGCTGCGATCGACGCCCGTCCCCGTGACCGAAATACGCGCCGGCATCATCGTCGGCGCCGGTTCCGCGGCCTACGAAGTGATGCGCGACCTCGTGTACCACCTGCCGCTGATGGTCACGCCCAAGTGGGTCCAGTCGAAGTCATCGCCGATTGCGCTGCAGAACCTGCTGCACTACCTGCTGGCGCTGGCGACGGAACCGGGCGCTGCCGGCCGCATCTTCGATGCGGGCGGGCCGGAACTGCTGACCTACGAAGAAATGATGCTGGCCTTCGGCGAAGTCGTCGGCAAGCGACCGCGCATTCTCCGTGTGCCTGTGCTGAGCCCGCGGCTGTCGTCGTATTGGCTGGGACTCGTGACGTCGGTTCCGGCCAGCATTGCGCGTGCTCTGATTGGCGGCCTGAAGTACGACATTCCCGCTAACGACACGGAACTGCGCGCGTTGGTGCCGCAAAAGTTGTTGACGTTCCGCGAAGCCGTGCTTGCCGCGCTGGATTCGGAGCGGCAGCACCGGGTCGCGGGTCGCTGGACCGAGGGTGCGTTCCCGCACCGTGCTTACCGCCACGACCACGCGTTCTACGCCAAGCGCGCGGGCGGTGCTGCCGAGACAGCGGTGACGCCGGCGGCCGTCTGGCCAGTCGTGACGGCCATCGGCGGTGACAACCGCTATTACACGCTGAACTTCCTGTGGTGGCTGCGTGAGCTCATCGACTGGCTGGTCGGTGGTCCTGGCTTCACGCACGGGCGACGCGATCCGGTCGACCTGCGTGTCGGTGACGCGATCGACTACTGGACCGTGCTGGCGCTCGAGCCGGAGCGTCGGCTCACGCTGTACTTCGGCATGAAGGCACCTGGCTCCGGAATTCTCGAGTTCGAACTCGAGCCACTGGCGCAAGGCGGAACGCGGCTTACCGAGACGGCTTACTGGCACCCACGAGGCATCTGGGGGCTGCTCTACTGGTACGCGATGGTTCCGGCGCACCTGTTCCTGTTTCGCAGGATGACGCGCGCGATGGTCCGGCGCGCCGAGCAGGGCGCGGCACAGTCCTGACTGCTGTTTAGGACACCCGTCAGAGCTGCTCGAGCAGGTGCTTGCGCCGTCGCTCCTCGGCGACGAACTCCTCGAGTTCGGGATCGAGCGCGCTGCGGGACGACACCACGCCGATCGGAACGCCCTTGTCGACCACCGGCAAGTGGCGGAAACCGTTTTCGTGCATCAGCGCCATCGCGACACCGAACGCCTTCTCGGGCGCGATCGTCTTCGGCTCGGGGGTCATCACCTCGGCAAGGTGCGTCACATCGGGATCGAGGCCGCATGCGACCACGCGAAAGACCACATCGCGTTCCGTGAAGATGCCGAGCAGCTTGTCGTCCTCAACGACCAGCACCGCACCGACGGCACGCGAGGCCATCATCTTGGATGCCTCGCGAACGGTGGACCCCGGCGCAGCGACCAGCAGCTTGCGAGGTTCGATGAGTTGCCTGACGGGCGTGCTGAACATGAGCTTCCTCGTTCCGATGCGGTGCATTCAACGTGCACAGCCATCGGCCTGCGCGTGGCGCGATGCCGCTCAACCTAACGGCATGCGCCTGCGAGGGCTTGACGCCCGTCAAGCCAAGGACACGGCTACCACTTCCGGACTGACGGCCATTGGCGGCCGTCAGTCTTCTAGCGCATGTGCGGGTTCAGGACTTGGTGCGCACGGCACAGGTATTGATGCCCAGCAGGGAATAGGGCGGGCACCAGCCGGTCAGGCCGGTCGCCAGCGGCACGATGCCGAGCCAGCCCCACCAGCCGACCGTGCCGGTGGCGGCCAGGGCGATTAGAACCACGCCAGCCAGGATGCGGAGCGTGCGGTCAACACTGCCAACGTTCTTGGTCATTCAGGTCTCCAGGGTTCCAGGTACGGAAGGGCGGCGCCTTCATGCACGCATTGGAGCGCGTTTCTGCGGCGGTGTCTGTAACCTAGGTCACGGAGCCTGCCAGCGTGCGCAGGGCGCCGCTGTCGACGATGCGAATGCGCTCGCGTGCAAGTTCGATCCACCCGTCGCGCTCGAACCGGCGCAGCAGCCGCGTGACGATTTCGCGCACCGTTCCGAGCTCGTCGGCCAGCGCCTGGTGGGTTACCGGAAAGTCCGGCCCGCGCCCCAGCAGGGTTGCCGCCAGCCGCTGGTCGAGTCGCCTAAAGGCGATCGCGTCGATCAGTCCGGCAAGGTCGGCCATCCTGTCCGCGAACATGCCCATGACGAAGCTGCGAAACGACGGGGTCGCGAGCCAGCGCTCGAACACGGCGGGTGGGATCAAGATGAGTCTCGTCGGCCGGGTCGCGATCGCGGTCGCGGCCATCGGCTGGCTGCGAAACAGGCTGGCCGACGAGGCGAGACACAGCTCGCCGGGCACCACGCGGTAGAGCTCCAGCTGACGACCCTCGGGTGAGCTGCGGAAGACCTTGACCTCGCCCTCGAGCAGCAAGGGGAAGCCGGCGCACTGCGAGGCTTCGCTGAAGAGGACCGTGCCCGCCGGCACGTCGACTGTCGTCGCGGACGAGGGGGCCACGGCATCGAGCTCGAGTTCGGTGAGTTCCGGGTAGAGCCGCTTCAGTTCGCGTGCGAAGGAGTCAGGCATCGGGTAGCTGTAGGAGCCGAGGGCTGGCGTCATCGTAGTGGATGCCACACAGTCATCGTAGTGGACGCCACACACAGAGACAGCTGCGGAGTCTGCCGTCTACAACGCGCGGAGCTGGGCTGTGCATCGACCTCGCAGGATGCCGACCGTGCCCGAACGACGGCAATGGTTCCAGCAGGGCAGGACTTCGGGCTTGACTGCGGCGCCGGCCGCGATGTCACAAGGCGAATGGACTCTGGCGCTCGAGTGCGGCCACGCTGACGCCCAGCTCGCGCGACCGCAGCGTCAGCCGGTTGATACGGGCCTGCAACTCGGTCCGTTCTTCCGTGAGCCGCACCAGTTCCTGCGCCAGGAAGACGCGGCGACTGGTCGGAACGTCCGGCAGTACCAGCTCGACCGCAATGGCTTGAACCGCGGCGTCGGACTGTGCGAGGCCGTCGCGGGCCCGCCGCAGGCGCACCTGGGTGTCGCGCAATTCAGCGCGGGCATCATGGATCTCGCGGCCGTAGCGGTACCCTTCGACGAAGGCGGGCTCCGACGCCGCGGAGCACACGTTGGCGTAGGACCAGCCATTGAGGCCGACGCGAAATCCGTTCCTTGGCTGGCAGAACTCCACCAACCCGCGTTCGCGGCCTTCGGTGTACGCGGCAAGGTTCGGCGTTACCTGGAACTTTGCGCAGGCGACGCGGTGAACGCCGATCCGGTCAGCAGGAAACCCGTGCAGACCGTCTTCGTACCCGATCATGTGCCAGTCGGCGATCAGGCATTCGTTCTTGCTCAGGCCAGACGAACAGCCGCCAGTCAGGACGATCGCAAGCAAGGCGGCCGCTCGCGCCAGGGTCGACTTGCGGAAGAGTGAGGTCATGATGCTGTCGATTCTGGCCACCTGCAGCCGCAAGTGAAGCGGCAAAATGCCACGGGAAGGCGGGCGATCCGGGCGCGTTGAGCGGCACCCAGCCACATCGGCACGCGGCAGCAGGGCTTCATCGGACGACTGCCGACTCGGACTGCGCCGCATGAGTCGCGGACGAATCCGATCCGGCATCCACCTGAGTGGCGAAGGCCATGGAAGCGACTGAATCCGCGCACCCCGTCGACACTGGGGCGCTCGGTGCTGCGCTGCCTGTGGAGCTAATGCAGTCGTTCGGGCTTTGGGTACATCAGGCGAGTCGAACGCACCCGCGGCGGGGTGCCGGTCAGCGTGGTTTCATATACTGCAAGGGCTCGCAGTGTCCGCGTTTCAAGCCGCGCCGCGCAGCGAGCGGCTGACAGCAGCGGGAACCGGTTAACGAAAGTGCACTTCCGGACACGTCCAAGATGTCTCTCGATACAACACGTTGATCGTCATAGGCCATCTTTGGTAGTCACCCGCAATCCCCGAGATACACCATGTCCAAGCTTCGTGTCGAAAGTTTCACCATCTCACTCGACGGCTTCGGCGCTGGCCCAGACCAAGACATCAACAACCCGCTCGGCGTGGGCGGCAACTTGCTACATGGCTGGGCTTTGTCCACACGAACTTTTCAGAAGCACTTGTTCGGTAACGATGGCGGAGCAGCGGGCATTGATGACGACTTTGCCGCTCGAGGCTTTCAGAACATCGGGGCCTGGATTCTCGGCAGGAACATGTTCGGGCCGGTTCGCGGACCCTGGCCAGATGAGAGCTGGCGGGGTTGGTGGGGCGAAAATCCTGTCTATCACGTCCCGGTGTTCGTGCTGACCCACTACGCACGCGCACCGCTGGTCATGGAAGGAGGAACGACCTTCCACTTCGTTACGGAAGGCATTGCCGCCGCCCTGGCGCAAGCGCGCGAAGCGGCCAAAGGCAAGGATGTTCGTCTTGGTGGCGGCGTAAACGTCATTCAACAGTATCTTCGCCAGCGCCTGATCGACGAGTTGCACATCGCCATTGCGCCGGTCCTGCTTGGCGCTGGTGAAAGACTCTTTGAAGGAATTAACCTTCCTGCCTTGGGCTACGCCTGCACCAGGCACGAAAGCTCGCCACTTGCCACGCACGTGGTTCTTACTCGGCAGTGACCACGGTGACCCTGATCCTTACGCGCGAGCCGACCCGCTCCGGCAACCGACTCATCTCAAACTTCAGGCCACGCGGAACGACGACCAATCATGCGCCTTGAGAGCTTTGACTCGCTGGAGGAGAAAGTCCTTCAATCCATCGACGACGGGCTCGAGAAGCACAACTTCGCGGCCGCCCCGCTGCAGGACGTCAGACCTCTGGCAACTGTGGCTAGAGGCGAGGACGAAGCTCCGATCGGTGGAGCCGTCGGACGCACTTGGGGAAAGTGCTGCGAACTGCTTCAACTGTGGGTTGATGAAGCGCACCGCGGCAAAGGTATCGGCTCGGCGCTACTGCATGAGTTCGAAGCGCAGGGAAGAAGTCGCGGATGCAGCACCTTCTACCTCACGACACTGAGCTACCAGGCGCCTGAGTTCTACCGCAGGCATGGCTACGAGACACTTGCGTCTATCGACGGCTACCCTGAGGGTATCGTCAAGTACCTCATGCTGCGCAAGGAGGCCTGACTCCTCGTTGCCCCCAGGCCTGCCGCGCCGGGCGTCGCCCGCTTCCTCAGGCGGGTGAACTCAAACCTTAGGCCTCAGAGTCCATGCGCATCGCCATTGTCGGCAACTCCGGCTCCGGAAAGTCCACGCTTGCCGCAGCGCTCGCCGCCGCAGGCGGAACTCCTTGCCTCGATCTGGACACCGTGGCCTGGGAGCCGGGTCTATCAGCGGTTCCGCGCAACGACGAGCTCGCGCGTGCAGATGTCCGTGTCTTCTGTCACAGTAGCCCGCATTGGGTTGTCGAGGGCTGCTACGCGACGCTCATCGAAGCCGCGCTCGAGTTCACGCCGACGCTTCTCTTTCTGAACCCGGGGCTGGAGGCCTGTCAGGCAAACTGCCGCTCCCGGCCATGGGAACCTCACAAGTACGCGTCGCGGCAGGAACAGGACGCCAACCTGCAGTTCCTCCTGTCCTGGGTTGCCGACTACTACACCCGAACCGGCCCGCTATCGCTTGCCGCTCACGCAAGCTGCTACCAGTCCTATGCTGGTCCCAAGCGCGAGCTCCAGTCGCTGCCCGATCTCCGCAGTCTTGATCCCGAGCTGCTGGCCTGGGTGCGCGGAGGCCTGACCTCTCGCTCAGGCTGACCCGCAACGGCATGCGTCGCTTGGTGGCTCCCGGTCACCGTTGCCTCCTTCTTTCGACGTCCGAGTGGGCATGCCTCCAGCAGCGGCTGAATTCAAGCGCCACGCGCCAGGAAGCAGTTGCGTGCGAACATCTAGAGCCGTTCCATCACTTTCCAGGAGGTCGCTTTGATTGGCTACATAACACTCGGCACCAATGATCTTGAACGTGCCAGGACGTTCTACGATGCTCTGCTCTCCGAGATGGGCGTCAAGAGACTGATGGAGTTCGGTGACCGTGGCTATGGCTGGGCAGCCAGCCTCGATAAGCCGATGCTCTGCATCTTCAAGCCCTACGACGGCCGGCCAGCGTCCGTCGGCAACGGTGTGATGGTAGGTATCGCCGCAGATTCGCGTGAGACCGTGGACAGAATTCACAGGAAGGCTCTGGAGCTCGGAGGTGCTGACGAAGGCAAGCCTGGCCTGCGGGCGATCGGCGGCGACGGGTTCTACGCGGCTTACTTCCGTGACCTGGACGGCAACAAGCTCGATGTCTTTTGCTACGGCTGAGTACAAACGGCGGCCTGACAATTCATCGACGCCGATGCCGCCTTACGGTGCGGCATGGTTCGGACTTCTGGAACGTTGACCGGGGTAGGTACGACCTCACGTCTTCAATGTCGATCGGAGACGATCCGGCGACTCTGAAAGGAACACAGATGGCTTGGGTCATTCTGATTGCTGCGGGACTGTTCGAGGTCGGCTGGGCCATCGGATTGAAGTACACCGAGGGCTTCACACGCCCATGGCCCACCACCTGGACTGTGATGGCAATGGTCATCAGTCTCTGGCTCCTTGGCATTGCTATGAAGACGCTTCCCGTGGGTACCGCCTACAGTGTGTGGGTTGGGGTGGGAGCGGTTGGCACGGTGATTCTCGGAATCGTGCTCCTCGGCGAGCCGGTAAACGCGGCTCGGATCATCAGCGTTGCGCTCATCGTCGCTGGCATCGTTGGTCTCAAGCTTTCAACGCCGGTCTGACGGTCCGTTGCAGCAGACGCCCCACCCAACGGGAACGTCAGTCGGCTGTGTTCGTGATGCGAACCGTGATCAATCCGCACCACGTCGGTTGCTCCACGCTCTGAGTTCAGAGCCCGAAATGAAAACGCCGACCCGCAGGCCGGCGTTTTCGCTTTGCGACCAGCAGCCTAGCGGATCATCGCGATCCAGGGCAGGCCGATGACCAGCAGCACGACGAAGAAGATCACACCGAAGATGGCACCGAGTCGCCAGTAATCCTTCGACGGGATGTAGCCGCTGCCGTAGTACACCGGGCTGGGGCCTGTCGCATACGGGGTCAGGATTCCCATGATGCCGAGCGTCAGCGCCAGCAGCAGCGCGAACGTTTCCATCGGCATCTCGGGGATGCCCAGCCCGACCGCCAGCATGACCGGCAGCATCGCGGTCACGTGCGCGGTGATGCTCGCGAACAGGTAATGCGTGAAGAAGAACACCGCGACAAGCACCAGCATCGCCACGGTCGGCGAGACGCCGGTCATCTGCGCGCCGATCGTCTCTGCGAACCACTTCACGAAGCCGACGCGGGCCAGGCCATCGGCGAGTGCCACCAGCGTGGCGAACCACACCAGTGTGTTCCAGGCCGACTTGTTGGCAAGGATGTCGTCCCACGAGACAACGCGGCCAATCACCATCAGAGCGATGACGGCAATGGCGACGGTCGTCGCGTTGATGAAGTCGCCGCCGAAGATCCACAGCGCGAGTGCCAGCAGCACCAGCGCGGCGAGCCCCATTTCGCGCTTCGTCAGGCCGCCCATTTTCTTCAGTTCGCCCGCGGCCCAGGTCGGCACCTCGTCGCCGCTCTTGACGGTCGGCGGATAGAGCACGTAGGTGAGCAGAGGAATCGCCAGCAGCAGCAGGATTCCGACTGGCGCGAAGGCCATGAACCACTCGGTCCAGCTGAACGAGACCTTGGCGGTCTTGTTGATCAGCTCGATTGCCAGCAGGTTGGGGGCGAGGGCGGTGATGAACATCGAGCTCGTCACGCAGGTCACCGCGATCGCGGTCCACATCAGGTAACCGCCGATGCGGCGCGACGACGGATCATTGGGCTTGCTGTCATAGAGCGCCGGGAGGTTGCGGATCACCGGGTACACCGTGCCGCCGCTGCGCGCCGTATTGGACGGCGTGAACGGTGCGAGCAGCAGGTCTGCAAATGCCACCGCATAGCCGAGTGTCAGCGTGCGGCGTCCCATCACCTTGACCAGGCCGAGCGAGATCCGGCGCCCGAGGCCGGTCTTCTCGTAGCCGAGCGCAAACATGAACGCAGCGAAGATGAGCCAGACGGTCGAATTCGAGAAGCCTGACAGTGCCCAGGTCAGCCCGGCGTTGGCCGGCTTGAAGCCCGCTTTCGCGAGGTCGGCCGGGCCGAACAACACATAGGGAGCGAGCACCGTGACGAGTGCGACGCCGATCAGGCCGATCGCCGCGCCAGGCAGTGGCTCGAGCACGAGGCCGACGATGACACCGGTGAAGATCGCGAAGAAGTACCAGGCGTGCTGTGCCAGGCCCTCAGGCGGCGGGAAGGCGGCGACGATCAGTGCGACCAGGATCGGTGCCAGCGCCTTCCAGGGAAAGGCATGCCCGCCCTTTTTGGCGGCGGATGCCGTTGGTGCAGAGACCGGCAGGCTGCCGGGGTTGACCGCGGTTGTCATGGTTTCCTCCGTTCCTCGTGGTCGGGTCGGTCCGGAATTCCATAACGCGGTCGGCATTCCGGACCGGGTATGAAGCAATTGTCCGCGTGGCGACAATGGGCGACATGATGTTGCTCAAAGTGCGTACCGCAAGCCGATCAGGTTTTGCGATGCGCTTGTTCGCGACGGGAGATGCGACGCGCTAGGATGGGTCGTCCAACACACGCGTCGAGTCGCGGCGTTTCACGATGAGCACAAGAATTCCGGAAGCCGACATCACGCTGCGCGATGGACGATCGGTCCGCGTCCGCGCCATGGTGCCGACGGATGAGCGGGAACTCCTGCAGGCCTTCAGCCGCATGAGCGAAGACGCGCGCTACATGCGCTTCATGCGCGTCGTACGCGAGCCAAACCTGGAGCGGCTACGTAAGGTGCTTGCTTCGTTTCCGGAGGGCGGGATCGGAATCGTGGCGACCGAGCCGGCGGAGGACGGCGTCGACATCGTGGGCAGTGCAATCGCGATCGTCGTCAACCCCACGACCTGTGAATTCGCGATCAGTGTCGCGTCGGCCTTTGGTGGAGCCGGACTAGCGAGCGCGCTGATGCGGGTACTGATCGACGCGGCTGCGGCGCGCGGACTGACCGAGATGGAGGGATTTGTGTTGGCGGAGAACCAGCCGATGCTGCGTCTGGCCAAGCGGCTCGGATTCAGCGTCGCGCCCGATCCGGAGGATCGCGCCGTTCGAATCTGTCGTCTGGCCCTGGGTGGCTAGCTCTGCAGCGGGCCGGCGCGCCATCCAGGGGGCCGATGCCCGGCAGTTACCAAGTCAAGGATGCCCGGCCATCGCCCTTACATCGCCGTCGTACAGCGCAACGTGCGCTCCTTCCAGTACATCCCGTTGAGTCGCTCGGCCAGGCGCTCCACCGAACCGAGCTCGCCGCCCTTGAAGGTCATGAACGCCACCGGCCGCGAGCCGTCGCCTTCCTCCCGGTTAAGGGTGACGCATTCGAGATCGGGCGAGTACTTCTTGGCCAGCGCACGCAACTCGTCGTCGGTGGCTTCTTTCGGGACATTCTGGAGCCAAAGCGTGGACATGGTTTCCTCCTGCTTGGATGGTGAATTCGTAAGGGCGCGGCGTCAGCCATTTGCCTCGGCGGGGAGCGCTGGCACCGCTGCTCAGCCTACGGCCTGAGTACCGGGTGCCGCCTTCATTTCCTTGTAGCGTTCGATCGCTGCGCGCGCGTTGAACAGCATCCGCTCGCGTCCGAGCCGATCGGCCAGTCCCGCGCGTCGAGCCACTTCCAGCACACCAGGATTCAGTCCCACGAGCCAAAGGACGACGCCGCGGTCAGTAGCGCGCTGCTCTCCCTCCAGCAGTGTCTGCAGCGCCGAGTACTCGACATCCGGGACGCGGCTCATGTCGAGAGCGACGACGCGGGGCTGGTACTTCTCGATCAAACCATGAATCTGGTCCGTGACGTCCTGTGCGTTGACGAAGAAGAGCCGTCCCTCCGGACGAAGGATCAGCAGGCCTTCGAAGCTCTCGTCGTCCGGGTGCTCGGGCGAGAGCGGGCGCAGAACATCGGCGCCGCGCTTGCGGACAATGACCGACACGCGCGGATGCGCCGTCTGGCTCGCCAGCCCGATCATCGAGACGATGATGGCGACGACAATGCCCTTGAGCGTGCCGAACAGCAGGACGCCGACACAGGCAATCAGCGCCCAGCGGAACTCCATCGTGCGCACGCTGCGGATGGCACGAAACTCCGCCGGCTGGATCAGCCCGACCGAGTACACGATGACGATCGCTGCGAGCGTGGCATTCGGCAGCAGGCCAAGCAGCGGCGCGAGCAGCAGCATCGTCGCCAAGGCCGCGCCGCCGGTGACCAGCGAGGCTTTCTGCGATTGCCCGCCGGCCGAGCGCACGACAGCCGTCTGCGACGTGCCGCCGCCCGCCGGCATTGCGCCGAGCAGGGCGCCACCGACATTCGCAACGCCGGTGGCCACCAGTTCGCGGTTGGCATTGATCGGCGGATCGGCCGGCCGCGCGAATGCGCGTCCCGCCGCGATGGTTTCGGTGAAGCTCATCAGCGCGATGCCTAGTGCCGCCGGCGCCATGTCCGCGACGAGCGAAGCATCGGGCAACGTGATCGACGGCAGTCCCTGCGGGATCAGTCCTACCAGAGACACTCCTTGCATCTCGAGGCCCAGCATCCAGGCGGCTGCGATTCCGCCCGCGACGGCGACCAAAGGCGCGGGCGAGTGCGGCCACAGGCGCTCCATCCCGATCAGCACCGCGAACGTCGCGAGGGCCACCGCAAGCGTGATCATCGAGGTCTGCGGCAGGTGCTGCGCAACGCTGACGACGTCGAGGAAGAAACCCTGCTTGGTGATGTGAATGCCGAGAAGCTTCGGCACCTGATCGAGCACGATGACGAGACCGATGCCGGCCTTGAAGCCGGTCAGCACCGGCGTCGAGATGAAGTTCGCGACGAAGCCCAGCCGCAGCAACCGCGCCGCCAGCAGCATGACGCCGACCAGCGCCGTCAGCGTGGCTGTCGCCGTAATGAGCTGGCCGGGATCGCCATCCGGCACCGAGAGCCCAAGCTGTGTACCGGCGAGGATTGCCAGCGTCGTGGTAGAGCTGACACTGAGCACACGGGAGGTGCCGAGCAGCGCGTAGATCACCATCGGGATGAACGCCGTGTACAGGCCGACAGCGACCGGCAGGCCGGCGACCGTCGCATAGGCCATCGCCTTCGGCAGCACGACCGCGGCCGCCGTCAGGCCGGCAACGATGTCGAAGCGTAGACCCGGCCCACCGCTCGCGGGGCTGATGGAAGGGGCAGGTAGTTGGTTCATCCGAGTGATCCGATGGCAGCGTCGCGCAGTGCCTGGCTCAGAAAGTCATGCCGATCATGCTGACGACGATCTGGTCGTCCGATCCCGGATTGAACCAGTACCCGCCGACCGTCACGCGACGCCATTTGAACTGCACGAAGGGCCCGCGCTGGATGTCGCGTTCGCTGTCGTAGGCGTTGGTGCGCTGCCCGGCGAGACCGAGTCGCAGCCACTCGAACGGGCTGTAGCCAAGCTCGCTCCACGCGTAAAGGTAACTTTCACGCACGGCGACGCCGCTGCGGACGTACTCGCCTTCGAGGTAGAAGTCGAGTGGGCCCCAGCCCAGGCTCGCCTCCAGTCCCGGGACGAACCCACGTGTGTCGCCCCAGGCGCCGCCCAGCAGAGGTGTCAGCTCCCAGGTGAAGCCGTCGCCGCCGGAAAACGTCCAGCCGACGAACGCCGAGCGCGCACCGATGGATTCATAGTTGTAGCGGGCCTCGAGGTGCAGTGCGCCGCGGTCGGCAAACGCGATTGCCGACGTGTAGTTCTCGCCATTGCGGACGAACGTCGGGTAGGCGGTGAGCCCGAATTCCCACGCCGGCCGCTCTGGCGGTGAGGCGCGTCGTCCCGCGCCGGCACCTTCCTCGGCGCCGGCCGCCGAGGCAGCCGCCAAGGCCAGCGCCAGCACGACGATCCGCGTCGTTCTCATCCGCCGAGCGCCCTGACCGCGGCGACGATGGCGGCACCGAGCCCGGTCATCATCAGGCCGACCTTCCAGCTGCCGTAACCCGCGTATCGGCCCAGCGCAAGGCCGCCGAAGAACAGCATCACGAGCGCGATGCCGCGCGACACGTTCTTCGCAATGCCGACGTCCTCGATCAATACGAAGGGCAGCACGACCGGAAACGTCGACACAACCACCCAGAGGAATACGGCCAGTGCGGCAAGGTAGTCGTCGGATTCCAGCGTGGGTCGCTTCGGAACCGCCGCCATTGCTACGACGCGCCCGCGGATTGCCTCGACCTCTGTGTCCGAGACCAGTCCCGCCGCGACCTTCGACAGTGAATGCTGGATCAGCCTGCGGCCAGACGCCGCGTCCGAGGCCGACTGCACCGCGCTGATCAGCGTGAGCAGCCGGCCTCGATCGGCAACGGTGCGGACCAGGTACATGACAGCGTCGACCAGGCCCCAGGCGAGATTGCAGCCGAGAGCGGCGACGAGCATCGCGCGGATGTCCTCACGCCCGGACTCGGTGATCGACACGGCGCCAACGAAGGTGAGCGCCATGAACAGGCCGAACAGCATTTCGGACACGCGATCCACCGGACTCAGCAGCGGTTCGCGCTTTGCGGGTGAGGGCAGGGACTCGACGCTCACTTCATTGCCTCGTGTTGTCTGGAGGGGCGCCGGTGGAAGCCGCTTCATTCGGGCGGATCATTGGCGTCGCAACGGCTATCGCCACGCGACGCGCGTGCAAACGCGCCCGGTCCGCGCGCGTCAGAACCGCTCCGGCACGAACTTGAACGGATAGTCGATCGCCTTGTACTTGCCGATCTTGCGCTTGGGCAGCTTGACCTTCTCCCGCTTGAGCTCCTTGTACGGGATCTGCTTGAGGATGTGGCTGATCACGTTGAGCCGCACGCGCTTCTTGTCTTCCGAGCGGGCGACGTACCAAGGCGCCGTTCCCGTGTCGGTTGCCTTGAACATCTCGTCGCGGGCACGCGTGTAGTCGTCCCAGCGGTCGTAGGACTTGATGTCCATCGGCGAGAGCTTCCAGATCTTGCGGCCGTCGTCGATGCGTGATGACAGGCGCCTCGTCTGTTCCTCGGCACTCACTTCCAGCCAGTACTTGAGCAGGATGATTCCGGACTTGATCATCAGCTGTTCGAAGAGCGGAACGGTTTGCAGGAAGCCCTGCGCCTGTTCCTCGGCGCAGAAACCCATGACGCGCTCGACGCCGGCGCGGTTGTACCAGCTGCGGTCCCAGATGACGACTTCGCCGGCGGCCGGCAGGTGCGGGATGAAGCGCTGCCCGTACATCTGCGTCTTCTCGCGCTCGGTCGGAGCGGGCAGGGCGATGACCCGGAACACGCGCGGGCTGACGCGTTCGGTGAGTGCCTTGATGGTGCCGCCCTTGCCGGCGCCGTCGCGGCCTTCGAACACGATGCAGACCTTGAGTCCTTTCTCCTTGACCCATTCCTGCAGCTTCACGAGCTCGACGTGCAGCTTCTTCATTTCACGTTCGTAGTCCTTGTTGGACAACCGTTCACCGACGGCCGTAGCGGCAGCCGACGGAACCACGGCGACTTTCTTGTCCTTTCCCTTCGCCGGGCTCTTGCCAGACCCGGTGGTACGAGCCGGAACCTTCCGGTTCGTGTCTTTCTTTGCCATCGCTATCTCCCTGTCAATTAGTGTCTGTCCGTCGGTGCTGTGAGGCTCCGACCTTGATGTGGCCCGAAGGCCGGCATTGGTTCGCGTCATTGCTCTCCGATCCGGGTTCCCTCGGGCCGGAAGTCGACCCGGCGCCCGTAAGCCTCGCTGTCCGAGCGGGCGGCTTCAGCCGCGAGCTGAACCGCCTCCGTATACGCGAGCGGCGTCTTCATCCGTGCGACTTCGAGCAGCTTCGTCTGCTCGTTCACCTGAACGCTGGTTTTCGCAAGGTTGTACAGCAGGTACATCACGAAGAGGTTGTCCGGGTCTTCGTACTCGCCCTGCTCGCTGCGGAAATCCCGGGACAGCACCGACGGAAACCGGTTGGGCAGGTCCTTGAAGGCGACCTTGGGCTCATCGTGCGGATCGATGTAGGTCGAGCCCGGATATTTCTTGTACAGCGCAGCATCCATCCGATATCCGCGCGCGTTCCACTGCTCCAGCAGCTTCATCGCCATCTCAGTCGGGAGGTTGGCGTTGGTCGCGGCGACGATGCGACGGCCTGAAAGAATTGGCGCGCTCGTGACATCGAGCTTGCTATAGCCGGCGCCGTGCCGAAACGCCGAGCCGATCGTCTTGGCGCAATTCAGGCGCAGATAGTCGTACCTGACTTCGCGGTCGTGGTACTCGGTGTTTCGTGCCCGCCTTTGATAGTCGTCGTTGAGGCGCTTCATGAAGCCGACGAGCGCCTGCTTCTCCTGATCCGGCACGCCATAGACACGGACCCCGATGACCGACCGCTTGTAGATCTCGCCGAAATCCAGGCCGAAGGCCGCGGTGTCGCCCAGCGACGACGTTGTCTTGAACAGATATTCCGACTTTGGTATCGCGACCATCAGGTCGGCCGTGTAACGGCCCTTCGCATGCTTGCGCGATCGGTCGGCATAGAAATTGGCCGAGTACACGGTTTCGACTTCGGTATCGGGACCGCGGATCGCCAGTGCCAGGTGGCCGGCGGATCCGCCGTTTGACGTGCCGTAGCTGATCAGGAGTTCGAGGTCGTAGGGGTCCTGCCGAAGCAAGGAGGCGAACTCCTCGATGTTCGCGGGTTCCGCACCGCCTTTGGTTCCGAACTCCGCGGCCGCGGGACTTGCGGCGAAAGCCAGCCACGCAAACGCCAGGCCGAGCACGGCGCGTCGTCGGCCGCCGGCTCGTTGGGATTTCATTGCGTGCTTGCTGTCGCGGCTTCGGTTGGACGATTCACTGACGCAGCGACCTTGGCGGGTTCCGCCTGCCATCCGCCGCCGAGCGCCTTGTAAAGCAGGACCACGCTGACCGACTCCTCGCGTCGTGCCGCGACGAGGTCGCGCTCGGCATCGAACAGCTGCCGCTCGGTATCCAGTACTTCGAGGTAACTGGCTACCCCGCCTTCGTATCGCAGATTCGCAATCTCACTCGCATCCAGCAGTGCCTTGACGAGCAATTCCTGCTGCACCCGGAACTCCTGCCGTTTGCGGACATCAATCAGTGCATCCGAGACTTCCCGGAATGCCTGCAGAAGAGTCTGCTGGTACAGCAGGGCCACTTCCTGGGCGCGCGCTTCGTTGAAGTCGACATTGGCCTGCAGGCGCCCCGCGTTGAAGATCGGCAGGGTGATTGCGGGCAGGGCGCTGAATACGCCGTACGGACCGAAATTCGCGCCGCTGATGGTCGAACTGCCGGCGCCAGCAAAGCCGGAGATCGTGACCTGCGGATAAAGCAGCGACTTGGCAACGCCGATCTGGGCGTTGGCGGCGACGAGTTGCTGCTCGGCGGCGCGGATGTCCGGTCGGCGCGTCAGCAATTCGGTGGGTAGTCCCGGCGGCAGTGACGGCGCCGCAATCTGCTGGTCGAGCGGGCGTCCGCGCTTCACGGGACCCGGGTTCTGGCCAAGCAGTATGTTGATGAAGTTTTCTGTCTGCTCGATCTGGCGCTCGACCTCGGGAATCGTCTTCGTTGCCGTGTACAGCAGCGTCTCGGCCTGGCGCAGGTCGAGTATGCCCGCGACGCCGCCATCCAGCCGGGCCTGCACCAGATCCAGCGATTGCTTGCGGGAGGTGACCGTGCGCTTCGAGATCTCGAGCGTGAGGTCAAGCGCTCGAAGGGTGAGATACGCGCGGGCGACATCGGACACGAGCGTGGCGATCACTGCGTATTGCGCGTCCTCGGAAGCCAGCAGTTCGGCCTGAGCCGCTTCCGTGCTCCGGCGGTAACGGCCCCAGAAGTCGAGCTCCCAGCCGACGCTGAAGCCGGCCTGAGGCTGGAACACGCTGTCCGGTGACGGTCGCTCCGAGCCGGTGTAGGAGTTGTAGGGGCCGGTGACGCTGCCGTCCACCGTCGGAAACATCGGCGAACGCGCGATCGTCACCTGGCTCTGCGCCTGCAGGATGCGCGACGCCGCCACGCGGACATCGTAGTTCTGCACGATTGCGGTCCGGATCAGCTCCTGCAGGTCCGGATCCGGAAAGACGCTGACCCACGCCAGATCGCCGAACGTCGGTGCGCTGGGGGACGTCGGCAGCGCGTCGGCCGAGCGATAGCCCGGCGGCACGGAAACGTCCGGCCGCTTGTAGTCGGGACCGACCGTGCAGCCGGTGGCAATGATCGCGGCAGCGCAGGCCAGGAGAGCGTGTCGGTGGCTCATTCACTCGGCTCCCTGTTCCTTTGGGGTGACCGGAGGCACCGTTGACTTCGCCTTCCCGCGACGTCCCAGTCCTTCGACGAACGTGTAGTTGCCCGGAATGATGAAGACGCCCAGCGCAGTCGCGACCAGCATGCCCCAGAAGACACCCGTGCCCATCACGTTCTGCGCGCCGGCGCCGGCGCCGGTCGCCAGCATCAGCGGCACCACGCCGAGAATGAACGCGAACGCGGTCATCAGGATCGGACGGAAGCGCAGCCGCGCCGACTCCAGCGCCGCCTCCTCGAGCGACGAGCCTTCTTCGTGCTTGGCCTTGGCGAACTCCACGATCAGGATCGCGTTCTTCGCCGCGAGGCCGATCAGCATCACGAGGCCGATCTGCACGTACACGTTGTTGTCGAAGCCCATCAGCCAGACGCCGAAGAAGGCACCGAGGGCCACCAGCGGAGACCCGAGCAATACCGCCCACGGCAGCCGCCAGCTCTCGTAGAGCGCCGCGAGAAGCAGGAACACGCAAACAATGGCCATGATGAACGTCGGCCCGGCGGGCGGGGCGATCTTCTCCTGGTAGGACATCGACGAGAAGGCGAAGCCCATCTCCGAGGGCATGGTCTCGGCGAACACCTGCTCCAGCGCCGCGAGTGCCTGTCCCGAGGTGTAGCCGGGCGCGGCGGAGCCCTGGATCTCGACCGAGCGCAGCAGATTGAAGCGGGTCGTCAGTTCGGCGCCGGTGACGTCGCGGATGGTGACCAGCGTCGACAACGGCACCATCTCGTTGGTCGTCTTCGAGCGGACGTAGATCTTGCCGATGTCGTCCGCCTTCAGCCGCTGTGCCGCGTCAGACTGCACGTAGACGCGATACAGCCGCCCGAAGCGGTTGAAGTCATTCACGTAGGAACCGCCCAATGTGGTCGACAGGGCCTGAAACACCTCGTTGACCGGAACGCCCAGCGTGCGGGCTTTCTCGCGGTCGAGATCGACCCTGACCTGCGGGTAGTTCGGGTCGAAGGAGGTGAACACCGTGCCGAGCTCAGGTCGCTGCCTCGCTGCAGTGATGAACTTCTGCGACTGCTCGCCGAGCTGCTCGATCGTCAGCGACCCGCTGCGGTCCTGCAGGAAGTAGTTGAAGCCCGACGCGGCTCCGAATCCGGACAGGGTCGGGATGTTGAAGGCGAAGATGACGGCTTCGGGAATCGCGGCGAACTGCGGCCGCAACCCGCCCATGATGCCGTTGACGTGCAGGGCCTTGGTCTTGCGCTCGTCCCAAGGCTTCATGCGCACGAAGATCGTGCCGTAGTTCGGCTGAAAGGTGCTCGTTACCGCACCGTAGCCGCCGACCGTCTGATAGGAATCGAGTCCGTCGGTCTTGGCCAAAATGTCCTCGACCTTTTTCAACACGAGGCTGGTGCGCTCCAGCGACGCACCGGCTGGAAGCTGGACGTTGATACCGAAGATGCCCTGGTCCTCGTCCGGAATGAAGCCGGCTGGCAGCACGCGTGCGAACAGACTCGCCCCGATCGCCACCGCGACGACGATGCCGATCGTCAGCAGTGAACGGCGCACGAGCACGCGCGACACGTTCACGTAACCCTTCGTGCTGACGTCGAACGCCTTGTTGAACCCCTTGAAGAAGGTCCCCAGCGGGCCACGCATCGGCTTGGGCTGCTTCAGCATCATCGCGCACAGCGCGGGCGTCAGCGACAGCGCGTTGAAGGCCGACAGCAGCACCGAGATGGCGATGGTCAGTGCGAACTGCTTGTACATGCTGCCGACCAGCCCGCCGAGCATGGCGACGGGGACGAACACGGCCGAGAGAATCAGCGCGATGCCGATGACCGGCGCCGTCACTTCTTCCATGGCCTTGATCGTCGCCTCCTTGGGGCTCATGCCGTGCTCAAGGTGATGAATGACCGCCTCGACGACGACGATCGCGTCGTCCACCACGATGCCGATGGCCAGCACCAGGCCGAACATCGACAGCGTGTTGACCGAAAAGCCGAGCATCGGGAAGAAGATGAAGGTGCCGATCAGCGACACCGGGATCGTGATCAGCGGGATGATCGTCGCGCGGATGTTCTGCAGGAAGATGAAGACCACCAGCGTCACCAGGATCAGCGCCTCGACGAACGTATGCACGATGCTTTCGATCGACGCCTCCACGGCCGGCGTGGTGTCGTAGACGATCTTGTAGTCCATGCCGGGCGGGAAAGTGGCTTTCGCCTTTTCCATCGTCGCGTAGATCGTCTCGGCCGCCTTGAGCTGGTTGGCGCCGGGCAGCAGGTAGACTGCCATCGCGCCGGCCGGCTTGCCGTTCAGCCGCCCGAAAGCGTTGTAGTCCTGCGAGCCCAGTTCGGCGCGGCCGATGTCCTTGATGCGGACCACCGCGCCGGTGTCGCTCTGCCGCACGATGACATTCTCGAACTCCTCCGGCGTGACCAGCCGGCCCGGTGCGCTTACCGTGTTGGTGAACTGCTGGTCCGCCGGCGTCGGCGCGGCGCCGACCTTGCCGGTGGGTGCCTGCAGGTTCTGCTCCTTGATCGCGTTGATCACGTCCGCCGGGGTGAGACCGAGCTTGGCGAGCCTGTCGGGCCGGAACCAGATGCGCATGCCGTAGTCGGTTCCGCCGAAGAGATCGACCTGCGCGATGCCCGGGATGCGAAGCATCTGGTCGCGCAGGTTGATGCCGGCATAGTTGATCAGGAAGTTGGCGTCATACGCGTCCGACGGCGAGTAGATCGAGATCACCATCAGGATGCTGGGGCTCTGCTTCTTGACGGTCACCCCTTGCTGCGTGACCTCGACCGGCAGCCGCGCCTGTGCCGCCGAGACGCGGTTTTGCGTAAGGACGTTGGCCGTGTCCTGGTCGGTGCCGACTTCGAAGTTGACGTCGAGCTGCATGCGGCCGTCGCTGGTGTTGGACGACTTCATGTAGATCAGCCGGTCGACGCCGTTGACCTCCTGCTCGATGGGAGTCGCCACCGACTGCTCCACAGCTTCGGCCGAGGCGCCCGGGTAGGTCGCGGTCACGCGGATGTTGGGCGGGGCGAGGAACGGGTACTGCTCGACCGACAGCCCGCTGATCGTGACCAGACCGAGCATCACGGTCAGGATCGCGATGACGATCGCGACGATCGGCCGGCGGATGAAGAAGTTGGCCATGGCCTACTTCCCCCCGGCCTTGGCGGCGGGCTGCGGCGCGGCGGACGGGCCCTTGCCCGGTGCGCCTGCCGTCGGCACGGGCGCGCCGCTGGCGGCTGCGGTCGGATTGACCTTCGAGCCGGGTCGGGCCTTCTGGACGCCGTCGACGATCACCCGTTCACCGGGCTTGAGGCCGTCGCGGACGATGAGCAGATCGCCGACCGTCTCGCCCGGCTGAATCGTGCGCAGCGAGACCATGTTGTCAGCACCGACCACGAGCACGCTCTTCATGCCCTGGATCTCCTGCACGGCGCGCTTCGGAACCAGGATGGCGTCCTTGGCCATCTCGACCACCGCGCGCACGCGACCGAACTGCCCGGGGCGCAGTTGTCCTTCGGGGTTCGGAAACTCGGCGGCGAAGTTCAGCGTGCCGGTCTTCTGATCCACCGCCCGGTCGACGATGACGACCTTGCCCTTGTGGGGAAAGACGCTGCCATCGGCGAGTATCAGTTCGAGCGCCGACGAGTCGTTCCCGCGCTCCTTCCTTTGGGCAAAAAAGCGCAGGTACTCCGCTTCGCTGATGGTCGTGTTGACGCGGATCGGGTCGATGCTCGACACGGTATCGAGCAGCGTGGCTTCGCCCTTGCCGACCAGGTTGCCCGGAGCCACCAGGCGCTTGCCGATCAGGCCCCTGATCGGCGACTTGATCGACGTATAGCTCAGGTCGAGTTCTGCTGCGACGACGCCGGACTTGGCCGAGGAAACCGCCGCCTGCGCGGAGAGCAGATTCGCGGCCGCGTTGTCGTAATCCTGCTGGGGCACGGCCCGCCGTTCGGCCAGGGGCTTCAGGCGCCGTTCGTCGGTTTCCGCCTTGCCGAGTCGCGCCATTGCGATCTCGAGTTCGGCCTTGGCTTGTGCCAGCTTTGCCTCGAACTCGCGCCGGTCGAGAGTGAAAAGCAACTGGTCCTTCTTGACGATCGTGCCCTCGGTGAAGTGCTGCGCTTCGAGGAAGGCCTGCACGCGGGCGCGGATTTCAACCGTTTCCCGCGCATCGGTCTGGGCCACGAACTCGCCGTATATCGGCACGGTCTTCTGGACGACTTCAGTGACGACAACCGCCGGCGGGGGCGGAGCGACTGCCTGCTTGGCCTTGTCGCCGTCCTTGCCGCTGTCGCAGGCCGTCAGCGAAGCAACCATCATCGCGGCACCGAGTGTCGTCACCACCGTGGCCCACGAACGGCCCGTCATTAACCACCGCACCATCTCACTCTCCTTACGACGGGATCCAGGACCCACGATCAATCCGAAATACGGTTTTGCGCCCAAACGTCTCCGTCCGGACGTGTCAATCAACGAGAGGTTACATCGTGCCGCAGTGCGGCGCTTTCGGCTGCGCGAACCGGAGTCAAGGCCGCACATCGCTGTCACCGGGGCACCGGCGGCAGCAGGTACAGCGTCATTGCAAAGATCAAGTACACCATCAACAGCAGCACACCGACGAACCATGCCGAGCGCCCGTTGTTGGTGACGAGCGCCGCCGTGATGGTGGCAATGAAGATCATCACCACGGCACCTGGCCACAACTGCAAGTCCATTGGCGTCGGCCCGATCACGTAGCTCAGCAGCACCAGCACCGGCGCCACGAACAGCGCGATCTGCGACGCGCTCCCCAGTGCGATGCCGACGCTCAGGTCCAGACGGTTCTTGCGCGCCCCTGAGAACGCCGAGGCCATCTCCGCGGCGCCGCCCACCAGTGCCACGACGATGAAGCCGACGAACGCAGGGGTCATGCCGAACGCCTCCGCCGCCTTCTGTACCGACTCGACGAAGATCTCGCTAACCAGTGCCACCAGGATAGTCACGCCGGCCAGCGTGGTCAGCGCCAACCCGATCGGCCACGTCGCTTCTTCTTCGGCGTGCTCTGCGCTGGCGAATAGCTCGCGGTGGGTCTTCAGTGAAAACAGCATGCCTAGCGCGTAGGCAGCGATCAGCAGAACGGCGAGACCTACGCTGAGTGTCTGAGTAAATGCCGCCCGCGCTGCCGGGTCGACGCCAGTGACGGCCGAAGGAATCAGCAGCGCGACGGTGGCAAGGAACAGCAGCCCTGCCTGCATGCGGGCGCTGACGCGGTTGTATTCCTGCACGTGGTGCTTGAGTCCGCCGAGAAGAAACGAGGCGCCAAGCATGAACAGCGTGTTGGTGACGATCGCGCCCGCGATCGATGCCTTCACCAGCATGTATTCGCCCGCGCGCAGGGCGGTGAGGGCGATGACCAGTTCGGTCAGGTTGCCGAGTGTCGCGTTGAGCAGGCCGCCGGCAGCGTCACCAGTCTTGGCCGCAACCGACTCGGTGGCGTGGCTCAGCAGTGTGGCGAGCGGCACGATCGCGAGCACGGACAACACGAAGAGCAGGGTGTGTGCTTCGGGCTTGAGCTTTGCCGCCGCGAACACCGCCGGCACGAAGGCCAGCAGCCAGAGCAGCGGGTTGTGACGGATTTCCCGGAGCAGGAGGTTCATAGCGTGCTCATTGGGGTGCGGTCGTGAACCTTGCGCCGAGGAGTCTGGCGAAGAAGGCGAAGAAGAACCCGGTGGAAAGTCCGCACATCAGGATGCCCGTCAGTCCCTCCAGCGGTCCGAGCATGCGCCACGGTTGCGGCAGCACCAGATCGCCGTAACCGACCGTCGCATACGTGACCCCGGAGAAATAGAACGCGGACTCGGCATCCGGCAGGCATCCGGCCCACAGATAGAACAACGCCCAGACCGCAATCTCGATCAGGTGGATAAGTATCAGCACCCAGGTCAGGCGAATCAGCAGCCAAGTCACGGGCCAGAAACGCGCCGGCGGCTGGGTATGTACTCTCAATTCGGCCTTGTACAGTGCGGCGAGTCCGACGGCATGCACGGCCACCGTGACCGCCACCAGCGCACAGGCGATCAGGGCGATGCTTAACATATGCGGCGGCAGGCGGCGTTGCGCGTGGCGTCACTTGGTTGCTGGTCGCCGTCAAAGTGTTCGCCCGTTGGCTCCGGGGAACGATGACAACCCTGGCTCGATCTCCTCAGTCGCCTCAAGTCTGAAATGCAGTTGAGCAATGCAACGCCGGACTGCGACACTGTCACCAACGAAATGCCGCCGCAATCTGCGGACCGTTGAAATCAAGTTGCTCTATGGGCTTGCCTGATTTCATCTCGTAGTCGAGGTAGCGCCACGAAACGATCACGTCCCCCCAGCCGAACTGGTAGCCGACGCCGGCCATCGCCTGGAATGTGAGCTTCGATTCCCCGGTGCCGATGTCGAAGTAAAAGGGAGCGATCCATTTGCCGTTCGCATCGAGTCCGGCCCGGCCCTTGACGCCAACGATGGCGTCCCAGTTCTGCTCCTTCAGTTCGCGCCTGCCCGAGCGGTCAGGCAGGGCAAACTGGCCAATGTTGCCGGTGAGGGCGTAGTCCACTTTCGGCCGCACATCCAGCACGCGGGTGCCCGCAAGTACATCGAGCCTGAAGTCCGGATCGTCGATCAGCGCGTACGTCCCCGCCAACGACCAGGCCCACAGCTTCAGATCGAAGCTGAGATTGACGTTCACGTCGGCGGGGATGCCCACGCGTCCAATGCTCAGCGCCTTCGACTTCTCCTGGGTTTCACCGACGTCCATGTAGGCGAGGTCGGTGTAAACGCCCCACCGGCCGCGGCGCGCCTCGAAGGAACCCATGAAGCCAAATTTCAGGTCTTCGAGGACCTCGCCGAAGTCGACGGTCAGGTCTTTGCTGGCTCCGGTCGGCGGAAACGTGACTTTGCCGCCGATATCGGCCATGAACAAGTACACGCTGGCCTCGAACTTCCACACGTCGGCCGATTGCGCAACAACCGTTCCGGGCAGCAGCAGCGCGAGAGCAGGGAGGCCGGCGACAATGGATTTGAGCGCTTTCATCATCACGTCCACTTTGACAGCCGTGCAAAGGCAGGCAACCTGCGACGCCCAAGCGGCGCAGGATTGCGAACTTCGCATTTGGCGCACAGGCCGGAACTATTTCTTTGGCGCTGCCGGCTTGGCTGCCGGTGTCACCGACACCGCGAGCGCCTCGGTATAGGTCGCCTGGATCTGGTCGCCGACGGCGATCAGCTTGAATTGCTCGGGGTCGCGCGCCTTCAATTCGACCGTCCGCTCCGGACCCTTCACGGTGATGGTCTGCGTCGCCGCGTCGAGCTTGATGACGTCGCCGACGACCGTGATCTGCCGTCCGGCCATGCCCGCCGGTGTCGCACCGGGCTTCGCGCCGGCGACCCCGGCCTTCTCGGTCTTCTCGACCTTCATGCCACCGCCCTTC
>CAWADK010000021.1:0-35215 GCA_963780715.1 uncultured beta proteobacterium
ACTTCAGTGCCTGCTCTCGTTCGACCAGTTCAATCATGGGATGCCCCGACCGTGCCCGCGCCGGGTTTCAGTGCGGCGGGCAGTCTAGCGATGCTCTGTCCATGCGGGGCAATTCCCGGGCTGGAAACGCGACATCGGTGCGAGCCGCACAGCTGGCCGGTACTTGAGACGACCCGCCGGTGGCGGCGGATGCACAGGCCGGCGTCTTGCCGACTACTCAATACAAACCCGGCACGAAGCGCCACGAGCGCCGCTGATAGTCGCGATAGGACGGATGGCGTTGCGTCATCGCGCGCTCCTCGACGTGGGCCTTGGTCACGAGCACGGCCGCGAGCGCCGCAAGCACGAGCCAGGTCTCGAGATCATTCGCGAACCGCGCGGCGGCGACACCCGCCAGCAGCAAGGCGGTGTACATCGGGTGCCGGATCCATCGATACGGCCCGTGCTGTATCAGCCGACCTCCCGCGCGCGGCAGCGGCCGGATGTTGAAATTGCCGAGCCGGTTGGCGGAAAGTGCCCAGAGTCCCAGCGCGACTGAAACCCCCGCAGCGATGACGGCATCGATCGGCAGCCGGGCGACCAGGAGTCCGGTGACTCCCTTGAACGCGAGCCACGCCAGCAGGACGAACTGCAATGCGACCAGCAGGCTGCCCAGCTGCGCATCGGATCTGCCAGGCGCGTTCATCGCTCGAGGCGCTCAGCGCCGGCGCGCCACGAGCCCGATCAGCGCGGAGCGTCCACGGTGGCCAGTGCCCTCCGCGACGTCCGCCTCGTACTCCCGCAGCTCGACGATCTCCAGCGCGGAGAAAGCCTTGCGCAGCAGTTCGGGCGTGTAAAGGTGCGATACGTACGGCGGGCCGCCGGTGCGGTACTCGAGCTGCTTCGGCGTGTATCCCTGCAGCACCAGCGTGCCGCCGGGCTTGAGGCTGTCCGTCATGTGGGCGAAGAGCCGTTCGCGCTGCGCCGGGTCGGCGAACTGGATGAAGATTGCGGCCACGCCGTCGACACTGGCCCGCGGCCAGTCGTAGCTCGCGCAGTCGGCGACGCTGTAGTTCACGGTCACGCCCTGTCGCGCTGCGAATCGCCGCGCCTTGGCCACGCCGACCTCGGCGATGTCAAAGGCGTCCACCACGAACCCTTGCCGCGCCAGCCACACGCTGTTGCGACCTTCGCCGTCAGCGACGCACAGGATCCTTCCTCCCGGCGGCCAGACCGCGACATGCTCCCGCAGCCACTCGTTGGGCTCGGCGCCGAACAGGAATTCGTCGCCTTCGAAGCGGCGATTCCACGTCGCGGCTGCGTCGGTGAAGGCCGTCGTACCGTCCTGACTCATGCCGGGTATCCCTTGGAAACAGAGCAAGCGAGGCTGCCGGCCGATGGTCTGGTCGCCGCGAGGTCGCGTGGGGGGCTTGACCTTGCCATCGTTGGAAGCTTGAGCATAACGACTCCACCCCTCAACCCGGAGTCCCGCCATGGACCACGCTCATCATCTACCGCACACCGCCAGCGCAGCACACTCCCATCATGGACCAAGTGTCTCCCTGGAGCGCATCGCCTTCATGGCGACTCTGCACTGTCTCGCGGGCTGTGCGATCGGCGAAGTCGCCGGCATGGTCCTGGGCACCGCCCTGGGGTGGGGCAACCTCGAGACGATCGCGCTGGCGATCGCACTTGCCTTCGTGTCCGGCTATGCGCTGACGATGGTGCCGCTGCTGCGCGCCGGCTATGGCTTCCGGGCCGCGTCGCGCCTCGCTCTGGCGGCCGATACCGCGTCGATCACGGTCATGGAGATCGTGGACAATCTGCTGATGTGGATGATCCCGGGCGCGATGGATGCGTCCCTCGACTCGTGGCTCTTCTGGGGCAGCCTGGGCCTGGCGCTGGCCGTCGCCGGTGTCGCGGCCTACCCGATCAACCGCTGGTTGATCGCACGGGGGCGCGGGCACGCACTCGTCCACGCCCAGCATTGAGGAACGAAAGGTGAACATCAGCCAGGCCGCGAAGGCATCCGGCATCTCCGCGAAGATGATCCGGCACTACGAGGCGATCGGACTGTTGCCGCGGGCGGTGCGCGGCCAGTCCGGTTATCGCAATTTCCGGGAAACGGATCTGCACCTCCTGGCCTTCGTGCGGCGGGCGCGCGACGCCGGATTTCCGACCGCCGCCATCAAGTCGCTGCTGTCACTGTGGCAGGACCAGCGTCGCCCGGCCCGCGAAGTGCGTCGGCTCGCGCAGGACCACCTGCGGGATCTCGAAGCGCGCATGGCGGAGCTGCAGGCCATCGCGGGCACGCTGTCGCACCTGATTGAACACTGTCACGGCGATGAGCGCCCGGAGTGCCCGATCCTCGAAGCGCTCGAGCAGGATGGCGCGGGCGAGGTGCCGAAGCCCCGCAAGGCGCGCGGGGCCGTGCCTCAACGCATGGCGCGTCGATGACGAAGCGACTGACGCTGGGGCTCGTGGCGATCGCGGCCGTGCTCGTTGCCGGCGCGGCGGCCTGGTGGATGACGCGCGAGCCCAGCATCGATCACACCGACCGTGCCCTTGTTGCACGCGGCGAGCCGCTGTACCACCGGCATTGCGCCTCGTGCCATGGCGCGCAGCTCGAGGGCCAGCCTGACTGGCAGTCACGCAATGCGCAGGGGCGGCTGCCGGCGCCGCCCCACGACGCCAGCGGGCATACGTGGCATCACGATGATGTGGTCCTGTTCGAGGTGACGAAGTACGGGATCGCGAAGCACGCGCCGCCCGGCTATCAGTCCGACATGCCGGGATTCGGCGACCAGATGAGTGACGACGACATCATCGCGACGCTGGCCTATATCAAGAGTCACTGGCCATCCAGCGTGCACGAGAAGCGAGCGGCGGCCGGAATGAGGTGATGGGCAACGTAGCAAGGCAGGAAGACTGAGGCAGAATCGGCGTTTTCCGTGATGGAGGCTCGAATGAAAGTGCGTTACTTCGCTGCGTTCGCGTTCACCTGCGTGCTGGCGCTGCCGGTATTCGCGCAGTCGGCGGCGCCGCATGCGCATGGGGCGCCGGCAGCCAAGGCGGCAAGCTCCGAGATGTACGAAGGCCAGGTGCGGCGCGTGAACAAGGAGACCCGTCGCGTGACGCTGGCGCACGGACCGATGAAGGCCTTTGACATGCCGGCAATGACGATGGCGTTCCCGGTCAAGGATCCGGCGCTGCTTGCCAACCTCAAGGAAGGTGACAAGGTGCGCTTTGCGGTTGAAATGTCCGGCGAGAACCTCGTAGTTACCCGGATCGAGCCGGCGAAATAGGCTATTGCGCCCCGGGGCACTTGATTACAGTCAAGGCCGTCGGACCAACGCTACCGATACTGCTCGCTCCATGCTGACCCTGACGTCCTTTGGTTTCCACACCCGCCGCGCGAAGCGCGTCGCGGCGGGCGTGCTGACCTTGGCGCTCGTTGCGAGCAATGCATGCGCGGCCATGGGTGTCTGCGTCGCAAAGGCGCCGCCGGCCGCGTCGCAATCCATGGCGGCAGACGCTCCGTGTCCGCAGCACGTGGCCGACGCAGCGCTGCCGGCCGGCGAACTGCGCGCGACGCATTGTCCGCAGGACGATCCGGGCGCCCAGCCGCGCGCCGCGGACCTGCCGACCGGTGATTGGGTCGCAGCGCCTTCCTGCACGCGGCTCGACAGTGCGCCGCGCATGATCGTTGCCGCCCGCGCGGCTTACCTTCACCACGCCCCACCCGAGCCGCTCTACGCGCGGCTGTCGCGACTCCTGCTCTAGCTCCTCCGGTCTGCGCGCCGTCCGGCGCGCTGAACCCTGACGCCCGTCATCGCGGCGCGCGTCGTCTTGACCGGAGGTACCCGTGCGACTACGACTTCTGCATTGCGCCTGGCTGGCTGCGTTGCTTCTCGCTTGCGATGAGGCACCGGCCCAGTCGCCAAAACCCGCCAGCCCGGAGCTGGGCGCCAGCCTTGCGAGCGTGCTGACGTATCTCGAAGCGCGCAATCCCGAGCTGCGCGCGATGTCGCTCGAGTCCGACGCCGCCCAGCAGCGCCTGCGCGGCGCCGGTGCCCTGCCGGATCCGATCCTGCAGATGGAGCTGCGCGACATCCCGATCAGCGAGCCGACGCTGTCGCCGGCCAACGCCGGCAACACGCGTTACTCGCTGCGCCAGATGTTTCCCCTGGGCGACAAGCGCGAGTTGCGGCGCGGGATCGCGGCGTCCGAGGCCGCGGCGGCGGACGCGCGCCGCAGCGCCACCGTGGTCGACATCCGCATGCGCGCCAAGGTCGCCTACAGCCAGTACTGGTATGCGGGGCAGGCGCAGGCCGTTACCGAGCAATTGCGCGCACTGATGGCCGACCTCGAACAGGTGGCGCGCGCGCGTTACGGCAGCGGGCTCGCCCCCCAGCAGGATGCCATCAAGGCGCAGACCGAGCTGACGACGATGCGTGCGGACCTGATCATGCTCGGTTCTGAACGGCGCCAGGCCGCGGCGCGGCTCAACGGCGTGCTCGCGCGCCCGGCCGATGCGCCGCTGGCGGACCCGCGCGAGTTGCGGCCGGTGCCGCCGCGGGCGCTCGACTTCGCCGGGCTGGTCCGCGACGCGAGCGCGAACAATCCGACACTCGCGCTCAGCATGGCGCAGATCTCGACGTCGGAGCGCAACGCGGAGCTCATGCGTGCCAATCGCGTTCCGGACCTCGGCATCGGCCTGGGCGTGATCCAGAAGGGCACGCGGCTGACCGACTACGAGGTGATGTTCGAGGTCAACATCCCGTGGCAGACCGACGTCATCCGCGCCAGCGTCAACGAGGCGCAGGCCATGAGCG
Source organism: uncultured beta proteobacterium (assembly GCA_963780715.1). GTDB lineage: Bacteria > Pseudomonadota > Gammaproteobacteria > Burkholderiales > Burkholderiaceae_F > JALORV01. The sequence goes on from CAWADK010000021.1 coordinate 4,815, forward strand.
GGGCCGCGGCCGCGCGCCGCGACGCGGCAGCCTTGCAGTTGCAGTCCGAACTCGGCCAGAACTGGGCGGCGCTCGACGCGCTGCGGGAGCAGGGCCAGATCCTGCGCACGACGCTGCTGCCGCAGGTCGAGCTGACGTTCGAGTCGGCGCTGGTCGGCTATCAGACCGGCCGTGTCGACTTTGCGACGCTGCTGGACGCCCAGCGCCAGATCCGGCGTACGCGGCTCGACCTGCTCAAGATCGATCTCGAGCAGCAGACGAGGCTCGCCGAAATTGAACGCCTCGTCGGGGAGGAACTATGAACGCCAGGTTGTTCGTTGGAGTCGCTGCCACGGTGGCTGCGGCCCTGGGCGCCGGTTACCTGCTCGGGCGCGGCGATAGAGAGTCCGTCGCACAGGGTTCCGCCGCCACGGCGCCCGCGACCGCGACGCCGTCAGGCGAGCGAAAGATCCTTTACTACCGCAACCCGATGGGTCTGCCCGATACGTCGCCGACACCGAAGAAGGACCAGATGGGGATGGACTACATCCCCGTGTACGAAGGCGAGGACACCGGCGGAAGCGGCGTGAAGGTCAGCGCGGATCGCATCCAGGCGCTTGGCGTTCGCACCGAGCCCGTCATCAGGCGCGCCATCGAACGCACGGTGCGCGCGGTCGGAACCATCGAAGTCGACGAGCGCGGCCAGTACACGGTGGCGCCGAAGTTCGAAGGCTGGATCGAGAAGCTTCATGTCAACACGACCGGCCAGCCCGTTGCGCGGGGTCAGCCGCTCGCCGAGGTCTACAGCCCGGAACTCGTCTCGGCGCAGCGCGAGTACCTGGTGGCGTATCGCGCGGCACGCTCGATGGCGGGCGCCGGGACAGAGGCGCAGCAGGGCGTGAAGCAACTGTCCGACGCTGCGCTGGAGCGGCTGCGCAACTGGGACATCAGTGACGAGCAGATCACACGGCTGCGCGACAGTGGCGAACCGCGCCGTACGCTGACGCTGACCTCTCCAGCAGGGGGCGTCATCGTCAAGGATCCGCCAGTGGCCGGCATGCGCTTCATGCCCGGCGATGCATTGTTCCGCATTGCCAACCTGTCGAATGTCTGGCTCGTGGCGGAGGTCTTCGAGCAGGATCTGGGAGCTGTGCGGCGCGGCGCGACGGCCAGCCTTCATGTCGACGCTTATCCGGGCCGCACGTTCCCCGGAAAGGTGACGTTCATCTATCCGACGCTGAACGCGGAGGCCCGCACGGCGCGCGTCCGCGTCGAGCTGGCCAATGCCGAGGCGCTGCTGAAGCCGGGTATGTACGGCACCGTGCAGATCAGCACCGGAGCAGCACGCGAGACGCTGGTCGTGCCCGACTCGGCCGTGATCGACAGTGGCACGAAACAGACCGTCCTCATTGCGCTCGGCGACGGCCGCTTCGAACCGCGCGAGGTGAAGCTCGGCGCGCGCGGCGACGGCCTGGTCGAGGTGCAGTCGGGGCTGAAGGATGGCGAGGTGGTGGTCACGCGCGCGAACTTCCTGATCGACGCGGAGAGCAACCTGAAGGCGGCGCTCGGCGGCATGACGGCCGGCGCGAATGCGTCGGGGATCGGCCACCAGGCTGTCGGCACACTCGATGAGATCGACGCGAAGTCCGGCGTCATGACGATCACGCACGATCCCGTGCCGTCGCTCAAGTGGCCGAAGATGACGATGGAGTTCGTGCCGGCCAATCCGGCGATCGGCGCCAAGGTGAAGCCCGGCAGTCCGATCCGCTTCGAGTTCGTCGAGCGCAAGCCCGGCGAGTGGGTCGTGACGAAGATCGAGCCGGCCGCAGGCAGCACGACGAAGCCCGTCACGCCGAAGCCCGAAGCGCACAAGCACTGAGGCGAACATGGATCGCGACAACGCCTCCCCGCCTGTGCGTGCCTTTGTATTCGCGCCGCCCGCACGGCCGCTCCGAAGGAGCGGCGCGCTAACTCGAGCACCCAAGGTGCACGTGCGACCCGTAGGGTCGCGTACACCTTGGGTGAAGAAACATGATTGAAAAACTCATCGAGTGGTCCGCCCGCAATCCGTTCCTCATCGGGCTCGCCACTCTGGCATTGACGGTGGCCGGCGTCGTGGCCGTGCTGCGCACGCCGCTCGATGCGCTGCCCGATCTCTCCGACGTGCAGGTCATTGTCTACACGGAGGTGCCGGGACAGGCGCCGCAGGTGGTCGAGGACCAGGTGACCTACCCCCTGACGACCGCGATGCTGTCGGTGCCCCACGCGAAGGTCGTGCGCGGCTTCTCGTTCTTCGGGGCGTCGTTCGTCTACGTGATCTTCGATGACGGGACCGACCTCTATTGGGCGCGCTCGCGGGTGCTCGAATACCTGAACGCCGCGAGCCAGCGGCTGCCGCCCGGCATCACGCCACAGCTGGGTCCGGACGCCACCGGGGTCGGCTGGGTCTTCCAGTACGTACTGCTGGCCAAGAACCGGACGCTCGCCGAGCTGCGCACGCTGCAGGACTGGTATCTGCGCTACCAGCTGACCAAGGCGCCGGGCGTATCGGAAGTCGCGTCGGTCGGCGGCTACGTGCAGCAGTATCAGGTGATCGTCGACCCGGCACGGCTGCGCGCCTACGGCATCCCGCTCGAGCGCATTGCCGAGGCGATACGCACGTCGAACCGCGATGTCGGCGGCCGCGTCGTCGAAATGGCCGAGACCGAGTACATGGTGCGCGGCCGCGGCTACCTGCGCGGCGTCGAGGACATCGAAAACCTCGTGCTGCGCGCCGAGCGCGGCACGCCGGTGCGCATCCGCGACGTCGCTCGCGTGGAGCTCGGCCCGGACGAGCGGCGTGGCATGGCCGAGTTCAACGGCGAGGGCGAGGTCGTGTCGGGAATCGTCGTCGCGCGCCATGGCGAGAATGCGTTGCGCGTCATCGACGGCGTCAAGCAACGCATCGAGGAGCTGAAGCCCGGGCTGCCCGAGGGCGTGGAGATCGTGACCGTATACGACCGCTCGGAGCTGATCCACCGCGCGATCGACACGCTGACCGATACGCTGATCCAGGAGTCGATCATCGTGGCGCTGGTCTGCGCGCTGTTCCTGATGCACGTACGCAGCTCCATCGTCGTGATCGCGCTGCTGCCGCTGGGGGTGCTGTTCTCGTTCATCCTGATGCGCTCGCTCGGCATCAACTCGAACATCATGAGCCTGGGCGGTATCGCGATCGCGATCGGGGAAATGATCGACGCGGGTGTCGTCATGGTGGAAAACGCCCACAAGCGACTCGAGCGGCGCGGCGGAGCCGGCGTCGATGACGCCACGCGACGCGCGATCATCGTCGACGCCGCGAAGGAGGTCGGCCCGCCGCTTTTCTTCTCGTTGCTGATCATCGCGGTGAGCTTCCTGCCGGTGTTCACGCTCGAGGCGCAGGAAGGGCGGCTCTTCGCGCCGCTCGCCTACACGAAGACCTTCGCGATGCTCGGCGGCGCGCTGCTCTCCGTGACGCTGCTGCCGATGCTGATGGTGTATCTGATCCGCGGCCACATCCTGCCGGAGTCGAAGAACCCGCTGAACCGCTGGCTGATCGCGGCCTACCGGCCTCTGATCCGCCTCGTGCTGCGCTACCGCTGGGCCACCGTGCTCGCCGCGGTTGCCATCAGCGTGGTCACGTGGTGGCCGGCGTCGAGACTCGGCACCGAGTTCATGCCGACGCTGAACGAGGGGACGCTCTTTTACATGCCGACGTCCCTGCCTGGCATGTCGGTCACCAAGGCGGCCGAGCTGGTGCAGTTGCAGAACAAGATCATCAAGAGCTTTCCGGAGGTCGCCTCGGTGATCGGCAAGGCCGGCCGCGCCGCCAGCGCGACCGACCCGGCGCCGCTCGAGATGTTCGAGACGGTGATCAACCTGAAGCCAGAGTCCGAGTGGCGCCCGGGGATGACGACCGACAAGCTGATCGCGGAGATGGACAAGGCGCTGCAGTTCCCGGGTGTCGCCAACTCGTGGACGATGCCGATCCGCGCACGCATCGACATGCTGTCGACCGGCATCCGCACGCCGATCGGCATCAAGGTGTTCGGCTCCAACCTGGCGGACATGGAGCGCCTGTCGCGCGAGATCGAGACCGTGCTCAAGGACGTCCCCGGGACCGCGAGTGCCTATGCGGAACGCCTGACCGGCGGCTACTACCTGGACATCGAGCCCGACCGCGATGCGCTGGCGCGGCTCGGTGTCACGGTCGGCCAGCTGCAGGACGTCATCTCGACGGCGCTCGGCGGCGAAGTGCTGACGACGACGGTCGAAGGGCGCGCGCGGTTCGGCGTCATCGTGCGCTATCCGCGCGACTCGCGTTCCGACCCGCAGGCGATCGCACGCGAGGTGCTGGTGCCCATCGAGAGCGAGATGGGCCGGCCCGCGCGCATGGTGCCGCTCGGGCAGGTCGCCTCGGTCGTGCTGCGCCAGGGGGCACCCGTCGTGCGCACCGAGAACTCGCTGCTGTCTGCCTATATCTATGTGGACATCCGCGATCGCGACATCGGCAGCTACGTGAAGGACGCGCAGCGCGCCGTGCGCGAGCAGGTCAACTTCCTGCCCGGCATGTACGTCACGTGGAGCGGACAGTTCGAATACCTCGAGCGCGCCCTCGACAAGCTGGCGCTCGTCGTGCCGCTGACGCTGGCGATCATCTTCGTGCTGCTCTACCTGAGCCTGAAGAGCTTCGGCGACACGGCGATCGTCATGCTGTCGGTGCCGTTTTCCCTCGTCGGCGGCATCTGGTTCCTGTGGGCGCTCGACTACAACGTGAGCGTCGCGGTGGCGGTCGGGTTCATTGCGCTGGCCGGTGTCGCCGCCGAAACCGGTGTCGTGATGATCGTTTACCTGAACAACGCGTGGGAAGAGGCGAAGGAGACACGCGCGCCGCGAGGGCCGCCGACCGACGCTCGGCGAACTGCACGAGGCCGTCGTCGCCGGCGCCGTCGAGCGGGTGCGGCCGAAGGTGATGACGGTCGTGACGACGATCGCCGCGCTGGTGCCGATCATGTGGATCGACGGCACGGGCGCCGAGGTGATGCGTCGTATCGCGGCGCCGATGGTCGGCGGCATGATCTCGTCGACCGTGCTGACGCTGGCCGTGATCCCGGCGATCTACATGCTGGTCAAGACGCGCGAAATCGGTGCGAAGTCAGGCTCGGTAAGATTCGCGGCATGATGTCTTCCGGGTTGCAGGCGAGGCTCGCCGCGTTGGGTGCAAGGCCGCTGTATCTGCTGATCGCGGTCACTTCGATCGCGCTGATACTCGCGGCGCTCTTCATGCAGCACGTGGTCGGCCTGAATCCCTGTCCACTCTGCATCCTGCAGCGCGTTGCCTTCTTCCTGCTTGCGCTGCTGGCCACGCTGGCGGCGTGGCGGTCGCCGCGGCCTGCCGGCCGCCACCTCGGGGTGGCGGCGCTGATCACGGCGCTGGTCGGTGCCGGCATTGCCGCCTGGCATGTGCGGCTGAAGAACATGCCAGAAACGCTCTCCTGCGGGCCCGGTCTCGGTGCGATGCTCGAGAACTTTCCGCTGACGCAGGTCCTGCCGCGGATCTTCCGCGGCAGCGGCGACTGCGCAGATGCCAGCGCCGTGCTCTTCGGTGTGTCTCTGGCGGGCTGGTCGCTGGCCGGATTCCTCGGTCTCGCACTGGTCACCATCGCAGCCATCGCGCGCCGCTGAGGCGCGCTACACCGACCTTGCGCCCCCGGCGCGTTAGGGCAGTAGCGCAGCACCCAGCCCTTTTCTTACACGTCGTTACAACGGTCGCAGTTGCGAAACTGACAGCGGTCGGCGTGCGCTCCTACGCTGCCGTTCACCGATCAGAGCCTGGCCGCGCGTCGCGGCAACCCGGTCAACGACAAGGAGCGAACGATGAAAAGCACGACGAAGTCACCCGCTAGCGGCCCCCTGCTGGACTTCCGCGTGATGGCGTTGGCCGTCGCAGCGGTGCTGGCACTGGCCGTGAGTGCGAGCGATGCACGCCAGCGTGCCCAGCGGCAGGTGGCCGATGGACAGCACGCATCGAGCACGGCCAGCGTGCAGCGCAGTCGCGGTGCCGATGGCGCGGTCGATGCAACGCGCACCGGACGGCGCGGCGGCACGACCTCGGTGGATCGCTTTCGCGACGGCGCCGGAACGACCGACGCGCGCGTGACCGGACCCCGGGGCGGTGTCAGTACGGTTGACCGTTCGCGCGGAGCCGACGGACTGGTCGACAAGTCGGTGACCGGCCCGCGGGGCGGCACGACGACGACCGACCGCACGCGCGGCGCGGACGGGCTTGTCGACAAGATGGTGACGGGACCGCAGGGCGGCACCACGACGGTCGACCGCAGCCGCGGCAGTGATGGGCTCGTGGACAAGACCGTGACCGGGCCGCGTGGCCAGACCGCGGTAACCGATCGCTCGCGCGGCGCCGACGGACTCGTCGACAAGACGATGACTGGACCGAACGGTCAGACGACGACCTTCGACCGCAGCCGCGGTGCCGATGGCGTCGTCGATACGACGGTCTCCGGACCGAAGGGCGCGACGACGCTCGACCGCAGCCGTGGCGCCGATGGTGTCGTCGACACGGTGCGCACCGGTCCGACTGGAAGGACCTCGACCGTCGACCGCATGCGCGGGGCCGACGGCCTGCTCGACAAGACCGTGACCACGGCCAACGGCTCAGTGGCGACCGTCGACCGGACGCGCGGCACCGACGGCGCGGTCGACTCGTTGACGACCGGGCCTAATGGAACCACCTACATCGATCGCAGCCGCAATGCGGACGGCACGGTGAACCGCATCGTCACGACGACGCCTGCCGCCGGCCGCTGATCTCATACCGGTGCCATCGGGCGCTGACCGGTCCGCGCCCGTGCCACGTCTGCAGCGTGGTCTTGCCGGCCACTAAACTGGCGGCATGCATGTCTGTGTCATCGGGGCCGGAGTGGTCGGCCTCACTACCGCGTACTTCCTGCAGAGCGAGGGTCACGCCGTCTCGATCGTCGAGCGCGAAACGGCGGCCGGGCTCGGCGCCAGCGGGGGCAACGGCGCACAGCTGTCCTACGCGTTCGTCGCCCCGCTGGCGGACGGGACGATCCCGTTCAAGCTGCCAGGGCTGCTGTTCTCGCGCCATGCGCCGTTGAAGCTGCATCCACGCGCGGACCTGTCGCAGCTCAAATGGGCGTTTCAGTTCCTGAAGGTCGCCAACCTGCGGGCGGCGCGCAGCACCACCGAAGTCCTGCTGAAGCTAGCCGAGCTCGCGCGCGAGTTCATCGAGCCGCTGATCGAGGGTGAGCGCATCGAATGCGACTTCACGCGCGGCGGCAAACTGGTGCTCTATCCGGATGCGCCATCGCTCGAAGCCGCGCGGGCGCAGATGACGTACCAGGCAGCGCTCGGTACCCGCGGCCAGGTGGTGCTCTCGGCGGCCCAGTGCGTCGAACGCGAACCGGCGATTGCCGGCTATGTCAGTCAGTTCGCGGGCGGCGTGTGGACGCCGACCGAAGCGGCAGCCGACTGTGGCGCGTTCTGCACACAGATCGCCGCACTGCTCGCGCGGCGCGGCGCTGAAATTCAGTATGGCCGCACGGTCGAACGCTTCGACGTCGTCGATGGACGCGTGCGCGCCTTGATGACCGACGCCGGTCCCCTGCGCGCCGACGTGTTTGTGCTCGCGGCAGGGGATGCGGTGGCGGCGCTCGGCAAGAGTGCCGGACTGGACCTGCCGGTGCTGCCGCTGAAGGGCTATTCGATCACGGTCCGCCCCGAGGCCAGCGCGATGCTGCCGCGCGCTTCGATCACCGACATCCGCCGCAAGATCGTGTTCGCACCGCTTGGCGACACCGTGCGCGTGGCGGGCTTCGTCGAGATCGGCAACGATGACCGCTCGATCCCGCCGCGCCGGATCGGCGCATTGCTCGAGGCCGCGCGCGAAGTGCTGGGCTATGAGGTGATCGACGGCAACCTGCAGCCATGGGCCGGACTGCGCCCGGCGACGCCGAGCGGGCGACCGATCATCGGCCGGTCGCCGCTCGCGAACCTGTTCCTGAATGTCGGCCACGGCTCGCTCGGCTGGACGCTGGCGGCCGGCAGTGCGCGCCTGGTCTGCGACGCCGTGGCGGGCCGCGCCCCGACGATCGACAACGGGCCGTTCGCATTGCCGGCGCGCTGAGCCCCGACGGTCGCCACGACGGTCACCCACGCCTATCATTCGGGCATGCACTCCGACTCGAAGATCCTGCATCGCCAGTTGCGTGGCCAGTATCCGATTGCCGTGTCCGCACAGGGCTGCTGGATCACCGATGCTGCCGGCCGCCGCTACCTCGACGCTTCGGGCGGCGCGGCCGTGTCCTGCCTCGGGCATGGACACCCCGACGTTATCGCTGCGATGCACGCTCAGGTCGATGCGCTGGCCTATGCGCACACGAGCTTCTTCTCGACCCAGGTGGCCGAGGAACTCGCACAGACGCTGATCGCACAGGCGCCCGCTGGCATCACGCACACGTATCTCGTCAGCGGCGGCTCGGAGGCGATGGAAGCCGCGCTGAAGCTTGCCCGCCAGTACTTCGTAGAAAAGGGCGAGCCGCAGCGCGCGAAGTTCATCGCGCGACGCAACAGCTACCACGGCAATACGCTGGGCGCGCTGGCGGTCGGCGGCAACGAGTGGCGGCGCCGGCAGTTCGCGCCGCTGCTGATCGACGTCGAGCATGTCGCGCCGACCTATGCCTACCGTGACCAGCGCGAGGACGAGACGGCCGAGCAGTACGGTGCGCGGCTGGTGCAGGAATTGCGCGGCACCATCGAGCGCGTGGGTGGCGAAAATGTCCTCGCCTTCGTCGCCGAGACCGTCGGCGGCGCCACCAGTGGCTGCCTGACTCCGCCGCCGGGCTACTTCCGCGGCGTGCGCGAGCTGTGCGACGCCCACGGCATCCTGCTGATCCTCGACGAAGTGATGTGCGGCATGGGTCGCACCGGCACCCTGCACGCCTGCGAGCAGGAGGGCGTGGCGCCCGACCTGATGGCGATCGCCAAGGGGCTGGGCGGCGGTTACCAGCCGGTCGGCGCGGTACTGATCGGTGGCCGTGTCATCGATGCCATCGCCGCTGGCAGTGGCTTCTTCCAGCACGGGCACACCTACATTGGTCATCCGGTCGCCTGCGCCGCGGCGCTTGCCGTTCAGCGCGTGCTGGTGCGCGACCAGTTGGTCGAGCGCTGCGCGCAGCAGGGCGCGCGGCTGCGCGATGAGCTCGACGAAGCGTTTCGTTATCACCCTTACGTCGGCGACGTTCGTGGGCGGGGCCTGTTCCAGGCGATCGAACTGGTGGCCGACCGGTCGACCAAGCAGCCTTTCGATCCGGCGCTGAAACTGCATGCCAGGGTCAAGCGCGCGGCGCTCGAGCTGGGGCTGATGTGTTATCCGATGGGTGGAACGATCGACGGCGCCCGCGGCGACCACGTGCTGCTGGCGCCCCCGTTCATCATCACGGACGACGAAATGGACCTGCTGATCGAGCGCCTGGTCGAGGCCGTGGACACGGCCATCGGCGCGGGCCGGTAAGCCCGGCTGGCAGGGCGGACGCCCGGTGAAAACCCGCCGCCTTGCGCCGCCGCCCGCCGGGCGCTAAGGTGCGACTCCCCTCGGGGCAACAGGAGACTTTCCAGATGAACTTCAAGATTTCCATGTGCGCGGCCGCCTTTGCGTCGGCGTTCGTCGCCTTCGCCTCCGCGCCGCAGAGCGCGAGCGCGCAGCAGTCGCAGCGCTTCATCACGATCGGCACCGGCGGCGTCACCGGCGTCTACTACCCGGCCGGCGGCGCCATCTGCCGCCTCGTCAACCGCGATCGCGCCAAGCACGGCCTGCGCTGCTCGGTCGAGTCGACCGGCGGCTCGGTGGCCAACGTCAACCTGCTGAAGTCGAGCGAGATCGAGTTCGGCGTGGCGCAGTCGGACGTTCAGTTCAACGCGACCAAGGGCCAGGGGCAGTTCCAGAAGGACGGCGCGATGGGTGACCTGCGCGCGGTGTTTGCGCTGCACCCGGAGCCCTTCACCGTGGTGGCACGCAAGGAAGCGAACATCACGAAGTTCGAGGACTTCAAGGGTAAGCGCTTCAATGTCGGCAACCCGGGCTCGGGCACGCTGGCGTCGATGAACGAGCTGCTGGCCGCGATGGGCTGGAAGATGAGCGACTTCGGCCTCGCCTCCGAACTGCGTCCGGACGAGCATGGCCCGGCGCTGTGCGACGGCAAGATCGACGGCTTCTTCTATGCCGTCGGCCACCCGTCCGCCAACATCCAGGACCCGACGACGATCTGCGGCGCGAAGCTCGTGTCGCTGACTGGCCCGGCGGTCGACAAGCTGGTGAAGGAAAAGCCCTATTACGCGATCGCGACGATCCCTGGGGGCATGTATCCCAATAATCCGAATCCGACCACCACCTATGGCGTGCAGGCCACGATCGTCAGCTCGGCCAAGGTCCCGGCCGATGTCGTCTACGTCGTCGTCAAGACGGTGTTCGACAACCTCGACGAGTTCAAGAAGCTGCACCCCGCACTCGCCAACCTGAAGCCCGAGGACATGATCAAGAACGGGCTGTCGGCGCCGCTGCATGAAGGTGCGGCGCGGTATTACAAGGAGAAGGGCTGGATCAAGTAGCCACGCGCGGAAAACTGCGCGTAGAGTTGGACGGGCGGCTGCGGCCGCCCGTCGTGTTTCTGGGAGGAAGCGTGGACAAGAACAAGCTCGAACAGGAACTGACCAAGATCGAGGAGGATCTGAGACCCACCGCCGAAATGCAGCTCGGCGAAACCGACGTCCTCCAGCTGGTCAAGGACACGGACTTCGGCGGGCGTTCGACCGCGGGTTTCGCCGGCAAGGTGATGCTGGTGGTCGGGCTGGTGTGGGTGGCGTTCCAGATGTGGTACGCGTCGCCGATACCCTTTTCGTTGCCCTCGGGGTTCCGCTTCGGCCTGTTCAACGACACGGAAGCGCGCTCCATACACCTCGCGCTTGGCCTGTTCCTCGCCTTCCTCGCGTTCCCTGCATTCAAGCGCTCGCCGCGCGACTACGTCCCGTGGCAGGACTGGCTGTTCGCCATCGCGGGCGCGGCGACGGCGCTTTATCTGATCGTCTTTTACAAGGAACTGTCGCTGCGGCCGGGCAACCCGACCGAGCTCGACGTCGCGGTCGGCATCGTCGGAATCCTGCTGCTGCTCGAGGCCACGCGGCGCGCGGTCGGACTGCCGATGGCGGTCCTCGCGGTGCTCTTTTTGGCGTATGTCATGGCCGGGCCGCACCTGCCCGACGTCATCGCGCACAAGGGCGCTTCGATCCCGCGTGTTGTTTCGCACATGTGGATGGTGACCGAAGGCGTGTTCGGCATCGCGCTCGGCGTGTCGGTCAGTTTTATCTTCGTCTTCGTGCTGTTCGGCACGCTGCTCGACCGCGCCGGTGGTGGCAACTACATGATGCAGGTGAGCTTTGCGCTGCTGGGCCATCTGCGCGGCGGACCGGCCAAGGTGGCCGTCGTGTCCTCGGCCCTGAACGGACTGATTTCGGGCTCTTCGGTCAGCAACGTCGTGTCGGGTGGCATCTTCACGATCCCGCTGATGAAGCGCGCCGGCTACGGCGGCGTGAAGGCGGCGGCGATCGAGACCTCGTCGTCGGTCAACGGCCAGATCATGCCGCCGGTGATGGGGGCGGCAGCGTTCCTGATGGTCGAATACGTCGGCATTCCCTACTCGGACATCGTCAAGCACGCCTTCATCCCGGCGGTCATCAGCTACATCGCGCTCTTTTACATCGTGCATCTCGAGGCGCTGAAGCTCGGCCTGGCGGCGACCGCACGTGAGCGCGATCGCACGATGGGCAACCGCGTCACTTCCTGGCTGCTCGGCCTGACCGGCAGCGCCGTCGTGCTCGGTGTCATCTATTACATCGCGCTGGGGGCCCAGGCGATGTTCGGAGCCGCGGCGCCCGTGATTCTCGGCGTGCTGCTGGGCGCCCTCTACGTCTACAGCGTGTGGGTGGCGGCGCAGCAGCCAGATCTGCCGACCGAGATCGACGTCAAGAATCCGATTCTTCCGCCCACGTGGCCGACGGTGAAGGCGGGTTTGCACTTCCTGATCCCGGTCGGCGTGCTGATCTGGTGCCTGATGGTCGAGGAACTGTCGCCCGGACTGTCGGCCTTCTGGGGCGTGACCACGCAGGTGTTGCTGATGATCACGCAGCGACCGCTGATCGCGTTCTTCCGCAGGAAGGGCGAATTCGCGCGACATTTCCGGGTCGGACTGAAGGAAGTGATCGATGGCTGCGACGACGGTGCCCGCAACATGATCGGCATCGCCGTCGCGACGGGCTGCGCCGGCATCATCGTCGGGGCGATCACGTTGACGGGCCTGGGTCTGCGCATGACCGACTTCGTCGAGTTCGTGTCCCAGGGCAACATCATGGCGATGCTGCTTTTCACCGCCTTCGTCTGCCTTGTGCTCGGCATGGGCGTGCCGACCACGGCCAACTACATCCTGGTCGCCACGTTGATGGCGCCGGTCATCGTCGAACTCGGTGCCCAGTCCGGTCTCGTGATCCCGCTGATCGCGGTGCACCTCTTCGTCTTCTATTACGGGATCATGGGCGACATCACGCCGCCGGTGGGCCTGGCGAGTTTCGCCGGGGCGGCGATCGCCAAGGAAGACCCGATTCAGGTCGGCATCCAGGGTTCGGTCTATGCGGTGCGCACCGTCGTGCTGCCGTTCATCTGGATCTTCAATCCGGCCCTGCTGCTGATCGACGTGCATGGCTGGGGCGAAGCGGTCCTCGTCGCCTTCGCGTCGACCATCGCGTCACTCGCCTTCGCGGCGGCGACGATGGCCTGGTTTCGCATCAAGTGCCGCTGGTGGGAGGTCGTGCTGTTGTTGATCGCAACGTTCGTCCTGTTCCGGCCTGACTGGTTTGCCGACCAGATTGCGCCCGAGTACACCGACGCGCCGGCGTCCAAGTTCTATGAGGTGGCTGCTGCGCTCGAGCCCGGTGACCGGCTGGTGTTCCTGATCAAGGGGCAGTCACTCGAAGGCGAAGACACCCAGAAGACCGTCGGGCTGCAGTTGCTGGGACCGAAGGGAACAACGGGCAACGCAGTGGCCGATGCTCGCAAGCGGCTCACGGAAGCGGGCGTGTCAGTCTCCGGCATGGGCGAGATGCTTCAGGTGAGCACGGTGCGCTTCGGCAGCACGGCGGCCAAGGCGCGCATCGAGCAGGGCTTCGAGATCGTCGGCGTCAAGGTGCCGACGAACCGCATCAATGCGCACTGGTTCTACATTCCCGGGCTCGTGATCATCGTGCTGGTCTGGCTGCTGCAGGGGCTGCGCATCCGGCGGCAGGGCGTCGGGGCGGCAGCGTGAGGATGCAATGCGACTGATCACCGACGCCGAGGTGGCATCGGCGCTGACGATGCGTGACGCGGTCGTCGCAATGACTGCCGCGTTCGAGCAATTCGGCAATGGCGCGGGTGCGGTTGCGCCGCGCGTGCGCGCAGCGGCCGAGCACAACCAGGCCGTAGCGGCCGTGGCCATGATGGGTGCGGCGCTGCCCGCGGCGGGTGTGGTCGGCGCCAAGGTGTACTCGACGATCCAGGGCCGCTTCAACTTCGTCATCGTGCTGTTTTCCTCGGTCACCGGCGAGGCGCTGGCCACGATTGCGGCGAACGAGATCACGCGCTTTCGCACGGCCGCGGCCACCGCGGTGGCGATGCAGCGTCTGGCAGCGCGCGATGCCCGTTCGCTGGCGATCTTCGGCACCGGAGTGCAGGCGCGGGCGCACGCAGAAGCGCTGCTGCTCGTGCATCCGTTCGAGCGCGTGTGGGTCGCCGGGCGCGCGACGGCACCGGAGTTCGCGGACTGGCTGAAGACGGAGTTCGGCGTGGCCGCGAGCGCCGTCGACGCCAGGACGGCCGTGCAGGAGGCCGATGTCATCGTCACGGCGACCCGTGCGACCGAGCCCCTGTTCGAAGGCACGTGGGTCCGGCCGGGCACATTCATCGCGGCCGTGGGCTCGAGCAAGCCTGCGGCGCGCGAACTGGACGATGCTCTGCTCGCGCGGGCGGAACTGATCGTCGTCGAGTGGTTGCCCGCCACGCAGGCCGAGGCCGGCGAGTTCGTGCGCGCCGAGCCGGGGACGATCGATCCCGCGCGCGTCACGGAACTCGGCAAGCTGCTGGTGAAGGGCACGGCCTACGAGCGCCGCGCGGGCGACATCGTCGTCTACAAGTCGGTCGGCATCGGCCTCGAGGATGTTGCCCTGGCGCACCTCGTCTACCAGCGCTGCGCCTGAACTTCGAAGGAGCCGGAAGCCCGACCGATGTGCGGCCGCTACGACCTGTCCCAGAACCCGGCGGCGATCAAGGCGCACTTCCGCGTGCCGAGCGTGCCGGAGTTTCTGGCCAGCCCGGATGTCCGGCCCACGGAGCTGAAGCCGATCGTGCGTCTCGCGCACGACGGCGAGCGCGAGTGCGTGCTGGCGCGCTGGGGCCTGGTGCCGTCATGGGCCAAGGACCTGAAGTTCGGCAACCGCTGCATCAACGCGCGCGCTGAAACCATCGCCACGACACCGTCCTTCCGCAGCGCCTACGCCAAGCGGCACTGCCTGGTGCCGCTCGATGCGTTCTACGAGTGGACCGGCGAGAAGGGGCACAAGACGAAGTGGCGCATCCGCCTGAAGGACGCGCCATCTGTTTGCGCTGGCCGGACTGTGGGAATGGTGGCGCGACCCGGCGACTTCGCACGGCGTCGAGACCTACACGATCATCACGACCGAAGCCAATGCAGCGATCGCGCCCCTGCACGACCGCATGCCGGTGATCGTCGGCGAGCACGACTACACGCGCTGGCTCGATGTCGCCGCGAGCGCACCAGACCAGCTTGCGCCCTACCCGCCCGACGACATCGTCATCGAGCGCGCGTGATGAAGGTGCGTGCAGCAGTCGGCGCCCTGCTGGCGGCCGTGCTGGGCAGCGCGCTGGCGCAGGCACCCGCGGTGACGCCCAAGGTACCTCCGCCGACGCCGGACTGCGGTTCGGTGGTCATCGTCAAGTGCGAGCAACCGGACGTCGACGACGCGCAGCATGCCCGCCGCGAGGCTGCGCGACGTGTCGACAACCGCCGCGGCGGTAGCGCCGTCGATGTCTTGGACCGGGTGATCATCGAGGACGATGCGATCCGGCCCGACTCGCCCGAGGCGGCCATCAATCGCGCGCTGTCGCGTCCATTGGTGCGACAAGGCGAGAACTCGTTTTCGATTGGCGAGTCGTCGCAGTGCACGTGCATGAACATCTGCCCGCCGCCGCCCTTTCCCTGCTGCCAGTGCACGGACCGGGTCGGCAGCCGTCACAGCACGGCGCCCGGCTGGGCGCCGACACGCTGACAGCAGCGCCGCGGGAGCGCGCTGCGCTCCCGCGGCGGCCGGTGCTTAGCCGATCTGCACGGGCACGAACACCCGCTGGCCCTGCCGCTCGATCAGCACGGCGACGTTGCCCTTCGCCTCGTTGACGCGGGCACGCAGTTCCTCGACCGTGCGCGTCGGCCGGCCATCGACCGCAATGATCACGTCGCCGTTGCGCAGTCCCGCCTTGGCGGCGGGGCCAGTCGCCTGCTGGACGAGCAGGCCCCCCTCGCTTTGCAGCGCGCGCGCTTCGTCATTGGTCAGGGGACGCACCGCGACCCCGAGCTTTCCCTTCTGCACGGCTTCGCCGCTCGGCGCCTGTGCCACGCGCTCGTTCGACAGGTCGCTGACCGTGACCTCGAGCGACTTCTCGGCCCGGTCGCGCCAGACCTTGAGTGCGACCTTCGAACCTGGGCGTGTGCCGGCCACTGCGGTCGGCAGGTCGCTGGCGGCGGCGATCGGCTTGCCGTCGAACTCGACGATGACGTCGCCCTCCTTCAGGCCCGCCTGGCTTGCCGGCGAGCCGGGTTCGACGCGGCTGACCAGGGCACCGCGCGGCTTGTCGAGTCCGAACGTCTCGGCCAGCGGCGCATTCACCGACTGAATGCCGACGCCGATGCGGCCGCGCGTGACCTTGCCGTGCGCGACGAGGTCGTCCTTCACCTTGAGCGCGAGGTCGATCGGGATCGCGAACGACAGGCCCATGTAGCCGCCGCTGGTGGAGAAGATCTGCGAATTGATGCCGACGACTTCGCCCGCCATGTTGAAGAGCGGCCCGCCCGAGTTGCCGGGATTCACGGCGACATCGGTCTGGATGAAGGGCACCAGGGTTTCCTGCGGCAGCGCGCGCGACTTGGCCGAGACGATGCCCGCCGTCACGGAGTTGTCGAGCCCGAACGGTGAGCCGATCGCGGCCACCCATTCGCCGACTTTCAGCTGGGTCGGGATTGCCGATCCGCACGGCCGGCAGGTTCTTCGCATCGATGCGGACGACCGCGACATCGGTCAGCCGGTCCGTGCCCACGACCGACCCCTTGAACTCGCGCTTGTCAGCGAGGCGCACGGTCAGCTCGGAGGCACCGTCCACGACATGCGCGTTGGTCAGCACCAGCCCGTCACCGACGATGAATCCGGAACCGACACCCTGGCCCTCACGCCCTTGGGGAGCGCCGTCGGGCGTCGGCACGCCAAAGCGACGCAGCATGTCACCCATCGGTCCGTCCGCATCGAACTGAGCCGATGTGCCGGAGGCGCGCTTGGTCACCGCAATCTGGACGACGGCGGCCGCGTTGGCTTCGACCAGTGCGCTGAAGTCGGGCAGGGAACCCTGGCGCGCCATGGCGGGTGCAGAGACCGTTGGCGCCGACGCGGCGGTGGCCGTGGGCACTCCGTTGAAGTGCTGGCCGGCGGCGAAGGCGCCCGCCACCGCGGCGGCGATCAGTAGTGGCTTGGTGAAGCTAAGGGCATTCATGCAGCGCGTCTCCAGAGTTGAGGGAGACGAATGTGTGCACTGCAGCTTAGTTTTCACTTAAGCCGTGCCGACTGGCTGACCGGCGGTAACACTTGAGGCGCGAGTGACGGCGAGGCTTAAGCGGGGCTTAACGGCGCGCTTCTTTTCGCCGACGTTAAGCTGGCGGACGAACAAAAAAATAGCGCCGCAAAGCGGCGCTGAATTTCGAGTGAGTGAGGAGCGACGGATTGGCCGTCGACCACGGACGCAAAGTTAGGCCGCGCGACTTAAACCCAACTTAAGGTTCGCGCCGTCCGTCGGGTCGCAACGTGCGGCCGCGCTCCGTCAGGGTGGCAGCGCATCCTCCGTGTGCTCGCAAGTGCAGCCTTGGCAGGGCTCTGCTTGTAAGCGGGTACTCGCATCTAGTGCGTCGAGGAGCCCTCTGCCCCAAGCACTGGAAGGCGCACCAGCACGCGCAGCCCCCCCTGCGGCCCCGTTTCCAGCGCGACCCGGCCGCGGTGCATCTCGGCGACCTGCGACACGATCGCCAGCCCGAGGCCGGTACCCGAACCCTCCGCCGCGCGCCCCCGGTAGAAGCGGTCGAACACGCGCTCGCGTTCCTCTTCGGGGATGCCGGGTCCTGTGTCTTCGACGGCGACCTGCACGCTGTCGCCAGCGCGTTCACACACGACGCTGACGCGGCCTCCTGGCGGCGTGTAGCGCACGGCGTTATCGACGACGTTGTTAAAGAGGATCCGCAGCGCGTCTTCGCTGCCGCTGACCGTCGCGCCGCCGCTGATGTCGCGACACGCGAGGTCGACCGAGCGCTCGCGGGCCGTTGGCCGTGCATCGTCGACGACCGAGGCCACCAGCGTCCCGACCTCGACCG
This sequence comes from uncultured beta proteobacterium, assembly GCA_963780715.1. Lineage (GTDB taxonomy): Bacteria > Pseudomonadota > Gammaproteobacteria > Burkholderiales > Burkholderiaceae_F > JALORV01. The sequence goes on from CAWADK010000021.1 coordinate 22,577, forward strand.
CGGCCGGCGGTGCGGCGGCGGCGTCGGGATCGAGCCGGGCCATCGTCAGCAGTTGCTGCACCAAGCGGGTTGCCCGGCGTATGCCCTGACGCAGCCGCTCGAACGCGCGCGCACGGTCCTCGTCGCCTTGCGCACGCTCCGCCAGTTGCACCTGCAGGTTGAGCGCGGTGAGCGGCGTCCGTAGTTCGTGAGCGGCATCGGCGGCAAATCGTCGCTGCAGCGCGAACGACTGGTCAAGCCGTGCCAGCAGATCGTTCAACGAATCGGCGAGCGGCCGGATCTCCTGCGGCATCCCGTCACTCGGCACCGGCGTCAAAGCCGTCGGGCTGCGTTCCTTCACGGCGCTGGCGATGCGGCCGAGCGGCGCGAGGCCGCGGCCGACGATCCACCAGCCGGCGAGGCCGAGGAACGGCAGCAGGAAGAGCACCGGCACCAGCAGGCGCCACGCGGTGCGTGCCGCGAGTTCGGTGCGCAGCGCAGTCGGCTGCGCCACCTGGATCAGTTGCCGGCCCGTGGACAGCGTGAAGGCTCGCCAGGACCGGCCGTCGTGCACCAGCGTGACATAGCCTTCGGCCGTGCGCGGCATCGGGCTGTCTCCAACGATGCGTGAGACATACGGGCGATCGAATGCCGGGTCCCAGATCTGCACCAGCACCCGCTGGTCCGGGTTGGCGGCAACGCTTTCAAGCCGCCGCAGGTCCAGCACCGCGTGATCGCGCAGTGACAGTGCCACCTGGCGCAGTTCCTCGTCGAGCAACGCGTCGACTTCGTCACGGGCCGAGAAGTACGTCGCCGCTGCGGCCGTGAGTCCCGCGACCGCGAGCGCCGCGAGCAGGGCAGCGAGCAGCCAGCGTCGGATGGACGTCACGCCGCGCTCCTCATCGCTCGGCCGTCACTCGGACGCCAGCATATAGCCCAGGCCGCGCACGTTGCGGATCACGCCATCGCCCAGCTTCTTGCGCACGTTGTGGATGTGCACCTCGACGGCATTGCTGCCGATGGCCTCGTTCCAGCCATAGAGCTTCTCTTCGAGCTGCGCGCGTGACAGCACGAGCCCCGGCCGTTCCGCCAGGGCGGCCAGCAGTGCATATTCGCGCGCCGAAAGTGAGACGGCTGCACCCTGCCACGTCACCTCCCGCGTGGCCGGGTTGATGACGAGGGCTCCATGCTCGATGACGGGCTCGGCGCGCCCCGCCGCGCGACGGATCAGCGCGCGCGCGCGCGCGGTGAGTTCGTCGAGGTCGAATGGTTTCACCAGGTAGTCGTCGGCCCCTGCGTCGAGCCCCTTGATGCGGTCGCGCACCGTGTCGCGCGCGGTCATCACCAGCACCGGGACATCCACATGCCGTTCGCGAATTCCCCTGAGTACGTCGATGCCGTCGCGCCGCGGCAGTCCGAGGTCGAGCACGACCAGGGAGTATGGCGTGGCGGCGATGCTGGTCTCGGCTTCCTGGCCGTCCCGCACCCAGTCGACTGCGTAACCCTCCGACTTCAGTCCCTCGGACACACTCTCGCCGATCATCGAATCGTCTTCAACGAGCAGGATGCGCATCGCGGGGGAGTTGGGTCACAGCCATTGAGTGACCGCTACGATACCGCGCCACCCACACGTTGCCCCGGGTGGGGTTAGGACTTCAGTCCGCGGTTCGCCGCGCCCGGCGGCGCACGACGGCGCGGACGACGACGGCGGCGACGATGGCAACCACAGCAAGCACCAGCAGCGCCTTTTCAAAGCCGGCGACGCCGCCGAGCATTCGCATGGCGGCGTGTCCTGCCGCGTAGCCCAGCATGGCAATCAGCCCGGACCACAGGACTGCGCCGAGGGCGTTGGCGGCCATGAACTCCCACAGGGGCATCTTCCCGGCGCCAATGACCATCGGGCCGGCCATGCGCATGCCGTACATGAACCGCAATGCGACGACGGCGATCCAGCGCCAGCGTGCAATCAGGCCATCGATGCGCGGAACCGCTTTCGCGACCCATGGCAACCGGTCGGCGACGCGCGTCCCGAAGTGGCGGCCGAGCAGGAAGAAGAGCGTGTCACCGAGAAAGGCGCCGCCGGCAGCAGTCGCCATGACCGCGCGCAGATCGAGCAACCCCGCGTGGGCGCTGGCGCCCGCAAGCAGCAGGACAGTCTCGCCCTCCAGAAGCGCCCCGACGAACACGGCGGCCAGTCCGTGTTGCTGGATCAGTGCGGGGATGTCCATCGCGGGTCGCTATCTTCACCGCGCAGAATAAGCCGATGAGAACGGTGGTGGATCAAATGGTGACGGCATGAGGGGACCGTCGATGAGGCTCCTCAGCGCCCTGGTGTGCGCAGTGTTCAGCGTGCCATCTGTCAGGGCTGCGGATACGGGCACATCCGTCGAGCGGCGTAACTGGTTCGAGACGCCGTTTGATCATGCCGTGGCCGGTTTGCGTGGCTGTCCACGTCCCGAGGGCCCGCTGATTACCCAAGCGGAGATGCGGCAGCAGGCGCATGGCCGGATCGAACGCGGCACGTCCTGCTGGCTGGCGAAGAAGTGTGAGGACAGCAACGTTTACCGTCGCGATCCGGAGATTCAGCAACGCGTACTGCAATCGATCCGGAACGACCCCAGATTCGCGCAGTCCAGCGTGTGGGTCACGACCGAACGCCGCTACGTGACGCTGCAGGGTTGCGCCGGCTCAGTCGAAGTGAGGTCGAGGCTGCTGGCCCGGGTCCGGGCCGTTGAAGGTGTCGAGCAGGTGTTCGATCAACTCATCGTCGGCACGGCCGGGAAGCCGCGCTGGACGATCGATCCGGATTGGCGGGGGCGCTGACGAAAAAAAGCCGACGCGGCAAGCCGCGTCGGCAGGAGGGGCGCGTACATGGGAGACAGACGCGGACGCGCCAAGGAGACACTCGGTTGGTCAGGGGTGGAAACTTTCCTCGCCCTGCTCGATTCTGTGCAGCCGCTGCGACACCTCGCGCGGGTTGCTGGCGGCGGAAACGTAACGATCATGGTCCCTCATCTGGGCGCGCTCGAACGCTTCGGTCAGCCATTCGAAGAACCGGGATAGCTGGTTGCGCTCGTCGGTTCGCTGAAGAGTCCGTTCCATCGTGGTCCTTTCAACCCAACTGGCAATCTGGGTGCGTTGCAACACGATCATCGTGATCCGCTTGTGGTCAAAAAGAAAATTGAGAATGCGGATAAGCGGCATCGCATTTCGCAATTGACCCCGCGCAGGCAATGACTACTGGGCGCCCCTGGTCGGTGCAGTGAGTGACCACTCATGCGCTCTCGGTGGCGGTCGATCGTCATCGACGCCCGCCAGCGTCTGCCCCGACCGTGGCGGTCACTCCGACCACTGGAACTGGCGGCGGCGCTCCACTTCGCGGATGCGGTGCTCAAGGTCGATGATGTCGGTGGCCTGAGACAGGTAGCGCTCAATCGCGATCGCTTGCCACAGGTCCGAGCGGCGTGCGTACATGCTGAAGAGCATCGGAAACATCTTGCGCAGCGCTGCGGCCCGGCGTTCCCCCAGAGAGATGGGCGAACCCGCCTCGGGCGCTGCGGCACGATCAGGCGCGCCCGTCGAGGTCTCGACGGCCTGCGGTGGCAGTACGGCAATGTCCGGGCTGGACGAACGCTGGGCAGGCGCTACGGATCGACGGGGTAGGAATCCGGGAGGCCAAAGCAAAAGGCGCATGAAATTGGGCACGGGCGGCTCCATAAATGGGGCGATTTGCTGCTTCGCACAACTCATAATCGGGTCTTTGCAAGCAAAAATACAATCGTAAATTCAAATAATTAGCATCAGACGCCGCGATTGGAGCTGTTACAGTATTGCGGCGGTGCAAGATCGCGGGTAGCCTGTTTTCCAGGAGAGTGCCGTATGGAGCTTTACCAGCTGCGAACGTTTGCCGCGGTCGCCGAGGAAGGCCACCTGACGCGGGCGGCCGAGCGCCTCCACCTGAGCCAGCCGGCCGTCAGCGGCCACATCAAGGCGCTGGAGCAGGAACTCGACGTTCGGCTGTTCGAGCGCACGGCCACCGGAATGGTCCTGACCGAACCCGGCCGGCAATTGCTCACCCATGCGAACAAGGTGCTGACTGCGGCCGAGGGCGTAAAACGCGCAGCGCAGCAGCTGCACACCGAAGTTTCCGGGCTGCTGCATGTCGGCACCGTGGCCGATCCGGCCGACAATCGCCTCGGCGCCGTGCTGTCGGCCGCCGTCAAGCGGCACCCGCTGCTCAGGCTCGAACTGCACCAGACGATGTCGGGCACGGCGCGCGAGAGCGTGCGCGAAGGCAGGCTCGATGCCGCGTTCTTCTTCGGCGACGTGCCGACCCCTCCGCTGATGGCTCTCCCCCTGCGGCAGCTGATCTATCGCGTGGCCGCGCCTGCGGCCTGGAGTGCGCGCGTTGTCAATGCGCGCTGGCCCGAGATCGCTGCGATGCCCTGGATACGTACGCCGACGCTCAGCACTCACACGCGACTGGTGACGCAGCTCTTTGCAGCGCATGGTGTCGAGCCGCCCGAGCCGGCGATGCTCGCTGACGACGAAACCGTGATCACCAATCTCGTCGTCGAAGGCCTGGGAGTGGCGCTCGTTCGCGACGAAGTCGCGCGCGCGCGTTCGGCCGACGGCGAACTCGTCGTCTGGTCTGGCGCCGCCATCGAGACGACGCTCTGGTTCGTCTGCCTTGAAGCGCGCGCCGAAGAGCCCGCGCTCGCGGCGCTGCTAGACCTCGTGCGCGAGGCGTGGCACCTCAACGGCGTGCCCTCCACGGCCGGCTCGGCCGCCTGACGACGACGCTCTTCTTGCCTCGGGCAGCCCGAAGCAAAGTCCACACAACCGATCGCGCTTGGGCCGACTGACGCCCGAGCGGATCCCCGCTATTCCCTGACGAGCATCACCGGCACGAAGCCGAACATGCGGCGGAAAGTGCGACTCAGGTGCGACGAGTCCGCAAAACCGGCGAAGTGCGCCGCGTCGGTCCAGGTCGCGCCCGCCATTGCGTGCTCGACCGCCGCGTTGATCCGGAGCCACAGCAGGTACGCCCTGAAGGAGGCCCCGACTTGGTCCGCGAAGAGATGCCGGAACCGGCTCGGCGACAAATGGGCCCAGCGTGCGGCCTCGGCGAGCGACACCGGCTGCGCGAACCTCGCGCGTAGCTCCTGCAGTACCCGCGCGATACGCGCATCGATTGGAGGCGTCTCACGCGGCGCCAGGCCAGCCAGCGTCGCAACGCAGGCCTGCGCTGAGGAGATGAGCGCGGCATTGCTCGCACGCGCTTCGAACTGACGTGCCAGCGCGTCGACACGAGGCTGAACAGCGGCGAGCGCAAGCGGAACGACGTCGCCCTCCGGGTGCATCGCCAGCAGCGCGCGGCCGTGTGACGTTTCGGGTTCGACGAATACCTGCGCGATCGTCGTGCCGCAGCCATTGAACTCGTGGCGCGCATCCGGGCGCACCAGCGCCGCGGCATGGCGTGACCACGCGCCGGTGCGACCGGACTTCATCTCGAACGGGCCGGCGAGTGCAATGGAAAGCTGAATCGCGTGATGCGAGTGCATTGCGCTGTGGCCCGCGCTGTGGCCGATCCACAGACTGCCGCCGTTCCACCCCAGAACGCGCCCGACGCCGGCGATCTTGCTGCGCTCGCGCCGGGCCGCCACTGTCTGACCTTCCGCCCGCATAGGGTTCTCCCGCCGCGCTCCGAAGTCAGCCGCTTTGTTCAAGTCCAGCGGGCGCGCGCTGCCCAGAATTCGTTCTCACGGATGCGGCGCATCCGCTCGATCAACCACTACCTCTTGGAGCGAAACGATGGAAACCAGCATGGTGAAGGCGTGTGAGTGTGTCAACTGTCCGGGCGCGAGCTGCACCTGCGGCTGCCAGTCCGGCATGGCGGCGGCCGCGAGCTGCGTCTTGCGGCTCGGCGTGCGGCTGCGAGGGCGGGGAGCAGGGATGCCTGTGCAACTGATCACGGCGCGGGCTGCGGCGTTCACCGTCGCAGCCCTCTCGGTCCTCATCTGGCCCGCCGAGCCGCGTGCGCTGACGCTCGGCGATCCAGCGCTCAACTACGTCGAGTCCACGACGACGATTGCCACGTCCGGCATGCCCACGCGCCGGCAGTTGGCGAAGCTCGCGGCCGGACGTGCGGCGGTGATCAACCTCGCGCCGTCGGATGCCTTCGGCAGCCATGACGACGAACAGGCCATCGTCGAGACGGCGGGCGCCCGTTACGTGCACGTGCCGGTCGACTTCAGCCGGCCGCGACACTCCGACCTCGAGCGCTTTACGCGCGAGATGCGCGCGCTCGCCGGCAAGCCGGTGTTCGTCCATTGTCAGTTGAACATGCGCGCGTCGGTGTTCGTGTTTCTCTACCGCGTGACCGAACTCGGCGAGGACCCGGAGCTTGCTTACGACGACGTGCTGAAGATCTGGCAACCGAACGCGGTGTGGAGCCGTTTCGTGCGGGAAGAACTGCAGGCGCGCGGGATCCGGGTGCCGCTCGCGGCGGGCTGACTCCCCGAAGGCCGGAGTGCCTGACACTTGGCGTTTGCGGCTGCCCGGGAGCATGCTCACGGCGAATGAAAACCGGGTCAAGGTGGCAGTTGACGTAAACGTCAACTTTGGCCAAGCTTGTCCTCTCGGGCGCCCCCGCGGGCGCCGCACGCCGCCGGGGCACGCGATGACCGACCTATCCGAGATCAAGAAGCTCGCCAGCTATCGCCCGAAGCACAAGGTGCGCTTCGTGACGGCCGCGTCTCTCTTCGACGGCCACGACGCCAGCATCAACATCATGCGGCGCATCCTGCAGGGCATGGGCGCCGAGGTCATCCATCTCGGGCACAACCGCTCGGTCGAGGAGATCGTGACCGCTGCCCTGCAGGAAGACGTGCAGGGCATCGCAGTGTCGAGCTACCAGGGCGGACACGTCGAGTTCTTCAAGTACATGCTCGACCTGCTGCGCGAGCGCGGCGGCGAGGGCATCCGCGTCTACGGCGGCGGTGGCGGCGTCATCGTGCCGGCCGAGATCAAGGAACTGCACGACTACGGTGTCGCGCGCATCTTCTCGCCGGAAGACGGCCAGAAGATGGGCCTGCAGGGAATGATCGGCCTGATGGTCGCCGAATGCGATCGCGATCTAGGCCCCGAGGCGCCCACCGCGCTGGCCGCCATCATCGACCAGGACCTGACCAAACGCTGGCGCGCGCTGGCCCGCATGATCAGCGCGCTCGAACTGAACGCGGCCGACGCCAAGCTGGTCGAGGCACTGCACAAGGCGGCCGATACCGCCAAGGTGCCGGTACTGGGCGTGACGGGCACCGGGGGTGCCGGCAAGAGTTCGCTGACCGACGAACTCATCCGCCGGCTGCGGCTCGACCAGGCGGACAAGCCCAACATCGCCGTCATCTCGATCGACCCGTCGCGCCGCAAGAGCGGCGGTGCACTGCTCGGCGACCGCATCCGCATGAACGCGATCAACCCGTGGACCGCGGGTCCCAAGGTCTATATGAGGTCGCTGGCGACGCGCGAAGCCGGCAGCGAGATCAGTCAGGCGCTGCCGCACGCGATCGCGGCGTGCAAGGTCGCGGGCTTCGACGTTGTCATCGTAGAGACCTCGGGCATCGGTCAGGGCGATGCGGCGATCGTGCCGCACGTCGACCTGAGCCTGTACGTGATGACGCCCGAGTACGGCGCCGCCAGCCAGCTCGAGAAGATCGACATGCTGGACTTCGCATCTTTCGTTGCAATCAACAAGTTCGATCGCAAGGGCGCGGCCGACGCGCTGCGGGACGTGGCCAAGCAGGTCCAGCGCAACAAGGGTGATTTCACGAAGAAGCCCGACGAGATGCCGGTCTTCGGCACGATGGCCGCGCGCTTCAACGACGACGGCGTCACCGCGCTGTACCAGGCGCTGCTGCCGCGGCTGAAGGAACTCGGCCTGAAGGCGGGCGACTCGGCACTGCCGGTAGTCCACACGCGGCACTCGACGCACCAGGTGCCGATCGTTCCAGCGCAGCGCACGCGATACCTCGCTGAAATCGCTGAGACCGTGCGTGGATACAAGCGGCATGCGAGCCAGCAGGCGCACATCGCGCGCGAGCATCAGCAACTCACGACCGCGCGCAAGTTGCTGGCCGCCGAGTGCAAGGAGGACAACGCGAACCTTGCCGCGCTGGCGTCGGGCCGCGAGGCGAAGCTGGATGCGCGCAGCCGCAAGCTCCTGGCGATGTGGCCGCAGATGCAGCAGGCCTACGCCGGCGACGAGTACGTCGTGAAGATCCGCGACAGGGAAGTCCGGACCAGGCTCACGCACACATCACTGTCGGGAAGCAAGATTCGCAAGGTGGCGCTCGCCGCACTACGAGGACCACGGCGAGCTGCTGCGCTGGCTGCTGCTGGAAAATGTCCCCGGCAGCTTCCCCTACACCGCGGGCGTGTTCGCGTTCAAGCGCGAGAACGAAGACCCGACGCGCATGTTCGCCGGCGAGGGCGATCCGTTCCGCACCAACAAGCGCTTCAAGCTGCTTTCCGAAGGGCATGCCCGCCAAGCGGCTGTCGACCGCGTTCGACAGCGTGACGCTCTACGGCAACGACCCGGCGGTGCGGCCGGATATCTATGGCAAGGTCGGCAACAGCGGAGTCTCGATCGCGACCCTGGATGACCTCAAGGTGCTGTACGGGGGCTTCGATCTCACCGCGCCGAATACGTCGGTCAGCATGACGATCAACGGCCCGGCGCCGACGATCCTCGCGATGTTCATGAACGCGGCGATCGACCAGAACCTCGACAGGTTCCGCGCCGACAACAAGCGCGAGCCGACCGAGGATGAAGCCGCCAAGATCCGCGCGTGGACGCTCGAGAACGTGCGCGGCACCGTGCAGGCCGACATCCTGAAGGAAGACCAGGGCCAGAACACCTGCATCTTCTCGACCGAGTTCAGCCTGAAGGTGATGGGCGACATCCAGCAGTACTTCGTCCACCACAACGTGCGGAACTTCTACTCGGTGTCGTATCAGCGGCTACCACATTGCCGAGGCTGGTGCGAACCCGATCAGCCAGCTCGCGTTCACGCTTTCGCAACGGGTTCACGTTCGTCGAGGCGTATCTCGCGCGCGGCATGCACATCGACGACTTTGCGCCGAACCTCTCCTTCTTCTTCAGCAACGGCATGGACCCGGAGTACACGGTCATGGGGCGCGTGGCGCGCCGCATCTGGTCGGTGGCGATGCGCGACAAGTACGGCGCCAACGAACGCAGCCAGAAGCTCAAGTACCACTGCCAGACCAGCGGCCGGTCGCCTGCACGCGCAGGAGATCGCGTTCAACGACATCCGCACCACGCTGCAGGCGCTGATCGCGACCTACGACAACGCCAACTGCCTGCACACCAACGCCTACGACGAGGCGATCACGACGCCGACCGAGGAAAGCGTGCGCCGTGCGATGGCGATCCAGATGATCATCAACCGCGAATGGGGCCTGGCGAAGAACGAGAACCCGAACCAGGGCAGCTTCATCATCGACGAGCTGACGGAGCTGGTCGAGGAAGCCGTGCTGAAGGAGTTCGAGGCAATCAGCGAGCGCGGCGGCGTGCTCGGCGCGATGGAGCTCGGCTACCAGCGCGGCAAGATCCAGGAAGAGTCACTGCACTACGAGCACCTGAAGCACACCGGCGAGTATCCGATCATCGGCGTAAACACATTCCGCAACCCGCATGGCGACCCGGTGCCGGATCACATCGAGCTGGCCCGTTCGACCGAGGAAGAAAAGCAGAGCCAGCTCAAGCGCCTGCAGGACTTCCAGAGCCGCCATGCCAAGGAAGCGCCGGCGATGCTTGCTCGCCTGCAGAAAGCCGTGATCAGGAACGAGAACGTGTTTGCCGTGCTGATGGATGCGGTGCGCGTGTGCTCGCTGGGCCAGATCACCAATGCCCTGTTCGAGGTGGGGGGGCAGTATCGCAGGAGCATGTAGTCGTGGTACTCCCTGCCAGGTGCGGCCTCATTGCTCGACCGGTCGGATCGCCCGAAACTGTCTCTCGATTTTTCCGGCCAACCTGCTTGAGGCCTCAAGGCCAAGCAAGGGAGGGCGAAAACGAATGCGCATGAATCACGGACGGCGGACGGCGACGGCGGTGCATGAGCATGCGCTGCAATCGTCGCGCGAGAAGCAACTTCGACGCATTGAGCTGACCGTGCACACCTCGAATCAGCGCGCCATGGACGTCTAAAGGCGAAGCGGGTTCAAGGTTGAGGGCATCCGACAGAGTTCGCTCCTGGTCGACGGCAAGTACGTGGATGAGTATCTGATGGCAGTGCTCATTGACCTCTAGACGCGACCAGAACCTGTCATCGATTTGCACTGCACGATTGGTGCCAAAAAAGACAGGTGGTGCACGCCTCTGCGCCATGCAGCATGGGCTTGCTGCTCTTTGCCGCGTGGGCAACAGCCTGGGGATTTAGATGTGTAGCGAGACGGATGCAATAGCGCGGCGACGCAGAGTCCGACACTCATTGTCGACGCGAATCGCGGGGTAGCGGCTTGATGTCTTGCATCAGCACGTTCGCCGGCTTGTGATTGCGCGGTTCATCGCGTCACTTGGTCGCCGCGCCCACGAGCATCTGGCACGGTCCGGTGAAGCCATCTCGATGCTCGAAGCTGCGCAACTCAATCTCGATTTCCTCCCAGGTCCGCGCGCGGTCTTCCTCGCTGAGGCCCGACATCATCTGATGGAGCGCGCCGAACGATTCACGTTCGAATCGCACGCACTCGGCGGCCGAGGACAGCAGCACGGGGCAGTCGACGGCCTCGACCTTGGCATCACGAAAGCCGGCACTTGCCAGAGCCTGCGGGAGCACGCCGTCGGCGCCTAGCGAGAACGGCCCGGGCTGGCCGGGGAACGGAGCAGGAAGTTGCGCGCGGCGGCGGATGATGGCCACCGGGATCGAGAAGAACCCGTTGTTCTGCGGGGTTGAGTAGACAACGACCGAGACGCGCCCGCCCGGCTTCAAAGACCGATGCAATCCCTGCAGCGCCCGCTGCTGGTCAGGAAAGTAGATCAGACCGACGCGTGAGATCGCTGCGTCGAAGCTCGCGGCGTCTAACGTGTCGTGCTGCTCGCCGTCGAGCTCCAGCGTCTCGACGTTGTTAAGGCCGGCGGCGTCGGCTGCCTGCCGCGCGTAGCGGAGGATGCCGGGCGAGATGTCGGTTGCAAGTACGCGGCCGCCCGGACCCACGCGGCGTGCGGCCGTAACCGTCTGTTCGCCAGCGCCGGCAGCGACGTCGACCACATGGCTGCCTGGTCCGATCTGTGCGAGGTCGAGCATGCGGTCGGTAGCGGGCTTCAGCCAGCGCCCGATGAAGTCGCCCCAGCGGTCCCAGGCCTCCGCCGCGGTTTCCCATTGCGAGCGTGTGGTCTGCTTGAACTTGACAGGGTCGAATGCCGCAAGGCGGTCGTTCATGGCTGGATCTCCGTGTGGAAGTGCGCGAGTTGCACTGACTGCACGGTGCGCCCTGTACGCTGCCCCCTCAAGTCCAGATAGTGGAGTGCCCTTCAATGCCCGACTATGGCCAGTTCTGCACCGTGGCACGCGGCGCTGAAGTCTTCGGCGAACTGTGGACTCCACTGGTGATCCGCGAACTCTTGTGCGGAAGCCGCCGCTTCAATGACATCCGTCGCGGCGTGCCGCGCATGTCGCAGACGCTGTTGACCAAGCGGCTGCGCAAGCTGGAAGAACTCGGCATCATCGAGCGCAGGCGTGTCGAAAGCGGCTGGGAGTATCACGTCACGACGGCCGGGGAAGAGTTGCGCCCGATCGTGGTCGGACTCGGCCACTGGGGCGCGCGCTGGATTGGCAGCCGACTCAGGCGCGAACAGCTGGACGCCGGCTTCCTGATGTGGGACATCCGCCGATTTGCTCGCATGGATCAGTTTCCCAAAGGCAAGCGCGCCGTCATCCATTTCAGATTCACTGATGCCCCGGTGCGCGAGCGGCTATGGTGGCTGGTGGTCGAGAACGAGACGACGGACCTTTGCCGCGACGATCCGGGGCATGAGCTCGACGTGATTGTCGAGTCGACCGTGCGCGCATTGACCGAGATCTGGACCGGCGACTCGAAACCTGCCACCGAAGTGGCCGCCGGCAGGTTGAAGGTCAGCGGCGCCGGGCCGAACGATGCCAGGCTCTGGCGTTGGCTCGGCCGAAGTATGTTTGCGGAAAGTCGCCGCAGAACTTAGTCGCTCCGGCGAAACCGCGGACCACGACCTTCTGCGAGTCGATCGTAGATCTGTCGTTTCTGCCTGCTGTCGACGCTTCAACGGGATGTTCCCCGGCGAGGACCGACGAACTGTCGGGCGGTTTCGACACGGCCTCATTACTTTGTGGCACAAGGTTTCCAGCAGCTGGACGTCGTTGTTTGTCAACCGCAATGGCTTCTTTCGCCAACGCTCTGAGCGACTCACTTTGGCAGCTGCTGAGGTCGGTAACGGGTCGCGAAATGCCAAGCTGCCCGATGTCGGGCTTCAGGCTGAAAGCGCTTGCCGCTTTCAGAGCTCGCGAACTTCCGCTCAGGGCTGAAAGAGGGCTTCGTCGATGTCGCAGTCTCGGCCGCTCAGTCGCAGCTCCCGAATCCCCCTACCAGCGTCCGCGCGCTTCGCTTCAC
>CAWADK010000022.1:0-82100 GCA_963780715.1 uncultured beta proteobacterium
ACCGGGCGCGGTGCGACAACGATCGGGGCCGGATGGATCACGCGCGGCGGCGGGACCATGACGATGGGTGGGCCGTAGACCTGTGCTGGCATGAAGACCGGTGGAGCCACGACCACCGGCGGTGGCGCATAGACGGGCGCGTACACCGGCGGCCCGTAGATGGGCGCGCCGATGCGAAATCCGAACTGCGGCGTGCTGACGCTAACGACGACTCCGCCATTGGCACGGGCGGCACCGAGCGGGGCGAGGGCCGCGATGGCGAGTGTTGCAACGAACAAGCGCTTCTTCATCGTTGGATCTCCGGGTGTGACAGGAGATCCAACGTGGCGCGCCGATCAGGCGCCGACCACGAGAGGTTTCAAGTTGTAACGAACGGTGTCAGCTGCGCGGCAGCCGCAGCACACGCATGCCGCCAGCATTGCAAGGCTGGTCCGAGTAGGTAACGCGGCCCTTGAGTTCACAGCGGAACACGGTGTAGGCGGGCGCGATCAGCTGCACGGGTGCGTTGATGAACGGACCTCCCCGGAGTGCGGCTGAGGCGGGTGGGCCGACTTCCATATCGGCGCCGTCCCGATGCGGGGCAACCGTCGAAAGCGGATCGAGCTCGATCATCGGGGTGGCACCCTGCCAGCGCTCGAGATCGATCCATGGCTCGATCAACACGAAGAGGTACCACAGCAGCGCCAGAGCGATGGCGCCAGATACGAGCAGGCTCAGAAAACGCAGCGAGGCATCGATCCGGGGATCGGAAGCGGCAATGTCCATGTCGAAAGTGAAAAGCGAAGCTGCGCGATTATCGCCTATCTGCGACTCGACCCATCGGCGCGACAGGAGATCGCGTCACCCGAAGGTGGTCTCAGGCGACGGCCAAGCCCTGGCGGTACGAAAGCCACACCGCCAGCAGGTCACGCTCGCGCTGGCGTGTGAGCTTGCCTGCACGACGCTTGTCGGAGGCCACTGGGATGCCCGCTTCGAGGATGTCATTCAACGTCACTGCGAGTGGCCGCGTGCTGAGCCCGCTTGCCTTCGCGCGCTTGGTGTCGACCAGATGAAAGCCGCGCATCGAAGCGTCGTGCGACGGAATCCAGAGCGGCAGTTCAGTCCAGGGCTGCACACCCTCGCGCTCGAGGAATTTGTCGTCGGCCCATTCGACTTCGACCTCTTCGCCGCAGATCCAGCGGCAGGTGTCGAGCAATTCGCCGAAGGTGGCCCCATCGTTCGGGCCGGTGCCATTGAATGCACCGCTGGCGCGCACGGCAACGAGGTGCAGGATCCACGCGGCGAGGTCGCGTGCATCGATGAACTGGATCGGCCGTTCCGGGTTGCCGGGCGCCAGCACGCGGCCGCCCGCGGCGATTCGCCACGGCCAGTAGGAGAAACGTCCGGTCGGATCGTTCGGCCCGACGATGAGGCCCGGACGAATAAGAATCGACCGCGCGCCGAACACCCGTGCGACGGTGCGCTCGCACTCGGCCTTCAGCGGTCCGTAGTTGACGCCGGTGACCTTGTCGGTGGCGTGGCCGACGATCGAGGCCAGACGATCGGTCTCGCGGATCGGAGGCTTGGCGAACGAGGCGTAGGCCGAGACGCTCGAGATGTAGACGTAGCGTTCGCAGCTGTCGAACAGCGCCGCGCAACTCAGCTCGACGTCCTGGGGCCGATAGCCGCAGGTGTCGATGACGGCGTCCCACTGCCCGTTCATCAGCAGGTGCAGGTCTTCCTTCCGGTCGCCGATGATCCACTTGACGCCCGGTGGCCACCACTGGCGCGACTGGCCCCGATTGAAGACCGTCACGGTGTGACCGTTCTCGAGAGCCGAGCTGAGCAGCGCCTGGCCCAGGAACACTCCGCCGCCGAGAATGAGCAGATTCATGGGGCGTGATCTTATGCGGGCTCCTCCCGCCGGACCAGCCTTTTGGACTACCGTTCGGCCTGCCGGAGCAGCGTATGGTCGCCCGCGCCGGCCGGATTGTCGTGCCTCGAATGGGATAATTTCCCGCTTTTGCGGTCATCGGGCCGCGTGTCGTCCAACGTGCCCCCACTGCGTTTCGATCGCACTTCACTCAGTCAGGCCAGCACGACCCTGTTGCGGGACGGGCGCTGGGCCAATGCCCGCGTGATGCGCGTCAACGTCGCCGGCCGTGACTGGGTGCTGAAGGATTTCGCCCCGCGCGCGTGGTGGGTGCGCAACACGATCGGGCGCCTCTTCGTGCGGCGGGAGCTGGCCACCCTGCAGCGGCTGCGCGGCATTGCCGGCGTGCCGCCGGATCCGTTCCGGCTCGACGCGCATGCGATTGCCTTCGGCTACCTCGAGGGCGAAACGCTCGGCAAGGTCGACCCTGTGCGGCAGACGCCGCAGTACTTCATCGCGCTCGAGGCGCTGATGAAGGCCATCCACGCGCGCGGCATCGTGCACCTGGACACGCGCGGCACCGGCAACGTACTGATGCAGCCGGACGGATCACCGGCACTGATCGATTTCCAGTCGTCGCTGTCAACGCGCTGGATGCCGGCCGCATGGAGACGGTTCCTCGAAAATGTCGATCTGACGGGCGTGTACAAGAAGTGGCTGCAGCGTGACCCGGACTCGATGGGACCAGAACGCATGGAACTGAACGAGCGCATGACCCGCTGGCGTCGCTACTGGGTGCTGCGCGGGTATGCTGGGGCTCGCAAGACGCACCCGACCGACGCGGCCCGTTGACGCCATGCTGACCTCGATCCGATCGTTCTTCAATCATCCCGGCGTCCGGCGCACCTATGTGCGGTTGCGCGTGCCGCTCGCCATCGTCGCCATCGTCGCGGCATTTCCGTTTCTGCGCCGGGACTGGCTGGTGGCCGGGTTCGTGGTCTCCATGGTCGGCGAATTCATCCAGCTCTGGAGCTTTGCCTCGCTCGACAAGAATTCCGACCTCGCGATCCGCGGCCCCTATGCGATGGTGCGCAACCCGATGTACCTCGGGCGCTACTTCATCCTGCTCGGGTTCCTGATGCTTCTGGGCCAGTGGTGGATCCTCGCGCTCTATACGGTGGGCTACTGGTTCTACATGGACACCCGGGTCGAACGCGAGGAGGCGCATCTGCGGCCGATCTTCGGTGCGCGTTACGAGGAGTATTGCGCTCGCGTCCGCCGTTTCATGCCAGGTCCGCCGCTGCCGGGGCAGCCGGTCGCCTACTGGAACTGGACGCTCTTCCGCCAGAACAACGCTCTGGGCAACCTGCTCGGCACGCTCGCGGTCTGGGCCATCGTGGCCGCCTGGCTGCTTACGCGCTGAAACGCGACCGGCCGATCGTCCATTCGGCTGGAATCACGAAACCTGCGTACGGTGTCCGGATGAACCGGGACGGGATATGCGCCTGCGCGGTCGCGAGGCAGCATTCAGTAAGACCCAATTTCCCCGGTGACATGCAAGAACTGAATCCTGCGGCGGGACGCGCTGCCGAACTGCGCCTCGTCCGGCGTGCGGCGATCCTCGCCTTCCTCTGTGGCAGTGCACTGCTCGGCGCCTGCGGCGGCGGCGACAGTGCCGCGCCGACCGCGGCGGCGCAGGCGAGCAATGCGCCTGCACCAAGCACGCCGCCATTCACGATCTCCGGGTTTGCGCCGACCTCGGCGGTACCGGGCAGCATCGTCAACGTCACCGGCACGTTGCTGAGCGCGGTCACGTCGGTCAAGGTGAACGGCGTCGAAGCCACGTTTCGCGTGCTGTCGGACACCTCGCTCGAATTGACGGTGCCGGCCGCGGCAAGAACGAGTCGCGTCGAACTGAGTGCAGCCGGACGCGCCGTGCTGTCGGCCGCCGACCTGACGGTACTGCTCGTCCCGACTGTCAACAGCGTGGCACCGACGACCGTGGTCGCGCCGGGCCAGGTGACACTTACAGGCGTCAACCTCGACCTCGTGCGTGAAGCGCGTCTGGCGAATCTCGCCCTGAACATCGCGACGCGCAGTGCCGCGTCGCTGGTGCTCGACGTGCCGGGCAGCGCCGCCTCGGGCACCCTCACGCTGGTCGACACCGCGGGCGCCGCGCGTGCGTTGCCACAACCGATCACCGTCGTGGGCCCATTGGCCATCACGTCGTTTACGCCGGCAACCGTCGTCACCGGGCAGACGTTGACCGTTGTTGGTACGAATCTCGACCGCGCGACAGCCATCGTCTTCGCCAACGGTGCGACGGCAAGCATCGCCACGCGCACGGGAACGACACGCGTCACGGCGGTCGTGCCTGATGCCGCTGTTAGTGGTGTGATCCGGGTCCGCGCGAGTGCCAGCGACGAGGGCCAGGCCGCGACCGCCCTGCAGGTCATCCCGGCCATCCGCGTGGATGCGGGCACGGTGTACCGCGTCGCCGCGGCGGGCAACAGCGTGACGGTCACGGGCACCGGACTCCTGGAAGTGTCCGGCGTGCGCATCGCCAACGTGGCGGCGACGATCACCTCGAAGACCGCCACGCAGATCGTTTTCACCGTGCCGGCCGGCCAGGCGTGCGCCACGATCATGCTCGACTCCGCGTCGCAGCCTTCGGTGGCGGGCGGCAGCGTCGTGGTCGGCAGCGGCTGTGTGGCAGCGGTGGCCGGCGTCGAGTTCGCGCAGGTGTTGTCGCAGGGGCCAACGGATGCCCGGTTGCGCCTCGTGCCGGGCAAGGAAACCTGGGTGCGCGCCTTCGTCGTTTCCTCGCAGTCGAACGTTCCGGCGCCGCTGGTTCGCCTCACCGGCTACTCGGGTGCGGCGATCCTTGGAACGCTCGACATGACCGGTCCAGCGGTGCTGCCGGTCGTCCCAGGCAATACGGTGCCGGACAGCATGCGCTACGACGAGGCACAGAGCTTCAACGTGGAATTGCCTGCGGCCTGGGTGCGCGCCGGACTCTCGGTGCGCGTGGAGGCCGATCCCCTCAGGACCTACGGTGCTCCGGTCGTTGTCGACGCGACCCCGCCGCTCGGCAGCGCCACCCGCGTCGAGATCCTGCTGGTGCCTCTGGTGTCCGGCGCCTTCGTGCCGACTCCGCCGACGACCGCTGCCGTGCTCGACGAGATCACCCGCCGCTTCCCGATCCCGCGCGCCAACATCACGGTGACGATGCGGCAGGCCTATACGCTGACCAGCGTCGTGGATGGCCTGGATACTTCAACCGAGTGGCAGAACGCCCTGGTCGAGCTCAACCAGTTGCGTGCAATGGAAAACGCGCCAGCGAACCGCTTTTACTTCGGTGTCGTGCGCCGCTCGGGCGGCGGCATCGCCGGCATCGGCTACGTGCCGGGCCGCTCTGCCATCGGCTGGGACTCGGCCACGCAGTGGGCCCGCACGATGTCGCACGAACTCGGCCACAACTTCAGCCGGCCGCACGCGCCCTGCGGCGGTGTCGCGAGCCCCGATCCGAACTATCCCTATGCCGGTGGTGTGCTCAATGGCACGCCGCTGATGGACGCGGTGCCCGCGGCCTTCGACATCGTCTCGCCCGTGAGCCAGACCGACATCATGGGTTACTGCAACGGCACGTGGTTCTCCGATTACAACTATCGCGAGATGCAGCGCTACATGGAGTCCCAGTCGGCGCTGATCGCGGCGCAGATTGCGGCGGACGTCGCCGAGCAGGACCTGCTGCTGCTGGCTGGCACCATCGGACTCGATGGCCTGACGCTCGCACCGGTGCAGGCTCTGCGTGGCATGCCCACGCCGGGAGGCGGCGACTACACGCTGCGGCTCACCCTGAGCGACGGCAGCACGATCGAACATGCGATCGAGGCTGAACTCGTCGATCACGCGGTGCCGCCAGAGCGGCAGTTCGCCGTCGCCGTGCCACGTCCCGACGTTGCCGTCGCGCGCATCGAGGTGTTGCGAGGCGGCGCGGCGATTGCCGCGCGAACCTCCGGCCGCGCCACGGCGCAACGCGCCGTCGGATCGGATGTCGCCCGGATGCGCCAGATCGACTGGACCGAGCGTGATGGCCAGCTGACCGTGCAGTGGGATGCCGCGGCGGCCCCCAGCCTGTCGGTGACGCATGTGGCGAATGGTGCGCGCACGGTGCTCGCTTTCAGGCGCACCGGCGGCCTGGCCCAGATCGACGTGTCGGGCCTGCCGCCCGGCGGGCGCTTCGAGTTTGCGGTGTCTGACGGGCTCAACGCGCGGTCGATCACCGCTCCGCGCTGACGGCGTGCCGGCGCACGCCGGACTTCAGCGCGCGCCGCCCGCCAGCAACGGCTCGACTTCAGGGTGCCGTTGCACCCAGCTGCGAACGTAGGAGCAGACCGGCAGGACGTCCATGCCGTTGGCGGCGGCGTGGGCGAATGCCGCCTTGACCAGCGCCGATGCAATGCCGCGCCCTTCCAGCTGGCTCGGCACTTCGGTGTGCACCAGCATCATCGTGTCACCGTGCATTCGGTAATCGGCCCGGCACAGCATGCCGTCGACGATCGCCTCGAAGCGTTGTGACGCCGGGTTGTGCTGGACCGACATCGTCGTTTCGGACATGCCCGCCTCGCGTGGTTGGACGCCTGAGCCTAGCGACCGCGGCGCGACGTGGGCTGCAGGAACCCCGGTATGTTAGTCCGCACCAGCGACTCGCCCGCGTCGCGACCCTCACTGCCGCGGTGTCCTCCGCGCGGCGCTGCGGGGCGTGGTGTCGACCGCGGCTGCGCAGGAGCGTTGCTTCGTTCGCCGCCGGCGGCCGTGCGACGCGCGTCACCGGATGGCCCGGGGCGCGACTTCGGTGCTTGCCCCGGCTGAGCCGGCGACTTGACCCTTCCACCGCTGCCAGGTTGCTGGCGCCCTCGTGATTCCCTCTGCGGCTGCGATGCTGCGCGCTTGGGCGCGGCAGGGCGGCGCGAAGGTTGGGCAGTGCGTGCGGGGCGGTGGTCGGGATCATGCGCCGCGCCTACTGACGGCTCGTAACTCGGAACTGTCATGCGCGGCACCGGCCGCTTGATCAGGCGCTCGATGTCGCGCAGCAGCGCTTCTTCCTCGCGGCTCACCAGGGAAATCGCTTCTCCGGTCGCACCGGCGCGGCCCGTGCGGCCGATACGGTGCACGTAGTCCTCCGGTACGTTCGGCAGGTCGAAGTTGACGACGTGGGGCAGCTGCTCGATGTCGAGTCCGCGCGCCGCGATGTCGGTGGCGACCAGCGCCTGCAGGTCGCCGCGCTTGAAGTCCGCCAGCGCACGCGTGCGCGCGTTCTGGCTCTTGTTGCCGTGGATCGCGAGTGCGGTGACGCCGTGCTTGCCGAGATACTCGGCGAGGCGGTTGGCGCCATGCTTGGTGCGCGTGAACACCAGCACCTGGAACCACTGGTTGTCCTTGATCAGGTGCGCGAGCAGCTCTGACTTGCGGGTGCGCTCGATGCTGATCGCTTTCTGGTCGACCGCCTCGACCGTCGAATTGCGCGGCGTGGCCTGGACCGACACCGGGTTGCGCATCAGCGTGGCCGCCAGCGTCCGGATCTCGTCCGAGAACGTGGCCGAGAAGAGCAACGTCTGCCGCTGCTTCGGCAACTGCGCGAACACGCGCTTCATGTCGGGCAAAAAGCCCATGTCGAGCATGCGGTCGGCCTCGTCGAGGACCAGTACTTCGATCTTCGACAGGTCGATCGTCTTTTGCCCGACGTGATCGAGCAGTCGGCCGGGTGTAGCGACGATGATGTCGACACCGCGCTTGAGCGCGTCGAACTGCGGCCGGATCGATACACCGCCGAAGATGACGGCGCACTTCGCGTGCACGTGCTTGCCGTAGTCGCGCACGCTTTCTTCAACCTGCGCGGCGAGTTCGCGCGTCGGCGCGAGGATCAGAACGCGCGGTGCGCGGTGCTCGCGCGGCGTAGTGCCAAGACGTTGCAGGATCGGCAGCACGAACGCGGCGGTCTTGCCGGTGCCGGTCTGCGCGCCCGCCATCAGGTCGCTGCCCGCAAGAACGGGCGGAATCGCCTGCAACTGGATCGGCGTGGGCTGGGTGTACCCGAGGTCGGTGACCGCGCGTACGAGTGCCTCGGACAAGCCGAGGGCTTCAAACGATGAATTCAAACGAAACTCCTGAGCACGGCCTGCGCGAGGTTTGCTCGCCGGACCGGTTCAGGCAGATGCAACTAGGGAAAAAGACTTCGAGGGAGCGTGTTGACAACCACGATGGATGGGTGCGAACCGGAACCGACGCACCGCAATCAGGGCCGAATGGTACACGAAGTCAAGGACTTAGGCGGGTTAATGCTCACAAGCCGATGTCCACGCCCCAGAGCACTGCGATGCCGATCAGCGCGAACACGAGCGCGGCCAGCCCGTTCATGACGCGCTTGGGCAGCTTCTCGGCGGCGACGTTGCCCAGCAGCACGGCAGGCACGTTGGCGATCATCATGCCGATCGTCGTTCCCGCGACAACAGCGACCAGCGCGTCATAGCGTGCGGCGAGCGCCACGGTCGCGATCTGCGTCTTGTCGCCCATTTCGACGATGAAAAATGCGATCAGCGTCGTACCGAAGACGCCGAAGCGCGACGTCTTTTCGGACTCGTCATCGAGCTTGTCGGGGATCAGCATCCAGAGCGCCATCGCGATGAACGAGAGCCCGAGCGCCCATCGCATCGCTTCCGGGCCGATCGTGCGCGTGAGCCAGGTGCCGACCGCGCCGGCGAGGAAATGGTTTGCGAGCGTGGCAAACAGGATGCCGAAGATGATCGGCCACGGCTTGCGGTACTTGGCGGCCAGTGCGAGCGCCAGTAACTGTGTCTTGTCGCCGATCTCGGCGAGGGCGACGACGCCGATGGAAATGAGAAATGCCGTCAAATCAGGAGTCCGAAGTGGAGTGAGCGCTCTTGCCTCGCGCAGGCCCGTCGAGCGGGCGCAAGCGTACACTTGAACCATCCGTCTTTTAGCGAGTGACCGCTGCCCGCGGTCCCCGAACTCGGGTCTTCTCGCTCATCTCGATGACACTCCTCACGCCCTGGCGCGCGACCCTGGCTCGCACGTTCAAGCGGCTTTTCCCCGGACGCTTCGCCGTTGCAGGCATCGTCGTCGTCGCCTATCTCACGGTGAGTCTTCTTACGCGTGTCGGACTGGCAATCTTCAACGGCGAGGCGACGGAGTTCATGCCCTGGCGCGTTACCGGGTGGCTTCTTAATCGGGCTGGCTTACGACCTGGCGGCCGCAGCTTTCTGGCTGCTGCCGATCGCGCTGCTCGCCTGGGCCTGGCCGGCGAACCGTGCGCGTCGGGCTTTCGGTGCGGCGGCGATCGCGCTGGCCACGATCGCGTTCGGCATCTTCGTGTTCACGGCCGCATCGGAATTCGTGTTCTGGAACGAATTTTCTTCGCGCTTCAACTTCATCGCGGTCGATTACCTGATCTACACGCGCGAGGTTATCGGCAACATCCGCGAGTCGTACCGACTAGCGCCGATGCTGCTGGGGCTCGCAGTGGCAACGGCCGTCCTTGTCGCGCTGGCAGTACGACCGCTCTGGCGGGCGGCGCATGCGCCGGCGCCTGGTTTCGGCCGGCGATCCGTGCAGATGGCCGGTTACGTCGCGGTAGCGCTGGCTTCCTACCTGCTGGTTCCTTCGACTTGGAAGGAATTCTCGAGCAGCGTCCAGTCGCAGCAGCTGGCAGGCAACGGTCACTGGGAGTTCTTCCACGCATTTAATACCAACGAGATCGACTACGACCGCTTCTATGCGACGGTGCCGATCGCGCAGGCCTACAAGGAACTGCGTGAAGAATTTACCGACGCCGGGCCGGTCGAGTTCACCGGCGACGCCGGACTGCCGATCGAGCGCGTGATCCATGGCGCGGGGCCAGAGAAGCCGCTCAACGTCGTGCTGATCTCGGTGGAGTCGCTCTCGGCCGACTACATGGGCGCGTTCGGCAATACCAAAGGCCTGACGCCGCAGCTTGATCGCCTGGCGCGCGAGGGACTGCTGTTCACTCAACTCTATGCGACCGGCACGCGGACGGTGCGCGGCCTCGAGGCGCTCGCCCTCTCGCTGCCGCCGACACCCGGGCATTCCGTGGTCAAGCGTCCCAACAATGATCACCTGTTCACCGTGGGCGAGGTCTTTGCCGAGAAGGGCTACGAGCCGGTCTATCTCTACGGTGGCTATGGGTACTTTGACAACATGCAGCACTTCTTCGCCGGCAACGGTTACACCGTCATCGACCGCACGGCGCTCGACAAGGCCGACATTCACTACGAGAACATCTGGGGCGTGGCCGACGAGGACCTCTTCACGCTGACGCTGCGCGAACTCGACAAGCGCCATACCGCCGGCACGAAGTTCTTTGCGCACGTGATGACTACGTCGAACCACCGTCCCTACACCTACCCGGCGGGCCGTATCGACATTCCGCCCAAGACCGGTGCCGACGGCGCCGTGAAGTACACGGACTGGGCGATCGGCGACTTCATCGAGCGCGCGCGCAAGCATCCCTGGTTCGACGACACCGTATTCGTCATCGTCGCCGACCACTGTGCGGCGTCGCGCGGCAAGACTGACCTGCCGCTCGACCGTTTCCACATTCCGCTGCTGATCTACGCCCCGAAGCACATCGCTCCGGCGCGCATCGAAACCATTGCATCGCAGATCGACGTCGCCCCGACCGTGCTCGCGCTGCTGAACTTCAATTACGTCTCGCGCTTTTTCGGGCAGGACATCCTGAATGAAGGCCGCACTCACCAGCGCGCGGTAATGGCCAACTACCAGACGGTCGGTTACTACGAGCACGGCATGCTGGTCGAGCTTCGGCCGCAGCGGCGCGTGCGCGTCGTCGATCCCGCGAGTGGCCGCGAGCTGCCGCCGAGCGACGAAACCCGGCACTTCACCAACGAAGCGATCGGCTACTACCAGGGCGCGAGCACCGCCTTCCGCACCGGGGCTTTGCGCATGCCCGGCCACCTTCTGCCGCGGCCCGTCAATTGACGCGGCCGATCCGGTAATCTGCGCGACTTTTCGCGCTTTCTGTTGCATTGGCCATGGCTCAATACGTCTACACCATGATCCGCGTGGGCAAGATCGTTCCGCCCAAGCGCGAGATCCTGAAGAACATCTCCCTCAGCTTCTTTCCCGGCGCCAAGATCGGCGTGCTCGGGCTCAATGGTTCCGGCAAGTCGACGCTGCTGAGGATCATGGCCGGGCTCGACAAGGACATCGAAGGCGAAGCGGTGCCGATGCCCGGGCTTTCGATCGGTTTCCTGCCGCAGGAGCCGCAGCTCGATCCCGCAAAGACAGTCAAGGACGAGGTCGAGGCCGGCCTCGGCGAAGTGATGCAGGCCAAGCAGAAGCTCGAGGAGATCTACGCGGCCTACGCCGAGCCCGATGCGGACTTCGACAAGCTCTCGGCGGACCAGGCGAAGTACGAGGCGATCATCGCCACCTCGGGTGCCGACGTCGAACACCAGATGGAAATCGCCGCCGATGCACTGCGCCTGCCGCCGTGGGATGCGTCGATCGCCAAGCTCTCCGGCGGCGAGAAGCGGCGTGTGGCGCTGTGCAAGCTGCTGCTGTCCAAGCCTGACATGCTGCTGCTCGACGAGCCGACCAACCATCTTGATGCCGAGAGCGTCGACTGGCTCGAGCAGTTCCTGTCGCGCTTTCCGGGCACGGTCGTCGCGGTCACGCACGATCGCTACTTCCTCGACAACGCGGCCGAGTGGATTCTCGAACTCGACCGCGGTATGGGCATTCCGTGGAAGGGCAACTACAGCTCCTGGCTGGAACAGAAGGAAGAGCGGCTCGAGCGCGAGGCCAAGTCCGAGGCGGCGCGCATCAAGACCATGAAGAACGAGCTGGAGTGGGTGCGCCAGAATGCCAAGGGCCGCCAGGCCAAGAGCAAGGCGCGATTGAAGCGCTTCGACGAGTTGTCGTCCTACGAGTACCAGACCCGCAACGAAACGCAGGAAATCTTCATCCCGGTCGCCGAGCGGCTCGGCAACCAGGTAATCGAATTCAAGAACGTCAGCAAGGGTTACGGCGACCGGTTGCTGATCGACAACCTCAGTTTTTCAGTTCCTCCCGGCGCGATCGTCGGCGTCATCGGCCCCAATGGCGCCGGCAAGTCGACGCTGTTCCACATGGTCACCGGACAGGAAAAGCCCGACGGCGGTGAGATTGTCATGGGTCCGAGCGTGCAGATCGCGGCGGTTGAGCAAACGCGCGAATCGCTGCCGAACGACAAGTCGGTGTGGGAAGCGATCTCCGGCGGGCTCGACATCCTGCAGGTCGGTCGCTTCGAGATGCCGTCGCGCGCCTATCTCGGCCGCTTCAACTTCAAGGGCGGCGACCAGCAGAAGATCGTCGGCAACCTCTCCGGCGGTGAGCGCGGCCGCCTGCACCTGGCGGCAACCCTGCTCAAGGGCGGCAACGTGCTGCTGCTCGACGAACCCTCAAACGACCTCGACGTCGAGACGCTGCGCGCGCTCGAAGAAGCGCTGCTCGAGTTCGCCGGCTCGGTGCTGGTCATCTCGCACGATCGCTGGTTCCTCGACCGCATCGCCACGCACATCCTCGCGGCCGAAGGCGATTCGCAGTGGACCTTCTTCAACGGCAACTACCAGGAGTACGAAGCCGACAAGAAGAAGCGCCTCGGCGAAGAAGGCGCCGCGCCGCACCGGCTGCGCTTCAAGCCGCTGACGCGCGGCTGATTACTCTTGAACTCGGCGCCGCGCATTAAGTGCGGCGCCGGTTCGCGGGGATGTCGCCGGGGCCAAGGCTAGGCCTTTTTCAGGCGGGCGGCTTCGAGCGCTCTCTTCGGATTGACCAGTGTGCGGCGGCCGTCCGCGGTCTTGTCGGCCGTCGCGACGATGATCTCGATGACCTGCGGTGGCGTCAGCGCTGGATTGATCGCAAGGATCTTGCCGGCGAGGTTGGCCACCTGAGGTGATGCCATCGAAGTACCCGAGAAAGCGACGCGGTCGCCGCCCGGCAGGTAACTTTCCACCTGGTAGCCGTTGGCGTGCACCTTCACCGTCGGGCCATAGCTGGTGAACGAAGCCTCGTCGCCGGCCTTGTCGACCGCGCCTACGGTCAGAAGGTTCGGCAGCACGATGTCGGCTGGCGAATCCTCGGCGAAGGATGCATTTTCGTTGGAGTTGCCGGCCGCCGTGATGAAGAGGACCTCGGGCGCCGAAGCGAAGGCCCTTTCCAGCGCCTGCCGGCCGATGTCGAAATACTCCCGCGCCAGCTTCTTGCGCTCCTCCTGTGTCTTGCCGATGCCGCACAGTTCGAGGTCGTTCTCGATGCCGTTGACGCTGCCGCCCCAGCTCATGTTGACGACGCGCGCCTTGTTGCGTTGGAGGAACTCGACCGTCTCGACAAGACTTTTCGCATCCTTGCGCGTCTGCTCGAGCGAGGGGCAGGGATCCGGGATCAGCGTGTTGCCGAACTCCATGCGCGCCACCAGCAGGCGAGCGTAGGGGTTGCCTTCCATCGTTATGCCGGCCACGTGGGTACCGTGCGTGTAGTTGCCCGCGAGTTGCAGCTCTTCGATCGTCGGCTTGTATTGCTCGCGCGGCAGCGTCGAGATCAGTTGCTTGACCTCGTTGGCTTCCGGACTGTCAACGTTCGACTGGAGGTCGGAGAAGCCTTTGCTGCGCGCCTTCATCGCAGGCAGCCGTGCCTGCATGGCTGGCGACAGGACCTGGAGTTCCGTGTTCTTCGGGTTCGCGTACTTGTCGAAGCCGATCAGCACCGGTGCACCCTGCGCATCGCGCACGACCTGCGACTTGAAGATGGCGGTGTCCACGCCGCTGTCCCACACGGCGACGACGACCGGCGTGTAGGGGCGACCCGGTTCGAGTGCGACATCGCGCGCCGCCCAGATGTCGGGCTTCTCGACCTTGTTGGCGGCGAGGTAGGCGCCGTAGGTGTCGATCATCGTCTGCTTCAGCGGCAGACGCAGCATCAACCCATAGCGCACACCGACCAGTCCTGGCGCCAGCTCGCTGCTGAGCGCCCCGGTCTTGTCGGCGGTCGGTTGCAGTACTTCGTTGACGTAGCCGAGGAAGCGTCCTTCGCCGAGCAGCTCGGCGCTGGCCTTGGCCTCCTTGATGTCGTTGGCGATGACCGGGTAAGGCAGGGGCTTCAGGGCGCTCGACAGGCTGTTGGCGACCGCGGCCTGGTAGGCCGGCCCGCTGGCGGCACCGGCCGCCTTGCGGCCGTCGATGATCGCGCGAGCCAGGAGACCGGTCAGCAGCTTGTCGGCGGGCTTTTCCTGCAGCGCGCGGATCTGTTCGATGCGCTTCAGCGCGTCGGCGTCCTTGCCCTCGAGCAGATCGAGCTGCAGCAGCGTCCCGAGCAGTTGCCGTTCACTCGACTTGTCGGCGATGTCGTACTTGGCGAGGACGGACTCGGTGTCCCGCCGCAGGGCCGTGGAAAACTCGGCGAACGTCTTCGGGTCCTTCACCAGTTGCTCGAGGCTGCCCTTGAGCGGGTACGTGAAGCGCGGCAGGTCGGCCGCCTTTTCGATGCGCGGCTTGGTCTGCGCTTGCAGCACTGGCGACAGGGCCAGCAGCAGCGCGCACGACAGGATGCGGATCAGCATGGGGAACTCCAGGTTCAGAGCAAGGCCGCGAGTGTACCGACGCCCCTGCCTCGGATAATGGCGGCATGGACGTGCAACCCGAGCGACTCGCCTTCGACGCGAACGGCACTCCCTACAGCGAACGCTACGGCGATGTTTACGCTAGCCGTGACGGCGCGCTCGGGCAGGCGCGCCACGTGTTCCTCGCCGGCAACGGGTTGCCGGAACGGTGGCGCGGTCGTGAGCAGTTCGTCGTGCTCGAAACCGGGTTCGGCGTCGGCACGAATTTCCTGGCCACCTGGCAGCAGTGGAGCATCGACACCCGGCGTTGCCGAAGGCTTCACTTCGTCTCGATCGAGCGCCATCCGCTGGCCGCGGCCGACCTGATCGCGGCCGCTCCCGCCGAGCTGCGCCCGCTCGCCTTACAGCTGGCCGCCCGCTGGCCATTGCCGTTGGCGGGCCTGCATCGCTGCGAGTTCGAGTCTGGGGGTGTGGTGTTGACGCTGGCCTTCGGCGATGCGCGCGCGATAGCGCGGCGTCTTGTGGTCGGGGCCGATGCGATCTTTCTCGACGGCTTTGCACCGGACCGCAACGCCGAGATGTGGGAGCCATCGGTGCTCAAGGCCATCGCGCGCTGTGCACGGCCCGAGGCGACGCTGGCGACGTGGACGACCGCGCGGACCGTGCGCGATGCGTTGGTGAACTGCGGCTTCGCCCTCGAGACGAAACGCGGGTTCGGACGCAAGCGCGAGATGCTGGCTGCGCGCTATGCGCCTGCGTGGAAGGTGCGGCGACACGAACCCCCGACCGCCTACCGCGGCGAACGCTCGGCCATCGTCATCGGCGCCGGCATCGCCGGCAGCACCTGCGCCGAGGCCCTGGCCCGGCGGGGCTGGAAAGTAAAGGTCATCGATCGTGCCGGGCAGGTCGCCAGTGCAGGGTCCTCGCAGCCAGCCGGCCTGCTGCATCCGGTGCTGGCGGTCGACGACGCGCGCCTCGCACGCCTCACGCGGGCGGGCGTGGCGCTGTCCGAGGCGGCGCTCGACCGCTCCGCGCCGGACGGCCGTGCGGCTCGATCCCCGTCTGGCAGCGCGATGGCGCCGCGCAACTCGCCGCCGACGCCGAAACCTGGTCACGCTGGGGTACGGCCATCGAAGAGCTGGCACTGCCGCCGGAGTTCGTCGAGCACTGTGAAGCCTCGGCCCTGTGCGATCGAGTGGGCCTGCTGCCACCTCGCGGCGGACTGTGGTGGCCGCAGGCGACCACCGTCTCGCCCGGGGCATGGTGCGAGGCTCTGCTCGCGACGCCCGGCATCGAAGTGACGCTGGGCGCGGCGGTGTCGCGACTGCATCGCGACACCCGTGGCTGGCACGCGCTCGATCGCGAAGGGCGCCTCCTCGGGAGTGCTGCGGTGGTCGTCGTCGCCAGCGCACTCGATGCACCGCGGCTGCTGCAGTCGAAGATTGCCTTGCAGGCGGTTCCCGGACGGCTGACTCTGCTTGACCGCCGTGCCCTGCAAGGCCTGCGTGCGCCGCTGACCGGCGATGGCTACCTGCTGCGCGGCCCGGCGGGTGAACTCGCCATCGGCGCGACCTATGAGGCAGCCCTGCCGGATGGCATGGGGCAGGCCCCGCTCAGCGACGAGCAGGCGATGGCGAGCAATCTCGCGCGCCTCGCACGACTCCTCGCCGAACCTGTCGCCGTGCAGCCGCTGGCGAACACTGCCGGCGTGCGCTGTGTTGCGCGCGATCGTCTGCCGCTCGCGGGCCCGGCCGCCGACGAGACACGCGCCTGGGAGCTGCATTCCGGACTAACGGGAGCACACCTCGACGATCTTCCGCGGCAGGCCGGCCTGTACGGCTGCTACGCGCTGGCATCACGCGGACTGACGCTCGCGCCAGCACTGGCGGAACTCATCGCCGCGCAGATCGAAGGCGAGCCATTGCCGTTGGAGCGCGACCTCGTCGAGGCGGTCGATCCGGCCCGCTTCCTGCTGCACGCGCTTCGACGCACACGACCCTGACATCGCGGCGTTCGCGTGCCGGCCTGCTGCGCGAGCCGGCGTCCCGGATCAAGCGCGTCGAGGCCGCTACTCTTCTTCTTCCTGCTTGCGCTTGGCGGCAAATTCGGTGGCGAGCTTCTGCTGCAGGGGCGGCGGTGCCTGCTCGTAGTGCGAGAGCGTCATCGTCCAGGCCGCGCGCCCCTGCGTCATCGCCTTGAGGCGCGCCGAGTAACCCTCGAGTTCGCCGAGCGGTGCCTGGCCTTCGACGACCAGCACTCCAGGCCCCATCGCACGCGTGCCGGTGATCTGGCCACGGCGCGACGACAAGTCGCCGGTCACGTCGCCCATGTTGCCTTCAGGCGCCTCGATTTCGACGTTGACGATCGGCTCTAGCACGATCGGCCGCGCCTTCGCCAGCGCGTCGAGGAAAGCCTTGCGACCGGCGGCGACGAAGGCAATCTCCTTCGAGTCGACCGGATGGTGCTTGCCGTCGTACACCGTCACCCGCACGTCCTGCATTGGAAAGCCGGCCACGGGACCCGCGGCGAGCACGGACTCGACACCTTTCTGCACCGCCGGAATGAAGTTGTAGGGAATGACGCCGCCCTTGACCTGATCGACGAACTCGAAACCGGCGCCGCGCGCCAGCGGCTCGATGCGCAGATAGACCTCGCCGAACTGGCCGGCGCCGCCGGTCTGCTTCTTGTGACGCGCGTGTCCCTCGGCGTTGGCCGCGATCGTCTCGCGGTACGGAATGCGCGGCGGCCGCGTGTCCACCTCGACCTTGTACTGCTGCGCCATGCGGTCGAGCGTCGAGCGGATGTGCAGCTCGCCGAGCCCGCGCAGCACGGTCTCGTTCAGCACCGAGTCGTGCTCGACCACCAGCGTCGGGTCCTCGGCCGTCATCCGGTGCAGCACTTCGGAGATGCGCTGCTCGTCGCCACGGCGCTTCGGCGCGATCGCCACGCCGCTCATTGGCGTCGGGAACTCGAGCGGCCGCATGTGGATGTGGTCCTCGTCGTGCGAGTCGTGGAGCACGCAGTCGAATTCGATCTCGTCGACCTTGGCCACCGCCGCAATGTCGCCCGGCACCGCCGACGGAATCTCGACTGTCTTGCCCCCCTGCAGCATGAAGAGGTGCCCGACCTTGAACGGCTTGCGCCCGCTGCCGATGAAAAGCTGCGTGTCCTTGGTCACCGTTCCCTGGTGCACGCGGAAGATGCCGAGCTTGCCGACGTAGGGGTCGACGACGACCTTGAAGACATGCGCCAGCACGTGCTTCTTCGGGTCCGGTTCCGAGCGGAATTCCTCGACCGCCTGGCCGTCGATGATCTCGCCCTTGAAAAAGAGCGGCGGGTTGCCCTCGGCCGGATTCGGCAGCAATCGCTCGAACACCTTCACGAGCTCATCGATGCCGGCGCCATTTTTCGCGGAGACGAAGCACACCGGGATCAGGTGGCCCTCGCGCAGCGCCTTCTCGAACGGCGCATGCAGCTGCTCGGCCTCGATCGCCTCGCCCTGCTCGAGGTACTTGGCCATCAGTTCTTCATCGACCTCGATGACCTGGTCGACCAGCGCCTGGTGCGCTTCGGCGACCGACGAGAAGTCGGCCTCGCCGTCGGGGTTGAAGAAGCAGTCGACGACTTTCGAGCCGCCGCCGGCCGGCAGGTTGATCGGCAGGACTTCCTTGCCGAATGCCGCGCGCAGGTCCGCGAGTATCTGTGGCAGATCGACGTTCTCGGCGTCGATCTTGTTGATGATCAGCAGGCGACACAGCTTGCGGCGCCCGGCCCAGTCCATCATGCGCGAGGTGATCATCTCGATGCCGCTCTGCGCATTGACGACGATCGCGGCGGTTTCCACCGCATCGAGCGCGCCGATCGACTGGCCGATGAAGTCCGGAAATCCGGGCGTGTCGAGCAGGTGCACACGCGTCGAAGGAAGATCCAGGTGCAGCACCGAGGTGCGCAACGAGTGCAGGAAGGTCTTCTCCAGCCCGTCGAAGTCACTGACTGTGGTCCCTTTTTCGACACTGCCTGCCGCGGGGATCGCGCCCGAGCGCGCGAGCAGCGCTTCGGCGAGTGTTGTCTTGCCTGCACTGCCGTGGCCCAGCAGGGCCACGGTCCGCAGGTTCTCCGTTGAATAAGCCATTCCCTCTCCTCGGCCGTGTTGTTCTGGTGCGAAAGGCGACGTTACGCCGCGGCGCCGACCCTGTCAGCCGGTCGAGGCCGGACCGCAGCGTCGGCTTGACGTCCGACAAGGGGCTGTCCCGATCCGGGCCTTGCGACCTTCAGGCGGTTCCGGCGCTGGCCGGCCGATTGATACCGCCGAGGCGTCAATTCGTCACGCGGCGGGTGAATTGTGCGGGCCATGGCGTACACAATCGCGTCCCTGCCAGCCCACCCAAGAAAGGAGCATCCGATGGACGTATTCACCACTCCCGGCGCTTTCAGCTGGAGCGAGCTACTGACGACCGATCCGGCCGCGGCCAAGGCCTTTTATTCGAAGCTCTTCGGCTGGAGCACCAAGGACATGCAGATGTCGAGTGGCGCGTACACGACGTGCCAGGTCGGCGAAGAGTCCGTCGCCGGGATCATGCAAGTTCCCGCCGAGGCCGCCGGTATGCCGCCGACGTGGGGTGTCTACGTCACCGTCGCGGATGTCGACGCAACGATCCGTGAGGCGGAAAAGCTCGGTGGCGCGGTCCTGGTGCCGCCGATGGACGTCGAGGGTGTCGGTCGGATGGCCGTGCTGCGCGATCCCCAGGGTGCCAGCTTTTCCGTCATCAAGTACGGATTCCCGGCGCAATAGACGTCACGGCCGGCATGCACTTCCCTCCCGCTGCGATGAGCTGCGCGAAGCGCGGCAGGCGTCGCTTGAGTCAGCGGAAAGTGTCCCGTAGGTAGTGGGCGCCGCAACGACGCCTGCCTGCCGCGGACGAACGATCGCAACCGTGCGCGGCCGGCAGCCGCACGCGGCGGCTCAGTGCTGTTTGACGAAGCCGCGGCGTTCGTCGATTTCGCTGTCGAGCAGCCGGCGCGCCGAGTCGAACGCGTCTCTGGCGGCGACAAAGGCATCTTCGTCCGCCTGGCGCGTGATTGCGTACTCATTGCCCTTGACGTGCAGGTCGAGCCGCACGCGGTATTCACGCGCCTTGGTGCTGTGCCGCGTTTCGGACGTCACCGCCACGTGCAATTGAGTGATCGCCGGGTGGAACTTTCCGAGCTTCTCGGCCTTCTCGGTGATCGCCTGTTCCAGCGCTTCCGAGCGGTCCATGTGGTGAAACGTGATCTGGATCGGGAACGTCATGGTCTTTTTCCTGCTCTGCTGAACATCCAGTTTCATCGTGGCCCCGCTTGGGCCGCCGGCGTTGATGGCGGTCAACGACAGAGGCCCCCGGGGTTGTCTCCGGGCAACGCTCCGCAAGCCAAGCTCCATCGCGTAAACCCCGAGGGCCAGTCAGTGTTCGGCCAGGGAGGGACGTGCCTCGGCTCGGATCAGCCGAGCACGCGCAGCGCGCCCGGCGTCGAAGCGCTGCCGCCGGATCCATGACGAGCGGCGACGCATTCGTCCTCCCAATCCAGCAAGGCACGCGCGGATGGTCGGTCACAGGCCGCTATCCCCGCTTCATCTTCATGCGCTGTTCGGCGGCGCGTCCCCGGGCCTTCCATTCCGCAAGCTGCTTGCGGCGATCCAGCAGCGTCATGGTTTCGCGCCGGATCTCGCGCCGCATCTTGTGGAAGTTGGCGAGCCTGTCCGCATCGACCTGCGCACGCACCGCGCAGCCCGGTTCGCCATCATGCTGACAATCGCGGAAGCGGCACTGTTCCGCCAGTGCGACGATGTCCGCGAAGCTGGCATTGAGTCCGGTCTCGTCGGTGTCGGCCCGCAGCCCGCGCAACCCTGGCGTATCGATGACGCAGGCGCCGCCCGGCAAGGGATGCAGCGAACGCGCGGTCGTCGTGTGGCGCCCGCGGCTGTCGTCGTTCCGTACGGCTCCGATCGCCTGTTCGTTCCTGCCAAGCAGCGAGTTCGTCAGCGTCGACTTGCCCGCGCCGGAAGAACCGAGGAGCACCAGGGTCTGGCCCGCCCCGAGATAAGCGGCGAGTTCCTGCGCCGCCGATGGCAGACGCGCGTCCAGGGCATGGATTGGCACGTCGGCCGGGATGCGACGGCGCGTCTCGTCGCAGCGGGCGTCGCCGTGGTCGCCGAGGTCGCGCTTGGTCAGGACGACGACGGGCCACACCTGGGCAGCTTCTCACCAGCGTCAGATAGCGCTCGAGGCGGCGCAGGTTGAAGTCGCCATCGAGGCCCATCACGAGCAGCGCCGTGTCGACGTTGCTCACCAGACACTGGCGAGCCCCCTCCGACGTGCGGCGAACGAGCTGGTTGAGCGGCGCCATGCGAGCCGCAACCCAGAGCCCGCCGTTGTCGTCGCCAGCGGCCAGCACCCAATCCCCGACGGCAAGCTGGTCGCCGTGCGCGGCGAGTTCGCGCGCAAGAGACGGCAGCAAGTGCGCGCGACGCTCCTCGGCGCCATCGTGCACGACCGCGCCGTCACGGTGCACTTCGAGAACGCGCATTGCACTGCCAGTCGCCGGCAACTGCGCGAGGTTTTGTCCGACGAGGTTTGAATAGCCGATCAGCCGCAGCCGATCGTGGAGATCTGAAGTCATGATTGTTTCCGAATCGAGCGGCGCGCAAACGCCGCGAACACGACACGCGCGCGTCTGCGCGCGACCGGGGTCGACACAGGATGGCCGGCCGCGGGAGCGGCCGATTCGGAAACGTCCGAGTCAGCGGCGGGGCGGCCGACTAGCGAACAAGATCAGTCTTGGA
This sequence comes from uncultured beta proteobacterium, assembly GCA_963780715.1. Taxonomy (GTDB): domain Bacteria; phylum Pseudomonadota; class Gammaproteobacteria; order Burkholderiales; family Burkholderiaceae_F; genus JALORV01. Next base: position 21,331 of record CAWADK010000022.1, read on the forward strand.
CATGCGCGCCTCCGGAAGGAAGTGGCGCTCAGGGAGCGAGGGCGCGATTGTTGATCCCGGTGCGGCGTTCCGTCAACGGGAAAATTCAGGATTGCAGCGTTGCGCGCTGGACACAATCGGAGGCCACGGGCCCCGATCGTCGTCCGAGCGCGATGTCAGGCCGCGGGCGGAGTGTCGCTGGCCGTCGCGGACGGCGCAGCGTCTCCAGGGCCAGAGTGCCTTGTCGGGCTTCTCAGCCGCCTTGCGCTGGCGCTTTTCCTCCTGCTTTTTCTTCTTGGCCAGCTCGCGTTGGCGCTTTTCGAACGAGTAGTTGGGCTTTGCCAAGTCGGACTCTCCTTAAAGGTGTGCGCAAGTGTCGCGCATATAAAAAAAGACCGCCACATGACGTGGCGGTCTTTTGTGCAAACCAGCCGACCTTAGATCGGCTTGATCTGGGTCGCCTGCGGGCCCTTGGCGCCCTGGGCTACCGTGAACTCGACGCGTTGTCCCTCTTGCAGGGTCTTGAAACCCGCAGACTGGATCTCCGAGAAGTGAGCGAACAGGTCCTTGCCGCCGCCTTCAGGAGTGATGAAGCCGAAGCCCTTGGACTCGTTGAACCACTTAACCGTACCTTGTGCCATTTTGAAAAACGTCCTTGAAAAATGATGGATAACTAACGCTGGCAGGAACGTCCTGCTGCGTGCAAACGATCAAGTACGTAAACCGGGGAACAAGGCGCGGTCGGAGCTGAAATGACCGGCACAGGGTACCAAGGGACTAACGACACTCAAACGCAAGCAGAAGTTACGGTACGCGGTTGTCCGGCGCTTGTCCAGCCGCCGTTTTGGGCCGGTTTGCCGGGCCGGGAGTCGTGCGCGGCGCTGCCCGGGGTGCGGTTTCGCCTGAGATACTTGCATCCATGCAGGCCATTTTGGCGGTCACGATCCCGTTTTTCGCACTGGTGCTGTGCGGATACCTGGCGGGACGCTCGAAAATCCTGCCCGAGGCGACGATTCCGGGACTCAACCTGTTCGTCCTGTATTTCGCGCTGCCCTGCATGCTGTTCCGGTTCGGTGCCTCGCTGCCGGTGGCCCAGGTCCTGAATCCGGTGGTGCTGGTCATCACGCTGATCACCGCCGTGGTGCTCGTGGTGGCGACGATCGCCCTGACGCGAACCGAGGCGGTGCCGATGAAAGACGCCGCGCTCGGTGCGCTGACCGTCGTCTGGCCGAACACCGGCTTCATGGGCGTGCCACTGCTCGCCACGCTGCTAGGCCCGGCGGCCGCCGGCCCGGTGATCACGACGCTGCTCGTGGACCTGTTCTTCACCAGCTCGCTATGCATCGCGCTGGCGCAGACCGGCGGGGCGCAAAATGGCCATGCGCCGGCTCAGATCGGGCGGTTGCTCAAGGGCACGCTGGCCAATCCGCTGCCCGCTGCCATCGCGACCGGGCTCACATTTTCGGCATTCGAACTGCGGCTGCCCGGGCCTGCGGAGACCATCATCAAGATGCTCGGCGATGCCGCTACGCCGGTGGCGCTCTTCACGATCGGCACCGTGCTGTGGCGCGCCGGGCAGCATGTGCACACGCGCACGCCGCTGCAGCGCTACCTGCCGCTGGCCATCGCGAAGCTCATCGTTCATCCACTGGTCGTCCTGGCGCTGGGTGTCGCCGCCATCCGGCTCGGAGCGCCGCTGGACTCGTTCACGCTGACGGTCATCGTGCTGGCCGCGGCACTGCCTTCGGCGAGTTCCGTCTCGCTGCTGGCCGAGCGCTACGGGGCCGACAATGGCCGCATCACGCGCATCATCATCAGTTCGACGGTGATGGCTTTCGTCACTTTCACATTGCTGGCTTGGCTGCTGCACGAGCAGCCGCAGTAGCCGGACTCCGGAGAGCGTGCCATGTCCGAAACTGCCGTCGAAGTCGTGCAACGCCAGGTCGAGGCCTACAACCGGCGCGACATCGACGCCTTCGCTGCGGCCTACCACGATGATGTGCGGATCTTCCGCCTGCCGTCGACAACGCCGGCCATGGTCGGCAAGGCCGCCCTGCGCGAGTTCTACGAAACGAAGCGCTTCAACCTGCCGGGACTGCACGCAGAAGTCCGCCAGCGCATCGTCCTTGGCAACAAGGTGATCGATCAGGAGTATGTGACCGGGACCGGCGACCAGCCGCTCGAGGTCGTCGCAGCCTACGAGGTGCTGGACGGGCTGATCACGACGGTGTGGTTTCTTTCGCCCACCTGACCCGCGCGCAGCCCGAGGGTTGACCCGGATCGCGTGCACGTGCGCAAGGTTTGACCGGACCGGCGTTCCGATTCGCCACCGGCGCTAGCCTGCGCAGGATCAGCGATCCATCCGCCCAGTTCCATTCCGTCGTCATGCAGGCACCTTCACGATCCAGGCGATCGACCACCGCCCGGCCGGCGGCCAAACGGGCCAATGGCCTGCGTACCGCGCTTGTGTTGCAGGGCGGCGCGGCGCTAGGCGCCTACGAAGCCGGGGTGCTGAAGGCGCTGCTGGAGCCGCCTGGACGAACGTTCGACATCGTCACGGGTTGTTCGATCGGTGCTGTGATGGCGGCCATCCTGGTCGGCGCGCGCGGGGATCCGCGCGAGCATCTCGACGAACTGTGGCAGCGCATGGCGATGCAGACCAACCCGTTCGTGCCCGCGATGTTCGCCAACACCTTTCCCGCGCTTGGCGCCAACGCGCTGTATCGCATCAACCCTGCGTACTACACGGCGCCGCCGCTGGCGACCTACGTCTACGACCCGGCCCCGCTTGAACAGGCGATCGAGGTCTGGGTCGACTTTCGCCGCGTGCGTCGCTCGGCGACGGAACTGATCGTCACCGCCGTCGAGGTGAAGAGCGGACGCCTGGCGGAATTTTCGAACCGGCAACGGTTCGGCATGCGGCACGTCATGGCCAGCGCCAGCCTGCCTCCCGTGTTTCCATCGGTCGGCATCAATGGCGGTGATTACTGGGACGGGGGTCTGATCTCCAACACCCCACTGCGCCCGGCGCTGAACGCGATCGAGGCGCATAACGCGGCTGATCCCAAGGCGCGCTGGGAGATCATCGTCGTCGATCTCTTCGCGCCGAGGACCACGTTGCCGCAGGACATGACGGATGTCCTGCAGCGTGCCTTCGAGCTGACGTTCTTCGGCAAGTTCCAGCACGATCTGAAGCTCTTCGAGATGTACAACGCGCAGATCGATCTGATGCGGGCCGTCGACGCGGCGCTCCCCGCGCGCAGCCCCTTGCGCAGGCATCCGGCCTTTGTTCGCATGAGCCACCACCGCCGGGTCGATCGCCTGACCGTGATCCGCACGTCGAAGCCGGAGGCGATGGGCGGCCCCGCCGATTTCGCGCCGGACACCATCGCGCGCCGCATTCGGCTGGGTGAGCTCGACACACGCCGCGCGCTCCGAAGACGAGCCCAACCTGAGCGTCCGCAGTGGCCGGCTTGTCGGCTGGCGCCGCCGGCGCGCCGCTCACTTGAGTGTCGTCATGGACCATGACGACGCGACTACGTCAGGTTGTCGATCGGCACAGGCTCGATGGCATCCGCCGGAGTGAATCCGAAGATACGGCCGAGGAAGTAAAGCTCCGCTTCAAGTGCGCGCACGATGTTCTCGGCGCGACGGAAGCCGTGCTGTTCGCCCTGGAATTCGAGGTAGGCAACCGGCTTGCCGCGCGCCCGCACTGCCGCGACGATGCCTCGGCTTTGCGCCGGCGGCACCGCGAGATCCTCGTCGCCCTGGAACGTGATCAGTGCCGCGTCGAGCGCCTCGAGATGATGGAGGGGGCTGCGGGCGCGATAGATCGCGAGACCCTCCGGCAGCGGCGCCACGAGACGGTCCAGGTAGCGGCTTTCGAACTTGTGGGTGTCGGCTGCGAGCGACTCGAGGTCCGCCACGCCAAAGTAATTGATGCCCGCCGCGAAGCGCCGCGTGAAGGCGAGGCCGGCGAGCACGGTGAAGCCGCCGGCGCTGCCGCCCCGGATGGCGACTCGCGCGCCGTCGACGCGCCCCTGCGCGACGAGGTAGTCCACGGCGGCGACCGCATCGGCGAGGTCGACCACACCCCACTCGCCAAGCAGGCGGTTGCGGTAGTCACGTCCGAATCCGCTCGACCCGCCGTAGTTCACGTTGACGATGGCGAAGCCGCGCGTGGTCCAGAACTGGTGCGACGGGCTCAGCGCTGGCGCGGCGTGCGTTGTCGGCCCTCCATGCACCAGCAGGAGCAACGGCGGCTTCGTGCCCTGCGGGCCGCTGCAGCCGGGGTTGCACGGGGGATGGAAGAAGGCATGCGCTTCGCGCGGTGTTCCATCAGCGCCCGGCCGGGTCGGGAAGCGGATCGGCTCGGCCCGCGACACGAAGTCCGGCGCAAGTGGAGCCGGGCCGGCCGTACGCACGACGCGGTGCCCACCGTCGCGCAAGGAGAACGTGATCAGCGCGTGGGGCGCCGTTTCGGAGGCCGCGATCGCGTAACCCTGCTCTGCATCGAGCACGCCGACCGATCCGAACGAGACGAAGGGGAGGGCGAGGTCCGTCATGCTGCCGCTCGCCAGATCGACGAGCACAAGCTGGTCCACGGCGTTGCGGCAGAGGCGCGCAAGCGCACGCCCATCGCCGGTGAGCGCGTACGTCGTCGCCCCGAGATTCCACAGCGGCCCGCCGAAGTCCGCGTCGATCGCGGTGACCGCCTCGATCGGCCCGCCCTTCCAGCGGTACAGGTTCCAGTAGCCGCTGCGGTCCGACAGGAAGTAGAGCGTGCCGTCGACGTCCCACACCGGTTCGATGACGGATTCGGCCGTGGCCTCCGGGCCGCCCGCGATGACGCGCAGATCCTCGAGACCGTCGGCGCCGAGTCGCGCGACATACAGCGTGGTCGCATCCCACGGCATGTTCGGATGGTTCCAGGCGATGAATGCGATCCGCCCGTCCGCACTCGGGCGCGGGTAGGCGACGAAGTCCGAGCGATCGAACAGCACCCGACCGGCGGACTCGACGTCCACATCGATGGCGACGACCGCATTGACCGGCTCGCCCGGCGCGCTGTGGTCCTCGCGCACGGCGAAGAACGTGCGCCCGTCAGAGGCGGCTGCGAAATCCGCGTAGCGGTAGCCGTCCGGCGTCAGGAGCGCGCGGTGCACTTCCTGCGCGCTGGACGTACAGGCGCTGATCCGGGAACTCGCAGTAAACGACCCGGCCGTCGGCCATGCCGTACGCCCGGCCGCCGTACTCGTGCACCCGCGAACGGACGTTCGACTCGGCGCCCGTCACGTCTTCGATGACGCCACGCGCGTTTCGGCGACCAGCACACTGCGTCCGCGTTCCTGCGGCCGCGACTCGGTCCAGACGAGCCGCCCGCGATGCGCGGTCGCATAGGCCAGGCTGAGGGACGCTGCTGCGACGTCGCGCGCGGTGAGCGGGGACGGCCAGCTGCCGAATGGGGTGGGGGTGGGAGTCGGTGACATGGGAGCCCGGGTGAGAGTCTGAGGCGACAATAGCGGCTCGCTCCACGCCCCCGCAAATGATTCGCCTCACCGAACTCCGGCTCCCGCTTGACCATGCCGAGCCCGCACTGCGGGCGGCTGTTGTTGCGCGGCTGGGCGTGCCCGACGCCGATCTGTGTTCGTTCAGCGTGTTCCGGCGGGCGGTGGATGCCCGTCGCAAGAGCGCTGTGATGCTCACTTACACGGTGGACTGCGACGTGCGCGACGAAGCCGCCGTGCTGTCCGCGCGCCAAGGTGACCCGCACGTGAAGCCTGCGCCGGACACGACCTATCGTTTCATCGGACATGCGCCGGCGGACTTCGATGCCCGCGGGCGGCCGCGGCCGATCGTCATCGGCTTCGGTCCGTGCGGCATCTTCGCCGCGCTGGTGCTGGCGCAGATGGGCCTGCGGCCGATCGTGCTCGAGCGTGGCAAGCGCGTGCGCGAACGCACCAAGGACACCTGGGGGCTGTGGCGCAAGGGGGTGCTGAATCCGGAGTCGAATGTGCAGTTCGGCGAAGGCGGTGCGGGAACCTTTTCCGACGGCAAGCTGTGGAGCCAGATCAGCGATCCGCGCCACCTGACGCGCAAGGTGCTGACGGAGTTCGTGAAGGCCGGGGCGCCAGAGGAAATCCTGTATGTCGCCAAGCCGCACATCGGCACCTTCCGTCTCGTCAGCATGGTCGAGAAAATGCGCGCGGAGATCGAGTCGCTCGGCGGCGAAGTTCGCTTCGAGCAGCGTGTCGTCGACGTGATGATCGAAGCCGGTGCGATCCGCGGTGTCACGGTGGCGAATCCCGCGCATCCCGAGGGCGAGACGCTGGACGCCGATCACGTCGTGCTCGCGCCGGGCCACAGCGCGCGTGACACGTTCGCAATGCTTTATGAACGCGGCGTCTTCATGGAAGCGAAGCCGTTCTCGGTCGGCTTCCGCGTCGAGCATCCGCAAGGCGTCATCGACCGCGCGCGCTATGGCGCCAGCGCCGGCCACCCGATTCTCGGCGCGGCCGACTACAAGCTGGTGCACCACGCGAAGAATGGCCGCTCGGTCTACAGCTTCTGCATGTGCCCGGGCGGCACCGTGGTGGCCGCGACGTCCGAAACCGGGCGCGTCGTCACCAATGGCATGAGCCAGTACTCGCGCGCCGAGCGCAATGCCAATGCCGGCATCGTCGTCGGCATCGCACCGGCGGATTACGCGCAGGCCGGTCACGTGGACGATCGCCACCGGTCGCGCCGTGCATCCGCTCGACGGCATCGAGTTCCAGCGGCAATGGGAGTCACGCGCGTTCGAACTCGGTGGGGGCGATTACTGCGCGCCGGGGCAGCTCGTGGGCGATTTCCTGAAGGAGCAGCGGTCGAGCGTGCTGGGCGAGGTGCTGCCGTCCTACACACCCGGTGTGCGGCTGACCGATCTCGGCGAGCCCGGTCGGCCGAGCCTGCCAGAGTATGTGCTCGATGCGATCCGCGAGGCGATCCCGGCGTTCGACCGCCAGATCAAGGGTTTCGCGCGACCGGACGCCGTGTTCACGGGTGTCGAGACGCGCACCTCGTCGCCGCTGCGCATCACGCGCGGCGCCGCCATGCAGAGCGTCAACGTCAGGGGTCTCTTTCCAGCCGGCGAGGGCGCGGGTTATGCGGGCGGCATCATGTCGGCCGGAGTGGACGGCATTGAAGTGGCGGAAGCCGTCGCGCGCTCTATGCTGAACATCGAGACGGTTGCAGCAGTTGTTCGCACCGCAGCGTGAAACCCGGGCCGCGCCGCGGGCCGTGACACCCGCGGTCAGGCCCTGGACCGTCGGCCGCGGACGGCCGTCGGCCCATGCCGGCGCAGCGCATCCGCTGTCTGGTTCGCCGTGACCGCAGCCAGAGGAAAGACGACGCGCATGATGTCGTCGCGACGGTTCCAGGCCGCCGGCGTGGACTCGTAGAAGGCCGCGACGTCCGGAAACACACCCCATCGATGGCGTGAGCTGCCGGAGTCGCCGGGCATGAACTGCGCGAACGAAGCAGACCGGCCGTCCCATTGAGCACGGCCGTCCAGGCGAACTCCGTACCCCAGCCTGCGACCTTCGACGCGGAGGGCGGCCTGCGCCGCCCGGAACAGCGGCAGGTCGACGACGTAGCTGTCGGTAGCGACCCATGCGCCATCCAGCTTCACTTCGGTGTAGCTGTGGTCGACGAGCGGGGTGCGCAGATCGAGGAGCCCCCGCAGCACGGAGGCATCGAGATCGACGAACTGCTGGCGGGCTTCGATGCCCGCCGCGCGCAGCATCGCGATGAAGAGCGTCGACTTCGAATTGCTGAAGCCAACGCCGGCGGCCAGTACGTCGGCGGCGGACATCGCATAGAAGTGCGGAGTGAAGCCGAATCGCACCTTATCGCGCACGAAGTCGTGGATGGCCACGGCGCGCTCGCGCGGCGTGTGGCGGTCCTGGACGAGTTTTGCCACCTGCTCGGTGATTGCGACGTGGGTGTCATCGATCAGCACCCGCGCCAGCACCGGATTCATCGACAGCAGTGGGCCGATCAACCACGCCGTACTGGCATGCAGGGCGCGGCGGCGGTCGGCTCGGACAGGGAGACGGGGCATTCGTGCAGTCTGACGCGCGATGGTGAAGATCCCGTGAAGACACGCATGCCGCATATGCGGTTGTGCAGGTACGAAGCCGAATCAGGATGGACGCCAGCATCACGCCTGAGTTCCGCGATTGGCGGCGCATCACTTCAATGCGTGAGGATCGAGGCGCCAACGGATGACGTGATGAGTTTGCCGCTCCGATGTTTCAAGGACGTTGCTGCATTGCTGGCTGACGTATGCTCGGGACCGCCCGGTCCATCGCTGCACCGCACGTTGCCCCATGACACCCGCCGCCGAATCGGTCATTGACTCGTCCGTCGCGTGGTGGCGGCTGGTCGCGACGCTGACGATGTCGACGCTCGGCGGTGTCGGCATGTGGTCGGTCATCGTGGCACTGCCCGCTGTGCAGGCAGAGTTCGGCGTCGATCGCGGCACCGCCTCGCTGCCCTACACGCTGACGATGGTCGGCTTCGGCATCGGCGGCATCGTGATGGGCAAGCTGACGGACCGCTACGGTGTCAGCTTGCCGCTGGCGTTCGCGACGCTTGCCCTTGCACTAGGCTACGGCGCCGCGGCGCTCGCGCCCACGTTGCTGACCTATGCGCTGGCACAGGGACTGCTGATCGGTTTTCTCGGCAGCTCCGCCACATTCGGGCCGCTGCTGGCCGACATTTCGCACTGGTTCGAGCGCCGGCGGGGCCTGGCCGTGTCGATCGTGGCCTGCGGCAACTACCTGGCTGGCACGGTCTGGCCGCCGATCGTGCAGCACCTCATCGACACCGTCGGCTGGCGCCACACGCACCTGCTGATCGGCGTGGCGTGCCTGCTGACGATGTTGCCGCTGACGCTGGTGCTGCGGCGCCGGCCACCGAACGCGGGGCACGAGCACGCCGCGGTGCAGACGCTCCGCCCGCCGAGGGATCTCGGCATTTCGCCGCGCGCCCTGCAGACACTGCTCGTGATCGCGGGCCTGGCCTGCTGTGTCGCCATGTCGATGCCGCAGGTGCATATCGTGGCCTACTGCGGTGATCTCGGCTATGGCCCGGCGGCGGGTGCGCAGATGCTGTCGCTGATGCTGGGCTTCGGCATCGTGAGCCGGCTGCTGTCCGGCTGGATCGCCGATCACATCGGTGGCCTTCGTACGCTGCTGCTCGGTTCTGCGCTGCAGGGCGTCGCGCTGGCGATGTACCTCTTCTTCGACGGCCTGACGTCGCTTTACATCGTGTCGGCGCTGTTCGGCCTGTTCCAGGGCGGCATCGTGCCGAGCTATGCGATCGTGGTGCGCGAGTTCTTTGCCCCGCAACAGGCCGGCGCACGCGTCGGGCTCGTCCTGATGGCCACGCTGTTCGGCATGGCGCTGGGCGGCTGGATGTCGGGCGCGGTCTTCGACCTCACCGGTTCATACCGCGCCGCCTTCCTCAACGGTACCTTGTGGAACCTCCTGAACCTGACGATCGTGGTCTGGCTGATGCGAAGGCCGGGAGCGCGCTTCAGTGCGCCGCGCGTTCGGGCAGCGTGAGGCGCGACTCGTCGATGGCATAGCACGCCAGCACGCAGCCGGCGGCATCGAACAGAGCCTCCGCGTCTTCCGCGCGGACGATGCCGGTGTCGATGAAGTGATCGGGGAAGCGCGAAGTGCCGTAGAAGTAGCTGCGCGGCAGGCCGGCGAGGTCGAGGTAGTGGATCTCGTAGGCGTAGCGCGCCAGTTCGCTGACCAGTCCGAGTTGTTCGTCCAGGTGATGGGTCACGTTGGTTCGCACGTAGGCCTGCATCTCCTCGTTCGGGATCAGGCGCGATGACATCAGGTTGGCCAGGTAGTCGCCGACGCGCGCCAGCGTCTTGCGGGCAAGCGCCTTGGGCAGTTCGTCGCGGTTGGGTGCGATCGACTGCAGTTCCTCGTCCACCACGGCGCGCAGATGCTCGGGAAACGCGGCGACCACGCGTGCGAACGTCGCACCGAGCTCGGCGCGAGCGGCAAAGTACTCCGGCCGCTTTTCCTCGGGCAGCCGCAGTATCTTTGCCGTGTGCGCAACATGTCCCCACTCATGCATGACGCGCGCGCCGAGCAGCAGTCGGTGATAGGGCGGTGCGACCACCGCACTCGCATCGAACGCCGGCTGCTGTATCTCGTAGACCACGGAACGCCGCGCCGCGTCAATGTAGGTGCCGCCGCCCGTCTCGAGCACGGAACAGTGGGTCGGCAGGGCATCCACGTCGTGCACCCGCCCGAGGAACTGGCGCGAGCGCTCATCGATCGTGCGCAGGTCGGCGTGGATGCTGGCCACCGCTTCGTCGTTGGCGTCGGCCAGCACGCGCCGCACACGGATCGGGTCGTCGTGCTGCGGCGTCCACAGCGTGCCGCCATGCGGTCCGTGCACGATGACATGCGCCCGCGACTGAAGCAGCCAGTCGCACAGTGCGTCGAGCGCGCCCGAACGGGAAGAGATGACGGCCGGCGCCGCCAGGGCCGCGCGCACGGCCTCTTCGGCGGCGGCGCCCAGCGCCGTCAATTGCGGCTGCAGGCGCTTCGGCACATAAAGATCCGCCCCTTCGATGTGCAAATGCGGTTCGGTCAGTTCCTGTTGTGGCACCCGCAGTGGGTCGTGCAGCAGTTCGTCGATCCAGCCAAAGGCCTCGGCCAGCGCAACGAAAGCCGCCGCATCCGGACGCCGGGCGCGGCTGGCTGCGGCTGCAAACGCCTGCCGGCTGGTCGCGTCGCGCTCAAACCAGTAGCTGAGGTTGTAGGCGATCGTCGCCGGCACCGAGCGCAGCAGCGACAGCCGCTCCATGTGTACGAGCAGCGCGGCGACATATTCCGGATGCGTGTCCAGGTCCGCCGTGTAGAGCATCGACGACGTGCCACGGAACGGTTCGAGGTAAGGCAGGATGCCGCGTGTTTCGGCGACGATCAGCAGGTTGGTCTGTCGCGGCGGGAACCACGCGCCGGGCGCTGCGACGTGCAAGGCTCGGCACCGTTGCCAGTAAAGCCTGAAGCCATAGCTGAGGCAGGCCAATTGATCGGCGGACAGCCGCTTCTCGTGCACCAGAAGCGCTCCGAACGCGTGTTCGACGCCGTGCTCGCCCAGCACCTCGGCGGGAACGACGAAGGCGTTCGCCTGAGCGAGGCAGAAGCGCTGCAACGCGGGCGACACTTCGGCCGCGGGTGTAGAGAGGGCGGATCCCATGGCGTTGAACACTAGCATCGGCAGTACCTGTGCAAGCCTGCGGAAAGTCCCCAAACGGCCCGCTTACCCGCTTTCGGGGCGCGACTTCCAGGGCAATGCAGTGCGACAACGCCCCGAAAACCCTCATCCAAAAGTATGAGTCGGCGCTTCTTCCGTTTGGCTGAAAAACGCGGCTTTTGAGAGGGGAAACCCCCCCTCGAGCAGGGCCCTCACGCGGCGCGGTACCTGCGACTCATCCGTCTCACCGATTTTTTCCCGGCGGCCACGGCGGCACAGTGCGCTACCCGTCAGCAGTGGCACTGGGAGGAAGACGATGAACATGGACGTGACTTCAGGGATCAAGGCGAGATTTGCCAACGCCTTGTGCGGTTCCCTTGTCGTAATGGCAGCAATCTCGCTAACAGCGTGCGGTGGCGGAGGCGATGCCTCTACATCCGCCGCAAGCGGCGCGCCTGGCGCGTCGGGGGCGCCGACCACGGCGATCTCCGCGACGCCGACCGCCATGTCGCCGGCGACAGGAATGGCACCCCTCGAAGTCACTTTCATGGCGATGGAGCCCAAGGGCAACATCGCAGCTACGAATGGGACATGAAGGACAACAGCCCGGTCAAGATGGGCCAGTCCGTACAACATACATTCGTCGAGCCCGGTAGCTACACGGTCACGCTGACGGTGAAAGACGCGGCCGGTAACTTCAATCGCGGTTCTGTCATGGTGAGTGTCGCCGAAGGCGGCACCTGCAACGTCGTCCCGGCGCAGTTCACCAGCATCGTCTGGCCGGCGATGAGCTCCGGCGCAAGCTCCTGCCTGACCTGCCACGCCACGGGCCTGCCCGCCGGCGGCACGAACCTGGTGTTCGTGCGCGGTGGAACCGAGCTGCAGAACTACAACGTGCTGCGCAACTACGCACGCGCCTCGAGCGACACGCTGCTGTCGAAGGTCATCGGTGGCATGAACCACACCGGTGGCAAGCCCTTCGTCGACGCGAACTCCACGCCGTACAAGGCCCTGACCGAACTCGTGCCGGAAATGAAGCAGGCCTGCACGACGGCGAGTGCGCCGGTGGCGGCTCAGTTCTGGAACGGCGTCAGCTTCGCCGACGACCAGACGGTGCTGGCCAAGGCGGCAACCCTGTTCGCAGGCCGCAACCCGACCGCAGCCGAGTCCAAGGCCGTGGCCGACGGCGGCGCGCCGATGCTGCGCACGACGATCCGCGGCTTGATGACCGGCCCGGCCTTCGATGCCTTCCTGAACGAAGCCGGTGACACCTGGTTCCTGACGCGCGGTGTCGTCGTGTTCGGCAACAACATGGGTCTGAATGCGACCGACCTTCCGAGCGCGGCCGCCGTCATCAACAACACGGCGCTGCCTGCTGGTGTGCGCAACCGCTTCCAGCAAGCGATGATGAACGAGCCGGTCTCGCTGATGAAGTACATCGTCAATACCGACAAGCCCTGGACCGACATGGTTGCCGGCAAGTACACGGTCGTCAACGGTCTGCAGGCGCAGTACCTCGGGGCCAAGGTCACGGGCACGTTCACCGACCCGACCAACGCTCCGGCGAGCGACACCGAGTTCCTGCCGGCCGTGCTGCCGAACGGGCGCCTGCCGGGAGACCGTGAGCACGCCGGTGTGGTCTCGACGCATGCCTGGCTGCAGCGCTTCCCGACGACGCCGACGAACCGTAACCGTCATCGCGTCTACATCCTGTCCAAGCAGTTCCTGGCCACCGATGTCGCGGCCCTGGCCATGCGTCCGATCGACGACAGCGCCAATTTCAAGATCCCGACGATGGAGAACGCCAACTGCTCCGTCTGCCATACGGTCATCGATCCGATCGCCGCGGGCTGGCAGAACTGGCAGGAGAACAACCGCTACCTGCCGTTCCGCACCACTGCGGGTAAGGACCATGCACTGCCGGCCACCTATCGGAACAACAACTATCCGAAGGACAAGGACGGCAAGGCCTACTACGTCGATGGCGACAACTGGTTCCGCGACCAGCACGCACCGGGCTACGGCAACACGCCGATGCCGGGTGGCGTAACCGGCAACAACACCGCGCTGCAGTGGCTGGGCTCGCAGGTGGCGGCTGACGCACGCTTCGCCAAGGGCGCGGTGCACTTCTGGTACCAGGCTGTCTTCAACCGCGAACCGCTGAAGGCGCCGACCGACCAGGCCGCTCCGGGCTATGCCAACCATCTGGCCGCCTACAACGCGCAGGTCGAGGAGTTCAAGGCGATCGCCGCGCGCTTCGCGACCAACCGCGGCAACGGTGCGTTCAATGTCAAGGACCTGCTGGTGGATCTCGTCACCAGCCAGTGGTTCAGGGCACAGAAGGCGACGGGCATCAACACCGCTCGCGCGCTTGAACTGGCCGACGTCGGCAGCCAGGCGATGCTGAACCCGGCCGCGCTGAACCGCAAGCTGTTGAGCGTGACGGGCGTGGCATGGAACCAGTTCAACAACCCGTACGCGGGCCAGGCGCTGAACTACGGCAACTTCGACGGTGGCCTGAACCGCATGGTGCGCGCCAACGAGTACACGATGGTGCAGACGATGATCGCCGACCGCATGATGTCCGAGCTGTCGTGCAACATCGTGATGACCGACTTCAACAAGCCGGTGGCCAACCGCCTGCTGTTCGGCGGAGTCACGCTCGCCAATACGCCGGCCACGGCGGACGGCGACGCCGCGATCCAGCAGACGGCCAAGAACCTGCACAAGGCGCTGTGGAAGGAAGACGTCCCGGTGACCGATGCTGAGGTGCAGCGCACGGTGGGTCTGTTCAAGGCGGTCTGGGCCGATCGCGCCACGGCGCCGGCGCGTCCGACGAACTGCTCGTACAACAACACCAACGACACGAACTACACGGGCCGCTCGTGGGCTGCCGTCATCGCCTACATGATCGGCGACTCGAAGTTCCTGTTCGAATAACCGCGCATCGCCAAGAAGAGAAGGAGCATTCAAATGATCGACCGTAGAGACTTCTTGAAGATCGCCAGCGCGGTGATACCGAGCTGGGGCCTGATCCCGATCGCCAGCGCCCAGTCGTCGCTGTACGCCGGCAAGGTCCTCATCAACGTGCACGCGAGCGGCGGCTGCGACGCCAGCTCGTGGGCGGACCCGCGCGAGACCGACCCGACGATGAACAACTACGCGGCGGCGGGCACGCCGGCGGTAGTGGCCGGCAACATCCGCGCGGCGCCGATGGGCAACAACGCCGTCTTCTTCCAGCGCTACTTCCAGAACATGCTGGTGTTGAACGGCGTCAACAGCGAGACCAACAGCCACGACGACGGCACGCGGGCCCACGCCACTGGCATGCTGGCGATGAACTACCCGAACCTGTCGGAGCTGTTTGCCTCGGTGCACGGCAAGAACCTGCCGATGTCGTGGCTGAACGCCGGCGGCATGAGCACCAGCGTCGGACTGGCGCCGGCGGCGCCGATGCCGGACGGCAATTCGTTCCGCACGCTGCTGTCGCCGAACTCGGCGACCGCAACGAACGACTTCATGAAGGCGGGCGATATCCAGAAGGTGCTGGCGGCCCGCACCGAGCGCGTCAAGGCGCAGGCGGCGAGCAACCTCGTGCCGCGCGCGCAGCTGGTCAACGCGCAGTTCGACGCGGCGTCGAATTCGCGGGCACTGCTGGCGCGGGTATCGGACTTCCTGCCGGCCACGTTCGACAACGCGGCGCACGTCGGTCTGGTCGCCGCCCAGGCCGGGATCACCGCGACGCTGCAGTTCGCCAGCGGTGGCTTTGACGGTCATGGTCAGCTGGCCAACAGCTACAACGGTGCCAACGGCGCGCTGACGCGCCTGACCGACCTGGTGGACTACATCATCACCAAGGCCGGGACGATGGGCATCGCCAACCGCATCTTCATCCGGATCTACTCGGAGTTCGGCCGCACGCCTCTCAACAACGGCAACGGCAAGGACCACCACTCCGTCGGTACGCAGATCCTGATGGAGGCGACGCCGCCGGCCTGGGGCAATCGCGTGCTCGGGGCCAGCGGCCCGCGGCACCAGCAGGTGAAGATCGATCCCGCCACCGGGGCGGTCGATGCGGTCAACGGCAAGGTCATGGCGCCGCGCCACGTGCATGCGGCAATGCGCAAGTACCTCGGTATCCAGACCTCGGACCCGAAGTTCCAGCTCAACGTGCCAGCGACCGAGAACTTCGACATCTTCAACCCGGCCGCGAAGACGGGTTACCCGAACCTGTAATCGCTTTCCCGGCGCGCGCGGTGCGCGCCGGTCTCCTGCGGGCGCCTGGTCTACCATGCGCCCGCTTTCATTTGCAGCGCCTGATCGACCACCCATGGACAAACTCGCACTGTTCCCGCCTGCCGATGGTCGCGCTTGCGCATGCTCGCGCCAGTGCCGATGCTCTTGGCGATGACGCTCGCGTCGCCGGCCGCCACGGCTGCAGACCTGCGAGGCTTTGCGAGCCTCGGGCTCAATGGACTGATCCTGTTCCAGCCGTGTGACGGCAGGAAGCTATCGCCGCGCACGCTCAAGGTCGAAGACGCCACGCCCGACGCGTCTCTGACGGCCGGCATCGACGACGTGCGCAAGATCATGCTGGAGTCGGGACGACCACTCTATGTGGAGTTTCGCGGCGACGTCGCCGGCCTGGTCGCAACCGCGCGGCAGTTTCAACGTGCGCTGGGC
The DNA here is from genome assembly GCA_963780715.1 of uncultured beta proteobacterium. Lineage (GTDB taxonomy): Bacteria > Pseudomonadota > Gammaproteobacteria > Burkholderiales > Burkholderiaceae_F > JALORV01. The sequence continues at coordinate 37,264 of CAWADK010000022.1, forward strand.
ACCGTTGCCAACTGCGACGGTGCGCCCGCGGACATCGCGGCGGGAACCCGCCTCGCGGCCGCCGGCGAAGATCCGTCATGGCGCTTCGTGCTGACCCCAGGCGGGGGTCAACTCGAACGGCCGGGGCAGAAGCCGGTGCGATTCCCGGCGGCGGCCTTCGCTGCGCTGGCCAAACCTTCCTCCTCGCGGGTGGTCGATGCGTGGTCGCCGCAGGACGGCGGCTCGATCCGGCTCGAGCTGACCGAAGAGTTGTGCAGCGACGGTCGCTCCGAGTCGGCCTTCGGCGCCCGGGCGACGCTGCGCTATGGCAGCACGACCTACGAAGGTTGCGCCGCCCGCTTCTAGAAAAGTCGCGAGCGGCCAGCTTCAGCGCGGCGCGGGCCGCGTGGCTTGACGTTTGCCCATCCTTGCAGGGGCGGCCGCCGCGTGCCATCGTCGGGCTGCAGCCGCCGTGCTGTCCTGGCGCGCCGCCCAAGAGCGCGCAGGCCTGGCCACCCGTGCCCTAGGAGACCCCTGATGAAGCGCCTGCTTGCCCTGCTGCTGTTGCCGCTCGCGTGGGCTGTGTCGGCCCAGCCGTGTCCGGACAAGAACATCATGTACTGGCAGGCGTTTCCTCCTGGCGGCGAGACCGACATCTCGGGACGCCATCAGCAGGTAGTGCTCAAGAAGAAGTGCCCGGCGATCGACATGATCATCCAGTACAAGCCGGGTGCCGGCGGCGGCCTGATGTGGGCGCAGATCAACCAGCTGCCGGGCGATGGCCAGAATATCGTCGGCATCAACCTGCCGCACATGGTGTTCCAGCCGCTTGAAGGCCAGGTGCAGTACAAGACGGACGACATCGTGCCGGTCTACTGGTACCACTACACGCCGGACGCACTGGTGGTGCTCGAATCGAGCCCGATCAAGACGTTCCAGGACTTCGTCAAGGTGGCCAAGGCCGATCCGGGCAAGCTGAGCCTCGGCGGCTCCGGTCTCAACTCGGCCAACCACGCGGCGAACGAACGGTTGAATGCCGCGTTCGGCGTGAAGACGACCTACATTCCGTTCAAGGGCACCGGCGACATGACGACCTCGATCCTCGGCGGCCATGTCGACGGCGCCATGACCTACACGGCCTTTGCGGTCAACAACAAGGGCAAGGTGCGCGCGCTGGCGGTCGCGATGGACAAGCGCCACCCGCTGCTGCCCGACACGCCGACCTTCAAGGAACTCGGCGTGGACTGGGTGGACGGTGCCTACCGCGGCATCGCGATGCCGAAGTCGACCACGCCGGAACAGCGCAAGCGGATGTCCGACCTGTGGGCGGTGCTCAACAATGATCCTGAGATGAAGGAACTCGCCGCGAAGAGCGGATTCGAGCTGATCAACGTCGGCGTCGAAGGCATGGACAAGTTCATGGCCGAGAAGATCCGCGTGTACACCGGCGCCGCCAAGCAGATGGGGATCGGCAAGTAGGGTGGGGGCCGGGGTTGCCGCAGCACAACGGGCGCCTCGGCCCACGCAAACCGGCTGGAGCTCAGGCCGAAACTCCGCCCGAATCTCGGTCAAAGGCTCGGGCCGAAGGCTCGGGCCGAAGCCCGGGCCGAGCGCCGCGTCTTTACATCACCGGCAGGGCGGACTAAGGTCAGCGCGCCGAAGTGAAGCCGCGCAGGCGGCGGAGGAAACCATGTATCAGCGCATCCTGTTGGCCTACGACGGCTCGGAATCCGGGCAGAAGGCCTTGCTGGACTGCCACGACATCGCCCTGTGGAGCCAGGCCGAGCTGCACCTCGTTGCGGTGATGCCCAACCCCGCGGCATTCATCGCCGTTGACGGCGGTGTCTACGACGCCGGCCGTGACGAGATCGAGCGCAAGAAGTACAACGCCATCCTCGAGGATGGGCTCGAACGGCTGAAGCAATCCGGCCACTCCGCGCTCGGCGAAGTCCTGGTTGGCGACTCGGTCTACGAGATCACCGAATGCGCGCGCAAGATCAACGCCGACCTTATCGTCGTCGGCCACAAGCATCTCGAAGGTTGGGCCGCGCGCTGGTGGAGAGGCTCCACTTCTGCCTCGCTGATCGAGCATGCGCACTGCAACGTGCTCGTCGTGATCACCCACTGAACCTAAGCGAGCACCGCCTGGCTGCGCGGTGCTCTGAGCGGACGGGGCACCGGGCCAGCGGCTGAGCGCCTCACCGCAGCGCGCGCGCTTCGAAGCGGGCGAGCATCGTGCCCGCTGCGTCGAACAGTTCGAGGTGCTGACCGAGAACCTTCCACGTCCGGACCTGCGGCAGCGTTTCGAGGTATTCCTTTTCGGTGTCCATGCCGGCCACGCAGGCCATCATCGAACCCGCCAGCGCGCCGAAGCGGAGACTGTTGCCGTTCAGCTCGTAGCTGCCGGTGAACCGGTTGCAGCCGCCCGACCCCGTCGCGCGCTGGTGCGCACCGGCCGACTGCAGGATCAGGCTGGGCTCGCGCTGGTTCGCGGCGGCGAGCACCGGCTTGCCGTTGAGCGCGGTCAGTTTCCAGTACATGTTGACCAGTTCGGCGGTGGCGAACCGCACGCCACAGGTCTCGCCCGGCCACACTCCGACGAAGCGCCGAACGAACAGTGTCGGCTGCGCCTTGCCGTTGGCTCCTGGCACGTTCCCGACCTCGCCTTCGACGCTTGCCAGCAATTCATCGCTGGTCGCGCGGCGTGCGTCGTCATAGGCACGCTCGAGTGCCGCGTTCGCTGCAGACGGGGCGACGGGCCAGCGCTGCCGCGTCAGGCACTCGGTGAAGACGCCCGCGTCGCCCTCGCGGCGATACATGCCGCGCATCGTGAGGCGAGGCGCCATGGGCTCAAATTGCGGCCGGCGCGCCAGCGCGTAGTTCAGCTTCGACTCAATGTTTCGCCCGTCCTGATCCAGCAATCGCAGCGTGCCTGCATCGACGATGCGGAACCGCAGTGGCGCTTCGCGCCCGCCTTGCAGCACCAGCGTGCCGCGATCGCTGGCGACGGCCCACGCGCCGATGTCATAGGCGGGTTCGGTACTGCGGCCCTCGTAGAGCGTGCTGAGGAAGTACGAACCGTCGGGAAAGAGATTGAGCCAGTAGCGCAGCGACGCGCAGTCAGCGCAGGGCAGATCGCCTCTGAACGTGGCGGGCAGCGCCCCCAGTGGCGATCCCTGGGACGCGCCCACCAGGCTGGGCCGCGGGGCACCCGCCGCACGCAGCAGGACCGCCACTTCGCGACCGTGCCCGTACGTCAGCACGGGATAGGCGCGGTCGGTCGTCAGCGCGAGCTTGCCGTCGACAGTGATCGTCGCGCGCACCGCGTACCGGCGACGCGCGTCGACCTTGTTCGGATCGAACTCGATCGCGAACGCAATCGGCGGACTGCCTGGGTTCTCGATCCGCACCGAGCCGATCACCTCCGCGGCGGCGCCGAGTCGCGAGATGTCCTCGACGCGCGCCTCGAAGACCGCCGTCGCAGGCAGCGCCTCGTGCTGAAGGAAGGCAGCCGTGCCCGTGACCGTTTCGGCCTGGCCAGCCGTCGGCAGCGTGGCAAGCGCCAGAGCCAGCGTGCAGGAAAGTTGGCAAAGTCTCATGCGATTCCGTGGACGCAGGATGGGAGGGACGGACCAAGCCTACGCCACGATCCTGCCGTGCCCGGCTAGCGACGCCGGACCAGCCGCTTCGAGCAAAGAAAAGCCCGCCGGGTCGGGCGGGCCGGGACGGATGCGGCAGCGTCTAGGGTCGATGCGCGCGACGACGAACGACGCCAAGCCCCGCAAGCGCCAGGCCAAGCAGCGCGATAGACGCTGGCTCCGGCACCTGGATCAGGGTTCCGCGGATCTCGCCCCCCGGGAACATCTGCGTGTGGATGTTCAGGTACGCCTCGCCCGCAAGCATGCCCGCGAGCAGGAAGTCGAACGCCGATGCCGGTGTTCCACCATGGTCCGTGATGAAGCCCGCCCGATAGGACGAGGCGAGCAACATGTCGAAGGTGTTCGTAAAGGTGCCGCTGGTGACGCCGAGCGGAAAGCCGATGAATGACGGCGTCTGCGTCGCCACCGGTGCATTGTCCGCCGCCGTGGGCGCGCAGCAATGGATGTGCGACGCGGTGGTCGGCCCCAGCAAGCCGCTGAAGGCGACATCCAGGGTCATCAGCTTCAGGTCGGTGTCGATGTCGACCGTCGCGCTGCCGGTGCCGGGCGAGGCGTTTGCCGGATTCTCGTTGGCACCGCTCAGGCTGACCGTGAAATGAATGATCGCCGCCTGGGCGATGCTCACTGCGATCAGGGACAACAACGTCAGCAGGGCAAGCAGCGTTCGCTTCATGGGACACCTCCGCGGAATCGTGATGGCCACCGGTGGCAGCGAAGGGTTCGAGCAAGCAAGCAACGCACCAAGGCCGAAAATCAACGACCTGCGCGTGGCGCGTGGCGCCGATGTCAAGGCGATCGACAGTGCGCCCGCGCGTGCGCGGCGTGTTTGCCGCGCCGAGGGACGGTCACGTCAAGTGGCAGGGTCGCTGTCACCCCAGGCAGAACACGTTCAGCTTGTTGCCGTCGAGGTCGCGGAAGTAGCCGGCATAGAAGCCTTCGCCCCGGGGGCCGGCGGGACCTTCATCCTTGCCGCCAAGTTCGAGCGCCTTCCGGTGGACGCGGTCGACCTTTTCCTTCGAGTTGACGACGATCGCCACCATCACGCCATTGCCGACGGTGGCCGGCTTGCCGTCGTAGGGCGTCATGATGCCGAGTGCCGGCTTGTCCATTGACACGCCCCACGCGTAGCCGCGGCCGAAGTCCATCAGGCGCTTGCCGCCGATTTCCGCGAGCAGTGTGTCGTAGAAAGCCGCGGCGCGCGGCAGATCGTTGGTGCCGAGCGTGACGTAACCGATCATCGATGACTCCGGGGAGTGGGAAACGGCGCGAGTGTAGTCACGGCGGCGGCGCACGCGGCGGACGGTCGCGCGAGTAAGCTCGGCGCCCCGCATGTCGAGTGAGGCGGCGATGGACCGTTCCGCACTGATTGTCGGCGCCGGCGTCGGCGTCAGCGCGTCGTTTGCGCGCGTGCTGACGAGTCATGGCTATCGCGTCGTGCTGGCCTCGCGCAGCGCCGCCGCACGCACGCCCGAGCTTCCGGACGCTCTGCGCATGGCCTGCGACGTCACGGATGCGCAGGCGGTGGCGCGGCTTTTCGAGCGCATCGACGCCGAATTGCCCCCGCTGGCCGTCGTGCTCTACAACCCGAGTTTCCGCAGCCGCGGGCCGCTGGTGGATCTCGTCGCCGACGACGTGCAGCGTTCGCTGCAGGTCACCGCCTTCGGGGCGTTTCTGGTGGCGCAGCAGGCCGCACGAAGGATGCTGGCGCAGGGCTCCGGCGCGCTGCTTTTCACCGGCGCATCGGCGAGCGTCAAGGGCTACGCGCAGTCGGCGCCGTTCGCGATGGGCAAGTTCGCGCTGCGCGGCCTGGTGCAGAGCATCGCGCGCGAACTGGCGCCGCAGAACATCCATGTCGCGCACATCGTCATCGATGGCGCTGTGCGCGGCAGCGGCTACCCTGAAACAGCCCCGGACAGCCAGCTCGATCCCGATGCAATCGCCCAGTCGATGTGGCACCTGGTGCAGCAGCCGCGCACCGCGTGGAGCTGGGAGATCGAACTGCGGCCGTGGGTGGAGAAGTTCTAGGCCGCGGTTCCGGAACCCGAGGAGATTGCTACTTCGTCGACCGTGCCGGCTGGTCGCGCCGCACGGTGACGCGCTGTCCCCGCAAGGACGTCGCGCGCAGTGCGCGGATCGCGTCTTCCGCGATCGTGTCAGAGACTTCGACCAGCGAGTAGCGTTCCTCGATCTCGATGGCACCGATCTCGCGCGCACTGATGTTGGCTTCGTTCGCGATGGCGCCGACCAGATCGGCAGGGCGCAGCCCCGCACTGCGACCGGCGCCGACGAACACCCGCACCATCGTCGGGCCGCGAACCGCTTTGCGCTTGCTGCCGGCAGCCACATGTGCCGGTGCCCGGTCAGGGCGCTTGCCGCCCTTGGGAGCCACGGCCCACGGCGACGGCCCGACAGGGCCGCTGCGCTCCGGCGGCCGCGCGCGTGGGCCAGCCTCTGGCGCATCGCGTCGTTCGCGCGCGAAGCGCTCGGGACGGCCGGCCTTCGCCGATGGTTCGCGGCCCGCCCGCGGGTCGATCGACGGAATGTGCTCCTCGTCCTGCGCGGCATCGGCCTGCAGCGTCTGGTGCGCAAGCTTGACGGCGGCCGCGGCGACATCGAGCGGGTCGAACTCGCTTGCCAAGGCATCGGTCACCACGCGGTAGCTGTCGAGATCACCTTCCTCGAGCACGCCGCGCAGCGCACCGCGTGTCATGTCGAGCCGGCGTGCACGCACGTCCATCGGTGTCGGCACCGTGGCCACGTCGATCTTCTGCTTGGTGAGGTGCTCGATGTTGCGCAGCAGCCGGTGCTCGCGCGGCTCGGCCAGCGTGATCGCCACGCCTTCGCGTCCGGCGCGGCCGGTGCGGCCGATGCGGTGCACGTAGCTCTCCGGCGAGGCCGGCACGTTGAAGTTGACGACGTGTGACAGCTGCTCGACGTCGAGTCCGCGTGCGGCGACGTCGGTGGCCACCAGCAGGTCAACCGAGCCTGTGCGGACGCGCTTCATCACGCGGTCGCGCTGGTCCTGCGAGAGTCCCCCGTGCAGCGCCTCGACCTGGTAGCCGCGCCCGCGCAGCTTCTCGGCCAGTTCGTCGACCTCGGTTCGCGTGCGCGCGAACACCAGCGCCAGCGCGGGCGACTCCAGGTCCAGCACGCGTCCGAGTGCGGCGACCTTGTGCGCGCGCTGCACGATGTAGGCGGTCTGGCGCACGCGTGGCAGAGTCCCTTTCTCGGTCTTCTCACGCGCGATCAGCACGCGCACCGGATCGCGCAGGTGCTTGTCGGCGATCGCCGCGATGCGCGGTGGCAGCGTGGCCGAAAAGAGCGCCGTCTGCCGTTGCGCGGGCGCGGCATCGAGGATCAGCTCGATGTCCTCGGCGAAGCCCATATCGAGCATCTCGTCGGCTTCGTCCAGCACGACGGCGGCCAGCGCGCTCAGGTTCAGCGTGCCACGGCGGATGTGATCGAGCGCGCGGCCCGGCGTGGCCACCACCACATGCACGCCGCGCTTCAGCGCCTGTGCCTGCCGGCCGAATTCCGCGCCGCCGTAGATCGGCAGCACGACCGCGCCCAGCTTCGCGCCGTAGCTGTGCAGCGCTTCGGCGACCTGGATTGCGAGTTCGCGTGTCGGTACCAGCACCAGCGCGGCTGGGTGCGCGGTCTTGCGGTGTGCGGCAAGCACACGTTGCAGCAGCGGCAGTGCGAACGCCCCGGTCTTGCCGGTGCCGGTGGCGGCCTGGCCGAGCAGATCGCGCCCCTCGAGCAGCGGCGGGATGGCCTGGCTCTGGATCGGAGTCGGCTCCTCGTAACCGAGGCCGGTGAGGACCTGCGCGAGTTCCTTTGTCAGGCCGAGGTCGCTGAAGGGACTTTTCATTGGCGCAGCGTAGCAGCGGGCACGAGATGCGCCGGCGAAAGGAGCGTCTCCTCTAAGCTGCGCGTGGCAGCCGTCCGGTCAAGCGCCGAGACGGTTCGGCCGCAACGCCGCCGCCGAATGACCTTCATCAGCAAGATGTCGGCGGCCGGTTGCTAGGCTCCCGTGCGTCCGACCCCCGACCTGACGAGCAATCCGTGGCCAACACCCTGCTGCTGTATTCCACCAACTACGGTCTGTCGAAGAGCATCTGCGAGCGCATTCAGGCCAGCCTGCACGGCAAATGCGAGCGCGCCGAGGTTGCACCGCTGGTGGGCCATACCGTAGACCCGAACTCGTTCGATGCGATCGTCATCGGCGCCAGCATCCGCCACGGCAAGCACAATCCTGCCGTGCTGGAGTTCATCCGTGCCCACCGCTCGCTGCTGGAGTCGAAGCCGAGCGCGCTCTTTTCGGTCAACCTGGTGGCACGCAAGCCGCTGAAGAACACGCCGCAGACCAACCCATATCTGAAGCGTCTGGTCGCGCAATCGCCGTGGAAACCGAGACTGCTCGGCGTCTTTGCTGGCGAGCTCGACTACTCGCGCTACGGGCCGGTCGACAAGCACATGATGCGGCTCGTCATGTGGATCAACAAAGGGCCAACTGACTTCGCGACCAAGGTTCAGTTCACCAACTGGGACGAAGTGGAGCGCTTCGCGGAGCAGGTCGCGCAGCTCACCGCACATCGAACCTAGGCGCCAACCGCGATGCGCGCGTTGCTGGATCGCCTCGCCAATCCCTTGCACGTTGTCATTGCGCTGGCGTGCACCTGGCTTGTTGTCAGCAGCCCGTGGCTTGGCATGTACCACCAGTTGCCCGAGGCGCCGGGCCTCGTGAACGGAAGTCATGTCGTGCTCGGGCTGGCCATGCTGCCACTCGGCCTCGTCTACGTCGCGGCCTGCACGCTGGGCGGACGCTGGCGCCTGTACTTTCCCTGGCTCGGCGGGCAGGCGGCTGCGGTGGGCCGCGACCTCGCTGGCATCCTGCGGGGCGAGCGCCCCGGCAGTGAAGGGGGAGGTCTTTTCGCCACGATCGAAGGGCTGCTGTTGCTCGCGTTTCTGGCGGCGGCGGTGAGTGGCGCCGTGTGGTTCCTTGCACAGGGTGGCGACACCGCCGTGCTCTGGCGCAGCCTGCACAGTATCGCCGCGCGAGGTTTCGCGGTGCTGCTGCTGCTGCACGTTGTCGCCGTGTCGCTGCACCTGGTGGACCTCGTCCGCGACTGACCTGGGTCGCACGGGACAGTCCGCCCGCTCCCGGATCGAACATCCGGATTAGGCCGTTCAGTTTCACAAAAGCATGTCGTTGCGCACTATCGTGCAGCGAATAAATTGGCCGTTGCGCCTGCGCGATCGACGTGTGATTCGCGCCGGAAATTGCGGGCATTGGCAGCAACGAAACCAGGACGATATGCGTGGCGATGTTCTACCGGCCGAACCGTACGTGGCGGGCGGCGCGACCTGCGGCGCAAGCGGCCGGCTGCCTGGCGCTTCGACACGCAACCGCATCGTCTCGGCCGCGCGCATGAAGCGCGCCATGACACTCGTGAGGCGTGAAATGACACAATCGATGAAGCGACCCGGTCGGCTCGCCTGGGCGGCTGCAGCGTTGCTGTGCTTCAACCTGTCGTCGCTTGCGCATGCCCAGGACGTGAAGAAGGGCCAACCGGCCCCTGAGATCTATACCGGCCTCATCGTCAAGTACAAATCGGTCGCGCCGGCGAAAGCGACGGCCACCAGCGCGACGACGATGCGCGCGGTGGAAGAGCGCGCGCGGGTCAGGATTGCGGCCTCGCGCCGGGGTGCGCTCGACGTAACGGTGTACCGCTTCGACAAGTCCACATCGGCGGCCGAAGCGCGTGCGGCGGCGACGCGCGTCGCGCTCGATCCTGACGTCGAGTACGCCGTGCCCGACCAGGTGATGCACGCGATGCAGACCACGCCGAACGACACGGAATACGCGGCAATGCAGTGGACGCTGCAGGCACCGCCCGCGGTCGTCGGTGGAGCGAACCTGCCGCTGGCATGGCAGCGCACGACTGGATCGAACACCGTCGTCGTTGCCGTGCTCGACACCGGCATCCGCGCTGGCCACCCGGATCTCGCCGGCCGACTGCTGACCGGCTACGACTTCATCAGCAGCGATGCCTACGCGGCACTGAACTATCCCGCCAACTGGAACGCCGCCGACGGCGACGGCCGCGATGCCAACCCGACCGACCCGGGGGACTTCCTCGACGACACCCTGCTGGCGCAGTTGCCGCCCAACCACGGCCTGCAGGCGCGGCCGAGTTCCTGGCACGGCACGCACGTGGCAGGAGCGATCGGCGCGGCGAGCAACAACGCCGTCGGCATCAGTGGTGTCGACTGGAGCGCGCGCATCCTGCCGGTGAGGGTGCTCGGCCGCAATGGGGGTTCGATGTCGGATGTCATCGATGGCATCGCATGGGCCGCGGGGCTCGCCGTTCCGGGCGTGCCCGCGAACGCCAACCCGGCGCGCGTCATCAACATCAGCCTGGGCGCGACGGGCGTCTGCAGCGCCGCCTATCAGGATGTCATCAATCGCGTCCGCGCTGCGGGCGCGATCGTCGTGGCGCCGGCCGGCAACGACGGTGCGCTGGTGGTTTCACAGCCCGCCAATTGCGAGGGTGTCATCGCGGTCACGGCGCACGCGCGCGACGGCGACAACGCGAGCTATTCCAACGTCGGATCGCAGGTGGCGCTCAGCGCTCCGGGCGGCGGCTGCGGTGCCGTCGCGCTGATCGATCTCGCCGGCGCGCAGGAAACCTTCAACCAGTCCTGCGCCGGCTGCCACTCGATCGACTCACTGCGACAGCAGATCACGCGGCGGGCGCCGGCCGGCCTGACCTTCGCAAAGTCGCGCGCGGCGCTCAATTCGGCGCTAATGGGCGTCGATCTCGACGGGCAGGACACCGGTGACATGGCGGCGCTGGCGGTCGGACTCAACAACACCGCGCGCAACAACCTTGCCGGTGCCATTTCGCAGATTGCCTGCACCGGGCCGACCGACCGTGTGTTCTCCACGCTCAACCTCGGAACAACGACCCCCGCCATGGAAGGCTATGGCACCAAGGTCGGCACCAGCACCGCCGCATCGCACGTCAGCGGCACGATCGCGCTGCTGCTGTCGCTGGCTCCCCGCCTGACGGCCGACGAGGCGAAGTCCGTCCTGCAGGTCACGGCGCGTGCGCATCCCAAGGACACCTACTGCGCGATGGGAGGCACCGGTTGCGGTTCCGGCCTGCTCGATGCGAACGCGGCGGTCCAGCACGTCGTGACCAATCGGCCAACCGTGACAGCGGCACTGCAGCCCGCGGCACCGGGCGTGCGGCCCGGGGCAACATTCACACTCGTCGGCGACGTCAAAGCGGGCGGTGGCCGCATGCCGGCGACCACCGGCATGAGCTGGCGCCAGACCTCCGGCCCGGCGGTGACGATCCCCGCCGGCAGCGGCGCATCGGTCACGCTGACGGCACCGGCGACCTCCGGCATCCTGACGTTCGAATACGCAGCCACCGACTCGGCGGGCTATGCCGGCATGGCCGCAGTGGCGGTGACGGTGAACGGCGGGCCGACGCTGCTTCCAGTCACAGCCGGCAACGTGACCGCGAACCAGCCGATTTCCGGCACCGTCCGCGGCAGCGATCCGGAGTCCGACACCATCACCTACGTGCTGGTGGCCGGCCCGCCGGGGCTGACGGTCAATGCGAGCACCGGCGCGTGGTCCTGGACGCCCACGTCGGCCGGCAGCTTCGGCGTCACGGTCATGCCGACCGACGCCTTCGGTAACGGCACTCCGGTCAATTTCACGGTCACCGTCGCGCCCGATCCGAACGCGAAGGACGGTGGTGGCGGTGCACTTCCAGGGTGGCTTGCGCTTTTGCTGTTCGCGCCTGCGTGCCTGCGCGCTGCTCGTCGACGACTTCCGCCGCGCATCTGACGGCGCGGAGACGGCGCGGGCGGCCGCGGCCGCCCGCCCTCCACGGACCTGACTGAAGCGGCCAGAGCAGCGGCGCCGCGGCTGGTCAGCATTGGTCACCCCAATTGCGCGGGCTCCGAAGGAGCCCGGCAACTGCCGTGAGCGCGGGACATCAGCACGGCTTGCCGCTGGCACGGGAAGAGGGCATGCTCCTCGGCTTCCTTAGGCGCAGCGATGACCGTTGGTCTGACCCTGTTCGGCGCGCCGACCATCGCATTCGGCGGCAAGTCGGTCGCCCTCGGCTTCGAGCGGCGCACCCAGCTGCTCGTCTATCTCGCGCTGAAGCGTAGCTGGGTTACCCGGTCAGAACTGGCCGCGCTGCTGTGGCCCGACCAGAACAGCAAGCTCGCCAGCACCAACCTGCGCAAGGCGCTCCACCGGCTGCAGGGCCTGCCCGGTGCCGGGCGGATCGAAGTGCAACCCGGCGCCATGCGCTTCGAGGCGCGCACCGACGTACACGACTTCGAAACAGCGCTGCGGGAGCTGCGCATTGCCGATGCGCTGGCGCTGCATCACGGCGACCTGCTGGTCGGATTCGACGACGACAGCAACGAGGCCTGGTCACGCTGGATGCACTTTGAGCGCGATCGCCTGCGCTCGGCCTGGCGCGCCGCAGTGGCGCAGCACCTCGGTGGCGAGGTAGCGGCGACCGAGGCCGTCGACCTCGCGGCGCGACTGCTCGACGCCGATCCGCTCGATGAATCGGCACTGCGCCTCTATGTGGAATGGCTCGTACGGGCCGGGCAGGTCGCGCGGGCACGTCAGGCTTACGACGCATTTGTCGCAAGGCTGCGCGATGAGCTGGGCCTAGCGCCCGGCGCCGAACTGCGGTCACTGCAGAAACTGTTCGACGCATCTGCGGTTGCCGTGCGCGTGCCGGAGGCAAAGTCCGCCACCGTAGACGAAGGCTTCGTGGGCCGCGTCGTCGAGCTGCGCCGGATTGCCGCGCTGATGACGCAGGACGATTGCCGGCTGCTGTGCGTCATCGGGCCGGGCGGCATCGGCAAGACGAGTCTGGCGCGCCGCGCGATGGACCAGCTGGCCTCCGGCTTTGCCGACGGCGCGGTCTTCGTTCCGCTCGACGATCTCGCGGTGGCCGAAGAACTCGGCGGCCGCATCGCGCATGAACTCGACATCGCGCTCAAGGGCGCTGCCGAACCGATGGAACAGGTCGCGGCCGCGCTCGCGGGGCGCCAATTGCTGCTGGTGCTCGACAACTTCGAGCAACTGGTCGATGGCGCACGGCGGCTCGAAACGCTGCTTGGGGTTTGTCCTCGGCTGAAGCTCATCGTCACCTCGCGTGTGCGGCTGGCGCTGGCGAACGAGTGGCTGCTGCCGCTCGATGGGCTGGCGTGTCCTGAAGACGAGGACCAGGATCGCCTCGAAGCGTTCGATGCAGTGCGCCTGTTCGTGCGTGCCGCGCACCGCGTGAACCCGGATCTCGTCGCGGCGGCCGAAGCGCCCGCCATCGTCGACATCTGTCGCCTGGTCGAAGGCCTGCCACTGGCGCTCGAGCTGGCCGCGTCCTGGACGCGCGTGCTGTCGTGTGAAGCGATCGCTGCCGAACTGCGGCAGGGCAGCGAACTGCTGCAGGCGTCCGATGCCGCACGCCCGGCGCGTCACGCCAGCCTCGAAACGGTGTTCGAGGAGTCGTGGCGGCTGCTCGGCGACCGAGAACGCCGCGCGCTGGCGCGGCTTTCGGTGTTTCGCGGCGGCTTCACGCCGCAAGTGGCGCGGGCGGTGAGCGGCGTGCAGCTGCCCGTGCTCGCAGCGCTGGTGGACAAGTCGCTGCTGCGCAAGGAAGGTGCGCGCTGCGTGCTGCATCCCCTGGTGCTGCAGTTCGCGCGGGCCAAGCTCGAGCAGGGCGGTGATGCCCAGGACTGTGCGGCCGCGCACAGCCGGCACTTCCTGCGCTACGTGACCGATGCAGTTCATCGCGTGCGCAATGCGGAGCCGGAGATCCTGCTCGAGATCGACGCCGAGTTCGAGAACATCCGGATGGCTTGGCGCTTTGCCATGCAACACGGCCCTGCCGAATTGCTGGCACGCGCCGCGTACAGCCTGATGACCTACTGCGAGCATCGCGGACGGCGACTCGAGGGCCTCGAACTGATGCAGCGGGCGATGCAGAGCGAGAGCGTGGCCGGTGACCCCCGCTTCGTCCCGGCGCTGGCAGCGCACGCGGCCTGGATGGCTTACCGGCTCGACCGCTACGCCGAGGCGGAGGCCCTTGGCACCCTGGCGCTGGGAGCGAAGGGTCAGGATGGCCAGCGCCCCGGCGATTCGACACTGGCGTTCCGCGCCGCCACCGTGCTGGGCGCTTCTAGCGCCCGGCTCGGCCGGTCCGACGAGGCGCATCGCCGCTTCCGCCAGGCCCTGGAGCTGGCGAAGAAGTCCGCCAATCCGTTCGACATCGCCAGTGCGCTCGACAACTTGGGGCTCATCGCCCGCGGGCGCGGCGATCTCGACGAGGCGCTGCGCCTGTACCGCGAGGCGCTGCTGAGGCACCGCGAAATCGGCGACGCCGGCGGCACGGCGATCTGCCTCAACAACCAGGGCGTTGTGCATATCCTGCGCCGCGAGCTGGACGCCGCGCGGGAAGTGCTGCAGGACGCAAGCCAACTGTGCGAACGCCATGGCCTGCCGAGCACGCGTGTCATGGTCGAGGTGAATCTCGCGAACGTCGCGATGTACTCCGGTAACCCCGAGCAGGCGGTACGGCATGCGCGGCAGGCGCTGGAGCTGTCGTTGCAGACGGGCCAGCGCGCCAACGCGGTGGAAGCGCGCCACGCGCTCGTCTGGGCCGCGCTCCGGCAGGGGGACCTGGCGACGGCGCGTTCTGAACTTGTTGCAGCGACGACGGTGGCGATTGCGCTCGGACGCCCCGAGCTGCTGGTGCTGGGTGTACGCCTCTTTGCCGAGTTGCTGGCAGCGCAAGGCGTGCCCGACGTGGCGGCGCGCGTCCTGGGACTCGTGCTGCAACGGCCGGAACTGGTCGGGGTCGAGCGCGACGAGGCCGTGCAGCTGCTACGGGGGTGGGTCACGCCAGCGGCCGCGGCCGAGGGCTGGACCGGCCCGCCACTGGAAGATCTTGCCCATCGCATCGTCGTCGAGGCTGGACAGGCGTACGCCCCGCTGATCACCGAGTTGCGCACGACCCGGTAACGCCGGTCCTGCCCAGCCTGCGCGGCCGGCCCGTGGCCGGGTCGGACGTCGATCGCGGAACGCGAGGAACGCCCGCGGAACGCACCCCTGCGTACGGTTCGCCCCTTCAACACGGGGGCAATCATGCGCAATTCAATCCAACCGCAGTACGAAGTCCGCAACACACCGGCTGAGAGTTTCGGCCGCATTGCCCGCTGCACCTCGGTGGCCACACCAGTGCTGCTGGTGCCGGCACACGGCAGCGCCAATGAAGCCGACGTCGCCTCGCGCGAGGTGCTCGATGCCAGCGCGCGCCGCGCCCAGGCGGCCAATGGCTTCGGCGATGCCGGGCAACTGGCCACCGGCCCTGTCGGACCGGTCCGCGCTCAAGGCTACGAGCCTCGATTCCGCGACGTCGTTGCGCGCCCGACCGCGCTGCGGCTCGAGGCCGCCGCCCGGATCGATCGCTCGCATCGGGTCGCCGAACTCGCTATCGCCGTCTGGCGCAGGCTCGCCGGGTCACTGCAGGTTGGAGTGATCCCGCACGAGCAACGGCGCGAGCCCGCTGTCGCGGAAATCACGCCGCCCGTGCCTGCAGCGATCGCCTTTGCGCCCGGTGACAGCCCGCTGCTCCACAAGACGTCCGGCATGCGGGAACTCTTCGCCGACGTCGCGCAAGTGGTGGCCGCAGTCGCCGCCGGATCTATGGCACGTGGCGCCAGCGCCAGCAGGCCTGGGCAACCTACCAGGCCCTGCGCGACCTCGACGCGCGCACCTTGCGCGACATCGGGCTCGACCGCAGCGAACTCCGTTCCATCGCCGCCGAAGTCGGCGGCGCCATCGAAGTCACCCGCGTGCACGCCGTGCATGTCGAACGCAGCTACTGACCGTCGACCGGTCAGTCGTCCCACTATCCAAGGAGATTCAACATGAGTGCAGTACTCATACCCGCCGCAATCGAACCGAACTACACCGCCATCAAGCAGAAGCAGCAGGCCACCTGGGCCAGCGGTGACTTTGCCGTCGTAGGAACCACGCTGCAGATCGTCGGCGAGTCGCTCGCCGAGGCGGCCGACATCCGTGCCGACGAGCGCGTGCTCGATGTCGCCGCCGGCAACGGCAATGCAACGCTGGCCGCCGCCCGCCGCTTTGCACGCGTGACCTCGACCGATTACGTGCCGGCGCTGCTCGACCGGGGCCGCGAACGCGCACGGGCCGAAGGTCTGGCCGTGCGCTTCCAGGAAGCCGATGTCGAGGAACTTCCGTTTCCGGACGGCAGCTTCGACGCCGTGCTCTCCACCTTCGGCGCGATGTTCGCACCCGACCAGGCTCGCACCGCGCGCGAAATGATGCGGGTACTGCGCCCGGGTGGCCGCGTCGGCATGGCGAACTGGACACCGGAAGGGTTCATCGGGCGGCTCTTCAAGGTGATCGGTTCACACGTGTCGCCACCGGCCGGCCTGAAGTCGCCCGCCCTGTGGGGCAGCGAGGCGCACCTCGCGGAGCTCTTCGGTGCATCCGCCGCGCAGATCCGCTGCGAGCGGCAGGTCTTCAACTTTCGCTACCGCTCTGCGGCGCACTGGGTGCAGGTCTTTCGCGACTACTACGGTCCCACGCACAAGGCTTTCGCGGCCCTCGACGCCGCGGGCCAGCAGGCGCTGGAACGCGACCTGCATGCGCTGCTTACGGAACTCAACGTCGCCGGCAATGCCTCGCTCGTTGTGCCGGCCGCTTACCTCGAAGTCGTCATCACCAAGGCATGAGGACCCGGATGAACTACTCCACCTTATTGACCGCGGGCGCGGCGATGCTGACCGCCGCCTGTGCCAGCACCCCGCTCGTGGTGCCGGACACCCTCCGGCCGGCCACGAGTGAAACGCTTGCCACAACTGTCGGCGCGCGCGGCGTGCAGATCTACGAGTGCCGCGCCCGCAAGGATGGCGGGTACGAATGGGCCTTCGTCGCGCCCGATGCAGACCTGCTCGATGCGCAGGGCAAGGCGATCGGCCGCCATGGCGCCGGCCCTTACTGGCAGTCCGCCGATGGCAGCCGAGTCGTCGGCACGGTCACGGCGCGTGCCGATGCTCCGGCGCCCGGCGCGATTCCCTGGCTGCTGCTCAGCACGAAGTCGTCCGGCCCCGCCGGCGCGTTCAGCAATGTCACCAGCATCCAGCGCGTGAATACGGTCGGCGGCGTCGCACCGGCAACACCCTGCACGGCGCAGTTCGCCGGCGCGCCGGCCCGTGTTCCGTACACGGCCGACTACCACCTCTTCACTGCGCGCTAGCGCAGGAAATTTCCTCAACTACACACCCACTCACAGGAATTGCCATGTCACAGCAACTTCGCACCCCCGCGCGCCGCACACTGATTGCAGCGCTGCTCGCCGGCTCCGCCCTCAACGCGAGCGCCGACGTCATCACCGACTGGAACATCAAGACCGGCGAGTTCATCGTCGAATCGAAGCTCGGCACACCGCCCGCCATCCGCGTGATGGCCCTGGTGCAGACCGCCGCCTACGAGGCCGTGCAGGCAAGCCGCGGCGGCGCGTCTGCGGAGGCCGCGGTCGCGGCCGCCCACCGTGCTCACGCTCGCCAAGCTGCTGCCGGCGCAGCAGGCCGCGATCGAGGCCGCCTACCTGGCTGCGCTGACCTCCATTCCCGAGGGGCCGGCCAAGGCCGCCGGCATCGTCATCGGCGAGCGCGCTGCGGGCACGACGCTCGCACAGCGCGCCAGCGACTCCATCGCCGCGGAAACGTATCGGCCCCACACGACGGCCGGCGCCTACGTGCCGACCGCAACGCCCGCGGCGCCGACGTGGTCGTTGCGCAAGACGTGGCAGATGACCGGCCCGGCGCAGTTTCGCGCAGCCCCGCCACCCGCGCTGACCAGCCCGACCTGGGCGCGCGACTACAACGAGGTGAAGAGCTTCGGCGCAAAGTCCAGCACACAGCGCAGCGCCGAGCAGACCGAGATCGCCCGCTTCTGGGAATACTCGCTGCCGCCGATCTACTTCGGCGTCGTGCGCTCGGTTGCTGCACAGCCCGGTCGCGATGTGATGCGCAACGCGCGGCTCTTCGCCGCGGCGGCTCAGGCGCTGGACGACGGCATGGTCGGGGTCTTCGACAGCAAGTACCACTACAACTTCTGGCGCCCCGCCACCGCGATCCGCAACGGCGACGTCGACGGCAATGACGAGACCGCGCGCGACGCGAGCTGGTCGCCGCTGATCCCCGAGCCGATGCACCCCGAGTACCCCAGCGCGCACGCCACGCTGGCGGGCGCGGTTGGTGCGGTGCTGAAGGCCGAGATCGGCGCAGGTGCCGTGCCGGTGCTCGCGACCGCCAGCCCGACCGCGAAGGGCGCCACGCGGCGCTGGACCAGCATCGACGACTTCGTGCGCGAAGTGTCGGAGTCGCGCATCTACGCGGGCATCCATTACCGCTTCTCGACCGACGCCGGGATCGCGCTGGGCACGAACATCGGTGAGCTGACCGCGCGTCGCGTGCTGCAGCCCGGCGAGAGCGTTGCCCGCAACGCCTACTGAACCACCGACACCGGACCTGCAGGGGCGCTGCCATGCGACACACCGACTACTTTCATCCTGCGCTGCTGGCGCTGACCGCGGTGCTGCTGGCCACGGCTGCGCTCGATGCGCGCCCTGCGCGTTCGTCCGCTCCCATTGCACCTCAGGATCGTCCGTCCCCGTGCGCGGTTCCGGCCGCGCACGTGAAGGCGGACGACCCGCTTTCCCCGCGCGCCTGCAGACCATGGGCCCACCAGCCCGACTGCGAAACGCGCTTTCTGCCCTAGGGCAGGAAGAGCACAGATACGCAGGCAGCGACGTTGCACGACGCCGGGAGCGTCAAGCGCCCGGCGATCGGCCCCTGTGCCCGCTGCGTCGAAGTGCCCAGGCGCCTCGGCACCTGGCCTAGTCCGATCGTCTTGCACGGCACACCGTCAGCGCATCTGCGTTGGCACAGACAGAAGAGGAAGACATGAAGCCCTTCGATTTCCGCGCAGGCGAGGCGAGCGGACGCCAGACCGTGGTGCTGCTGCATTCGAGTGCAAGCTCGTCGCGCCAGTGGAACGCGCTGGTCGAGCGCCTCGGCGGCCGGTTCGATGTTCACACCGTGGACTTCCACGGGCATGGCGCGCAGCCGGCGTGGATCGGCCGTCGGCCGTTGACGCTGGCCGACGAAGTGAGACTCGTCGAGCCGATCCTGCGCGCGGCCGGATGCGTTCATCTTGTCGGCCACTCCTACGGCGGTGCCGTCGCACTGAAGGTCGCGGAGCTGCACCCGCAGTCGGTGCGCGGGCTCGTCGTCTACGAGCCGGTCCTGTTCCCGTGGTTGCTCGCAGACGACCCGAGCGCCAGCGCCCTCCAGGAAGTTCTCGCGGTGTCGGATGCGGTGGAACGTCACGTGCAGCGAGGCGAGGTTCATGCCGCCGCGGCAGTGTTCGTCAATTACTGGTCAGGCTCTGGCGCGTGGGAGCAACTGCTCCCGTCACGGCAGGACGCGATCGCCGCGCGGATGCGGGCAGTGCAGCCGCACTTCGGGGCGCTGTATCGCGAAGACTTCGTGCGCATCCGGGCGCTGGCGGGCCGGTCTCTGCTTTACCTGACCGGTACGGCGACCGCTGCTTCCACACGCCGCCTCGGCGCACTCGCGCGCAATGCGCTGCCACGCGCATTGCACGAACAGCTCGCCGGCGCCGGCCACATGGGCCCGATGACCCATGAGGCCGAGTTCAATGCGCGCATCGAGCAGTTTCTCGTCGCGCTGGCGGCGCCAGAGATCGCGTCGCATCGCAAGTTGGCGTGGGAGCGGTGGTGCAGGCGCGCCGGTGCCGACGCTGCGCTGGGTACGAGTACCGCGGAAGCCTAGGACGTCGTCTCTCGACTCGCCGTGCCGCTCTCGGACGCAATCTGACGCAACGCCTGCTCGAACGCCGCGGGCGGCTGACCGCCCTGGATCAGGTAGCGCTCATCGACGATCACGGACGGCACGGAGTTGATCCCGAGCTGCTGCCAGTGGTGCATGCGCTGGCGCACCTCCTGGCTGTATTCGTCGCTGGCCAGGATCTGGCGTGCGCGCTCGGCGTCGAGTCCCACCTCGCCGGCCAGTCGAGCCAGTACGTCGGGCGCGCCGGGGTTTTCACCGCGCGTGTGGTACGCCGCGAGCAGCGCGTGCTTGAGCTCGCGCTGGCGGCCCTGCGTGCCCGCCCAGTGCAGCATCCGGTGCGCGTCGAAAGTGTTCCAGATGCGTTCGCGCGTGCCGAACGTGAATCCCACCTCGGCGCCGCGCTCGCGGATCATTTCCCGCGCGGCGGCCAGCTCTGCGGGCGACCGGCCGTACTTGCGCGCCAGGTGCGCCGTGGCTTCCTCGCCTTCGGGCGGCATGTCCGGATTCAGCTCGAACGGCTCGAAACTGAGGTCCGCCTTGACGTCGTCGCCGATGCGGGCGAGCGCGATCTCGAGGGAGTTCAGGCCGATCGCGCACCAGGGGCAGGCGACGTCGGAGACGAACTGAATCTTCATCGTGCAATGTTTGCGGAGAAGGGAAGGGTCAGCCTCAATCGCCGAATGATTGCACAGCGGCTCGGCGCGACTGGACGCGAGCCGGCTAGGCGACCGGCCGCCCAGAGCAGACCCCGGCGCCGCCCTTCTGGGTGAAGGACGCCGCGCGCTGGAGCGCCGAGCGTCGCGCTCTGGCGTGGCGAGTGAATTTTCCATAGCAAGTCCACCGGCAATTCGGCTGCGCTCAGGCAACGGCCCGTCATAACGTGCCGGTCACCAGTCTCTGGGGGTGCACAAATGCGCAACGCAATCGCCATCGTGAGCGTCATCTTCGTCCTCAGCGGATGCGGCGGCTCCTCGCAGGATGAGCCGGCACCCGTCCCGCCAGCCCCCGCGACACTGTCCGACCCCGCCCTGGAAGCCGCCGCTGCGACGTTCGCCGATGCCGCTTCCGCGCCAACCGGCAATGAGCCCGCGCTCCCCAATCTCGTTCCAAGCGCCAATGACAGCGGCTTTGCCGCCACCTTCAGCAAGGCCGGTGTCATCGACCGCCAGGGCCCGTTCTTCCAGAGCCTCGGCGCGAATGGACGCAGTTGCTCGAGCTGCCACATCCAGGCCGAAGGCTGGACCATCACTCCTGCTGGGGTGCAGGCGCGCTTCGAAAGGACCCAGGGCCTGGATCCGATCTTTCGCCTCGTCGACGGCGCCAACTCGCCACTCGCGGACGTCTCCTCGGTGGACGCCCGCCGCGGCGCTTACAGCATGCTGCTCAGCAAGGGACTGATCCGCGTCGGCATGCCGATTCCCGACGGCGCGGAGTTCGAACTCGTGGCGGTCGACGACCCCTACGGCTTTGCGAGCGCCAAGGAGCTGTCCCTGTTTCGCCGGCCGCTGCCAACCGCCAACATCGCCTTCCTGAGCACGGTGATGTGGGACGGGCGCGAGACGTTCAAGGACGCGACCTCGCAGGACTGCGTGTTGAAAACGACGAACTGCTTTGCCTCGCTTCACTTCAGCCTAGACAGCCAGTCGAACAATGCGACCGTGACCCACGCCGAGTCGCAGTCGTCCCTCACGCCCGCGCAGCGCAGCGTGATCGTCGAGTTCCAGATGGGGCTTTTCACGGCGCAGGTATTCGATCGTGATGTCGGGGACCTGACCTACGCCGTACGGGGCGGCCCGGTAGCGCTTTCGAACCAGATGTACTACTTCGGCATCAATGACACGCTGGAGGGCGACTACCGTACGCAGGCTCCATTCACGGCCACTGGCATGAGCCTCTTCGATGCCTGGGCGGATGTGCAGCCCGATCCGGGCATCACCGATGCGCAGCTGCGCGAACGCGTCGCCGAGAAGCGCCGTGCGGTGGCTCGTGGGCAAGCCATCTTCAACACCAAGCCGATACTGATTCGAGGTGTCAGCGGCCTCAATGACGATCTCAATCTGCCGACGATTCCAGGCACGTGCACGACGTGCCACAACGCGCCCAACGTGGGAAATCACTCGGTTCCACTGCCGCTCGACATCGGCGTCGCCGATGCTGCCCGGCGGACGCCGGACATGCCGCTCTACACGCTGCGCAACACGACCAGTGGCGAGATGGTGCAGACCACCGACCCCGGGCGTGCGCTGGTGACAGGTCGATGGAAGGACATTGCGCGATTCAAGGGCCCCGTCCTGCGGGGACTGGCGAGCCGCGCACCGTACTTTCACAACGGCATGGCCAGGGACCTCGCGGCAGCCGTCGAGTTCTATAACACGCGCTTCGACATCGGCCTCACCCCGGACGAGTCGTCAGACCTGGTCGCCTTCTTGCGCACGCTGTAGCAGCCGACAGTCTTGCGCCTGGCTGGCGTCATCGGCATGGTTGTGAGGAAATCGCTTCGCCAGATTGACAAAGGCCGACGCTTCGTCGATCACGGTTCAGCCCGATCGACGTCAACGGACAGAGGCAGGTGGCGAATTCGGGCCGGCCATGAAGCTGCGCCCGAGAGCTTTGTTCTTCAAAGCGCGGCGCAGCAGACGCGTTCTTGAGGGAACAGGTGGCGACGGCGATCCATCCTCGATCCAAACCACGGTCGATGCTTTCAGGGCGACCCTGGGTGGCCCGAACAACGGCAATACCCCTGGATCGCTCCTGGGTGGCCGTCTTGGCGCTGACTTCAGATCACCGAGTGGAGTCCGATCGTCCAGGGTTACGTGCTTAAGTAATGGCGGTACCTGAATCTTGGCCTCATCATTCAAGGCGGGATCGTGACCATCGGGTTAGAAAGGTTGACCCGTTGGCTGCGAGCAGGATTAAGACCGAGTGTGAACTCGCCAGTCCTGCAACGTGCCCTGCACGGAACCGAAGGAGAGCCTTGATGCGAGGTAGGGGTTCGTGGCTGCTGGGTGCGGCGTTTCTGCTCGCCGCGACCGCGGTCACAGCGCAGCCCTTGCCATGCTCGTCGGTTTCGCCCGAGGCGCGCGATTACGTTCGGCAACGCGGCGCTTGCCGAGACGTCAAGCCTGCGTCTCGACCCAGGGCGTCGACGCAAGCCAAACCCAAGGCATCCGATCGCCCGACCTCCGCGCACCAGGAGTTCTCCGTACCGGACGTGATTGGCCGCAGCGATGCGGACGCTGCCCGCGCGCTGGCCAACTTCAAAGTCGAACGAATCGAAACGGCCAGCGCCGCCCCTGCCGGTGAGGTCCTAGCTCAGGAGCCCGCGCCCGCTACGCTCGGACGCCAGGGGAGCACGGTCATCCTGCGGGTATCGGACGGATCGCTCGCCACCGCTGCGAGAGCGGATCCAGTTGCCACCGCGCCGGTCACGGCACCGGTCACCGCGGAGGCTGCTCCGTCGACGACCGCGCCTGCAACATACCCTGCGCCTGGATCGACGGCTGGCCCGATGCTGCCTCAAGTGCCAGCCGTTCCGTCCGAAGCAGGCGGTCAGAGTCCGACCGCGCTTTCGGCCAACGCTGCGCTCATCTTTGGCGCTGGCATGTTGCTCGGACTTTTGTCTGGCGCGCTCTTGATGCGCGCACGGTTACTACGCCGCCAGCGGGCGGTTGGCGAAGTTGCCCCGCCGTCGGCATTTGCTCAAAGTCTGCAGTCGGTGGGGCAGCAGCCGCTGGAGCAGCAGATTGTCAATCAAGAGCCGGTCGATCAGCAGCGGGTCGATCTCCAGCCGGTCGATGAGCAGCCGACCGAATCCGACGCCGGCGTCGACTCGCAGCCGGGCGCGATTTCTGCGACCCGATTCACCGCGCGATTCGTTCCAGGCGAAACAACGATCGTGTTGGCCCCTTTTAAGGGGGCCGATGAAGTCTCAATCGAAGACTCCATCGACCACGATGCATAACGAAGCCAGGCTGCATGTGCCGATCGAGGTCACCGGCGACGACGTCGAGAGGGCGCTGTTCGAGCAGAGCAAGGACGAATCTGCCGTTGCGCAAGTCTTCGAGCGACTACGCGGGGCCGCGGCTGAACGCGCCGCAAGTGAGCTGAACCGGGCGCTCGCAGTCGACATCGTCGACGTGCTCGCACAAGGGTGGGCACAGGCTCCCGCAGTGCACAGAGCGGTCCAGCTGAGTGCGCTGACACGGGGGACGTCGATGCTCATCAATGTCGATTGGCACAACATCACGTCGACATCACACGTTGTGCTCGACACCCACGTGACGGAGAGCGCGCTGCCGCCGTTGGAACTGGCGCTCGAGATCCTTGCAGACGTTCAATACGCGACACTCTCCGCGCGCGATGGTGGGATCGATCTGGTCGCGCTCGGCGAAGCTTCGTTCCACGCACGGCTCACGTACAAGCACCTGCTGGTGAAGGAACACGCGACGGGTATCGCATGCATACCGCGCGACCCATTTAAGCCTCGCCCGTCTGCAGCCGATCGACTGGGTAGCGTCGACTTCCCGATTTGAGCCGGACGGTCGCGAAGTAGAGCCGCCGTGTCTCGTCGCAGGCCGAAGGGGCCAGCGGAGTTCCCGTCGCCTGCGTGCGCCTACATCTGCCGGAACAGGTGCGCGTAGGCGCGGCTCACGGGCAGAGTTTCGGGCCGGCCCTTCAGATGGATGGTCGCGGTTTCGTTGAGGCCGCGCGTGACGTGGCTCACCGAGCCGAGATTCACGATGACCGAACGGTGCACCTGCACGAACTGCTCCGGGTCCAGCTGGGCGGAGAGTTCCTTCAGCGGCGTGCGCACCAGTGCTTCGCCGGGACGCGAGCCGTCGCCGCGCCAGCCCACCAGCGTGTACTTCTCGTCCGCCTTCAGGAAATCGATCTCCTCCACCGGGATCAGCCGCGTCGCCTGGCCGCTACCGGCGCGTAGCCAGCGCAGCCGTGTGTCGCGCGGGGTTTGCGCAAGGCGGGCGGCGAGTTCGCGGACCAGATCGTCGGTCGCAGCCGGCGGCGGCTGCACGGTACGCAGCCGCTCCTTGAGGCGCTCGACGGTCTCCCGCAGGCGGTCGCGCTCCACCGGCTTGACGAGGTAGTCGAGCGCGCCGCGCGCGAACGCCTCGACCGCGTACTGCTCGAAGGCGGTGACGAACACGAGGTGAGCCCGGTTGCCGATCGCGCGCGCGGCCTCGACGCCTGAGAGACCCGGCATCTGAACGTCGAGGAAGCAGACGTCGGGTCGATGCTCCTCGAACATCGCGATCGCCTCGCGGCCGTTGCGTGCCTGCGCGACGACGCGCAGTTCCGGCCACAGCTCGGTCAGCAGGCGCGCAAGCGCTTCGCGCAGCATCGGCTCGTCGTCGGCGATCAGTGCGGTGGGCGGCTTCATGTCAGTGGCGCCCGGCCGCCCGAAGCCACTGATGGCCCCCGCGGGGGGGCAGCGAGCGCGAGCGAGCGTGGGGGTGTCATATCACCGTGCCTCGGCCGGAAACTGCACTTCCGCCCGGAACCCGTGCGGCTCGCGCTCGAAGAGGCGCAGCGCCGCCGCTTCGCCGAAGGCGAGTGCGAGACGTTCACGCAGGGCCTTGAGGCCGGTGCCGGCGCCGGAGATCCGAAACACCCGGTCCGACGCCGCTGTCCTCGACGCGGATCAGCACGTCGCGGCCTTCACGCTTGACCGCGATGTCGATGTCGCCACCGTCTTCCGCCGGATCGATGCCGTGGCGCACCGCGTTTTCCACCAGCGTCAGCAGCGTGGTCGGCGGGCAGCGGTAAGGCAGCACCGACGGATCGACGTCTAGCGCGAAGCGCAGGCGGTCGGGCATGCGCATCCGCATCAGCTCCAGGTACGCGCGCGCCAGCTCGACCTCGCGCCCGAGCGTGCTGATGGTCTCGTCGAGCTGCGGCACCGCCGCCTTCAGGTACGCGATCAGGCTCGCGAGCACCTGCGGCGCGTGTGGAGAGCCGGCCTCGACCAGTGCCTGGATGTTCGCCAGCGTGTTGAACAGAAAGTGCGGCTGGATCTGCGAGCGCAGCAGCTGCGTGCGCGCCTCGATCGCCTGGCGCTCGAGTTCGCGGCGTTCGCGCTCGAATGCGAGCGTCTGCGCATGCGCGCGGGCGTCGCGCTGCCGGATCATCGCCCCGAGCGCGATCCACGCGCCGAAGAAGATGCCCGCGATCGTCAACTGACCAAAGCCGACGAAGCGCTTCGGGTTGGCCATGAACTCGGGCGATCCGCCCACGGTGATCCAGTACGCGGCGTAGGCCGAGATGGGAATCGCCACCGCCATCGCGAGGAGCTGGAACACCCAGCGCCCCATCCAGCGCGGCAGCCGTCGAGGCCAGGACTCGGCGATTCCGAAAGCGAGGAGGGCGCCGGTGCCGACGATGACGCTGCGCGCGAGCCACGTTGCGAAACGCGTTTCGGAGTCGATGCTGATCAGCAGCGCAGTCGGCACGGCGACCATCAGCATGACCGCAATGCGCCGCAGGCCGAGCACGGTCCTCAGACCCGCGGGCGCCACCTCGTGTGACGGGAGTTTCATCTGCAGAGGCGCGGGCGACGTACTCATCACCGCAGCAGCACGCGCAGGTTCGGGTAGCCCATCAGCTGGAATACGTAGTAGTTCATCGCCGCTTCGCCGACATCGTCGGCCACGAACACCAGTTGCGCATGGCGCGGCACGCCCGCCTTCGAGATCGCCGCCCACAGGTCGGCTGCCGGCTTCACGCTGCCGTCGTCGTTGACCAGCTGCGTCGCCGGCAGGTGGATCACCTTGCCGGGCGGCAGCTTCGGCCGGCAGCGCGGCGCCGGAGGCAATGTACACGCGAGGCGCCTTGCCGGGCGTTTCCGAGAGCGTCGTTGTCACGGCACGGCTGCCCTCGAGGATGCGCGTTGGCTTGGCGGGCGCGGTCCCGTCTGCGCTCTTCGACCACGGCAGTCCGCGCAGCGCCCATTCGTCGGTGCCGGTCATCAGCACCGACACGCGCGGCACATCGAGCGACTGCAGCGCGAGGAATGCGAGTGCGGAAGACTTGTCGAGCCCGCGCTCCGACACTATCACCGTCTCATAGTCCGCCCGCAGTCCCTCGGCCTCCAGGCGCGGGCGCATTGCGCCAGGCTGCTTCAGCGCTGTGGTGAACGCCGGCGCCGGCACGTTGCGCGCGGCGGGAATGTGGCCGGCGGCGAACGCCTCGCGGCTGCGCACGTCGACGATGTTGATTTGGGTGACGCCGAACGCGCGCAGCATCGGGTTGGTCCAGCCTGCGAGCCACGGCGCGCTGCGCGCCAGGTGTGGCGCGCCGTAGGTCCACAGCGGCAGCTCGCGCGAGTCGCGCACCCACTCGAGCTGCGAGCCGACGTAGAGCTTGACCTGCGGGTAACCGGCAATCTGGCGCAGCGCGAAAAACGGCACGGCGGCAGCGATGCCGCCGCCGCAGTAGGTGACGACCTGCTGTTCGGGGCGCAGGCCGAGGTTTGCGGCCATGGCCCGGATCTCATCGGCCGACTTGAACGTCTTGTCGGCATTGAAGAACTCCTCGCTCGGCCAGGACACCGCGTGCGGCAGATGGCCGGCGCGGTCGAAGAACTTCATCGCCCCGAAGTACATCTCGGGACTGAGCGCATCGACCACCGCGTTGCGCCGCGCGTCGCCGGTGGCGACCAGCACCTCCGGCAGATCGGCCCGCACTTCGGGGCGGATGCGCGGCGTGAAGCTGCCGGCGGGTGGCGGCGGCGTCTTGTCCTGCGTGACCGCACCGCCGACGGCCCGCCACTTCGCCATGCCGCCGTCGAGCACGTGCAGCCGCTCGGGCGGGTGGCCGCGGTACAGCAGTTCGTAGTAGGTGCGCGCCGCAAAGTAGCTCGCGCCCTGGTCCGCAATCACCACCGTGCGGTCCGGCGACACGCCCCACGACCGGATGTGCCGCTGCATTGCCTGTGCATCGTCAGAGTCCATGCCCCAGGCAAAGACATCGACATGCACCGCGCCAGGAATGTGCCCCGCCGCGTACAGCTTGCCCGGCTGGGCATCGAGCACCAGCACATCGCCTGCGGCGAGCGCCTGCTGCAGCCAGGCGGGGTCGACGAGCGGACGCGGGTTGGCCTGTGTCGGAGACGCAACCAGCAGGCAAAGGGCCACGATCGCGCTGCCAAACAGAGCGTGCCAGGTGGATTTCATCGACGGACTCCCGAGCAACCGAAGAAGACGTACCGTAGGGCCGTGTGCCGCGACCGGCAACGGCACTGCGACGAACGACGGTTGGGCGGTGGCGACTTGCGGCTGGCGCGTCCGGGCCGCGAGGCCGCGTGTGTTCGATCGTTAGACGCTGACCGCCTGCCCGCGCTATGCGCGGCGCCGCGCCTGTTCCTCGGCGATGCGCTGCTGCCACACGGTCACGCTGCGCAACTTCTGCATCTCGGCGGGAAACTTCTGCATGATTGCGGCGGCCTCGGCGAGCTGGGCGTTCGCATTGCCGTAACCTGCAACGGCGGCGACATAAAGCGCCTGGGCGAGCTCGAAGCGCTGCCCGGCTGAATCGACATTGCGGGCCGCCAGCTCGCGCTCGTACTTGAGGGTCGAGGCGACGATCTTCTGCGCCTCCTCGGTGCGCCCGAGGCGCGCCAGGACCAGTGCCATGAAGGTGCGCTCGGCCGCCAGATTGCGCTGGTCTCCGATCGTCTGGGGTGGGTCCTTCGCCCGCAGTTCCAGCACCGTTGCCATCGCGCGTTCGGCGGTCGCATAGTCCTTGAGCGCGTAGGCGGCATCGGCGATCGCAAACTGTGCGAAGCGGATCGTGAAGTCCGCAAATTCACGTTGTCTCACATCCGTCGGCTTCAGCTGCTTCAGCTTAGGCAGCAGATCGCGTAAGGCCTCGATCGTGTTCTGGTGCTCGCCCAGGGCCGCATGCGCCATCTTCCGGTAGAACTCCGGCATCAGCGCGCGCGATTCCCGCAGGAACGAGCCGGCCGGAGCGTGCTCGACGAGCCACTTCGCAGCCCGGTCGTTGACGGCCAGCGCCTCGCTCATGCCCACAGCATTGCCGCGGTCGGCCTCGATCATCGCGAGAGTACCGGCGTGGAACATGACGGTGTCATACGTCATGATGCTCGCCGGGGCGAGCCGCTCGTTCGCGAGTATGAGCTTAAGAGTGGCTGCAGCATCGGCCGGCCGGCCCATGTCTTGTTCGATGAAATTCTGGATCCGGTAGGCGACACCGAGATTGCTCCAGGAGATCACGTTGCCCGGGTCCAGCCTTGTGAACTCGCGCCACGCCTTCGAAGTCTCCTTGGCCGTCCGCAGCGCCTCGGCGAGGTTCATCTCGTTGTACAGGTGGTTGGCCAGCGGCGATGTCGTCAGCGCCTGCGCGCGCAGGGCCTGCATATGTCCCGGGCGCTTCTCCACTACCTGTGCGGCCACGGCCACCGCCTCCTTGGCGGCGCGCTTCAAGTCGGTGCCGCGGTCCATGGCGGCATAGGTCTGCACCTGCCACGCCGTTGCTTCGGCATAGGCCGCGGCCGACGTCAGGTCGTTCATCTGCAGGTTGTCGATGCTGCGCTGGACGCGGCGCGCCTCGTCGAGCGCAACGATCGCGGATTCGTTCTTGTTGTTCGACATCCTGAGGAAGCCGTTCATGTTGAGCGCCTCGCCGTAGGCGCGCCGCGCCGCCACCGACGCGTCCGGCGCGGTGGCGAGCGGCTTGATGACCTCGACCGCGCGCTCGGACAGCGGCAGCGCCACGCCTTCGCGATCGAGGCTCGACGCGAGCCGCGCCTGGACCGAGTATCCGAGCGCGAGCCCGATCGCCGTGGCTTCCGATGCATCGCCCTCCGCCCGCAGCTTCTCCAGCACGCCGACGGCTTCGTCGATGACCTTGCTTCCCTCGGCGTTCTTGCCCTGCGTGCGCAGTACTGCGCCGTAGCGCACGAGGGCGAGCGCGCGATTGCGTTCCGTCTGCGGCGTGCGCAGCGCGGCCGGTAGGGCGTCGTAGTAGGCGATCCCGCGCTTGGCGAGGTCGCCGACGATGTCGAGCCGGCCGACCGGTGCCAGCTCGAGATAGAAGTCGTCGAGCAGGTAGGTGACGAGCTTCTCGGACTCGCCGCGTGCCTGCTCGGCCATGGCGCGGGTTTCCTCGGCCCGGGCCTCGGCCTGCTGAGCGCGCTTCATGCCGAGGTAGCCGAACACGGCGCCGCCCGAGGGCCACGACGGCCAGCACCGCGCAGCCGACCGCGATCTGCCGCGCGCGAGTCAGTGCCTTGCGCGTGGCCAGTTCGCGCGACTTCTGTGCCGCCAGCTGCTGCTCGGCCACTTCGAGCGCTTCGCGCTCGTGACGCAGGTCGCGGCTGGCGGAGACCACGCCGCACAGCACGTCGTGCGTGAGTTCCGCGCGGCGCAGGTCGAGCCGCTCCTCGATGCGCAGCAGGCGCCGGTTGACCAGCGTGGCGAGCGCGTCGGGCGCGGCGCCGGCGGCGGCGAAGGCCTTGCAGCACGCGCTCTTCGGCCAGGCTCTCGCGGAAGCCCGACTCGGTCAGCATCTCGTCTTCGATGAACTTGCGCACGCCGGGCGGCTGGTCGGCGAGCGCGCGTTCGTAGAACTCGGAGAGAATCGTCTCGCGCGAGCCGGCCAGCAGGTCGACCGAGATCTCGCGCCGGCCCTGCGCAATCCGCGTGTTGTTCAGCTCGCGGCAGATCAGCGACAGCAGCGACGGCTCGACCTCGGCGTTGCGCAGTTCCGCGCCGCCGGCGATGAAGCGCACGATCGCCTCGGCCACCTCTTCGTTGACCAGCGCGCCGCCCGGCTTGCGCACCGCGTCCAGCGCCTGGGTGCCAGTCATGCGCGCCAGGCGCATGCGGTTCTGCGTGATCGAGGGCATCTGGCCCTTGAAGGCCTCGAGGTGCGCGAGGTAGTCCTCGCGCAGCGCGATCAGGATGCGGTAGTCGCCGCGCGTGAAGTCGAAGCGCTCGACGATCGACTCGTCGTCGTCGAGCCTCGCCTCGAGCGCCTTCGGCAGGCGGTTCTCCACCAGGTCGGCGAGATCCTCGACGAAGCGCGCCGCGCGCTGGCGGCCGGCGTCGTCACCCTGCGCCAGGGTGAAGATCTCTTCGAACTGGTCGAAGATCACCAGCGGCGTGACCACCCTGCCGGCGTCGTCCAGCAACTGGTCGTCGCGGTGATGCAGGAACTCCCACAGCGATTCGCCTTCGACCGCCGTCCCCGGCCGGGTCCAGCGGCCCACCGACTCGGTCGCGCGCAGGATCGCCTGCTTGATCTGTTCCGAGGGCTCGGCCGAGGCCGCGTAGTCGATGCGCACGTAGACCGGGCAGTAGCCCTCCTGCCGCAGGCGCGGGACGATGCCGGCGTTGAGGATCGAAGTCTTGCCGAGCCCGGACTGGCCGAACAGGATCGTCAGCAGCTTGCGCTGCACGCGGCGGGCAAGTTCGGTGATCTCCTCGTCGCGGCCGTAGAAGAAGCTGCGCGTCTCTTCGGTGAACGAGGCCAGGCCCGGCCAGGGCTGCTGCGGATCGACAGGGGTTTCGCTCATGGGAGCGCATCTTTGCATGGAGAAGGCAGCTTCCGCCATGGCGCACTGCACACTTTGGTGCCAATCACCTCGGCGGCCGCCGCGCGGCAAGAACTTTCATTGACCGCCCCACGGACTTGAACGACACTCAGCCGCGATGCGCCGCTGCCCACCCTGTCGACTTCGGAATCTGACATGACCCAGGCCCTGGTCGCTCCTCATCCGGGCGCCGTCCTCGATGACGACGCCTGGGGCGATCTGCTCGACTTCATCGAGGACCGGCGGGTGATCCCGATCGTCGGGCCGGAACTGCTGAAGGTCGACACCGAGACCGGGCCGCGCCTGCTGTACGACTGGCTGGCGGAAAAGCTCGCCGCCAAGCTCGGCGTCGATACCGCGCAACTGCCCGCGCCCTACACGCTGAACGACGTCGTCTGCTGGTTTCTTTCCGCGCGCGGACGGCGCGAGGAGGCGTACACGCGGCTGCGCAGCGTGCTGCGCGATGCCAACTTCACACCGCCGCGCGCGCTGTCGCAGCTGGCGCAGATCACGGATTTCGATCTCTTCGTCAGCACGACCTTTGACCCGCTGCTCGAGCAGGCACTCAATGCCGAGCGCTTCGGCGGAGAACCGTCGACCGAGGTGCTGGCCTACGCGCCCAATCGCGTCGCTGATCTATCCACCGAGCGCGAGCATCTGAAGCGGCCGGTCGTCTACCACCTGCTCGGGCGCGTCTCGGCCTCGCCGGGCTACGTGATCTCCGACGAAGACCTGCTCGAATTCATCTGCGGCCTGCAGAGCGAGCACCTGGCGCCCGAGCGGCTGTTCCACGAACTCGAGCACAGCCACCTGCTGCTGATCGGCGGCAACTTCAGCAACTGGCTGGCGCGGCTGTTCCTGCGGATGGCCAAGCGGCGACGGCTGTCGGACCCGCGCGACGTCGGCGAGGTGCTGGCCGACAACCACAGCGGCAGCGACCGCCGGCTGATGGGCTTCCTGCAGCAGGTGAGTGTGCGCACCCGCGTGTACACCGGCGCGGCCGAATTCGTCGACGAGCTTCACCGCCGCTGGAGCGAGCGCGCAGCGCGCCGGCCGCAGAACCCTGCCGGTGCGCCCGCGAGCGAGCGTCGCCTCGCCACGGTGCTGTTCGCCGACATCGTCGGCTCGACCGAACTCGCCGCGCGGCTCGGCGACCGCGCGTGGCGCGAGCTGCTGGAGCGCTTCCTCGTCCTCGTGCGCGCGCAGCTCGCCACGCATCGCGGGCGCGAGGTCGACACCGCCGGCGACGGCATCTTCGCCACCTTCGACAGCCCGGCCCGCGCCGTCGCCTGCGCGCTGGCGCTGGCGCGCGAGGCGAAGGCGCTCGACTTCGAGATCCGCGCCGGCCTGCACACCGGCGAGATCGAGCCCAACGGCGAGAAGGTGGCCGGCATCGCCGTGCACATCGGTGCGCGCGTGATGGCGCATGCCGGGCCCAGCCAGGTACTGGTGTCCGCCACTGTCAAGGACCTGACGGCCGGCGCCGGCATCAGTTACGAACCGCACGGCGTCTACGCGCTCAAGGGCGTGCCGGGCGAGTGGGTCCTGCACCGCGCGCTGGAAGGCTGACGCTCGGACGTTCGAGCGCCGGTCGGCCTGGGCCTGTGTCCGCCAGTAGCGCCTGAATAAACGTTGTTCGGCTTGCGCGGATGGGTGGGTCGCGGACGCAGGGTTGACCGTCCGGCTCAGTGGGTGTTACTTTGGTAACACCTCTTTGCGCCGCGCTGGTTGAACGATGACTTCCGCCACCACCACCATCAAGCTGCCGGACGACCTCAAGCAGCGCATCGCGCCGCTCGCGGAAGCAGCGGGCAAGACGGCGCATGCCTGGATGGTCGAGGCGCTGGAGCGTCAGGCCACGATGGCCGAGGCGCGCGAGGCTTTCCTTCAGGATGCAGAGGCTTCTGCGGCCGAGATCGACGCCGGCGGCGCGCTGTACGCGGCGGAGGATGTTGCCGCCTATCTGCTCTCCCGCGCAGCCGGCAAGGCGCCGGCCCGGCCCAAGCGGTGCGCAAGGTCGTTACCGCCACCACAGCAGCCCGCGCGCGTCGTCGCTAGGGGCTAGCACTTGGCGACCGTCTACTTCAGCGCTCGCGCGCTGGCCGACCTCGACCGCCTGTTCGACTTCATTGACGAGCACGATCGCGCGAGCGCAACCCGCGCCGCGCAGCGCATCGCTGACGCGACGCGCATCCTGCGCGACCACCCACTGATCGGCCGCCCCGTGCGCGGCGACATTCGCGAACTCGTGATTTCGAGCGGCCGAACCGGTTACGTCGCCCTGTACCGGCTCCGCAACGGCGTTGCGACGGTCGAGATACTGACGGTCCGGCACCAGCGCGAGGCGGGGTATCGCGAGTAGTCGTTTGCACTCCGCCTGACCGCACTACCGGAGGTGGACCTCGCGGCGCGGATGCAGGGGTTGAGGACGCAGGCGGCAGCGACCCTACGGCAATCGCCTATTCCACCGGCTTCGCATTGCTCAGATCGAGCGTCACCGACCGATCGCCCTTGAGATCGACGAGCTCATGCCACATGAGTCGTTTGTCGCCGACCTTCGCATCACCCAATATCCAATAGCGCCCGGCCGGCAAGGCCGCGGGCTCGGCGTGCCCGCTGGCATCGGTCGTCACGCTGCCAACGATGTAAGGCTGCAGTGCGCGTGCGCCTTTCTCGCAGTCCGGGGTCTTGGCGAGGCAGGCCCGCACCCAGTTCTGCAGGACCGTGGCGTACGGCGTCGACTTGATGCCGCCCTGGATCAACGCGAACTGAGGGTCGTGCTTCAGAACAAGGAATTCGCGTCCGGCCGCGCTGTTCTTGTCCGCGGACAGCGCGCCGACCGAGATGGCAAGCACGCCGCCCGCAGCAGCGGCGCTGGACAGGTGCTGCGGCTGCCGCGGTGCTGGCCGCTGCCGGCGCACCCGTGGAAGCACTGCCCGATGCGGCACCCACCCGCACCAGCACGCATTTCTGGCTCGCCCAGTTGATGCGATCGGGGCCTTCGAAGTCGAACTCGATCAGCTTGAATGTCGTCTTCGGCAGCACGACCACGCGCCTGGCATCGCCGCGATACTCGACGCGGTCGAGTTCCTGCGGAGGCGTGCGCTCGTCCATGCCCATCAGCCGGTCGGGACGAAACTCGAACACGCCGCCGCCGAACAGCACCTCGCACAGGCCGCCTTTCGCCATGGCAGTGATGGCACCGAACGGATCATTCGGATTCGCGCGCGTCGATGCCGGCCGCGTCCACTTGCCCAGCAGCGGATTGCGGTCGGCCGGCAGCGCGGGACGCTTCTCCCACATGGCGCGCGCGGCCGACGCCGCCTGGGCACCCGTTGGGTCAGAGCGCGCCGCGGGTGCCCCGCCGGACGGCCCCGGTGGCACGGGGGCAACACTGCCTCCCTGCCCCGAGGGCGCATTGATCCGGCTCGACTCCTCCTGCTGACGCCGCGCGTTGTCATTCATCAGCTGCTGCAGCCGCTGCTGCTCCTGGCGCTGCTGTTCCTGCTGCCGCCAGGCTTCACGCTGCTGACGCTCGTAGTCCAGTTGCGACGGTGTCTGCGCGGAGGTCAGGCCGACCGCGGCCGTGAGCGCTGTCCCGGCGAGCAGGCGAAGCGCGGATCGAATGAGGCTCTTCATAACGCCCTCCCGGAAAGGGCTCGCACCGTGCGATGTCGCAGTGTGCGACATGACCGCTCATGGTGCGAGTCCTCGTTACCGCGTCGTTACTGCAGTCGCCCGACGCCATCAGAGCTCAGACTCAGTACGCCCGTGGCCACGTCGATTGCGCCGGTGCTCACGCGCGGCCGCCTTTTCATTGTTTCAGCTACGCTCGCCCCATGAAACACCTCATCGCACTTTTCGTTTTGAGCCTCGCCTTGGCAGGCATCGCCCGCGCCGAGCAGGCAGGCGGCCTGACCTGGACCGCGCCCGCGGAGTGGAAGTCGCAGGGCGAGCGGCCCATGCGCGCGGCCACCTACAGCATTCCCGCCGCCAAGGGCGACGCGGAGCCCGCCGAGCTGGCCGTCTTCTTCTTCGGCGCGAGCAGTGGCGGCGGGGTGGATGCCAACGTCAAGCGCTGGATCGAGCAGTTCCAGAAGGCGGACGGCACCTCCGCGGCGAAGGACGCGAAGGTGAAGAAGGACAAGATCGCCGGCCTGCCGGCCACCACGCTGGACGTGAAGGGCACCTACATGGGCGGCTCGATGATGGGGCCCTCGACGCCCAAGCCCGGCTATCGCCTGCTCGGCGCCATCGTCGAGGGACCGGGCGGCAACGTCTTCTTCAAGCTCACCGGGCCGGAGAAGACCGTTACCGCTGCGGAGAAGCCCTTCCGCAAGCTGCTCGATGGCCTGAAGAAGTAGGAACTTCGCGCGCCGCCATCGCCGCCCAGCACCGCGAAGTACGCCGCAGCAGGAAACCGCCCCATGCGTCAGCTCAGCAAGAACGATGCGCTCTTCCTCGCCACGGAGAGCGCCCACTCCAATTCGAACGTCAGCCTCATCACGATCTACGACCCGTCGACGGTGCCCGGCGGCCGGCTCTCGTTCAAGAGCATCCTCGCGCTCGTGGAAAGCCGGCTGCACCGCTCGCCGGTGTTCCGGCAGAAGCTGCGCACCGTGCCCTTCGGGCTCGACGAGCCGTACTGGATCGAGGACGAGAACTTCGACCTCGAGTATCACGTGCGCAACGTCGCGCTGCCGAGGCCCGGCGACTGGCGCCAGTTCTGCATCCAGACCTCGCGCATCCACGCGCGCCCGCTCGACCTCAACCGGCCGCTGTGGGAGCTGTACGTCATCGAGGGCCTCGACAGCCTGCTCGACCTGCCGAAAGACAGCTTCGCGCTGCTGACCAAGCTGCACCACGCGGCGATCGACGTGCGGCGCGGCACCGCGATCATCACGCTGCTGCACGACACGACGGCGCAGCCGTCGCCGCAGGAGCCGCCCGAGCCGTGGTTCCCGGAGTCGTCGCCGAGCTCGCTCGAACTCGTCACGCGCGGCCTCATGCATGCGGTGACCTCGCCCAAGCGGCTGGTGCGCCCGATTTCGAGTGTGCTCGCGAGCGTGGCGCCCGCCGCCCGCTCGTTCGCGGCCGACCTGCTGCAGAAGCACGAAGGGCCGCCGGTGACGCGCTTCAACTCCGCCGTGTCGCCCTACCGGGTGTTCGAGACGCGGCGCTTCCTGTTGAGCGAGTTCCGCGAGATCCGCCGGCTCGTGCCCGGCGCGAAGATCAACGACGTCGTGCTCGCCGTGTGCGCGGGCGCACTGCGCAAATACCTCGAAGGCAACGACGAGTTGCCGGAGCAGGATCTGTCGACGCTGACGCCCGTTTATGTGCGCGATCCGGAGGCCGGACCCGAAAGCCGGCCCGAAGTGGCGTGGGAGCGCGTGATGCTCGGCGTCGACATCGCCGACGCCCGCAAGCGGCTGGCGTTCATCAAGGGGCAGACCGCGTCTTCCAGCCTCATCTCGCGCGCGACCGGCGCACGCGAGCTCACCGACATCGGAACGCAGGCGCCGGCCGCCACGCTCGCCATCACGGGCAAGCTGCTCGGCCGCGCGCTGCTCGGGGCCGGCCGGCGCGCGCCGATCGCCAACTGCGCGATCACCAACGTGCCGGGGCCTTCGGACCCGCTCTACCTCGCCGGAGCACGCATGACGTACTTCTCCGCGATCATGCCGATCAACGACGGCCTCGGCCTCGTGTTCGCGGTGACGAGCTACGACGGCAAGATCATCGTTTCGCCCACCTCGTGCCGCGAGCAGATGCCGGACCCGGAGGTCTTCGCCCAGTGCCTGCGCGACGCCTTCCAGGAGTACCTCGCGCTGGCGCGCCAGCGCGCGCGGGCCAAGGCGGCGGGCCGGCCGAAGGCTAGGCCGGCGCGCGGCGGTGGGAAGTCGTCAGGCGGTAAATCCGCCCGAGCAGCCCCGCGGGCGCCACGAACGGCCGCCACTGCTCCTCGGGCTGCGCCAGGCGGTCGGCGACGATCCAGAGCACCAGCGGGTTGAACCCCAGCCCGAGGTGACTGCCCGGCACGCGGATGTTCTCGTGCAGCGCCGGGTTGCCGTCGATGGTCGCCTCCTGCGGCGGCACCACGCCGTCCGTGAGCGAGTAGATGCAGGAGATCGGCACCGGCAGCGCCTTCGGCCGCAGCAGATACTTCGCGCGCGATTGCGCCAGATGCGCCGTCGTCCCCATCGGATGCGAGATCAGGCGATACAGCGCCTTCACGAGCGGCGGCGACTGGCTGCCCCCGCGGTCGAAGGTCACCGGACTGCCGAGGGTGATGACCGAACGGACGCACTCCGTCGCCTCGTGCGCGCCGTACATGGCGAACATGCCGCCCAGGCTCCAGCCCACGAGGCTCACCTTGCGGCCGCTCTTGTAGTGCATGTAACGGATCTTCTGCTCGAGCGCGCTGGCGTGCCGGCTGCTGAACCCGACGTTGCGCCCGAAGCCCCACGTCTGCACCTCGTAGCCGCGGTTCTGCAGAAAGAGCTTGAGCACGATCAGCGTGCCCTCGTCCGCCATGAAGCCGGGCAGCAGCAGCACCGGGTGCCCGTCGCCGCGCGGCGCGCGGGCCAGCATCGGCAGGTTCCACGGCAGCGTGGCCACCTCGAGCAGCGCACGCGGCTCGATCACCTGGTGCAGCAGGCGGGGCTTGCCGACGTAGGTCTGTCTTCTGGCCATCGGGGTTCCGGTTGCTGATCCAACTTTTAAAGCGTAGCTCGCATCCGCGCCATCGAAATGGTCAACTGAAGCATCATTCGAATCGCGCGGAACAGTTCTCTCTCGTCGCTGGCGCCGCATCGCCGTCGCAGCATCGGAGCACGCCGGCTCGTTCCGCCAGCGGCACAGATCAGGCCGTCTTCTTCTTCGGGCGACAGTGACGGTGCGGGTGGATGCCAATGTGAAGCGCTGGATCGACCGATTCAAAAAGGCGAATGGCACAAGGACTCAGAGCCTCCTCGCTGAAACTAGGGCGCTCCTGCGAAAACTCCGACGTTTCTCTCCGGGTAGGTCTCGTAAATGTGCTCGAAGACCGCAGCGCACTTCTGACGGTACATCTCTGGCGCGTAAGCCCGCGGCAAGCCCGAGTCGAGTCAGTCCTCGATGGCGAGCTTCAACGCTGAGCGCGCCGCGGCCTTCTGCCGCCAGTTGAGCACAAGCAGCTCCTTAAGCCGTTCCAAGAGCTCCCGCGCCACCTTCTTGACCTCGGCGCGCTCGTCTTTGCTGAGCTCCGGGGCTGGCCGAGTCCAGGATGTCGAATATGACTAGTTCTTCCTCGCTGAGGTTCTCCCGGATGTGGCGCTCCTGCTCGTTGTCCAGGCTGTTGGAGAGCTTGAGCAGCTCCTCGAACAATTGCTCGATGTTCCGGCTGCCGGCGTTGTAGCTCTCGATCAACGCCTCGAACTTCTCCGCGAAGTCAGCCCGTGTGCGGTTCAGGCGTACCAGCTTGTCCAGCTTGGCGCGGATCGCAGCCTTGAGCGCCTCGAGGTCGGTGTTCTTGTGCTTCGAGTCTTTGAAGCGCTGCGCGAGGGCCTCGAAGTTGATCCTGGAGAGATCGATCGCCGGCGGGCCCGCTTCGCGGATCGTCAGGCCGGTGATGGACTCGTCCAGAAGC
Source organism: uncultured beta proteobacterium (assembly GCA_963780715.1). Lineage (GTDB taxonomy): Bacteria > Pseudomonadota > Gammaproteobacteria > Burkholderiales > Burkholderiaceae_F > JALORV01. The sequence continues at coordinate 76,052 of CAWADK010000022.1, forward strand.
CCGGTGATCTGCCCCAAGATGGTCGAGATGTCCGGCGGGTTGGGGCTGAGCATGGCCCGGATGGCGGCATCCAGCGTCGCGATGCCGCCGACGCGCTGGGCGAACTCGAGTGCAGCCGGGTCGGGCTTGACGGCGCGGTAGAGGGTGCCTACGAGCTGCTCGTGGCCGAAGAAGTCGCGCCGCCGCGACTCCGGCGCGATCAGCGTGTTGATAGCGTTCTCCACTGCAGCCAGTCGTTCGAGACCACCGAGCGGTAGCGCCTCGATCGCGACGAGATCCACCCCGTGGCCCGCGCAGAACGCCGTGGCGGCTTCGACGGCCTCGCGTAGCGCCGCGACGAGCTGTGCTTTGTCCTTGACGGGATTAGCGCCTCCCTTGCCCGCGCCATAGATCGCCAGCGCCTTCTGCAAGTTGCGGAACACGCCGATGTAGTCCACGATCAGGCCGTGCCCTTGTCGCCGAAGACGCGATTGGCGCGGGCGATGGTCTGCATCAAGCGTGTGATTGCGCATGGGCTTGTCGAGGTAGACCGTTGAGCAGGCTCGGCGCGTCGAAGCCCGTCATCCACATGGCGCAGACAAAGACCAGCCGCAGCGGATCGTCGGGTCCTTGAACTTCTCGTCGAGGCCGGGCTGCGCCTCGTTCAGCGCCGGCGGTGGGGCTCGATGTCGAGCCCAAGTCTGCGCAGTCTGCTCGATTCGTTTTGCGCCGGCGAGACGATGACGGCCATGTCGGTCGTCGTCAGCACGTCGAGCCTGGCCTTCAGCTCAGCCATGCGAGCATCACGCCGCGCCTGTTCCGGCGTGGTTTCGCCGCCGCGCGGCTGGTAGGCCAGCTCGCCCAGCTCCTGCACCCGTTGGGCCGCCCAGTAGGCGTTGACCTTGTCGTGCATCCTCAGCGCGGTCGCCTTGTCGATCGACACCACCAGCGCCTTGCCGACGAAGCCGCGGCCTAGGAAGTGCCGCACGATGTCCTGCGCCACCGTCTCCAACCGGTCGTCGCGGGTGATCAGGTGGTACTGGCGCCCCAGTACCTTCTCGAGCTTCGCCTCCTGCTCGTCGTCGAGGCCCGCATCCTCGATCAGGCGGTAGAGGTCGTCGTTGAGGTCGGGATTGACCAGCTCCAGCTCCGGCGTGCGGTTCTCGTAAAACAGCGGCACCGTTGCGCCGTCCTCCACCGACTGCTGGAAGTCGTAGACGCACATAGTCGCCGAAGACTTCCTTGGTGCGCTCCTCGCCGGCGATCAGCGGGGTGCCGGTGAAGGCCAGGAAGGTCGCCTTCGGCATTGCGGCCCGCATGTTGAGCGCCAGCGTGTCGTACTGGCTACGGTGGGCTTCATCGGTAAGCACGATCACGTCGGCGCGATCGGTCAGCGCTTCCGGCGTCTGGAATTTGTGGATCAGTGTGAAGACGTAGCGGTGGTTGCCGCGCAGCAGCTCGCGCAGGTGCGCGCCGCTTGCGGCGTGGCATTGATCGCCCTCGGTTTCGGACACGGCGCCCACGGTCTTGAAGGTCTTGGCGATCTGGTCATCGAGCTCCACGCGGTCGGTGACCACCACGAAGGTCCAGTTGCCGGCGAGCCGCCGCAGCACCTTCTGTGCGAAGAAGACCATCGAGAAGCTCTTGCCGCTTCCCTGTGTCTGCCAGAAGACGCCGCCTCGCCCGTGGCCGAGCTGGCGCGCTTCGAGCATCGAGGCAATAGCGTTGTTCACGCCCAGGAACTGGTGGTTCTGGCCGAGGATCTTGACCAGCCCCGCCTTGTGCTCAGAAAAGAGCGTGAAGTTCTCCGCGAGGTCCAGCAGCCGGGCGCGGTCGCAGGTGCCGCGCAGCATCACTTCCAGCGACACGCGGCGCGGCTCGTCCTCGCGCTCGACGCGCTTCCACTCCACGAAGCGGTCCCAGTCGGCGGTGAGCGAGCCGACGCGGCTCGTCGGTGCCGTTGCTCGCGATGAGCAGTGCGTTGCACCAGAGGAGCTGCGGGATCTCGCTGCTTGTAGTGGGTGAGGTTTTCGTCGAAGGCGGCGCGCGCCGGTACGCCGGGTTTCTTCAGCTCCACTACCACCCAGGGCAGGCCGTTGACGAAGCCGACCAGGTCGGGCCGGCAGGTGTAGAGGCTGCCGACGACGCTGAACTGGCTGACCAGCAGGAAATCGTTCTGCCTCGGGGATGTTCCCAGTCGACGACGCGTAGGCGTTCGGTTCTTTTGCCCGCCGTGTCAGGGTCGGGTACGGAGACCGGGATGCCGTCCTTGAGCAGCTGGTAGACCTCGCGGTTGGCCGCCTGCGGGCTCATCGCCGAGCGGTCGCGGGTCAATTCGTCGACGGCGGTCTTGATCGCCTCCGGCGGCAGCGTCGGGTTGAACCTGACCAGCGTGGCGCGCAGACGATCGACCAGCACGACCTCGCCCTTGGTTTCGCGGCCTAGCGTGCCGCCGGGGCCGAAGGTCTCCTCCATCGCCGACACCGTCTGCCAGCCGAGCGTCGCGAACAGCCCGATGGCGGGCTGCTCGACGAGCTGGTCTTCGGAGTAGGCGTGGACCACGTTTCTTACTCGGTGATGCGCTCGTAGGCCTGTCGCACGATGTGCATGGCTGCCGGGATCTGCGCAGCATCCGTAATCGAAAACAGCACGTCGCCCGTCTCGCTCGCATTCACGATAAACGCCTGGTCCGAGGCATCCCGGGCAAGACCGGAGGGATCGTCTGTGTCATCGAAGTCGATGTTCACGAGCAGCAGCACACGCTCGCTCCGCGGCAGGACCTCGACAAAGTGGTCGTATACGCGATAGACCACGCTCTTGGCGCCGAACAGTTCAAGCACCTCCTCTCCCAGCGCGAGGAGGTGCGGACGGATTGCATCAAACAGCACACGGCCCTCGGGGTCAAAGCCGACCGTTTCAACGCTGTATTGCGGCAGCGGCCCGTCGCTCCTCCAGATCCGCCTGACGGACGGCATCCATATCGACCACCAGCCGGCCAAACGCCACCTGCTTTGCCAGCGCCTTGCCTCGGGTTTCGATCTCCGTGGCCGTCCATCGGGGTTGCTCGCGAATGAAGCGGTTAAGGCGCAGAGGGCTGTCGCTGAAGCCCTTGTCCATCGTCTTTTTCTCGGAGAACGGACTATCGCTGTATTCGGCGTTGTATCCGGTCAGCGTGAGATTACCCAGGCGATGCAGCCAGGTTTCCTGAACCGTCTTCCAGTCGTCCCCGAGCATCTCACGCCACGCGGGCAACAGGTTCTCGTTTTGCGGAAGCACGTGCTCGATGGTGAAGGTGCTGGTATCGATCTTTTCCTTGCTGTCGTTTTCAAGGCGGTCGAGCAGATAGGCGCAGGTTCGCATCGCGTAGACATCGCGGGTTTCCAGCGCATCGCGAAATTCGATGTCCGAAGGGAATCGGCGCTTCTTGCCGCCGCGATACAAGGCCACCTTGAGGCTCAAGAGCGGCGCATTGTCGCGGATTCTGTACGCCAGGCTGGCGAAGATCTGGTACAGGCTACGGGTCTGCATGTCGCAGGCCGAACGCCGGAAGATGTAGCTTTCCAGCAACTCGATGGCTTCCCCGAAAGCGCGGCTGTCGAAACTCCCCGTGCGCTCATGGCAGTCGTAAAGACGCAACATAAGTGGCGAGGCGACTTCGACCAGATTACGCAAACGATGCGCGGCTTTGGCAAATACCGGGTCTGATTCCCTGCTGAGGCTGAAGCGCACGTAGTAAGTCGCATAGCGCCGCAATTCGCTCAGGACGTCCTCCACCGACTTGTGGGCGGTTACTGTGAGGAAGTAATCGCGGAAGTGGTGGTAAATGGCATCGGCACGAAACTGCTTGCTCGGCTTGAGTTTGAGGGCAAGGAAGTCCCGGCAGAATTTGTCGAACTCACTGCGGTACCGGTTGCCGAACGCGACCTCTATCGGGCGCCAATAGTCCTCGTAGAGACGGGTTTGCAGTTCGTCATCAAGGCGCATCAGCACGAAGTTGCGGATCAGGTCAGCCTGCGTCAGATCGAGACCGGTCGAGTTGAGGCTCTCGAAGATCATCTGCGGGTCGTCATGCCCGCGCGTCAGGCTGACATCGACGATGACGAGCTTGGCGATGCCGGCGTTGACCTGACACACATCGGCATTGGCCAGACAATCACGGAAGAACTCGTAGTTTTCCCGCACCGCCTCGGCAGACTCGCCGGCGAGGGCTTGGCCCGACATCAGTGCAGTCAATGCCTCGTTGTCGGCACGCCGCAGCATGAGCTTGCTCTTGCGCTCGCCCTTGCCGTGGCGATTGCGCAGGAAGCGATCTTCGATCTCTTCCGACGAGGGCAGTGCTTCGTCGTCGGAGGGCTGGGCCTGCAAGCGGTCGCGCAAAGCAGTCAGCAGCAGCGTGACAGTCGTCAGTCGCTGTTGCCCATCGATAAGCAGCCAGCGCGGGATGGCGGCCTGATTGTCTTCGGCGGCAATGTAGACGACGGAACCCAGAAAATGCGCCTTTGCACTGGGATCGGCGCCCACCCGCAGGATGTCGTTCCACAGTTGCTGACAGTGCTTGGTACCCCAGGAGTAGTCGCGCTGGAAGATCGGCACGATGAACTGCTTGGCGCCATCGAGGAGTTGGGTGAGAGGGAGGTCTTGGGCGTTCATGCGGCAACGGGTTCGCTAAGGTTGGAAACGTCGATCTGGCCGGAGAGTAGGCGCGGCAGCAGCAGGTCGCGGGTGCGGCGGAGGTTTTGGATTTGAAAGATGAGGGCCTGCATTTGCTGGATTGCTGGCTCAATGACTGCCGAAAACTGACGTGCAACTGTCAATGCCGGAATGGCAATTGGGTGTTCTTCCAGCACACTCCAATTTGCGCGCGGCATTTTCGAGCCATTTGAAGTGGCAGTCGCGAGTGCGACAAACTCATCGCTCGAAACACATCCCACAACGATGGCGTAGTGTTCCGGTTTTCGTGAGCGGATGACGATGAGTGTCGGCGCGAGGCCATCGAACGGGGCGACGCTGACCTTGTGAAAATATGGTCGGATTTTGCCGAACAGAACTTCGCCTTTCTTGAACTCCAGTTTGTTGGAGCCGAGTTCTGTCGTGGTTTCCCATGCATCAAGCGCGAGCGATCGGCGCGGAATGTGTTCGAGACCGACGAAGGGCGTTGGATCGTCAAGTTGCCCTTTGGATACATTGCGCCGCATATCCTCTGCGATTTCGCCCAGCTTCTTCACCTCCCACCCCTGCGGAATCTCGCCGAGGGGGGAAGCGACGCGGGGGTGGTGTTCGTGACCGGGGAAGCGGAAGTGGACGAACCACTCGCGGTAGAGGGCGCGGGCCATCGACTCCAGAATCTTGATGCGCCGCTGGCTGTTCTCGATGAGTTCGTCGTAGGCCGACAGGATGCCGGCGATCCGCCGTTGCACCGGCAACGGCGGAAACTCGATTGCGAGTGACAGCAAGTGCGGAACTTTCAAAACTTGGCTGCGCGACGCCGATGTTGAGGGATAGCAGGGCGATTCTGGGTATCAGTCGAAGAGAGGTAGTAATAAAGAAACTCACCATCCAAGACTTCTGGCTTTGGCCGCAGAGCCACGACGTTTTGAGCGATGCAACCGCGCTCCTCTTGAAACAAAAGCGACGCGCCCAATCGCGCCAACCGTTGAAATCAAAGTTATCTCCCCCGCCGTGGATGCCCTGACCGAAACCAAGTCGCGTATGTCTCCTTCGAACGGTATTTGCGGACAGCCTCAAATGCGGGCGACTTGCGCCCCTCGGTGATGGCATTCACTTCCAGAAACTCAGTATGCCCGATTCGCTGAGCGGCGGTGTCTTGCCGCGGTTATCAACGACGCGCTCTGAGGCATCCTGCTCAAGCTTGAAACTCTGTTTGGGCGCGAGCAGCGACCATCGTCACGCCTCCAGAATCTGTGCCACATTGCGGGCGATGGTCACTTCGAGTTCGCGGGCCTGGGCGTTCAGCGATTCCAGTTCCTCGTTCAACGCTTCGAGCTGCTCCTTGAAGTCCTCGTCGCTCACTGCCTCGCCCGGTGCAACGCCCACGTAGCGGCCGGGGTTG
>CAWADK010000023.1:0-44127 GCA_963780715.1 uncultured beta proteobacterium
TCAAATCCGCCACGAAGTACCCGTTCCTCTCGAACTGAAACTTGTCGTCCGGCTGCGCGTTGGCGAGTGACGGTTCGACGTAGGCCTTCAGCACCTGCTTGCTGTTCGGGTTCAGCAGGTCGAGGAAGTTGCCTTCGCCGGCGTCGGGGTGGGGGTCGGTGAACAGGCGCTCGAACACGCGCACTTCGGCGGGGAGGCTGCCTTGCACCGGCAGCCAGTGGATCGCGGTCTTGGTCTTGACGCTGTTCTGGCCGGGTGAGCCGCTCTTGGTTTCCGGCAGGTATTCGGCGTGCACGGCGGTGATGTGGCCGGCGGCGTCTTTCTCGACGCTCGTGGCGCGGATCACGTAGGCGTAGCGCAGGCGCACCGGGTTGCCCGGCGCGCCGTCCTTGCCGAGCGCGAGGCGGAAGTAGTCGGCCGGCGCGTTCTCCATGAAGTCGTCGGCCTCGATCCACAGCTCGCGCGCGAACGGGATCGTGCGCGTGCCCATCTCCGGGTGCTGCGGGTGCACCGGCAGCGTCACGTCTTCACGCTGGCCGGCCGGGTAGTTGTCGAGGATGAGCTTCAGCGGCTTGAGCACCGCGGTGGCGCGCGGCGCGCGGGCGTCGAGGTCGTCGCGCAGCGCCTGCTCGAGCACCGAGTAGTCGATCCACTGCGTGCTCTTGCTGACGCCGATGCGGTCCATGAAGCCCTGGATCGCCTGCGGCGTGTAGCCGCGGCGGCGCAGGCCGACCAGCGTGGGCATGCGCGGGTCGTCCCAGCCGTCGACGTGGCCGTCCTGCACGAGCTGGATGAGCTTCCGCTTGCTCATCACCACGTAGGTGAGGTTGAGCCGGTTGAACTCGTGCTGGTGCGGCAGCATGAAGGGGTTGGGCTTGCCGCCGGTGGCAAAGTCATCCATCGCGTGCTGCAGCAGCGGCGTGAAGCACTCGGTGTGCTCGGCGAGCAGCTTGAAGAATTCGTCGGCGTCCTGCGCGGCGAGGTCCGGGTTCCTGCTCCAGCTCGCGAACATCGCTTCGGCGCGGCGCTCGTAGCGGCTGGCGCCGAGCTTGTCGGGTCTTTCCGCGGCCACGTTTCGACAATGCAGCGCGAACTCGCGCTTGGCTTCGACGCCGGCCGCGCGGATCTCGTCGAGCTTGGCCTTGGCGGCCTCGTACTGCGGCTTGCGCAGCAGCGGCACGATGCGCTCCAGCACCCAGTCGTAGAACGGGCGCTGGTCCTCGAACTCGAGCGTGCAGATCGAGTGCGTGATGTTCTCCAGCGCGTCTTCGATCGGGTGCGCGTAGGCGTACATCGGGTAGACCTTCCACGCGTCGCCGGTCATGTGGTGCTCGGCAAAGCGGATGCGGTAGATCGCCGGGTCGCGCATGTTGATGTTGGGCGAGCCCATGTCGATCTTGGCGCGCAGGATCATGCTGCCTTCCGGCGTGCTGGCCGGCGCGCATCTCGCGGAAGAGCCGCAGCGACTCCTCGATCGGCCGGTCGCGGAAGGGCGAGTCGGTGCCGCGCTCGGTGAGCGTGCCGCGCGCCGCGCGCGTTTCGTCGGCGCTCTGCTCGTCGACGTACGCATAGCCGGTGGCGATCAGGTGCTCGGCAAAGCGATACATGTCCTCGAAGTAATCGCTCGCGTGGTACAGGTTGCTTTCGCCGCCGTGCTCCCAGTCGAAGCCGAGCCAGCGCACGGTGCCGAGGATGCCGTCGACGAACTCCTGGTCTTCCTTGACCGGGTTGGTGTCGTCGAAGCGCATGTGGCAGCGCCCGCCGAAGTCGCGCGCGAGGCCGAAGTTCAGGCAGATGCTCTTGCCGTGGCCGATGTGCAGGTAGCCGTTGGGCTCCGGCGGAAAGCGCGTGCGGATCTTGGCCGGGTCGGCCGGCGCCCTGGCGTGCAGGTCGTAGACGCCGGGCTTGCCGCTCCACTGGCGCGGCTCGTAGGTGCCGCGCGCGAGGTCGGCCGCGATGATGTTGCGGATGAAGTTGGTCGGCGTGGCCGGGGCCGGCTTGGGACCCTTGCCCGAGCCTTTGCCCGACCCTCCGCCTTCGCCGTTGCCGCTGACCGCGGCTTTCTTGTCCATGTTGGTGCAATCGAAGTGTCATCCGATTGTAGCGATGGACATTGCGTCGCAACACGCGCTAGGTCAGGCGATGCGCGTGCACAACAGGGGAGCGGAGAACCGGCGGACGGCCGGGACGGCTCCGGGGGGCGGGCTCGGTGGCGTCCCGGCCCCGGCTGGCGGCCGGACTGCCCGGCGCGGGCAGCCCGGCCGATTCGCCGGCGGTTACTTCACTTCCGCGACGTGCGGCGGCTTCCAGCTGCCATCGAGGATCGACGGCGGCTTTTCCTTGGGCCAGTAGAGCCGCATCATCAGCACGAACTCGCCTTCCGGCGCCGGCAGCCAGTTCGCTTCCTTGTCCTTGCCCGGCGACTCCTTCTGGATGTAGAGGTCGATCGAGCCGTCGGCATTGGTCTTGAACTTGTTGCGCGAACTCACGTTGTAGCGGTTGATCGGGTTCGGCACGAAGAAGTAGTCCTTGTCGTACATCGTGATCGACCAGAACGCGTTGGCCGGCGGCAGCTCGCCCTTGTTGAAGCGTGCGACGTACTTGTTGGCGCCGTTGTACTTCTTGATGAGTTCCGGCCCCTCGGAGGTCGGGTACACGGCATCCTGGATGCGGTTCGCGCCGAGCCCGTACCAGGTGATCATCGCGCGGTTGCGATAGCCGGTGCCGTAGATGCCCGTGTTCTTGAAGAACAGCCAGCCGTTCTCAGCCTTGGCGTCGCCCGTGACGAGCGCCTCCTTCAGGTACACGCTGATCTTCTCCTGCGCGGGCTTCGGTGCGGCCGCGATGCCCTTGGCCACCGCCGGGTCGAGCTTGGAGGCGTCGAAGTCCTGGCCGGCACGATGCCGATCTTGGCCAGCTTCGCCACCATCGGTGCATCTCGGCCGCCGGCGGATTGGCCTTCATCAGTTCGGCGAACAGCTTGAAGTAGGCCGCCCCGTCGAGCGCGTTGACCTGGTCACGCGGCGCCGTCTTCATGTCGAATGACGGATCAACCGTGGCGGACGCTGGCGTGTACGGCTTGCCGTAGGACGACAGCGGCACGACCGAGATCTGGTCCTGCAGCGCATGCACCGCCTTGTAGTCCTCCGGCGTGCCGGTGCAGTAGATGCGGCCGAGCAGCCAGACCATGTTGGTCGGCGCCTTGTACTCGGTGACGCCGGCCGGCAGCGTTCCGGTCCACCCGGGCCCGGTAATCGCGTACTTCTGCGCCTTGGTGCCGGTCGTGCGCTTGCCGGGAACCTGGAACACGTTGGTCCAGCCGTCGAGCATCGGGAACAGGAAGTAGCGGTCCTTCATGTCCGGGATGCTGAGAATCCAGGGCTCCTTCGAGAGGTCGAGCCAGGCCGTGGTGTAGAGCGTATCGGCGTTGGGCGCGGTCACCGAGTGGTCATCGACCGCCGGATAGCTGCGCAGGCGCGCGAACTGGCCCATCGGCGACTTCGATCCGACGGGCGTTGTCGTGTTGCTCATGACGCGGCGCGTGTATTCCATCGTGACCAGCGGATAGGCGTAGATGTACGCCTCGATCGCGATCTCGCGCGCTTCGAGTTCCTTGGCGTCGGACTCGACCGCCTTGACCGCGGCCTTGACGTCGGCCGCGGCTTTCTCGGCGACCTTGGGCGCTTCCTGCTTGCCGCAGCCGGTCAGTGCCAGCAGCGCCGCGGCGGCCGCTGCCGGCAGCCAACGGAATTTCACGTTCATAGTTCTTCTCCCTGAGAACGGTGGATTGGGTCCGGCGACTGAAGGCGACTCCTGCGACGGCCATCGCTGTGCGGCTTCGATTGCGCAGCGGCGGCGATGCCGGAAGGCAGGAAACAGCGCATTGTCGGCAGGTCGCGAAGCTCGCGCTCGGGCCGCATTCGGTCAACTGACGAGTTGCCTGCCGCGTCCAGCCGGAGCGCGTCGCTAGACGTGCGGTCATCGGTATGTCATGCGGCGCCGAGTCCGGCAACGACGCGGCCGTGCCGGCCTGGCCCTGGCGGCTCAGGACATCGACTTAGGGCGCCCGGAGCGTGGCCGGGTCGCGGCGACGACACGCTGCACTTCGTGCTGGCGACCTCGGCGCCGCTCGAGGCGGTCACGCATCAATGCGCCTCCAACCTGATCGATTAATGCGCCTGCGACGCCGAGCCGGTGCCGGCGTAAGCCGATTCCGGCCAGCTCAGCGCGTGATCAGAAAGTCGAGCGCGAGCACGTAGAGCGCCGAGACCGCGAGCTGCACGATGACCACCGGCACGCCGTAGCGCATGAAGCCGGCGAAGGACACCCGGCGGCCTTCTTGCGCGCAGATGCCGACGCTCACCACATTGGCCGACGCGCCGATCAGCGTTGCGTTGCCGCCGAGCGTGCCGCCGAACATCATCGCGACGAAGATCGGTAGCGTGGCCGCGGGCCAGTTGGCGAAGGTGGGATCGAGCGCCTGTTCGGGCACGAGCTCGGCGATGATCAGATAACTCTTCGCCACGAAGAGCATGGCGGCGACGACGGGGATGTTGGCGAGCAACGTCGAGGCCAGACCGACACCCACCAGCATCACCAGAGCCACGACCAGAGTACTGGTGCCGAACACCGCGTACAGCTGGTTCGAGAAGCTTTGCAGGACGCCGGTCTTGTTGAAGGCCTCGACCAGCGCGAACAGCAGCACCAGAAAGAGGATCGTCTTCCAGTCGACCCGCTTGACGAGGTCGCCGACCGGCTCCACCTTTGCCGCCTGCACGACCAGCAACGCGAGCGCGGCGGCGACGATGGCCACCGCCGGCGGCGCGATCGCCCACGGAACGTCTTCGCCGAACAGGAACAGCAGCACCATCACGACCAGCACGAGCAGAGCCACGGTGGCGAAGATGGGCCGCGTGATGCTGGTCTTCGGCAGCTCGGCGGGCAGTTCGCGCTGCAGGTTCCAGATATCGCGCATCAGCCACGGCAGCAGGGCGGCAAGCGCAAGCAAGGTCAACAGCCCGCCCAGGCTCACCTTCTGAAGGTATTCGCCGAAGCTCATGCCGATCGAGCTGCCGACGAGAAAGGTCGCCGGGTCGCCGACCAGCGTGAGCAGGCCTGCCGTGTTGCTGACGATGGCGGTCAGGATCATCGGCGGCACGATGTCGATGTCGAGTGCACGCGCGACGCGGATGATGACGGGCGCAAGCAGTACGACGGTCGTCGCGTTGGGCAGCACGGCACACAGCGCGCCGACGAGGACGACGAGGCCGATCAGGAAACGCTTGCCGCTGCCGCGGGTGAAACGCAGGTAGCGCGTGCCGACCCAGTCGAAGAGTCCCGTGGGCGCGAGGACTCCGGCGACGATCATGCCGCCGAAGAGCAGAGCGATCGGTCCAGCGGAGTTCCCCGTGATCTTGGCAACGTCTGGCGCCGAGAAGACGCCGACGACGATGAGCGCCGCGACCCCGAGCAGGGCGGCGAGGACCATGTCGACTACGTCGAAGGCGATCGCCAGGATCACCGCCGCGAACACGACGAGGATGAAAGTCGTCTGAAACTCGGTCATGGTCAGCGTGCCGGCGGCGCGTAGAGCAACCCGCCGTCGGTCCACAGCCGGTTCTGGCCGCGTTCCATGCGCAGCGGACTGCCGGCTCCAAGGTTGCGTTCGAAGATCTCGCCATAGTTGCCGCCGGCCTCGATCACGCGCAAATACCAATCGCCATCGAGGCCGAGGGCGCGGGAGGCCGAGCGGATGTCGTCAACGGATTTGCGCAGAACCACGTTGCGGGGATCTTCGAACGCACGGCGGGCGGTGGCGGCCGTGAGTCCCTGCTGCTCGGCGATGACGAGCATGTTGAGCACCCAGCGCACAATGGTGGTCCACTGCTCGTCGCCGCGGCGCACGACGGGGGCGAGCGGTTCGCGTGAGATCAACTCGGGCAGGATGTCATAGCGCTCGGCACCGCCGGGCGCGCGCACGCGCAGCGCCCAGAGCGTCGAGTACTCGGAGGTCAACGCCTGGCAGCGACCCTCGAAAAGTGCCGCGGTCGCACCAGTCAGCGAGTCGAGCACGAGCGGCACGTAGGCGATCTCTCGAGAGGCGAACGTATCCTCCAGGCGGGCGACGTGTGTCGTGCTTTTGACGGCGCAGATGGTCGCGCCTTTGAGGTCCTCGAGCCGTCGCGTGCCGGCCGCGCGCGGCACGATGAACGCCTGGCTGTCGTAGTAGTAGATGCCGGGAAAGGAAAGTCCGATCCCGCCCTCGCGTGCGAGTGTCCAGGTGGTCGTGTGCGACAAGAGGTCGACTTGGCCCGAAAGCAGCAGCGGAAAGCGCGCCGCCGGGCTCACCGGGGTGTAAGCGACCTTGGCCGGATCGCCGAGGACCGCCGCTGCCACGGCGCGGCAGAAGTCGACGTTGAAGCCGCGATAGCTGCCGGACGCGTCTTTCTCCGAAAAGCCGGCGAGGTGCTCGCCGATACCGCAGCGCAGGACCTGGTTGTTGCGCACGCGCGTGAGCGTTTCGCTGGCAGCCTGCGCCGCGGGCGCCAGCAGGGCGCCGACGGCGGCGACGCAGACGACCGCGATGACCGAGGTCTTCAAAGTGACGCCCCGTGGGCCATGGCCAAAGACGGCAACTCTACGCGTTCCTGGGGCGCCTGCGCGCAGCCGCTAAACTTCTGTCACAAGAACTTCACATTGCCAACAACGTGAGTGCCGTTCACCCGACCGTCGCCGCGCCACCCGGCGCGGCCACGCAGGCCCTGCCGTGGCGGCTCGCGGACATCGACTTCTCCCGGCTCGAGCACGAAAAGGTTCGCGACGACGAGACGCTCTTCTTCCTGCTGGCCACGTCGGCGCTGGTTGAGGCGGCGACGCATCACTACGCGTCGCAACCTGATCGAGTACTACGCCGGTGACGCCGAACTGGCGCGCTGGCTGCGCGTCCATTGGCAACCGGAAGAGCTCCAGCACGGTGCGTCGCTGCGTGCCTATGTGGAAGCGGTGTGGCCGGAGTTCAGCTGGGAGCGGGCCTTTGGCGGCTTCTATCCGGAGTACGCGGCGGCCTGCACGCAGGAAGAGCTCGAACCCTCGCGCGCACTCGAGATGGCCGCGCGCTGCGTCGTCGAAACCGGTACCTCGACGCTGTACCAGACGCTGAACACCTATGCGACCGAGCCGGTGCTGAAGCAGATCACGGCGCACCTGAAGAGTGACGAAGTGCGGCACTACTCGTACTTCTACGACGCCTACCGCCGCTACTGCGCGGCGAACGGGCGGCCGTCGCGCTGGCGCGTGGCGCGGGCGCTGCTGCGGCGCGTGCTCGAAGCGTTCGATGACGACGGCGACATTGCATTCCGCCACGCGTGGAACGGCCGCTACCCCGAGCGCCCCTGCACGGCGGCCGACTACAAGGCCTTCCAGCACAACATGCGCGCACGCATCACGCCGAACCTGCCGGTGACGATGTCGACCAAGATGCTGCTGAAGCCGCTCGCGCTGCCGCCGCGCCTCAATGGGTGGGCGGTGTCGCTGGTAAGCGGTGTCGTGCGCCTGGCCGCGGGCCGGCCGGCCAGCTGAGATCGGTCGGCGCCGCGATGGCGCTGTGTTCCTGTGGTGTACCCGCGGCCCCGGTGGTGTTCGCCGCGGTTTTCCCAAAGAGCCGGCAAAGCAAGCGCGGAGCGCCTTGCGTGGGCGCTCCGCCGCTCGCTGCGCGGCCGTGGCCGCACTTACAGAAAGAAGCACTCAGGCCCCGACGCGCTCCGGCGGCATCCGGGCGAGTTCCTCGCGGACCTGCTCGCGCGTCACCTGCGACGAAGTCGTCGAGGTCGGGCCTGCCAGGATGTCTTCGACGTAGGTGCGATGCTCGCGTCGGTCGAAGTCAGGCACGCTGGCCTGCCTGGTTTGGTCGATCGCAAACACGGTGTTGATGTCGCCCGAGGGCGCGTCGGCATGGGCGGCCAGCGGCGCGGCGATCGAGACAAAGGCAAGGGCGGCGATGAGGGGACGAATGTTCATGGTGGTGCTCCTGTCGTTGGTTTGAGGTGTGCTGCGGTCGGTCATCACGTTGATGTCTTTCCGCATGCCAACGTTGGTCGCGCGGCCCGCAGCACGCTTACCGCCGGCGCGGACCGATCCGTCACTTGCTTATGCGAATTGCAGCTGTAAGAACGCGCGTCGTAGCGCGACGCGCTGCGTCTGGACTAGCGCACAGGTTCGGTGGAAGGCGGTCGACGCAGCAGCAGCGCTGCCGCCAGCGCCGCCAGCGCGAGCAGCGCCGAGGAGGCGAACAACAGCGCGCGCGCGCCGAACTGTTCGGCCAGCACGCCGCTGACCAGAGCGCCGACCAGCGTCGCGCTGTAACCGAGCGTGCGCACGCTGGCGTCGACGCGCGCCAGCAGAGAGGGTGCCGCGTAGGTCTGGCGCAAGGTGCGGTTGGCGATGTGATAGGCCATGGCGCCGGCATCGCCGACGATCTGTTGAGTCGCGATCAGCAGCAGGCCGGCGAGTGCGGCTGTCGTGGCCAGTGGCGTCGCCACGCTGCCCACGGCCCACAGCGCGAGGCTGCCGACCAGCCACGCCCGGGCGTCGATGCGCTGGGCCATGCGCGCCGTCAGCCAAGAGCCCACCAGCGAACCGATACCGCCGAGCGCGAACAGCACGCCGAGCACGCCGGTTTCGAAGCCGATGTCACGCGCGACGTAGATCATGTAGGTGGTGGAGGCGAAGGCCATCGCAAAGGCGGTCAGCGTGGCCACGACGGCGAGCGCGCGCAGCACCGGGTCGGCGGCCGTGGCCCGCAGCCCGGCCTGCACTTCCGTCACGAGCGCGCGGACACGGTCGCGCGGTGTCGCGATGGCGCGGACTTCGTCCTGCAGCGGTGGCGGCTCGCTGATCTTCGCGAGCAGCAGCGCGGAGGCGAGATAGGTCAGCGCGTCCAGCACCATGACGACGATCGCACCCAGCCACTGGAAGAGCCACCCGGTGATGCCGAACGATGCGGCCTCGGTTACCGCGCCGCCGGCGGCGAGTGCGGAATTGCGCTGGGTCAGGTCTGCGTGCGCCGTGCTGCGCGCGATCCAGGCCGACTGCGCGAGTTCGAAGGCGACTGTCAGCGCACCGTTGACGGCGACGACGACGACCAGCCAGCCGATCGTGAGCGCGCCGAAGTACGCCATGACCGGCACGGTGGCGAGCATCGCGGCGCGCAGCAGGTCGGCTCCGATCATCGTGCGTCGCTTGGGCCAGCGGTCGACCAGCGCGCCGAGCAGCAACGCGGCGAGCGCGCCCGCCGCGACGTCCGCCATCGCCAGCCACGCCATCGCGGTCGGCTCGGCCTTGAGCACCAGCACCGCGAGCCACGGGATCGCGAGCCGGCTCATCAGCGAGCCGAAGGTGGAAACGACCTCGGCCGCGAACACGCGGCGGAAGGAGGACGACATGGGCGGCGATGCTACCCGCCCATGTCGTGTGTCCGGCGCGGATTCTGATCAGAAGAACCCGCAGCGCGGCTGCCGCGACCGACTGGAGGGACGGCCCGGCCGCCGCGCTGCGGGAATCCAGGCCAAGCGCACTCAGCGCTTTTCGTTGCTCGCTACCTTCTGCGCAGCATCGTTCTCTTCCTTCTGCGCGGCCAGGCGGCGTTCTTCGGCTTGCCAGCGCTGCACTGTCTTGAGGTCGACGTAGTCTGCGAACTCGAGGTTGATGCGGTTGCTGTCCATGCGCTGGACGAACTGGCGCAGCGCATCGGGGCTCTTGTCTGCGGCCTCGCAGGCGGCGCGATCCATCCAGCTCGGCGCCGGATCGCAGCGGTACTCGGCGTTCGCGCTCGCGGTGAATGCCGCGGCGACAAAGAGGGCAGTCGTGAGGCGGGTGGTCTTGGCGGTCATGGCAGGGCTCCTTCCAGGAGGGCGGTTCATCACGTCGGCGCGCCCGGGGGCTCGCCGTCTGGGAGCTTCGAGCCGATCTCGAGCGCTCTTGATGGAAAGGACGCCAAAGTTCAGCGAAACCGGACATCCGTTTCGGGCCATCGGTCCGTCGAAAGCGCAAACAGCGTGCCGCCGGCTCGGGCGGGGGCGATTCGGGCGCCAAATGCCGCTACGCGCGACGAAATGCATCCACGGCGGATGAACTGCAGAAACGCGCTCTGGCGCGACGAAACCGACTTTGCAGTTCACGCCGCGGATCCTGCAGCCCGTCGCAAGTCGCTCGAAATGGCGGGTGCCGGTGCCTACAGTGCGTTCATCGACAACGAACACCGCTTCACGAAAGGACCGAACGATGAACGCCAACTACACGACTTCCCTCCAGGCCCGCTTCGCCGCCTTCGCCGTTGCGCTGGTGACCAGCGCGGTGGTACTGGGCAGCACCGTGGCCGGCATGCAGCCGCGCAGTGACGATGCCAGCCAGGTGGTGGCACTCGAGCGCATCACGATCACGGCCACGCGGACCAACTGAGCGTCGTGCGCGCAGCGCGCGCCGCGCCCGGTCCCGCGGCCACGCCCGCGTGCAGGGCACTGACCAAAAAACCCGGCTTCGGCCGGGTTTTTTCTGTTGGTCTTCGGAAAAGAGTGCGCGCCTGGCCGCCTGAAGGGCAATTCCTGAGCGGTCCTGCCAATGAACAACCGGCGCTCCGCAATTCACGCGCACGAGGATCCCCGCCGCGCGACCGCCGCGACCGACTGGGGGATCGGCCGGGCCGCCGCGCGGCGAGAAACCGGAACGTTCCTAACGCCGTTCGTTGCTGGCGAGCTTCTGCGCTTGCTCGAGCGAGTCCTTCTGTGCCGAGCGTTGCGGGCTCTGCGCGTCCCACTTCTGCTCGGTCTTGGGGTCGACGTAGTGCGAGAACTTCAGGTTCACGCGGTTCCAGTCCATGCGCTGGATGAAGCGACGCAGGTCAGTCGGGCTCTTGTCGGCGGCCTCGCAGGCGCTCCGATCCATCCAGGTGGGTGCGGGATCGCAGCGGTACTCGGCCTGCGCGCCGGCGGTGAACGCGGCCGCGACGACGAAAACAGCAGAACTACGGGCGATGGTGGCGGTCATGGCAGGGTTCCTTCCTCAGTGTCGGTTCGACCCGTCGGCCACCGGGGGTGGCTGAACGGGAGCCTGGGTGGATCTGGAGTGCTCTTGCTAGCGACTACGCCGCTGCGACGTGAAAACCGGCATCCGGTGAGCAGGGCGGACTGTTGCCCGTTTCGCATGCCTGTCGTCGGCTTGAGGGATTGTCCGCACCGGCGCGAAAAGCGAACGCGGTGCGCGACGAGTTGCTTGCTGGGAGGATCGAACTGCGCGTGGAGGCGATTGGACGGTGAAATGGCGCGTGGAGGCGACGAGAGCGCCAATGCAGTTCATTCCGCAATTCCTGCGGACTGTCGCAAGTCGCTCGATATGGCGCGTGGCGGTGCCTACAGTGCGTTCATCGACAACGAACACCGCTTCACGAAAGGACCGAACGATGAACGCCAACTACACGACTTCCCTCCAGGCCCGCTTCGCCGCCTTCGCCGTTGCGCTGGTGACCAGCGCGGTGGTTCTGGGCAGCACCGTGGCCGGCATGCAGCCGCGCAGTGACGATGCCAGCCAGGTGGTGGCACTCGAGCGCATCACCATCACGGCCACGCGGACCAACTGAGCGTCGTGCGCGCAGCGCGCGCCGCGCCCGGTCCCGCGGCCACGCCCGCGTGCAGGGCACTGACCAAAAAACCCGGCTTCGGCCGGGTTTTTTCTTTGGGCCGCAATTCGACTCCAGGTAGGTGTCGCGCGGAGGGCATTCGCGCGGCCTGGGAGTCGGTGCGTCGAGTGCGGTTCGTGGCTGGGCTGATGGTGGTGGCAGACGCGGTTCGGCGGCTGGGCCGCTCAGGATCCCGATGAGTCAGGCTGGCCGGCCAAACCAGGCGTGCGGTTGCCATGCCACTTGACTGGGGCGGTCATCAGGAGCGCAATGGTCCTCCCACAAGGCGGTCGCAAGCTTCGATCCAAGGTGTGCAGGGTGGCGCGGGCGGTCGCCTGGACCGGACGTGATGCAACGGATGGCGCGGCGAAATCTGCCTGTCCGTTCGTCAACAACAATTGAGGAGGCCGAATGAACGAACGTGCGCGAATCGCGATATACATCGTCACATCGGTTCTGGGACTCGCCTGGGGAGATAGCGGCGTTGCACAGACTCCACGGCTCCCTTCTGCTCCTACGCCGGCGTATTCCGTATTCGCAAGCGGCCTCGCCGGTCCGCGAGGCCTCCTGTTCGGGCACTCCGGCGAACTCTATGTAGCCGAGCAGAACGGTGACGCGGTCGCCAAGATCGGGCCGAACGGTGACGTGCGCAGGATCGCAAAGGGCTTCTCGAGCCCGCATGACCTGGCGATCGATCGTGACAACAACTTGTACGTTGCCGACAGTGGTCACGACCGGATTGCGCGCATCTCGACTACAGGCCAGGTAACGACCTACATCGACAAGGTGCCCACTCCCGTTGATCTGGACTTCAATCCGCAGGGTGAGCTGCTGGTGTGCGAGCTCTACAAGGGTGAAGTCGTTTCCTTCAAGGGTGGCAAGGCGGTACGCGTCGTTGCCTCGGGGCTTTCGTGGCCCCACGGCCTCGCATTCGGAAAGAACGGCGAGACATACATCAACGAGAACACAGGAAATCGGATCGACCGGGTCGACAGTGGCGGCAAGCTGCAGCGATTCGCCGATGTGGAACGGCCGGTGGGGCTAGCGTTCGGTCAATCGGGGGATCTGTACGTTGCTCAGCCTCAAGTCGGCAAGGTCTCGAGAGTGAAGCCGGACGGGACGCGGATTACTCTGCTGGAGGGCCTGAAGCAGCCGCGCGATCCGGCCTTCGACGCAGCTGGAAATCTTTACATTGCCGAAACGGAATCGGGCCGAATCCTGAAGCTCGCTGGAAGCTTTTGAGGCTGGTCGGCGCGAAGCTCCATGCGAGCGTTCACGCGCGTCGCGTACAGGGGTGCCGAACGCTAGATCGGCGCAGTCCGTTCCTGCAGCCACGCGGCAGCGGCGCCGCTGACGAGCGGGCCGACACGTCGGCGGACTTCGTCGTGATAGGCGTTGAGCCAAGCGATCTCGTCGGCGCGCATCAGTGACCGCTCGATCAACCGTGTGTCGATCGGACACAGCGTCAGCGTTTCAAAGCGCAGGAACTCGCCGAACTCGCCGGACTCCGCCGGCACGTTGACGACAAGATTCTCGATCCGCACGCCCCAGCGGCCCGGGCGATAGATGCCGGGCTCGTTCGACGTGATCATGCCGGGCTCCATCGCCGTCTGCGGCTCGGGCGCGAGGTGCGGCGTGATGCCGTGTGGTCCCTCGTGCACGTTGAGGAAGTAGCCCACGCCGTGCCCGGTGCCGTGGCCGAAGTCGATGCCGGCGGCCCAGATCGGCGCGCGTGCCAGCGTGTCGAGCAGCGGACTCTTCGTGCCGCGCGGAAAGCGCGCCACCGACAGCGCGATCATGCCCTTGAGCACCAGCGTGTAGTCGCGCCGCTGCTCCGCCGTCGTCGTGCCGACCGGCACGACGCGCGTGATGTCGGTGGTGCCGCCAAGGTACTGGCCGCCGGAGTCGATCAGCAACATGCCGTTGCCGGTCTGTGCGGACGTGCCAATCGTGGCGTGCGACTCGTCGGTCGCCCGGTAGTGCGGCTGCGCGCCGTTGGCGTTCAGGGCAGCGATCGTCGAGAAGCTCGGGCAGACGAAACCCGGACGGCGGGCCCGGGCGCCGACGATCTTCTCGTCGATCGTGAGTTCGGTGATCAGTTCCTTGCCGAGCGCGGACTCGAACCACGCGAAGAACTCGGCGAGCGCGGCACCGTCTTGCTCCATCGTCGCGCGGATGTGCGAGATCTCGGCCTCGGACTTGCGCGACTTGGCGAGCGTGGACGGGTTGATCGCCTCGATGACCTCGACACCGGCGGGCACGGCCTGCCGCATGCCGAGCGTGATGCGACGCGGGTCGACAAGCAGCGTGGCGGCCGGCGGCAGCGCGGCAAGTGCCGCGGCGGCCTGCGTGTAGGGCAGGACGTCGACGTTGTCGGCGGCGAGCCGTTCCTTCAGGCCGTTTTCGATCTTGCCCCCGGCGACGAAGAGCTGCGCGCGCTGCGCGTCGAGCAGCAGGTGCGCCACGAACACCGGGTTGTAGCTGACGTCGGCGCCGCGCAGGTTCGTGAGCCACGCGATGTCGTCGAGCGTCGAGATGAAGTGATGCGTGGCGCCCGCCTTGCGCATCGCGTCGCGCACCGCCGCCAGCTTCGTGGCGCGAGTCGTCGTCGCGTACGGTGGGGCGTGTTCGTAGATCGGCGGGATCGGCAATGACGCGCGGTCCGGCCAGACGTCGGCGAGGATGTCGAGGTCGGTCCGCAGCCGCACGCCCTTCACCGTAAGTGCGGCTTCGAGCGCGCGCCCGCTCGCCAGTGCCAGCACTGTTCCATCGACCGCGACGGTGTCGCCGGCCTTGAGCGTGGCCGCGAGCCAGTCGAGGTGCGCGGCGCTCGCCGCACCCGGAATCTTCATCAGGTCGATGCCGGTGCCGGCGAGCTGGACTTCGGCCATCGTCCAGTAACGGCTGTCGACCCAGACGCCGGCGGACTCGCGCGTGACGATCAGCGTGCCAACCGAGCCCGTGAAACCGCTGAGCCACTCGCGACCCTTCCAGCGTTCCGGCAGATACTCGGACAGGTGCGGGTCGCTCGAAGGCACAATGACGGCCGCCAGGCCGTTGCGCGCCATCGCGCGACGCAGGTTGTCGATGCGTTCGCGCACGGTGGCGCGGCGTGAGTCGAGGGTATCCATGGCGCTCGCGGGTTCGTCAGGTGGGCGAAGTGTAGAGCGGAGAAGCGCGTCCGGGAGCGGGCGCGACGGGTTCAAATAGATGGGGAACAGTGATGGCCAAGGCGCTGGATGAGTGGCACCGGATCGTGCGCGAGCGCGACCCGGACGGTCTGGACGATCTCCTTGCGGACGACGTCTTCTTCCACTCGCCGGTCGTGCACACGCCGCAGCGGGGCAAGCCCATCACCGCGATGTACCTAGCCGCGGCCGTCATCGTGCTGGGCCAGCCGAGCTTCCGCTACGTGCGGGAGATCGTCGGTGCGTCGGAGGCGGTGCTCGAGTTCGTCGTCGACATCGACGGCATCGAGGTCAACGGCGTCGACCTGATCCGCTGGAACGAGCAGGGCCGCATCGTCGACTTCAAGGTGATGGTCCGGCCGCTGAAGGCGATCAACCTGATTCACCAGAAGATGGCGGCGGTGCTGCAGCCGGGGGGATGAAGGGCTGCGCTCTCAGCCTCCCCCGGGCGCGCTTCAGGGCCGCGCGGCCCGTTACTTTCTTTGTCTTGGCAAAGAAAGTAACCAAAGAAATCCGCGCCTACGAAGGCGGTCGGCTACGCCGACTGCCCTGTGCTGCTCGGTGTCGCGGGCGGGCCTGCAAACTCGCTCCCTGCGGTCGCTCAGACAGGCAGGCCCTCAACGGCCCCCGCGCCCCCTGCGCTGCTCGGCGCCTTCGAAGGCATCCAACGGCGTCGCGCTTGGCAGCATCAGCACGGCGACAGGGTTCGTCCGCTCGGGGACGCCGCGGCGGTGCGGGGCGGCAGCGGGGAAGTGCCGGGCGCGTGTCTGAGCCCGTGGTACGCGCAGCGTGATCGGGCGAGTTTCGCGCACGGCCTGATGACGCCCTGCAGCGCAAGGGAAGCCGAAGCGACAGCGCAGGCCGGCCTCGCGCGGTCGCCTTTCTTTGGTGACTTTCTTTGGCGAGACAAAGAAAGTCACTCGCCGCCGGGCGACTCCCGGCTCGGTCGCTCAGCAGTGACAACCTACAGCGCACGCGGCAGCTGCTTGGTCGCTCTTGCGGTCGACCGCTGGGTCACCGCACTGTCGCCCGCAGTGGCCGCCCGCCACCGCGACCACCCCGGCATTCTCTTCTCCATGAACCGCGTGATGTTCTCGCTCACGCGCTCGCTTGTCGCGGCATCGGGCGCCGCCGGTGTGGTGACCACCTGTGGCAGCGCGCGTGGTGCGAGCGCTAGAGGCACCGGTGCGCGGACGGCCACGGCGTACACATCGGTTCGATTCGTCGTGCTGCCGGTGGTCCGCACGTAGACCGGGATGAAGGCATCGGTGACGGCAAGGCCGTGATAATCGCCGATGAAGTAGCCGCCGGCTGCCAGCGGTGCGGTGTCGAGGTCGAAGCTTGGCGTCAGCCGCACCTCCCGCCAGTTCACGCCGTCCACGGAGCGCGTCAGTATCAACTCGGTGGGCAAGGTGGTCGGGTCGGCCGTGTTGCTGCGCAGGTCGAAGTAGGTGATGCCGATCGTGCCGTCGTTGCCGACGCGGATCGACGGCGTAAACGCTGCCACGGTCGTCGCCCGGTTGACCTGGGTGGGTGCGGACCACGTCACGCCGCCGTCCGTCGAGCGGCTGAGCGCGATGCCGTCGACGACACCGCCGCTGAAACGCGAGTCCTGCCAGACGACGAGAACATGACCGTTCGGTGCCACGGCGATCGCGGGAAGGATCGAGCCGTCGCGGATCGTCTGCCCGGTCACCGTGTCGCGCGCACCGACGGCCAGCAGATCGGCGACCTTGATGGGGCCGCTCCAGGTCGCGCCTTTGTCGGTCGAGCGGATCACCCGGATCGATGCTGCCTGCGTGCTGTTCGGGCCGGGATCGATCTGCGTGAACACGTTGATCACGTTGCCGTTGGGCAGCACGACGACCTGGTTGCCGATCGTTTGCGACTGGGACCCGGGGTCATAGATGATCGTGGCGGCTTCCCAGCTCGCACCGCCATCGGTCGTGCGCGCGAGCAGCGACGGGCCGCCGCCGGCGCGTGCGAGCCGATCCCACACCGCAAACACGTAACGCGCATCGGTGGGATCGGCCGTGATCGCGTTCTTGTCGTTGAAGAAATCGCTGCCGCTGACGATGAGTGGCGTCGCGGTGCTCCAGGTGCGGCCGCCGTCGCTCGAGCGCGCCACCAGCATCGCGCTGCTCGAGCCCGGCTGCAGCGAACCCACGTTGAATCCCAGCGCCATCTGGAAGGCCATGCCGCTCGGTGAGAACGTCACCCAGGGGTCGGTGGCGCGGCTGTAATCCCCGCCGTTGGCGGCGCTGCCGCCGCCGCACCGCGAGACGGCAAAGGCTGAACGCGCCCAGGTGGCGCCACCGTCGAACGTGACCGCGCTGACGACGCCACTCGCGCCGCCCGACGACCAGCGATCCTGCTGCCAGCTCACGACCATGTTGCCCGGATTCAGCGGATTCACCGCGACCTGCGGTTCCACTTCCGCGTTGCGGTATTCGGTGCCGCTGGAGCTGCCCGAACACCCGGGTGCAAATGGCGTGTCGCCCGAGACCAGCAGTTCGGTATCGGTGATCAGTGGTGGAAGGGCGATCGGCGTTGGCGCGGGTACGGGCGGTGCGGGCACGGGTGGCGCGGGCGTGGGCGTCGGGGTTGGCGCCGGGTCCGAGCCGCCGCCGCAGGCTGTCACTGCAACGCAGCCCGAGAGAGCGCTTACCAACAGTGCACGGCGCGAGACCATTTCGCCTGACCTCCAACGTGAGCTGCGATTGTGCGTCAACCCCGCGCGGGCGGCGAATCGATGCGACGAACTGGCACGCACCACGATCGCGACGTCGGCGAGCACCGACTGTAGGCGGTTGACGTGCATCAACGGCCAATGCCCGCGCTTGCGTAGTGTGCATTCCGAGTTTTCTTTCTCGCGCGGCGCCGCAACGGAGGGGCGCATCGGGTACGCTGGCGCGGTTCCCGATACGTATTGCGGCCGCCGCACTTTCTTTCCTGCATGCCATCCGAGCTGATACGCAAGGCCAAGGTCTCATCCCTGGCCGGAGCCGGTGCCAGTTTCCCTGCGCCCGCTGCGGACGGCGTCTGCGACCACTGCGGCGACTCGCTCGCGGGGCTGAAGGTCGTCCAGCGTCAGCTCGGAGCCACGCTGCGGCCGTATTGCTGCAACGGCTGCGCGTTCATCGCCGAACAGCTCTTCCTGGCACAGGCCAGCGCACGCGACCGTGAAGCCTTGACCACCGTTCTTGCCCCGGCGGGCGACGCCGCGGCAGCGGCGGCCGCGGCCAGCAAGCAGACCCGCATCGATGTGCGCGGCATGGTGTGCGCCGCCTGCGGGCTGCTGATCGAGCACCAGCTGCGGCGGCTGCCGGGCGTGGCGCAGGCGCACGTCGACTTCACGACACAACGCGCCTTCGTCGCGTACGACGACAAGCTCGTCGCCCGCGACGACCTGCTGCGCGAGATCCAGCGCGCGGGCTATCAGACCGGGAGTGCCGCGGCCGACGAGCGTCGCTTTGCGCGCATGGAACTGCTGCGCGTGCTGATCGCCTGGCTGATGATGATGCAGGTGATGATGCTGGCGGTGCCGCTGTATTTCGCGGCGCCAGGCGACGTGCCGGCGGACATCGAACAGCTGATGCGAATCGCCAGCCTGATCCTCACGCTGCCGGTGATGCTGTTCAGCGCGCAGCCGCTGTACCGCGCGGCGTGGAGCCAGGTGCGGATCGGCAGCATCGGCATGGACGTACCGATCGTCATCGGCGTGGGCGCGGCCTTCGTGGCGAGCGCGCTGGCGACGGTGCTGTCGCGCGGCCATGTGTACTTCGACTCCGTGACGATGTTCGTCGCGCTGGTGCTGGGCACGCGCTGGCTGCTGGCGCGCGGCCTGGCCGCAGCGCGCGAGCACATCGACAATGCGCGCCGCCAGGCGGTGCTCACCGCGCAGCGGCTGGTGGCCTTTCCGTCATCGCTGGCGACCGAGAACGTCGTCGCGGAAAAGCTGCGCGTGGGTGACCGCGTGCTGGTGCCGCCGGGCGAGACGGTGCCGGCCGATGGCGTGGTCGTGCACGGGCGCACGAGCTGTTCGCAGGCCTGGCTGACGGGAGAGTCGACACCGATCGAGAAGACGGCCGGCGCTCCGGTGCTCGCGGGATCGGTCAACCTCGACCAGCCGATGGTCATCGAGGTCACGCGGCGCGGTGAAGCGACTTCACTGGCGGCCCTGCAGCGCCTGGTCGACGAGGCCGGGCGTGAACGGCCGCGCGTCGTCGAACTGGCCAACCGCGTGGCGGGCTACTTCCTGTGGGCCGTGCTCGCCATCACGGTGCTGACGGTTGTGGGCTGGTGGCTGGTCGACCCCGCGCAGGCCCTGCCCAATGCGATCGCGGTGCTGGTGGCCACATGCCCGTGCGCGCTGTCGCTCGCCGCGCCGGCCGCATTCTCGGCGGCCCAGTCGGCGCTGGCGCAGCGTCGCGTTCTGCTGGCACGCACGGCGGCGCTCGAGACCCTGGCCGAGGTCGACGTGCTCGCCTGTGACAAGACGGGCACGCTGACGACCGGAACACCGGCGCTGATCAAGCAGTTGCTGCTGCGCGAGGCCGACCCGGATCGCGCGCTCGAGATCGCCGCGGCGCTGGAGACGATGTCGACGCATCCCTATGCGCGCGCGCTGCTGCAGGCTGCGCAGGCGTTGCCGAACCCTCTGCCCGCGGTTGCCGATGGGCGGGTCGAGGCGTCGGCGGGGATCGAAGGCATGGTGCAGGGCCGGCGCTACCGTCTCGGGAAGATCGAATTCGCGTTGCCAGAGAAACTGGCCTCGATGCGCGGCGGCGTCGCGAGCATCGTCGGCGCCGAGGGACTGGCGGCCGCCAGTTTCGTCGTCCTGTCCGACGAGGCGGGGCCGCTTTCCGTGTTTGTCTTCGGCGAGCAGTTGCGCGAGGACGCGCTGCAGATGGTTGACGCCGCGGCGGGTCGCGGCGTCGAAGTGGTGGTTCTGTCAGGCGACCGCCGCGAGCCGGTGCAGGCGGTTGCTCGGGCGCTCGGTGTCGAACGCGCATTCGCGCACCAGACTCCGGACAGCAAGCGCAGCTGGGTGGCGGGGCAGCAGAGCACCGGTCACCGCGTCGCGATGCTGGGCGATGGCCTCAACGACGCGCCGGTGATCGCGCAGGCCGATGTGTCGATCGCGCTTGCTGGCGGCTCGATGCTGGCGCAGGCGCGCGCCGACTTCATCGTGCTGCACTCGCGGCTCGCGGATGTCGAGTTCGCGCTGGCTGCGGCTCATCGCGCCCGTCGCATCGTGCGGCAGAACCTCGTCTGGGCGTTCGCCTACAACATCGTCATCATTCCGCTCGCCGCGTTCGGCTTCGTGTCGCCCGCGGTGGCCGCCGCGGGCATGGCCGCCAGTTCGCTCGCGGTCGTCGCCAATGCCTTGCGTGCCAAGCGGGTCATGACCGGCGGCGCACACCCGCGCTGAGCGGCGGATGGACTCGCTTTACCTGCTGATCCCACTGTCGGTCGTGCTGGCGCTGGTGATCGCCGGCGTGCTGGTCTGGGCGGTCGTGTCCGGTCAGTTCGAGCAGCTCGACGACATCGGCGACCGCGTGCTGCGCGAGCAGCCGGATCCTCCGGACAGCGCTGACGCCGGTGGGCCGGGCGGCACCGGGCGCGGCCGTTAACCGGACTGGCCGGAATCACCGGGCTGCGAGGCAACGCACCCGAAGAGTGCGGATCGTGGCGTTGTTGCGACGTCAAGTGTCCGCCGGGCGACAATAGTACCCCGGGGTGTATGGTCGTTGGGTCGCGGTTGACTTGTGTCAACCGTACTGCAGGGGCCGCTTTCTAGCATGCGCACCGGGTATCGGAGCACGCGCAGGTCGTTGGCGTGTCTATCGAACAGACGGGGAACCCGGATCCACACCTGCCTGCGCGCGTCAGAATGCGCGGCGGCACCAGTCCTACAGCACGAGGAACACATGAACTCAGCCGTTACTGCGGACACCTATAACTACAAGGTCGTACGGCAGTTTTCCGTGATGACCGTGGTGTGGGGCATCGTCGGCATGCTGGTCGGCGTCATCATCGCCGCGCAGATGGCCTGGCCGGAGCTCAACTTCGGGATTCCGTGGCTTAGTTTCGGGCGCCTGCGGCCGCTGCACACGAACGCGGTCATCTTCGCCTTTGGCGGGTGCGCGCTGTTCGCCACCAGCTATTACGTGGTCCAGCGGACCTCGCAGGCCCGTCTGTGGGGCGGACCGCTGGTGGCGTTCACGTTCTGGGGCTGGCAACTCGTCATCGTCGCGGCCGCCATCACGTTGCCGCTCGGTATCTCGACCTCCAAGGAATACGCCGAACTCGAGTGGCCGATCGACATTCTGATCACGCTGGTCTGGGTGGCCTACGCGGTCGTGTTCTTCGGGACCATCGTCAACCGCAAGGTCAAGCACATCTACGTCGCCAACTGGTTCTACGGCGCCTTCATCATCACCGTGGCCGTGCTGCACCTCGTCAACAGCGCGGCGGTGCCGGCCAGCCTGTGGAAGTCGTACTCGGTGTACCCGGGCGCGACCGACGCGATGGTGCAGTGGTGGTACGGGCACAACGCGGTGGGCTTCTTCCTGACCGCGGGCTTCCTCGGGATCATGTACTACTTCGTGCCGAAGGCGGCGGGACGCCCGGTGTTCTCTTACCGGCTGTCGGTGGTGCACTTCTGGGCGCTGATCTTCACCTACATGTGGGCCGGCCCGCACCACCTGCACTACACGGCGCTGCCCGACTGGGCGCAGTCGCTCGGCATGGTCTTCTCGCTGATCCTGCTGGCGCCGTCGTGGGGCGGCATGATCAACGGCATCATGACGCTCTCCGGCGCGTGGCACAAACTGCGTGACGACCCGATCCTCAAGTTCCTGATCGTCTCGCTGTCGTTCTACGGCATGTCGACCTTCGAAGGGCCGATGATGTCGATCAAGACGGTCAATGCGCTCAGCCACTACACGGACTGGACGATCGGTCACGTGCACTCGGGTGCGCTCGGCTGGGTCGGCCTGGTGTCGATCGGCGCGATCTACTACCTGCTGCCGCGCCTGTACGGCCGCACCGAGATGGCGAGCATGCGCCTCGTGACGACGCACTTCTGGGTGGCCACGATCGGCATCGTGCTCTACATCGCCGCGATGTGGATCGCCGGTGTCATGCAGGGCCTGATGTGGCGCGCGGTGAACGACGACGGCACGCTGACTTACACGTTCATCGAGAGCGTGAAGTCGACCTATCCGTTCTACGTGATCCGGCTGCTCGGCGGCCTGCTGTACCTCGCCGGCATGTTCCTGATGCTGTGGAACACGTTCAAGACGATCGCCGCCGGCAAGTCGGTCGATGCGCCGATCCCGGCCGCTGTCGCCCACGCCTGAGGGCGAACGCAAAGGACAAGAGGAATCACGATGAAAATCACGCATGACAAGATCGAGCAAAGCGTTCCGCTGCTGATCGTCCTCGTCATCCTGGTCATCGCTGTCGGCGGCCTGGTCGAGATCGTGCCGCTGTACTTCCAGCGCGACGTCGTCACCCCGGTCAAGGGCATCAAGCCCTACGAGCCGCTGCGCCTCGTCGGCCGCGACATCTACATCCGCGAGGGCTGCTACAACTGCCACTCGCAGATGATCCGGCCGTTCCGGGCCGAGACGCTGCGCTACGGTCACTATTCCGTGGCCGGCGAGTTCGTCTACGACCACCCGTTCCAGTGGGGCAGCAAGCGTACCGGCCCCGATCTGGCGCGAGTCGGCGCGCGCTACTCGGACGACTGGCACCGCATCCACTTCAACAATCCGCGCGACGTCGTGCCGGAGTCGAACATGCCGGCGTACCCGTGGTTCGAGAAGACCAAGCTCGACGGCACGGATGTCCAGGCGCGGATGAAGGCACTGCGGACCGTCGGCGTGCCGTACACCGACGAGCAGATCGCGAAGGCGCCCGAGGCCCTGAAGGGCAAGACCGAACTCGACGCCGTCATCGCTTACCTGCAGGGGCTGGGCGTCGAACTCAAGGGACTGCGCTGAGGCCCTATGGACCTGAATGACGCACGCGCCGTGCTGACCCTGCTGGGGTTCATCGGCTTCATCGCCATCGTGGCGTGGGCCTACAGCAAGAGCGCACGCAAGGGATTCAAGGAAGCATCCGAGCTGCCGTTCGCGGACGAGAAGGAAGCTCTACGCAGCGGAGAACAGGGGAAAAGCAGATGAACGACATCGGGGCGAGCCAGTTCTACAGCGCCTTCTGGGACTACTACATCGCGATCATCACGATCGTGTCGGTGCTCGGCTGCGCAGTGTTCCTGTGGCTGCAGAGCCGCCGCACCGTGAAGGCGCAGATCAACGCCAAGGGCGAGATCCAGACGACCGGGCACGTGTGGGACGGCGACCTGCAGGAGTTCCACAATCCGATGCCGCGCTGGTGGATCTGGCTCTTCTACCTGACGGTGCTGTTTTCGGTCATCTACCTCGTCCTGTATCCGGGGCTCGGCACGCAGTGGCAGGGCGTGCTCAAGTGGACGCAATCGGGTCAGTACCAGTCCGAGGTCAAGGCGGCCGATGCCAGGTTCGGGCCGATCTTCGCGGCCTACGCGGCACAGCCGATCGAGCAGGTCGCGGCCGATCCCAAGGCCCGGCAGATGGGCGAGCGCATCTTCCTGAACAACTGCGCGCAGTGCCACGGTTCGGACGCGCGTGGCTCGCGCGGCTTCCCGAACCTCTCCGACAGCGACTGGCTCTACGGCGGCGCGCCGGCGACGATCGTCGCGACGCTCGTCGAGGGGCGCAACGGCGTGATGCCGCCGATGGGCGCGGCGATCGGCGGCAAGGCCGAGGTCGAAGACGTCGCGAACTACGTGCTGTCGCTGTCCGACTCGGCGCACGACTCCGTCAAGGCCGTGCGCGGCAAGGCCAAGTTCGAGACGGTCTGCGCCGCGTGTCACGGTGCCGACGGCAAGGGCAACCCGGCGCTCGGCGCGCCGAACCTGACCGACAAGGTCTGGCTCTACGGTGGCAGCGTGGCCACAATTTCGGAGACCATCAACGCTGGCCGCAACAACGTGATGCCGAGCTTCAAGCAAATCCTGACCGCGCCGGAGATCCACCTGGCCGCGGCCTACATCTGGTCGCTGTCGAACAGCGGCAAGGCGGCCGCAACGACGCCGGCCCCAGCGCCGGCGAAGTAGTAGCCTGCTGACCAGCGCGGCGCTCCTGCGGGCGCCGCGTTTGAGTTTCTGAGGCTGTAACCCCATGGACAACGCGGTCGAAGTCAAGCGCGACCCTCCGCCTCCTCCCGCCGCCGGCACCAAGCCCGCGCCACCGGCGGAGCCGCGTGAAATCGAAATCCAGCTGTACGCGAGGCGCGAGGAGATCTATCCGCGCCAGCGTATCGGCGAGTCGCTCGGATTCTTCCAGAAGTGGCGCTGGGCCGCGGTGTGGATCACGCAGATCGTCTTCTACGGGCTGCCCTGGCTGCAGTGGAACGGACGCCAGGCGCTGCTCTTCGACCTCGCCGCGCGCAAGTTCTACATCTTCGGCATGGTGCTGTGGCCGCAGGACATCATCTATCTGACGGCGATTCTCATCATCGCGGCGCTGTCGCTCTTCCTGTTCACGGCAGTCGGTGGCCGGCTGTGGTGCGGCTATGCCTGTCCGCAGACGGTCTACACCGAGATCTTCTTGTGGATCGAGCGGCACATCGAGGGCGATCGCGCCAAGCGCATGCGGCTCGACAAGGATCCGATGTCGGCGCGCAAGTTCGCGTTGAAGGCGGCCAAGCACGGCGCGTGGATCGCAGTGGCGCTGTGGACGGGCTTCACGTTCGTCGGCTACTTCACGCCGATCCGCGAGCTGACGGTCGAGGTCGCCACCTTCGCGGCCGGCGGCTGGTCGCTGTTCTGGATCCTGTTCTACGCCTTTGCCACCTACGGCAACGCGGGCTGGATGCGGGAGCAGGTCTGCAAGTACATGTGCCCGTACGCGCGCTTCCAGAGCGCGATGTTCGATCCCGACACGCTGATCGTCACCTACGACCGCGAACGCGGTGAACCGCGCGGCGCCGGCAGCAAGAAGTCCTCGCGCGCGGAGCAGGGGCTGGGCGACTGCGTCGAATGCAAGTTGTGCGTGCAGGTCTGCCCGACCGGTATCGACATCCGCAACGGCCTGCAGTACGAGTGCATCGGCTGCGCCGAGTGCATCGACGCCTGCAATTACGTCATGGGCAAGGCCGGGATGCCGAAGGGCCTGATCCGTTACTCGACCGAGCGGGCGCTGGCCGAACACTTTGCTGCCAAGGGCATCTGGGGCCACGTGCTGCGGCCGCGCGTGCTGGTCTATGCCGGCATCCTCGCCGCCGTCACCGCGGCGCTGTTCGTAGCGGTTGCGTTGCGCGTGCCACTGAAGGTCGACGTGATCCGTGACCGTGGAGCGCTGGCGCGCGAGGCCGAGGATGGACGCATCGAGAACACGTTCCGGCTGCAGGTGATGAACACCAGTGAGCGCGGCCAGGCCTTTACGCTGAGCGCCAGCGGCCTGCCGGGTCTCGAGATCGCGTCCGAGCCGACCTTCGAGCTGCCGGGTGCCACCACGCGTTCCGTGCTGGTTCGGCTGAGAGCCCGGCCGGAAGATATTCCGCCCGGGTCGAGCAAGATCATCATCGGCGTGAAGGCGATCGACGATCCAAAGGTGGCGGTGGAAGAGAAGACCGTCTTCCTCGGGTTGAAGCGTTGATGGAAAACGTCAGGGAGCATGCAGTGAGTACCGATGCCGTTACCCCGTGGTACCGCCAGGGATGGCCGTGGTTCCTGATCGCCTTGCCTGCTACGGCGGTCGTCGGCGGCATCATCACCGCGATACTCGCGGTGCGCGGCTTCGACGGCCCGGTGGTCGCCGATTACTACAAGCAGGGACTGGCCATCAACGAGGAAGTTGCACGCGCGCAGCTGGCACGCGAGCTGGCCATCACCGCCGAGACGGAGCTGGCCGGATTCGCGGACGGCGACCGCGTGCGGGTCGAGCTGCAGGCCGAGCGGCCGTTGCCGCCCGAGGCCGCGCTACGGCTACGCCTGGCGCACCCAGGACGCCCGGCCGAAGACCGCGTCGCCGTGCTGGCGCGCACCGACGTGGATGTCGACAACCGGCGCGCGGTGTACGTCGGCTCGCTGCAGTCGACGACGGCGCGGGAACTCAGCGGTCCCGTGACGTGGCAGGTCATACTGGAGTCGCCGCAGTGGCGCATCGACGATTCGTTTTCCGCAGCCGGCGGCGGTCGGTTCAATCTGAAGGCACGCTAGTTCCTGCCGGGACGCAGCGCGGCGAGGAGGAGACATGAACGACAGTCTTGCGCAACGACTCGGTTGGGTGCTCTGGCCCTCGTTCCTGGTGGCGTGCGTGGCCGAGCTGCTGTTCTTCTCGCTGTTCGATCCGAGCGATCTGCACCTGTTCGGGCAGCCGGTCGAGGCGGACCGCATGCTGGTCTACACGCTGGGATTCTTCGCCCTGTGGGCGCTTGGCGCCGTGTCGAGCGCCCTGACGGTCTTCCTCGCGCGCTCGCCGTTCGAAGTGAATCGCTGCACCCTGGCGGCCGATGATCGGCCGGACGGCTGCCCGAAGCGGGAGTGCCTGGTGGAGCCGGCGACTGCTCCGCTCGAGCGCGGCTAAAGGCGTCTCGGGTGTACGCGATCGGCGTTGCCGATCGCACGTGCAACCTCGGCGGAACCGCAAATTTGTCGGCTTTGCTCCGGAGCGGCTGCGCGCTGCCGAAGTTCAACTGCAGGGCACTCCCTCGCCCCTCGCCGAGCGAGGGGTGAAGATCAGGCACTGCCAGTGGATCTGCCTAAGCGCCGACGGGACGCCGAATTACGAGCCCTGGCCGGAAACGATCAGGCGGAGTCCGTCCGGATTGACGATGCGTACGTGCTTCTGGTTGACGTCAATCAGCCCGTCCTGTGCGAAGCGTGAAAGCACGCGACTAACAGTTTCGAGCTTGAGACCCAGGAAGCTGCCGATCTCGGCGCGCGTCATGCGCAGCACGAACTCGGTGCGTGAATAGCCGCGCGCCTCGAAGCGCTGCGAAAGGTTGAGCAGGAAGGCCGCAAGGCGCTCCTCCGCGTGCATGCTGCCCAGCAGCAGCATGACGCCGTGCTCGCGCACGATCTCGCGGCTCATCACCTTGTGGAAGTGGTTGCGCAGCACCGGCATGGACGAGGCCACTTCTTCGAGCCGGTCATAGGGGATGACGCACACTTCCGTGTCTTCGAGCGCCACGGTATCGCAGGAGTGCGCTTCGGTGCTGATGCCATCGAGGCCGACCA
Source organism: uncultured beta proteobacterium (assembly GCA_963780715.1). Classification (GTDB taxonomy): domain Bacteria; phylum Pseudomonadota; class Gammaproteobacteria; order Burkholderiales; family Burkholderiaceae_F; genus JALORV01. The sequence continues at coordinate 27,152 of CAWADK010000023.1, forward strand.
GTTCGCCGGCCATATGGAATCCCGTGACCTGCTCGCGCCCGTCCTGCGACATCACGGTGCTCTTCAGGAAGCCGAGGCGCACGGCATACAGCGACTCGAAGCGATCGCCGGCGCGGAACAGTGCATCACCGCGCTTGACCCGCTTGCGCGTGGCGACAAGCTCTTCCAGGCGCTCGACTTCCTTCAGGGACAGCCCGACCGGCAGGCACAACTCCCGCAGGTTGCAGTTCGAGCAGGCTACCCGCAGGTTGGCGATGCTGATCGCTGGCGCGTTCATGCAGCTGTACTCCTTCGCTTGACGACGCTGGTCATCGGTCGCACACGGATTGGCAATTGTTGCGGCGCTCATAAGGTCTTTCACTGCAGGCGCCTTGATTCAAACGGATCCGTGCCCGGCCCGTTGACCCCGGTCAAGCCTGACCCGGTTCGGCCCGAAATAATACCCTGATCGGCCGGCAAAGGCCGGGTGAAGGAATTTGTCATGCTAATGACCGCGCGCGGGGAAGTGACTCTGCCTGACCCTGCAACGCTGCGGCGGTTCGATGTGCCGGGGCCGCGCTATACGTCGTATCCGACGGCCGACCGGTTCGTCGAGGCGTTTGATGTCAGCGCGTTTTCCGAGGCCCTGGCCGCGCGCGAGTCCGCGGTTGCAGCGGCCTCGCTGTCGCTCTACGTGCACCTGCCGTTTTGCAGCACGGTCTGCTACTACTGCGCCTGCAACAAGGTCATCACCAAGGACCAGAGCAAGTCGGCGGAGTACATCGACTATCTAGAGAAGGAAGCGGATCTCGTCAGTGCCCGGCTGACCGGCAGTCGCGAGATCGAGCAGCTGCACTTCGGCGGGGGAACGCCGACGTTCCTTTCGAACGAGGAACTGGCGCAGCTGATGGCGGTGCTGACCGCACGTTTTCCGCTGGCGGAAAAGGGCGAGTACTCGATCGAGGTCGATCCCCGCTCGACTCCGCCGGACAAGGTGGCAGCGCTGGCGAAGCTGGGTTTCAACCGGATGTCGGTCGGCGTGCAGGACTTCGAGCCCGAGGTGCAGAAGGCGGTCAATCGGCTGCAGAGCTTCGAGATGACGCAGGCGACCGTCGATGCCGCGCGCAAGGCCGACTTCAAGTCGGTGAACCTCGACCTGATCTACGGCCTGCCGAAGCAGACGCGCGAGACCTTCGCGCGCACGCTCGACAAGGTGCTGGTGCTGAGCCCGGAACGCATTGCGCTCTATCACTACGCGCACCTGCCCGACCGCTTCAAGCCGCAGCGGCGCATCGAGGCGGCCGAGCTGCCGTCGCCGGAGGAGAAGCTCAACATCATGCTCGATGCGATCCGGCGCTTGAGCGATGCCGGGTATCACTACATCGGCATGGATCACTTTGCCAAGACCAGCGACGACCTCGCGCGGGCGCAGCGCCAGGGCCGGCTGCATCGCAACTTCCAGGGCTACTCGACGCGACCGGACTGCGACCTGATCGGCCTGGGCGTGTCGGCCATCAGCAAGATCGGGCCGACCTACTCGCAGAACGTGCGCACGATCGAGGAGTACTACGACCGCCTGAAGCTGGGCATGCTGCCGACCGCGCGCGGCATCGCGCTGGACCGCGACGACATCCTGCGGCGGGCAGTGATCATGGCGCTGATGTGCCACTTCGAAGTCTCCAAGGAGGCGATCGAGACTGTGCACATGATCAAGTTCGACGAGTACTTCAAGACCGAACTCGCGGAAATGAAGCTGTTCGAGAGCGAAGGCCTGGTCGAGAACACGCCGGAGTGGATCACCGTCACGCCCAAGGGCAAGCTGCTGGTCCGTGCGGTGGCGATGACCTTCGACCGCTACCTGCGCGCTGATCAGCGCGCTCGCAGATACTCGAAAATCGTTTGAAGGCGCTCCTCGTGTACGCGACGGGGCTGCACTCCTCGTGTACGCGTCCGCTGCGCGGCCGCACGTGCACTCGGAGCGGAATAGTTAGTCGGCTCTGCTCCGGAGCGGCCGCGCGCGCCGCCGAAGGTCAACTGCACTGCACTCCCCCGGCCCCTCGCCGGGCGAGGGGTGCGAACCGCCGCCGGCTGCCGGCAGTGCGGCCTTGGCGCAGAATGCAGATATGTTGAGTTTGCTGACAACACAGGCCATTGCCGCTTTCACGCTGGCGCTGCTGGGCGGGCTGCACTGCGCGGGGATGTGCGGCGGCTTCGTGGGGGCCCTGCAGGTCAACCGGCCGCGCGATGTTTCGGCGGCGCGGCTCGCCGCGGGCTATCACGCCGGCCGCATCACCAGCTACACGCTGGCGGGCGCGCTCGTCGGCACGCTCGGCGGCGCGCTCTATGCGGCCGACGTGCTGCCGGTACAGATCGTGCTGCTGGTGCTGGGATCGCTGATGCTGCTGGCGATCGGGGCGTCGTTGTTCGGGCGCGCGGCGTGGCTCAAGCGGCTCGAGCCGGCGGGGCTCTGGATCTGGCGCCTGGTCGGGCCGCTGGCGCGGCGCGTGTATCCACCGCGTACTGGTGGACAGGCGCTGCTCGCCGGACTTGCCTGGGGCTGGATCCCGTGCGGCATGGTCTACGCGGCGCTGCCGCTGGCGCTCGTGGCCGGCGGACCGTGGCAGGGCGCGCTGGTCATGCTGGCATTCGGCGCCGGAACTCTGCCCAACATGCTGGCGGTCGACGTTGCGGTCACGAAGGTCGGCGCGGCGCGGCCGGGCGGTGCACTGGCCGGCGTGCGCGCCTGGATCAAGCCGCTCGCAGGCGCCGTCATCATCGTCTTCGGCGTGTCGGGGCTCGCGCACGCGGCGCGTATCGCGGGCGCCGGGCACCCGACCATCGACGCGCTCGCCTCGATCTGCCACCACTGAGGCCGGCGGATCGCCGCCTCCGCCCCAGTATCATTCGCAGGATTCACTCTCCGGTGCGGTTCATCCGCGCCCTCCGGCTGTCATGAAAAGCGCAGAAATCCGCGACAAGTTCCTGAAGTACTTCGAATCCAAGGGTCACACGATCGTGCGTGCGTCGAGCCTGGTGCCGGCGAACGACCCGACGCTGCTGTTCGTCAACAGTGGCATGGTGCAGTTCAAGGACGTGTTCACGGGCCGTGAGCAGCGTCCGTACAAGCGCGCGACGACCTCGCAGAAGTCGCTGCGTGCCGGCGGCAAGCACAACGATCTCGAGAACGTCGGCTACACGGCGCGCCATCACACGTTCTTCGAGATGCTGGGCAACTTCAGCTTCGGGGACTATTTCAAGCGCGATGCCATCAAGTATTCGTGGCAGCTGCTGACCGAGGTCTACAAGCTGCCGAAGGACAAGCTCTGGACCACGGTCTACGTCGACGACGACGAGGCCTACGACATCTGGACGAAGGAAATCGGCGTGCCGGCCGAGCGCTGCATCCGCATCGGCGACAAGCCGGGCCAGCCGAAGTACGTCTCGGACAACTTCTGGCAGATGGCCGACACCGGTCCGTGCGGCCCTTGCTCGGAGATCTTCTACGACCATGGCCCGGAGGTCGCCGGCGGCCCGCCGGGGTCGCCCGACGCCGATGGCGACCGCTATATCGAGATCTGGAACCTCGTCTTCATGCAGTTCGACCGCGATGAGGCGGGCACGCTGACGCCGCTGCCCAAGCCCTGCGTCGATACCGGCATGGGCCTCGAGCGACTGGCGGCGGTGCTGCAGCACGTGCACTCGAACTACGAAATCGATCTCTTCCAGAACCTGATCACTGCCGCGGCGCGAGAGACAGGCACGAAGGACCTGGCGAGCAATTCGCTGAAAGTCATCGCCGACCACATCCGCGCGTGCAGCTTCCTGATTGCCGATGGCGTGATTCCGGGCAACGAGGGGCGCGGCTACGTGCTAAGGCGGATAGTCCGCCGGGCGCTGCGCCACGGCTACAAGCTGGGCCAGACGAAGCCGTTCTTCCACAAGGTCGTCAAGGATCTCGTCGTGGAAATGGGCGCCGCGTATCCGGAACTGAAGGAGCAGCAGGCGCGCATCGAGTCAGTGCTGAAGCAGGAGGAAGAGCGCTTTGGCGAGACCCTCGAGAACGGCATGAAGATCCTCGATGGCGCGCTGGGCCAGATGAAGTCCGGCGATGCGCCCATGCTCGACGGCGAGACCGTGTTCCTGCTGTACGACACCTATGGCTTCCCGGTCGACCTGACCGGCGACATCTGCCGCGAGCGCGGCGTGGCAATCGACCACGCGGGCTTCAACGAGGCGATGGAGCGGCAGCGCGAACAGGCACGCGCGGCCGGCAAGTTCAGGATGGCGGCGGGTGTCGAGTACTCCGGTGACAAGACGCGCTTCACCGGCTACACCGCGCTCGCAGAAGACGCCAAGGTCATTGCGCTCTACCACGACGGGGTGGCGGTGCCACGGCTCGACAAGGGCGAAAGCGGCATCGTCGTGCTGAACTCAACGCCGTTCTATGCGGAGTCGGGTGGCCAGGTCGGCGACCGCGGCGTGCTCGAAGCGATCACCGATCACCACGTGGTCCGCTTCGGCGTCGTCGACACACAGAAGATCCAGGCCGATGTCTTCGGCCACCACGGCACCGTCGAAGCGGGGACGCTGTCGGTCGGGGATGTCGTCCAGGCCCGCGTCGACGCGGCCGCCCGCGAACGCATCCGCAACAATCACTCCGCGACCCACCTGATGCACGCAGCGCTGCGCGCCGTGCTCGGCAAGCATGTGCAGCAGAAGGGCTCGCTCGTCGATGCCGAGCGCACGCGCTTCGACTTCTCGCATGACAAGGCGGTGACGCCCGACGAGATCCGCCGCATCGAGGACATAGTCAACACCGCGATCCGCGCCAATGCCCAGGTCACGGCCAACGTGATGAAGTACGACGAGGCGATCAAGGCGGGTGCGCTCGCGTTCTTCGGCGACAAGTACGGCGACGAGGTTCGCGTGCTGGCGATGGGGGACCACTCCACCGAACTCTGCGGCGGCACCCACGTGGCGCGCACCGGCGACATCGGCTTCTTCAAGATCTTGGCGGAAGGCGGCGTGGCGGCCGGCGTGCGGCGCATCGAAGCCGTGACCGGGAAGGGTGCACTCGAGTTCGTGCAGGCACTGGACCGCGAACTGCACCATGCGGCCCAGCTGCTGAAGGCGCCTACGTCAGAGTTGACGCAGAAGATCGCGCAGGTGCAGGACAACGTGAAGGCGCTCGAGAAGGAACTTGCACGGCTGAAGAGCAAGCTGGCTTCCAGCCAGGGTGACGACCTCTCGGCGCAGGCCGTGGAGATCAAGGGCGTCAGGGTGCTGGCCGCGGCGCTCGAAGGCGCGGACGCCAAGTCGCTGCGCGAGACGCTCGACAAGCTGAAGGACAAGCTGAAGAGCGCCGTCATCGTGCTTGCGGCGGTCGAGGGCGGCAAGGTTCAGCTGGCTGCCGGGGTGACGGCGGATGCGACCGGCCGGGTGAAGGCGGGCGATCTCGTCAACCATGTGGCGCAGCAGGTCGGCGGCAAGGGCGGAGGCCGGGCCGACATGGCGATGGCCGGTGGCACCGACCCCGCGGGCCTGCCCGCTGCGCTCGCGAGCGTGAAGTCGTGGGCGGAGCAGCGCCTGTGAGTTCGCTCGCAGATGTGGAGTTCCGCCGCGCGTCGATCGCCGACGCCGAGGGACTGACCCGCCTGATGGGCCAGCCGGAAGTGCTGCGCAACACCTTGCAGTTGCCTATGCCAAATGCCGAGATCTGGCGCAAGCGCCTCGAGACGCAGGTCGTCGATCCGTTGCAGATCCATATCGTGGCCTTTCATGGTGTGGAGCTCATTGGCAGCGCCGGGTTGCATCCGGTCACGGGCAGTCTGCGCACACGCCACGTGGCGAGCCTCGGGATGTGCGTCGCGCCAGCCTGGTGGGGGCGCGGTGTCGGTACCGAACTGATGCGACGCCTGCTCGACTGGGCCGACCACTGGGCTGGCCTGCTGCGCATCGAGCTCGGCGTGTTCTCCGACAACGCGCGGGCCATTGCGCTGTATCGCAAGTTCGGCTTCGAACTCGAAGGCACGCAGCGCGCCTGGGCTCTGCGAGAGGGCGTCTTCACGGACTCGCTGATGATGGCGCGCCTGCATCCGAACCCGCCGCGCCTGCCGGCGTCCGGGACGCCTGCTTGATCATCGCGTCGCGCCGGCGGACGGCGCTCTGAGATGTCCGCCAGCTATCGCTACTGCCCCGTCTGCGCCACGCCACTGGCGCGCCAGGTACTGGGCGAGCGCGAGCGCGCGACGTGTCCCGCCTGCGGCTGGGTGCATTGGGACAATCCCACGCCCGTCGTGGCCGCGCTGATCGAGTACACCGGCAAGATCCTGCTTGCGCGCAACCGCGCCTGGCCGGAAAAGATGTTCGCGCTGGTTACCGGCTTTCTCGAGCGCGACGAGACGCCATTGCAGGCGGTCGCGCGCGAGGTGGCCGAAGAGACAGCGCTCGCGACGACCTCCGCCACGCTGATCGGCGTCTACGAGTTCGCGCGCAAGAACGAAGTCATCATCGCCTACCACGTCATGGCGGAAGGCGAGATCCGCCTGGGCGAGGAACTGGTCGACTACCGCCTGATCGAGCCTGCTCGCCTGCGCCCGTGGCCACTGGGAACCGGTCTTGCGATGGCCGACTGGATGCGCGCGCGCGGTCTGCCGGTAGAATTTCTCGCTTTCCCGCCGACACCTGCCTGAAACCACAGATGGACATCCTCCCGACGGCCGACAAGGAAATCGACACGCGTGGGCTCAATTGCCCGCTGCCGATCCTGCGGGCGAAGAAGGCCCTCGCGGACATGACGAGCGGCCAGGTGCTGAAGATCCTTGCGACCGACCCGGGTTCGGTGCGCGACTTCCAGGCCTTTGCCAAGCAGACCGGCAACGAGCTCGTGGCCCAGGAGACCGCTGGCAAGGAATTCCTCCACTATCTGAAGCGTCGATGAGCACACCTCCGTCAGCAGTGTCCGGCCCGCGTCGCGGCCCGTCGCGCCTGAAACTTGCCTTCTGGCTGCTGATCGTTCCGTTGGCACTGGCTGCCGCGTATTTCGCAATCGTTTTGTCGTGGAACTATTCCAGCGGCGAACGTGCGGGCTGGGTGCAAAAGTTCAGCAAGAAGGGCTGGCTCTGCAAGACCTGGGAGGGCGAGATGGCATTGGTCACGATGCCGGGCGCCATACCCGAGAAATTCCTGTTTACGGTGCGGGACGACAAGGTCGCCGAGCAGATCAATCGCGTCGTCGGCAAGCGGGTCACGCTGCATTACGAGGAGAAGGTCGGGTTGCCGACCACCTGCTTCGGCGAAACGCGGCACTTCGTGACCGGCGTGGCGGCGGTCGACGACTTTTCTCTTACGCCGGGCATCGGGGTGAATCCGGGCGAGCCCGCCGCCGCAGCGCCGTCGGCCGGTCCGATGCCCGCCCCAGCACCGCCGTCGACACCCCGGCCCACGCCGTCGCCGCCGTCGGAGTACACGTTGCCGCCCGTGGAGGCAACGCCGCCGACACCGGCTACGCCGGCATCGCCTCCCGCGACCAAGTAGCGGCAAGGCACGCGGTGTGTTGCCGACGGTCCTGCCGCCAACGGCGCGCAGGTCCTAGGCGGCCGGCAGACGCTCGTACTGCTTGCGGACCTGGCTCAGCGTCGCGCCGAACCCTGCCAGCCGATCCTTTTCCTGCGCGACGACGGCTGCCGGCGCGCGTTCGACGAAACTCGCGTTACCGAGCTTGCTCTCGGCTTTGCGGATCTCGTTTTCCAGCCGCGCGATCTCCTTGGCGAGGCGCTCGCGCTCGGCGGCGATATCGACCTCGATCTTCAGCAGCAGCCGGTAGTCGTCGACGACCTTGATTGGTGCGGCCGCGACCTGTGCCACTTTGTCCACATCAGCCACGATCTGCACTTCGGACAGCCGGGCCAGCGCCTGCAGGTACGGCGCGGCGGCGGCGAGCACGCCGGCGTCGCCCGAGGCCAGCAGCGGAACCTTCTGCGCGGGCGAGAGGTTCATCTCGCTGCGCAGGTTGCGCAGTGCATCGACCATGCGCTTGAGCAGCGCGACGGTCTGGTCTGCGGCGGCGTCGATCTTCCCCGGCTCCACGCGCGGGTAGGGCTGGATCATCACCGAAGATTCCACGCTGGCTGCGCGCTTGCCCGCCAGCACTGACACGGGCTGCCACAGCTCCTCGGTAATGAACGGAATGATCGGGTGCGCCAGACGCAGCGCGACCTCGAGCACCCGCACCAGCGTGCGCCGCGTGCCGCGCTGCTGCGCTTCGTTGCCTGCGGCCAGCTGTACCTTGGCGAGTTCGAGGTACCAGTCGCAGTACTCGTTCCAGACGAACGTGTAAATGGCGTTGGCGACGTTGTCGAGCCGGTACTGCGCAAAGCCCTCGGCCACCGCCGCCTCGGTGCGCTGCAGTTCCCCGATGATCCAGCGATCGACCGCCGAAAGCTCCACCGGCAGCTTCTCGTCGAGTCCGCAGTCCTTGCCCTCGACATTCATCAGCACGAAGCGCGTGGCATTCCACAGCTTGTTGCAGAAGTTGCGGTAACCCTCGCAGCGCTTGAGGTCGAAGTTGATGTTGCGACCGAGCGTGGCGTAGGCCGCCATCGTGAAGCGCAGCGCATCGGCGCCGTAGGGCGCGATGCCCTCTGGGAAGTGCTTGCGCACCTTGGACGCGACCTTGGGTGCGTCCTCGGTCTTGCGCAGCCCCGTCGTGTTCTTCTTGACCAGCGCCTCGAGGTCGATGCCGTCGATGATGTCGATCGGATCGAGCGTGTTGCCTTCGCTCTTCGACATCTTCTTGCCCTCGGCATCGCGCACGATGCCGTGGATGTAGACGTCGCGAAACGGCACGCGGCCGGTGAAGTGGGTCGTCATCATCACCATGCGGGCGACCCAGAAGAAGATGATGTCGTAGCCGGTCACCAGCACCGTCGACGGCAGGTAGAGGTCGTAGGCCACGCGCTCGTTGCCGGACGACTGCTGCTCGACGTTCGGCCAGCCGAGGGTCGAGAACGGCACCATCGCCGACGAGTACCAGGTGTCGAGCACGTCGGGATCGCGCGTCAGCTGCTTGCCGGCGCCGGCTTTGGCCTGCGCCTCGGCTTCGGAGCGGGCGACGTACACGTTGCCCTCTTCGTCGTACCAGGCCGGGATCTGGTGGCCCCACCACAGTTGCCGCGAGATGCACCAGTCCTGGATGTTTTCGAGCCACTGGTTGTAGACGGTGTTCCACTGCTCGGGAAAGATGCGCACCTCGCCGCGCGCGACGACGTCGAGCGCGACCTGCGCGATCGACTGGCCCGGATGCCGGGTGCCGGCCGGTGCGGGCTTGCTCATCGCCATGTACCACTGCTCGGAAAGCGTCGGCTCGACCACCTCGCCGGTGCGGCCGCAGCGCGGCACCATCATCTTGTGCGGCTTCTCGCTCACGAGCAGGCCGGCGGCGCGCAGGTCTTCCAGCACGCGCTTGCGCGCGACATAGCGGTCGAGGCCGCGGTACTTCTCGGGTGCGTTGTCGTTGACGGTCGCGACCAGCGTGAAGATCGGAATCGGCGTCAGGTCATGGCGCTGGCCGATCGCGAAGTCGTTGAAGTCGTGCGCCGGCGTGATCTTCACGCAGCCGGTGCCGAACTCGCGGTCGACATAGGCATCGGCGATGACAGGAATCGAGCGGCCGGTCAGCGGCAGCACGAGCTGCTTGCCGACGAGCGACGCATAGCGCTCGTCCTCCGGATGCACCGCGACCGCGACGTCGCCCAGCATCGTCTCCGGACGCGTTGTCGCCACGACGACACCGGCGCCACCGTCCACGGCGGGGTAGCGGATCTCCCACAGCCTGCCGTCTTCTTCCTCGGTCTCGACTTCGAGGTCCGACACCGCGGTCTGCAGCTTCGGGTCCCAGTTGACGAGCCGCTTGCCGCGGTAGATGAGCCCCTGCTCGTAGAGCTGCACGAAGGTCTCGGTGACGACCTTCGAGAGTCCGTCGTCCATCGTGAAGTAGGTGCGCGCCCAGTCGACCGAGTCGCCGAGCCGGCGCATCTGGTTCAGGATCGTGCCGCCGGAGTACTCCTTCCAGTCCCACACCTGCTTGATGAAAGCCTCGCGGCCCATCGTGCGGCGGTCGACGCCGTTGGCCTCGAGCTGGCGTTCGACGACGATCTGTGTGGCGATCCCGGCGTGGTCCGTGCCCGGCAACCACAGCGTGTTGAACCCCGCCATGCGATGAAAGCGGGTCAGCGCGTCCATGATCGTGTGGTTGAACCCGTGCCCCATGTGCAGCAGGCCGGTGACGTTGGGCGGCGGCAGCTGGATCGAGAAGGCGGGCCGCGCGGGATCAAGCCCGGCCTTGAAGTAGCCCCGCGCTTCCCATACCGGCGACCAGCGTGCCTCGATGGCGCCGGGTTCGAAGCTCTTGGCCAACGGCGCGTCCGCCGGCGATGCGATGTCGTTCATTGCGGTACCGGATCAGCGCCGGCGTGTGAAATTCAAGAGTGGAAGTTTACGGGCGCGTCGCGATGACGTGCCTGCGCGGCCAGCGCTCTCCTAACGGCGCCCGCGCTCGCGCGCCACCTCGGCCGACACGACGCGTGCGATCGTTTCGCGCAGTCGAGCCTCGAAAGCATTGCGCAACTCCGCGGTCGTGGCGAGCACGACGCGCTCGATGGCTGGCTGCAGCCGATCGCGCAGGATGCGGCCGGCCTCGTCGGCCAGCGCCGGCTGCAGTTCGCGAAACACGGACTCCCGCAGCCTCTGCTCCAACGCCTCCCAGTCGACCTCGGACGCGGCTTCCACATCGGGCGCGATGTTTGACGACAGCGTGTAGGTCGGAATCGACGGCGATCGCCGGTGCAACGGGCGCGGTGCTTGCTGCCACGGTTGGCGACGGGCGGCCGCACCGGCGTTGCGGCAGCGGCGGGCCGTGCCGGTGGTGGTGGCGGAGGCGGAGGGGGCGGTGGTGGTGGTGGAGGGGGCGGCGGCGGCGGAGCCGCGACGGGAGGAGGCGGCTTCGGTAGCGAGATGTCGAGATCGAGTGACGGCAGGGTCAGCCGCTCTGTCAGCACCGGGATCGATTCGTCGTCAGAAATGGGCCGGCCGCCCGGACGCGTCAGGCGATCGAGCGGATTGCCCTTTTCACTCACGGCCCGCTACCTCGAACGTGGTCGGCTCGAAGCCGTGATCGCGATAGGTCTTGAAACGGACGCGTGCGCGGGCGCGGTCGTCATCGTTGCGCGACACGACCTCGATCACGCGTTCGTAGCGACTGAAGAGCGCTTCAAAGTCGGGCGGCGTCTCGTCGTCGAGCGTCAGCAGGACGTCGCTCGCCGGCGCCCGGGCGCCATCCAGCGTCAGCAGTACCGGCGTGCTGGCGGCAAGCTCGGAGTCCACATAGACGTGCGGCAGGAAGTCGAGCGCGGAGAACGTCCAGAGCGCCGTGTCGAACTGGGCCAGGCGATCGGAGTCGCGTGCAAGGACGACCAGCCGCTTGCCGGCCGCGCGCGCCTTGCGGGTCACGCGGCAGGCGTAGTGCAGGCGATGTTCCGCATTGAAATGAAAGTCGATGCGGGTCATGCGTGCTCGGTTCTGCCTACCCTGCGCGCTGGATCAGGAACTGCGACAGCAGCGGCACGGGGCGCCCGGTCGCGCCCTTCGCGGCGCCGCTCTTCCACGCCGTACCCGCGATGTCCAGATGCGCCCACGGATACGCCTTCGTGAACCGCGCCAGGAAGCACGCCGCGGTGATGGCGCCGGCGTTGGCCGGGGTGCCCAGGTTCGCCATGTCGGCGAAGTTGGTCTTCAACTGCTCCTGGTACTCCTCGCCGAGCGGCATGCGCCATGCCGCGTCGCTGGCGCTGCGGCTGGCGCTCATCAGCTCATCGGCCAGTGCTTCGTTGTTGGCAAACAACCCGGAGTTCACGTTGCCGAGCGCAACGACACAGGCACCTGTCAGCGTTGCCACGTCGACCACCGCCGCGGGCTTGAAGCGCTCGACGTACGTCAGCGCGTCGCACAGGATCAGGCGCCCTTCGGCGTCCGTGTTCAGGATCTCGATCGTCTGGCCGGACATCGAGGTCACGATGTCGCCGGGCCGCGTCGCCGTGCCCGACGGCATGTTCTCGCAGGCCGCGACCACGCCGATCACATTGAGCTTGAGCTTCAGTTCGGCCACCGTGCGCATCGTGCCGATGACGCTCGCGGCGCCGCACATGTCGAACTTCATCTCGTCCATCGCCGCGCCGGGCTTGATCGAAATTCCACCCGAGTCGAACGTGATGCCCTTGCCGACCAGCACGACGGGCGCCGACTTGCCGCCACCCTGGTGCTTGAGCACGATCAGTCTCGGCGGCTGAGCGGAACCGCGCGCGACGTTGAGGAACGAATCCATCTTCAGTGCCTCGAGCTGCTTGGTCTCGAGCACCTCGACGCCGAGCTTCCACTGCTTGGCGAGCTTGCGCGCCTCCTCGGCGAGGAAGGTCGGGTTGCAGATGTTGGGCGGAAGGTTGCCAAGGCGCTTCGTGAGCGCCATGCCGTTCGCAATCGCGGTGCCCTGCTTCAGCCCGCGCTCGGCGCCTACATGGCGCGCCGGCACGATCAGCAATGCCTTGGACGGACCATTGACGTCGTCCTTCTTGCTCTTGAGCTCGTCGCTGCGGAACACCGCCTCGCGGGCGGCGATCGCAAACTGGCGCGCGGCCCATTCGGAGTCGCGGCCCTTGACGGTCCACTCGGTGGCGGCCACCGCGATCTCGGCCACGCCCGGGAAAGGCCTTGACGACCGAGCGCACTGCCTCGGCGAAGGCGCGGTCGGAGAAGTCATCACGACTGCCCAGGCCCACCAGCAACAGACGGGCCGCTGCCACTCCCGGCAGGCCGCGCAGCGCGAGTTGCGTGCCGCGCTTGCCGGTCATGTCGCCACTCTTGATTGCCGCCTTGACGGCGCCACGCGAGGCCTTGTCGAGTGCGCGTGCACTCGCCGTCAGCTCGCCGTCCGCGAACACGCCCACGGCGATGGCATCGGCCTTGACCGCCTCGGCGTGCGCGGTCGTTGTGCTAAATTCCATTGCGGTTTCCCTCTGAAAAGTCTCGCGATGGCAACGTGTGAAGGGCCGGCGAGGCATCCCCCCGCCCTGCGAAATTTGTTCGCCGCAGCCTCTCTCGCGAGCCGGGCAGTATATAGCGGCGCGGTCGCGGCCAGTCGGTAACTGACTCGCGCCCGGCGCTCATGATCTTCCGCCGCTCCATCGTTGCAGAGCTCACCAGCGCCGCCAGCGCAGTCTTCACGGTGCTCTTTTCGATCCTGTTTTCCGTGGGCCTGGTGCGGATCCTGGGCCAGGCGGCCGGCGGCCGGGTCGACAACCAGGCGGTGTTCCAGCTGCTGGCGCTCACGGCCCTGACGTGGCTTCCCGTCGTGCTGACGCTGACGCTGTTCGTGTCGGTGCTGATGACGCTTTCACGCGCCTACCGCGACTCCGAGATGGTCGTGTGGTTCGCGTCCGGCCAGAGCCTTTACTCGTGGGTGGGGCCAGTGCTGCGCTTCGCGTGGCCGATCATCGTCGCCGTGGCACTGCTTTCGCTCTTCGTCACTCCCTGGTCAGGCGCGCAGATCGACGAACTGCGACAGAACTTCATGCGGCGGGACGATGTCAGTCGAGTCGCGCCGGGCCGCTTCATCGAGTCCAGTGGCGCCGACCGCGTGTTCTTCGTCGAGTCGGTGGACTTCGAAGGCAGCCAGGTCCGCAACATTTTCGTCAGCATGCGTGGCCAGGGCAAGGAAGGCGTCATCGTGGCGGCGCAGGGCCAGATCGAGGTCGCGCCGAACGGCGATCGCTTTCTCGTGCTGGAACGGGGCCGGCGCTACGAAGGAACGCCAGGCTCGGCAGAGTACCGGGCGATGGAGTTCGAGCGCTACTCGATCCGCCTCGAGAGCCGGCCCGATCGGCCGATCGGCGAGCGCAGTGCGCGGACCCGGCCGACCTCCGACCTCGTTGCCGAGCGCACGTCCTTCGCCAAGGCAGAGATCCTGTGGCGTATCGGCATTCCTGTCTCGGCACTGGTGGTGACGCTGCTCGCGATCCCGCTCGCCTACACCAACCCGCGCGTGGGGCGCTCGTTCAACCTGATCGTCGCCGTGCTCGCCTTCGCGATCTACCTCAACGTGCTGAACACGATACAGGCGTGGGTGCAGCAGGACCGGGTGTCCTTCGGCCTCGGCGTCTGGGTCGTGCACGCCGTGGTCATGTTCGTCGTCGTGGTCCTGTTCGCGCGCCGGGTCTACCTGACGCGGTGGTGGCCCCGGCAACTGACGCCCGCCTACTGGCGCAAGGCACGCACAACCACACCATGAGGACGCTGCGCCGCTACCTGTGGAAGGAAGTTGCGACGGCGACCGCGTTCGTGCTCTTTGCGCTGCTGTCGCTCTTCACGTTCTTCGACCTGGTCGCGCAACTCGACGAGATCGGGCAACGCGGATTCCAGCTGCGGCACGCGCTGGCCTACGTGGCCTTCACGCTGCCGTCACGCACCTACGAGGTGATGCCGATCGCGGCGCTGATCGGGACCATTTACGCGCTCTCGAAGCTCGCCGCCAATTCCGAGTTCACGATCATGCGGGTGTCGGGCATGAGCACCCGGCGGCTGCTGATGAACCTGCTCGGCATCGGGATGCTGATGGTCGGCCTGACGTTCCTGCTCGGCGAGGTCATCTCGCCGCCTTCGGAGCGGCTCGCACAGCAGACCCGGCTGAAGGCGCGGGGCAGCCAGATCAGCGTGCGCGACTTCCGCTCGGGCGTCTGGGTGCGCGACGTCGTGAAGGATCCGGCCGGCGGCGTCAGCGCGTTTCGCTTCATCAACGTGCGCCAGGTGTCGCCCGATGTCGGCACCAAGGACTGGCGCATCATCGAGTTCGACCGCGACTATCGCCTGCGCTCGATCCTGCGCGGCAATATCGGCACCTACGTGCCGGGCGCCGGATGGGAGCTGACCGACGTCGTCGAGACCCGCGTGCCACAGCTTTCCACCGATGCGTCGCTGCCGGCCGACGCAAAGACGGAAGTGCTTACCCATCCGACACTGCTCTGGCGGTCCGAGCTGAAGCCCGACATCTTTGGCGTCCTGTTGGTGCAGCCCGAGCGCATGGCGGGCTGGGATCTGATCCAGTACATCCGTCACCTGGCGGAGAACCGCCAGCAGACCGAGCGCTACGAGATCGCCTTCTGGGGCAAGCTCTTCTACCCGTGGGCAGTGCTGGTCATGATGGCGCTTGCCTTGCCGTTTGCCTACATGCACGTGCGCGCCGGTGGCGTCAGCTTCAAGATTTTCACGGGCGTGATGATCGGCGTCGCGTTCTACGGACTGAACAAGCTGTTCGCGCACATCGGGCTGCTCAACACCTGGCCGCCACTGATCGTGGCGGTGCTGCCGAGCCTGGTGGTGCTCGCGCTGGCATTTTCGGCGCTGTACTGGATCGAGCGGCGCTGACGCCGCAGGCGACCGCAGGCTGCGCGCCGGACCCTGCAAAGCTCCTGCGCGCAGCCTGGCAAACCCGCAGGCCTCAGTGGCCAGTGTCCTCGCGTTTCCTTGAGGGAAATGGATAGGCCCCGCCGCCCTGGCCGGGCTTGGGCGGGATCTTCAGCGACAGGACCATCGTCGCGACCAGCACGGTGACCGTGACGAGCAGGGACCACGTGATCGGGATCTTGTAGATGTCGATCAGCAGCATCTTGGTCCCGATGAACACCAGCACGATCGCCAGCCCGTACGAGAGCAGGTGGAAGCGCTCGTGCATGCCGGCGAGCAGGAAGTACATCGCGCGCAGGCCCAGGATCGCGAAGACGTTGGACGTCAGCACGATGAACGGGTCGGTCGTGATCGCGAAGATCGCCGGGATCGAGTCCACGGCGAAGATGACGTCGACGATGCCGATCAGCACGATGACAATGAACAGCGGCGTGAAGTGCCTGACGCCGCCGATCATCGTCACAAAGCGTTCGCCGTCGTACGACGGCGCGATGCGCAGGCGGCCGCGCAGCAGCTTCAGCGCCGGGTTGGCCTCGAGGTCCGGCTCCTGGCCCGCGGCCCACCACATCTTCACCCCTGTGAAGACAAGGAACGCGCCGAAGATGTACAGGATCCAGTGGAACTGCGAGATCAGCCAGGCGCCCACGAGGATCATGACCGCGCGCAGCACGAGCGCGCCGAGTATGCCGATCATCAGCACCCGCTTCTGGAACTCCGGCGGCACGGCGAAGTAGGTGAAGATCATCAGGAATACGAACACGTTGTCGACCGCCAGCGCCTTCTCGATCAGGTAGCCGGTGAGGAACTCGAGTCCCTTGGCGTTGGCGACCTCGCGCGAGACGTTGGCATCGAGGTACCACCACAGACCGGCAAGAAACACGAGCGAGATGGCGACCCAGATCAGCGACCAGACGGCCGCCTCCCTGATCGACACGCGGTGTGCGCCCTGCTTGCTCATGGCGAAGAAGTCGACCAGCAGAGCAACGACGACGAAGGCCGCGAACAGCGACCACATCAGGGGGTTCCCAATGGAGTGCATCAGTCACTTTCGAAAATGGTGCAGCGGCCGGCGCACCCCGCGACGGGGTTTCGAAGGCGCCTTGCGGTCTGACCTGGAATCCGCCGGATGGCGGACTGCTGCGACGCCGGGCGGCAAAACTGCGCCGGTGCCCGCCGTATTGACGACGTCGCATCGAAGGGCCGGGTAGTGAGGGCCGGCGCCTTCTGGCTACTCCCCTGAAAAGGCGGGCGAATTAGACCAGCGCCGCGCCCGGAAGCCCATCGGGGAAACCCTGCTTCAGCAGGCCGGAATGCTGACCTGGCGGATTGAAAGGCTTGCCTATGGCAACAACTTGCATTCGCGCGCCGGCCGACAGCGCGGCTTCCCCGTTGCCCTATGGTCGGTCGTGCCTTCCAGGAAGGCCGGCGCGACTGAGCGCCTACACCGGCGCAGCCGCTAGCTGCAGTGCCCCGTCGCGCCGCAGGCT
>CAWADK010000024.1:0-287902 GCA_963780715.1 uncultured beta proteobacterium
GCGCCAGACAAGGATGACGCGATCAGGAAGGCTCGACTTAACAAACCCCGCGCGGAACTCTTTGACGTACCGGAAGACGATGACGCGGCCGTTCGTGGCGTGCGTGGACGTGGCTGTTGCCCATACCGCGGCCTCCCCCGTGGGCGGAGTAGCCAGAGTGGCAGCGCAAACTGACAGGGCACCAGCAAGGACTAGGCGCCGCATGTGACAACTCGGTGGCATCCAAGACGATCGCTTCGCCATGGTCCTCCCGGGGTTGCCCAAGTTGCCCTCCTGCGGGCCTGTCCGCTCTTAGGCCATTTTGCCTTTCAGCTCAAACGGCGGCTAGTGGCCGACCACGGTCTCCAGGGCTTCCTGCAAGCGGTCACGAGACCCAGTAGGGAATTTGCAGATTCTGTGAGAACAGCGCCGCGGCGATTCTCATTGAACTTGCAAACTCGTCTCTGAGGGCGGAAGCTTGTTTGCAGGTACTTTGAGAACCTACAATGTGCGCATCGTCAAAGTTAGGCCCTCGCGTAATCAAAGTTAGGGCTTAACTTTGATCAGCGGGCCTCGGGCGCCGTTTCCGGAAGACCCTGTCGGCCGTCGCCTTTGTAAGAGATTGACCGCCACGTCGATTGTTGGCGGAGTCGAGCTTGCGTTGAAGCGGCAAATCTTTGGTTCCAGTTCCTTAGCTGCGCCGTCAAGTTTCCTTACGTAGCCCGGACAATGCCCAGACGGCGCGAGTCGAAGTCGTCTTTCACGGCGGTCAGGCGGGAGCGAATGTCGACGCAGATGCTGAAACATCGCCGCTGCTGCAGCCACCTCGAGAAACGCGGTTGCGCGGCCGGTTCTCGTACTAAAGACAGGCGCTGTCCTGCCGACGCTGAGCAGCCGTCGGGCCGGCGTGCCGGCCGACGTCGCCTGTTACTCCGGCGGTGCCCCCGCAAGGCGGAGTCCAGCCGCTACCACCCAACCCTGTACCGGGAGTCCCGCTTCCTGCCTCAGCACGGCAGCTTCGACTTCAACCGTCGCAAAGCCCGCCGCCCGTAGCGCGCTCGCCAGGTGGCTGCGTGCATGCGCGTACCGGCCACTGGTCTGCAGGGTCCATGGTGCCTCGTCGCCGGCGAGGGCTTCCACGGTGAAGATGAAACACCCATCGTCGCGCAGTGCACCTGCCGCGGCGCTGCAGACGCTGTCGAGTGATCCGAAGTAGCAGAGTGTGTCGGCTGACACGAGCACGTCGAAGTTGCGCGGTTCGTTGCGAAGGAAGTACTCCAGTTCAACCATGAACAGCGCGTCATAGCAGTGGCGTTGTTGCGCCCGGACCAGCATCTCGGTCGACAGATCGCAGCCCACCAGTCTGCGTGCCCACGGTCGCAGCAGCGGTCCACAAAGGCCCGTGCCACACCCCAGGTCAGCGATGTCAAGATCGGCAGCGGCGGCCGCCCGCGTGGCCGCCAGCGCGTCTGCGACGAGACGCGGCGCCTGATAGCCCAGCCCGGCGAGCTTGCTGTCGAACTGAGGTGCGTAGCTATCGAAGACAGTCTGGATATACGCATCCGACGCGCGGCTCGGCGCGTCGCCCTGCAGCACGGCCGCCAACTGATGGCGGGCGACGGGGTTGTCCGGGTCTTCCGCCAGCCACTCGCGGTACAGGCGCTCCGCGTCGGCGCGCCGATCGAGCAGTACCAGCGCCCGAATGACGTCCTCGCGAGCCATCAAGTGCTGCGGCGCGAGCGCGACGGCGCGGCTGTTGGCGATCAGGCCTTCGTTGATCTGGCCAAGCTCGATCAGGGTGCGCGACAGCCCGCACCACGCGTCTGCGTTGTCCGGATCGAACTGCACGGCCTGCTCCCACGCAAACCTCGCTTCAGCAAGGTTGCCCTGGCCGTGTAGCGCCGTGCCGAGATTCGACCAGGTCTGCGACGACTCGGGCTCGATCTCGAGGGCAGTGCGGTATGAGGCGACGGCGTCAGGTATGCGCCCCGTCTCGTAGAGCATGTTGCCCAGATTAAGGTGGATGCCAGTGCTGCGCGGTGCGCGCGCCAGCGCTCGGCGGACCAACGTTTCTGCCTCGGCTGCATTGCCCTGTCGATGCCGCAGAATGCCCAGGAAGTGCAGTGCGTCGGTCTGGTCCGAGTCCGCGGCCAGCACCCGGGCCAGCAGGTCTTCGGCTGAGGCGAGGTCGTCCTCCTTCAGTGCGACAACGGCCGACTCAAGCAGGGCCACGATGCCGTCAGGTTCTCCCTTCTGCGGCACAAGGCGTGGCGCCGGTCAGGGCACTTGGCCGGTCCTGACGTCCCAGTCGAACTTCACTTCACCGCCTAATGCCCCCTTGCTGTCTTGTGGCTTGTACGAGAACGCAATATGGCCGTACGACAGCGCGATCGACTCCAGAATTTCATCGCCGCCAGTGCCGGCGGACACCGAGGTGATGAACACCTCTTTCATCGTGACCTTGAGGAAGTCTTTCTGACCTTCGCCTGCCTTGCGAGCCGTCAGCACCGCGGTCTTGATGTGTTCCCCCCTGGCTGCGCTCCTGGCCAGCCTCGGCGACGCCTTGTCGTAAATGTGCGTGAAGGCAAGCTCCTGAGGCTTCGCCCGGCCCCTGGCGCCGCCGGCTGCCGTCGTAGACGCAGTGAGACCCCAGCTCCAGGACAGCACTTCGATCTCGCCCTTGTGGTCCACGTGAGCGGACTCGCCCTCGATGCCGTCGAACTTGATGTGCGTGTCTATGGCCATGTTCATCCCCAGACGCTGGCGGAGGCTATCAGCCTACATCCAATTCAACTTCCGATCGAGGTCTCAACTGCGGCAGCGGTCCCGTGAAGGGGATATCCCTGGAATTCGCGGAGCAGCGCTAACGTTGAAACGGGCAGAGGCTGCACTTCGCTGCCCGGTGGAACCCACCTCGCTAGCTTTCGACGCACGCACCCGCTAGAGGAGGAGCCAAGGGATGAATTTGGCGGTTCAATGCACGCTTCTGCGACGAGTGCCTCAACGAGCACGTGTTCCGCAACCTGGCCCATGCCCGGGCGGTCATCGCCCAGCGGCGCACGGACTACAACGAACGCCGGCCGCATAGCGCGCTGGGTTACCTGACGCCGCGCGAGTTTGCGGCGCGCTATCGGGCGCTCGCTCCCGACAGCGCATCAAACCAAGAGGAAATCGGATAACGTTCCTAACCCGGACTTGCTAACAACCCCTGGCACTACTTCTGGGGGCACATCATATCCATCCTGAGTGGCCTGTAATCGCGTGGGGAAAACTAAGGCAGATCCTCGACATTGCATGAAGTCACCTTGCTTTGATCTATACACGGGCCCAGACGGCCCTGCATGAGTGGGCCACGAGACATCGGAACTGGAAAGCCCTATCTCCGAGCGGTCCCAAGAACGGGCAAGGGATCAACGCCAATTCGCGGACCTTTCCGTCGAGCCGAGCCCATGGCGGTTATGAGGACCGCATAAATCGGTCAGGGTAAATCTGGCGACCATGGCGGTTTTGCTCGTGATCAGTCAGTGGCCAAGCCACTTTTCTAGCTCGATTGATGCGCATGAGATAACTTTGGCTATGCGCAGTTCTTGTTGCTCGATCCAGTAACCAAAGGGCTATGCGCCGCGCTGGGGCAACGTTCGGAGGAGACCTATGACAGCTGAGAAGAAGATCCTGGACGATTGGCATCGGTCGCTGGTGATACTGCACCGTGCCCACTGGGAAGCGGCGAGCTACTTTGAGGACAGGAACTTCTGGCTCGGGCTGGCCGCCGCTGTGGTCTCGGCGGTCGCGGGCACCACCGTGTTCGCGACGCTGGAGGGTTCGCCAAGTGTGCTTGTCCGAGGCCTTGTTGGTGCATTCTCCATCGTTGCGGCGATGCTGTCGGCTATCCAGGCCTTCCTGCGCTCTTCCGAAGTTGCCGCCCGCCACAAGGCGGCCGGTGTGAAGTTCGGCCAGCTCCGTCGCGAGATCGAGCAGACGCAACTGGTGGGGTTGCCAACGGGAGCCACCGAGAAGGAAGCAGCGCTAAAGGACTTTCGCGACCGATGGGACGAGGCGGAGTCGAGCGTTGCGCCGGTGCCAGGCGCGATTTTCAAGCGCGTGAGCCGAAACGTTGCGAAGTACGAAGGCGAGCGCCAGGACTCGCCTCCACCGGGTGAGGCGGCTTCCGGTCCGGCGACTGCGAAACGGTCCTGAGCAACGTAATCGCATTCCCAACCACGCTCACAGATCGTCGAGACGCGCGGCGAGGGACCCAACCCAGCTATGCCATCGAACGGCCCTCAGCAGCTTGACGGTCATCGGTTGTGCATCAATGCCGCAGTCTGATCGGACGATGTCTGCCAGCCGATCGGGATGCTTCTGTTACCCGCTCCCGGTGAGCGACTCATGCGATCCGATTTTGGGGGTAGGGGCTCAAGCGGTCCCTGCTGAAGCCGTTGACGCCGTATACCGAGTGCGCGCGGTGTGACGAACGGCGATTCAGTAACTCTGACCGGGGAGTAGGCAGGTACCAATTACTCTGACGCGAGCCCTGTATGTCGAGTGACGCATTTGTCGCCAAGTTACTGTTTTACCTGCGATCATTGGTGCAACAACTTTGACGCCCTACAGTGCGTGTAGAGAGTCATGTCTCGCTCTCTGAGGCTTCCCAATGGCATTTGCATAGTCGTCGGCTCTTTTAAAGGAAATCGCCGTTTCCTTTGAAAGGTCACACGATTTCGAAAGACATCTTTCGGAACCTCTCTATCGCCGCCGCCGACTTCCTGAAGACGACCAGGCAGGGCGGCGATTGATGATGCAAGCGTCGGAATTTCGCCCGAGGCTTCGCGCTTGCGGCGCACTTGCTTGCGATATGGCCGGCCGAGACAAAAGTCTGAGTAGTGCGAGCAGTGCGCCACTGGGTCGCGAGAACGCCCATTGCTGCCCGCGGCCCGCTTCGAAGCGAAGCGGTCGCACGTCGTGCATGACCGACTCAAGTCGCGTCCTGGACTTCGATGCCGGCCCACTTAAGGGCTTCTGCCCGTTCCCAAAAAGTTAGATATTCGATGATCTTGCCGTTGCGGAACACGAAGCCATCGGCAAATCGTCCGCCCACCCAGTCGGTCGAGTCCTTCAGGCGAACCCAAGCATGTAGGTATACGACGACCTTGTCTCCATTGACTAGGAACTTCTCAGGCTCGCAGGTCCCTTCCGCCCAGGTCCCCCGTCCTTTCGTGACGTGCTCTTGCACTTGCGCGATGCCACGATAGGTGCCGGCTGTTGGAAAGCCCTCGGGCTCACTGCGGACGATCTGCGGATCAAGATCCTTCGTTATGGCCTGCATGTCATTGCGATTGATCGCCGCGAAGAATTGTTTGAGTGCTTCAGTCTCGGCGCTCATGGTTCTCTACTCCGGCTTCCAGCGGATTCCTTCGACCGCATACAGTGCGCACCCATCCCAATCGCGCTACTGCCGTTCGAAAGTGACGGCAGTCCCGTCCCTGAACTTTCCGTCCAAACGTTTCTCGCCGCTTCGCGCGGCGCGGACTCCTGAGTCGGAGCACCCTTGTACAACCTGCGACGCCCGCACCGAGAACGCGAGTTCTGCTTCAGTCGCACGCCCTACGACAAGCGGGAAGTCCCGTTCGAAGCAGTTGTCGCCCCGATTCGCCCCCAACAGGCGCCATGTCCCGCCCGCGTCTTTGATGACGACCCTGGCTTCCACGGTCGCTCCCATGGGGTTCTTCCACCTTGCCACCCACTGCCCGTTGTATGGATTGGCTTCCTGCGCGCCGCTGATCAGTGGAATCAGAACGAAACCAATTGCAACTGCAAGTTTTCGACACATGGCTGAGGCCCTCCTTCTGTCTCGTCGGCAATCTTCAGCTTTCCCATATAGCCCGCGGTCTGGAGCGGACGATCAGGTTGGGCGGAATAGCCGCTCGGCGTTGCGGTAGGCAATGTCGTGCATGGCGTTCTCCGATACCTGAGCAAAGAACTTTCGCCACCGGGGTAAACGCCTCGAATAGAACTCATAGACCCGCGCGTGAGCGACATCCGTTCCGATCATGAAGCGGGTCGTGTGACGATTGAACAGGTCGAGCATGTCCGGCTGCACGCGGCCTTCGTCATCGACGACGAGGTGCATCCATTCCGTGCGCCGCGGCCAATAGACGCCGTAGCCCTCAGGATTCGGGCCGCCGGAATAAACCATCATGCTCAGATCCGCGAATAAATTGGAGTGGCGTTCCATCATCTCCGCGATCGACTGCGCGCTCGAACGGCCGCAGTTGTGTGCCCAGACAAATATCGCTTGCGGGTGCGCCTCGAACAGCCTCTGCATGCCTTCGGTGACCTTTGGTTCGGCCTCGGCGTGGATCACCATCGGCGCACGATATTTCGCAGATAGATCGGAAAACTTGCGCATCGCGTACGAAAACGGCGGGTAGTCCATGTCACTGGGCGCAACATTGCCCAGACTGGTCTTGTACGGGTAGAAGCGCAGCATGAACTCGCTCATGCCGAAGTACTCTCCGGTGGCAAGCTTTGCTTCGGCATCCTTGAGCAGCCACGCAGTGTCGTAATTGCCGCCCCAGAACCAGGGGTTGTTCATCTCGCCGCGCTGCATTCCGACAAGCGGAATGAAGCGGTCGGGATAGCGCCGGGCATAGTCGACCGCCTGCTCGTCAGACCCCTCACCGTCATTGATGTGTTGACCGTCTGGTGAGTCGCCGTAGTACAGGGGGCTCAATACCATCCGCCTGACCCCGACAGCGTCCATGCGCTCGATCAGGTACTCGGCCGTAACGCGACGTTGGAGATGCGTGTGAAAGTCAATGATCGGGACAGTAGCGTTGGTGACGCCCTCAGGCACCGTGAATCGGAGGCACGAATCGGCGGCGCGGAGGCTCCTGTCCAGCACTCCATGAGTCAGTCGCGGCAGCAACTGCCAGGGGCGCGGCTGCCAGGAGAAATCGCCTGCGGGAAAACATCGGGGAGTCCCGTCTCCGAGCGGAGCAGGATGAATTGCGCCGCGTTCAGCGGATAGGCTTGATCTCGAAATTTCAGACTGCTCCGCCCCGCCATCGGGCGCATTGCGATAGGTCAACGACGGCCAAGGCGCGCACAACTGCGGCGTGTCGCTGCCAGATGCGATCGCGCTGCCGTGTGTGTATCGCCCTTGTCGTTGGTTGAGGAGTGGCCGCCTTTTCGAGCGGCCGAGGCCGCCGCACCGCAGGCGGCCCGTTACTTCAGCGATGCGATTCGCGACATGACGCTCGAGGACGCGCGCGGCATCCTCACGGGTGGCGACACGGCCGCCACCGATTTTTTCCGCCGCAAGACGCACGACAAGCTCTACGCGGCCTTCAAGCCGGTCGTGTCGCAAAAGGTCGGCGAGGTCGGTGCGACCCGTGCCTACAAGAACATGATGGGTCGCTACGAGAACGTACCGATGATGGGCAAGCAGTCACTGGACCTGGATGACTACGTGACCAACAAGTCGCTCGATGGCCTGTTCTTCATGGTCGGCGAGGAGGAGAAGAAGATCCGCACGAACCCGGCCGCCCGGACCACGGAACTGCTGAAATCGGTGTTCGGGAAATAGGCGCCGGGGCCTGCGCGTGCAGCGGTTAGCGCAGGCCCGGTCGCTGGCTTTGGCCACGAGGCTCTACTCAGTTCCGGCCGACGCGGTCCAGCCGTAGTGGCCAGGTCTCAGGCCCACTCCAGTTGGCGCGCCACACTCCGCGTGAGCGAGTACTTGCATCTTGGGTAATGGTGAGGTGACAGGCGGGCGCAGTCACGTCATTCGGCGCTCAGCTGGCAGCCGTAACATGGGCCAAATCGAGTTTCGAGCCTGCCATGCGCATTACTGCCGCCTCACCCGAAACGTCGCGCGCTTCACAGCGACACCTGGCTTCCTGGCTTAACGCCGGGGTCCGGCCGCCTGCCGAGGCCGCCTTCCCGCTGAGCATGACGGTCGGGCCATTTCACCTGGCAGTCATCCACGCTCCGCGCGACACGATGAGGATGCAGCGGCGCCTGATGGAGTACGAGCTGAGCCACGGCATCGTCTGGCTGCACGAATCGCTGACCGGTGAGCGCCTCGCGCATCAGTTCCTGAAGGCGATCATCCGCTTGATTCACAAGTCGGCAGGCTGCCAGACCGGCTGCATCGAGGAAGCCTTTACGCAGAGTCTCGCGGCCGGACTCGTTTCATTCGCCCAGCAGAATCCGGAGGTGTGGACCTGGTTCAACCGCCTGCTCGGAGAGTCCGTCAAACCCGGCGCGAGCTTCGAGCATGCAGCGTCAGGAGCGAAGCACCGAAGCTACTGCATCCCCAAGGCTGTCCTCGTTGACGGCCATGTCGTGCGCTTCCAGCCGCTGCGACATCATGCCGCCGTGCGTCATCAGGTCGATGGCTACTTCAGCGCGACAAAGTCTGACCGGACGGTCGAACTGTACGAGTGCCTGCATGGACCGCAGCGAGCCGTCGTCTTTGTGCACGAGGTGACGCACGCCATTCACAGCGCGGCCAAGCTCCGGATACGCGACACCCGGGAACGGTTCGTGTCAGCGCAGGTGGCCGGCTGGCTGCAATTCGTGAAGCACAACCCCAGTGCATGGATGTGGCTCATTGCCACGATCCGCGAGCAGGCCCAGTTCGAGCCACTGGCGCTGCTCAGTTGATGTCATGCCAGGACGGTGCTGAAGCCAGCCCGTAAGCACGGCGTGGACTTTCCGCCTGGTCGCCGGCCTCGCCTGGTCATTGTCCATCGCCAACGGCAAGCGGCCCGCTGATGCTCACTGAAAGTGCAAGCGCTCCTCTCGAACGCTCACACCGGCTGGGCGACCGGAAACCGCGCAACTATCGCCGCTTCTTCCCGCCACCCTTCCGTGCGGCTTTCGCCGGCTGCTGCGCCTCCGCGATTTCCTGCCCGCTTCGTCCTTCGAGCTTGGGCGTGATGTTGTCATCGATCCACTTCTGGTCCCACCACTCCACCGGCAGCACCGCGACGCCAGCAAGGTAGATCCCGAAGTGCAGGTGGTCGCCGGCGGCAAGGCCTGTCTCGCCGGTCTTGCCGATGATCTGGCGCTTGGCGATGGAGTCGCCCGCCTTGACGTCGATCGAGCTGAGATGGCCATAGAGACTGAACAGGCCGAGGCCGTGGTCGAGGATCACCGTGTTGCCGTAGATGCCGAGGTCGCCGGCAAAGGCCACCGTGCCGCTGTTGGCGGCCTCGACCGGCGTGTGCTTCGTGACCGAGAGGTCGTAGCCGAGGTGGTAGGCGGTATCGGTCGGCTCGCCGTTGTAGGTGTAGGTCCGCAGGTCCGCGAAGTTCGCCTCGACCTTCGAGTTGCTGAGCTGGGCGAAGGCGTCCTTCCACAGCATCGTGGGCGTGGCCTGCTTGGTGACGGCGGTGATGCGCTCTTCGTTTTCCTTCCGCAGCCGCTTGTTCACCGCGACGAAGACTTCCTTCGGCGTGCCCTGCCGCGCGGCGCCGTCGGTCAGCAGCGGCGCCACCTTGTTCTGCAGGAAGTTGTCCGTGAGCGCGATCGTGCTCTTCCTGTACTTGACGTTCTTCAGCTCGTAGGCGAGCCGCAGTTCGCGCGTGTTGCCGGCCTTGTCGGTGGCCACGAGCGTGGCTCTCGCTTCCGGCGGCGCGTCGTACGGATGCGCGAAGAGAGCCAGGTAGCGGTCCGGATGGCCCTTCACCTGGCCGGCAAAGCCCGGGAAGAAGTGGTCGCCGATCTTCACGCCGCTGGTCGCGGTGTCCGCGCTCGCCTTGTAGACGATCGCGCCGACGCCGCCGAAATTGACGTAGCGATCATCGGCGATGAGTTCCAGCGTGGGCGGCGTAATGTCGATCGCGAGGTTCTTCTCCACCACGGTCTCGTTGCCCTTGAAGAGCGCGGCATCGCGCGCCGTGACGCGCAGCACGGCCGGCCCTTCCTTGACGCCGGGAACCTTCGCCAGCGCCACCGTCATCGACTTCCCGCGCGCGGGTGTGGCGAACTGCTCGGTGGCAAGGCTGTGTACGGTCCCGCCCTGGGTCAGAGTCACCGTGACGGTTCTCAAGCCCGTGCCGCCATCGGTCACGTTGATCTCGAGAGGAGCGATGCCGAGCACCTCGGCATCGGGCAGGACCGTGATCCGCGGCGGCTCGGATTCGAAACGTGGCCACAGGTAATAGGCGCCACCGCCGATGGCGGCGATGATGATGACGAGGAGGGCAATGACGATCGGCAGCTTGCTGCGACGTCGTTCGGACGGGAAGGCGTTCATTCGGGCTTCTGTGAAAGTTGAAAGCGAGCGCGCTTGCGAGACACAGCGTGCGCTCGATGCTCCGCCTGCTGGCGGCGGGCCGCAGCATAACCGGCTGAGCGAAACGATTTTTCCGGCGCGGCTGATCGGCGCATGCAGCGCGACGGGCGCGGGCCGATCGCCACGTCCAAGACTGCCCGCTGAAAGGCTGAATTAGAAGGGCGGCCGCTTCGACGCGAGCTGCGGCGACTACGCGCCGATCATCACGAAGGGCGCCCAGAAG
This sequence comes from uncultured beta proteobacterium, assembly GCA_963780715.1. GTDB lineage: Bacteria > Pseudomonadota > Gammaproteobacteria > Burkholderiales > Burkholderiaceae_F > JALORV01. The sequence goes on from CAWADK010000024.1 coordinate 10,509, forward strand.
AGCGGGTGGCCGTAGGCCTTGTTGGCCATCAGGGCCAGCATCGCGCGCCGCAAGGCTTCGTCCTTCGGGATGCCCGGCTGCTTGCGCAACTCCTGCAGCATTCTCGTCGTCAGCAAGGCGGCGGCGCGCGAGTCCACCGGCCAGTGCGAAACCAGCAGGGACCGGCTGCCGGCAAAGATGAACGCGCGCGCCAGGCCGGAGAGACCTTCCGCCGCCAACGTTCCGTCGGGTGCCGCCGTGTTGCAGGCGGACAGGATCACCCAATCGGAATTCAGCCTGAGGCGCGCAATTTCGCTCGCCGTGAGCAGGCCGTCGTCATCCTCGCTGGGCGACTTCGGGGGTGTCAGTGCCAGCGCGGGCTCGATCACGCCACGCATCTCCCCCGCCGTGAATCCGTGCGTGGCAAACGCCAGCGTGCGGTAGCGGGACAGGTCGAGCTTCTTGACCTGCGCCTCGGTCGCGGACTCACCCAGATAGACCGAACCCTTGCCGGCTCCGAGAGCGGCGGCGATGGTTGAGATTTCCTTCGCCGAGTCCGGCAGAGGCGCAAGTTCGCTCAACTGCTCCACGTCGGCGAGGCCCCTTGGCGTATACAACGCGGCCAGAGAGCGAGTGCTGCCAGTCCCGCCCTTGAAGGCCGGCGCGCCGAAGCCTACGAACGGCGCGGGCGCATGACGCTGCCCGGCGAATCGACGCATCGCCTTCAGTGACGCTTCCGAAGGCAGGCTTGAAAACGCGTATCGCTTCGCAAGCCACACCAGATCGTTGAGTCCCGCGCCGGCCGCGGGAGGTTCCGCGACCAGTATGGCGAACGGCATGCTCTGCAACGCACCGTCCGCGACGATCAGCAGGCGTGTCGCTCCGCCCAGCGTGGGAACCGCGGGAGCAAAGACGGCGCGATACAGCTCGTGCGCAAGATCCGCCGGGTACGCCGGCAACTGACCCTGCGTCTCGGTCAGGTCCAGGGCACGGCGCAGACCGCGAACGGACTGTTCGAGTTCCTCGCGCCCGATTGGGAGCCGTAGCAAACGCTGCCGGTCGTTCCGGATGACCCACAGGTAGCTCTCACGTTCGCCCACCAAATACGAGAGCATCGCCTCGTCCGGACGCAGCAAGCGTTGCGCTTCGCTCAGCGGCAGCGGCGCATTGCCGGTCAGGACCTGGTAGTCCGGGAAGCGCCGGCTGAGCGTGAGGTCGATGGTGGCAAGCTGCGCTTCGACCTCGCGGATCTCGCCCCGGAGGCGCTCGGCCGCCGCCGCGTCCCGCGCCTGACCGGCGCGCGAGAGCGACTTGATCAGCTCTCCGTCCAGATACCTGAGTCGCACCACCAGGTCCTGACGGCTGCGTACCAGGGCGGCGAGTTCATCGTTGCCGCTGGCGAAGCGCGACGCCATCTGCGCCACGGCTGCCGCGGTGTCGCTGGCACGTGCCAGCTGCGCCACGTCGAAGGCCTCCGCCGCGATCGCCTCGGGCGCTGTGCGTGACACCGCAGGTGCAACGGCCAGCAGCTGCACGTGCACCAGCAGTCCGGCTCGGGCCGACTGCAGCTCGCTGCGTGCGCCGACCGCGGCGCGATCGGTGCTTTCGCGTCCCGTTTCGAAGGCGCGCGAGGCGCGGATCGAGGTCGCCCGGCGAATCAGCAGCAGCGCCTCATCGAAGGCAATCACCTCGCGGCCATTCTCGATGCGAGCGCCGCCGTCCGGCCCGCGGTACAGGCCGGCGATGGATTGCAGTGTTGTTGCGACGTCGGGATGCTCGGCTCCGAGCGACTGCTCGCGGATCGCCAGCGCGCGTCGATACAGACGCAGGCCCTCGGCCGGCTGGCCCTGGGCGTCATGGAGCCACGCGAGGTTCTGCAGGCTCGCGGCAGTATGCGGATGCTCGGGCCCCAGCATCTTTTCGCGAATGGCGAGCGCCCGCTGGTGCGACGTCAGGGCCGGTGGATACTGGCCCAGTGTTTGGTAAACCAACCCCAGGTTGCTCAGGCTCTGCGCCGTTTCGGGATGCTCGGGGCCGAGCGCTTTCTCGCGGATGGCGAGCGCGCGCTCGTACAGCGGCAAGGCCTGCGCGTACCGGCCCTGGGCCGAGTAGAGCGTGGCCAGATTGTTCAGGGTCGCGGCCGTGGCCCGATGCTCGGGACCCAGCGCCTTCTCGTTGATGGCCAGCGCGCGTTGGTACAGCGCAAGCGCCGGTTCATTCTGGCCCTGGGCTCGGTAAAGCTCAGCCAGGTTGTTCAGGCTCAGGGCTGTTTCCGCATGCTCGGGCCCCAGCGTCTTTTCGCGCACGGCGAGCGCCCGCTGGAAGTGCGGCAAGGCCTGGGCGTACTGACCCTGGGCCCAGTACAGCGAGGCCAGATCGTTCAGGCTGGTGGCCGTGCTCGGATGCTCGGGCCCGAGGGCCTTCTCCGAGATGGCGAGCGCCCGCTGGTACGGCGGCAACGCCTCGCCATACTGGCCTTGCGCCCAGTACAGCATCGCCAGGTTGTTCAGGCTCGCGGCGGTATCCGCATGCTCAGGCCCCAGCACTTTTTCGCGAATGGCGAGTGCGCGCTGGTGCGAGCGTCAGGGCCGCTGGATACTGGCCCAGTGTCTGGTAGAGCAACCCCAGGTTGCTCAGGCTCTGCGCCGTGTCGGGATGCTCGGGGCCGAGCGCTTTCTCGCGGATGGCGAGCGCGCGCTCGTGCAGTGGCAAGGCCTGCGCATACTGGCCCTGGGCCCAGTAGAGCGCCGCCATGTTGTTGAGGCTCGCGGCGGTGTCCGGATGCTCGGGGCCGAGTGCTTTCTCGCGGATCGCGAGCGACCGTTGGTAATACGCCATCGCCTCGGCGCGCTGGCCTAGCGCGTGGTGGGTTCGTGCCAGGTTGTGCAGGCTCTGGCCCGTATCGACGTGCTCAGGCCCCAGCGCCTTTTCGCGGATGGCGAGCGCCCGCTCCAACAGTGGCAAAGCCTGCGCGTATTGGCCCTGTGCCCAATAGAGCTGGGCGAGGTTGGTCAGGGCGAGCGCCGTGTCGGGATGATCGGGCCCGAGCTCGCTCTCGCGCTGCGTCAGCGCGCGCTGGAACAACGGCAGCGCATCGGCATAGCGGCCGGCCTTGTAGAGCTGCATCGCCTGTTCATGGAGTGCGTCGGCCGACTGGCTGCCGGCCGGCAACGGCGTGCTCAGCAGGCCGATCAATCCTGCAGCGATGATCCACGCCCGGCGGTGGTGCCGCGGTCGTTGCGGGACTTCCATCCGGCCAGGCGGAACAGTGCGTGTCGCGAGCATGGCACTCCTGGAGCGCGATTCAGCGAGCAGCGATTCGGATGCTAACCGGAGAACAGCGCGGATCCGGCCTGCGAGAGCGGACGTGAACCCGATTCAGGTGATCCTTGACTCCGCGTCGCCCAAGGCGGATGCAGGCAGACGGTGCCGATGCGCGCGCGTCGGCGGCGGGGCGCGGCCTGACACACCGCACCTGCCTCTGCACAGGACGCCGACAGGCGCGGTGTCGATCACGTCGGGCTGGAGTGCCCCGGAGCAGAAACGATTGTGGCGCTGGGCGAGCCGACCGCGCGACGTTCTAGGCGCCGAGCAGCGGAGCCAGTGACGGCCTGCGCCGGTGCCAGTCCGTTGCCTGCTGGAACGCGATGCCCATGCGCAGCAGCGTCGCGTCGGTCGCTGGCCGGCCCAGCAGCTGCACGCCGACGGGCAGGCCGTCGGCCGAGAACCCCGCCGGCAGCGACAGTGCGCACGCGTTCAGGTAGTTGCCGGCGCGCGTGAAGCTCGCCATTGGAGTGACCCCCTCGTCGACTGCCTCGACCGGGCAGGCGGCCATCGGCACCGTGGGCGTCAGCAGCGCATCGCTGTCACGCATCCAGTCGATCCATTGCGCGCAGGCGGCGCGCCGGTGCGCCAGCGCGTCGATGTAGTCGGCCGCCCCGATCGCCTTGCCGCCGAGCACGCGTTTCCGAACTCCCGCTCCGATCGGCAGATGCTCGTCCTCGATGTAGGCGCGGTGCTCCGCATACGCCTCGGCGGCGATCAGTTGTCCGTTACGGCGCATCAGGTCGTCGAATGCGAAGGGGAAGTGGCGCTCGACGACCTCGGCACCGAGCGCGCGCAGTGTGCGCTGCGCCTCGTCGACGGCGGTCGTGACGTCACGCTCGACCGCGATCGGGTACTGCGCGGGCGGCAGCACTGCGACGCGCAGGCCGGCGAGCGGCGCGCTGCCGGTGATCAGGCCGAGCGCAAACTCTCGAGCGGCCGCGGACTCGGGCCCGAGCATGGCGATGCAAAGCAGCGCGGCATCCTCCGCGCTGCGCGTCATCGGACCGATCGTGTCGAGCGTGCGGGACAGCGGAAACGCACCCTCGGTGCTGATCAGGCCGCCCGTGGTCTTCAGGCCCGTGATGCCGTTCAGTGCCGCCGGAATGCGCACCGACCCGCCGGTGTCGGAGCCGATCGCCGCCGGCGCGAGTCCCGCTGCCACGGCGACGCCGGAGCCGCTGGACGAACCGCCCGGCACGCGATGCGTGGCGAGGTCCCAGGGGTTCCACGGCGTGCCGAGGTGGGGATTGGCACCCCAGGTGCCGAATGCGAACTCGACCATCTGCGTCTTGCCGAGCGGCACCATGCCCGCCGCCAGCAGCCTGTGAACGACGGTGGCCGTCGTCGTGCTGCGACGCTCCTTCCACAGCGCCGAGCCGACGCCGGTCAGGCAGCCTTCGACCTCCAGCAGGTCCTTCAGCGCGATCGGCAGTCCGTCGAGCCGGCCCAGCGTCACGCCGCTGGCGCGGCGCTCATCGGCCGCACGCGCGTGGCGCCGCGTGAGTTCCTCGTCGACGTGCACGAAGGCGTTGAGCTTGGCATTGGCGCGCCGGATGCGTTCCAGGTACAGCTCGGCCAGTTCCAGCGCGCTGATCGAGCGGTGCGCGAGGGCCACGGACAGCTCGGTCAGCGCAGAGAATGGATCGATCTTCATGATGGGTGCGCTCGCGCCGCAGGGTTCAGGAGTAGGTCGCGTCCGCGTCGAGTGGATAGATCGGCCGCCGCACGCGCTCGAAGCGGAACAACCCGTAGTCCGAGCTTGTCACGCCACGGCTGTCGCACTCGACCAGGCCGCCCGCGATCGGCACGAAGCTGGGCCGGCAGTACATCCGTGACTTCAGGATCAGATAGTCGAAGCGCGCCGGGTCGACGCCCGCGCTGGTGAAGACGCCGAGGTCGAGCGGTTCCATCGGTCGCTCGGTGACCACGACAGTGAACGCGGTGGTCTCCAGCACGGCCGTGCGTCCCATCGCCCAGGTTTCGCCGGTGTAGATCGGGCCGGTGATGCGGAAGCGTCCATCCGTCAGCGCGCGGACCCGCGCATGCACACGCAGTCGCGCGCGCGGATCGGAGCCGAGGCCAAGCGGGCGCACGTTGCCGAGCTCGATGTCCAGGGTCGCGCCGAGGCCCGCCTGGGTGGCGGCCGCCACCGCGGCCGGATCGCAGAGCGGGCCGACACCGATGTTCGACAGGCCCTGCCGCAGGCATTCCTCCAGCACGTCGGTGGTGTCGCAGGTTCCGCCCGACATGACGTTGTCGCCATGGTCGAGCAGGAGCACCGGGCGCCCGCCCGCCTGCGCATGCAGCGCGCGCGCCTGCGCCACGCTGTCAGCAAGCGGGGCGCTGGTGTAGACGAAGCCTGCGCGGTCGCGCCAGATCGCGTGTGCGAGGTCATCCGCGGCCCGTTGTGCCTCGTCGCGCGATCGCCCGACCGTCACCACGCTGACGCCTGCATCCTGGAAGTCCGCGAGCGAGAAGCCGGCGAACACCGTCGCGGCCAGCAATCCGCTGCGCTCGCATTGCCGCGCGCTCTCGACGGCGCGCTGCATCGCGCCCTCGCCGGTCGCGCTGCGCAGCGTGTGCGACAGCAGCGGCGGCTGGGCCCACGCCACGTGGGGACGCGGCCCGCCGTCGAGCCAGTCGAAGAGCAGGCGGGCGGCATGTTCGCCCGTCTCGTACATGTCGATGTGAGGGTAGGTCTTGAAGCCGACGATCACGTCCGCCGCATCGATCATCGGCCGGGTGATGTTGCCGTGCAGGTCGAGCGCGACCGCGAGCGGCGTGTCGGGCGCGACCGCGCGGATGCGGCGCAGCAGTTCGCCTTCGCCGTCGTCGAAGCGCTCGGTGACCATCGCACCGTGCAGGTCGAGCAGGATGGCATCGCAGCCGGCGCCGATGGCCTCGACGATCGCGCCGGCGAGGTGCTCATACGCGGCGGCATCGACGCGTCCGCTCGGATTCGCGGTCGCGTTCACGGCCACGCTCAGCGCCGCGCCGCGTGCCTCGGCCGCGTCGATGAACGCACCGAGCGCGGTCCGGCTGCCTTTGGCCTGCGCATGAGCGGCGGCGCCGAACGTGGGGCCGTCCGGACCAAACGAGGCGAGCGGTGTGCGCACCGGCGAGAACGTGTTGGTCTCGTGGTTCATGCGCGCGGCGACGATTCTCAGCGGCATTGTTGGCTACCTCAGTGCGCGCGCCGGATCACCTGGCCGGTGCGTGCGCCGGTGTGGCGGCCCTGGTGCCAGGCCAGCGTGCCGTTGACGTACACCGATTCGATGCCGGTCGCGGGTGTCTTTGGATGTGCGAAGGTGGCGGCATCGGTGACGCGTTCGGGGTCGAACACGACGAGATCGGCGCGCATGCCGGGCGCGATGCGCCCGCGCCCGGCGAGGCGGAAGCGGTCCGCCGGGAGTCCGGTCATCTTGTGCACCGCCAGCTCGAGCGAGAAGAGGCCGCGCTCGCGCGCGTAGTGCCCGAGCACGCGCGGAAAGGCACCCCACAGGCGCGGGTGCGGAAATTCGTCGTGCGGCAGGCCGTCCGAGCCGACCATCGTCTCCGGGTAGGCGAGGATGCGCTCGACATCCGGCTCGTCCATCGAAAAGTAGATCGCTCCGGCCGGCTGCAGCGCCTCGATCAGCGCATCCACCGGTAGACCTTCCGCCGCAGCGAGTTCGTCGAGATAACGGCCGGCCGCGTCCGGCCGGGCTCTCGACCACGCGATCAGCACGCGCTGCGCCTGTGCCGCCGCGTCCTTGCGCAGCACCGTCGACGCCGCCGTGTAGGGGTAGCAGTCCAGGCAGACGTCCTGCGTGCGCCGGGCCGCGTCGAGCAGCGCCAGCGTCTCGCGCGAGCGGCCGAAGTTGGCGCGCCCGAGCACCTTGTGGTGCGAGAGCACCTGGCGCACGCCGAGGCTGCCGGCGATCTCCATCGCCTCGGTCATCGACTCGAGCACGCGGTCGCCTTCGTCACGGATGTGGGAGGCGATCAGCGCCGTGGTGCCGCGCAGCGGCTCGCAGACGCGGCGGATCTCCTCGGCGGTGGCGGCGTTCGCCGGCGCGTAATAGGTCCCGGTGGACACACCGAGCGCGCCGGCGGCGAGCGCTTCGGCGACCTGGGCCTGCATGACGGCGATCTCGGCATCCGTGGCCGGCCGGTCGAATGAACTCATTGCGGCGACACGCAGCGTCGTGTGGCCCACCAGCGCGGCGCAGTTGACGGCTGGCGGCTGGGCCTCGAGCGTCGCAAGGTAGTCCGCGAACGAATCGAAGCGCTGCGACGGCAGCGCCCGCGCCTCGGCCGCGACGAGGTTCAGCGGCGGCACCGCGGTGCGGTCGCCGAGCGGCGCCAGGCTGATGCCGCAGTTGCCCGTCACGACCGTGGTGACGCCCTGGCTCAGCTTCGGGGTCATCGACGGATCCGAGAGCAGCAGGCGGTCGTCGTGCGTGTGCACGTCGACAAAGCCGGGAGCGAGCACGAGACCGTCGAGGTCGACCACCTCTCCCGCACCTCCCGGCGTAGCCGCGCCGACCGCCATGATGATGCCGTCCCGCATCGCGACGTCGGCACGACGCGGCGGCGCGCCGGTGCCATCGACGACGACACCGCCGCGTAGAAGTACGTAGTTGGACATGTTCCCCTGGCTCCCGGCTGCGTGTAGTCTGTCCCTTCGCTCGAAGCTCGGCAAATCGACAGCGCTGCACGAAGACGGCGCATGCGTGCACCGTTTCGGTGGCGCCGGGCCGAACGGTTCCGCGGGAATCGCTCACAGCCTGAGAAATGGCCTGGCTGCGGCGTTCTGGAATGCTTATTGCGTCAATGCCGCCCTGTTGCGCCCTATGTGCGACCGGGCGTTCGATTTTCGATTCTGCAGACGAGGAGAGGGAACTGATGAGCAAACGATTCACTGGTTGGCAGCGCCCGGGGATGACCCTGGCGCTCGGTCTGGCACTGACGGCCAGCGTGGTCTTTGCCGGACCTGCGGCAGCGCAGGGCAAGGTGCTGAAGTTCGTGCCCGAGGCGGATCTGCGGATCCTCGATCCGATCACCACCACCGCCTACATCACGCGCAACCATGGCTACATGGTCTACGACGTACTGTTTGCGACCGACGCGAAGTTCCAGGTCCAGCCGCAGATGGTGGGCAAGTGGGAGGTCAGCAAGGACAACCTCACCTACACCTTCACGCTGCGCGATGGCCTGAAGTTCCACGACGGCCAGCCGGTGAAGTCGGCCGACTGCATCGCCTCCGTCGAGCGCTGGGCCAAGCGCGACGTGTTCGGCCAGCGCCTCGCCGAAATGACCGAGTCGTGGACGGCGGTGGACGACAAGACCTTCCGCCTGAAGCTGAAGAAGCCGTTCCCCTACGTGCTCGAGGCACTCGGCAAGCCGTCGTCGAACGTGCCGTTCATCATGCCCGAGCGCATCGCCAAGACCGACGCCAACACGGCGATCACGGACCCGACCGGCTCCGGCCCGTTCAAGATGGTCAAGGAGCAGTGGGTACCGGGCAACAAGGTCGTGTACGTCAAGAACACCGACTACGTGCCGCGCACGGAAGCGCCGTCATGGGGTGCCGGCGGCAAGGTCGTCAAGGTCGACCGCGTCGAGTGGATCTACATTCCCGACGCCGCGACCGCTGCCGCCGCGCTGAACAGCGGCGAGGTCGACTGGTGGCAGCAGGTCCCGACCGACCTGATTCCGGTGCTCGCGAAGAACAAGGACGTCAAGGTCGAGAGCGTCGATCCGCTCGGCTCGATCGGCCTGCTGCGCTTCAATCACCTGCAGCCGCCATTCAACAACGTGAAGCTGCGCCAGGCGGTGCTCGCCGTGGTCAACCAGAACGACTACGCGATAGCGATCGCCGGTGACGCCAAGAACGGCAAGCCCTGCCCGTCGTACTTCACCTGCGGCACGCCGATGGCGAACACCGCCGGCTCCGAGGCACTGACCGGCAAGCGCGACTTCGACCGCGCCAAGGCGCTCGTCAAGGAATCCGGCTACAAGGGCGAGAAAGTCATCCTGATGTCCGCCACCGACCAGCCGATCGTGCATTCGCAGGCGCTCGTCACGCAGGACATCCTGAAGAAGATCGGACTGAACGTCGAACTCGCGGCGAGCGACTGGGGCACGCTGATCACGCGCCGCGGCTCGAAGGAGCCGGTGGAAAAGGGCGGCTGGAGCGTGTTCCACACCTGGTTCGTCGGCCCGGACATCACGACGCCGGCGCTCAACTCGCCGCTGCGCGGCGCGGGCGAGAAGTCCTGGTTCGGCTGGCCGACCGACGCCAAGCTCGAGGAACTGCGCGACGCATGGTTCAACGCGCCGACGCAGGCCGACCAGAAGAAGATCGCCGAGGAGATGCAGAAGCGCGCGTTCGAGACCGTGCCCTACGTCCCGACCGCGCAGTTCATCATCCCGACGGCGTATCGCACCAATCTGTCGGGCGTCATCATTTCGCCGGTCACGTTCATCTGGAACGTGGAGAAGAAGTAACGGCCTCGTGAACGCGCCCCGGCACCGCCGGGGCGCGTTGCGCAGCGCCGTGATACGGTCCCGGATCGCCGGGGCTACTGCAGGTCTTGCCTTCCCGATGCTCCGCTACACCATCAAACGCCTGCTCGCGACGATTCCCGTGATGGGGTTCGTAGCACTGTTCGTCTTCTCGCTGCTCTACATCAGTCCCGGCGACCCGGCGGCGGTGATCGCGGGCGACATCGCCACCGAGCAGGACATCGCGAAGATCCGCGAGCAACTCGGACTGGATCAGCCCTACCTCGTGCGTTTCGGCGGCTGGCTGGCCGATCTCGCGCGCGGCGACCTCGGCACGTCGATTTTCACGCAGCTGCCGGTGTCGAAGCTGATCGGCCAGCGGATCGAACCGACGCTGGCGCTGACGCTGTGCACGCTGATCGTCGCGGTGGGTCTCGCGGTGCCGCTCGGCGTGCTGGCCGCGGCGCGCGCCGGCGGCTGGATCGACCGCTTCGTGATGGCACTGTCGGTGCTCGGCTTCTCGGTGCCGGTGTTCGTCATCGCCTACGGCCTGATCTTCTTCTTCGCGGTCTGGCTCGAGTGGTTGCCCGTGCAGGGCTATCGCAGCTATCACTGAAGGGTTCGTGCCGTTCATCCGGCACATGATCCTGCCGAGCCTGGCGCTGGGACTCGTCTACATGGCGCTGATCGCGCGCATCACGCGCGCGACGATGCTGGACGTGCTGGCCCAGGACTACGTGCGCACCGCCACCGCCAAGGGCCTGGCGCCCGGCACGGTACTGATCCGGCACGCGCTGAAGAACGCGGCGGTGCCGATCGTCACCGTCATCGGCATCGGCGTGGCGCTGCTGATCGGCGGCGTCGTCGTCACCGAGACGGTGTTCGCCATTCCCGGTCTGGGCCGGCTGACGGTGGACGCGATCCTGCGGCGCGACTACCCGATCATCCAGGGCGTGACGCTGCTCTTCTCGGCGGTCTACGTGCTGGTCAACCTGCTGGTCGACCTCAGCTACTCGCTGTTCGATCCGAGGATCCGGTACTGAGATGGCGGCCGTCGCGCAGGCAGTCTTGCTGCCGAAGTCGGCCTCGCCGACGGTGCGCCGCTTCAAGGATGCGCTGCGCCGGCATCCGACGGCGATCGCCGGCGCGATCGTCCTGCTGCTGATGGTGCTGGTCGCGATCTTCGCGCCCTGGCTCGGAACGATCGATCCGCAGGCGCTGTCGCCGATCCGCCGCCTCAAGCCGATGAGCGCCGAGTTCTGGTTCGGCACCGACATGCTCGGGCGCGATGTCTACAGCCGCGTGATCTACGGCAGCCGCGTGTCGCTGACGGTCGGCTTGTCCGTGGCACTGCTGGCGACCTCGGTGGGCCTGGCGATCGGCCTCGTGACCGGCTACATGCGCCGGCTCGATGCGGTGGTGATGCGCGTGATGGACGGGCTGATGTCGATCCCGTCGGTGCTGCTCGCCATCGCGCTGATCTCGCTGACGCGGGCCAGCCTCGAGAACGTCGTCCTCGCGATCGCGATCACGGAAGTGCCGCGCGTCGTGCGGCTCGTGCGCTCGCTGGTGCTGACGCTGCGCGAGCAGCCCTACGTCGAGGCGGCGATCGCGTCCGGCACCCGGTTGCCGGCGATCCTGCTGCGCCACATCCTGCCGAACACGATGGCGCCGCTGCTGGTGCAGGCGACGTATATCTGCGCTTCGGCGATGATCACCGAAGCCATCTTGTCGTTCATCGGCGCGGGCACGCCGCCGAACATCCCGAGCTGGGGCAACATCATGGCCGAGGCGCGCAGCCTGATCCAGGTCGCGCCGACGATCCTGCTGTTCCCGGGTCTCTTCCTGTCGCTGACCGTGCTTTCCGTCAACCTCCTCGGCGACGGCATGCGCGACGCCCTCGATCCGCGACTGGCAAGGCGGATCTAGCGATGAACACGCAGACCCAACCGCTGCTGCGCGTCAAGAACCTGAAGACGCACTTCCACACGCGCGACGGCGTCGTGCGCGCGGTCGACGGCGTCAGCTTCGACGTCATGCCGGGCGAGACGCTGGCGGTGGTCGGCGAATCCGGCTGCGGCAAGAGCGTGACGGCGATGTCGATCCTGCGCCTGCTGCCGATGCCGCCGGCGCGCATTGCGGACGGCCGCATCGAGTTCGACGGTCGCAATCTGCTCGACCTGACCGAGCCGGAGATGCGCAAGGTGCGTGGCAACGCGATCTCGATGATCTTCCAGGAGCCGATGACGTCGCTCAATCCGGTGCTGACCGTCGGCCGGCAGATCGCCGAGGCGCTGGTGCTGCACCGGGGCATGTCCGAGAAGGAGGCCATGGCGCGCGCGGTCGAGATGCTGCGCAAGGTGCACATCCCGGAGGCGGAGCGGCGCATCGGGCAGTACCCGCACGAACTGTCGGGCGGCATGCGCCAGCGCGTGATGATCGCGATGGCGCTCGCCTGCGGACCGCGGCTGCTGATCGCCGACGAGCCGACCACTGCGCTCGACGTCACGATCCAGGCGCAGATCCTGGAACTGATGCGCGAGCTGCGTGACGACACGGGCGCCTCGATCATCCTGATCACGCACGACCTCGGCGTCGTGGCCGAGATCGCGCATCGCGTCGTCGTCATGTATGCCGGCCGCAAGGTCGAGGAAGCGCCGATCGAGGAGCTTTTCGCCGCGCCACGTCATCCGTACACGCGCGGCCTGCTGGGCTCGATGCCGCACCTCGGCGATTCGGTCAACGAGACCGGCAAGAGGCTGGTCGAGATCCCCGGCATGGTGCCGTCGCTGAGGGATCCGGCACCGGGGTGCCTGTTCGCGCCGCGCTGCCCCAACGCCGGTGAGCGCTGTACCAGCGAAGTGCCACCGCTCGAGCAGCACGCCGCCCGTCACTGGGCCGCGTGCTGGCACCCGGTGGCCGCGCCGCAGTCGGCGCGCGGTGCTGAGGTGAGCGCATGAACGGCACGCCGGCGCCGGGCAGCGAAGTGCTGCTCGAAGTGCGCAACCTGACCAAGTACTTCCCGACCAAGGAAGGTCTCTTCGGCGGCATCGGCGCCAAGGTGCACGCGGTCGACGGCGTCAGCTTCTCGATCGCCAGCGGCGAAACGCTGGGACTCGTCGGCGAATCGGGCTGCGGCAAGTCGACCACCGGCAAATTGATCCTGCGGCTGCAGGAGCCGACCTCCGGCGAGATCCTCTGGCGCGGCCGGCATATCGAGAAGCTCTCCGCCGCCGAGATGCGTCCGGTGCGGCGCGAACTGCAGGCCGTGTTCCAGGACCCGTATTCGTCGCTGAACCCGCGGATTCGCGCCGCCGACATCGTGGCCGAACCGCTGCGCAACTTCGAGGACATGTCGGCGGCCACCGGGCGCGAGCGTGTGGCGCAATTGTTCGAGCGCGTCGGACTGCGGCCGGACCAGATGGTCAAGTACCCGTTCGAGTTCTCAGGCGGCCAGCGGCAGCGGCTCGGCATCGCGCGGGCGCTGTCGGTGCAACCGAAACTGATCGTCTGCGACGAGCCGGTTTCCGCGCTCGACGTGTCGGTGCAGGCGCAGGTGATCAACCTGCTGATGGACCTGCAGCGCGAGTTTCATCTCTCGTACCTCTTCGTCGCGCACGATCTCGCGGTGGTCGAGCACATCAGCCATCGCGTCGCGGTGATGTACCTCGGCAAGATCGTCGAGATCGCGCCGAAGAAGGCGATCTTCACGCGCCCGCAGCACCCGTACACCGAGGCGCTGCTCGAGGCGGTGCCGGTGCCCGATCCGACGCGCCGCAAGCAGCGACGCGTGCTGACCGGCGACGTGCCGAGTCCGATCAACCCGCCGCCGGGTTGCCGCTTTCACACACGCTGCCCCTACGTCGAGGCGCGCTGCAAGGTCGAGGAACCGCCGCTGCAGGAGGTCGCGAGCGGCCAGTGGGTCGCCTGCCACCTGCGCCAGCCCGCGATGGCTTCGATTGAACGGGTGCCGGCATGACGGCGGAAGCACGCGCGATCCGCAATCCGGCCGCTGCCCCGGCTGCTGAGCTCTATGGCGCCGAACGTTCCGCGGTACTGAACCAGGCGGGCTTCGACGCGGCGTTCGCGGAGATCTCGAGCTGGCCGGGCTACGCGCCGACGCCGCTGGTGGCGCTGCCGGGCCTGGCGCGCGCGCTGGGCGTGGGCGCGATTCACTACAAGGACGAACGCGGCCGCTTTGGCCTGCGCAGCTTCAAGGCGCTGGGTGGCGCCTATGCGGTTGCGAACGTGCTGCGCAAGAAAGTGGCGGAGGCCACCGGCCAGCACGGCGTCGGCTCGCGCGATCTGCTGTCCGGCGCGTACGCGGACATCGTCGGCGGCGCCACCGTCACCTGCGCAACCGACGGCAATCACGGCCGCTCCGTCGCGTGGGGCGCACAACTCTTCGGCTGCAACTGCGTCATCTTCGTGCACGAGCACGTCAGCCAGGGGCGGCGCGACGCGATTGCGCGTTACGGCGCCGAGGTACGCGAAGTCAAAGGCAACTACGACGATGCGGTCCGGCACGCCGCGGCGACCGCGGCCGCGCAGGGCTGGACCGTCGTGTCGGACACCTCCTACCCCGGCTACCGCGACATCCCGCTCGACGTGATGCATGGCTATGGCGTGATGGCCGTCGAGATCGCGCAGCAGTTCGGCGACGCGCCGCCGACGCACGTGTTTGCGCAGGCCGGAGTAGGCGCGCTCGCGGCGGCGGTCTGCGCGAGCTTCTGGCTGCGCTGGGGCGCGCGGCGGCCATCGTTCATCGTGGTGGAGCCGACGCGCGCCGACTGCGTCTACCAGAGCCTCGCCGCCGGCCATCCGGTCGTGGTGGGCGGGTCGCTCGACACCGTGATGGCGGGGCTTGCCTGTGGCGAGGTTTCCGAACTCGCGTGGGAGATCCTGCACCACGGCGCCAATGCGGCGGTCGCCATCGACGATGCCTACGCGCTCGAGGCGATGCGCACATTCGCGCGGCCTGCGGCCGGCGATCCGGCGATCGTCGCCGGCGAGACCGGCGGCACGGGACTCGCTGCACTGCTGGCCGCGCGTGACTATGCTGGGATACGGTCGACGCTGGGACTCGCGGCCGGCTCCAGGGTGCTGCTGCTGGGCAGCGAGGGAGATACCGATGCGCAGATCTACCGCGAGGTGATCGGGCGCACCGCAGAGGAGGTGCTCGCATGAAGGCTGAACAATTGCGAATCAACCCGACGCGCCTGATGGACCGGCTGAACCGGCTGGCGGAAATCGGCGCGACGCCCGACGGCAGCTGCTGCCGGCTGGCGCTGACCGACGAGGACAAGGCCGGCCGCGACCTGGTCGTCGGCTGGATGCGCGAACTCGGACTCGAGGTGCGCGTCGATCCGATCGGCAACATCTTCGGGCTGCGCCGCGGCACGGAGAGCGTCGAAGACCTGCGCGCCGGTGATGACCGGCTCGCACATCGACACCGTACGCACGGGCGGCCGCTACGACGGCAACCTCGGTGTGCTCGGCGGGCTGGAGGTCGTGCAGACGCTGAACGATGCCGGTATCACCACGCGCCGGCCGCTCGTTGTCGGTGCGTTCACCGATGAGGAAGGCGCGCGCTTCCATCCGGACATGGCGGGGTCGCTCGCCTATGTCGGCGGAATGCCGCTGGAGGAGCTGTACGCCACCAAGGGCATCGACGGCAAGCTGTTCAAGGACGAGTTGATGCGCATCGGGTATCTCGGCGATGCCCCGGTGCCGCTGTACCGCCCGCACGCGTATGTCGAACTGCATATCGAGCAGGGTCCGGTGCTCGACCTCGAGGGCATCACGATCGGCGCCGTCGAGGACCTGCAGGGCATCTCGTGGACGGAGGTGCTGATCACGGGGCAGTCGAACCATGCGGGCACGACGCCGATGCGGATGCGGCACGACGCCGGCTATTGCGCTTCGGCGATCGGCGTGTTCGTGCGCGAGCTGGTGAAGGAGATCGGCGGCAGCCAGGTGGGCACCGTCGGCTCGATCACGCTGCACCCGAACCTGACCAACGTCGTCGCGGCGCGCGCGCGCGTGACGGTCGATCTGCGCAACACCGACGACGCCGTGCTGAGTCAGGCCGAGCAGCGCCTGGCGGCATTCCTGGAGAAGCTTGCGCGGGACGAAGGTGTGAAGATCGAGACGCACTCATTGGCGCGCTTCGCGCCGGTGGTTTTCGACAAGGACATCGCGGCGCTCGTCGCGCGCACGGCGCAACGGCTCGGCCATTCGTGCCGGCCGATGACTTCGGGCGCGGGTCACGATGCGCAGATGCTCGCGCGCATCTGCCCCACTGCGATGATCTTCGTGCCCTCCGTCAAGGGCATCAGCCACAACCCGGCCGAACACACCGAGCCCGCGCATCTGGCCGCCGGCGCCGACGTGCTTCTGCATACGCTGCTCGAGCTGACGGCCTGAGCCCAGGCATCCGACATGACCCGCATAGTCACCGTCGGCGCTGCCCAGCTCGGGCCGATCGCGCGCGCCGACTCGCGCGGCCAGGTGGTCGAGCGCATGCTCGTGCTGATGCTCGCGGCGAAGGGCCACGGCTGCGATCTCGTCGTCTTCCCGGAACTGGCGCTGACGACGTTCTTCCCGCGCTGGTACTTCGAGACATCAGGCGGAGGTCGACGCGTTCTTCGAGCGCGCGATGCCCGGTCCCGAGACACAGCCGCTGTTCGACGCCGCGCGCGAACTGCGCATCGGCTTCTACCTCGGCTACGCGGAACTGGCCGAGGAGGGTGGCCGCACGCGCCGCTTCAACACCTCGATCCTGGTCGACAAAGAGGGCCGCATCATCTCCAGGTACCGCAAGATCCACCTGCCGGGGCATGCCGAGCACGAACCGTGGCGACGCTTCCAGCATCTGGAGAAGCGCTACTTCGAAGTCGGTAATTTGAGCTGGCCGGTGGTGCGGTGGGCCTTCGGCGAAAAGTCCAGCGGGCTGTTCGGCATGGCCATCTGCAACGACCGCCGCTGGCCGGAGACCTACCGCGTGATGGGCCTGCAGGGCGTGGAGATGGTGCTGCTCGGCTACAACACGCCGGTGCACAACCCGCCGGCGCCCGAGCACGACGCGTTGTCGCACTTCCACAATGAGCTCGTCATGCAGTCCGGTGCCTACCAGAACGGGACATGGGTCGTCGGCGTGGCCAAGGCGGGCGATGAGGAAGGTGTCGCACAGATCGGCAACTCGATCATCGTCGCGCCGAGCGGCGAGATCGTCGCGGCCTGCACGACGACGGGTGACGAACTGGCCATCGCGCGCTGCGATCTCGACCTCTGCAATTCGTACAAGTCGACGACGTTCAACTTTGCGCGACACCGTGAACCCGAGCAGTACCGCCTGATCGTCGAGCGCAAGGGCGCGGTCGCTCCGGACTGAGCCGGGCGCTCTGCAACAGTTTCGTCACCACGACGCGCTTCGGTCGGCCGCCGGGTGCCTGCCCAGACCTAGTCCGCTTCGACTACCGCGTGCCGGCCATCCGTCCGGCTTGCAGGGGCTTCTTGCGCGGCCCCATACTCGGCGGCCCGATCAAGTGACCTGGCATCAAACTCAAAGGAAACAGCATGACCCAACCTCAAGAGCAACGAAGCAGCCGTCTGCAGCGCTCACGCCTGGCGCTTGCCGCGGCCGCACTGCTCTTTGCGAGCGGTGCTACGCCGGTGCTTGCTGGCCCCACGACGGACAACGCTGCCGCCCGCACGACCCAGGACACCGGCCACGCGATTGTTCAATTGATTGCGGATCCGCTGGCTGCCGACGCGCGCACGCGTCCTGCCAAGGGCAAGAAGATCGACTTCTCCAGCGCGACGGTGAAGTCGCAGCGCGCCCTGCTGTCCAAGCAGCGCAACGACTACAAGGCCTGGCTGCGCGCCAATGTTCCGCAGGCGGCCGTGACGGGTGAATTCGACATCTCGCTCAACGCGGTCGCCGTCAAGCTCAATGGCGCAACGCTCGCGCAGGTGTCAGGCTCGCCGCTGGTGCGCTCCGCCCAGTACCAGGGGCTGTTTTACAAGAATGTTGTGGATCCGGACCTCGCGTTGATCAACGCCGAACAGGCCTGGGACCAACAGGGTGGAGCCGCAGCCGCTGGCAGCGGCGTGAAGGTCGCGATCGTCGACTCGGGCATCGACCAGGGCCACCCATGCTTCTCGGAAGCGGGCTATCCGGCGCAGACCCAGCTCGGCGACAAGAAATACACCAACAACAAGGTGATCGCAGCGCGCGTCTTCAACAACCAGCGCAACCGGAACGGCTTCGACGCAAAGGCGGTCGACTCGCACGGCACGCACGTGGCTGGCACGGTCGCCTGCAACTACCAGACGCCGGCCACGGTCAGCGGCGTGACGATTCCGTACAAGATCTCGGGCGTCGCCCCGCGTGCGCTGCTCGGCAACTACAACGTCTTCCCGGGCACGATCGAGAACGCGCGCTCCGAGGACATTCTCAATGCGCTCGAGGCGGCATATGCCGATGGCTTCGATGTCGCCAACATGAGTCTGGGTGGCGGCAGCAATGGAGTCCAGGACCTGTTGACGGTCGCGGTGGACAACCTCGACCAGGCCAACATGGTGGTGGCAATCTCGAATGGCAACGAAGGCCCGGGGTACTTCACCGTGGGCTCGCCCGGCATGGCCGCGCGCGGCCTGTCCGCGGGCGCGAGCACGGTGCCGCACTTCGTGGGTGCGCCGGTCACAGTCAATGGGAATACCTACGGTGCGGCCAGCGGCGACTTCGCGGTGGTCGCAAGTGACACGACTGCCCCACTGGCGGCCGTCGCCGGAACCACTAACGGCCTGGATACTGCCTGCGTCGCGTTGACCGCGGGATCACTGACTGGAAAAGTCGCGCTGATCTCGCGCGGCGGGTGCACGTTCTCTGCAAAGATTCGCAACGCGCAGGCAGCCGGGGCGGCCGTCGTACTCGTCGCGAACAACGTGGCGGGCGACCCGACGGCGATGGGAACCGACGGTGCCGCGACGCAGCCGACGATTCCGGCCTACATGGTCTCGATGGGCGATGGTCAGTCGCTGAAGGCGGCCGACGGAGTCGCGACGACCGTCGGTGCAGCCCTCAAATACTTCTCGACGACCAACGCCAACATCATGGCCGGCTTCAGCAGTCAGGGTCCGACGGATGTCGACTTCCGGGTCAAGCCGGACGTGGTGGCGCCCGGGGTCAACGTGCTGTCGGCGGTTCCCATGCACCTGTGCGGCGGGAACCCCTGCTTCGCGTTCTTCAGCGGCACGTCGATGGCAGCACCGCACCTGGCCGGCTCCGCAGCCGTCGTACGGGGTCAACGCCCGGACTTGTCGGCGGCGGAGGTGCGCTCGACGATCGTCAATACGGCTACGCGCGGCGTGCTGGGTCGTTACCAGGACGCGACGCCTGTCGGTGACGTCAACATCGTCGGCGCAGGACTAGAGAACGTGCAGGCTGCCGTGAATGCGGTCGTCGCGCTCGATCCGGTCAGCCTCGCGTTCGGCGGCGTGCCGTCTGGCAGCGGGCAGACCCGGTCACGGTCTATGACGATCACGAATCTGAGCGGAGCTGCGAGTGCGTTCGGCCTGACCATCAGCGGCCAGACGGGCGGAGTGGCCTACAGCGTGAGTCCGGAGAACGTTTTGTTGAGCCCGGGAGCTTCGGCCACCGTCACGGTGACAGCGCGTGCGACTGTGGGCGCCAGCGGTCCGCAGCAGGCATACCTCGAGGTTCAGCAGGGCGGCGCGTCAGTAGGCCATGCGGCCCTGTTTACGTTGATGAAGTGATCGACCGGAGAGGTCGGCGGCGGTGGCCGGCCTCTCTTTCAATGCGCCGGCGTGCGATGGGGCGGTGTCGTCGGCGCCGCGCGCTCCGGTCGGCGTCACTTTCAAAGTGCCGGCTCGCGCCTACTGGCGCCGATACAGCTCAAAGCCCCCCACTTGCAGTTCCAGCGACTCGATGACGGCCGCGCCGACGAGTGCGTTCAGCGGTGACAGCGAGTAATTAAGGGGCACCGAGTCCGGAAAGAGCCAACGCATTCCTTCGGCTCCGCTGGAATTCTGAAGTACGACGGTCACCTGGCGGCGAGGAATGGCGCGCGTGGACCGCCGCGCCTGGTTCCACCAGTCGTACCACTCGGTCGACGGGGTCAGGCCGCGGCGGATGACGAGAGTGTCGAACTGCACGGCGCGCCGCTTGCGCGGTGAGCTGACGATGCGGGCCGTGGGGAAGACCACCTCGACAGCCCTTGTGCTCTCGAGTCCCTCGATCCCGACCGCAAACCGCAGGTTGGTGAACGGCTGTTCGCGTCTGTGCAACCGTCGACCGCTTCGTTGAGGCGCGAGGCCGCTTACTGGACGCGCTCGATGCCTTCATTGGCGAGCTCCAGCGTCTCGATGATGACCTCGTTGCGCGCGCGCGTTCAGGGGGCTCGCCTCGTACTTGACCGGCCAGGCATCCGACACCACGAAGTGCGCCTGGTCCTGGCCGGCTTCGTCCTGCACCACGATGACGACACGCCGGCGGTTCTGGATGAGCTGCCCCGCTGCGACGGCGCTATGCCATCGGAAAAGCTCCAACGCGTTGGCGCCCACCACCAGGCCGTGCTTCAAGGTGACGTTGCCGTACTTCGTGAGGCCCGAGAGCTTGCGCACGTGCGGAGGGTCCGTGCCTTCACGGTAATCGATGGCCTGCGTGGAGATCTCCAGGCCGGTGACCTCGGCGAATCCGGCTCGGGTGACGTTGTCGATCTCGACGCGAAAACGAAAGTTGCGAAGCGGGTCGTTGCGAGCCATGGGGCGATCCTCCAGTCACGCGGGGAAGTGTTGATGCTGCCGCAAATCGTCGTCGGCTGCCAGGTTCAGCAAGAGCAGCGCAATCCGCATCCCGAGCACGGCCACGAGTGGAAGCAAGGCAGCGCTGCGCGGCCGGGCGCGAAGGCGGCCGGACCATTGCGCGCTCCTCGTTGTGCACGGCGACTGATGCTTCATGTTGGCGGCTTGCGCGGAAGCCGCCAGGCGCGGCAGACGCGTCAGGCCGCCGCCCGGGTGAGGTAGACCGGTTCCGCGCTCGGCGCGCTTTCGGCGTACTGACGCACCGTGCTGTGCCATGCGACGACCTCGCCGTGCCGGCCGCGCGCCACTGCGATGCACGCCGCGCGCAGCCTGCGGCGCAGGTCAGTCCACGGTCCTTCCAGGTACCCGGGCCACGCCGCCGCGAGCGAACGGCGCCGGATGTCAGTCACGGTCCACGCGCGATCGAGTCCGTAGGAGAGCGGAACGAGACGGCCGGTTTCCTCGAGGACCAGTTCGCGCGGGGCCATGGGCTCTCGCAGCGGCGCGCCGTGGATCGCCTGTGGCAGTCGGTGCGCGATCTCGCGGTGGACCAGGTCGAGCTGCAGGCGCATCTGCGGGAAGCGCTCCGCCAGGATCTCCGCCAGCAGGAACGCATCGAGGCGCTCGTCGACCGAGAGCGGCGTCATCTGCGGCGGGTTCGGCCGTCCCGGAGAAACTTCGAGTGGATGCAGTTGCAGCAGCGACGCGCCCCAGTCGGACGCGAGTGCTGCGATCTCCTCGACTTCGTCCATCGATTCCGAGCAAAGCGTATGGATGATGCCGAACGGCTGGCGCTGCTCGCGCAGCGCGGCGGCAGCGGCCTTGACCTGATCGAACGACTTCGCGGAACCGCGGATCGCGTTATGACGTTCCGGGAGCCCGTCGAGGCTCAGCGCCACGACCGAGAAGCGGCCGGCATGGCGCTCATAGCGGGGCGAGCAGATGAGGATGCCGTTGCTGACCAGATTCACGCGCGCATTGCATGCCGCTGCGGTGGCGATGACCTCGTCCAGGCCTGCGTACACAAGCGGCTCCCCGCCCGACAGCGAGACGACGTTGAACCCGAGGTGCGTCGCGTCTTCGATGAGTCGACAGACGAGTTCCGGGGACAGAGCGTCGCGCTCGCTGGGCGAAGAAAGGGAATAGCAGTGCGCGCAGCTGAGGTTGCATTGGCGGGTTGCGTGGATCTGCAGAATCCCGCCACCCTCGCACTGCGCGCCCTGACTCACCGGCCCCTCGCCGGTACTCCGATGTCGATGCGACCGATCTCGGGATTGATGATGCCGTAGGGGAATACCTCGAAGCGGGCCAGCCCCGGGCGGTTTGTCAGCGCCTCGATGATGCGCTTGCTGGCCGCCGGAGAGCTGGGCAGCACGCTGATGACCCACTCTTCAGGATACGGAATGCCCTTCGGAAACACCCGGACTTTCCCTAATTTCTCCAGGCTGCTTCCAACGAGCCCCTTCGCGAGTAATGCCTTCGCTTCCGGTGACAACGCCCTGAGTGCGGCTGAAGCCTTTGAAGATGCCATCGATCCTCCTGTTGGTAATGCCGCAGCGGGACAGCGCAAAGCGCGCAGAACCTGGCGGCGCCGCAATTCTTTGCGCAGGCGCCGACGAACGCAAGCGCTTATTCACGTAGACAGGCTGGCAGGGCCGCGTTACGTCGCTACATCAAGCAGCGCGACGTGCAACCGCCCATGCACTCGGAGCGGGTGCACGCCGCATCGCACGCGCGTCGGGCGCGGGAGCCGCGTGCTGCGTTCGGTGCTACGTCGCCTTCACCCGCGCGCCGCCGCGTCGACAATCGCCACCGCCGACATGTTGACGATCCGTCGCACGGTCGAGGCGGGCGTCAGGATGTGCACCGGCTGCGCGGCGCCGAGCAAAATGGCGCCGATCGTGATGCCGCCGCCGGCCGTGACGCGCAGCGCGTTGTAGGTGATATTGGCCGCGTCGACGTTCGGCATGATCAGCAGGTTGGCTTCCTGCGTGAGCGGCGAATCGGGCATCGAGCCTTCCATCACCGCGCGTGACAGCGCGGTGTCGGCCTGCATCTCGCCGTCGACCTCGAAATCCGGCTTGCGGGCGCGAATCAGCTCGAGCGCCGCACGCATCTTCTGCGCCGAGGGCAGCTCGGAGCTGCCGAAGTTCGAGTGCGACAGCAGCGCCACGCTCGGCGCGATGCCGAAGCGGCGCACGGCATCGGCGGCGAGCATCGTCATCTCGGCCACCTGCTCGGCCGTCGGATCGGGATTGACGTGCGTGTCGCAGATGAACAGGTGCCGGTTCGGCAGGATCAGCAGCTGCATCGCCGCCAGCGTGTTGGCGCCGGGCCGCAGGCCGATGGTCGTGCGCACGTAGCGCAGGTGGTCGGCGTAGCTGCCGACCGTGCCGCACAGCATCGCGTCGGCGTCGCCCTTGCGCACGAGCATCGCGCCGATCAGCGTGGTGCGGGTGCGGATCTCCGCCTGTGCGAGCGACTTCGACACCCCACTGCGCTTGGCGAGCTGGTAGTACTCCATCCAGGTGTCGCGGTAGCGCGGATCGTCGAGCACGTTGACGCAATCGACGTTCGTGCCGAGCTTCAGCCGCAGGCCGTAGCGTTCGATGCGTGTCGCGATGACGTCCGGCCGGCCGATCAGGATCGGTCGTGCGATGCCTTCGTCGACGACGACTTGCGCGGCGCGCAGCACGCGCTCTTCTTCGCCCTCGGCGTAGATCAGGCGCTTCGCCGCCTTCTTGGCCGCCGCGAACACCGGCTCCATCGTGCTGCCCGACTGGTAGACGAAGCGCCGCAGCTGGGCGCGGTAGGCGTCCAGGTCCTGGATCGGGCGCGTCGCGACACCGCTTTCCATCGCGGCCTGCGCGACGGCGGGCGCGATGCGGTCGATCAGCCGGGGGTCGAAGGGCTTCGGGATCAGGTACTCGGAGCCGAAGCGCAGGCCCTCGGCGCCGTAGGCGCTCGCCACTTCGTCCGGAATCTCGGCGTGCGTCAGGTCGGCCAGTGCGCGCACCGTGGCGAGCTTCATCGCCTCGTTGATCGTCGTGGCGCCAACGTCGAGCGCGCCGCGGAAGATGAACGGGAAGCACAGCACGTTGTTGACCTGGTTCGGGTAGTCGGAGCGACCGGTGCCGATGATCGCGTCGGGGCGCGCGGCCTTCGCCAGCTCCGGCATGATCTCCGGCGTCGGATTGGCCATCGCCAGGATGATCGGCTGGGTTCCCATCCCCTTGACCATCTCCGCCGTCAACGCGCCGGGGCCGGACAACCCCAGGAAGATGTCGGCGCCGGGCATGGCATCGGCCAGCGTGCGCGCCTTGGTCTCACGCGCGTAGCGCGCCTTGCTCTCGTCGAGCCCGCTGCGGCCGGCGTGCACGACGCCCTTGCTGTCGGCGACAAGGATGTTCTCGCGCCGTACGCCGAGGCTCACCAGCAGGTCGAGGCACGCGATCGCGGCGGCCCCCGCCCCGGAGCACACGAGCTTCGCCTTGGCGATGTCCTTGCCGACGAAGCGCAGGCCATTCAGCACCGCGGCGGCGGCGACGATCGCGGTGCCGTGCTGGTCGTCGTGGAACACCGGTATCTTCAGCCGCTCGCGCAGCTTGCGCTCGATGTAGAAGCACTCGGGCGCCTTGATGTCTTCGAGGTTGATGCCGCCGAAGGTCGGCTCGAGCGCGGCGATGATGTCGACCAGCTTGTCCGGATCGATGCTCGTCGAGCTCGATGTCGAAGACGTCGATGCCGGCGAACTTCTTGAAGAGGCACCCCTTGCCTTCCATCACCGGCTTGCCGGCGAGCGGACCGATGTTGCCGAGCCCGAGCACCGCGGTGCCGTTCGTCACCACGCCGACCAGGTTGCCGCGCGCTGTCAGCGTGTGCGCCTCGCGCGGATCGCGCACGATTTCGTTGCAGGCTTCCGCCACGCCGGGCGAATACGCGAGCGACAGATCCCGCTGCGTCACCATGGCTTTGGTCGGCACGACCGAGATCTTGCCGTGCGTGGGCTGGCGGTGATATTCGAGCGCGGCGTCGCGCAGGTTCTCGGTCATGGCGGTCTCCTCGGGGTGCGCGCGCCTTCGCGGGTTCGGCGGGCGCGCGCTCGTTTGTTATCCGGCTGCTGGGAAGGTTACGGCGTTGCCGGCCGCGCGCCAATCGCCGTGTACATCCTTCGCGCCAGGCGGTGCGACATCCGTCCCTCAATTGCGGCGGCTGTCCTTGACACGCCCGGTCGGCGAGGCCAGATTGGCGTCCCTGACCGCGGGGTGAAGAGCACGGCGTGTCGCGCCTGCGCGCCCACCTCCAATCACAACATCGTGGATGCGACGCCCGGCCTGCCGGTGCGCCGCGAAGGAGCTGTCATGACACCACAACGCCTTCGGCTTGCGCTCGCCGTCGCCGCGGCCTGCGCGTTCACCCTGCAGCCCTCGTCCAGCGTGGGAGGCGACAAGAGTTTCGATCCGCTGCTCGACGACGCTGCCAGCTGCGTGCCGGCCGCGGGCGGGCCGCCGGCCCTGTTCCGGAACCTGGTGCTCGCCGCGGCCGAGACGGCGCCCTTCCAGCCGGTGCCCGCGAAGCCGGCGCTGGCGGATACGCCGGTGCTCTATGGCAACCTGGGGATCATCACGTTGAAAGCCGGCACCAGCAATCCCAAGGCCCAGGCGTGGTTCGACCAGGGCGTGCGGCTGATGTTCGGGTTCAACCACGCGGAAGCGATCCGCGCGTTCCGTGAAGCCCAGAAGCTCGATCCGCGCTGCGCCCTGTGCTACTGGGGCGAGTCGCTCGCCTACGGCCCCAACATCAACGTGCCGATGATGCCGGAGGCCAATGCGCCGGCGCTCGCCGCGCTGGCGAAGGCCGTCGAACTGGCCCCGTCGGCGCCGCCGCGCGACCGCGACCTCATCGCGGCGCTGGCCAAGCGCTATTCGGCGGACCCGAAGGCCGAGCGCGCTGCGCTCGATGCGGCGTATGCCGAGGCGATGAAGCAGGTCGCCGCGCGCTACCCGGCGGAGAACACGGTCCAGGTGCTGTACGTCGAGTCGATGATGGACACGCAGCCGTGGGACTACTGGGAAGCGGGTGGCACGAAGCCCAAGGGCCATGGCGCGGAGATCGTCGCGGTGCTGGAAAAGGTGCTGAAGCGCAGCCCGAATCACCCGGGCGCGATCCACCTGTATATCCACGCGGTCGAGGCCTCGACCACGCCGGAGCGCGCGCTGCCGTATGCCAACCGGCTCGGCGCCCTGATGCCGGGCGCCGGGCACATCGTGCACATGCCGGCGCACATCTATTACCGCGTTGGCCAGTATCGCGAATCACTCGAGACGAACAAGCGCGCGATGGCGGTCGACGAACGCTACTTCGCGTCGTCGCCGTCCGACCCGCTCTACAAGGCTGCCTACTACCCGCACAACATCCACTTCCTGATGGTCTCTGCGCAGATGGGCGGGGACGGCCAGGCCGCAATCGCGGCGGCGCAGAAGCTCGACGCCTCGATGGCGCCGGAAGTCGTGGCGCAGTTCGCGATCATGCAGCCGGTGAAGGCCGCGCCGTACACGACCCACGCGCAGTTCAGCGCACCGGACACGATCCTCGCGCTGCCCGCGCCCGCGCCGGGCCTGGTGCTGGTCGACACGATGTACCACTATGCACGGGCAATAGCGTTCGCGCAGAAGAAGGACTTCGCCTCGGCTCAGAAAGAGATCGATACGCTCGCGGGTATCGAGAAGGACGCCGACTTCAAGCCGTTCGCCGAGTGGGGCATCCCGGCGAAGGAGATCGTCCAGACCGCGCGCCTGGTGGCCACGGGCCGGATGGCCGACGCGAAGGGCGATCTCGAAGCCGCCGCGCGCGCCTATGAGGACGCGGTCTTCATCGAAGACACGCTCGCCTACACGGAGCCGCCGTACTGGTACTACCCGGTGCGCCAGTCGCTCGGCGCCGTGCGGCTGCGGCAGGGCAAGCTCGACGAGGCTGAAAAGGCGTTCCGCGATTCGCTCGGGCGCGTGCGCAACAACGGCTGGGCGCTCGCCGGACTCGCCGAGACGTACAAGCGCAAGGGCGATTTGGCCGGCGAGAAGGCAGCGCGTCGGGCCTACGCAAAGGCTTGGCTGGGCGGAACGAAGGGGCCGGCGATCGAGCAGCTCTGAGCGGTGTGCTCGCAGGTCGCGCGCTGCGGTCGTGGCAGCCTGCGCCCGACAGCAAAAGACCAGGTTGGAGTTGCGCGGCTTGGCGCCGAGCATCGTCAAGTAAACGATGGTGCGCGAGGCGGGTCGACGCCCGCCTAGCTCGTGTAGCGCTCGCGCAGACGCCGGTGCAGGATCTTGCCGGTGGCGGTGCGCGGCATTTCGTCTTCGCGAATGAACGAGACCGAACGTGGCCGCTTGTAGCCGGCGATGCGGTCGCGGCACCAGTCGAGCACCTGGTCCTCGGTCAGCCTGGCATCGGGGTGCTGGACGACGACCGCATGCACGGCCTCGCCCCACTTGTCGTGCGGCACGCCGATCACCGCGACATCCTTGACGCCCGGACAGCGGCCGACCACCTCCTCGACTTCCGACGGGTACACGTTCTCGCCGCCGCTGATGATCATGTTGCTCTTGCGGTCGACGAGATGGATGAAACCCTCGGCGTCGCGCAGCGCGAGGTCGCCGACGCTGCAGTAGCCGTCGGGGCGCAGCGCTTCGGCAGTCTTCTCCGGGTTCTTCCAGTAGCCATCGAACGAATAGGGCGTGCGCGAGAAGAGCTCCCCCACTTCGCCATCGGGCACGTCGCGGCCGTCGGGGTCCAGCAGGCGCACCGGGCCGGAGCCGGTCCATTCGCGTCCGACCGAGCCCAGATGCGTGAGCTGCTCGTCGGGGCGCAGCAGCGTGACCCAGCCGGCCTCGGTCGAGCCGTACAGCTCATGCAGCTGCGAGTTGCTGAAGTGCTCGAGGATCGCGAGCTTGGTGTCGCGCCGCGCCGGCGCCGACGAGATCATCAGCTTGCGCATGCTCGACACGTCATGGCGCGCCTTCACGCGGGGCGGCAGGCCCAGCATCATGATGTAGTGCGTCGGCACCAGCGAAGTGAAGGTGACGTGCTGCTGCGCCATCGACTGCAGCAGCGCCTCCGGGTCGAAGCTGCGGCGGTCGTCGACGACGCAGGTCGCGCCGAGGTAGGTGAAGGTGAAGCTGAAGTAAAGCGAGTTCGCGTGACACATCGGCATCACCAGCAGCCCCGTGTCCTGCCGCGTGAGCCCCATGTCGAGGGCGGTGACCAGCGAGATCAGCGCGCTGCCCTGATGGTTGCGGATCGCTCCCTTCGGTCGCCCGGTGGTGCCCGAGGTGTACATCAGTGCCCAGGTGTCCGCCGGCGCCACCTCCACCGCGGGTGCGCGCGCCGAGCCCGCACGCACGAGTGACTCGTACACCCCGCCAGCCGCGCGGCGTGCGCTGCCCGCCGAAGTGCACCCAGGCGTCCCTGGCGATCAGCGGCAGGTTCGGGCGCACGGGTTCGATGCTCTCGAGCAGCGCGTCCTGCACGACCATCGCGCGCGCTTCGCAGTTGCCGACGATGTACTCGATCTCCGGAGCCGTCAGGCGGAAGTTGATCGGCACGGCCACCAGCCCTGCCTTGGCGAGCGCGACGTAGATCTCGAGCCACTCAATGCAGTTGTACGCGAGCACCGCGACGCGGTCGCCCTTGACGAGTCCGAGGCCAAGCAGGGCGTTGGCGAGGCAGTTGCTGCGCTCGTTCCACTGGGCAAAAGTCAGCGCGCGCTTCGAATCGCGGGCGCCGATCTTGTCCGGCTGCAGCCGCGCGTGTGCCGCGACGATCTGGCCGACATTCAGCACGCCGCCCGCCGGGCCTGTAACGGTGGCAGCCCGCGTCGCCTTGGAGCTGACCGGCCGGCTCACTGGCGCCTCGCGCGTTCCGCCTCGTCCCACACCGTCAAGGCCTGGAAGTCGCCCGCGAACGCGAGCCCCTTGCCGGCATCCGAGCTCAGCGCTTCGCGCGTTACGACGACGTCGATCAGTGCCGGCGCCTGCTCGAACGCGTCGCGGATCGCCTCGGTGAGCCGCGCCGGGTCGGTGACGCGCTCACCGTGCAGGCCGAAGGCGCGCGCCATTGCGGCGTAGTCGCTCCAGGCCAGCTCCGTGCCGACGATGCGGCCGCCGTAGTTCATCTCCTGGTCCAGCCGCTCGATGTTCCAGGCGGCGTTGTTCGAGACGATGAAGACCACTTTCGCGCCGTGCCGCTGGGCGGAGTCGATCTCCATCGCGTTGATGCCGAACGCACCGTCGCCGGTGACGACGACCACCTGCCGCTCCGGGTGCAGCAGCGCGGCGGCGACGCCGTAGGGCGTGCCCACGCCCAGAGCAGCCGAACGCACCGGCATCGAGATAGTGCGCGACTCGAGTCCCGTGCGCGCGAAGCTCAGGAGGTCACCGCCGTCGGCGATCGTGATCGCATCGGGCCGCAGCACTTCGCGCAACGCCGCGAAGATGCGGTTTGGATGCATGCGTCCGTCCTTGCCGGGCGGCGCGTCGGCGAGCGACGCGGCGTACTTCTGTGCGCGCCGCAGGTGCTCGCTGCGCAGTGCGGCCCCCCACGCGGCGTCCAGCGCGGCGCGGCGCGCCGGCAGTGCGCGTGCGAGCGCCGCCAGCGCGAGCGCCGGATGCGCAAAGAGCTCGACCTCGCCGCGCCGGTTCTCGCGCAGCTCCTCGGCGTTGTCACCGATGCGGAGGAAGCGCGCATTCGGCCAGACGGCAGGCGAGCCGTAGCCGGTCTGGTAGTCGAGCTTGCGACCGATGACGATCGCGAGGTCCGTCTCCTGCATCGCGCGGCCCCGCATTGCGCCGATGGTTGCCGGATGTTCGGCCGGTACCAGGCCGCGACTCTCCTGGGTGTCGAGGTAGACGGCGCCCGAGGCGTCGAGGAAGGCGACGAGTTCGGCGCCGGCGCCGAGCGCGCCGCGGCCGGTGAGGACCAGCGGGCGCTTCGCGCCCGCGATCAGCGCCGCGGCCCGTTCGACTTCCGCCGCGTCGGGCGGGATCCGGCGCGGCGCGCGCGGCGCCAGATATTCCGGCAGCACGACGCCCGGGGGCACGGTCTGCCGCAGCACGTCGGTCGGGATCTCGACGTACACGGGTCCGGGCGCATTGCCGTCGCCCAGCGCCGTCGACACCGCCTTGTCCAGGTCGCGCAGCAGGTTGCCGGCGATGCGCAGCGTGCGCGCGCTGCGGGTGACCGGCCGCAGGATGGAAACGTGATCGATCCCCTGCAGCGGGCCGAGGTCGTCCTGCGGCATGGGCGCGCAGCCGCCGATCAGCAGCACCGGCACGCGCTCGAGCTGGGCGTTGGCCATCGCCGTCACGCAGTTCGTCACGCCGGGGCCGGCCGTCACCGAGGCGATGCCGATGCCGCCGCTCAGCACCGCGTGCGCGTGCGCCATGTGCACCGCGGCGCCTTCGTCGCGCACGTCGATGATGCGCACGCCCTTGCGCGCGAGATGGTCCCAGATCGGCTGGATGTGGCCGCCCTGCAGCCCGAAGATGCGATCGACGCCGCGCGCCACGAGAAAATCCGCCACCCACTCGGCGACGGTGCGGGCTTCCGTCTGCGTTGTGCTCATGTGCTGCCTCCTTGCGGCTGCCGGCGATCCATGTTCCAGACTGCAGGATCAGGAAGCGGCGATTATCTGCGCCGCGTCGTGGGCAGGCTAGAGTCCTCGCGCGCTGCATCGCAGCGAGCCAGCCGGTAGGCTTGCGTCCGCATGAAAGCCGTACGCGTCATCGCCCACCTCGACATGGATGCGTTCTACGCGTCGGTCGAGTTGCTGCGCTATCCGGAGCTGCGCGGCCATGCCGGTCGTCATCGGCGGCGGGCGCGCGCATCAGCCGCAGTGGGAGACTGAGCCCTCCACCGGCGAGCCTCGGCGCCGCTTCTCGACACTGCGCGGCTATGCCGGGCGCGGCGTCATCACGACCGCGACGTACGAAGCGCGTGCGCTGGGCGTCAACTCCGCGATGGGCATGATGAAGGCGGCCGCCAAGGCGCCGGACGCGGTGCTGCTGCCGGTGGACTTCGACGAGTACCGCAAGTACTCGCGGCTCTTCAAGGCGGCCGTGCGAGCGTTGACGCCGCAGGTGGAGGACCGCGGCATCGACGAGATCTACATCGATCTCACCGAGGTCGTGGCCGCGCGGCTGCCCACCGACGAAGAGAGCGACCCCGACGACGCGGAGCGCAACGTCTGGTGGTGCGCGCGCGAAGTGGCGACGGAACTGAAGCAGGCCGTCAAAGAAGCGACCGGGCTCAGCTGCTCGGTGGGACTGGCGCCCAACAAGCTGATTGCGAAGATCGCCTCCGAACTGGACAAGCCCGACGGACTGACCGTCGTCACGGACCGCGACGTGGCGACCCGCCTTGCGCCGCTGTCGGTGCGGCGGCTGAACGGCGTCGGTCCGAAGTCGGCGGCCAAGCTCGCGCGGCTGGGTATCGCGACGATCGGCGAACTCGCCCAGGCCGATCGCGCGTGGCTGGTGCAGCAGTTCGGTGCGAGCTACGGGCGCTGGCTGGCGGACGCGGCGCGCGGCATCGACGAGCGCCCCGTCGTGACCTACAGCGAGCCCAAATCGATCAGCCGCGAGACCACTTTCGAGCGCGACCTGCACGCGGTGCGCGACAAGGCGCAGCTCACGCGCATCTTCACGCGACTGTGCGAACAGGTCGCCGCCGACCTCGCGCGCAAGCGCTACGTGGGTCGCACTGTTGGCATCAAGCTGCGGTTCGAAGACTTCAGCACCGTGACGCGCGACCAGACACTGGCCGCGCCGGTCAGCGAGGCCTCTGCGATCCGTCGCGCTGCCGGCGAATGCCTCAAGCGCGTCGACCTGGCACGCCGCATCCGCCTGCTCGGCGTGCGGATCGGGACGCTCGAGGCGGTCGCCGATGCCCCGGTGCCATCCGGCCCGGCTCAGTAGCCGCCCTTGGCGCGCGCGCCGCGTAGGACTCGTCGACGCGGCACACGGAGTCGGAACGGGCGAGAGGGACCCGGCCGCCGCAGCTGGCTGCCAGCGCGCTCGCGGTTCGAGAGGGTCGTCTAGTCCCGGGCAGTCGTCGGGCCGCGCGCGCGCGCCCTGCCGTGCTAGTTTGAAAATCTTCGCTCATGCACTTGCCAAAGGTCGCTGCGCCATGTCGTCCTACGTCTCGCCCTGGATGTCACCGGACCTCGAGGTTTACCGCGACACGCTGCGCCGGTTCGTCGAAACCGAGATCGTCCCGCATCAGGAACGGTTCGCCAAACAGCAGCATGTCGACCGCGAACTGTGGACCAAGGCCGGCGGACTCGGCGTGCTGTGTGCCGACATTCCCGAGGAATATGGCGGCGCGGGCGGCGACTTCGCGCACATGGCGGCGCTGTTCGACGAACTCGCCGCCGCCGGCGACACCTCGTTCGGCGTGCACGTGCACATCATCGTCGCGCACTACCTGCTGAACCACGGCACCGAGGAACAGAAGCGCAAGTACCTGCCGCAGCTCGCCAGCGGCGCGATGATCGGCGCCATCGCGATGTCGGAGCCCGCGGCCGGATCCGACCTGCAGGGCATCCGCACCCGCGCCGTCCGGGACGGCGACGGCTACGTCATCAACGGCTCGAAGATCTTCATCTCCAACGGCTATCTGGCCGACCTGATCGTCGTCGTCGCCAAGACCGACGCCTCGGCCGGCGCGCGCGGTATCTCGCTGCTGCTGGTCGAGACGCGGACCGTCGAGGGTTTTCGCGTCGGCCGCATCCTCGACAAGGTGGGCCAGAAGGGGCAGGACACCTGCGAACTCTTCTTCGACAACGTCCGCGTGCCGGCCGAAGCGGTGCTCGGCGGCGTCGAAGGCAAGGGCTTTGCGCAGTTGATGTCGGAGCTGCCCTATGAGCGCACGCTGGTGGCCATCGGCGCCGTGGCCGCGATCGAGCGCGCGCTGCGGCTGACGCTGGAGTACGCGCGCGAGCGCAGCGCCTTTGGCCAGAAGCTGATCGAGATGCAGAACGTCCGCTTCAAGCTGGCCGAGATCAAGACAATCGCCGTGGTGGCGCGCACCTTCGTCGACCGCTGCATCGTGCAGGTGATGGACGGCACGCTGGATACGGCGACCGCCTCGATGGCCAAGTGGTACCTCACCGACCTGCAGTGCAAGGTCGTCGACGAGTGCGTGCAGATCTTCGGCGGCTACGGCTACATGCTCGAATACCCGATTGCGCGCATGTACGTCGACGCCCGCGTGCAGCCGATCTACGGCGGCACCAACGAAATCATGAAAGAGATCATCGCGCGCTCGCTGTAGGAGTCACACCATGACCGAAGAAATCGTCGTCGCCGGGGTCGGCATGATCCCGTTCCGCAAGCCCGGGGATCACCCGCCGTATTTCGAGATGGGCGCCGAGGCGGCGCGGCTGGCGCTCGCGGATGCCGGGGTCGAGTACCCGGAGGTGCAACAGGCCTTCGTCGGCTATGTCTACGGCGACTCGACGAGCGGCCAGCGCGCGCTGTACGAAGTCGGCATGACGGGCGTGCCGATCGTCAACGTCAACAACAACTGCTCGACCGGCTCCACCGCGCTCTATCTCGCACGCCAGGCGATCCTGGCCGGCGCCGACTGCGTGCTGGCGCTGGGCTTCGAGCAGATGAAGCCGGGCGCGCTCGGCGCGGTGTTCAACGACCGGCCGACGCCGTTCGACCGCTTCGAGGAAGTGACCGGCGCACTGGTCGGAGAGCCGCAGATCCCGCTCGCGCTGCGCTACTTCGGCGGCGCCGGGCGCGAACACATGCAGCGCTACGGCACGCCGCTGGAAACCTTTGCACAGATCCGCGCGAAGGCGAGCCGGCATGCCGAGAAGAACCCGCTGGCGCTGTTCCGCAAGGTCGTGACTGCCGAGCAGGTGATGAATGACGTGCAGATCTGGCCCGGCGTGATGACGCGCCTGATGGCGTGCCCGCCGACCTGCGGTGCGGCGGCGGCGCTGCTGGTGTCCGAAGACTATGCGCGTCGACATGGCATCGACAGCTCGGTCCGCATCCTCGCGCAGGCGATGACGACCGACACGGCGAGCACGTTCGGGCGTTCGATGATCAGCCTGGTCGGTGCCGACATGGCGAAGGCCGCCGCCGATGCAGTGTACGAAGCGGCGGGAGTCGGTCCGGACGACATCGATGTCTGCGAGCTGCACGACTGCTTTGCGCACAACGAGCTGATCTCCTACGAGGCGCTCGGCTTCTGCGCGCCCGGCGCGGCGGCGCAGTTCGTCGCCGCTGGCGACAACACCTACGGCGGCAAGGTCGTCACCAATCCATCGGGCGGGCTGCTGTCCAAGGGCCATCCGCTCGGCGCCACGGGTCTCGCGCAGTGCTTCGAGCTGACGCGACAGCTGCGTGGCACGGCCGAAGCGCGCCAGGTCGAAGGCGCGCGGCTGGCGCTGCAGCACAACCTCGGCCTCGGCGGCGCCTGCGTCGTGACGCTTTACGGTCGCGGCTGAGCGCCGCGACCGCGCGTGGCCGCTCCGCCTCGCGCGGCGGCCAGCGTTGCCGGGCCACTAGGTGCGGTGAATCTTCAGCCGGTTGTCGCTGTCGTCGACTTCCTCGAGAACGACATCGAAGTGCCAAAGTTCCTTGATGTAACCGAGGATCTCGGTCGCGGTGTCGGCGTCGAGCAGGCGGCCGCGCTCGACACGGTGCTGCAGCAACAGGGCGCGGTCGCCGTCTGCCGTGAAGCGCGTGACCGCCAGCGACGGCGTGTGCGCCTCGGGCCGGTATTGGGCGGCGAGCATCTGGCGCACCTGTGAGTACCCGTGCTCGTTGTGGATCGCGCGCACGCTGTATTTGCTGCGGTCGCTCTCGTCATCGGTGAGCGCGAACAGTCGCAGGTCGCGCATCACCTTGGGTGACAGGTACTGCTCGATCAGGCTTTCGTCCTTGAAGTTGGACATCGCGAAGTGCACGGCCTCGACCCAGTCGGTCGCCGCCAGGCGCGGGAACCATTCGCGGTCCTCGTCGGTGGGGTGCTCGCAGATGCGCCGGATGTCGCGATAGATCGAGAATCCCAGCGCATAGGGATTCATGCCGCGATAGTGTTCCGCGTCGAAGGACGGCTGGGTGACGACATCGCTGTGGTTCGAGAGCCACTCCAGCATGAAGCCATCGTCGACCTGGCCGTGGTCGTACAGCTCGTGCAGCAGCGTGTAGTGCCAGAAGGTGGCGGCGCCTTCGTTGGCGACCTTGGTCAGCCGTTGCGGGTAGAAGTACTGCGAAATCTTGCGCACGATGCGCACGAGCTCGCGCTGCCAGGGGGCGAGCTTCGGCGCGCGCTTCTCGATGAAATAGAGCAGGTTCTCCTGCGGATCGAACGATCCCGCCGCTGCCTCGGGCTTGGCCTCGGCGTTTTCGTACAGGTAGGCGACGTCGGGGTTGTAGTGATGCTGCGCGAAGCGCAGCCGCTCGGCCAGGCGCTCGCGCTCGCGGCTCGCCGACAGCCGCGCCGGCTTCTTGTAGCGGTCGACACCGTAGGGCGCCAGCGCGTGGCAGCAGTCCAGCACGCGCTCGACCTCGCGCCAGCCATGCTGCTGCTCGCACTCGAGGATGAAGTTGCGCGCGAAGGTCAGGTAATCGAGGATGCCGTCGGCCTGCGTGAACTGGCGGAACAGGTAGTTGCTCTTGAAGAAGGCGTTGTGGCCGTAGGCCGCATGCGCCATCACCAGCACCTGCAAGGGCAGCGTGTTGGTTTCCATCAGGTACACCAGCGACGGGCTGGTGTTGATGACGATCTCGTACGCCAGACCGCTCATGCCCTTCTTGTACGTGTGTTCCTGGCCGAGCAGATGCTTGCCGAAGCTCCAGTGCGGGTAGTGCACGGGCATGCCGATCGTCGAACACAGGTCGATCATCTGCGCCGCGGTGATCACCTCGTACTGGATCGGATAGGTGTCGAGCCGCAGGCGCCGCGCATGCGCGGCGAGTGCGACGTCGAAGCGCTCCAGCAGAGGCACGGTCCATTCTGTGCCGGTCGCGATCGGTACCGCGGCGCGCAGGACTCCGGGCACGGGCATCGGTACCGCGGGCCGCGACACCAGCCTGGGCCACGGCCGTTCGGGCGCGCTGCTCGCGCGCAGACGCGCAGGCGCCGGCAACATGGCCAGATCCCAGGGGTTCATCGTTTGGCCTCGCTGCCGCGCGGCAGCAGGGATCGTCCGGAGCAGACTCGCGCGTGTACGAGGCCTGCCTTGTCGCTTCGGGCCAAGGAATCGCGCTTCGGGCGGCCGGGCGCGCTCATGCCGTTGCTTCCTTGCGCGCGAACAGTTCACGGAACACCGGCCAGATGTCGCGCCGGTCGTGCACCTTGCGTATGGCGAATCCGTTGTCGCCGACGGTCTCGTAGCACTGCCACAGATCCGATGGCCGGTTGAACCACCCGCTGGGGTGGCTCGATGGAATGTCGATGTAGGCGAAGTAACGCACGCGCGGCAGGAGTTCGGCCTGCAGGTAGCCGGCGCAGCGCTGCGCGTCGTCTTCGCCGCAGTCGCCGTCCGAGGCCTGTGCCACGTAGACGTTCCAGTCAGGCCCGGCGAAGCGCGTCTCGATGACCTTCTGCGCCAGTTGCAGCGCGGGCATCACCAGCGTGCCGCCGGACTGCGGATCGTGGAAGAAGGTCTTCTCGTCGACCTCCTGCGCAGTCTCGGTGTGACGGATGAAGACGACTTCGACCGCGCTGTACTTGCGCTCGAGGAAGAGGTAGAGCAGCGCGAAGAAGCGCTTGGCCAGGTCCTTCTTGCGCTCGTCCATCGAGCCCGAGACATCCATCAGGCACAGCATCACCGCACGCGTCGCGGGCATGGCCACCGGCTGGCGCGCACGGAAGCGGCGGTCGATCGGTTCCAGGAATGGCAGCTGCCCGCTGCGCGCGCGCAGTTGCGCGATCACGTCCTCGAGCTCGACGCGCCGCTCGGTCTCGAGCGGCTCCAGTTCCTCGAGTTCCCGCTCCAGCTCGGCGAGCTGGCGCGCGATGCCGCCGCGCAGCGCGATGCGTCGCGCGATCGACATGCGCATCGTCAGCACCGGCGACAGATTGGCCAGCACGCCGTCCTTCGAATAGCCGGCGCGGCGCGAGTGGATGTAGGTCACATCGCCGATGCGGGTGCGCTCGAGGTTCGGCAGCTCAAGGTCATCGAAGAAGAGCTGAAGGAACTCGTCGCGTGACAGGACGAAGCCGAAATCGTCGCGGCTCTCGCCTTCGCCCGGTTCGTTGCCCTGCCCACCACCGTCGCCGCCGTCGGGTCGGGAAATCGTGTCGCCCGGTACGTACTCGTGGTTGCCGGGCAGCACGAAGTCGCGGCTGCCGGTCTTGTGGTCGTGATGCAGATAGGGCTCTTTCAGCCCGCGGCCCGGGATCGAGATCCGGCTGCCCTTGCCGACGTCGGCGATGCCGCGCTTGCCGATCTCGTCATCGACGGCGCGCTTGATCTCGTCCTTGAAGCGCCGGATGAAGCGCTCGCGATTGACCGCGCTGCGCCCCGGCGGGTCCGCGCGTCGATCGACGACGCGCATGTAACGACTCGGGGCGGGGGAATCGGACACGGAGTCCTCGCGGCCTACGTCTTCACGACTGGGTCGACTTCTTGAAGTGCATGTACCAGTCGACCAGGCGCCGCACCTGCTTCTCGGTATAGCCGCGTGCGGCCATCCGGTTGACGAAGCTCTTGTGGCGCTCTTCCATTTCCTGCGAGCCCTTGGCCTCGAAGGAGATGATCGGCAGGATGTCCTCGGTCTTGCTGAACATGCGCTTTTCGATCACCACGCGCAGCTTCTCGTAGCTGGTCCAGTGCGGGTTCTTGCCGTGCGCGCGCGCCCGCAGCACGAAGTTGACGACTTCGTTGCGGAAGTCCTTCGGGTTCGAGATGCCGGCCGGCTTCTCGATCTTCTCGAGCTCGTCGTTCAGGGCATCGCGCGAGTACTGCATGCCGGTGTCCGGATCGCGCCAGTCTTCGTCGAGCAGCCACTTGTCGGCGTAGGTCACGTAGCGGTCGAACAGGTTCTGCCCGTACTCGCCGTACGCGTCCAGGTACGACATCTGGAGTTCCTTCTCGAGGAACTCGGCAAAGCGCGGCACGATCCATTCCTTGATGTGACCGCGCAGCCGCCGCTTGTACTCCTCCTGGATGTCTTCCTTCGCCAGGCGATCCTCGAGCACGACCAGCAGGTTGACGGGGTCGGCCGCGATCTCGCTCGGGTCGCGATTGAACGCGGCCGAGATCGTCTTGAACGCCCAGCGTGTCGACAGGCCCGAGAAGCCTTCCTGCATGCCGGCGTCGTCGCGATACTCCTTCACGCTCTTGCTGCGCGGATCGACATCCTTGAGCGTCTCGCCGTTATACGAACGCAGCTTGCTGAAGACGGACGAGTTTTCCGGCACCGCGAGCCGCGAGAGCACGGAAAATTCGGCCAGCGTGCGCAGCGTCTGCGGCGCGCACGGAGCCTCGGACAGCGTCGAGGCCGCCAGCATCTTTTCGTAGATCCGCACTTCCTCGTCGACGCGCAGGCAGTAGGGCACCTTGACGAGGTAGACGCGGTCGATGAACGCCTCGTTGTCCTTGTTGTTGCGGAACTTCAGCCACTCGGCCTCGTTCGAGTGCGCCATGATGAAGCCGTTGAATGGCAGCGCCGGCAGCGCCTCGGTGCCCTTGAAGTTGCCTTCCTGGGTGGCCGTCAGGATCGGATTGAGCACCTTCAGCGGCGCCTTGAACATCTCGACGAACTCGACACAGCGCGCCGAGCCCAGGCACAGCGCACCCGAGTAGCTGTACGCGTCCGGGTCGTCCTGCGCGAACTGTTCCAGCATGCGCAGATCGACCTTGCCGACCAGCGACGAGATGTCCTGCGTGTTCTCGTCACCCGGCTCGGTCTTGACGATGCCGATCTGGTTCAGCACCGACGGCATGATCCGCACGACCTGGAACTTCGACAGGTCGCCCTTGTATTCTCTCAGTCGCTTCAGCGCCCACGGCGTGGCGATGCCGGTCAGCGCGCGACGCGGAATACCGTAGCGATCTTCCATCTCCGGGCCAAACCGGTCGCGCGGGAAGAGTCCCAGCGGCGACTCGAGCATCGGCGACAGCCGGCCCGTTATCGAGTCCTTCAGCGTATAGATCGGAAACTGCTCGCACAGTGACTTGATCTTTTCTGCCAGCGACGATTTGCCACCGCCGACCGGGCCGAGCAGGTACAGCACCTGCTTGCGTTCTTCGAGCCCCTGTGCCGCGTGTAGGAAATACGCGTACAGCGACATTAAGGTTTCTTCCATGCCGTGGAAGTCGGCGAACGCATCCCAGGTCTGGATGACGCGGTTCTGGAAGATGCGCGAGAGACGCGGATCATCGGCGGTGTTGACAAGCCGGGGCTTGCCGATCGCCTCGAGCACGCACTCGTGCGCACTCGCATACGCCATGCGGTCGCTCTTGCAGTACCGCAGGAAGTCTTCGACTCCCATCTCTTCATCCAGCGCGCGGACGAAGGACTCGCGGAATGCGGTGAACAGTTCAGTGGGCGCGTTCATCATGACCTCCCCGACCCGTGGGTCAACAACGAAGCAAACGCGATGAACTCAGGGTAGATGACAACCCGCGTGTCTTGATGCTGTTAAAAGAAGAGCAATTGCCCGCCACTGTCGGCTGCTCGATGTCGCTCTTAGGAACAGCAAGGCTTTGCACGCAGTGCAACGGCTGGCCTCAAATCGTTGCTGCGCTTGCGCATGCGGGCAGTTCATCGGGTTGAAGGCGAAGGGATGACCACTTCAACCGAACAGCCGAGCAAAAGGGCCGTCACGGCGCTCGCGTTCTGCGTGAAATGCGAGAACGGCCGCCAATGGCCTGCGAGTTCCGCGGATTGCGCAGTCCGGGGCGGCGCTGCTAGCGCTTCGGAAACAATCGCTCGCCGTTGCCGTGCGCAATCCGGTCGGCGACTTGCCGCGGCAGTTGTCCGAGCCACGCGCGATAGGCTTCCATCAGCTCGCCGTAGACCTGCCAGCGCTGTGGAATCCATGTGTCCGAGCCGACGATGAAGCGGTCCGGAAACGCCTCGAACATCTGGCGCCACTCCGGGGTCAGCCGGCCTTCGTCGCCCGTGATGCCGGAGCGGTACGAGAGTTCGCAGACGAGCAGCGGGTGCGCGCGCAGGTACGCGCCGACCTTGTCGGGCGGCGTCGAAAATCCCGTGTGTGCCCAGATGATCTTCGCGCGCGGATCATGGCGGTACAGGATCTCGAGCGCGGCGTCGTCCACGTGCGCGTGCAGCCAGAGGTCGTGCCTGCGTGCGAAGTCGACCGCGCCACGGACCACCTCGCTCGCCGCCGCTTCGCCGCTCAGGTGGAACTCACCGAGTCCGACGTAGTAGCCCCGCCTGAATTCTTCCTCGAGCAACGTCAGCACGGTGGCATCGGTGGACCAGGTCTGCACGTCGCTGCGCACGCGGTAGGGGCGCAGGAACGGCACCACGCGCACGCCCTGCGTGGCGCCGTCGACCAGCGCATGTGTCCCGTCGTTCGGGCGACTGGTGGCGAGGATCGTCGTCACGCCGTTGGCGCGCATCAGCGCGAAGGCCTCGGCGACAGGGAAGCGGAAGCCGTTTTCCCAGTTCAGATGCAGGTGGCCGTCGAAGAGCCGGCCCTCGTAACGCACCGCGCGCGCCGCCGGCTGAGCGCGAACCGTCGCGGCGAGCACGGACAGACCCAATCCGACGTTGAACTCGCGACGGCGCATGCACGGCACTCCGGAACCTGCAAAGCGCGCATCGTGCCATGCGCGCTGCCGGCGAGGTCTGGTGCGTGGCTCAGCAGCCGAGCAGCGGCAGGTCCACGGCCTGCACGACGCGACCGTCCGCCACCTGAACGAAGCCGACGATCGCGTAGCGCGCGGCATCGCCGTCCGCCGGCAGCTCCCATTTCATCGGGCCGGGCGTCAGGGGGAGCGGTCCGCTCCAGGCGCGCACGACGCGGTCGTTGCGTAACTGCTCGCCACGGTTCTCGCCGGCGCGGACGTTCGTCGCCAGTCCGCTGG
Organism: uncultured beta proteobacterium; assembly: GCA_963780715.1. Classification (GTDB taxonomy): domain Bacteria; phylum Pseudomonadota; class Gammaproteobacteria; order Burkholderiales; family Burkholderiaceae_F; genus JALORV01. Next base: position 51,208 of record CAWADK010000024.1, read on the forward strand.
CGACCAGTGCAAGGTAGAGGCGCGGCTCCCGCGCGCTCGCCAGCGCGACGGCGCTGGGGTTCAATGTAACGACGGCGCCCGTCAACTCGGCAGTCAGCGTGATGCGAACGGCGGCCGGTGTTGCTGTGAGCGTGCGTATCGCGTCATCGAACGGCGTGCGCCCGCTCCACTGCGGGAACTCCTGCCCCTGCACGAAGACGCCCGGTGTATAGAGCGTGCGCGATCCTCCGGCCGCTGCGAGTGCGCGCTGGCGCGCCGTGAACTCGGCCCGCGCATAGGGGTCTTTCCAGCCGATGTGGTCCCAGTAGTTCACATGCATCGCAATCGGAACGACGCGATCGCGCGGATGGCGCGCATCGAGCTGGCTGAGCCATCGATCCGCCGGCGGACAGCTCGAACACCCCTGGGAGGTATAGAGCTCGACGAGCACCGCCTGGTGTGCCGGACTCACGGCGCTGCAGCCACGCGTTTGCGCCGTCGTGGCCGTCGGCGCGATGGCAGCGACCGCAGCAGCGAGTGTCGCGCAGCAAAGCTGCGCGCGGGCCTGCGACCTCATTTCAGGCCCAATAAGGCATCAAGCGACACGCGCCCCGCGCCGCGGCCGGCGAGGTAAAGAAGTGCCGTGGCCCACACGAGGTGCGTCGGCCACGCGTCCGGGTAAACGAAGATCTGGATCACCGCAGTCATGCCGAGCAGCGCGAGCGCCGAGGCGCGTGTGAAGAGACCGAGGACCAGCAGGACCGGAAACAGGTGCTCCGCATAGGCGGCGAGGTGCGCGCCGAGTTCGGGCGGCAGCAGCGGCAGCCGGTACTCGTCGGCAAACAGCGCGACGGCGCTGTCGCTGACGGCGAGCCAGCCCTCGACCTTGGTGCGGCCCGAGAGCCAGAACACGCCGGCGATGCCGAAGCGCGCCGCCAGCGCGAGCACGTCATGGCCGATCAGCGAGGTGAGCATTCCGGCGGCGCGGTTGTACAGCGCGCGCGGCCCGGACACCGAGACTGGCGCGGGAAGCGTGGAGGGCATCATGATCAGGTGTCCTTCTGAGGTATCGCCTGCATCTCGGCAAGGGCGCCGGCCTGCAGGAACTGTTGGATCAATGTGCCGAGATCTGCGCTCGGTTCGACCTCGAGCGCGGCAGCGACGGCGCGCGCGATGCTGAGGCCCGCGGCGCAGGCCGTCAGGAAGGCGGCCCCGGCGCGCGGCAGCGCGCGATGGTCCACGGCGCCGCGCGGCCGCGTCAGCAGGATGCCCTCGCCACGCCAGTCGATCTGCGCGTTGAAGTCCGCCCCGGCCCGGTTGCGGCTCCACAGCGTGAAGACGGGGTGCTCATCGCACCACGTCCAGCGCGCGGCCGCATGCGGGCGCAGCGTGACGCGATCCATGTCCTCCAGCCCGATCTGCGCAAGCCGGGCCGGGTCCAGGACAGTGTCATCCGCCGCGACATGGGCCTCGCTCCACAACCGATCGACGCGTGCGACGTCCGCCAGGTAGGGAAGCTCCGCCGCCGGCTCGAAGTGCGCCAGGAAGTCAGGGAACGACTGCCCGTACGTCAGCAGAGTCGCCGTGCCCGGCAGCGAACTCCGCGCATGGACCGACGCGGCGGCGCGGAACCATTCGTCGCCGACGAGGCGCGCGACCGCGGGAAAGTTCGCCTGCAACGCGTCGATGCAGCCCTTCAGCACCGTATTGCGGTAGACCGCGAAGCCGGGCTGCGCGACGAGGTAGGCCAGCTGCGGCGGCACCGCGCGATCCTCGGCAAGCAGCGCCTGCGCGAAGGCATCCTGGTAGTCGGCGAGCAGCATCACGCGGCCTCCGCGAGCGTGCCCTGCAGCACGTCCTGGGCGCGCCCGCGCTCGGCCAGCAGTTCGGAGAATGACGGCACGTGCTCGTCGCGCTCGATCAGCGTCGGCCGCGCGCCGATGCGGGCGATCAGCCGCTCGTAGAGCGACCACACCTGCGGCGCGATCGGGGCATCGTGGCTGTCGATCAGGAGCTGCGTGCCGAATGACGGGTCCGCGCTGTGCCCGGCGAGGTGGATCTCCGTGATCAGCTCCGCGGGCACGGCGTCGATGACCGCCTCGGGCCGGTAGCCGAGATTGTTCGCGCTGACATAGACGTTGTTGACATCGAGCAGCAGCGTGCAGCCGCTGCGGCGCGCGATCTCGACCAGGAAGTCGAGTTCGTCGAACTCGTGCTCCGCGAAGGCCAGGTAGTGCGAAGGATTCTCCAGCGCAATCGGCCGGCGCAGCCGGTCCTGGACGAGGGCGATGTTGCTGACAATGCGCTGCAATGCCTGCCGCGTGCGCGGCACCGGCAGCAGGTCGGGCCGATAGACGCCACCCCACGTGCTCCACGCCAGGTGCTCGGACACCAGCGCGGGTTGTACGCGGTCCACCAGCGCAGCAAGGCGTTCGAGGTGCGCGGCATCGGGCGTGGTGTCGGCGGCAAGCGACATCGCGACGCCGTGCAGCGACAACGGATGTCGCTCACGGATCGCGTCGAGCCACGCGACGCGCGGCCCGCCGGCGACCATGTAGTTCTCCGGGTGAACCTCGAACCACAGCCCGGCAGCACGGCAGGCGTGCGCGTCGTCGAAGTGCTGTGGCTTGAGTCCGAGCCCGGCGGTCAGGTCGTGCATGACTTGAAAGTTGGTGGCGGGGTGCCGCGGCCCGGGCATGTTGATGCGATCCGTACCGTTCCAGGCCAGAGCGATCGGGTCCGGGCCGCGGCAGTCGGGGTTAGCTCTTGACCGGGGTGAGCGAGCCCGTGCCCTTAGGGGTCTTGATCGTCGTGCAGGTGCCTTTCGCGACCATCTTCCAGGCGTTGCCCTGGTAGTCGACTTTCGAGGTACCGGCGCAGGTGGTGCCCGGGCCAGCGGCGCAGTCGTTCTGCCCGGCCTTGGCGACGCCGTAGCACTTCTCCGTCTCGCCCTTCATGGCGCCGCCCTTGTCCTGGGCCATGGCAGCGCCAGAGGTGATGGCGGCGAATGCGAATGCGGTAACGGCGAGGGTCTGCTTCATGCGGAAATCTCCTGTCGGGGTTGAAGTTAGCCGGCACGTTCAATGTGCCGGCCTGCATGCTTATTCGTTCGACGAGGCCCGCGCGTTACAGTCGCCCGCTGAAATATTTTTCGGCGCCGGTGTAACCCAACGATGTCGGTCCCCGAACCCATGGACAGGCCCCGCTTGAATCGCATGAACGACGGCCGCGAGGCGCAGCTGCGGGAACTGCTGGTGGCGGGGCAGCGCGGCGATGCGGCGGCCTATGCCGGCTTTCTGCGCGAGACGGCGTCAGTACTGCGGCCGTTTTTCAGGCGACGCCTCGCCCATCACCCGGACGATGTCGAGGATCTGGTGCAGGAAACGTTGCTGGCAATGCACAACAAGCGCGATACCTACGACCCGGGCCAGCCGGTGACGCCCTGGATGTACGCGATTGCCCGATACAAGCTTGTCGATCTGCTGCGTGCACGGGCGGGCCGCGAGGCCCTGCACGACCCGCTCGATGAGGATCTCGAGGAGCTTGCCTCCGAGGCGGGAGCCGCCGCCCAGGAGGCTCGGCGCGACCTTGCTGTCCTGCTCGCGGAGTTGCCCGACAAGCAGCGACTGCCGATCCAGTACGTGAAGATCGAAGGCGTGTCGGTGGCAGAAGCCGCGCAGCGCACCGGCCTGTCGGTGTCAGCGGTGAAGATCGGTGTGCACCGCGGGTTGAAACTCCTTGCGGCAAAGCTGCGGGAGTCACGATGAAGACCGACGAGCTCATTGCGGCGCTGGCCACGAACGTCGAGCCGGTCGATCCGCGGCGCTTCAGTCGCGCACTCACGTGGCTCATGGCGGGCGGAGTCGCTGTCGCAGCCGGACTGATGCTCCAGAAGATGGGGCTCAACCCGGATCTGCCGGCCTATCTCGGGCGCGGCATGTTCTGGGTCAAGCTGGGCTTCGGCATTGCAGTGGCGGCGCTGGCGGTCCGCGGCGTGGCCAGAATGGCGCGTCCCGGTCAGCCGGTCGGTCCGGTGGAACGTGCCTGGCTGGTGCCGGTCGGTGCGTTGTGGTTGCTGGGGGTGGTAGCCCTGCTGCTGGCGCCGGCCACTGACCGCGCTGGCCTCGTGTTCGGCGCCACCTGGCGCGAGTGCTCATTCAACATCGCGCTGCTCGCCCTGCCGATGCTGCTGGCGGGACTCGTCGCGCTGCGCACGATGGCACCAACGCGGCCGGCGCGCGCCGGAGCCGCGGCCGGACTGCTGGCCGGTGGTGCGGCGGCGGCCGTCTATGCGCTGCACTGCCCGGAACTCGCCGCTCCTTTCCTTGCTGTCTGGTACGTAGCCGGTGTGCTGATCCCGGCCGCGGCGGGCGCGTTGCTGGGCCGCGCCATGCTGCGCTGGTAACGCGAAGCAGACCGCCCAGGGTCACGCAGCGAAGTACGGCCTCCAGCGCGAGGTCCCTCTTGGGCCGACCGCTGGTCCGGGGTTCCCTGCGCGGTGCAACGATCGCTAGGCGGATGTGCTCCAGCGGGGTGAAGATGCGCGCTTCTACCCATTCCGCAAAGGTGAAGCCCATGCGCACCGCCATTTGCAATGCCGCCTGGACGCTGCTGGTCCTATGCGTGTCGCCCGCCATCGGTCAGGACACGAAGCTCGTCGAGCGCGGCGCCTACCTGGTGAACAGCATCGTCGCGTGCGGCAACTGCCACGCTCAGCGCGACAAGGAAGGTCGTCCCGTGTCCGCGCTGGGTCTCTCGGGCGGATACTTGTTCGACGAGGAACCGTTCCGGGCCTACGCCCGCAACATCACGCCCGATGTCGAAACCGGCATCGGCAAGTGGACGGAAGCACAGCTGGTCCGTGCGATCCGCGAAGGCATCCGTCCCGACGGCAGCCTCATCGGCCCGCCGATGCCGATCGAGTTCTACCGTGGCATGTCGGACGACGATGCGCGCGCCATCGCCGCCTATCTGCGCGCCCAGCCGCCGGTGAAGCACGAGGTGCCGAAGTCGGAGTACCGCATCAAGCTGCCGCCTTCCTACGGGCCGCCGATCAAGTCCGCCATCCTTGCGCCGCCGCGCAGCAACCCGGTCCGGTACGGCGCCTACCTCGCCGGACCGCTCGGCCACTGCCTGGATTGCCACACACCCTGGACGGAGACGGGTGTCGACCGGACGCGGTTGGGTGCCGGCGGCAACCCGTTCAAGGGGCCGTGGGGCGTTTCAGTCTCGCGCAACCTCACCCCGACCGGACTGAAGGGCTGGAGCAATGCGGAGATCGCGCGCGCGATCCGCGAGGGCAAGAGCCGTGACGGTTCCGCGCTCAAGCCGCCGATGGCTTTTGACTGGTACCGGAACATCAGCGACGACGACATGAAGGCGCTGATCGCCTTCCTGCGATCGCTGAAGCCGCTGCCGCTCGGCGGTCTGCCGGCCGCCGCGAAGAAGTGAGGCATTGCCGCGTGCGGCGCAGCGAACCGATCGATTGCGCAGCCACAGGCGCGGCCAAGCGCGCGTCAGGCAGTGGGAACTACTTCAGCGTGACGAGGTAGGCGACGACGTCTTCCACTTCCTGTGCGCTCAACGTCGGCTTGCCGTCGCCCGCAGACAGGATGGACGCGCTCTTGTGGAAGCTCGGCATCGTCACTTTCGGATTCACGCGTGCGAAATCGACGACGGTCAGGCGCAGTTGTGCCGGGGTCAGCACGGCGCCGACACCGTCGAGCGCCGGACCCTTCGTTCCACCGTTGAGCTTGTCCTTCTTGATCGTGTGGCACTCGAGGCAACTGGCCGCTCCCTTGGCGGCGATCAGCGCCTTGCCGCGCGCCGCCGCGCCGGGTGTGCTGGTCAGCGGCTTCGGTATGCCGTCGCCTTCGACCTTGTAGCTCGTCTCCTGGGCCCAGGCCGCCGTTGCCGCGAGTGCGATTGCAATGGGAAGCAGTCGTTTCATCGTTTGTCGGGGCTGCGCCCCGCTCCGTGTCAGCGCCGTGTGTTCGATTATTCGACGCTGGCGTCCGTGCGCAAGCACCGGCCGCGGCGCTTGGCTGTCCTAAGTCAACGCCCGGTCGCATGCAAGGTCGGCACATGGCGGCCCAATCCGCGCGGATAGGGATCAACGCTCCTCGGGCGGCTTGGTTGCGCGGAAGGCGCGCCACAGCAGGAGGTCGTAGGCGATCTTGATCGTCGCGCCCGCCGCCAGCGGTAGCCACAGCGCACCCGCGTGCATCGCGGCACCGGCAAACGCCGGCGCGATCATGCGGCCCCCGGCCCGCGCCAGCTGGGTGAGGCCCGACGCCCAGGCTCGCTCATGGGGCGGCACGATCGCCATCAGGTACGACTGGCGCGTCGGTACGTCCATCTCCGACAGCCCTTCGCGCAGGATGAAGAGCGCCGCCGCGACGCCGAAGGTCGGAGCGATCGGCAGCGTCAGCAGCAGCAGGCTCGACGGTATGTGCGTGAACACCATCGTGTTGACGAGCCCGATGCGCTGCGCCAGCCAGGCGGCGGCGAAGTGCGACAGCACCGTCATCACGCGTGCCGCGGCGAAGAGCAGGGCCAGCGCGCCCTCTCCGATACCGAAGCGGGCGTACAGGTAGTAGGCGATCAGCGCCGAGCCGATGAAGCCGCCGCCGAGCGAGTCCATGGCCGACAGCCCGGCGAAGCGCCAGACGTTGCGGCGCGCGCTCGGCGGCAGTTCGGAGGCCCCGGGTCCGGTGGCTTGCGCGGGCTCGGTTGCGCACGACAGCCGCGTATAGAGCAATGCGACACCGACCAGCAGCGCCGCGTAGACGAAGATCGTCGCGTCGTAGGCGCGCACCTCCGTCAATTCGAACCGCATCCGCAGCACGGCCGGCAGGGCCGCGAGCAGCGCGCCAGCGGCGCCGCCGGCGTCGGCAAGCGCGTTGTACCAGGCGTAGACGCGCGTTCGCTCGGCGTCGCTCGTCGTCGACGGCAGGATCGAGACTTCGAGCGCCTGGGCCGCGCCGCGATCGGAGCCCTGCGTGCTCAGCATGCCGATGAAGGCGGCGAGTGTGATGGCCCAAAGCGAGTCGAAACAGGCGAGCGCGGCGCCGCCGCACGCGGCGAGCAGCGCGAGCCCCACGAGGCTGCGACGGCGGCCGACTCGATCGGCGAGGAACGTGCCATAGGCGGTGCCGGCGAACACGCCTGCCATGCCCGCGCTGAGCACGATCCCGATCTCGTCGGCTGGAAAGCCCCGTTTCGCGAGATAGACCGCGGCCAGCACGCTGATGGCGCCGGCAGCTAGCCCGCGCAATAGAGCGGCGCCGTAGATCAGGCGCCGGTCGCGGGAACGGGTGAGCGCGGAAATTGACCCGTGCATCGTGCTCACGGGTCTTGATGTCGGAACAAGCCCCGCGGTGCGGCGCGCCCGGCCGGGGCGCGTCACCGCGGCGGAGGGACTACGGCTTGGGGATCAGCGTGCTGTCCGGCACCTGGGTCCAGGTCTTGTCCGGGTTGAACGTCTTCATCGCGCGTGCGGCGGAGTCGGTGCCGGCGCCGAGATTCTTCTGATAGACGTTGCCGTCATGGCTGACGATGAAGGTCATGATGCCCGTGTAGTCGTACTTCGCTGGCCAGGCGACTGCCGCGAAGCCCTGTGTCATGCGACCCTTGACGACGAAATCGCGGGCGCCGCCGCGCGCATCCGGACCCTGTGCCTTCAGGATGCGGAAGCGATAACCGTGAAAGACGCCGTCTTTCGTCTCGTCACCGTACAGGGGTCCGAGCGGACTGGCCGGATCGTTCGGCCAGAACAAACCGTCTCGTTTGCCCGGCGTGCTGGCGAAACGCTGCGCATACTCCAGAACGCCGTCGCCGTTGCGGTCGGCAAGGGCGTAGTCCTTCTGCGCGTCGTAGTAGGCCAGCAGCGCCTGCATGGCCGCGAGTTCATTGCGGCCGATGCGGCGGATGCGCATCTCCTCGGCACCCCCCTTGGCGTCGAAGCTCCAGCCTTGCGCCGTCTTCACGATCGGGACCGGCAGCGTCCAGCCCTCGGTGCCGACCGACAGATGGGCCATCTCCGGACCGTCGGCAATTATCTTGCGGCCCTTCGACGAGGCGTACAGAAACGCCGTTCTGTCATCCGCGTCGACGGATTCCGGCGGAATGAAGCGCCGGTAGTCGGCGCCCAGGATCACGCGCTTGGCCGCGTCGTCGTTGGTGGCGACAGCGTCAATAAACGCGTTGGCCGCGGCCTCCGCGGTCGGAAAGGCCTTCTGGGCGAAGGCCGCGGTCGGTGTCAGTGTTGCCGCGACGACGAGCACGCCGACGCTCGCGGCAGAGCACAGTGACGACAGCAGCACGGTGCGGAAGCTCATCAGCGGACTCCAGAAATTCGAGACGTGACTGTTCAGGGATGGGCGGGAGGTCATCATCGTCATCGCTCCCTAGCGCCGTCCGCCGCCACCACGTCCGCCGCCACCGCCCCGCGGCGCGCCGCCACCGCCGCCGCGCGACATCCCACTGCTTGAGGGCCGCGCGGACGGAGCTGGCCGCGAAGCCGCTCCGGTGCTGGCGCGTCCGCGGTCGGCCGACTGGCGCGTCTGCGACGCGTTGCCTGCGCCGGCGAACGCGCTGTCGCGGTTGCCGCTGGACGGTCCAGAGCGGTCATAGCCGCCGGCACCGCCTCCGCCACTACCCCGATCGAATCCCTGGCTGCCGCCTCGATTCATGTCACGTGTGCTGGCGCTCGGTCCGCCGGCACCGCCACGGTCGCCTGCCCCGCCAGCGGCACGGTCGCCCGCACGATCGCCCGGACGATCTCCGGCGCGGTCACCCGCACGATCGCCGGGACGATCTCCGGCGCGGTCGCCTGCGCGGTCGCGCGACGCGGCTCCGGTGTCCACCCCACGGTCGCGCATCGCCTGGTCGGCGCGGGCGCGATCCGCGTCGCGCGAGTCACCCTTGCCGCGATAGTCCTGGCGCCCGTCAGCGCCGGCCTTGCGGTTGTCGAACTTCTCCCGGCTCGCTTGGTCGCGATACGGCGCGCCCTGCCGGTTGTTGGCGTTGTGTTGCCAGTTGGCGCGGTTGCCGCTGCCGCTGATCTGATTGTTGCGGTTGATGTTGTTGTACTTGTTGACGTTGATGTTGACGTCGTTGTTGCCCCAGCCGACGCCGCCCCACAGCGCATTGCCGACGCCGATCGCCACACCCCACGCGATGCCGGTCGCCAGCACCGCACCCCCGTAGTACCCATAGGGAGGCGGCCAGTAGTACGGGGGGTAGCTCGGGTACCACCAGGGCCCGTAGACCACCGCCGGGTTGTAGGCCGGCACGTAGACGGTCTGCGGCTGGGCCGGCTCGATGATGATCTTCTGCTGTTCAACCACCACCTTCTGCTGCTCGGTGGTCTTCAGATTGCCGGCCTTCTGTGCCGCGGCGCGCAGCCGCTGCACCGAATCCATCACGTCGCTCGGCTGCGCGAGAAACGCATCGCCGATCTTCTGCACTTCGTCGGGATGCTCGCCCATCTGCTGGATCAGCGACGGGAACGCCACCAGCGATGTCACCGCGGGGTCCCAGCCCTCTTTCTCGGCCGCGGTGACCGCCGCGTCACCCTGCTGCTTCGAATTCGCCTTGGACCACGCCGCGGCGGACTTCACCTGCACCGGATAGGTCGACGCCATCAGTACCTGCGCCAGCAGCGAGTCCGGATACAGCGCGATCGGCGCCAGCATCTGGTCCAGCTGCTCGTTGCTGAAGACCTTGGTCGGCGCCGTCTGCGCCACGCTCGCCGTTGCCACGACGAGGGCCAGCATCCATACCGCCAGCTTATGCACACCGAACTTCATCATCGACTCTCCATCCGCTTCACTTTGCGGCGAATTAGTGACGTTACATCATTCAACGCCGGCCGGCCCTCAGCGGTGCACAGGGCCTTATCAAGTGTTGTCACTGCAGCTGTCTGGCCAGCGCGGCGATTTCACGATCATTCGGAAACGCCTCTGCGAGACGACGCACGGTACGCCGGGCAGCTTCCGACTGCCCCGCATCGCGCTGCATCGTCGCCAGCGCCAGCAGCAGGTCGCGATTGTCGGGCCAGCGCCTGGTGGCGCGTTCGAGCACGCGCAGTGCTTCCGAAGACTTCCCGGTCGAGTTCAGTGCGACGGCGTAGACGTAGGTGTAGCGCGGCTCGTCGGGTGCGAGTTGCGCGGAGCGCTCGAGTTCACGCACTGCTTCCTTTGGCTCGCCCAGCCGCACCAGCGTCAGGCCGAGCGCATGGTGCAGGGCGGCGTTCTGCGGTGCCTGCGCCAGCCCCAGTTCGAGCATCCGGCGTGCGTCGGCATCGCTGCCCTGCACACGCAACGCGTCGGCGGCGTTCAGATACGCCGGCACATGGCGCGGTTCGAGCGCGCGCGCCTGCGCAAATGCCGCCTGGGCCTCGTCATGACGGCCCAGACGCGAGTAGAACGTGCCGAGCGCGGTGCGTGCCTCGGGGCGGTCCGCCGTGTAGCGCAGCGTGGCGATGTATTCGTCGGCGGCGTTCTGCCACGCCACGCGTCGCTCTGGAGCGAGGGAGTCCTGCTGCCCGGCGGCCGCGCGCGCGGCCTCGATGCGCACGGCGCGCAGCGGATCGGAAAACAGTGGTGCCAGCAAACGTAACTGCTCCTGCGGTGGCAGCAGCTCGATCAGCTGTACGGAAGTGAGCCGCAGCAGCGGCTGCGCATCGCGTGCTGCGCGCTGGGCGGTGGAGGCGTCGCCGCTGCCGGCCTGCGCCAGGCGCTCGACGGCGGAGGCGCGCACGATCGGCGCGTGTGCGAGGTCATTGGCGATCGTCGCCAGCGAGGCCGTCGCACCCGCCTCACCCGCCTCGGCGGCGCGAAAGGTCGGCGCGAAAGCCTGGAATCCCGTGGCATCCCGACCGAGCCAGCCGCGCACCGCGGCGGCGGCCCACTTTGCGTCCTGCTTCGTGTGGCACTGGTTGCAGGCGTTCGGCACGCCGAGCGCGATGGACTGGTCAGGGCGTGGAACCCGCATGCTGTGATCGCGCCGGCCGTCGACCACCATGTAGGTCGTGCGCGGCATATGGCATTCCGCGCACTGCGCGCCGGCAGTCCCCGCGGTGTGACGGTGATGCGCCGGCGTGTCGTACTTGCCCGGCGCGTGGCACTGGCCGCAGACCGCATTGCCTTCGACGCGCAGCTTCTGAGTGTGCGGGTCGTGGCAGTCACTGCAGGTCACACCTTGGCGATGCATGCGGCTCTGCAGCCACGAACCCCAGATGAAAACCTCGTCGCGTTGCTGGCCGTCGGACCAGTACAGTGGCGCCACCAGCAGCGACGGCAGGTAGTGGTCGAGGAATGGCGCGCCGGCGTGGTAGCCCTCGGCGATCTGCGCCCGCCGCGCATGGCACTGTGCGCAGACCTCAATCTCCCGTTCGCTGGTGCGCTCCCGGCTGCGCTTTGCGTTGCCGGTCGCCGCGTCGATGCTCCACGTGACGCCGCGGCGCTCGTCGAGTTGCGCCGTCAGGCCCTTGCGTGGATCGGGTGACTTCTCTTTCGCCCAGACAATGTGCGTGGAGCCAGGCCCGTGACATGCCTCGCAGCCAACGGCAACCTCCTTGTAGCGCGTGTCGAACGTGTTCTGCACGGCGTCGTAGCCCTTCGTCACCTGGCTCGAGTGGCAGTCGGCGCACATGAAGTTCCAGTTCTGCGAGCGCTGCGTCCAGTGCAGCTCGTCGCGGAAGTCGAGCTTCTCGGCCGGGTACTGGCGGAACCAGCGCTGCCCGCCCTGCTCCTTCGGGCGCGTGTCCCATGTCACCGCCAGCGCCTGCAGCCGCCCGCCGGGCAATTCGACGAGGTACTGCTGCAGCGGCTCGAGTCCGAAGGTGTACTTCACTTCGAAGTCCGCGAGCTTGCCGTCGGGTCCGTCGGTGCGCACGAAGAACTTGCCGTCGCGCCGGAAGAAGCTCGACGTCACGCGTTCAAACGTGAACTTCGTATCATTGAAGTCGCCGCGCACGGTGTCGGCCGTCGCGTGCTGCATCGCGCGCGCATGTTGGGACGACGCCCAAGGCTCGTACTCCTTCGCGTGGCAGGACTTGCACTCGCCGCTGCCAACGAAAGAGGCAGCCGTGGGTGGTGGCGCTGGGAACACGGGCGGCGTAGAGGGTGTGCGCTTTACGAACAAGGCGGCCGCACCGACCGCAACAAGGACCACGGCGGCGGCCAGGGCCCAAACGGGCGTCGAGGATCTTGCCGCTCGGTCGGGCTGTGTGGCTGTGGCGGGACGTGTGCGTTTCATCGTGACCCGCAAGTTACCGCAGGCGCCGGACCGGCGCGCCTGCGCCGACGGGAGACCGGCTCAGCGCGGAGCAGGAAAGACCGTCTTCCAGTCATCCTTCATGCTGACGACCGTCCAACCCTGACTTCTGGCTTCGGCCATCAGCGATTCGCTGAAGGTGCCGATGCTCGACTTCGGTCCGTAGGCCCACTCGCGCGCAGCGTCGTCGTGATGGACCAGCATCATCAGCCGGGCGCCACCACCGCCCTGCGTCCATTCGAGCATCTGCCGGTCGCCGTCCGAGTTTCCGAAAGCAGCAATCGGCCTCTTGCCGATGTGCGAGTTGATACCCATCGGCTTGCCGGCTTTGTCGTCAATGAAGTTGAGCGCCGGCAGGCGAAGCAGAATCGGCTTGCCGCCGCGCATCTCGTACTTTGTCTTGATGCTGCTGCCGACGACCTGTTCGGGCGGAATGCCGTAGACGGCCTCGGTCCATGGGCGCATGAACTCGATGCCGCCCCCGGAGACGATGAAGGTCTTGAAGCCGTTCGCCCGCAGGTAAGCGAGCAGCTCGAGCATCGGCTGATACACCATTTCGGTGAGGAGTCGCCCGGTCTTGGGATGCTTCGCGGTGGCGATCCAGTCCTTCACGATCTGCTCGAACTCCTCGGTGGTCATCCCGGCGTGCGTCGCCATCACGATTTCGGCGATGGCCTTCTCGCCGCCGGCCAGCGCCTTGCTCACGTCCCCCTTGAGCAATGAAGCGAACGGCTCTTTGGTCTTCCACTCCGGATGCTGCGGCGCCAGCGCCTTCACGCGGTCGAGGGCAAAGAGCAGCTGAAAGTACATGGGCTGCTCGGCCCACAGCGTGCCGTCGTTGTCGAAGGTGGCGATGCGCTCCGCAGGCGCGACGAAGCTCGGCGCTCCTTCCTGGGTGACTTTGCCGACGAACTCGACGATCGCCTTCTTCGTGGCCCCTTCATTCCACGACGGCAACGGGTCCGCCGCATGGGATACCGTCGTGACGAATGCGAGTACGACGGCCGCCAGGCCGAAGCGCGAAATCCTGGTGTGGATTTTCATGAGCGCGCTGTCCCGCCGGTCTGAAGAAGATTCCCGGTCCGGTTGAAGAAGAGACATCGCCGTCAGTTGCCGGTCGGTAGCGGGATGCTGATGCCGTCCTTCTGGAGTTGCTCCCGAATCCACTGGAAGCGCTGATAGTTCGTCAGCGTGACCGGCCCCGAATAGCTCTCACTCTGGAGCTTGCGCGGCGGGTACTGCGCGTAGGTCTTCATCAGCCTCGTGATCGCGTCACTGATCGTGACCATCGTCCACGTGCGCTCGGTGTAATTGTTCATGAAGATGTCGTAGCGCTCCTGCGGATCGGCCCACAGGTCGAAGACCTGAGGCACCGTCGCAACGTATTTCTCCGCGCCTTTCCAGCCGAGGTTGGAGTCGACCGCGAGACCGCCGGTTGCCTGGCCGTTGTCACCGCGCAGGTTGAAGACCGCCTTGTAGTTGCCAACGCGTGCCGCGCCCGGAGTCAGCTCGTTCTCGGTGAAATAGAACCACTCCTTGCGGGGCGACTTGCCGGTCCCGAACAGCACCGGCGACAGGTCGTGGCTGTCAAAGTAAATGGGCTTGTTCTCCCGGTCGTTCTTCGGCAGTTGTACGCCGCCCACAGCGGCAAAGGTCGCCATCAGGTCGAGCCCGCCGACGATCTCGTGATTCCTCGCGCCGGCCTTGATCTTGCCGGGCCATACGGCAATCGCGGGGACGCGGTTGCCGCCTTCGCGCACCGTACCCTTGGTGCCACGGAACGGCGTATAGCCGGCATCCGGATAGACGTCCTGCCAGGCGCCGTTGTCGGTCGTGTAGACAACCAGCGTGTTCTTGTCGAGGCCGAGCGCACGCAGCTTGTCCATGATGCGACCGATGCGCGTGTCGAGCTCCACCACCGAGTCGGCGTACTTGCTCTTGGACAGCGACTTCAACTGGAACTCCGGCGCCGGCAGGTTCGGCTGGTGCACCTTCATGAAATTGACGTTGATGAAGAACGGCTTGCTGGGGCTCTTCGCCGCCGTGTCGAGGAACTCGAGCGCGGCCTTCTCCACGTAGCCGTCAAAGAACGGGATGCCGACGACGCCATCGGGGTAGGTGACGCCATGCAGCGTGACGGGCTTGCCGGGCTGGTCGACGTACTGGCCGTTGATCTTGAAGTCCTCGGTCGCCTTCTCGCCGGCCTTCCCCGACAGCGCCCCGATCGTCACCTTGTTGAACATGGCACGCAGTTCCGGATCCATGTCCGGGAACCAGGTCGGATCGCCGTAGGTGTAGGCATTCAGGTGATACAGCCCGACGTACTTCATCACGTCGTAGCCCTGCGCATTCGGCATCGCGTAGTCGGCCTCGCCAAGATGCCACTTGCCGGTGAAGTAGGTCTGATAGCCGCCCTGCTTCAGCACGGAGGCCAGTGTCCATTCCGCCGCTGGCAGTCCACCGCCCTGTCCCTGAAACGCCACCGTCGTCATGCCGCTGCGGTTAGGGATGCGTCCGGTCTGCATCGCCGCCCGGCCTGGCGTACAGCTCGGCTGCGCGTAAAAGGAAAAGAACGTCATGCCTTCCGCGGCCATGCGGTCGATGCTGGGCGTCGGCATGCCGCGTCCTTCGCCGCCGCCGTAGGGCCCGAGATCACCGTAGCCGGTGTCGTCCGACACGATGAACAGTATGTTGGGCTTGGCCTGCTGCGCGCCCGCCGAAAGACCGGCAAGGCATGCCAGGATCGCGAGGGAGAGGCGAAATATCGTTTGCATTCTCTTCAGTCCTTCATCAGTTCAGAGCATTCAGTTCAGCAATCTAGGAAGACTGTCCGCCCGGTCCCACGGACCAGGGTCGATGCGGTCGACGCGCATCCACTTTAGCTCATAGATACAGGAACCTGCGACGGTCTCGACGATTTCAGGCGTGCCGCCCGCGCAGGCTGCACTCACAACGTGGAATTCGATTGAAGCAGGGGTCCGACCGCCACGCGTGGCAAATTCAGATTTACGCATGGCGGCCACACGTCCTCCGAGAACTCGGCGAAACCGTCGCTGTGGCACATAGCGTCGGCATCGAAAGCGCAACCGACCACATCGTCCGATGTGGTCGTCCGTTGCCTCGCCCGGCTACTACTGCTTGCTGCTGTTCATCACCGTTTCCATCACGCGCTCAAGATTGAAGCTGCCCGGCTTCTGGCGCGGCGGGAAATCCTTGAAGCTCTGCAGCCACTGGCCCGACGAAGGCGCCGGCAGGCGCGAAGGCACATGCGCTCGACGTACCAGCGCTGGTAGCCCATCGCGTCCTCGGCCGCGGCGCGCTCGAACGGGTCCATCCGCAGATTGGTCAGCAGCGGTGCGCGCAGCGGCGTGAACGGCATCCTGCCAGACCTTCAGGCCCTCGGCCTGCTGCTCCAGGAACGTGATCTTCCAGGTTGTCGTAGCGCAGCGCGGCGACACTGCCGTCGTCGGTCCAGTAGATGAAGTCCCTGCGCGGCCACTCCTTGGCCTCGCCGCGCAGCGCCGGACCGAGGTCGTAGCCGTCCAGGTGCACCTTGTAGCTGTGTCCGCCGATCGTCGCGCCCTTCTTCAGGTCTTCCTTGACGTTCTTGCCGCCGGCTGCGTTCACCAGACGTCGGCAGCATGTCTTCGTGCGCGCCGATGTCGTTGATCACCGTGCCGGGCTTGATGACGCCGGGCCACTTGATCATGGTCGGTACGCGGTAGCCACCTTCCCATTGCGTGTTCTTCTCGCCGCGGAACATCGTCGTGCCGCCATCGGGCCAGGTGAAGGTTTCGGCGCCGTTGTCGGTCGAGTACATGACGATCGTGTTCTCCTCGAGGCCGAGTTCCTTCAGCTTGGCGAGCAGCAGGCCGATCGTGGCCGTCGTGCTCGACCATGCCGTCGGCGTAGATGCCGAGGCCGGTCTTGCCTTCCGACTGCCGTCTTCAGGTGCGTGAAGATGTGCATCCGGGTGGAGTTCCACCAGATGAAGAACGGCTTGTCGGCCTTCTTGGCGCGCTCCATGAAGTCGATCGCCTTGGCGTTGACTTCCTCGTCGATCGTCTCCATGCGCTTGCGCGTCAGCGGGCCGGTGTCGGTGATCTTGCCGCCGGCAAAGCTGTGGATCACGCCGCGCGGGCCGAACTTCTTCTTGAACTCCGCGCTCTTCGGGTAGTCGGGGTTCTCCGGCTCCTCCTCGGCGTTCAGGTGATAGAGGTTGCCGAAGAACTCGTCGAAGCCATGCGCGGTCGGCAGCATGTCGTCGCGGTCGCCGAGGTGGTTCTTGCCGAACTGGCCGGTGACGTAGCCCTGCGCCTTCAGCAGCGTGGCGATGGTCGGGTCTTCCTTCTTCATGCCTTCCGGCGCGCCCGGCAGGCCGACCTTGGTGAGCCCGGTGCGGATCGGCGACTGCCCGGTGATGAAGGCGGCGCGGCCGGCGGTGCAGCTCTGCTGGCCGTACCAGTCGGTGAAGATCGCGCCCTGCTTCGCGATGCTGTCGATGTTGGGCGTCTTGTAGCCCATCATGCCCATGTTGTAGGCGCTGATGTTGAACTGGCCGATGTCGTCACCCCAGATGACGAGGATGTTCGGTTTCTGGCCGGTCGCCTGCGCCCAGCCCGGCGAGGCCGCCAGCACTCCGAGCAGGAGCGCTGCCAGCGCGGCGAAGTGTCGAATGAGAGTCATGGCGTTCCTTCGTGCAAGTGATTCGCGGAGGGTTCGCACCGGCGCGCAGCGCGTCGACGGCGAGGCGACATAGTCGGCATGGCGCGTCGGGCCCGCATCGTCAGAGGTGCGGATCGGATTGCCCTTTGGGGCAAAGGACGTTCGGAAGGCAGGTGAAGGCCGGCGATGCGCCGCGATGATCGCGGCGCAGCACCAGACTTGCAGCGGAACAGGATGACCCTGCCACGGCAGCCGCGGCCTGTTCTCGCACGGCACGGAGAGGCGACCGGCGCAGCGGGGCCGCCGCTGCACCACGCGGTCAGCGCCCGGCGATGTCGGCGCGTCAGATGAATCGAAGACGACGCGCGAGACGAATCCTGCGACGATTGCGCCGACGATCGGCGCCACCCAGAAGAGCCACAGCTGGCTGCAGCGCCCAGTCGCCGACGAACAGCGCCGGCCCGGTGCTGCGCGCCGGATTGACGGAGGTGTTGGTCACCGGAATGCTGATCAGGTGGATCAGGGTCAGCGCGAGGCCGATCGCGAGGCCTGCGAAGCCGAGCGGTGCACGCTTGTGGGTGGCACCGAGGATGACGATCAGGAACATGAAGGTCATCACGACCTCCGTGATCGCGGCCGCGCCGAAGCTGTACTTGCCCGGCGAGTGCTCGCCGAAACCATTCGAGGCGAAGCCGCCGGCCAGCGAAAAGCCGGCCTTGCCGCTGGCGATCAGGTAGAGCACGCCGGCGGCGACGACGGCGCCGATGACCTGCGCGACGATGTACGGCAGCAGTTGCGCTGCCGGGAAGCGGCCGCCCGCCCACAGGCCGAGCGATACGGCCGGATTGAAGTGGCCGCCCGAGATCGGTCCGAGCGCGTAGGCGCCGGTGAGCACTGTCAGGCCGAAGGCCAGCGAGACGCCGACGAAGCCGATGCCCAGTTCGGGAAAGGCGGCGGCGAGTACCGCGCTGCCGCAGCCACCAAGGACGAGCCAGAAAGTGCCGAGGAATTCGGCGGCGAGTTTGGGAGTCATTTTTGTTGCTCTCTTTGTTGAAGATTCGGATTGAACCTGTCTGATCAGCCGTGCGAGCGCGATACGGGCGGGTTGAGTGCAGGCGAGGTCAGCTAGCTTCCTGCTGGCTCACTATCGCCCGCTCCAATGATGACACTGTCCAGCAGCCGGACCAGCGCGCTGCCCAGGAAGGGCTTGGCGAGAAAGTGCTGGATGCCGCGACGCCTGACCTCGTCGCGCACGCGCGGCTCGTCGTGGGCGGTGATCAGGACGGTTGGTACGGTGACGCCGTGCTGGCGTATGCGATCCACCAGGTCGAGCCCCGACATCGCCGGCAGGTTCAGGTCCACCACCAGGCAGTCCGCCCATTCCAGCCGATGGTCCGCGAGCGCCGCTTCGGCGCTCGCGTACGACTGTGACTCGAATCCGGCGGCACGCAGGACGCGTTCGAGCGCGCCGCGCAGCCCCGCATCGTCTTCGACAAGGATGACGACGTGGCCGTGCCGGTCAACGACGTCGCGCGGACTTGACTCGGACAGATTCACTCGTGCATCGTGCGCGAGCCCGCAGTCGCGCGCATCGTGCCCGTGGGCAAGGGGTGCTGCCCTTTGGGGCAATCGAACGAAAAAGGCCGGACGCGCGACGCGGTCCGGCCTTCGACAGCAGTGGCTGCCGCGTGTGGGATGGATCAGCGTGGCTTGGCGGCGGCCCGCTCCAGTTCGCCGAAGCGGTTCTCCAGTCCCTTGATCGCTGCGGGCAGCGATCCGAAGTTGGTCCAGACCTCGTCTTCGGCCGGCGCGCTGAGCCAGCTCGAATAACCGAGCCAGGATGCGTCGTAGACCTTGACGTTCTTGTAGCCCAGCTCGGCCAGCACCGCGGCGCTCTGCGCCGCACGATTGCCACTCTGGCAGTAGACGATGATTTCCTTCGTGGGGTCGAGCTTCTCGTAGACCTTCGCCAGTTCCGCGCGTGGCTTGAGCGCCATGCCGGAGGAGTCCTTCACCGCGCCGCTGCGCAACTTGCTACGTGTGTCGGGGTCGACCCAGTTCTGCTCGAACGGCACATTGATCGCGGCCGGAATGTGTCCGCCGCGAATTGCTCGGATATCTTCCCCCTTGAATTCCTTCACGGTGCGCACGTCGAGCATCTGCACATCGCTGCGCTTGAGCGCCGCCACAACATCCTTCGAGTCGATCAGTACGCCGGGCTGCGGCTTAAGCTTCAGCGCGACGGCCTTCGGCCTGGTCGGCGTGCTGGTCACGGGCAGGCCCGCCGCGCGCCACGCTTCGATGCCGTCATGGAAGACACGCGCATTCGTCGCGCCGTAGTAGCGCAGGGTCAGCTGAGCAAAGTAGACGGAGGGCAGGCCGCGGTCGCCGTAGACGATGATCTCGCGCGACGGGTCCAGCCCCGCGCCGCCGAGAATCTTCTCCAGATCCGCGGTCGGCAAATAGTCCTCGGTCAGCGAGTTGCGCAAGGTCAGTGTCGGGTCGCCGACGTTGACCGCGCCTGCGATATGACCCTTCGCAAACGCTTCTTCGTCGCGGGCATCCCACACCAGCGCACCGCGCGCGATCGCCTGCTTCACATAGTCAAGATCGACAATCGTTTGCGCCATCGCTCCGGCAGCCGCCAGCGACAACACCAACCCCAATAGCCACCGCTTCATGAAAACACTCCCTTCAGATGAAAACTGGCCCGAGCGGCCAGCCGTGCCTGCATAGATACACCCCCCAGTATATCCGGCCACATTCCACGGATGCTGAGATAGCTCAACCGGTGCTGCCGTTTCGGGCTTCGACGAAGTGGTGGGCTACGGCGTCCAGATAGCAGTTGATTGCCTGGGCGCTCGCAACGGCGGCGACCCTCGGGCGCACCGAGCACGACCTACTCTTGAATGTCCAGCACGCTCGCGGCCTCCGATTCGCCCTACGAGCCGAAGTTGGCGGCCGCAACCCTCGCGGCCAGCACGAGCCCTGTCACCAAAGAGAGTTTCGTCTTCTTCGCGGACGCTCTGCCGACACCATTTGCCCGCTCAGGTACCGCGCTCGCGCAATTGTTCCGCGATCCTGCCGAGCTCTGCGGCGTTGGTCGCTCCCAGCTTGGCCATGACCTGGGCTCGCTGCGCCTTGACCGTGCGCTCCGCGACGCCGAGGTCACCCGCAATCTGTTTGTTGAGCTTGCCCGCCACGATCAGGTCGAGTACCTCGCGTTCGCGCGCGGTGAGCTGCGCATACCGCCCCTGCAAATCCGAGTGGTTGGAGCGGGCAGCCCGCTGCGCTGCGTCCACGTCGATCGCCTGGGCAACGGCGGCAAAGAGAGTCTCGCGTTCGACCGGCTTGGTGAGGAAGTCCACCGCCCCGGCCTTCATCGCACGCACACCGGTCGAAAGGTCGCCATGCCCGGTGAGAAAGATCACCGGCAGGCGGACCCCATGTCGCTTGAGGGCCTCCTGCAGATCGAGCCCGGAAGGGCCCGGCATGTGCAGGTCCAGCAGCAGGCAACCCGGGGCATCGGCCGGAGGCTCCAGCAGGAAGTCGCCCGCAGATGCGTAGGTCCGGACCCGATAGCCCGCGGAAGTCAGCAGCCGTTGCAGGGCGGTGCGCAACGACTCGTCGTCGTCGACGAGATGAATCACCGCATGCGAAGTCATGGTGTATCGATCACAGGTTGCTCGCCGCGATCAGCCGGCGGGGCGACAGGCAGGGTCACACTGAACTCCGCGCCGACAGCATTGCGGGCGGCAGCGATCGTACCGCCGTGCGCTTCGACGATGGAACGGACGATCGACAGCCCGAGTCCCATGCCGCCGCTCTTCGTGCTGAAGAATGGATCGAACAGGCGCGGCAGATCGTCGGCCGCGATGCCGGCGCCGCTGTCGCGTACCGTCAATTGCACGCCGCGTGGCGTATCGGAGGTCTCGACCCGCACACGGCGCCGCTCCGGCGGCAGTCCGGAGCCCGCATCAAACGCGTTCAGGATCAGGTTGATGATGACCTGCTGGATCTGCACCGGGTCACCCATCATGTCGGCCTGTCGCGCGTCCAGCGCGTAGTCGACTGTCGCATCGCGGCGACGAGCCTCGGCACGCAGGATGGCCGCCACGTCTTCGACGGCCTGGTTCAGACTGAACCGGTGCCGTTCAACCTCGTGTCGTGCAAGCAGCGTACGCAGGCGCTTGATGACCTCGCTCGCGCGCAGATCGTCGCGGCGGATGTCGGCCAGGATCTGCAGCAGTTCCTCACGCTGGATCTGGCCGGACTGCACCAGCATCTCGGCGGCATCGGCGTTGCTGAGGATCGCTCCAAGCGGCTGGTTGATCTCGTGCGCGATCGATGCCGTCAGCTCACCGGCCACCGCGAGACGCGACGCATGCAGAAGTTGCACGCGTTGCGCGGCCAGATTCAGTTCGGCGGCGCGCCGTCGCCGCCGCTGCAACAGCAGCGAAACGATCAATAGCGTCTGGCCCACCAGCGCCAAGGCGACCAGTAGTGACTGCCACCAGTAGCGCTGCAGGAAGGTTGGTTCGACAAAACGGACTTCGCATCCAGCGGGAAGGCGCTTCGGATCGAGACCGAACCGCGCGAGCTGCCGGGCATCGGCAACGCAACTTGACGGGAGCGGCTCTGCCGGCAGCGAGGCCGTGCCGGCTGCCAATGCCTGCAGCACGAGTTCACTGAGCCGCTCGCCGCGTGCCCTGAACGATTCGACGGCGCCGGCCGCGATGCCCGATCCCATGAAAGATTCGAACGGCCCATAGATCGGGGCGGGACTGACGGCGCTCAGTCGGGCGAGCACGTCCCTCGGCACGTACGCCATCCCGCTCGCGTCTGCCAGCAGGCTGACGTACAGCACGATCGTGTCGGGGGACTGCTGCGCCAGGCGGGCCGCGACGGCGCCCGGCGGCTGGCCGGACAGGACCTCGACGCTGAGGTGGTCGGCGTGCGCCGCCAGCGCTCGTTGCGCGCCGGCCAGCAGCGTCTGGTCCCACGGGGCCGACCCGGCAATGACGAGCGCCCGTCGCGCAGCCGGTTGCAGCGACAGCGCGATGTGCAGGGTCTGCTCGAAGTCGACCTCGAACGGTACGCCCGTAAGTCGCGCATCGGCCGGTAGCTGGCGCGCATATTGCGCGGCGACGAAGCTGTAGACAACCGGCGTATCGGGCCAGTACCGCGCGCCGTGGTGCCGATAGAACTCCACGGCCGGCTCGGTCACGAGCACGATCGCATCGATGCGCACGCCGTCGTACTTGCGAGCAAGCAGATCGGCGAGCTGGTGATCGGGCCGGGCGGAGAAGCGCAGCGTGTCGAGCGATTCGTACAGCCAGTTGACCGGCGCCTGCCGGCTCTTTGCGACCGCGCTGCGCATCGCGGCATCGATGGCGACAAACGCCGGCAAGTAGGGATCCGTCCCGGTGATGACCAGCACCTGCGCGGCGTCCGTCGGCTTGCGGCCGGGTGCCGTGGTGGCCGAAGCGGTCGCATTGGCGGCCAGCAGGCAAGAGGCCAGCAGGCTGAAAAGCGGCAGTCTGACCGCCGAGAGTTTCGACGGACGGCTTGAGGGTGGAGTCACCGCGGCACTCTACTGCACCGCAGCCGTGGCGGCGGAACGCCAGTGACGGTCACTTAAAGGAAAGGTGCAACGGCGCGCCGGCGCGCCTTCAGCTGCGGGCAGTCTGCGGCCGGGCAGGTGCCGCGGCGCGGTGAAACCACCACACCGAAAGAACGGCCGCCAGCAGCGCGAAGAAGGCCGCAAGCCCGCTAAAGAGCGCGCCGACCTCGGTCTGTTGCCGTTCCATGGCAAGCTTCGCGTTCAGGTTCTGGTAGACGGTGCGCAGGTCGGCGGCGGTGCCGGCGTGAAAGTATTCGCCGCCGGTGACCTTGGCGATCGCCTTCAGCGTTTCTTCGTCGAGCCGCACGTAGATCTGATAGTCCTCGAAGCCGATCGTCGTGCCCTGCAGCGTGCCGAAGCCGACGGTGTAGACGCGCACACCACGTTCGGCGGCCATCTTGGCAATGGCGATCGGGTCCGGCCCCGTCGTGCGCCGCCCGTCGGAGAGCAGGATGATCACGCCCGACGTATAGGAGCCCGGCGCGACCGGCTCGCGCGTCGGCCGCTCCGCTTCGGCCTTGCGCGCGCTGTCGAGCGAGACGCCGGCATGCCGCATCGACATCGCCACCGACTCGAGATCGAGTCCATCGTCAGGGAACAGCAGCCCGAGCGCGAGGATCAGGCCGCTGCCGGTGGCGGTCGCGCGCTGCAGCTGGAAGCGGTCGATCGCCGCCGTCATGTCAGCCTTGTTCTCGGTCGGCGTCTGCACGACGGCGGCGGTGCCGGCGAACGAGACGATGCCGAGTCGCACTGTCGGCGGCAGTTCGTCGATGAAGGCTTTGGCTGCGTTCTGCGCCGCCACCAGGCGGCTCGGCTCGACGTCGGTGGCGCGCATGCTGAGCGAGACGTCCATCGCCATCGCGATCGTCATGTATTGCGAAGGCAGCACGACCGATGCCGAGGGCCGCGCCAGCGCGAAGATGGCGGTCGTCACCCCCAACAGCAGCAGAAGCGGCGGTATGTGGCGACGGATGCGATGGCCCGGACCAAGCGCCTCGCGCACCAGCGTGAGGCTGGCGTAGCGCACAGCCAGCCGCTTGCGCCGCCGCAGCGCCGCGATGTAGGCGGCGACCAGCACGGGAACCAGCAGCAGCAGCCAGAGCATCTCCGGCCACAGGAAGCGCATCGACAATCCTCGCAGAACCTTTTGTCGGGAGCCCGGCCAAAGTCAGGTGCGCCGGACCTTCGCAATCACTCTATCACTGACCGTTGTGGCGGCAGATAGTGCGATGCGCGCGCGAGGGTTTCTACGACGAAGGTCATACCGTGAGGGCGTGAGCGGCCTGCACCATGACGCGTCATGCGGCGTCGTGCCCCTGCGCCGGGCGCGGGCTTGCGATTTTTTGCCGCACTTCGAGCCCCCGTGCTGCGGACGGCGTGATACCTTTTTTCCGTGGCAGATCCGGGCGGACAGGGAACACGCATGAGGAAGTCGGCGCTCTACAGCAGCGCGCACCGGCATGGCAAGGGAGGCTCCGCCGAGCCGGCCCCGGACGAGCGCCGCAGTGCCGCGCCCGCCGACGCAGCGCCTGCCGCGCCGCAGAGTCCGGTCGCATCCTCGCGTGCGGGCGGCCCTGCGCGGTTCCTGCAGCGGCACGATCGCACGCTGCTTTTCCTGGCCGGTCTCGGTTGTGCGCTGGGTCTGCTGCTGGCGCGCGATGCCTTTCGCCCCAAGGCCGTGGCGCTGACCCAGGAGCACATCGACAAGGCCGTGCTGCACACGCTGGAGACGAAGACGCTGCCATCGCGCGCGGCCAGGGCAGCCGACGCCGTGATGCCGGCGGTCGTGCGGGTGCAGGGCTACAACGGCGAAGAAAACGACGAGCCGGGTTCCGGCGTACAGATGGAAGGCGTCGGCTCGGGTGTCGTGATCGTCGACAACGGCGTGATCCTGACCAACCTGCATGTCGTCGCCGGTGCCAAGCGGGTGACGGTGAAGTTCTTCGACGGCAGCGAATCCGAGGTCGAAATGGTGCGCGCGTATCCGGAGAACGATCTCGCCGTCATCAAGGCAAAGAAGGTGCCGGACGACCTGGAGTCCGCCACGCTGGGCTCGACGGCCAATCTGCGCCCGGGCGATGAGGTGGTGGCGGTCGGCTTTCCGTTCGGCATCGGGCCGTCGACCTCGGCCGGCGTCGTTTCCGGGCTCGATCGGAGCTTCCGTTCGCCCGAGGGCAAGCAGGTGATGACGGGCCTGATCCAGTTCGATGCCGCCGCCAATCCGGGCAACTCCGGCGGGCCGCTGGTCACGATGGACGGCGAAGTCATCGGCATCGTCACCGCCATTCTCAACCCGACGCCGGCGCGCACGTTCATCGGCATCGGCTTTGCGGCGACGATCGAAAGCGCGGGGGGTGCTGTCGGTATTCCACCGTTTTGATGCGCGCAAAAGTGCAACCCTACTTTTGCGCGGAATAGATTGAAAAATTCGCTGGCGGAGCCAGACGAATTTTTTCAGCACAACTGCAAGTAAAGGCGAACCATGAGCGAGATGATCAAGGCGAAGGAGACCGGCGACCTGATGCAGCGCGTGCTGTACGAAGTGAAGCGCATCGTCGTCGGTCAGGACCACTTCCTCGAGCGCGTGCTGGTCGCGATCCTCGCGCAGGGACACCTGCTGGTCGAAGGCGTGCCGGGGCTGGCGAAGACGCTGACGGTCAACACGCTGGCGAAGACGATCCGCGGTTCGTTCAAGCGCATCCAGTTCACGCCCGACCTGCTGCCGGCCGACCTCGTCGGCACCCGCATGTACAACCAGAAGTCGGGCGAGTTCTCCACGGTGCTGGGGCCGGTGTTCGCCAACCTGCTGCTCGCTGACGAGATCAACCGGGCGCCGGCCAAGGTTCAGAGCGCGCTGCTCGAAGTGATGCAGGAGCGCCAGGTCACGATCGCCGGCGAGTCGCACAAGGTGCCTGAGCCGTTCCTCGTGATGGCCACGCAGAACCCGATCGAGACCGAGGGTACCTATCCGCTGCCCGAGGCTCAGGTCGACCGCTTCATGATGAAGGTGCTGGTCGGTTACCCGAACGAGGAAGAGGAGTTCGTCATCGTCGAGCGCGTGACCGGGGCTGCGACGGCTGTCTCGGCGGTGTGCACGACGCAGCAACTCTCTGAACTGCAGCAGCAGTGCCGCAAGATCTACGTCGACCCGAACCTGATCCAGTACGCCGTCAAACTCGTCGCGGCGACGCGCCGCCCCGAGCAGTACGGGCTCAAGGACCTCGACCGCTACCTGACCTTCGGCGCCAGCCCGCGCGCGACGATCAACATGATCGAAGGTGCGCGGGCGCTCGCGTTCCTGCGCGGGCGCGGCTACGTGCTGCCCGAAGATGTCATCGACCTCGTGCCCGACGTGCTGCGGCACCGGCTGGTGCTCTCCTACGAGGCGCTCTCGGACGGGCAGACGGCCGATGCGCTGATCATGCGCGTCCTGAAAACCATCCAGGCGCCGGAAGCGCCGCTCGAGAGCCATGTTCGGGTGGCGGCGGGCGCCTAAGCAGCCGGCCGTCGCCGGCACGGTTGCGCCCGGCGTTGGCGCGGCGGCCAATGAGGCCGTCGCGGACGGCGCGCGCGCACGCCGTCGCAACGACCCGGAACGGATGCTGCGCCGGCTCGAATGGACGGTGCTGCGCCGGCTCGACGGCCTGCTGCAGGGCGATTACCGGACGCTGTTTCGTGGTTTCGGCCTCGACCTCGCCGACCTGCGCGAGTACCAGCTGCACGACGACGTGCGCTACATCGACTGGAACGTCACGGCGCGACTCGCGGTGCCGCACGTGCGCGAGTTCCAGGAGGATCGCGAGGTCGCCGCCTGGTTCCTGCTCGATCTTTCGGCCTCGGTCGACTTCGGCTCCGGCGACGTGCGCAAGCGCCAGTTGTCGACCGAACTGGTAGCGGTGCTGGCGCGGCTCTTCACGCGCTACGGCAACCGCATCGGCGCGGTGCTGCATGCCGAGGGCGTCGAGGAGGTCATTCCCGCCCGCAACGGCCGCCGCCATGTGCTGCACGTGCTCGATCGCATTGGCGTGGTCGCGTCGCCGGCGCGTCGCCAGACCGGACGGCTGACCGACCTCTCGCAGCTGCTCGCGTTTGCCCAGCCGGTCATCAAGCGGCGCTCGGTCGTGTTCGTCGTTTCGGACTTCATCAGCGCGCCCGGCTGGGGCCGTCGGCTGGCGCAGCTCGCACGACGGCACGAGGTGGTCGCGGTGCGGCTCTATGACCCGCTCGAGGTCGAACTGCCCGACCTCGGGCTCATCGTCATGCAGGATGCCGAAACCGGTGAGCAACTGACGGTCGATACGCACGATCGTGCGTTCCGCCGCCGCTTCACCGAGGCCGCCGCGCGGCGCGAAGCCGAATTGCGCACCGGCCTTGCGGAAGCAGGCGTGGACTGTCTCGAACTCGCGACCGACGAGCCGCTCGACGCCGCGCTGCTGCGCTTCACGCAGTTGCGCAAGCGGCGCAGCCAGCTCGCCGCCGGTGGCGTGCCGGCGATCGTGGCCCGGCGCCAGTGGCGCTGACTGCGATGGGTGACGCCTACGCCCTCACGTTCCTGTGGCCGCGGCTGCTGTGGCTGCTGCTGGCACTGCCACTTGCGGCCGCGTTCTACTTCGGCGTGCTGGCCTGGCGCCGGCGCGGTACTGCGCGCTATGCCAGCCTCGCGCCGGTTGACACCGCCGGTGACGGTCGCTGGCGCCGCGCCGTGCCGCCGCTGTTGTGGTTCGCCGGACTCGCCGCACTGCTGCTCGCGGTGGCACGACCGCAGGCCACTCTGACGCTGCCGTCGCGCGTCGACACGGTGATCCTTGCTGTCGATATGTCGGGCAGCATGAAGGCCACCGATGTTGCGCCGACGCGCATGGCGGCCGCACGCGACGCGGCCCGGGCCTTCGTCAACGAACAGCCGGACCACGTGCGCATCGGCGTCATCGGCATCGCCGCGGCTGCGGCCGTCATGCAATCGCCGACCAACAAGCGCGAAGACATCCTGGCGGCGATCGAAAGGCTCGAGCCGCAGCGCGGTACCGCGCTCGGCAGCGGCCTTGTCATTGCGCTCGACACTGCGCTGCCCGGTGCGCGCATCGATGTCGACGGCTTCATCAATCCGCGCAAGGACCGACCGCCGCCGCTCGGCAAGGCAAAGGACGACGAAGCCAAGTCCATCGCGCCCGGCGAGAACACGTCGGCTGCCATCGTCCTGCTCAGCGATGGCCAGAGCAACGTCGGGCCCGATCCGCAGAAGGCCGCGGAGCTCGCCGCGAAGCATGGCGTCAGGATCTACACGGTGGGGCTGGGAACGCCGGAGGGCACGGTCGTCAAGGTCGACGGCTGGTCGATGCGCACGCGGCTCGACGAAGATGCTCTGCAGAAGATTGCTTCGACGACGATGGGTGAATATTTCCGCGCGCCGAGTGCCAGCGAGCTGAAGAAGATCTATCGCGCCCTGGGCTCGAAGCTGGCGTTCGAGAAGCAGCGGCCGACGGAAGTGACCGCGGTGTTCGCCGGCCTCGGCGCGCTGCTCGCGGCGGCGGCGGCCATGCTGTCGCTGCTCTGGTTCAACCGTATCCTGTAGCCGGCGCGCACGCCGCGCTGGTGCGCAGGCCATACGGCACGCACTTCCCCGGCCAGCCACTAGACTTTCCGCCTAGGTCGCGCGGCGCGCGCATTGAAATCTCGAAAAGGCGAATCCATCCATGGTGAAGTTCGGCATCGGGCAAGCGATCACGCGACGCGAGGACGACCGCTTGCTGACGGGGCAGGCACGCTTCGTCGACGACCTCCGCGTGCCGGGTGCACTGCACGCGATGTTCGTGCGGTCGCCGTATGCGCATGCCCGCATTCTCTCGATCGAGAGCGCGGAGGCGCGAGCGATCGAGGGCGTCGTGACGATCCTGACAGGCGCCGACCTGCAGGCCGACGGCGTCGCGCCGTTCCCCTCAAACCCGATGTTGAAGTCCGCCCCCGGCAAGCCGTCGACAACGGCGCCGTTCCATGTGCTCGCGGTCGATGCGGTGCGGTTCGTCGGCCAGCCGGTGGCGGTCGTGCTGGCCGAGTCGCGCGCGGCGGCGGAGCGAGCCGCCAACCTGGTGACCGTCGACTGCGATCCCTTGCCGGCCGTCGCGTCGCTCGCCGCGGCGCTCGCGCCGGATGCCCCTCTTGTTTGGCCTGACGCGCCCGGCAATGTCGCGGGGTCCGCGAGCTTCGGCGACCGCGACGCCTGCGATCGCGCCTTTGCCGCCGCGAAGCACGTCACACGCATCGCGGTCGATAACCAGCGGCTGTCGCCGGTCACGCTCGAACCGCGCGGCTGCGTGGCGGAGTTCGACGCGGCCTCGGGCCGGCTCACCTTCCACGCGACTTCGCAGAATCCGGCCAGCTACCAGGGCACGCTGGCAAAGATGCTGAAGCTCGCGCCGGAGCAGGTGCGCGTGGTCGTCGGCGACGTCGGTGGCGGCTTCGGCATGAAGGCGCTGGTGCATCCGGAGGACGTTGTCGTGGCGTACGCCGCGCGCAAGCTGGGGCGACCCGTACGCTGGCGCGCGACGCGACTGGAAGAATTCCAGGCCGCGAGCCACGGGCGCGACCAGCGCGCCGAGGCCGAACTCGCGTTCGATGCCGACGGGCGCATCCTGGCCATGCGGGTGCGCATCAGTGGTGCGCTCGGCGCCTACGGCCACGGCGCCGGCGCGGCGATTCATCTGGCGATCGGGCCCAAGGTCACGACGGGCGTGTATCACGTGCCGGTGCTCGACCTGCAGGCGAAGGCCGTGCTGACGAACACCAACGTCATCGGCGCCTACCGCGGCGCGGGCCGGCCCGAGGCGATCTACCTCATCGAGCGGCTGATGGACCGCGCGGCGGCCGAGCTGAAACTCGATCCCGCCGAACTGCGCCGCCGCAATCTCGTGCAGCCTGGGCAGATGCCGTACCGCAACGCCATGGGCGAGACGTTCGACAGCGGCGATTTTCCGAACCTGCTGGCCAAGGCGCTGGCGGCGGCCGACTGGGCAGGATTTGACGGGCGCCGGCGCGACTCCGAAGCGCGCGGCAGGTTGCGTGGCCGCGCGGTGTCGACCTTTCTCGAATGGACCGGTGTCGTGCACGAGGAGACCGTGCGCCTGCACGTCGAGGGCGACGGGCGGGTGCGTGTCTTCACCGCGATGCAGGCGATGGGCCAGGGCATCGAGACCAGCTATGTGCAGATCCTGGCCGAAACTCTGCAACTCGACCCGGATTGCTTCGAAATCGTGCAGGGCGACAGCGACGTCGCGCAGGGCATCGGCAGCATGGGCAGCCGGTCGCTCTACATCGGCGGCTCGGCCATGCAGACCGCCTCGCAGCAGGCCATCGACGTGGGCCGCGACTTGGCTGCCAAGGCGCTCGAGGCGCCGGTGCCGGATCTGGTCTACGCCGACGGGCGTTTCAAGGTCGTGGGCACCGACCTCGGCATCGACCTCACCGCGCTGGCGCGACAGCAGCCCGGGCAGCGCATCGCGGTGACCACCGTGCAGAAAGTTGGCGGGCCCTCCTGGCCCAACGGCTGCCACGTCTGCGAAGTAGAGATCGATCCCGAGACCGGGCATGTCGAGATCGTGCGCTATACGACCTATGACGACGTCGGCCGCGTCATCAATCCGCTGATCGTCGCCGGGCAGGTGCACGGCGGTATCGCGCAGGCCGTTGGCCAGGCATTGCACGAGCGGGTCGTCTACGACGAAGAGGGCCAGCTGCTGACGGGCTCGTTCATGGATTACGGCATTCCACGCGCCGACGACCTGCCGGACTTCGCCACGCACACCGATGAGACGCAGCCCTGCAAGATCAACCCGCTCGGCGCCAAGGGCGTCGGCGAACTCGGCACCGTGGGCGCCACGCCGACCATCATCAACGCGATCGTCGATGCGCTGCGGCCCCTGGGCGTGACCGACATCGCGATGCCGGCCACGCCGGAGCGGGTGTGGAGGGCGATCCGGGAGGCGCGCCGCTGACCCCGCCGTTGGGCGGGACCAGGCGCAGGCCAGCGGTCATTCACTGCTGGATGAACGGAAACGCCCCTCCTCCAACGGCGTCGAGTTCCGTCTCGTTCAGCGGCTTCAATTCAGTTTCGGGCCGGGCAGGTTCGTCGCCGCGGCCTTCCAGTGTCTGTTCGCTCATGGCTCCTCCGTTCTCAAGGGGTCGCGCCGCCAGGCGGGACGCTGCTGTTGTTTAGGCCTGGTCACTCCGCACGTCAAGGGTCAACCGCCTGTTCCGGCTGCAAGTGAGTTGCTCCAGAAACCGCGACGCCACTGCCCGACTGTGCTTGCTCACAAGTCGACACATTGTCATGGTGTTCGCCCTATGGGGAACGGGCGGCTGAGGGTGCAGATCGCCGCTCTGGACGGGGCACGTCGCTCTGTATAACGTTCCGGTAACGCGCATGCCCAAGGATCGACGCCGTCGATCCCGGTGATGGAGCCAGACGTGCGCGATCTTGAGACGCACAGCGCGACTGCAGCAATCGAGCTGCATCGCTGGCTGCACCTTGCGGAGTTGCTCGTGCCGAAGTCCTCTTCGGTGGCTGCTGTGCCTCACGCGCGACTGCTGGCGGCGCCGGCGTTGCTTATGGGCGGCGACGTGGTCCTTGCGCTCGAGCGCAAGGACGCAGCGCTGCTGGCCCTGCTGGCCGTCGACGGACCCATGTCGCGAGCGCGTGTCGCTGCCCTGCTATGGCCCGATGCCGAGTCGCCGAATGCGCGCAACAGCCTGCGTCAGCGCCTGTTCCGTTTGCGTCGCGCGGTCGGCTCGAATGTCATCGAGGAGGATGCGGCGCTTCGACTCGCAGACAGCGTGGCGCACGACCTCGCAGACCTGCCGGGGCGGCTCGCACAGGACCCTTCAGCCGCCGCGGGTGAACTGCTGGGCTCGTTCGGATACGAAGACATGGGCGAACTCGCCGAGTGGGTGCAGAGTGCGCGCGAACGTTTCCGGGCCCTGCGACGCGATGCGATTGCGGCAGCCGCCGCCCACGAAGAGAGCAACGGTCATGTCGCTCGCGCTCTGGTCTATGCCGAACGCCTGCTCGCCGAGGACCCCCTGTCCGAAAAGGCGCACCGTCTGGCGATGCGCCTGCACTACCGGCGTGGCGATCGTTCGGCCGCGCTGGCTGCTTTCGCGCACTGCCGCCATCTGCTCAAGAGCGAGCTGGCGACAGACCCGAGCGCAGAGACGCGTGAACTCGCGCAGCTGATCGAGCGCTCGGGCGAGCTACCGGGCGCGGCGGCCCGGCCAATGCCAGCGGTCATTTCGCGTCCACCTCTGCTGGTCGGTCGAGATCGCGAGTGGCGTTTGCTCGAAGGCGGATGGGATGCCGGTCGCGTCGTACTGCTCAGCGGCGACGCAGGCATGGGAAAGACCCGCTTGCTGGGCGACTTCGCGCAGGCGCGCGCGATTCCGATCATCGACGCACGTCCGGGCGATGCGCGTGTGCCTTACGCGTTGCTCACACGGCTGTTGCGTGCTGCCCTGCAGGCCTCGGGTAGTCGCGAGGGAAGTGCGCTCCTGCCCGTCGCAGCGCGCAAGGAACTCGCGCGCCTGCTTCCGGAGTTGGGTACGTCACCCGCCGGCATTCTGAACGAGGCACGTTTCCGCCAGGCGGTGTGCGACGCGCTGGCAACGCAGGCGACTGCGGGACTTGCCGGAGTGGCGCTCGACGACCTGCACTTTGCCGACGAAGCCACGCTCGAGCTGCTGCCGGCACTGACGGCGACCGGCTTGCGGTTTGCACTTGCCGTGCGTGGCGCCGAATGTCCGAAGGCGCTCACTGGATGGCTGCGCGCCGAGGGCGGGACCGAACTGATCGAAGTGCCGCTACATCCTCTCGTCGAGTCGGAAGTGCGAGCGTTGCTCGACACACTTGCATTGCCGGGCTTCGACTCGGCTGCGCTGGCCGGTCCTCTGGTACGACACACAGGAGGAAATCCGTTCTTCATTCTCGAGACCCTTGGTGCCATCGCTGCGACGGGTGGTGCAGCGGGGCGACCACCTGCCGGCCACCCCGACGGTCGGCGCGCTCATCGAGCGGCGCCTGGCACAACTCAGCCCGGCCGCGCTTCGGCTCGCGCGGGTGGCGGCGCTGGCCGGAGTGGATTTCAGCGCGGAGCTCGCCGCCTCGGTGCTGGAGGAACATCCACTAGACCTCGTCGGTGCGTGGCGCGAGCTGGAGGCGGCCCAGATGGTCCGCGACGAGGCATTCGCCCATGATCTGATCGTCGAGGCGACATTGCGAGCCGTGCCGCGTCCGATTGCGCAGGTACTGCACAAGTCGATAGGGTCCTTCCTGGAGCAGCATGGGGCCCCCGCAGCACGCGTTGCCCACCATTGGCTCGAAGCCGCCGAGTGGTACAAGGCCGCCCAGCAGTACAACGCGGCGGCACGCGTCAGCTTCAATGCGTCGCGCTTCCCCGACGCAGGAGAGCACTTTCGGCGAGCGGCGGACTGCTTCGAACGTGCCGGCGCACAGGGGGAGCAGCATTCGGCACTGCAGGAGCTCGCGGGCTGTCAGATCAAGGCGTTCGACCTGACCGGAGCGCGCGAGGTCGCGGAGCTGCTGCTGCGCATCTCGGCGGACGAAGCCCAGCATGGCTGGGCACTCGACCGCCTGATCGATACGCTCAACATGGGTCGCCAGGATGATGCCGCTGCATCGGCGGCCGCCGTCGAAATGCGGCGTCGCGGGCAGAAGCAGGGCGATCGTTGGATGGAGTTCAACGCGACGCGGAAGCTGGCGGTCACCCTGGCCCATCGTGGCAAGTTCGACGAAGCGCTGGCATTGTTCGGCACGCAGTCGGACTGGATCGAGGCGAATCTCCACGAGTGGAACGTCCACGTCTGGATGTGCGACAACGCCTATGTGCTCGATCTGTCGGACCAGCTCGATAGCGCCATTGCAGCCTACCGCCGCGCAGAAGCGCTCGCCCGGCAGCACCAGAACTGGTGGGTTGTCTACGTCGCGTTGCGCAATGTCGCACTGACCTCCGCATGGACAGGCCGCCTCGACCAGGCCGTTGCGACGTCCGACGAAGCCGTGCACTTTTCCGGCCGACTGGGCGACGCTCTGGTCGAGCGCAATCCGCGCGACTCGGGGCGCCGCGCCGCACTGCTGCGAAGCGCCGGCCGTCTGGGCGAGGCCCTGACGCTGCTGCAGGACGCCTGCGCCGTTCTGAAGCACGGAGGCAGCGACTACTGGCTTGCGTTTTGCGCTGACCAGATGGCCCTGCTCCATGTCGACCTGGGACAGCCCGGCAGGGCGCGGGACTTGCTGGGGCAGGACGTGCATTCCCTGCCGCCGGAGGCCGCGATTTCACGGTGGATCACGAAGTCGCGCGAGGCGCGCGCCGGCGGAAACCGGCCCCTTGCCGCTTCGAGCGAGGCACTTCAGGCGATCAATGATCCGGCGTGTCCGGCGCGCTGGATGATGCTCGGGATGCTCGAGAGTGCACGCGACATTGACCCCGAGCGTGCGCTCGCCCTGTGTCGCCATGTCGACGAGCAGGCTCAGAAGCACGGACACGCGGGAATAGGACTGCACGCCGTGGCGCTGGCGGCGGATCGCGCTGCGCAGTCCGGAGACGTCGCGTCGGCCGGAACTCTCGCGTCGCAGGCTCTTTCACTGGCACGGCAAGTCTGGCCGGTTGGGATGTCGGTGCCCGAGGTCATGTGGTGCATGCACCGGGGCTTCAGCGCCGCCGACAACGTGGCTGGTGCAAACGAGGCGCTGGAGCGGGGCGTCCAATGGATCGAGTCAGCGGCCCTGCCGAACGTCCCCTCCGAGTTCCGAGACAGCTTCCTGCACCGCAACCCGATCAACCGCGCACTGCTGACCGCCGGCAACCGACGTCGGTAACGGGCCGGTAACGCTGCGATCGCTACGTTTCATGCCTGCCGACCGGCGGCAGGCGTATGTTGAAGATCTGCCGCAACGCGGCGCTGACCAGGAGGTTGCGATGAAGAACACGAAGGCGATCGATACGGACCTGAGCGTCCGTTGCTTCCGCGCCATCCGGCGGCTGCCTCGGCTGGCGCTCGGGGCTGGTGCCGTGCTGGTTCCGCTGACCTGCCTGGCCGCCGATCCGCAGCCGGGCGGCGGACACGCCACCCAGGCGCAGGGCGCCGCGGCCGGCGGATCGAGTACCGAAGCCAACTCCCAGCTCGAGTCCTGCCCCGAGACGCTCGGCACGATCAGCATTGACGAGCAGACCAATGCCGGCTGGTACAGCGCCTACCAGAGCCAGTACAAGATGGGTTCGACGGTGCCGGCGCTGCGGCTGATCATCCAGCAGTCCAACTGCTTCGTCATCGTGGACCGCGGGCGCGGCCTGGCGGCGCGCAACCGTGAGATGGCTTTGATGCGAGGCGAAGAGGGCCGTGCCGGCAGCAATGTGGGTGGGGGGCAGATTGCGGCCGCCGACTACACGATGATTCCGGAGGTCATCCTGTCCGACCGCGGCGGCACGCGCGGCGGCGGCGGACTCGGCGGGCTGCTCGGACGCACCGGCGTGGGTGCGGTCGTCGCCGGCGTCGCGGGCTCCATGTCGACCAACGAAGCGGGCGCGATCCTGACGCTGATCGACAACCGCTCCACAGTGCAGCTCGCCGCCGCCGAGGGTTACTCGAAGAACGTCGATTTCGGCGGGATGGTGGGCTTCTTCGGCGGCGGAGCCGCAGGCGGCGCGGGTGCCTATACCAGCACGCCGCAGGGCAAGGTCATCTTCGCTGCGTTCACTGACTCGTACAACAAGATGGTGCGGGCCCTGCGCAACTACAAGGCGCAGACCGTGCGTGGCGGACTCGGCACCGGTGGCCGGCTCGGCGTACAGGGCGGCAGCACGGACGCGTCACGCGAAGTCGACTCCAAGCCGCGGCAGTGAGGCAGCGATGAGCGCCCGCAAACGCAATATTCGTGACCTCGGCGGGCTCGTTCTCGGGTGCGCGCTGCTCGCCGCGCATCCCGGCGCGTCGGCGGAATACTTCAGCCTCTATCTGAAGTGCGAGGGCGAGGTCACGTCGGCCGCCGGCAAGAACCGCGCGCATCTCGACGTCGCGATGCGCGACAACAACCAGTCGGCCGTCATCCAGCGCTCGAACATCCTGCCGGTCGGCGAGAAGATGAAGTACGAAGTCTCGCCGGCCACCTACAGCATGACTTACCGCTCGCCCAAGGCGCGCACACAGCTCTATTACGACTGGATGCGCGGCCAGCTTTTCGCGTGGGATCCCAGCCTGCAGCGGCTGGCCTACATACGGCTGTCGATCGACCGTCAGAACGGCAACCTGGAGGGCGACTTCCGCAACGCCGACGACACCATCCTCGCCCGCTTCGGCATGGGCTGCCAGAAGGTCGATCCCTCGGCGCTGCCGCCGCCGAAGTTCTAGCGACACCACAGCTCCGCCCGCCCGGGCGGAGTCCGCCGCTGCCAGCGGCAGCGACTCGATCAAGGAGAACACCATGCTGGGATACCTGAGCAGGGCCGCACTCGTCGCCGCATTCGGCGTCGCTGCGGCAACCGCCACGGCGCAGACCGCCAACGCGAACGGGCAGAAAACCTTCAAGGGCTACGCGCTGACGGAACTGGGCGCGGCCGGACTGCTGTACGACCCGAAAGCAAAGGCTGCCTACTACAAGGCGCTCGGCCCGCTCGCCAAGGAGCCGTGGCTTGCCAAGCTGGACGGCCCCAGTCCGCAGAACCGTCCGGTTCGGGTCGCCAATAGCGACTTTGTGCTGGTCGCCGTTTGCAAGAACCGCGACTGCTCCGACCACAACACCGTGTTGCTGTGGTCCGCGCCTGACGTGGTGTACGGCAAGGTCTACCAGCGCGGCAAGTCGACGCTGATCGGCTCGCCGCCGCCCGCCGTGGCCAGCGAACTCGAGAAGCTGTGGAAGACCGAGTGGCGGTCGCAGCCGAAGTGATGCCCGGCACGTTCTGCGCTGTGGGGGAGGCAACATGAAAGCTGTTCGAGCTACAGGGATCGTGCTGGCCGGGTTGATTTTCGGAGCGCCGGGAGTCGACGCCGCGACGCTCGGCGACGTCGCCGCGGCGCTTGCCGCGCCGGCCGGCGCGCCGCAGGCCACCAACGGCTGGTCCGCATTCTCGAAGCTCAAGGGCGCGCAGTGGCAGGGCAGCGCGCCGAAGCGCGGCGGGAACAAGTACTACTGGAACGGTAAGGTGCCGATCGACGGCGTCGGCTCAGGCGAGATCAGTCTCGTCGGCGGTCAGAAGGCGCTGGACTCGGCCACGGTCGGTTGGCCGAAGAACATCGTGCTCGCGAAGGTTCCGGAGTTGCTTGCCGCGCAGTTCCCGAAGGACACCAAGCTCGAGCAGGTGCGCGGCGCCTGTCCGGACGAGCGATTGAGTGGTTCGCGAATCTATCGTGCGACGCTGGCGGGGCGCAAGCCGCTGTATCTGCACATCCAGTTCGCGGCGAGCGACCGTGGCGGCAGCACCTCGACGATCGAGATGGAGCCGCAGCGCAACAAGGGCTGGATCTGCTGACATCGAAGAAGGCAACAAACGACGATGGCACGCAATCGCAGTGGTCAACTGACTGTCCTGGGAGAGTGGGCCCGCCACCTGCGCCCCGTCTTGCGCCGCAAGTTCTGGAAGGGCGAGCGCCAAGCGGAGCGGGTCCACTTGCTGGAGGAAGCGGCGCAAGTCCAAGCTCCCGTCGAGAGCGAAAAGGCGGTTCGGCCAGAGCCGAAGTCCTGAGACGGGAGACCGCACGATGGCTGCTACCTTCGCGACTTCGCTCGAATGTTCCCAGTCGCCAAAGTGTCGAAGCGCGCATGGATGCTCGGGGCGTGGCGTAGGCAGCCGAACCTAACAGCTTGAGTGCGGAGAGAGTTCAGAGCACGGGCAACTTGCGCGATGTGATCGGAAAGACTTGACGAACGCGGTGGAGGTGGGGCTGTGAACAAGAACAACCGAATGCGTGTCGAGTGGCTGTTGTTGGCGCTGTTGGCTCCCTGCGCGATGGCGCAGACACCTGAAGCAGACCGGCAGCGCGAGTACTACCGCCAACTGGATCAGCAGCGAGAGGAGCAGCAGCGCCGGGCGCAAGAGGAAATGCAACGGCAACAAAGGTCGGCAGAAGATGCGAGGAAGCGCCAGCAGACGTGGACGCCGAAACGACGAAGAACATCGAGGATCACCGCAAGCGGCAGTCGCAAGCGGCGCCGGGCAGCCAGAGCAGTCCCGACACGAGGGCCCCGCGGCGAAAGCTGCCCGCTGAACGCAATGTGCTGCTGGGTAGCTGGCGCGTTGAAAGTGGCGGCCAGGGGGGCGCCGGAGCAAACGGGACCGGACAGGGCACGGGCCGATCGTAATGCCATGGCCCGCGAGCTGTGACGACGTTTTCGAATCCTGCGTCCTGAGTTCGGGAAGGGAATTACCTTTGCGCGTCAACCACTCGATCCAAGCGGTCGACGGCAGCGTATTTCAGGGTCCGTTGACTATCGCAGGCCCCAAGAGCAAGTCATTTTGGCCATAACCCAGAGTCCTGGAAGACATTGCCCTTCGAGATCGAAAGCCCGAATCGCATCGTGTGGGGGCGATTCGGCTGCACGCTCGTGCGGGTCGGTGCGCCTGCCGCCAAGCCGCGGCGAATGCAAGGACGCGGCGGGCAACGCGCGCACCGGGGCGGTCGGCCCATCGGTGCCGACGGCGTCGACCATCCAGTACGGGTCGTACGTATGCGGCAACGAGCGCGTCGAGGTCTTCTACTGCCGCAACGACCGCGGCCAACCGGTTCCGGAGATCGACAATTCGTGTGCTGTCGAGTATCCGGATCGGCCGCGCCGCAACCCATCCTTTCCCGTGTCCGCTGCCGTGCTGAAGTCCGACCTGGTGAAGCAGCTAGCCACCTGCAAGCTCTCCGAGTTGCACCTGCCGGGCTTGCAGATGGCATGAAAACGCGCCGCGTAGACATTGCAGCGCGCGTCAACGCTTGCGAGGCCGGGGGCATTCGCTACGACGCAGACGACAAGCCGGTCTTCGTGCGGTAGCGGCGACGCGAAGATGCAGGCCCGCCTCGGTCTGTCGCCCGGAGCCGGAACGCGAGCGCAGCCGGAGTGTCGCGCTTCCACTCGCTGCCACCGCCGCAGTCGCCCGGTCGGCTGCAGGCCGACACCTCGCTGGGACGGCTGGTGCTGCAGGACATGCCGGAGCGCAACCTGCTGCTGGAGGCGTACGCGAAGAAGTAAGTGGCACACGCGGGTAGCATCGCCGCATGCGCATCGGCATCGATCTCGGCGGAACCAAGATCGAAGGCATCGCGCTGGATGACTCCGGCGCGATGCTCGTGCGCCGGCGCGTGCCCACGCCACAGGGCGACAATCGCGCCACCGTCGAAACAGTGGCTTCGCTGTACTGCGATCGAAGCCGAAGCCGGTCGGCAAGGCACCGTCGGCGTCGGGATGCCGGGCGCGCTGTCGAGCCTCAGCGGACGCGTGAAGAACTCCAACTCGATCTGCCTGATCGGCCAGCCGTTGCAGGGCGACCTGAAGCGGCGCTCTCACGGGAGGTCCGCCTCGCCAATCGACGCCAACTGCTTCGCACTGTCCGAGGCGATCGACGCCGCCGGACGCGGTGTGCGCGTCGTGTTCGGCGTGATCCTCGGCACTGGCGTCGGCGGCGGTATCGTCGTCGAGCCAGGGCGCTGGAAGGCCCGAATGCGATCGCCGGCGAGTGGGGCCATAACCCGCTGCCGCTGCCGAGTACGAGCGATGACCAGCCGCTGCGTCCGTGCTACTGCGGCCGCGCCGGCTGCATCGAGACCTATCTCAGCGGCCCCGCGCTCGAGCGCGAATATGCTGCCGTGGGAGAGCTTGCCTGGGTCCGTTACGAGGCGCGGCTGGCCCGATCGCTGGCCGGGGTCATCAACCTGCTCGATCCGGACGTCATCGTGCTCGGCGGCGGTGTGTCGAACGTGGCCCGCCTGTATGCGAGTGTGCCTCGGCTATGGGCCGCGCACGTCTTCTCGGACCACGTGGCCACGCGGCTGGAAAAGCCGACGCATGGCGATTCGAGCGGCGTGCGCGGCGCCGCCTGGCTCTGGGGCGGGCCGCCTTCGCGCTAGAGCCGGGCGCTTACGGGCTCGATCCTCAGAGCCGCATCAGCTCCGCGCGCGCGTCGTTCATCAGGTTGTTGTTCCAGTTGACGTAGTTCCGGTGAATCGTGCGCTTGCCGGCTTCGTCCCTGAAGTCCAGGTTGATGCTGTCCTTGTACGTCAACGAGTACTTGCCCGGCCCATAGGTCAGTTCCATCACCAGCGTGTGCGTGCGCACGAGCACCGTGAAGATCATCTTGTCCGGTCCAGCCTCGGTGAAGGTCCAGCCCCGCCGCGCGCCGCCGACCATGAAGGCACGCTTGATCTCCTCGGCGGTGGCCGGCTTGCCGGAGCCCGGTGACCGCGGCGACGTCCTTCCATTCGATCAGGTCGACCGCCGCCAGCGCGGTCGTCGGCACCCAGGCCGCCAGTGCAAGCGCCAAGCGCCAAGAACCCAATTGCGGATTGCCTGTGTCATTTCCCTCTCCTCTGCGTCTGCGTGGTTCTGACGCGACTCCCTGTGAGCGGACCGTCCGGTCCGGTCAACAATCCCGAAATTCTGAGCGACTCCGGCGGATTCCCGGCCTGCACTGCGTGCCACCATCGACCCTGTTCGCTGCAAGGGCGATGTGTAAACTTGCTCGCCAATGACGCTTTCCCGTTTGACGCAGGACATGCAAACACTCGAACTGTTGCGCCAGTACCTCCAGAAGAAGGCATCGATCGACCCGGCCAAGGTCACGCCGGAGGCGCGGCTGGAGGACATCGGCGTCGACTCCCTGATCCTCATCGATCTGATGTTCGAACTCGAAGAGTCGCTGAACGTCCGCGTGCCGGACATGGACATGGACAGCCGGCCGACGACCGTCGCCGAACTCATCGATCTGTTCGACGCTCTCTCGGCTCCCCAGGCAAAGATCGCATGACCCGGCACCGCGTTGCGGTGACGGGGCTCGGACTCATCGGTCCGTTCGGTTCGGATCCCGGGGCTTCGTTCGACCGCCTGATGACCGGCGAATCCGCGATTCGCCCCTACGTCCCCGAGCCTTCGATCCTCAAGACGCCGGTGCCCGCGGTGGTCTGCGATCGGTTCGACGCGGAGGCGGCGCTCGGCCGCACGACGGCCTTCATGACGGACCGCTATGCGCAGTTCGGCATCGCGGCGGCCCTGGACGCGTGGCAGGACGCCGGCCTGCCACTCGGCTCCCCGCCCGAGGAACGGGTCCGCGGTGCGGTGTGCTGGGGCACGGGCCTCGGCGGCACGCGTGCAGTCGAACTGGCCTATTTCGACGTGCTGCAGAAGGGGCGTACTCGCGCCTCGCCGCTGCTGATCGTCATGGGCATGCACAACGCGGCGGCCGCGCACATCGCGATGCGCCTCGGCCTCGGCGGGGCAGCGACGACGACCTCGGTGGCGTGCGCGTCGTCCGCCATCGCGCTCGGTGAAGCGCTCCGTCTGATTCGCCATGGCGAAGCGGATATCGTCGTGGCCGGTGGCTCGGAAGCACCGCTGACGGCGGGCATGCTGCTGGCGTGGGATGCGATGCGGGTCCTCGCGCGCGGCGAAGGCGAAGCGGCGCGCTCCGCCTGCCGGCCGTTTTCCGCCGACCGTGCCGGCCTCGTGCTGGGCGAGGGTGGCGCGGCGCTGGTGCTGGAACCGTACGAGCGCGCCGAGCAGCGCGGCGCCCGGATCTACGCGGAGCTGGCCGGCTATGGCGCAAGCTGCGACCATCATCATCTCGCGCAGCCGCTGGCCGCCGGCCAGAGGCGCGCGCTGCGCGCGGCACTGGACGATGCCGGACTCGCCACTGACGAACTGGACTACGTGAACTCGCACGGAACGGGCACGGTCGAGGGTGACCCGGTCGAGATCGACGCGCTGCGGCAAGTGTTCGGCCCGCGCGCCGAGGCGGTCGCGGTCAGCTCGACCAAATCGATGCTGGGCCACATGCTGGGCGCCACCGGCGCCGTGGAGGCGCTGATCACGGTGCTGGCGCTGGCGCGACAGCAGGTTCCCCCGACGGCCCATCTACGCAAGGTCGATCCGGCCTGCGATGGAGTGCGCCACGTGGCCGGCGTCGGACAGGACCTGCCGCTGCGCGCGGCCCTGTCCAGTTCGTTCGCCTTCGGTGGCTCCAATGCGGTCCTCGCGTTCCGGCGTCACGTTGCCACGCATTAGTGCCACGCTTCCCACGGCAGCCACACCCGATGCAAGTCCAGCCGATCGAACCCCTGATGCTGCCGCTCGACAACGGCGCGGCACCGGCGAGTGACGCCGGTCGCTGGCTGGGCGGGGCGGCCTACGGCCAGCGTGCACTCGTCGGCCCGCAACTGGCGCGGCGCATCGGCGCGAGTGCCGCATCGGCCTGCGCCGTCGTGGACATGGTGCCGCTCTCGGCGGCCAACGGCTTCGCCGAGCTCTGGCGTGTCGTGGGCGACCAGCCGTTGACGCAGGGCCGCTTCGGCCCGAACGATGAAATCACGTGGTCCGCGGATTCGTCCCTGCTGTTTGCACACCTGACGCTCGACGAGCAGTCTTTCGGCGACGGCACGCATTGCCGGCTGGAGCCTGCGGCGCACGCCGCCTACAGAGGCCTCTTCGCCCTGCTGCGGCACACCGGATTCGTGCACCCGATCCGTTTCTGGAATTACCTGCCGCGCATCAATGTCGATGAAGACGGTCTCGAGCGCTATCGCCACTTCAACCTCGGGCGCCATGCCGCGTTCCTCGAGGCCGAGAGGCGTCCCGATGCGGCGCCGCCGGCGGCCTGTGCGCTCGGGTGCAGCGGCACCGCGATGACGGTCATGGTGCTGGCCGGGCGCGAAGCGCCGACGGCGATCGAAAATCCGCGGCAGGTCAGCGCGTACAAGTACCCGCCGCAGTACGGTCCTCTGCCTCCGACATTCTCCCGTGCGGCGCTGTACCGCAACGGCACCTGTGCGCTGCTGACGGTGTCCGGCACCGCGAGCATCGTCGGGCACGAGACGGTTCACATCGGCGATGTCGCCGCGCAGGTCGACGAGTCGCTGCGGAATGTGCAGGCGGTGGTCGATGCGGCCAACCTGGCAGCGGGGCAGCCGCTCTTCAGCGTCGACGGCCTGAAGTTGAAGGCTTATGTGCGCAACGCGGCCGATGCCGACGTCGTACGGCGACAGTTGCAGCTGCGCCTGCCCGCGCACGCCGGTGCCACTGGTGCGGGCCGACATCTGCCGTGCCAACCTGCTGTTCGAGATCGAAGCGGCGGGCAGCGCAATGCTGCGGCCAACCTGATGCACTGCGCCGTGCATTGCGAAGGCCTGCGCGCACTTTTCGCTGGAGCGACTTGCGCCGGCCGTTGGCGCTGAACGATGGCCGAGCCGGACCGGGCGACCGCCCCGCTCATGAGCCTGCCTGAACGCATCAAGACGCAGATCCTGCTCTTCTGGTGCGTCGGCCTGCTCGGCCTGGGCACGTTCCTCTGGACGCCTATCGCGATGCTGCTGCGGCTCGTGCTTCCGCGCACGCTCGGGCATCGCATTGGCCGCGACGTCGCCCGTCGCTTCTTCGTGTTCTACCTGGCGAACCTGCGAGCCACGGGCTATGTCCACATCGAGCTCGACGAACTGGCACCGGTACTGAACCAGCGCGGCATCATCATCGCCGCCAACCACCCGTGCCTGCTCGATGCACTGATGCTGCTGTCGCGCCTGCCCGACGGCGTGCCGCTGATGAAGGCGGAACTCGAGCGCAGCGTGTTCTGGGGCGCGCCGGCGCACCTCGCGGGCTACATCAGCAACCGCAATATCATGGACGCGGTGCGGGTCGCCCGCGACCGGATCGCCGAAGGCGCACAGCTGCTGATCTTTCCCGAAGGGACGCGGACCCACCCGTGGCCGCTGGGGCCGTTGCGGGGCGCCGTCGCGATCATCGCGCAACGCGCACAGGCGCCGGTGCAGACCGTGATCATTGAAACCAACACGCTGTTTCTTTCGAAGGGCTGGCCCCTGTTGCGCATGCCGCCGCTGCCGCTGCACTACCGCGTACGCCTCGGCCGCCGCTTCGAGCCGCCGACCGATGCCTCACGCTTCATGGTCGAGCTGCGCGAACACTTCGAGCAGGAGCTGGCGCGCGCCGAGCTGCGACCGCCCGCCGGTGAGCGAGCCAAATGAGCGCGACACCGTCGAGCAGCCACCTGGTGCTGATTCCCAGCTACAACAGCGGCGCGCTGGTGCTGCGCACGGTGCGCGATGCACTGGCGCAGTGGGCGCCGGTCTGGGTCGTCGTCGACGGCAGCACCGACGGGACGAGCGCACAGCTGCAGGCGCTCGCCGCGACCGAGCCGAACCTTCGGGTCCTGGTGCTCCCGGTCAACCGCGGCAAGGGCGCGGCCGTGCTGCACGGCTTGCAGGAAGCGCGACGCCTGGGCTACACGCATGCGTTGACGATGGACGCCGACGGCCAGCATCCGGCCAGTCACATCGGTGAGTTCATGGCGGCGTCGCTGCGCGCCCCGAAGGCGATGGTGCTTGGCGTGCCGCAGTTCGATGCC
The DNA here is from genome assembly GCA_963780715.1 of uncultured beta proteobacterium. Taxonomy (GTDB): domain Bacteria; phylum Pseudomonadota; class Gammaproteobacteria; order Burkholderiales; family Burkholderiaceae_F; genus JALORV01. Next base: position 95,365 of record CAWADK010000024.1, read on the forward strand.
AGTGCTCCGGCGCTGCGCCGCCGCGGCCGTCGCATCTCGAACTGGTGGGCCAACCTGGAGACACTCGGGGCGGGCGTGCGCGATTCGCTGTTCGGTTTCCGCGTCTACCCGATCGCACCGCTGATCGATGTCATGCAGTCGCGCCACTTCATGCGCCGCTTCGACTTCGATCCCGAAGCGGCCGTACGCCTGGTCTGGGCCGGCGTGCCGCCGCTCAACCTGCCGGCGCCGGTGCGCTACCTCACCCCGGCGGAAGGCGGCGTCTCGCACTTCAACTACCTGCGCGACAACGTGCTGCTGACCGGCATGCATGTGCGGCTGATGGTCGAGTTCGTGCTGCGCCTGCCGCAGTTGCTGCTGCGGCGTCGCCAACCCCTGAACGTCAAACCCGAATGAGTCCAACGACGCCGACCGATGACGTGGTGCACGCTCCGCACCGACCCTTGACCGACTACTACCCGGACGAGTCGGCGCGTGCCGGCTTCGTGCGCGGCATGTTCGATCGCACGGCGGGCACCTATGACCGCATCGAACGCATCCTCGCGTTCGGCAGCGGCGTCTGGTACCGCGGGCAGGCGCTGCGCCGCGCCGGGCTCGCCGAAGGCCAGCGCATCGTCGACGTCGGCATCGGCACCGGGCTGGTCGCGCGCGAGGCGGTGAAGATCATCGGCGCTCCCGGACTGCTCGTCGGTGTCGACCCGAGCCCCGGCATGCTCGAACACGCGCGGGCCGCATTGCCCGCCGAGGTGCAGCTGGTCGAAGGGTCGGCCGAAGCGATTCCGTTTCCCGACGCCAGCTTCGACTTCCTGTCGATGGGCTACGCGCTGCGCCACATCAGCGACCTGGCGGCGGCGTTCCGTGAGTTCCATCGCGTGCTGAAGCCGGGCGGCCGGCTCTGCCTGCTGGAGATCACGAAACCGGAAACGGCGGTCGGCCGGGCGCTGCTCAAGGTCTACATGCGCGGCATCGTGCCGACGCTGGCGCGGCTGGTCGGCGCTGGCGGCGACACCGTGAAGCTGTGGCGCTACTACTGGGACACGATCGAAGCCTGCGCGCCGCCGGAGCACGTCGTCGCCACGCTGCGCGCCGCGGGATTCGACGACGCGCGCCGCTATATCGACCAGCGACCGATGCCGATCTTCGCCGAGTTCCAGGCGCGCAAACCGGGCTGAGCGGACAGCCGGCCCTCCGCAGCGCATTGGGCCGGCAGCGTCGCGTCGTGCGGGTCGCGTTCCTGCACCGGTCTCATGCGCGCGAGTTGACCCCTGTCAACGACGAAGACGGGATGCTGACCAGTATGAAACGGCGTGGGCCTTTCGTGCGGCCACGCGCTGCAGTCCGGCGACCTGAAGCCGGCCGTCCTGAATTCATCTTCCAGACACCAGTAGCAAGAAAGAGGCATGCCAATGAACGCAAGGAAATGCGTAGCGATTTCCGCCTTCGCTTTTGTCGGTCTGTTCTCGGGCTGCGCGACGACGACTTCGACGGTCGACGTGCAGTCTGCCCAGCGCCGGTCGCCCAGGCGCCAGCGCTCAGGCGCCGGCCGTGGCGGCAAAGGGGTTCGCCAAGATCATCGAAGTGAGGGACCTCCGGCGTTTCGAGGCGGCGCCCAAGGATCCTTCGACGCCGTCGCTTGAGAATGCACAGGAGCTGAAGAACGCTGCGATCACGTCGCGGGCCATCGCGCGCAAGCGCGGCGGCTACGGCATGGCCTTCGCCAATGTCCTGCTGCCGGAAGGCCGGACGGTCGAACTCGTGGTGCGCGAAGCGGTGGCGAAGGCGCTGATCGAGCAGGGCTACGAAGTTGTCGACGCAAAGTCCCCGCAGTACGAGAAGGCCCTGCCGATGCAGGTCGACATCGACCAGTTCTGGGCGTGGTTCACGCCGGGGTTCTGGCAGGTCACGGTCGAGTTTCGCGGTCTCCTGATGGTGAAGGCAGAAGGCCTCACCGGTCGGAAGGAGACATCGTCCGCGGCAGCGCGGAGGTCAAGGGCATGGCGGTGACCGATTCCGAATGGAACGAGGTCGTCGTCAACGGCGTCAATGACCTGACGAAGAACCTGAAGGCGGTAATCAAGCCCGCCAAGTGAATCGGCCGATCAACCGATCAACGCGCGGATCAGTCAGGCGGCGCGCCTTGCGCAGCGTGATGCACGGCGGGGTGTCTATGACACAAGAGGTTGGACCACACTCTCGGCAGTGGTTCTGGCTGGCTGTTCCGGGGTGCACGACGCCCCTCACGTTCGACGTGCAACCGACGCAGACGCCGCCCGCATCGGCGAAGGGATTCGTCAAGATCGCGGAGGTGAGGGACAACCGGCGGTTCGAGGTCGCGCCCAAGGACCCGCACATACCGTCGTTGCAGAACCCCGGGGAGTTGAGCAGCGGTGCGATCACGTCCCGCGCGATCGGACGTCAACGCGATCAGCTACGGCAAAGCCGTGAGCAACGTGCTTCTTCCGGACGGCCGGACGGTCGAGCTGGTTGTCCGTGAAGCGGTGACCAAGGCTCTGGCCGAGCTGCGGCTACGCAGTTGTTGACGCAAGGTCACCGCAGTTCGACGAAGAGCACTGCCGATGCCGGTCGACATCGAACAGTTCTGGACGTGGTTACGCCTCGGCCTCCAATCCTGAGGGGTGGTTCGGTCGAGTTCCGAGTTGTCCTCGCGCTGAAGGCAGAAGCGCTGACTGGGCGGAAAGAGGTCATCGCCAGTGGCTATGCAATCGGCAAAGATGTGGCGCCGCTGAATCCGGACTCCCGTCGACGGCATCTGAGTGGCGGGATGTCGTTGTGGCAGGAATCGACGACCTGGTCACGAATTTGAAGGCGATGATCAGACCCTCCGACTGACATTGGTCACCCGATCGCCGGCGTTCAGGCCGCCGCGCCCAGCGCGACGCTGATGCGACCTTCGACCAGCAGGCGCTCACCGGCACGGATGCTGAACGCATAAAGCACGTGGCTCGCATCGCCGGCGAGGCGCTCGGCGTGGATGGTGAGATCGTCGGCGATGTCATCGAGCCGCGGCGCGTGCAGCTTCGAGTGCTCGCACCGCGCCGATGTAACCCGGACGCGATGCCGGGGCGCCTTCTCCGCCGAGCAGAGCGCCATGCAGCGCCATCGCCTGGGCCGCGTATTCGATGCCGTGCACCGTGGCGAGCTGGTTGCGCGAGCGCAGGGGATTGGCCAGATCGCGGTGCGAACGCGCACGGCACTCGATCGATCCGGCGTCCCAGGCCACGACCTCGTGCAGCAGGCTCATGCACCGGCGTGCGGAATGCGCGCGGTGATCGCCGCGTGATCAGCGTGCTCCCGCTCACGCCGGACATTCCACGCTCACCAGCAGCTGCGGCGGCGAGAGGTACTCGACCACGACCGATCCGGTGCGCCGTTGCGCGAGCATGGCCAACAGCGGCAGGCTGCGTGCGGCCGGGTTGCTGGCGCGCAGTGCTTCGAGCGCGGGATCCGTGCAGCGGTCGGTCTCGCCATCGTCCAGCGCGAGGCTCAGCCGTGCGATCGCACGTCCGGTGCGGTCGGGAGCAAGAACCAGCGCGACGGCGAACGCGTCCGGTATGGGCCGCTTCGCATGCAAAGGTTCCGGATAGGCCGTGTCGTAGGCGATCAGCAGTCGCGGCGCATGACTGGCATGCACCTGTACGACGGCTTCGAGCAGGCCCGCGGCGAAGCTGGCGTCGTAGGCGGCCAGGCTCGTCGATGCGGTCATCGCCTGCGCCGCGATGCTCCAGTAGCCCGCCGGGGCGTTGTGCACCGAGTTGTGGAAGCGCGTCGGCGAGATGAATCGCTCGCTCGATGCCAGCACCTCGCAGATCGCATGGCAGTTGTCGCCGTCGCCGCCGGAGGCCGAGAACACGGTCGCCAGTGTCGAGGGCGCTCGCCCGGCCGCCTCGCTCGCGGCTGTTGCGACGGCGAGTGCGATGCGCACCGCGGCGCCGGTGCGGCGTCGCTCTGCCGGAGGCAGTGCCGGTGGCACGGGCAGCGCGCAGCGCGCCGGCTCGTATCCGGCTTCGCCACGCAGCACGGCGGCGGCATGCGGCCAATCATTGAAGCCCGGGCCGATGAGGCCGATGCCTTCGACCCAGGCGCCCAGATCGCTGGCGTTTGCGGTCATCACGTCCGCCCCAGCACGAGCGCGCAGTTGCTGCCGCCGAAGCCGAACGAGTTGCTCAGCACGTGGCGCAGCGCGGCGGCTTCCGGCTGCAGCCGGTAGCCGGGCAGCAGTTGCGCATCGACCGTGCGCGTGCCGGCGCTGCCGGGCACCAGTCCGCGCTCCAGCGCGATCGCCGCGATGACCGCTTCGATCGCGCCGGCCGCGCCGAGCGCATGCCCGGTGGCGCCTTTCGTCGAGCTGCAGGCGACGGCACGGCCGAATACCGCCGACACCGCCAACGCTTCCGCCGCATCGTTGGCCGGCGTCGCGGTGCCGTGCAGGTTGATGTAGTCGATCGCCTCGGGCGCGAGCCCCGCGTCCTGCAGCGCTGCCTGCATCGCCAGCTGCGCGCCGAGCCCCTGCGGGTGCGGCGCCGACATGTGGTGCGCGTCGCTCGACTCGCCGACTCCGAGCAAAGACACGCCGGTGTCTGCACGGCCCAGCAGCGCGAACGCCGCGCCCTCGCCGATCGAGATGCCGTTGCGCTCGGGATCGAACGGCCGGCACGCCGTGGCCGACAGCACCTCGAGCGAATGGAAACCATAGAGTGTCGTCAGGCACAGCGAGTCGACACCCCCGACGACGGCGGCATCGATGAGCCCGGCCTCGATCATGCGGCGCGCGTTGCCGAAGACCTTGGCGCCCGACGAGCAGGCGGTGCACACCGCGGCGGCCGGCCCCGTGAGATCGAAATACGAGCGCACGAACTCGACGACCGAGTAGCTGTTGTGCGAGCGTCGATAGTCGAGCGCCGCGGGCAGCGCGCCGGTGGCGGGGTCGCGGTGCCGGTAGGCGATCTCGGTTTCGAGGATGCCCGAGGTGCTGGTGCCGAGGAAGACGCCGATGCGCGCAGCACCGAACTGCGCGCGTGCCACGTGCACCGCGTCGGCAAAGCCGTCCTGTTCGAGCGCGAGCTGCGCGAGCCGGTTGTTGCGGCACTCGAACGCGGCGAGGTCGACGCGCAGTGGCGCGGCGTCGAGTCCCGCGACCTCGGCGACCATCGTGTCGAGCTGCACCGTCTCGAAGCGGCACGGCGCGAGCGCCGAGCGGCGCTGCGCCAGCGCCTCCGCATGCGCGTCGACGCCGCGGCCGAGCCCGGTAACAGCCGTATAGGAAAGAAAGCGCAGCACGACGGGCCGGGATACTCGTGAGGGCCCCGCAGGGCTGATGGGCGGCGATTATCCCGAAATCACGGGCGCGGCACCGCGCGGCCGGTCGGCTGCGCCTGCCAGAGCGGCGCGTACTGCGCGAGGAACCGCCGCCAGAGCGCCCGCCACGTGACCCAGTCGTGCGCACCGTCCAGCAGCAGTCGATGCGTCGGCGGCAGGGCCTCGCCGAGCAGCTGCTGCCCCTCGATGAAGCGATCCTGCAGGCCGTATCCGAGGACGACTTCCGGTCCCCCGCGCGCGCCCTCGCCCAGCCAGCGCCAGACCCTCCGCTCGTCATCGAAGCGCGCATCAACGTGGCGCGCGGCCCATGATGCGATTCCGCCCGCATCGGGCACCTCGCTCCACAGCGGACGCAGCCCTGGCCACGGCGCGATCGCGAACACGCCATCGACGAGGTCCCGATGCGCTTCGGCACACGCCAGCGCCGTCATGCCGCCGAGCGAGATTCCGACCAGCCAGACGCGGTCGTTCGTCCCGACGCGCAACGGATGCAGCACCCGTTCGCGCAGCAGTGCCACCACACTGTCGGCGGCATACATGTCCACCGGTACTTCGCTGCGCACGATCGTCGCCGCGACGCCGCAGGCGTTGAGGTCGTCGAAGAAACCCTCGCGCACGAAGTCCTCGGCCGTCGACGCCGCGGGCGGCAGCAGCACCAGCGTCAGCGCTGTGTCGATGTCGGCCGGCCCGACGCGGTCGACGCGGAGCGCCAGTCGCTCAGTGTCGTTCATCGTCTTTCGTCGTCGTGGTGCAGCGGCGGTGCCAGTGCCGCCGAGAAGAGAAAGGCGAGCACGACGCCCGGCGCGACCGTGCTGCCGATCATGCCCAGCACTGGCACGCTGGAAAATGCCAGCACACCGAAGGTCAGGATCGTGGTCGCCATGGCCAGCGCCACCGAGACCAGCATGCGCGTTGCTTCCGAACGCGATGCCGTGGGCTCGAGCCGGCCGCGCCGGTCGAACAACAGCGAGTAGTTCGAGCCGACCGCGACGACGAGCAGCAGCCCGACCAGATGCAGCAGCGTCAGCTGCACGCCGACTGCAACCAGTCCGCCGACGACGCACAGCACCGCCGCCGCAAGCGGCAGGACAACTCGCACGAGCCGCGGGAGGCTGCGCAGACTTGCGGCCAGCAGCAGCACGATGGCGAGCCCGGCGCCGCCAGAGAGCCACGCGGCTTCCCGCAGGTAGTCGGCGTACATCGTGTCGGTCGCGGACTTCATGTCGAGCAGCAGCGGCGTCTGGCCACCACCGTCGACACGGGCGAGCGCCGCGCGGAGAGCTGCGACCTCGGCCGTTCCTTCGAGGCCATGCAACGGCAGCAGTGCGAGCCAGGCGGGCTCGCCGGCCGCCGGCGCTTCGCGCTCGACCAGCAGCGACTGCAGTCCGAGTCCGAGGGAGGTGCCGGCCAGCGCGTCCGCCGTGAGCAGCGGCGCCTGGCGCGCCCGCTCCACATCTTCGACGAAGCCCTGAAGCTTCTCCGGTCGCAAGGGCAGGCCCTGGAGCGCCGGCTGCAGGCGCGACTGCAGTTCCGCGGCCGTTGGCAGCGCCTTCTGACGCGCGCGCTGCGTCGCCTCGCTCGGCAGCCAGCGCGTCGGCGTGTCGAAGTGCGACAGCAGGCCCTGCTGCACCAGTGGCGCGAGCCGCGCGGCAGTGGCCTCGGCACCGCGCAGCGCGGCCTCGCGGTCGCTCGCCGGCACCGCCACGATGTAGCGCACGTCGGGCGCGCCGAGGTCGGCACGCAGCGTGGCATCGAGTTGCCGCGCTTCGAGTGACACGGGACTGAGCGCGGTCAGTTCGCGCTGCCAGAGTCGATCAGCATTCGAGCCGATGATCGCCACGGCGGCGAGGCACGGCAGCCAGATCCAGCGACGCCAGCGCGCAAGGCGCTGCATGCCGGCTTCGAGGCGCATGCCGATGGCCGACAGGTCGCGCAGCTTGAAGCCCTGCGGCACCAGCAGTGGCAGGCCGTAGCGCGTGGCGAGTGCGGCGGCGATCAGCCCGGCGATGGCGAACAGCCCCGGCTGCGCGAGCCCGGGAAACCCGGACAGCAGCAGCACTCCGAAGCCGGCGATCGAGGTCGCCATGCCGAGCCGCAGCGTCGGCCACAGGCGCTGCTGCCACGTGGCCGAGTTCACCGGGTCGTGTCCGCCCTCCGCCTGCACGAAGAGGTAAACGGCGTAGTCGACCGCCTCGCCGATCATCGTGACCCCGAACGCCAGCGTCACGCCGTGCACGTAGCCGAAGCCCGCTCCGACGACGGCGAAGCCCGCCAGCACGCCGCAGGCCACCGGCACCAGCCCGAGCAGCAGCGTGGGCACCGAGCGGTAGGCAAACCAGAGCAGGGCGACGACGAGGACCGTGCTCAGCGTGCTCAATGCCGCGGCCTCGGTGATGATGCGTTCACGCGACTCGGCGGCGAACACCGCCGGGCCGGTCTTCAGCAGGCGCAGCTTCGGCAGGTTCAGCGCGGCAAACTGCTGGTCCAGCGTCGCCAGCGCGTGCTGCTGGGCATCGGAATCGATCAGCGGCGCGCGCAGTGCCACCATCAGCAGCGCGCGCTCGCCATCGTGCGCGGCCCAGACGCCCGCCTCCCGGCGCGGCGCCACCGGTCCGGCCAGCGAATCGATCAGCTGCAGAGTTTCACCGGTCGGATCGCGCGGCAGCAGCGAGGCCGCGAGCATGCCGGCCGGGGACGCCACCGCGTCGATCGTTTCGCTGATGGCCGTGCGCAGGCCGTCGACCGAGAAGCGCGCGGCGTCGACGGTCGGGCTCAACAGGTAGCGCTGCCTGAAGACAAAGGCACGGTCGGCCTGCAGCGACTGGCCGTCGCCGTTGGCAACCTGCGTGAACTGCGCATCGGCGCGCAGCGCCGCCGCCAGTGCGCGCGAGGCCTCCGCGCGCTCCTCGGCCGTGCCGCCCTCGATGCCGACCAGCACCAGGCGCGCAAGCGCCCCTGCGCGCAGCTGCTCGATGAGGATCTGCTGCTCGATTGCCGGCGAGCGCGGCAGGAAGACAGAAAGGTCGGTGCGGATCGGCGTGCGCGCGGCCTGCCACGCGGCGATCGCGATCAGCGCCAGCCAGACCAGCAGCGTCAGGCGCCCTTGCCGGCTCATCGTGACTTGTCGGGCGTGGAGCGGGCGGCGGCAGCCGGCTTGATCTGCATCACCGAGCGCACGCCGTCGGCCTGCCGGATCTCGATACTCGCGATCTGGTCCTGCTGGCCTTCGATCAGCACCGTCTCGATGTACTGCGCGACCGCGGCGGACAGTGGCGTCAGGCTGAGCGTCCAGAGGCGTCGCTCGCCGAACAGCGTGACGTTCCAGCCGCGGCGCAGCGCGGCGAGATCGCCCGCCATCGTGCCGCGCAGACTGTTGATCGCCAGCCCGCCATCGGGCAGGTCGGTGAGCGCCAGGCGACGCGTGCGCGGGCCCTGCAGCAGCGTCAGCTGGTCGCCGGCAAGCACCAGTGACTCGGCGCGCGGCTGCAGTGTGTGCTTCTCGAGCCGGTCCGGCGCGATGAAACGCAGCGTGCCCGAAGACTGCACAGGTGCGTCGAGCACCGGTACATAGCGGCGTTCGGTGAACGTCGCATCGGCGTCGCCGCGGGCGGCGAGCGCGGTCATCAGGTCGTCGACCGACCACTGAGCCGACGCAGACAGCGATGCCAGCGCCAGCAGCGCGCCCGCCAGTGCGTTAGTGACGCGCGTCACCGTCGGCCTTCCAGAAGTCGAAGAAGTTGAACCAGTTGTACGGGTGCGCGCGGCACGCCTGTTCGAGTTCCGCGGCGTAGCGTCGCACGGCGTCCTGCACGGCCGCGTCGCGCCCGCCCGCCGCGATAGAGGAGAAATCGGCAATGGGCGCGAAGCGCACGCGGTAGCGGTTGCCGCCGAGGTAGATGCCCTGCATCAGCAGCACGCGCCGTCGCAGCAGGGCCGCCAGACGGAAGGCGCCGAGCGGGAACGGCGCCGGCGCACCGAGGAAGGACACGGCGAGCGTGGGCTGTTGCGCCAGTGTGCGATCGGCGAGAAAGCCGACCAGTTGCCCCTCGTCGAGCGCCTGCTGGACCTGCAGCATCGCCTCGGGACGGCCGAGCCCGATGATGTGCGGCACCGCATTCGGGTTGAGTGCGGCGAGCGCAGCGTTGATCCGCTTCGCGTTCTCCTCGTACATCACCATCGCGATGTCGTAGCGCCGGCCGCCGGCCGCGGCGCTGCGCGTCACCGCACGCAGAACCTCGAAGCTGCCGAAGTGCGCGCCGACGAGAAACGCACCTGGACCGGCCGCCAGTGCACGATCGACTTCGTCGGCGGACTCGATCGCGATGTCGAACTGTTCGAATCGATCGTTCAGCAGGAAAGCGCGGTCGTGGACCGTCGCGGCAAACGCATGGAAGTGGCGCAGCACATCCATCAGCGTGGCTGGCCGACCCAGGGCGCGCGCGAGATAGGCCCGCGAAGCGCGCCGCGCCGCCGGTGCAGCGAGCAGGAAGTAAAGCGCGATGAACGGCAGCACGAGGCGCGACACTGAACGTCCGAGGCCCAGCGAGAGCCAGCGCATCAGCGACAGGGCGGCGCGACTGCCGCGCTCGTCGCGCTGCGCCCAGCCGGCGTTCGCCGAGGCGCTCACGGGCGCCCTCGCGGCAGATCGTCATCGGCCCGCAGCAGCGCGCTGCCGGTCGCCACGCGCACACCGTCGGTGGTCGCGAGTTCGAAGCGCACCGCACTGCCGTCGCGCTCCGCCTGCAGCATCAGCGCCATGCCGGGACGCACCGGCACGAGAAACTTGGCCACCGGCAGGCCGCGCACCGGTGCTCCGCAGTGCGCTTCGATCGCGCCGATCGCTGCATCGAGCAGCACGACGCCCGGATAGATCGGATGCCCGGGAAAGTGGCCGGCCAGCGCCGGGTGATCGGCCGGCAACGGCAACGGAACGCGAAGCGTCGCGGAACTCATGGTGACGACCGCGCAGCGCTCAGCAGGGCACGCAACTCGGCCACCGGGAGTTTGCTCGTGTCACTGCGCGGCAGCGCAGGCACCAGCAACAGCGGGCGCGGCAGGAACACCGGGTCCAGGTGCTCGCGCAGTGCCGCCGTCAACGTGCTCGCTGACTGGCCCGGGGCGACGACGGCCGCGGCCAGCCGTGCGACGGCGCCATCGTTCGCCGGTTCCTCCGGAACGAAGAATGCGCCGTCGACCACGCCGGGTACGCGGAGCAGCACCTGCGTCAGGTACGCGAGCGAACTGCGCTTGCCGGCGATGTTCACCATGTCGGCCTGCCGCCCGAGCAGCACGAAGCGGCCCTCGCCGGCGGGCTCGATCAGGTCGGCGAGCGGCGTGCGTGCCAGAACATGACCGCCCTCGGCCCAGGCGCGGCCGTCCTCCTGCAGCACGCGCACGCCGCGATAGGGCGTCCAGCCGTTCTCGCGCGTCGTGCGCCGTGTCGCCAACTGTCCGCTCTCGGTGGCGCCATAGATTTCAATCAGCGGCGCGCGGAACGCCTGCTCCGCGGCGTTCGCCAGCGCGGGGTTCAGCGGAGCGGTCGCGCACAGCAGCAGGTCGATGGGCGGCAGTGGCAGGCCGGCGTCGAGCACCGCGCGCAGATGAAACGGCGTCGTCACCAGACCGCGCGGTCGCGGCAATGCGTCGAGTTCCGCGGCGATGTCGGCCGGAAAGAAGGGCCGCGTCGCCGTCAGCGCTGCGCCGCCCGCAAAGGCGATCAGGACCGTCGACTCGAACCCATAGCTGTGCTGTGCCGGCACCGTCCCGAGCAGCGCAATGCCCGCCGGCGCGACTTCGCTCAGGCGCTCGACCTGAGCCGCCGCGTTGCGCACCAGGCTGCCCCAGAATTTTGGCTGCGGCAGGGGCTGTCCGGTCGATCCCGATGAGTACATGCGGGCGACCAGCTGGCTGCCGGGCAGGATGGGGACCGCGGCTCGTTCCGGTCAACGCCTCGCGCGCGACCGGCTCGATCCTGTGCAGCGGAAGCCCGCCGGCCGAGTCCGCATCCTCGTCGCGGTCGATCAGCAGCACGAGGTCGGTGGCATCGCTTCGCAAGTGTGCGATGACGCCCGGCGTCCGCGCCGGAGGCAGCAGCGTGACGATGCCGCGCTGCATGCAGGCCGCCAGGCTGACGGCAAAGAGATACCGATCGCTGCACGCGTTCAGGACGTGCGCGGTGGCCGGCAACCCTGCTGCGACGGCCGCGACATCGTGCAGGAAACCCGCGACGCTGATCGGCCGGCCTGCGCGCCACGCAAACACCCGGTCGAGTTCGCCATCGTCGTGCGCGACCAGCGGCCAGGCTTCAGCCGGCAGTCGGTGCGTCGGAGAGAGCCGCTTGCCAGTTACCCATGTGGCTGCCGGGCAGGCAATGTCGACGGCGCAGCCGGGGCGCGCATCAGCCGGCGGAATCCGGCCACCGTCTCCGCGATCGAGGCGCAATGGCTGGCGGGCAGCACCCGCCGGCGCAGGGCGAATTCGAGCGCGAACATCACGGCCACCAGGGGTCCTGACACGAGCGTGGCGAAGGCCGACCAGGCCGCCGTGCTGGCGCCAAAGAAGAGCACCACCGACAGCGCCGTCATCGCGATGAAGTAGACCGTCCAGGCCACGGTCACGCTGCGCGAGTACCGGACGACCTCGGGCGGCATCGAAGGCAACACCGCGCGCGCGATGCGAGTCGCGAGCGGGACTTCACCGGGCAACAGCGTCCGCCCGAAGACGATCGCGAGCAGGGCATGTACACCGGCATGCTGGACGAACCAGAGCGCGGAGACGTGCTGCGCGAGTTCGTCGAGGTGGAACGCGGCGGCGACGGCGAGCGCGACGACCGCGAGCAGCACGAGCCAGCGTGACCGAGTCCGCCAGGTCAGCACAACGGCGCCGACCAGGGGCGTGACGAGCGAGAGGGCCACGGAAAGCAGTGGCGGAAGCCGGCCGGTGGAGCTCAGGTAGGCGAGCGCGAGGCACGCTGCGGCGCCTGCCAGTGCGGCCGCCAGCGCAGCACGCTGCGTGATCACTTGGTGCGGTGTGCGGCGACGTGTCCGGCGAGGCTTTCGAGCGAAGCAAAGATTCGCACGTTGCTCTCGTCGTTTGCCCGCAACTGGAAGCCGTACTTGCGCGACACGAGCAGCGCGACCTCGAGGATGTCGATCGAATCAAGCCCGAGGCCGTCCCCGTAGAGCGGGGCCTTGGGGTCGATTTCCGCGGGCGAGACCTCGAGGTTGAGCGTCTGGACGATCTCCCGGGCGATCTCCTGCGCGAGTTCCGTCGTGGCCGCCGGGGCGGGATGCGGAATGGCGTTACTGGTCATCGAGACAATGATTCACTGAAGACGGCAAGCGGAAGTCACTGAAAAGCACCGGTGCGGGCGTTCGTTCCGGATCTCGATCCTCGGCATGCCTTCTGGATCTACGGCACGCGGCGGCAGCTTCCTCGCCAGTGCAGCGCCGAGACCGCCGGCCAGCATACCGTAAGCCCCCGGCCTGCTCCTTCAGCCGAGCTTGCCGCCCTCCAGTACCCGCTTCAGGTTGGCGAGCGCGCGCTCGGACTGGGTTTGCAGCACGGCGCGCGTCAGGTTGTGGTCGAACATCGTCCAGGGCCAGCGGTGCGAGCGATACGCGAGTGTGCGGAAGAAGCGCGTCAGCGACGCACCGTCGCCGCGCAGCTCATAGACGATGCGGGACTCGCCCTGCGGCGTGTCCGTGGCGATGACCCACAGTGACGGCGGCTCGCAGGCGAGCACGGTCCACGTCGCGTCGAAACGGCGCCCGCCGGCGCGGATCGACTCGGTGACCCGTTCGCCGGCGGTCAGCGGCCGCGGCGGCGTCGCTGTTACGGCGGCGGTGGCAGGGTGCCAGTAGTGCCAGAGCGAGGCGTTGGTGGCGAACTCGAACACCGCCTGTGCGGGCCGCCCGATCAGAACGAAGGATTCGATCGTCGCCAGCCGTGGCTCGTCGGCAACCGGCGGCCAGCGCAAGGTCGGTGCGTTCATCAGGGCTCCTGACATTGCGGATCGAGGCGGCGAGCATAGCGACGCGATCGAGCGGAGCCTTGACGATAGGCAGCGTGTTTTTCAGTGGCCAGCCTAGAAATAACAACTGAACGATGAACCGACAGCGGGGGACGTCATGGACAAGGTCTGGCTGCAGCACTATCCGCAGGGCATTCCGGCCGAAGCGGAGTACCGGGCTTACCGGTCGCTGAAGGAAATCCTGACGGCGACCTGTACACGGTTTGCCGATCGGCCGGCCTACGGGAACCTGGGGGTCACGATCACCTACCGCGAACTCGACCAGCTTTCCCGTGACTTCGGCGCCTACCTGCAGAAGGTCGCGGGCCTGAAGAAGGGCGAGCGCCTGGCGATCATGCTGCCGAACCTGCTGCAGTACCCCATCGCGCTGTTCGGCGCGCAGCGTGCAGGGGTGGTGGTAGTGAACACTAACCCTCTCTATACGGCGCGTGAACTGGAGCATCAGCTGAAGGACTCCGGCGCGTCGGCGATCGTCGTGCTGGAAAACTTCGCGCACACGCTGGAGGAGGTGTTGCCGCGCACCAGCGTCAGGACCGTCATCACGACCCAGATCGGCGATCTCTTCCCCGCCTTCAAGCGGATGCTGACCAACCTGGTCGTCAAGCATGTCAAGAAGCTGGTGCCGGAGTGGCACCTGGCCAAGGCCGTCTCCTTCACCGACGCACTGGCCGCCGGCCGCGCCGAGCAGCTGGACGATGTCGCCATCGGACCGGAGGACCTGGCCTTCCTGCAGTACACGGGCGGCACGACCGGCGTGGCCAAAGGCGCGATGCTGACGCAGGCCAACATGGTGGCGAACCTGCAGCAGCTGTCTGCGTGGATCGGCCGCGACCTGAAAGACGGCCAGGAGGTTGCCGTCATTCCGCTGCCGCTCTATCACGTCTATGCGCTGACCGCGAACATGGTGTTCATGAAGATCGGCTCGCGCATCGAACTGATCACCAATCCGCGCGACCTGCCGGCCTTCGTCGCGACGCTGAAGAAGGTCCCGATGACCGCGATGATCGGTGTCAATACGCTGTACAGCGCACTGCTCAATGCGCCGGGCTTCGCACAACTGGACCTGCGCGGGCTGAAGCTCGCGTCCGCGGGTGGCATGGCGGTGCAGCGTGCGGTGGCGGAACGGTGGAAGCAAGTCACCGGCACTCCGCTGGTCGAAGGCTACGGTCTGACCGAGACGGCCCCGGTCGTCATCTCGAATCCGCTCAACATCGAGGACTGGACGGGCAACATCGGCTTGCCCATTCCTTCGACCGAGGCGGCCGTCCTCGACGACGACGGGCGCGCGCTGCCGATCGGCGAGGTCGGCGAAATCTGCATCCGTGGGCCGCAGGTGATGAAGGGCTACTGGCAGCGGCCGGACGAAACCGCCAAGGTCTTCACCTCCGACGGCTGGTTCCGCACCGGCGACATGGGCTTCATGGACGCGCAGGGGCGCTTCAAGATCACCGATCGCAAGAAGGACATGATCATCGTCTCGGGCTTCAAGGTGTTTCCGAACGAGCTCGAAGACGTCGTCATGCTCCATCCGGGCGTGCTGGAAGTGGCCGCGATCGGGGTGCCGGACGAACGTTCAGGCGAGGCCGTGAAGATCGTCGTCGTGAAAAAGGACCCGTCGCTCGGCGAAAGCGAGCTGCTGGAACACTGCAGGAAGCACCTGACCGGCTACAAGGTGCCGAAGCTGGTCGAGTTCCGCACCGAGCCGCTGCCGAAGTCCAACATCGGCAAGATCCTGCGGCGCGAACTGCGGACGCTGCAGCCGGCCTGAGGCTGGTCTGAAATCGCGCGGGTCAGGCCGCCGGGCAGCCCGGGATGCGGCCGTCAGGTGAGCCACGCGCGCAACTGCGCGTACACGTCTTCGCGGCTCAGCAGATCCCAGTGATCGGCCGACGTCACGATCCGCATGTGGTGCTTCGGCACCTTGAGCGTGTGCTGCGGTTCGCGATGCTCGCCGAGCGCGGACGCAAGCGGGACCAGGCCGTCGCCGACGACGCGGCTATGCAGCCCGCCGACCTTCGCGGCCTTCGTTGCGGCCACGATGAAGCAGTCCACCCCCGCGGGCAGCGGTGTCGGCCGGCGATCGTCGTGGCGCTGCGAGTGGCGGTCGCGACCCTGCCAGTCCGCGGGCTGCAGATTGCCGAAGCGCAGATCGGTGATGCCCGCGCTGCGGGCCTTGCCCAGCCGCGCGAACGGCGCGACGTAAGGGCTGACGCCGAACAGCATGTCGACCTGGTGCCCGCCGCGTTCGAGCGCTGCGCCGTGATGGGGTGTTCCGAGAAAGACGAGCTTGCGTAGGGACGAGGTCCAGGCCTGCTTGCGCTGCCTGGCCTGGAAGACGGCGCTGCGCGCCACCAGTCCGCCCATGCTGTGGCCGACGATCACCAGTTCTTGCACTGGCACCGGCCACTGCGAGAGCAGTTGCTCCAGCAACTGCGCAAAGTCGTTTCCATTTTCCGAGACGTGGCGCCCGCTGTTGTAGTGCAGGTAGACCGGAGTGAACCCAAGGTCGCGCGCCAGTGCCTGACCGTGGTCATGGCCGTTGCGCAGCCATTGCAGGTCATTCATGCACAGACCGTGCGCCAGCACCAGCAGCCTGCCGGTCGGTTGCGCAATGCGCGCGGCCAGTTCGTCGCGGCTGAGTTCCAGCGGCCTTCCGCCGGTCCGCAGCGAGCCGGGAATTGCGAGAGGGTTGTTGCTGGCGGCCAGGTGATCACCCCACACGCCGTTGAGCACCGCCAGCGCCATCTCGCGCGCAGGTGAAGTCGCATCGGGCGCCGCTGCCGGTGTCACTGCGCGCAGGGCCGTATTGATCCCGCTTCCGAAAAGTCGCGTCGTGCCACGCACCGTGCCATAGACGAAGCCCGTGATGCCCGACGGCCGGCCTGCCGGGGTCGTGCCAACAATGCCGGCGCGGGAAGCGATCGTGTGATGCATCGCCTCCACAAGGTTGGTGATACCCAGTGCGGCGTCGAATCCCAGCTGCGTCAGGCCGCGAAGATCGGACGGCTGCACTACGCGCGGGACTGCAACGGACTCGGAAGCGCTCATCGTGGTGGTTCCCATAACAAGGGACGGGCCACTATGCGGTGCAGATGTCGCCCACCGCAAGCATTGGGTTAGTGCGGCCGCTCGACAGTCCTGCCGTGGAAGCAGGCGTTGTCCGAGCTTCGTCGGCACTGGACCTGTGCAGGCGACGGCAGCACGAGACCAGCACGTTGGGGACCGCAGTCGCGGCGGCGTCTTCAGTCAGCACCGTGGCGGGACGCTGCAGCACGCGCTGACGCGAGTCAACGCCGCAGCGGACTGATGGTCGAAAATGGCTGAGGCGCGCCTTTGGCAGCGCTCGGCACTCGTTCGCAGTCGAAAGGAGCAAAGGGATCGCCGCATGACGCTGATTCACGCTCGCACTCGCTACAACTGGCCTCTGATCGGGCTCCACTGGCTGACGTTTCTGTTGATCGTCGTGGTCTACGCCACTGCCGAACTGAGCGACGCCTTCCCGAAGGGCAGTGCGGGCCGTGCGAACCTGCGTGCCGGGCACGAGATGTTCGGGCTACTTGTGTTCGGGCTGGTCTGGCTGCGCCTCGCGGTGCGCGCGTTCACGTCTGCGCCGGCGATCGATGCCGGTTCCGCCGCGCTGGCAGGCGCTGCTCGCCAAGGCCGCGCACATTGCGTTGTATGGACTGATGATCGTGCTGCCACTTTCCGGCTGGTTGATGCTGAGCGCCGCCGGCAAGCCGATTCCATTTTTCGCGTGGGAATTGCCACCGCTGGTGGCGCCGAGCAAGTCGGTGGCCAAGGCGATTGCAGAAGTGCACGAGACCATCGCCTCGGTGGGTTACGCGCTGATCGGTCTGCACGCGGCGGCCGCGCTCTTCCATCACTACCTGCTGCGCGACAACACGCTCAGGCTGATGTTGCCCGGCGCTCGGGCCGCGGCACGCTAGTCGCCCACGGAGATCTCGAAGCCCGCGGCACGCAGCCGCGGCACCAGCGCCTCACCGAGCGCTGTCGCGGGTGTGAGTACGCCGCCGCGCCCGGGACCGCCGGGCAGCCTGCGTCCATCGAATGCCAGTGCGAGGCCGGCCTCGCAGAGGATGCGCAGCGTCGCGCGGTTGCCCGGGTCGCCGTCATAGGCGATGCACGCCCGCGCGGTGCGCCCGTCAGCGGTGCAGCCGATGGAGCTCGGTCTTGAACCAGCCGGTCGCCATCGACTCCTCGGACGGTCCTTCGCCCGGCTGCGGCAGGACCCTGCCCAGCAGCTGGCGCGCTGCTCCGAGTTCCATGGCCCGCTCGAACCCCCGCATCGCTGCAGCCAGTGCCGTGGCCTTGGCAGCCGCGAACGGCGGGCCGAACTTCGTGTACTCCTGGTAGCGAAAACGCGGGCCGTACGGAGTGCGATACGCCGCGTTCAGTGCAGCGCTGCGCCGGACCACGCGGGTGTTGATCGGCCCCATGACGAAGGGCGCGACCCAGGCACCGATCGCCGTGTCGTAGCGGGCGCCACGCGGGTCCTCGTTGTTCTGCCGTTCGGACGCCGAGTGGCGCCCTGGCGGATTCAGAAGGAAAGGATTGCGTCCCGTCTCGACATCGCGCGTCTCGAAGCGCAGGGCGTTGGTCGCGAGCGTGCCGCCGTTGAACCCGCCCATCATCCGGAAGTACGCCTTCACCGCGACGCACGGTGCGCCGAACGCCTTCTCGATGTGCCGCACCAGCAGCAGCGTGCCGAGGTCCGATGGCACCGAATCGAAACCGCAAAACGGAACGATGCGCGTACCTTCGCGCGCCGCGCGCTCATGATGGCGGTCGATCACGCGCCGAACCCAGCTCGTCTCGCCGGTGATGTCCGCGTAATGCGTGCGTTGGACCACGCAGGCATCGACGATGGTGTCGCCGTAGAGCGCGTAGGGCCCCGCCGTCGACAGCACGATGCGCGCTGACGCGGCCAGCGCGGCGACGGCTGCCGCGTCATGACATTCGGCGACGATGATCTCGGGCGACGTCACCGCGGCAGGGTCGGCCGCGAGTTCCTGTCCCAGTGCGGCGAGCTTGCGTGCGTCGCGCCCGGCAATCGCCCAGCGCAGCTTCCGGCGCGCGCGGCGCTGTGCCAGGTAGGTCGCGGCGCGTCGCCCGACGAAGCCGGTGGCGCCGTACAGCACGAGGTCGAACTTGCGCGTGGTCACAGCGATCACTTTACCGCCGCGCGGAAAGTTGCGCGGCGCCCGAAGTGTGCTGACTCAGTATCCGCCGGCCCACGAATCGATCGACCGACGCGGGCAGCCCCGTGCCGCTCACGGCACAAGAGCGATTAACGCAACGCCGCGCCCTGCCGGCCCGCGCGATGGCGCGAGCCAGAGTGCGTGGCGTTGCGTGCGGCCGAGAGACTACGCAGGCGTACGACGAGCCATGCGGCCGGAGACCGGCTTCATCGTCTTCGGCAGCAATGGCAATACTTCACGCCATGCCTCCGTCGCATCCCGGGCGATATGGCGGCTGGTGCGTTTCATCGTGAGCCAGAGCGAATGCATTGGCTCGCGGGAAGCCTGCACTGCAGCGTTCATTTCGCGCACGTAGCTGCGTGCAAACGTGGCGGCGGCGCGCCCGGCTTTCTTCAGCCTGCGCTCGGCGACATGCAACTGGGTCTTCGCCGCTTCCATGCGGCCCTCTGCCGTCACGGCGGCAGCGCGGCCAGCCTTCTGCAGCTTGCGCTCGGCGACATGGAATTGAACCTTGGCCTCTTCCATGCGTTGCGCGCCAGTCGTGGCGAGCGGAACGCGACGCTTCGTGGCTGTGCGGCGCTTCGTTGTGGTTTGACGCGTGACCATACATCCTCCTTCATTGGCGAACCTGCGACCAGCGCGGACCCGCGCTAACCGTTTACATGTTCGCTCCTGTGTCGTCAGGCGCCATGCGTCGTGTCAGACACCGCCGATTGAAGGTAGAACTTTCTAAGAAGTAGGACTCCACGCGCGGTCGCGAACCCGGCTACTTCTTCGCCTTTGGCCGGTACTCGACCTTGTTGTCGTTGATCGCCACCACGTCCTCGCGCTCGAGCTCTTCCATCAGCGCCTGCAACTGCCCCGGTGCCAGGTTGCGGCCGAGGTGCGACTCGATGTGGCGTTCCAGCCCCTTGCGCTTACCGGGCCGCTTCTCGCCCATGCGCTTGAGGCTTTCGATGACTTTGGCCAGTGCGTCCGGCGCGCTGGCCGCCTTGGTGGCCGCAGGAGCCGCGGCCACCTTTCTTGCCGGTGCCGACTTCTTCGCCGCGGGCGTCTTCTTTGCGGCCGCCTTCCGTGCCGGTGTCTTGGCGACAGCGGCCTTGGCGGCGGCAGCCGGCGCCGGTGCGCTGCGCGGTGCGCGGGATTTCGGCGCCCTGGCTTCGGCGGCTTCCGCGCCCTTGCCCCCGAGCGCCGCCTTCATCGACGCGACCCGCGTCGCCTCGAAGCCCTGGCTGCGGATGTGCAGCAGCAGCGGATCGAAGTCCGTGTCGCGCGAGACGATGACGAAGCGAGCGCCCTTGCCGCCGGGACGCGCCTGTCCCGCGACCAGCTCGCCCAGATGGAAGGCGATGTGCATGTCCGAGGCGTTGCGTCCTGCCTTGGCGCAGCGGACGAATGTGACGTTCGCACCCAGCGGCTGCCAGGCTTCCGCCACGTCGGCTGCGTACTTCATCTGCCCCGGCCCGCGAAAGATCGTGAGCCGCAGGTTCTCGCCGCGCACAAGGCCGATGTCGGCGGCGCTGGGCTGGACGTTCTCGAAGTCGACGAGGATGTGGGTCAGGGTCATGGACGGTCTTTTCGTGCGCCGGGATCAGGCGTCCACTGTACCGCTTCGCTTCTGTCTGCTGCGTGCGGCGCATGGGCGGCGATGCAGCCCGCTCGGCCGTCGCTTGCCAGCGCGGCCGCCGCGTGCAGAGGCACTGTCGTCCACGCGCGCCATGCGGTTCGGTGTGGCGTCATCCGCGGCGTCATTGGAGATAGAGCCGTCGAACGAGTTTGTTGCAAGCAGGCCTCGGGCCGAATTAAGCAATCAAAGGCGCTTAACTCCAGACGGGACCGCTTGATGCCCGATCTCGGCGGCATTTCGCGGTGTATTCGGTCGTTCGTCACTGGCAGAGCCACCGCATAGTGCACTGCGCCGCGCACGTCCGGCGGCGCCATCACCTATCCCGATCCTGTCGGAGAACCCGCCCCATGAACGTCACGACCCGCGCGAAGTCTTGCGCAGCGATCGCAGCAACCTGCGTCACGACACTGCTCGCTGCCTGCGGCGGCTCCTCGTCATCCACTCCGACACCGAGTCCGGCGCCGGCAGGCGGCAGTTCCGCCGCGCTCGTCTTCGCGCCCGCGACGCCGCTCGCCATCAAGCAGGGCAGCATGCAGGAAGTGCTGCTGTCGCTCGAGAACGCGGACGCGGTCGTCGGCCAGCGGGTGCGGATTGCTACCACCGACTCGTCGATCGCCGACGTCTCGCCCGCCACGTGCACGCTGTCGGGCACCTCCCCGGCCTCGAAGCAGTGCCTGCTCAAGGTGAACGGCAAGGCGCTGGGGGCCGTTTCAGTGACGGCCCAGGCAGACGGCATGCCCGAAGTCCGCCTGACCGGAAGCGTAGGCACCGCGGTCAATTACGGGACGCTTGCCGTCGCCAATGCGCCGGGTTCGTACGTCTCGACTTCACCTGTCAGTGCGGGGTTTGCCGCGACCGGTGCCGCGCCCTACACGCTCCCGTTGAAGGCCAGGCTCATCGGCAGCTCGGGCGTCGATGCCGGGGCAGGTGCGGTCATCACGTTCACCAGTTCGACCGCCGGCGTCACGTTCAATCCGGCCCAGTGCAGCGTGACAACGACTGCGCCGGAGTGCAGCACGACGGCAACATTGCCGACCGCGGCCGCCGCGACGATCGTCGTCGGCGCGAGCGCTGCGCAGTACTCCGCCTACAGCAGCATCACGGTCAACGCGGCGCCCGCAGCGGCGCCGGCGAACGGCACGATCAGCCTCAGCACGCAGTCGGGCAACAACGTTCCAAACGGCATGAAGGCACCGCTGTTCGTCAACTGGAACAATCCGACGACGTCCGGACACCGTCACTGTCACGCTGAACCTGCAGGGCAGCGGGATCGCGTTCTACAGCTACGCGCCGGGCAACAATACGACGCTGAACACGTCGGCGACGCAGACCTGCATGCTGACCTTCGTCGGCAAGGGGCAGACGAGCAATGCGTTGAGCTGCGGCTTCGGACTCGTGGGCCAGGCCACGACTGGCAGCGTCACCGTCAGCGCGACGGCCACCTCGACCGCGCAGCAGACCTACAGCGTCGCGCCGCTGGTACTGGGCGCAGTCGCCCCGGAAGCGACGCGGCGCGCGGTCACGTTCTCCAACAACTCGTCGCAGACGATCCACGTCGGCATCACCGGCGGGGCGGCGTCCTCGTGGACGAGCGCGACAACTCCGTTCGTGACACCGGGCCAGACGACCGCCAACCTGAAGCCGGGCGCGGGGTCGACCTGCGGTCCATCGAACCCGCTCGCGGCCTGTCCAATCGGCACCACCTGCATGCAGGGCGGTGCGTCACCGAGCAGCGACCTCAGCAAGACGCCGTACTACTGCTACTACGACCAGATCGCACCGACAACGGCTACACGCTGGCCGCGAAGTCCACGACGACCACCGTGCTCGAGATCTCCGCCTCCAGCATTGCGCCGAGTGGCGGCGGGGTGATCTGGTCCGGCAACTTCTACGCACGCACCGGCTGCGACCCGACCACGGGCCAGTGCGAGAACGCCACCTGCAAGGGCTCGGCGGGTGGCCTCGTGTGCGGACCCGGCACCGGACCTTCACCCGGCACGAACACGCTGGCTGAGGTCACGTTCGTGGCGTACCCCGGCCCGGACTACTACGATGTCTCGATCATCAACGGCGCCAATTTCGCCACCGAGTTCGGGCCGAGCAACGTCGCCGTGTCGGCCACGGATGCCTACACCTGCGGTGTGGCCGGCAGCCGGACCGCGCAGAACGGCGGCTTCCCGGGCAATGCCGCCGGTCTGCCTGCCGCGCCGTGGACGATGACGCCGACCAGCGCCTCGTTTCCGCCGGGCGTCACGACGACGGGCGACCCGTCGAGCTACTACCGGCTGGTCGCCGTCCAGACGAGCGCGAAGGCGCCGCAGACCTGCACGCAGGACATTAACTGCGACGACGGTGTCAACACGAAGTGTGGCTACGCGATGTCGGACGTGGTCACTGGGGCCAGCTTCACATACGCCACGCGGACCTGCGGCAAGCCGGTCGGCTGGCTGACGGTGGACGCGATCTGGGGCTTCAATGCGACCAGCAAGAACGAGGCGCCGTTCTCCTTCGGCACGAAGTGGTCCTACGGCACCGCCGGCATGGTCAGCGTCGGCGACCTGCAGCTCTGCATCAATGGGACCTACAGCGCTTATATCCCGAACGGCACGGCAAGTTCAGTACCCGCCTTTCCGGTTCAGCCGCTGGCACTCGCGTGCGGCGGCGTGATGTGGGGCGCGACCGAGTCTCCGGCGCCGCTGCAGAATCCGGCCGGCAACGCCGGGCTCAACCTCACGCGGCCGACGCAGCCGGTGCAGTCGGCCAACGCCAACTGGATCGATTACGTGCTGCCGACGATCACCTGGCTCAAGCAGGCCTGCCCGACCTGCTACACGTACCCGTTCGACGACATGACATCGACGTTCACCTGCTCGGACGCCTCGCGCAACCCGAGCACGAACTACAGCGTGACGTTCTCCGACCTGAACTGAGGGGCCACGCGCACACCGGAACCGGCCCGAACGCGCGCCGCGCGCACGCGGCGCGCGACGAAGTTCAGGCCGGCTCGGGCACGCTCGGCAGCCCGGCCAGCGCCATCGCGAGTTCCTTCTCGTCGTAGCTCTCGTCCCTGAGCTCGCCCGCGAAGTACTTCTGGTAGGCGCTCATGTCGAAGTGGCCGTGGCCGCAAAGGTTGAAGAGGATCGTCTCGCTGTGGCCTTCGCGCTGGCAGCGCAGCGCTTCCTCGATCGCGCCCTTGACCGCGTGATTGGCCTCAGGCGCCGGCACGATGCCTTCGGCGCGCGCGAACAGCACCCCGGCGGCGAAGCACTCGTTCTGCGTGTAGGCGGTGGCCTCGATCTTGCCGAGCTGCCTCAGATGCGACACGAGCGGTGCCATGCCGTGGTAACGCAGTCCGCCGGCGTGAAAACCGGGCGGCGTGAAGCTCGAACCGAGCGTATGCATCTTGGTGAGCGGCGTCATATGGCCGGTGTCGCCGAAGTCGTACGCATAGCGGCCGCGCGTCAGCGACGGGCACGCTGCCGGCTCGACGGCGACGATGCGCGGGCTCTTGCCGCCGCGCAGGCCGTGGCCGATGTACGGAAATGCGATCCCGGCGAAATTCGAGCCGCCGCCGGTGCAACCGACGACGACATCGGGCCACTCGTTGGCCATCTGCATCTGCTCGATCGATTCGAGCCCGATGACGGTCTGGTGCATCAGCACGTGGTTGAGCACCGAGCCCAGCGCGTACTTGGTGTCTTCGCGCTGCGCGGCGAGCTCCACGGCTTCCGAGATGGCGATGCCGAGGCTGCCCGGGTGATCGGGCCGTTCAGCCAGCACGCGGCGACCGTACTCAGTCTCGTTCGAAGGTGAAGGCAGGCAGCGCGCGCCGTAGGTTTCCATGACCGCGCGGCGGTACGGCTTCTGGTCATATGACACGCGCACCTGGAAGATCAGCACCTCGATGCCGAAGAGCGACCCGGCGAAAGCGAGCGACGTGCCCCACTGGCCCGCGCCGGTTTCGGTCGTGAGCCGCTTGATGCCACACGCCCAGTTGTAGAACGCCTGCGGCACGGCGGTGTTCGGCTTGTGGCTGCCAGCCGGGCTCACGCCCTCGTACTTGTAGAAGATCTTGGCGGGCGTGCCGAGTGCCTTCTCGAGGCGATGCGCGCGATACAGCGGCGCGGGCCGCCAGAGGCGATAGATCTCGCGGACCTGCTGCGGAATCTCGATCTCGCGCTCGGTGCTCACCTCCTGCAGGATCAGGTCCATCGGGAAGAGCGGCGCCAGGTCGTCCGGCCCGATCGGCTTGAGCGTGCCCGGATGCAGCACCGGCGGCAGCGCCTTGGGCAGGTCGGCCTGGATGTTGTACCAGGACCGCGGCATGCGGGACTCGTCGAGGACGTACTTGGTGGGTGTGTTCATGGCCTGCCTCTGCTGGCTTCTCTGAGGCAATTATCGGACAGGTTGCACAAGCTCTGCCGAGCGCCGGTGTGCGCGGCGAGCCTGCCCTCAGCGGCCCAAGCCTTGACCGCACCACTGCTGCTCGCAAGGGATGCCGTCGCCGTTCCCGTCCATCTTCACGCCCGGGCAGTTCGCAAGAAAGTACTTGGCTTCCTCGCAGGACGTCATCTGCGCGCAGTGCGTCCGGCCATCGCAGCGGAAAGTCTGCTTGGGTGGCGCTGACTGCAGCGCCGGAGTGGCGGGTACGCTGTCCGTCACGACAGGACGTGACTTGCCGCCCGAGTAGTTGGAGTACGCGTACACACCCGCCACGATGAGCGCGGCAGCGACGACCAGGCCGAGCCACGAAGGTCGAGCGCCCTGGCCGGTGTGGCGAGGTTCAGGCGTGTGCGTAGTGCGCAATTGCTTGTGCCCGGCCCGCTGCACATTGACCGCGCGGCGCTTGCCGTCGCCCGCGGGCTCGACCTCGAACGACAGTACCTCCCCAATCCTCGGGCGCCGTCCATCCGCCTGGAAGGCAGAGACGTGGACAAAGACGGGGTCGCCGCCGCGCAGCGGGGTAATGAACCCGAAGCCGCGGTCGTCATTCCACTTCTCCAGCTTCCCTTCAAATCGCATCGAGAACCGTATCGGTTGCGCAAGGTTCACCTCGCAACCGGGATCATGCCAGCGCCCGGGTTGGTATGAATCCTGAATGAAGTCTCACGGCGGCCTCACTTACCCGGGCGAGTGACGGCGCGGCCCGCGGCGCGCACCATGCGTGGACACGGGGGCGCGATGAAGACGGGACGACCGGAACTCAAAGACGAAGCGGACGTTGAAGTCGTCGCCGACAACGTGCGGGCGGTGGAGGCGATCTATGTCGCCTACATGCTCGACCAGATGGGCGCCTTTCGGGTGCTGGAGCGGATCGCGGAGCTCTTCAGGCAGGGCTTGCTGCCGCTGGGGCAGGGCCGACTTGCCGAGGCCCTGTTCCACGTCGCGCGGCCGGGCGAGCGGATGCCGGCGCGGGATCGCGCGGCGTTCTATACGCAGGTGCTGGGCGTGGTCGGCGGGCAGGGTGGCGGCGAGCCGAACCGCGAATTCCTGTCGCTCTGGCTGCGCTTTGTGGTCGCAGTCTCGATGTTCGCGCGCCAGCACGGCAAGGCAGGACTCGTCGCGCCGGCCACACAGTCCAACGCCCATGTGCGTGCGGCGGCGCGCGCGCTGGCAGCCAACGCCTCCGCGCACGGCGGCGGGGTCGTGCAGTTCGCCGCGCGCGAGCTGGCGCTGCAGGTGCAGCAGATGGTCGACCTGCTGGACGATCGCGAGCTGAGGTCGGCCTTTGGCGCGCACGACATGTGGCAGGTGATCGAACACGTCAACCAGAACCATCTCGGCGGCGCACGCAACATCGCGCGTTACCGGGCGCAGGCCGAGGCGGGCCGCGAGGTGCTCCACTGGCTGGCCGCGCATGCAGACGATCCTGGCCCGGTGGCACAGGTCGGATCGGGCGGCTCGTCCGGCGATGACGAACTGGTGCAGGCGGTCGAGCAGTGGCTTGCCGCGAGCGGCGTGGAGGATCAGTCGCTCGCACAGGCAGCGCAGCCCTCGGAATCGCCGGCTCTGGCGAGCGAGCCGATTGCCCTGCCGGCCGTTGCGCAGGATCTGCTGGCGGCGCTCGGGTTGTCAGTCGCGTCGGGAAGCGCCGGCCCCGCCGGCCGTGAAGACGCGGCGGCACGCCTGGGCGGCGTCGTGGCACTGCTGCAGGGTGCACGCGGCACCGGCAAGACGCTGGCCGCGCACGTGCTGGCGCACGCGCTGGCGCTCGACATCCTGCGCGTGGACCTGGCGCAGGTCGTGAGCAAGTATCTCGGCGAAACCGAGCAGCACCTGGACGCGATCTTCGAACGCGCCGAGCGGGCGGGCGCGATCCTCTTCCTGGACGAGGCGGACCTGCTGCTCGGCAAGCGCAGCGACGTCAAGGACGCGCATGACCGCTACGCGAATGCCGCGGTCAACTATCTGTTGCAGCGGATCGCGCGCTACGAGGGTCCGGTGGTGCTGGCCACGAACCTCAGCGGTGATGTAGACGCCGCCTTTACGCCGGAGGAATGGCGGCGACGCGTCTGGCGCGTCGTGCAGTTTCCGCGGCCGCGCGGTTAGGGCGCGGCGACCCGGGCACGCGCCGCGCGGTACTCCGCTTCGAGCCGGTCAACGATCACGCGTGCCGACGGCGCATCGCTCATCTGCCCCACGCCCTGTCCTGCGCCCCAGATGTCGCGCCAGGCCTTCGCCTTGGCGCTGCCGGAGCCAAAGTCCATCTTGGACTTGTCACCCTCGGGCAGGTTGTCGGGATCCATGCCGGCGTTGACGACGCTGCCCTTCAGGTAGTTGCCGTGCACGCCGGTAAAGAGGCTGGTGTAGACGATGTCTTCGGCACGGCTGTCGATGATCATCTGCTTGTAGGCCGCAGGCGCATTGGCCTCTTCGCTCGCGATGAAGCGCGTGCCGATGTAGGCGAGGTCGGCGCCGAGCGCCTGCGCGGCGAGGATGGCACCGCCGCTGGCGATGCTGCCGGAAAGGATGATCGTGCCGTCGTAGAAGGCGCGTACTTCGGGCACCAGGGCAAACGGAGAGAGCCGCCCGGCGTGGCCGCCGGCGCCGGTGCAGACGAGGATCAGTCCATCGACGCCGGCCTGCAGCGCGCGCTGGGCGTGCTTGATCGTCGTGACGTCATGGAACACGAGGCCGCCGTAACTGTGCGCGGCCTCGACCACGGCGTCGGGCGCGCGCAGGCTGGTGATCATCATCGGCACGCGGTGCTTCACGCAGAGGTCGAGGTCATGCTGCAGGCGCGTGTTGCTCGTGTGCACGATCTGGTTCACCGCGTAGGGCGCCACCTTTGCGTTCGGGTGCTGCGCCCGGTGCTCCGCGAGTTCTTTGCTTATGCGATCGAGCCATGTGGCGAGGGTCTCCTGCGGCCTAGCATTCAGCGCAGGAAAGCTGCCGACGATGCCCGCCTTGCACTGCGCGATGACCAGTTCCGGTCCGGAGACGATAAACATGGGTGCGCCAATGACCGGCAGGCGCAGGCCGTCGCGCAGCATGGGTGGCAAGGACATCGATTCCCTCTCCTGTGTGTGCTTCGGCGGTGCCAAGCCGCTGCGAGTGGGCGCGAGCATAGCCGTGAGGCCCGCGATCCCCGGTGTGTTGTGCGCTGCGATGGACGCCGCGTGCGCCGCGCTGCAGCGACCGCATCGTGAATCGACCTTTCGCGATCGCATATTGGGGATGCGCAGTCGCGGCTCCGTAGTTACCCTCGCTTCCGCCGTCATCATCAAGCAGCACTGCGGCCCCATCGTTGCGCAGGATGCCGGGCAGGGGCCGTGGCAACGGAGCAGGACAACGCTGCATGAGCTCTGAACTACATGCCTTTCATGCCGAACTGATCGCCCGCGACGACGAGGCGCTCTGGAACTGGCCGCGCCGTTCTGCCGCCGTCATGGCCGAGACGCTCGCGCAGATGTGCGAGCAGCTGGCTGAACTGCTCCGTCACGAGCGCGAGGTCGGGTCCGGCAACGGCGCCTTCGGTGTCGATCCGATCGAACGTGCCAAGCTCAACTACATGTACGGCAGCACGCTGCTGACGCTGGCTGAACGCGAAAAGCCGGCACTGCTGCCGCACGCCGTCGAGCGGCTCGGCGACGCGCTCTCCCTGGCGCGCCGTCACGTGCCCGAGCGGGTTGTGACGATCAAGTCGCAGCTCTATCGCGCCGAGCATTCGCTGGCGATGCTGAAGAACTCGACTGCGCCGGAAGAAGTGCACTCTCGCGCGCGAGAAACAGCCTGACGACCGCCGGGAGTGACGCCCGGCGGCCTGCGTGCTTCGAGCCAATTAGCGTGCAAAGGGATGGACCCACACGCCCTGAATGCCCGAGGCGCGCTCGCTGACTGACATTCCATTCGATGTGCCGCTGACGTACACCAGTATTCCAGCGCTGGCGCTGGAACCGAATGCGGGCAGGGCGTAGCCGCCGACGTAGTTGTTCGACGGAACCGGCGGTATCGACGAAGCCAGCGACGCGTAAACCCCCGGCAGTGCATTCGGCGGCGGCGTCAGGCCGCGCACCGATCCGTCCGGCCCGACGCGCTGCAGGTAGATCACCCACTGCCTCGAGTTCATCGGCCCCAGCGGTTGCGACCACGCGACCACAAACTCACCATCGAAGTAAGTGGTCGTCACCGCCGCCCGTGTGCCGGCCGTGCCGGCTACGTTGATCGGCCCGCCATCGAGCACAGTGAGGTCGGGCGCGAAGCGGCGCGCGTAAACGAAGCCGTCGCTCGTGATCCAGGCGATCAGCACGCCGCTGCCGCTCGCCGCCATGTGGATGCGGCCGGCAGGAATCTGCACGACGACGCCGGTTGCATCGAGCACCATGCCGGCTGGCGTCACGCGGGCGAGCTTCCATCCGGTGGCGTCACCGTAGGCGACGATGAAGTTCGTGCCGTCGAAGACAACGTTCGGTGTGATCGCGCTGTAGCTGAAGTCCGGCGAGATGCGGAACGGCGTGCCCAGCGTTGCGTCGGGTGCGACGAAGCGTCCTTCGATAAAAGTCGACGAGGACGTCGCCGGTCCACCGTAGTAGATCACCAGGAAGGCGCCGCCGCCGTAGGCAACGGACGGGTGCCGCGACGTCACGCCCGGCGCCATGGGCGCGATACCCTGTGGCAATAGCACGAGCGGCGACGCGTCGGTCAGCACACCGTTCGCCGAGATGCGATGCGCGACGATCGACGGCTCCGTGGTGCCGGTGATGCTTGGCGCGATCGGATTGCGCTGCTCGAACACGGCGAGATAGGTGCCCGCGCCGAAGGCGAGCGACAGGGTTTCGCGCGTGTCGTTCGAGAGCACCGGAGGGCCGATATCGATGATGGACGGCAGCGACGCGTTCGGCCCGTCGGGCAGGCGCAGATACCCCATGCGGCGCAGCAGCCACTTGTTGGTCAGCGCGTCATAGGTGTAGTTCTTTCCGAGCACGAGAAAGGTCGTGCCGCTCGACGCCGCAGCCGGCGTGTCGACCGGATCGGGTGGATCGCCCACGTTGGTCTGTGTCAGCACGCCAAAGGTGGGGCCCATCACCTCCTCGGGATTGCTCATGCCTTTGCGCACACCACCGACATGGAAGCCGCGTGCCTCGATGGTGTTTGTGAGGATCGTCGAGCCTTGCGAGGAACCCACCGTATGGCGCCGGATGACGCCTGCGCCCGGGGCGATCCACGTGGTTTCGTTCGTGGTGACCGGGATGACCTGGCCGTTGGATGTCAACTTCGCGTTCGCAGTGATCGTCGCGAGGCGTCTGGCGGCCGCCGGGAAGGTGCCCGCGGGCACGGTGACCGACTCGAAGCCCATGATGCTGATCGTCTGCGTCGCATCGACGGTCTCGTTCTTGCCGTCGCCGTCAAGGTCCATGCCGAAGTCCAGGCCCGTCTTGGTGAGCGAGGAAACGGGGCCGGCGGCCACCGGGAACAGCAGCTCGACATAGGGAATGACTCCCGCCGTGAGGGTGTCGGTCGCATCGTTGTTGCCGTAGAAGGCGACCCCACCAGGAAGCTTGCGGTAATACATCTCATAGGCGGGCGTGGCCGGCGCGTCACCGAAGAGCCGCTCGGCGAACACCGTCGTGGAGACACCGAGCACGGTCTTGTTGCCGGCAATCGACACGGAGGCCAGTTCGTACTGCGTGGTCCCCATCGCGGACGTCGCCGAGTTGTAGGTCCAGCTGTCGAAGCCACCGGTCGGGACATAGTTCTGCGGGTCCCCCGGCCCGGTCAGCAACGGCTGCAGCGGATCGGTGATCGGGATCGGAGCGGGAGCGGGGGCACTGCCGCCATCACCTCCGCCGCCGCCGCACGCCGCGGCCAGCGCCGCGATCGTGACAGCCATCGACAGGCGCCTGAACGAGCCGAAAGTCCTGGGTGCAGTCATACGGTTCTCCCATCCGGAAAGGGCGATGAGAGACGCATCCCTGACCACCGGGCGCATCTCTCGACGGCCCGAAGCTGGCCGCAATGCGGCCATGCCTACATGCATCAAGCTAGGAAGGAACGGCCAGACTGCCTTGATCGGCGACAACCGCACCAGCCAAACAACCGACTTGTCGCCGGCCGCGGTTCGTCGGATCCTGCGCCGGTTGTGAGCGCCGCCGTCCCTCCCCCGCACCCGCCGTCTCCGCGCGCGCAGCGCGCTGCGATGACGCGCGCGTCGACGCCCGAGTCTCGGCGTGGACCTCGCATCGGCTACTTCCGCCTGCACTGGCGTGGCGAGCTTCCGTTGGCGGCGGCTGTCATCGTCAGTGCCGCGCTGGTCTGGGGCGTCGTGGAGGCGGTGCGACTCACCGGTCGCCTGTTTCCTTATACCGAGGCGCCCTGGGTCGCCGCGTTGCTATGGCTGTTCGAAGTCGCGCTCCTGATCGTGGGTGTCATCTGGTGGGGCATGGGCGTGCAGCGCGCCGCCATTCGCAGTGTGGACAAGGGCGGCTCGATGCTCGTCGCTCTCCTCACCGGGGTGGTCGGTTACGGCGCCTTCATCTGGGTGGGACTCTTCTGGATCAACTCGGCGCGCCACGTGTGGCCGGACGTGAAAGCGACGCTGTCGGGCGATCTGCAGCCCGCCGCGGTCACGCTGGAGCCGGGTGGTTTGCTCGCCGTGCAAGGCGCCTTCGAGTTCGGCACGATGCGCGTCGTGCGCGAGGCTCTTGCGGCCCACCCGACGGTTCGCACCGTGCGGCTCGAAAGCCGGGGCGGTCGCGTCGCGGAAGGTCTCGCGCTCGGCCGGCTACTCGTCGACCGCAACCTGGACACGCTGGTGACCGGTGAGTGCAGCAGTGCATGCGTGACGGCGTTCGTGGGTGGCAACCGGCGGCTGATTGGCCCGGCCGCGCGCCTCGGACTGCACAGCGCTGGCGGGAGTGGCGTCAGCGCAAAGCATGTGGATGAGGCGAATCGGCGCAGTGACGCGTTCATGGCCGCACGCGGCGTCGATGCTCACGTTCTCGCAATCGGCGCAGCGACCGCCAACGACGACATCTGGTTTCCGGCGCACCCGGTGCTGCTCGCCTCCGGGCTGGCAACGGAGCGCGTCGGACGCTGACTACTGTGCCGCGGCCGGCATGGACTCTCCGGCGCCATGCCAGGCCGCCTGCAGTTCGGCGATCAGTTCGGCCGCCCGACCCTCGTAGCGCGGCGAGAAGTGCAGCGGCACCACGGCGTGTGCGCCGACACGCCGCGCGATCGTGCCCGCCTGCCGTGCGGTCAGGTGGTTCTTGCGCGCTGCATGGTCGGCTTCCGCCTCCATGAACACGGCCTCGATGTAGAGCAGGTCGACCCCGGCCAGCAGTGCCTCGAGCGCGCGCACGTTGGCCTCGGTGTAGCGGATGTCAGTGACGTAACCGATACGGCGCCCGGCGACCAGATCGAAGGCTGGGCGCAGCTCGCCGAGGGTGCGGGAAAGCGCGTGTTCTCCGGCGCCGTCCTGCCAGCGGATCGCGATCGGCGTGTCGTCGGGGGCGCCGGCGGCGAGTGCGCGCCTTGCCTCGCGCAGCCAGTGGCCGGTCGCCAGCCCCCACTCGGCAAGGCGGTTCTTCCAAACATTGACGTGCGTCGCCTCTTCCAGCGCGAAGGCGAGGCACGGTATGTCGTGGTCGAGGAAGCGGCCGCGCACGCGGAAGCCTTCCTCGGAGTGAAGCACGTCACCCTGCGCCATCCACGCTTCACCGTCCTCGCGCGTGAAGCGGTTGCGGCTGCGGAACAGCGCCTGGCGACCCGCTCCGTCGGGTGTCAACTCGCGCACCGTGATCGTCAGCGGCACTTCGTAGCGGTGCACGACGTTCCAGGTGTAGGCGGCGAGCTTGTGTTCAACGCGTTCGATGAAGCCCGGCCCGCCGGTCAGCGTGGCGTGCTCCTTGCGTCCGAGCACCACGCGCAGCCAGTGATCGAATCCCGCGAAATGGTCGACATGCGTGTGGCTGATGAAGATGTCCGAGATCCGCAGCAGCTTGCGCGGCGGCAGGCCGGATACATCGCCAAAGTCAAACAGCAGTGCGCGCCGCTCGTCGCGGAAATCGACATACAGGCCGGGGTCGCCGAAGGCGTCGTTGACCAGCCGCGGCTCGAAGAGGGGATGCATACATCTTCTTTAGAGCGGGTGCCCGGTCCGCTGGCATTGCCTTCGGTCAATACCGGGTCGGAAACGCAGGCCACATTGAACACAGTAAGCAAGGCGCAACGGCAGCCTGCCGGGGTGCTGGTATGCGTTGCGTCGGTCAAAGCCGGCTGGCAGGCATTCGATGAAGGAGATCGTATGTCCGCCAGAACACTCGCCGTCCTCGTTGCCGGAGCCTTTGGACTCGCATCGGCCACGCTCGCCGCGGACCCGCCGAAAGCGGCATTCGGCAAGGATCAGTTCAACGCGCGCTGCGCGTCGTGCCACGGCGTTAGCGGCAAAGGCAATGGACCGGTCGCCAAGCAGATCGGCACGACCGTTCCCGACCTCACCACGTATGCGAAGCGCAATGGTGGAAAGTTCCCGGTCGAACTGGCGTGGATGAAGATCGACGGCCGGCCCGTGAGTTTCGACACCGAGCGCAACATGCCGGTGTGGGGGCGTGACTTCCGTCACGAGGCTATCGCCAACGTCGACGCAAAGGCCAAGCCCGAGAGTTACGTGGCCGCCGAGATCGCCGCCATCGTCGAGTACATGAAGACGATCCAGGTGAAGTGAGGCGGAGAGCCCGGCGTGCGGCGCCGGGCACTTGTTGGACCGCGCGGCGAGGGGATCGGGGTCCGACCCCGGCCCCAGGAGTGAAGACATGGCACACAAACAGGTCCTGTTCCGTTCGGCCGCGCGCGAGAAAGTGGTGCGCGGCGCCACCCAGCTGGCTGATGCCGTTCGCATCACGCTAGGCCCGAAGTCGAAGTCGGTGCTGATCCAGAAAAAGTGGGGCACGCCAATCGTCTGCAACGACGGCGTGACGATTGCCAAGGAGTTCGACCTGAAGGACGCGGAGGAGAACCTCGGCGCACAGATGCTGCGCCAGGCGGCCGAGAGAACCGGCGATGCGGTCGGCGACGGCACCAGCACCTCGACGGTGCTGGCGCACGCGATGTTCGCCGACGGCGTGCGCAATGTGGTGGCGGGTGCGAGCGCGATCGACATCAAGCGTGGCCTGGATCGCGCCTGCAAGCGCGCCGTGGAGGCATTGAAGGCGCTGTCGCGTCCGGTGGCGGTGCGCAAGGAGAAGGCGCAGGTCGCGACGATCTCGGCCCACAACGATCCGGCGATCGGCGAACTCGTCGCCGAAGCGATGGAGAAGGTAGGAGGTGAAGGCGTCATCACCGTCGAGGAATCGCGCACGACGGACACCACGCTCGACGTGGTCGAAGGCATGCAGTTCGACCGCGGCTTCCAGTCGCCCTACTTCATCACCAACGCGGAGAAGATGGAGGCGGTGCTCGAGGACGTTGTCGTGCTGCTCTCCGAACGCAAGATCGGCAATCTGGCGGACTTCCTGCCGCTGCTCGATCAGGTGGCGAAGGCCGGCCGCCCGCTGCTGGTGGTGGCCGAGGAAGTGGAGGGCGAAGCGCTCGCCGCGCTGATCGTCAACCAGATCCGCGGCATCCTCAAAAGTTGCGCAGTGAAGGCGCCGGGCTTCGGTGATCGCAGGAAAGCGATGCTGCAGGACATGGCCGTGCTGACGGGCGGTCAGGTGCTGTCGGAAGAAGCCGGCATGAAGCTCGAAAGCATGACGCTCGAGCAGCTCGGCAAGGCGCGCCGTGTGGTGGCGGACAAGGACACGACGACGATCATTGGCGGCGCCGGCGCGCGTGCGGCGATCGACGGTCGCATCAAGCAGATCCGGCTCGAGATGGAGAAGGCCACGAGCACCTACGACAAGGAGAAGCTGCAGGAGCGGCTCGCCAAGCTTGCCGGCGGCGTCGCGGTCATCCGCGTCGGCGCGCCCTCGGAAGCGGAGATCAAGGCCAAGCGCGAGGCGCTCGACGATGCGATCAGCTCCACCAAGGCCGCGGTGGCCGAAGGCATCGTTCCGGGTGGCGGCCTGGCGCTGCTGCGCTGTGTGCAGGCGGTGGCTGACGAGGAAGCGCAGGCGAGTGGCGACGAACGTACCGGAGTGCAGATCCTGAAGCGTGCGCTCGAAGCGCCGGCGCGGCAGATCGCCGAGAACTCCGCCGTCGACGGTGGTGTCGTGGTCGCGAAGATGCTGGAAGGCAGCGGCAACTTCGGCTTCGACGCGTCGCGCAACCAGTATGTGGACCTGGTCGAGACCGGCATCATCGACCCGACCAAGGTCGTGCGGGTCGGGCTCGAGAACGCGGTCTCGGTCGCCAGCGTGCTGCTGCTGACCGAGGCGACGATGACCGAGATCGAGGAAAAATCCGAACGCGTCCACCCCGGCGAGATGGAGATGTAGAGAGCGGGCAATGGCGTGCTTCGATGTCTGCAACGGCGACGCCGATGGCCTGTTCGCACTGCGCCAGTGGCGGCTCGCGCATCCGCAGGATTCGATCGTCGTCACCGGCATCAAGCGCGACATCGAACTGCTGTCGCGAGTCGAGGCCGGGGCCGATGACCAGGTCGCCGTGTTCGACATCGCGATCAGCCGCAACAACGCGGCGCTGGAGCGGCTGCTCGCAGCCGGAGCCGTCGTCACGTGGTTCGACCATCACGCGCCGGGGCGCATCCCGCTGCACGATGGCTTCGCGCCCCACATCGACACCGATCCGGAGACCTGCACCAGCCTGCTGGTCGACCGGCACCTGAAGGGGCACTTTCGGCTGTGGGCCATCGCGGCCGCTTACGGCGACAACCTCGCGGCGAGCGCGGAGCGGCTGGCGGACGCGGTGCCGTTGTCGCCGCCTCAGCGCGCGCAGCTGCGCATGCTCGGCGAGGCGGTGAACTACAACGCCTACGGCGACAGCGAGGCCGATGTGCGCATCCACCCGGCGGCGCTGTACCGCTGGCTCGCGCAGTACGACGACCCGTTCGAGGCCATCGCGCAGGCACCGATCGTGCGCGAACTGGACGCACTGCGCCGGGCCGACCTCGACCGCGCGCGCGCAGTGGCACCGCGGCACCGGGACGAGCACAGCGTCGTGATCGTGCTGCCCGACGCGCCGTGGAGCCGCCGCGTCTCGGGTCCGTTTGCGAATGAGCTGGCGCTGCGCGACCCGCAGCGTGCCCACGCCGTGCTGAAGGAACTCGCCAGCGCCGCCTACTCGGTCAGCATCCGGGCACCGATCGCTTCTCCTTTTGGCGCCGACGTCCTGGCGCGCGAGTTCGGCGGTGGCGGCCGCGTCGGTGCCGCCGGCATCGACCACCTGCCGGCCGCCGACCTGCCGCGCTTCATGGCACGGCTGGCGGCGATGCGTTGGGAACAGTAGGGCGCAGCGTCGGCCGAAACGGCGACGGTCACTGCCAGGCCTGCTTTAACGGGTTAGAACGCGAGGGCGATCAGGTCTGTGGGCGATTCTGCCCGGCGGGCTGCGGCTTCGCGCGATGAGCGTCGACGACCTCGCCCACGGAAATGGCCAACAGAATCACGAACACCGTGACGAGCATGAGATTGAGCAGCAACATGATGACGCCTCTTCGACCTGCACACCCCGCCTTTGCCCACGGACAGATTCTTGGGCGCGGTGCAAGTGGCCGGTGCCGAGAAAAGCGCCGACCTTGACGCCGCTCAATCCTGTAAGCGGTCGAGCGATCGGTTCTGCACGACTTCCGCGGCGGTGCTTCAGGTGCCACGCGTCCAGCCGAAGCCTTGCCTTCGGTCAATGTGAAGCGGAGAACGCCGGCGAGATTGAACAAAGGGTTGTTGTTTACGCAACGCGAGCGTGCCTGGTTGGCGGGAAGCGGTGTTTCGGTTTGACCCCGGCTGCGGGCACCCAATCAGCAAAGGAAGTTGTATGTACACAAGACCGCTGGCAATCATCCTGGCAGGAGCCTTTGGGATCGCTGCCGCCACCACTGCTTTCGCCGCTGGTGAAGCGACCAAGGGGTTGGCCTTCGGCAAGGCCCAGTTCGAGGCCCGATGCGCCACCTGCCATGGCAAGACGGGCAAGGGCGGCGGGCCTTCTGCCCAGGAACTCAGCATGAAGGTGCCCGACCTCACTACCTATGCCAAACGCAACGGCGGTGCGTTCCCGACGGAACTTGCATGGCAGAAGATCGACGGACGGCCCGCGAAGTTCGACATGACGCGCCAGATGCCCGTCTGGGGCAGTGACTTCCGCCACGAAGCGATGGCGGGCGTCAAGCCCGCGGCTGCGCCCGAGTCTTATGTCGCCGCGGAGATCGCCGCGATGCTCGAGTACCTGAAGAGCATTCAGGTCAAGTAGGTGGCCGACTGCGTGGCGCACCGCGACTTCGGCCACGCGGTGTGCCGCGCCCCGCGTCAGCCTTTGACGCAGACCAGCGGCCGCAGTTCAGCGACACGCTTCGCGAGACCCGCGCGCTCGGTCGCTGCGGCGACCTCCTCGATGTCCTTGTAGGCGCCCGGCGCCTCTTCGGCGACGCCGCGCATCGAGTGCGAGCGGATGAGAATCCCTTTCGCATCCAGATCATCGACCACCGCGCGCCCGCGCCAGCGGCGCAGCGCCTGGTTGCGACTCATCGCACGGCCGGCGCCATGGCTGGCCGAACTCCACGCGCGGTTCTCGCTCTCGGCCGTGCCGGCGAGGATGTACGAGCCGGTGCCCATGCTGCCGCCGATGATGACCGGCTGGCCCACTTCGCGATAGCGCGCGGGCAGGCCCGGATGGCCCGGGCCGAAGGCGCGTGTGGCGCCCTTGCGGTGCACGTACAGCAGACGCTCGCGGCCATCGACCTTGTGGCGCTCGGCCTTGCAGGTGTTGTGCGAGACATCGAACAGTGTTTCGAGCTGCGACTGCCGGAAGTGGTGCGTGAACACGCGGCGCGCGAGGTGCGCAAGGATCTGCCGGTTGGCGAGCGCGCAGTTGATCGCGGCGTTCATCGCGCCGAGGTACTGCTGGCCTTCGGGGGACTTGATCGGCGCGCACGCGAGTTCGCGATCGGGCAGCGTGATGCCCAGCCGCGATGCGGCCTTGGCGAGACTGACCAGGTATTCCGTGCCGATCTGGTGACCGAGGCCGCGCGAGCCACAGTGAATGGAAACGACGACCTGCCCTTCGGCGAGTCCAAACGCCTCCGCGGCGCGCGTGTTGTAGATCTTCGCGACGCGCTGCACTTCGAGGTAGTGGTTGCCGGAACCGAGCGTGCCCATTTCGCCGCGCTGCCGCTTCTTCGCCAGCGACGAAACATTGGCGGGCACCGCGCCGTCGACACAGCCGTGCTCCTCGATGTAGGGAAGGTCGTCGGCGCTGCCGTAGCCGTGCTCGACCGCCCAGCGCGCGCCTCCGAGCATCAGCGTGTCGAGTTCGTCGGCGTCGAGCCGCAACGAACCTTCGACGCCGACGCCGGCCGGAATCTGGTCAAGCAGTGAATCCGCGAGCGCCGCGGCCTTGTGCGCGATGTCGTCCGCCGTCAGGTTGGTGCGCAGGCAGCGGATGCCGCACGAGATGTCGAAGCCGACGCCGCCGGCGCTGATGATGCCGCCGTGCTCGGGATCGAACGCCGCGACACCGCCGATCGGAAAGCCGTAGCCCCAGTGCGCATCGGGCATCGCGAGCGCGGCGCCGACCAGCCCCGGCAGTCGAGCGACGTTGGTGATCTGTTCGAGCACCTTGTCATCCATCGCCGCCAGCAACTCACGGCTGCCGTAAAGCCGCGCTTCATGGCGCGCGTCACCGGCGGCGCGCGGCACGGTCCAGGTCCAGGGATCGATCGAGTGCAGCCGGGTGATGTCCATCGTGTGCCGTTAAGCAACTTCAGAGGTCGACAACGCAGCGCGCTTCCCAGCCGTCACCCTGCGGCGTGACGTGCAGTGCGGTCAGCGTGGCGCCCTTGACCTGCGTGCCGCGCTCCATGTCGGCGCGCCAGGGCTCGCCCCAGGCGCTGCCGCGCCAGCGATGGCCGTCCCTCGCCAGTTCGAAGCAGCCGAGCGCGAGACCGCGTTCGCTAGCGTGCGCGAGCAGCAGGTTGAGCCAGGTGACAAGCGCCAGCTCGGGGTCCTGCTCCTCGAACTCGACATCGATGCGTTCGTCCTGGGCGACGGTGATCGGGTCGCACATCAACGCGAACGTGGCCTCGGCGGCGTGCACGAACGCGTCCTGCAAGGTGACGCCGCGGCCGATGACGCCGGTGTCGGCATCGTGGTCGAAATAGTCGTAGCGGGGCAGACCGGCAGGCATGGCAAGACCTCTCTTCCGTTCTTGTTCTTGTCGCAGTTCAGTGCGCGAGCGCGGCATGGTTCACCTGGCGTCGGTCGACGTCGTCCGCGAGCGTGCGGATCGCCGGCGAGATCGTCACCGCATAGGCAGGCCACGGACCGTCAAGCCGGCGCAGTGCGGGCGGCAATGTGGCGAGCTGAGCTGCGCAGTACGCCCGCACCACCGCCAGTGGGGATGAGGGCGCAACGCGTCGGCCGCCTCGCATCACTTCGACGAGCAACGGCTCACCGGAGAAGGTCTCGGTGGTGAGCGCCACGGTGTCACCGGCAAAGTGACCGCTCGCGTCGAGTTGGCGGAACACCTGCTTGCGACCGGGCCAGGTCGCCTTGCCCGAGGAGCGCTTGCGGCGCGCCTGCCCGGCGTACTCCTGGAGCTTGTAGACGGCGTCGAGATAGGGCGCATCGCTGCTGGTGGTGATGCTGGTGCCGACGCCGAAGCTCGTGATCGGCGCGCCGCCCGCGACCAGCGCGTGCACGCGTTGCTCGTCGAGGTTGCCGCTGGCGAAGATGACGGCATCGTGCAGGCCGGCCTCGTTGAGCACGCGGCGTACGGCCCGCGACAAAGCGTCGAGATCGCCGCTGTCGAGCCGCACGCCCTTGATGCGGATGCCGCGCTGCGCGAGCCGCAGCGCAATTTCCGCGACCCGACGCGCGCCCTCGACCGTGTCGTAGGTGTCGATCAGCAGCATCGCGTTTGCGGGGAACGACTCGGCGAAGTGCTCGAACGCCTGCGCCTCGTCGTCGTGCGCCTGCACGAACGAGTGCGCCATCGTGCCGAAGACCGGAATGCCGAAGCGCGGGCCCGCATAGGCGGTCGCGGTGCCCGCAAATCCGGCCAGGTAGGCCGCGCGCGCCGCCAGCACGCCGGCCTCGGCACCGTGGGCGCGCCGCAGGCCAAAGTCGATCAGCGGATGACCCGCGGCGGCCAACGCCACCCGCGCGGCCTTGCTCGCAATCACCGTCTGGAAGTGCACGAGGTTGAGGATGCGCGTCTCGAGCCACTGCGCTTCGGCGATCGGCGCGACGACGCGCACGATGGGCTCGTTCGCGAAGAACACCGTGCCCTCGGGCATCGCCCAGACGTCGCCGGTGAAGCGCAGTTCCCGCAGCCAGTCGGCGAAACCCGGCGCGAAGGTGCCGCAGCGGGTTACCCAGCCCAGTTCCTCCTCGTCGAAGCGCGCCTGCTCGATGAAGTCGAGCGCCTGTTCGAGACCAGCGGCGACGAGGAATGCGCGGTCCGGCGGCAGCTTGCGCACGAAGAGTTCGAAGACCGCGATGTCATCCATCCGGTGCTGCCAGTACGCCTGCAGCATCGTCAGCTGGTACAGATCGGTCAGCAGTGCCGACTCGGACGGCCCTTTCATGGCGTCGCCGCGCGCGCCGCCAGCGGTGCCTGCCGCATCAGGGTGATGACTTCGTCATCGCTCAGCTGATGGAAGTCGCGGTAGAAGTAGCCGATTGCGCCGAAGAACGAGGGCTGCGCGAGGCAGACCACGTCGTCGACCTCCTGCCGCAGTTCGTTGATGGTGTCGGGCGGCGCGACGGGCACGGCGAGCACGAGCCGCGCGGGGTTGCGGCGGCGCAGGCCCTTCAGCGCAGCGCGCATCGTCGTGCCGGTGGCGAT
Organism: uncultured beta proteobacterium; assembly: GCA_963780715.1. GTDB lineage: Bacteria > Pseudomonadota > Gammaproteobacteria > Burkholderiales > Burkholderiaceae_F > JALORV01. Next base: position 135,974 of record CAWADK010000024.1, read on the forward strand.
GCCGTCGTCGACGACGATCGCGGTTCGTCCTGCCACGGGCACCGGCGTGCGGTCCGCCAGGTAGGTGCGGCGCCGTCGCTCGATTTCGGCAAGTTCCTCTTTGGCACGTTGCTCGATGTACTCCTGCTTCACGCCGGTCTCGGCCTGGATGTGGCGTTCGACCACGACGACCGGTTCCGCGCCGTCCATGACGGCAGCGACCGCCAACTCGGGCTGCCACGGCACGCCGATCTTCCTGACCAGCAAAAGATCCAGCGGCGCATCGAGCGCGCGTGCGACTTCGAGTGCGACCGGCACGCCGCCGCGCGGCAGCGCCAGTACGACAGGGTCGGCCAGCTGCAGCGCGGCCAGGCGGGCGCCGAGCATCCGGCCCGCCTCGCTGCGGTTTTCAAATGGAGTGCGGACGTCGTCACGCATGGCTTTCTTCCGTCAGGTGCAGCGCGAGCCAGTCGGCCGCCAGGTCCGCGACCGCCTCGAGCGTGCCGGGTTCCTCGAACAGGTGCGTGGCGCCGGGAACGACGCGCAGCGCATGCTCACAGGTCATCTGCGCCGCCGCTTCGCGATTGAGTGCGAGGACTTCGACATCCGCGCCGCCGACGATCAGCAGCGTCGGCGCGCGCACGCGCGGCAACGCCGTGCCCGCAAGATCCGGCCGCCCGCCGCGTGAGACGACCGCTCCCACGCGTTCGGCAAAGTGGGCGGCAGCCACCAGCGCCGCCGCCGCGCCGGTGCTGGCGCCGAAGAGTCCGGCGGGAAGGCGTGCGACTTCGGGACAAGTCTGTTGCCACTCGAGCGCGGCACCGAGCCTGAGCGCAAGTAGCGGGATGTCGAAGACATTGCGGCGATCCCGCGCTTCTTCGTCGGTCAGCAGGTCGAACAGCAACGTCGCGAGGCCGCGTGCGTGCAATTGACGGGCGACGAACTGGTTGCGCGGGCTCAGTCGGCTGCTGCCGCTGCCATGCGCGAAGATGACGAGGCCTGTCACCGGGCCTGCCGGAAGCTCGAGATCTCCCGGGAGGCGACTCGGGCCGATGTGGACATGACTGTGGGACATCCGATGCTCCCAGCCGGGCAGGCCGGCGGCTGCATTCCGTGTGCCCTTACAGCATCGGACGCAGTCCGCGCCAGCGCTTGATGGCGGTCAAGGCCGCCAACGGAGGCCGGCGTAATCACGGGTTCTATGGAACGAGCTTCCACTGGCAGCGCGGCGGTCACGCTTGAGGAGAAGGTGCGCTTTCTCGCCTCGGCGGCGGCCTGGCCGGAGGCGCAGCGTCCGGACGTCATCGAAACGCACATGTCGTGGGTCTTCCTGGGCGAAGGCTCGGTGCTGAAGCTGAAGAAGCCGGTTCGGACCGGGTTCCTGGATTTCTCGACGCTGGCGGCGCGCGAGTTCAACTGCCGCGAGGAGGTGCGCCTCAACCTGCGCCTGGCGCCGGGTGTCTACCTGGGCGTGCTGCCGCTGCTGCAGCTGCCCGGCGGTGCGCTGGCGGTCGGCTTCGGAGCGACGATGTGCCGCAACGGTCATCGACTGGCTGGTGCGGATGCGTCGCATTCCGCGCGAGCGGATGCTCGATGTGGCGGTGCCCGCCGGCAGCGTGCGAATTGACGATATCGATCGGCTGGGTGTGCGACTCGCGCAGTTCTTTCTTAGCGCCGAGCGTGTGCCGCTCGGCGGGACCGCCTATGTCGAGCGCTTCGTGGCATCGCAGTCGGTGAACAGGAGCGTGCTGCTGCAGCCAACGTTGCGCGAGGCCGCAACCGTCGCCGCGCTCGACGGGTTCGATCGAATGCTGAAACGGCATGCGGAGCTGCTGGGAGCGCGCGCCGCGGCCGGGCGACTGTGCGAGGGCCACGGCGACCTCCGGCCCGAGCACATCGGCCTTGACGGAACACCGGTCGTCATCGACTGCCTGGAATTCAATCGCGCGCTGCGCGAGGTGGATCCCTTCGACGAGCTGGCTTTCCTCGACCTCGAGTGCCGGCTGCTGGGGGCGGACTGGATCGGTCCGCGCCTGATCGCGCATTGTGGCTCTGCGCTGCACGATGCGCCGCCGCCGCAGGTGATGGCGCTTTACACGGCGCACCGGGCGCTGGTGCGAGCGCGGCTCGCTCTGGCACATCTGCTCGATGCGCAGCCGCGCACGCCGGATCGCTGGAAGCCGCAGGCGCGGCGCTATGTCGAAGCGGCGCGCGCGGCGCTCGCGACGCTGGTGCCGGACGAAGCTGCGCGGGACTGAACTATCGCCAGGCGGCGTGCTGCTTGCGGATCTCCGCGGCGAAGAGTCCGGCGCAGGGCAGCACTTCCACGCGTTCGCGCGCCGCGGAGGCGTCCAGACGGAACAGCGGCACCGAATCCGTGACGAAGACGCGCTCCACCGGCGCGCGCATCAGTGACTCGGCGGCCGGGCTGACAAACAGGCCGTGCGCGGCGAACGCCAGCACGCGGCGCGCGCCCCCCTTCATGATCGTGGTTGCGGCCCGCTCGATCGTGCCAAAGGTCGCGATCAGGTCGTCGAGGATCAGCACGGTGGCGTCGCGCACGTCGCCGGTGACGATCTCGCCGCTGCTGACGACCCCGGCGCTGCGGCGCTTGTCGACGAAGGCCTGGCCGATGGGCCGCTGCCACGCCGCCTCGAGCGCCTCGCGCCAGAGCTGCGCGCGCTTCACGCCGCCGACGTCGGGCGATGCGACGACCACCGGCGCATCGCCCACAAGCTTGGCGGCCGCCGCGGTGAACAGTTCATAGGGCTCGAGATTCACGGCGCGCCGGCGGAACGCGTTGTCGAACGCCGACACGTTGTGCGCCTCGAGCGTGATCAGCCCGTCGCAGCCGGCGGCCTCGAACAGTTGCGCGATGACGCGCACCGAGACTGGATCGAAGGGCTTGGTGCGCCGGTCCTTGCGCGCATACGCCAAGTACGGCGCAACCGCGGTGATGCGTCGCGCGCCGTGGTCGCGCAGCGCGGCAATGAAGAGCAGCAGCCGCACCAGCTTGTCGTCGCCGCTGGCCGACGGTCCGCCGTGCAGGCTCTGCACGACAAACACGTCCCTGCCGTCGGGATCGACGAGCGGGCGGATCTTGTGTTCGCCGTCCTCGAACGTGCGCTCCTCGTGCGCCGCGAGCGGGTGACCGAGCTGGGCCGCGACCGCCGCGCCGAATTCGCGCGAGGCGTCCAGCGCGAAAAGCAGCATCGCTTCAGTGTTCTTCGATGCGCGTGACAACGTCCTCGGCCGGCTCGCCGGTGTCGGGGTCGACCCAGTCGGCAACGCCGATTTCCGCGACTGCCTCGGCGACCGTTTCCCCCGGTTCGGAGGTTGTCTCGATGCCTTCGCGCAGCGCCGCGAGCGCCTGCACGGCGGTGACAAACGGTCCGAATTCCTGGCGGCCGTCGTCGGCGATCCAGTAGTAGCCGTCGGGTCGCGCTACGACCCGCGAGGATTCCTCATCGGGCCTTGCTGCTTCGGCGATGTCTGTGGCCTGAGGTGTTGCGATCGGCTTGACTGTCATGGCGATGCTCTCCTCTGGCCCGAGTCACCGTCGACGCACGCGCCCAGCACGTTCGCCCTGAACACTCCCGCCGGTTCCTGGGCCAGCGATCTGATGATGCTCCGCATCGCTTCGCGCTGGAGGCGCGGCCGCCGGGACCGTTGACCGCTGTCAAGCAACTCGCTGCCTGGCGCATGCGCAAGCGATCGAGTCACTCATGCGGGTGCAGCGCGGCACCGAGAGGAGGCTTGGACGCAGCGCGCAGGAATTCGGCCGCCGGCGGCGCGCCGCTGCTTCAGTTGAAAGGCTCGATCGGGAGGAAGGCGCCGAGCCCGGTCAGGTTCACGCGCGACTCGATCTGCTGCAGGCAGCTCAGCGCGTCGCTGCCGGTGGCGGCGCCGCGCTGGTGCGCGGCGGACCAGGACTTGCGCGGCGCGCGCGCCGTGATGACGTAGCTCGGTGCCCGGCGGTCCGGCGGCTGGCGCCTTGCCGAGACTGTCGTCTGCTGGACGGTGGGCAGCGCCGCGAAGACTTCGCCCATCAGCCGCAGCACGAGGCCGAGCGCGTGACGGTTGTGCAGCTTGGTGTGGATCACTTCCGACATCCGTCGCACGGCGACGCGGTTGCCATAGTCGATGGCCGCCTCGCGGTCCGGCAGCGTCGGCAGCAGCGGCAGCTGAACATCCATCCGGACCGCGCTGACGTCGTCGAACTGAAAGCTGACCGCGGTCGGCAACGGCCACAGGATGTCCTTCAGGCAGGCGAGCAGGTGCTCGCGCATCGCTTCCGGATCGCCCTGCGCCGCGCGCTGGCTGTGTTCCTGCATCTCGCGCTGTGTCGACTCCCACGCGAAGCGGCGGGCCAGCCACTTGGCGCGATCGTCGAGGTAGTCGTTCATCGCGCGCGGGTTGAACACCGGCTTGCCGTCCTTCTTGCCGATGGGCTTGGGCGCTTCGGGTGCCGGGTCGGAGAACGGACGCACCGTGAGCGGCACGAGCTGCAGATCGGGCGTCGGCGTCCAGCGTTGCGGGTAGGCCATGGCCTCGACGTGTTCGTTCAGGTGCTGGCAGACGGCGAGCGCGGCTTCGCGCTCCATGTCGGCCGCGCCGTCGACGAGGTTCGACAGCGGATCGACATGCTGGGTCGAGCGGGTCGGGCGGATCAGGCGCGCGTAGCCGTACTGGTCGATGCGCACCTTCATTTCGCTGTCGGGCAGCGCGAAGCTCGTGGCGGCACCGGCCGCTTCCTGCTCGGAGTCACTGGTCAGCACGACCTGCGAACGGCGCCGGTACACCGCGCTCTGGCCGTCGGCACTGGCGAACGAGGGAATCAGCCGGTACGGCGGCAGCCACTTCACCTTTTCGCCGTAGAAGACCACGTGGCGATAGCGCAGCGGGACCTCGAGCAAGCTGCTCGGAGGTTCAGCCACGGCGGAAGCGGAATACATCACCTGCGGTCCCTGTTGCATGGACGGCGAGGTCTGGAGCCACGGCTGCTGCGCGCATCCCGTTCCCGCCGAACGGAAGTCTTCGAGCCCAATAGTCGCAGTGACATCGGGCCCGGCAACGCGCAAAAAGCCGCCGGGCGGTCGTCCTTTCCTGCGCCAATGGCGGACGTCACCCCCTAAAGAACGCGCCGTGCGCCGCATGACTTCATACGTTTGACCGAACCGAAAGGGCGCCGGCGCGGCTCGGGTACCCTTCGCGGCCATGTCTTCCGTGCTTCCCGCCCTGCGCGGCACCTTTGCCTCGGTCACGCTGGCCCTGAACACGCTGATCGGCGTGGCGGCGATGTTTCCGTTCGCCCTGGCCAAGCTGCTGCTGCCGTTCACGCCGGTGCGGCATGTCACGGACCGCGCCTTGAATGCAATCGCCACTGGGTGGATCAGCGTCAACAGCTCCTGGATGGACTGGGTCGGCACCACCCGCTGGGACGTGCTGGGCCTCGAAGGGCTGGAGGCGCGCGGCTGGTACCTGGTGTCGAGCAATCACCAGAGCTGGGTCGACATCCTGGTGCTGCAGAAGATCTTCAATCGCCGCATCCCGATGCTGAAGTTCTTCCTGAAGAAAGAGCTGATCTGGGTGCCGGTCATCGGTCTGGCCTGGTGGGCGCTCGACTTTCCGTTCATGCAGCGGCGCGGCGGCGCCTCGAGCGCGCAGGACCTGGAGCGTGCCCGCAAGGCCTGCGAAAAGTTCCGCATCGTGCCGACCTCGGTCTTCAACTTTCCCGAGGGCACGCGCTTCACCCGTGCCAAGCACGACAGCGCAGGGGTCGCCCTACACGCACCTGCTCAAGCCCAAGGCCGGCGGCATCGCCACGGCGTTGACGACGCTCGGCAGCCAGTTCCACCACCTGCTCGACGTGACGATCGTCTACCCTGACGGGCCGCCGGATTTCTGGACGCTGCTCTCTGGCCGCCTGCGCGCGGTGACGGTGCGCGTGCAGGCGCGCGAGATTCCCGCCGGATTGTTGGCGGGCGACTATGCGACCGACCCGACCTTTCGCACTCGCATGCAGGACTGGATCAACGAACTGTGGACGGAGAAGGACGCGCTGATCGCGACATTGCGTGGGAAGGCGCCCGAATCCGCCGCGATCTGAGCGCGCGGTGCGGCCTCAGAGTGCGCGTGGCGGCAGGAAGACTCCGGGCGACGCAGGCGCCTGTTGCATCACGAACGCCTGGTTGTCGCCGCCCTGCAGGATCAGGTCCGTCAAGCCGTCGCCGTCAAGATCGGCCGCGGTGATGCTCTCCGTTGTAATCGGCATCTCGTAGATTGCCGCGATGCCGTACGCGCCGCCGCCGATCGGAAGGAGCACGCTGGTCTGTGCACGGACGACCGTCGGCGAGCCGGTCGGGTAAAACCCTGTCGTCGCCACATCGGCCATTCGGTCGCGATTCAGGTCGGCCACGACGAAACCATCGAGCCCGCGTATCGGGCTGAGTGCCGTGTCGACTCCGGCGTAAGACCCCCGGTGCGTTCTGCACGGCGACGGTCAGCTTGGACGCGAAGTTGGTCGAGAACGGCGTGAACACGCTCAGTACATCCGGTCGGCCGTCACCGTTGGCATCTCCGACCTGCATCAGCTGGGCGTTGACGCCGATCTGGGGGAACAGCACGGTCGGGGGACCAAATCCGCCGCTCTTCTGCGCGTGCACGATCGCGAAATGCCCGGTGGAGCCGGTGTCCACCGAAAAGGCTGGTGGTGGCATAGAAAGCGAGGTCGGGCAGGCCGTCGCCGTTGAGGTCACCCATGCCGACGGCCTGCGGTTTGCCCGGGAACGTGATGAGGGTCGCCGGCCGGAACGTGCCGCGCTGTGACGGGTCCTGCAGCAGCAGGGCAGCGCCGTCGGAGCCGCCGATGCCGCTGGCCAGCACGATGTCCGGTGCGCCGTCGAGGTCGGCGTCGATGACCGCGAAGTCGTAGGTCGACGAAAGACCTGCCGCGACGACTTCAGGCGCCAGGAACACCCCGCGGTTGCGTCGATCCTGTCGCATCAGCCACACCATGCCGGGCGACGCGCCGGATCGGCCGACGTCCAGGATCAGGAGATCGGCTGCGGCGTCGCCGTCGATGTCTGCGATCTTCACGCGCCACGGGTAGGTGCCCACGAGGTACTGGCTAAAGGCGAATCCCCATGAGCTTGTCTGGCGATAGACGCGCAGATAGCCCAGGTTTTGGGTGCCGCTGTTGGCGAGCATCGCGACACTCACGACGTCGGTCCGGCCGTCACTGTCGAGGTCAGCCGCCGCGATGTCGGTGGCGACCCAGAACGGGCCGAGGTCGCTCACATCGTCTCGCCGCCGCTGCCGCACGCGGCGAGTGACGCAGCCAGCACCGCCATGGCCATGCCGCGGATGACGGATCCCTATGCGCTGGATATAAAACATCATTGCCACCTGTCTTTCTGTCTAGGCGTGCGATGCGGGACTGCACTGACGCAGATCAGAAGGGGTCGCTCGTACCGGAAGCTGACGCCGAGCGGCAGCCCGCGTATCGTTCGCGCCTGCCTGCCTGGAGCATGACCATGTTCGAAGCCACTATCGCCGGCAGCCTGCCCAAACCGGGCTGGCTCGCCGAGACCGACAAGCTCTGGCCGCAGTGGAAGCTCGCCGGCGCCGACCTCGCGGCCGCCAAACGCGACGCCACGCTGCTATGGCTGAAGGAGCAGGAGGACGCCGGCCTCGACATCGTCGGCGACGGCGAGCAGTCGCGCCAGCACTTCGTGCACGGCTTCCTCGAGTTCGTCGACGGCATCGACTTCGAGCACAAGGTCGAGATGGGCATCCGCAAGGACCGCTACAAGGCGATGGTCCCGCAGGTGGTCGGGCCATTGAAGCTCAAGGGGCGCGTGCACCAGGTCGAGGCGAAGATCGCGCGCAGCCACACGAAGAAGAAGCTCAAGATCACGCTGCCCGGCCCCATGACGATCGTCGACACGGTGGCCGACCGCTACTACGGCGACCGCGTGAAAATGGCACTGGCGTTTGCCGAGCTGCTGAACCAGGAGGCGCGCGCGCTGGAGGCCGACGGTGTCGACGTCATCCAGTTCGACGAGCCGGCCTTCAATGTCTATACCGACGACGTGAAGGCCTGGGGCATCCAGGCGCTCGACCGCGCCGCCCAGGGCCTGAAGTGCAAGACCGTCGTGCACATCTGCTACGGCTACGGCATCAAGGCCAACGTCGACTGGAAGGCCACGCTCGGCTCCGAGTGGCGGCAGTACGAAGAGATCTTCCCGGCGATCGCGAAGAGCACGATCCAGGCCGTCTCGCTCGAGTGCATGAACTCGCATGTGCCGATGCACCTGATGAAGCTGCTCGAAGGCAAGGACCTGCTGGTCGGCGTCATCGATGTCGCGTCCGACGTCGTCGAGACGCCGGAGCAGGTTGCCGACACGATCGGCAAGGCGCTGCAGTTCGTCGCGAAGGAGCACCTGTATCCCTGCACCAACTGCGGCATGGCGCCGATGAAGCGCGAGATCGCGCTGGCGAAGCTCGCCGCACTCGGCAAGGGTGCGGAACTCGCGCGCCAGCGTTACGGCAGCTAGGCAGCCGATGAGCCGCCGCACGCTGACGCTCGACGACCGCTTGCACGACTACGTCGTCCAGCACAACCGCGAGCATCCCGAACTCGCGAAGCTGCGCGAGGCAACCGCCACGCACCCGCGCGCCGGCATGCAGATCTCGCCCGAGCAGGGTGCGCTGCTGCAGGTGCTGGTCAGGCTCACCGGTGCGCGCCGCACGATCGAGATCGGAGTCTTCACTGGTTACAGCGCGCTGGCCGTGGCGCTGGCGCTGCCTGCGGACGGAAAAATCCTCGCGTGCGACATCAGCGACGAGTTCACGCGGGTCGGGCGACCCTACTGGGAGCGCGCTGGCGTTGCTCACAAGATCGACCTCGTGCTGGAGCCCGCGCTCCATACCCTTGATGCGCGGCTGGCGATGGGCGAGGGCGGCCGTTACGACTTCGCGTTCATCGATGCCGACAAGGCGAGCTACGACGGCTACTACGAGCGCTGCCTGAAGCTGCTGCGCGCCGGCGGCCTGATCGCGATCGACAACGTGCTGTGGAGCGGGCGCGTGGCGCAGACGGTCGATGCCTCGGCCGATCCCGACACCGCGGCGCTCCAGTGGCTCAACGCCAAGCTCCAGCGCGATGAACGCGTCGACCTCGCGCTGCTGCCGATCGGTGACGGACTGACGCTCGCGCGCAAGCGCTGAGCATCAAGTCAACTAGCGCCACACGCGCGTCAGCCACCGGGCCGACAGGACGACGCGCGCATCCTGCTCGCGCTCGACGCTGACATCCCAGTTGAGCTGGGCGCCACCGCGGACCTCTTCGAACTCGGCAAGCGTGAAGCGGCCGCGGATGCGGCTGCCGGCGGGGACCGGGCCCTCGAAGCGCAGGCGCTCGAAGCCGATGTTGACGCCGGCGTGAGCCCCGGTGATCGTGATGCCGCTCTCGAAGAGCGGTGTGAGCAGCGAGAGGGTCAGGAAGCCATGCGCGACCGTGCAGCGCTGGCCGTCGGCGTTGCGAAACGGCGATTCGCGTTCGGCGCGCTCGGTGTCCACGTGGATCCACTGCGTGTCGCGGGTGGTCGCGGCGAACTCGTTGATCACGGCCTGCGTGACCGTGAGCCAGTCGCTGACAGCCACTTCCTGGCCGACGCGGGCGCGCAGGTCGTCAATTGACAGCGCAATGCTCATCGGACGGCCGGATCAGCGAGCGCCGGGCCTCTGGACGCAGCGGCGATGCGCGCGAGCAGGCATCGCTCGCACAGGCAGCCCGCGCCGGAGACCACGCCGTCAGGCGGCAGCCCGGGCAGGTGTGTGCACCAGCAGCCCTCGGGATCTGCGACACCGCACGCGAAATCCGCTCCGCATGCGCTGCACCGGGCGTTGCCGGCGGGTTCTACACGCTGATTCATGGTGGAACAAGCGTACCGCGAGTTGCCGGCCTTGACCTCCCTCAAGCCGCCCTCGACCCGTCCAGCAATCCGCGGTGGCGTGGCTAGATTGAAAGCGAGGCGCAACGTCTCAATGGAGTTGATAAATGAAACGCTCGATTCTGCATGCGGCCCTCGTCGGGGCGAGCCTGGCGATCGCTGCCACGGGTGCTTTGGGCCAGGGCAAGGTGGATCTCGGCAAGCGCGAGTACGACGCGAGCTGCGCGAGCTGCCATGGACTGAAAGGGACCGGCGACGGTCCCAGCGCGCAATACTTGACGCGCAAACCGTCGGATCTGACGAGACTCGCGAAGGCCAACGGTGGCGTCCTTCCGGTCAGTCGCCTGTATGAAGCGATCGATGGGTCGCTGGCTGTTCCGGGGCACGGAACGCGCGAAATGCCGATCTGGGGCAATCAATATCGCGTCCGGGCCGCGGAGTACTACATTGACGTTCCCTACGACCCCGAAGCGTTCGTGCGCGCAAAGATCCTGGCGCTCATCGACTACATCTCGCGGCTGCAGGTGAAGTAGGCCGTACCGAAGGCGATCGGTTGCGCTCCGCCGCAAGGCGCGGCGAGCCGCGAAGGGTGCTGAAAGCGGCGCTGGCCGGTTACAGCGTGTAACAAACGCACGACCACCGTGGCCGATCCAGCGCCGAAAATGTCGCTTCAGGCGTCCGGTGGTCGTGACCCGGGCCGTTGGTCGACTGACGTCATCGGAACCGTCCTCTGCGCCGTTAGCTCGGCAGGAGTCCGCCATGAAGATCGCTCTGACCGGAATTGCATTTGCGTTGAGCCTTGCACTGGCAGGTGTCGCAGCGCCCGTTGACGCGCAGTCTCGCGGTGGACCTCCTGGCGGCGGGACCGGAGGCGGTTATCGCGGCGGACCGCCTCAGGGAGGTGGCTATCGCGGACCACCGTCAGCCAGCGGCTTTCGCGGCGCCCCGCCGCCAGCCGCTTGGGGCGGCACATGGCGTGGACCCGGCTGGAACACCTGGCATGGCGGAGGTCGGCCCTGGGGTCCGGCATGGCGACCCGGCTGGGGCTGGGGCGGCTGGGGCTGGAATGGCTGGGGTTGGGGCACCGGCTGGGGTCCGGGCTGGGGCGTTGGCTGGAATCCCGGCTGGGGCTGGGGTTGGGGTCCGGGTGTCTGGGGCTGGGGAGTTAGCGCGCCGATTGTGGTCGCACCATCTTCCACCGCGGTCTGGGCTCCTCCGTTTGAACCGACCGTTTATGTCGAACGCGAAAACGCGCCCGCTGTAGTTCCGGCCGCGCCGGCCGCTGCTCCCAGCGCGCAGCAGTGGTGGTACTGGTGCGCCAGTGCGCGCGGCTACTACCCCTATATTGGGGCATGCCCGGAAGGCTGGCAGCGCGTGGCGCCTCAGGTTCCGGCGACGCCGCAATGATCATGGCCCGATTCGCCCGAGTCCTGCTGTGCTTCGCTGCGGCGGGCGTGCTTTCGGCGTGCGTGACGGTGCCGCCCGGCCCATCGCAGCCATCGCTGCCGGGCAGCGGCAAGGCGTGGGACCAGTTCCAGGCCGATGACGCTTCGTGCCGGCAGATCGCAGCGGCGCGCGGAGGCGTGCCGAGCGACGCCGCCGCGCAGGCGGGTGCAGGCAGTGCGGTTGCCGGTACGGTTCTCGGGGCGGCGATCGGCGGGCTGCTTGGTGGCGGTGAGGGCGCCGCGGTCGGCGCCGGCATGGGGCTCTTCACCGGCAGTGTCGTCGGCACGGGCTATGCGCAGAATGCCGCTGTTGTGACCCAGCAAAGCTACGACCGCGTGTACTTCCAGTGCATGTATGCCGCTGGGCACCGCATTCCGGTGCCGGCGGCATTCGCGTCGTCGATGCGCCAGACCTCGGCCCCGGCCGCAACGCGCGCGGCCACGCCTCCGCCCGACGCCGCCATCCCGCCGCGCAATGCACCGCCGCCTCCCGGGATGTCGAGTGTCACGCCTCCACCCAACGCGGCGATTCCACCACGCAATGCTCCGCCACCGCCTGGGGCATCGATTGCCACGCCGCCGCCCAATGCGGCGATCCCGCCGCCGGACGCACCGCCGCCGTATCAGTTGCCGCGCTGACGACGCGGCGTGGATTTCGCGGGCGGCGGCAACGCGGGTATCGTCGCGCTGGCGCCGCCCACGTGACCCCTTTATGAGCCACAAACACGCCAACCTGCTGCGCGAGATCTTTCACGATCCGATCAACACCAATATTCACTGGCGCGAGATCGAGTCGCTGCTGAAGCATCTCGGCGCGGACACCGAGTCGCTGTCGGGCGCACGGATCCGGGTGAAGCTCGGCCATGCCGAAGGCATCCTGCACCGGCCGCACCACGGCGGGAACACGCTTGACCGCAGCTCGGTGCAGCATCTGCGGGAACTGCTCGCACGCGGTGGCGCCACGCCGGCGCTGTACGAGGCTGCGCACAAGGAAGACGACAACCCGCGCGACGGCAAGCGGCACGGCTGAGCCTCGGCCATCGACGATCAGCCGCGGTCCTGACCGCGCGCGGCGAGGCAGGTTGACTGCGGCATACTGCGCGCCTGCTATGGAGGCGCTGCAATGACTTGGCTGCTACTCGGTCTGCGTGATCTTCCTCGGTTCGCACTCGGTGCGGATCTTTGCCGAGCCCTGGCGCGGCGCGCGCATCGCCGCGATGGGGCTGAATGCCTGGAAGGGCGTCTATTCGATCGTCGCGATCACGGGCTTCGTGCTGATCGTCTGGGGCTACGGCGTGGCGCGCGGCGCACCGGTGATCCTGTATTCGCCGCCGGTCTGGACCAAGCATGTCGCGGCGCTGCTGACGATTCCGGCCTTCATCCTGCTGGCGGCCGCGTATGTGCCGGGCACGCGCATCAAGCGTGCGGTCGGCCACCCGATGATCGCGGGCGTGAAGGCGTGGGCGTTCGCCCACCTGCTCGCCAACGGCACGCTGGCCGACGTCGTGCTGTTCGGCGCGTTCCTCGTGTGGGCGATCGTGGACTACATCGCCGCGCGGCGGCGCGATCGTGCGGCAGGCACGGTGTACGTCGTCGGGCCGATCACGCGCGACGTGGCGGCGGTGGTCGTCGGCCTCGTCGCATGGGCCGCCTTCGCGTTCTGGCTGCACGCGGTGCTGATCGGCGTGCGTCCGTTCGGCTGATCCGGCAGGCGTTCAGGCGGAGCGCAGCTCCACGACAAACCAATTCGTAACGGAGTCCACGTCAGATGAACACACTCTCGCTTCGCCGCGGGCTGCTGCGCGCCGGCGCCTTCGCAGCCCTCCTCGCCCTCGCCGGTTGCGTGGCCTATGCGCCGCCGCCACAACCGAGCACCTATGACCGCGCCTACAACGCGATGCTGGGCGCGATGGCCGACCAGGGCGTCGCGGTGAGCGACGCCAATCCGGCGGCGGGCCTGATCACCGGCGCGCGCGGTCCCATCACGGTGATCGCGACCGTCGCGCCGCAGCCGGATGGCACGACCAAGGTCGAGTTCCGCACCAAGGGCGACATCAGCAAGGACCCGCAGCTCATCGAGCGCATCGGCGCGTCCTACAACGCGCGCATGGGGCGCTGAGCGCCCGGTAATGCGCCGCGCGCAGCGCGGTCAGTCGGCGGCGCTGCCGACGATGCCGTCGATGCGCGTCATCACCTCGGGGGTGAGCTTCGCCACGACGTCGAGCGCCTTCATGTTTTCGCTGATCTGCTCGACGCGCGTGGCGCCGGTGATCACCGTGCTCACGCGTGGATTGCGCACGCACCACGCCAGCGCGAGCTGGGCCAGCGTGCAGCCGAGGTCCTTCGCGACGGCTTCCAGCTTGCCGACGATCGCGTTCTTCGCGGGATCGGTCAGGCCGTCGCGCAGGAACGCGTAGCTTTCGAGCGCGCCGCGCGATCCGGGCGGGATGCCTTTCTGGTACTTGCCCGACAGCAGGCCCGAGGCGAGCGGACTCCACGTTGTGAGTCCCAGCCCGATGTCCTCGTAGAGCCGCGCGTATTCCTGCTCGACACGCTTGCGGTGCAGCAGGTTGTACTGCGGCTGCTCCACCACCGGCTTGTGCAGGTTGCGCTTGTCCGCGATGTCCCACGCGGCGCGGATCTCGTCCGCGTTCCACTCGCTCGTGCCCCAGTAGAGCGCCTTGCCGCGCTCGATGATGTTGTGCATCGCCCAGACCGTCTCTTCGATCGGCGTGTGCGGATCGGCGCGGTGGCAGTAGACGAGGTCGACGTAGTCGAGCTGCAGGCGCTTCAATGAGCCGTCGATGGCGTCGAGCAGGTACTTGCGGTTCAGCGTGTTGTTGTCATTGGCGCAGGTGCGCATGCCCCAGTAGAACTTGGTCGACACGACGTACTTGATGCGCGGCCAGCCGAGTTCCTTCAGCACCTTGCCCATGATGACCTCGCTGTCACCCTTGGCGTAGATCTCGGCGTTGTCGAAGAAGTTGACCCCGGCATCGAACGCCGCGGCCATCAGCTCGCGCGCGGCGCGGGTGTCGACCTGGTTGCCGTAGGTGACCCAGGAGCCGAACGACAGTTCGGAGACTTTCAGGCCGGAGCGGCCGAGGCGACGGGTGTTCATGGTTCCAGTGTGGCGTGGAGGAAAGGCGGGGAGTCTACTGACCGCCGCCGCGCGATGCTTCGCGGTCGACGCGCTGGCTCAGCGCTCGCGTGTCAGCGGCACGAAGCGCACCGGGATCGTGCTGCGCGTGGTGGCTTTGCCGTCGGCGTCCTTGCGTATCAGCAGCAGATCCTGTCCCACGAGCAGCGGTCCGACCGGTATCACCAGGCGTCCGCCCGGCTTCAGTTGCTGCACGAGCGCGGGCGGCACATGGTCGGGAGCGGCGGTGACGATGATGCCGTCGAAGGGCGCCGCCTCGGGCCAGCCGCGGTAGCCGTCGCCGATGCGGGTCTCGACGTTGCGCACGCCCGGCCGCATCCAGTGCGACGCGGGCGCGCTCGGCCAGGGGCGCCACGATCTCGATCGAATAGACCTTGCGCACGCAGGCCGCGAGCACGGCGGCCTGGTAGCCGGAGCCGGTGCCCACCTCGAGCATGACGTCTCCGGGCTGAGGATCGAGCAGCTCGGTCATCAGCGCCACGATGAAGGGCTGCGAGATCGTCTGCCCCTCGCCGATCGGCAGCGGACGGTTGTCGTAGGCCTGCGCCGCGAGGCCCGGCGGCACGAAGCGCTCGCGCGGCACGGTTTCGATCGCGTGCCGCACAGCCGGACTGAGTGCAGCACGCCCGGTGCTGGTGGCCGTGGCCCGCATGTCGGCGTCGATCTCGGCCAGCAGACGCTCGCGCGCCCGCTTGAAGTCGGTCTGCGCGGCGGTGGGCGTCGGCAGCGCAACTCCTGCGACAGCCGACGCGAGTGTCGCCAGCCAGGCGCGGCGCGAGCGCACACCCGCTCGATCGAGCAGTGCCCCCCATCGGGACGCGGCGTCTTCGCGGCGATTCATGCCCAAATGATCCGAGCCGTCGGCGCGATCAGCAAGCGAAGTGGTCAAGTGTTTGCGAAGCCCGGACGCCTGGCGGGGCATAAGGACATGACCGAATCGTCGCTGTGAGGCGCCAGGGTTGCGGCACACTCGCCGTTCATCTTCCTCCGTCGGGTTCGACATGCTTCGCCTGTCCGCATTTCTGTGCGCGCTCCTGCTGCCGCTGGCAGCGGCAGCGCAGCCGCTGATCACGCCCGCCGAACTGGCCGCGAAGGCGGGCGATCCGTCGCTGCGCATCGTCGACATTCGCGCGGCTGACGGCAATCCAGCAGCGTTCGCGCGCGGCCACGTCCCCGGCGCGCTCTCGGCGCCGTATGCGAAGTGGCGCGGACCCAAGGAGAACCCGGGCGCCCTGCCCGACACGGCGGCGCTGACCGCGCTGATCCGCAGCCTCGGCATCGACACTGCGACGCCGGTCGTCGTGGTCTACGAGGGAACCGATGCCACCGAGTTTGGCGCGGCGGCGCGGGTCTACTGGACGCTGAAGGCGGCCGGCCTGAAACAGCTCGCGATCCTCAACGGCGGCATGAAGGCCTGGCGCGCGGCCGCACTGCCCGTCAGTACCGACATCGCCGCCGTTTCGCCATCGACCTATGTCGTCGCTCTCGACCCGAAGGTCATCGCCACGCAGGACGAGGTGGCGCGGGCGGCGGCCTCCGGTTCGGTGCTGCTCGACGCGCGGCCGCCGTCGTACTTCCGCGGAGAAGCGCGCCACGCTGCCGCGCGCACTCCCGGCACACTGGTTGGCGCCAGGAACGTCGCGCACGACGTCTGGTTCGTCAAGGACGCGGCGACGCTGAAGCCCACGGCGGAGGTGCAGCAGGTCGCGGTGCGCGAGGGCATCGACACTTCACAGCCGACGGTGTCCTTCTGCAATACGGGGCACTGGGCAGCGACCAACTGGTTCGTGCTGTCCGAGGTGATCGGGCAGAAGGATGTGAAGCTCTATCCGGAGTCGATGGTGGGCTGGTCGCACGCCGGGCTGCCGATGGCCAACGTTCCGAGCCGCCTCGAGCAGTTCTGGATGCAGCTGAAGGAAGCGGCTGGCGCAATGTAGTTCCGCACGGGACCGATAATGTCTGCCGTGTCGATCACCGGTCAGCTGGCTGCACCGTCCGTCGCGACGCGCGGAGTTCGCGCGGTGGGCGGGCTCGTCTTCGCGGCGACACTGGCCTGCCTGGCCGTGACTTGGCTGGTCGGCCTGCGACAGGGTCTGCTATTTCTCGTCGGCATCGGCTATGGCGCGGTGCTGGCGGGCGTGTCGTTCGGCTTCACCACCGGCTGGCGCGTGTGGATCCGCGAGCGCGACCCGACCGGACTGCTGGCGCAGTTTCTCGCCATCGCGCTCGCGATGGTCGTCTCCATCCCGCTGATTGCAAGCCACGCCGAGCTGAGCGGCGCAGTCGCGCCAGTCGCCGTCAGCGTCGTCATCGGCGCATTCGTGTTCGGACTGGCGATGCAGATCGCCGACGGCTGCGGCTCCGGCACGCTGTACAAGGCCGGGCTCGGCAACGGATTTTCGCTGGCGGTATTGCCCGGGTTCATTTTCGGCAGCTTCTATGGCGCCGCCCATCTCGACCGCTGGCTGGCGCTCGGGGCCTTGCCGCCGATTGCGCTGCAGGATCACGTGGGCACGGCCGGCGCCGTCGTGCTGCAACTGGCGGTGCTGGGCGTGCTGGCCGCATGGATCTGGCGCCGGCGCCGCACGACGCAGACGCGGTGGCGCGGCAGGGCGGTCTACGTCGGTGCGGTGTTGCTCGCGGTGTTCGCGGTGCTGAACCTCGTCATTGCCGGCCAGCCCTGGGGCATCGTCTACGGCCTCGGGCTGTGGGGCGCGAAGATCGCGAGCGCGCTCGGCATGGACCTCGCGTCCAATCCGTTCTGGGGCCGCGCGGCCCAGCAGGCGCACATCCACGCGTCGGTGCTGACCGATGTCACGTCGATCACGAACTTCGGCTTGCTGGCCGGCGCCATGATCGCCGCGACCTGGCGTGGCAACGCGTGCCCGCCACCGGAAGCGCAGCGCGCGTCGCAGTGGATCGCGGCGATCGTTGCCGGCGTAGCACTCGGCTACTCGTCGCGGCTCGCGTTCGGCTGCAATGTCGGGGCCTACTTCTCTGGCATCTCCACCGGCAGCCTGCACGGCTGGATCTGGTTCGCCGCGGCCTTTGCCGGTTCGCTGGTCGGCGTGCGCCTGCGGTCTCGGCTGGGGCTGAGAGGATGAAGCGGCGTGTGCTTGCCTTTGCTACGGTGTTCTGGGCACTCTCGCTCGGACTGCTCGCGCTCGACTGGGCGCGCTCGGTTCCGCACAACCGCTTCGACGAGCCGCTGCCGTGGCAGTTCGGGCACGAGAAGGTCGAAGGCGCCGGGCACTGCGCGGCGCCGCTCAAGTAGGGCCCGCTACTCCGTCGGCAGGAAGCCTTCGGTCGAAAGGTAACGCTCGCCGGTGTCGTAATTGAAGCCGAGCACGCGGCTGCCCTTCTTGAGTTCCGGCAGTTTCTTCGCGATGGCGGCCAGCGTGGCCCCCGAGGAAATGCCGATAAGCAGACCTTCCTCGCGGGCGGCGCGGCGCGCCATCTCGCGTGCTTCTTCGGCCTCGACCGTGATGACGCCGTCCAGCAGCTCGGTCTTCAGGTTGTGCGGAATGAAGCCCGCGCCGATGCCCTGAATCGGGTGCGGCGAGGGTTGCCCGCCGGAGATCACCGGCGAGGCGGCCGGCTCGACGGCGAAGACCTTGAGCCCGGGCCACTTCGGTTTCAGCACCAGTCCGACGGCCGAGATGTGGCCGCCCGTGCCGACGCCGGTGATGACCGCGTCGAGCCCCTCGGGAAAATCGACCAGGATCTCCTGTGCAGTCGTCTTCACATGCACATCGATGTTGGCCGGGTTGTCGAACTGCTGAGGGATCCACGAACCCGGCGTCTCGGCGGCCAACTCCTGGGCGCGCGCGATGGCGCCCTTCATGCCCTTCTCGCGCGGCGTCAGCACGAACTTGGCGCCATAGGCCAGCATCAGCCGGCGTCGCTCGACCGACATGCTGTCGGGCATCACCAGCAGCAAGGGGTAGCCCTTGACCGCGGCGACCATCGCCAACCCGATGCCAGTGTTGCCCGAGGTGGGTTCTATGATGGTGCTGCCCGCCTTCAGGCGCCCGTCCCGTTCCGCCGCCTCGATCATCGACAGTGCAATCCGGTCCTTGATCGAGCCGCCGGGGTTCGCACGTTCGGACTTCGACCAGACTTCGTAGCCCGCGGGAAACAGCCGATTGATTCGGATGTGGGGGGTGTTGCCGATGGTCTCGAGTATGTTGGCAGCGCGCATGTGATGCTCCGTGAGTGCAGGCAGTGAACGGTACGCGGGTGGGGCAGCGATCGATATCACCCGACTTGATAAAGATATAGCCCGGTGCGGCCCTACCTGTCATCCGGTTAAGCTCGCGCCATGTCACTCGCGATTTCCTACGCCGACGTTGCCGCCGCCGCGCAGCGGCTGGCGGGCGTTGCCCATCGCACGCCGGTGATGACCTCGCGCACCGCGAACGAAGTCACCGGTGCGGAACTGTTCTTCAAGTGCGAGAACCTGCAGCGCATGGGTGCGTTCAAGTTCCGCGGCGCCTACAACGCGCTGGCGCAGTTCACGCCAGAGCAGTGCAAGGGCGGCGTCGTGGCGTTTTCGTCGGGCAATCACGCGCAGGCCATCGCGCTGTCGGCTCGGCTGCTCGGCATGCCGGCGACGATCGTCATGCCGCAGGATGCGCCGGCCATCAAGATCGAGGCCACGCGCGGCTATGGCGCCGAAGTGCTGCTGTATGACCGCTACACCGAGGATCGCGAGGCGATCGGCCAGCGGCTCGCGCGCGAACGCGGCATGACGCTGATTCCGCCCTACGACCATCCGCATGTGATGGCCGGGCAGGGAACGGCCGCGCTCGAACTGATGCAGGACGTGGGCCGGCTCGACCTGCTGCTGGTCTGCGTCGGCGGCGGCGGCCTGATCTCGGGCTGCGCGGTCGCTGCGCACCACCTGCAGCCGGACTGCCGCGTCATCGGCGTCGAACCCGAGGCCGGCAACGATGTGCAGCAGTCGTTGCGCAAGGGCGAGATCGTGCACATCGACGTGCCGCACACGATCGCCGACGGCGCGCAGACGCAGCACCCCGGCCGCTACACCTTTCCGGTGATCCAGGCGCTGGTCGCCGACGTCGTGACCGTCAGCGACGAGGCCTTGAAGCGCGCACTGCGATTCTTCGCGGGGCGCATGAAGATCGTCGTCGAGCCGACCGGCTGCCTCGGCGCCGCGGCCGCATTCGAGCAGGCGATCGATGTGCGCGGCCGGCGTGTCGGCGTGATCCTGAGCGGCGGCAACGTGGACCTCGCGCGCTACGCGGCGCTGCTGACCGGCTGAGGCTCCGGCGCGCCGGCAAGGCCCGGCGCATCCGCGAGCCAAGCGTCAACAGGCGCTAGTTCGTAGCGCGTATGACGCCGCAGGCGATGCGCGCACCGGAGTTGCCAGTCGGCTGCGTACGGTAGTCGTCCGGGCTCTCGTGGATGACGACGGCGCGGCCGACGACCGAGTTGGGTCCCGGCGACACCGTCAGCTCCTCGGTCGTGAACGCCAGCATCGCGACGCCTTCGCCGTCGGAAGAGAGGTTCGGCAGATCGCCCGCATGATGCTCCGGCGCGTCGTAACGGCCATGCGGCCTGCCCTTCGGATTGAAGTGCCCGCCGGCGCCCATGCCGTTGTTCGAGCAGTCGCCCTTCTCGTGGACGTGGATCCCGAACTGCCGGCCCGGTGGCAGGCCGCTGATATCGGCGCGGATGTAGACCTTCCCGACGCTGCTGTCGGCGGCGGCGCCCGCCACCGGCGCGCTCCAGCGGCTGGTCTCCAGGAACGTGCCGCCTTCGGGCTGGTGGAAGGTGACCCGGCCCCAGGCGCGGCTGCCGTCGCTGGCCTTCAGCTGTGCCTCCGCGAACGGACCCTTGCTCAGCGTGTCGCAACCGCTGGCGAGCACTGCGAGGGCGAGGACAGCGATCGAGCGAATGAACATGCCTGACTCCTTCCGGGCGCCGTGCGCCTGTGCGGCCGCGATGGTAGCGGCTGGAGGCACGAATTGCAGCCCGCGGCCGCCGCTTACTGCGTCACTGCGCACGCGGCTGCTTCCTAGCATGGACCGTCATGACCTCCCGACCCGTCATGCCGTTGCGCCGCCTGCTGCTGCTGTTGGCGATCTTCCTGTGGCCGTTGTCCTCGACTGCAGTCGAATGGGTCGGCACGGTCGTCGGCATTGCTGACGGCGACACGTTGACACTGCTCGACGCGGGCAAGACGACACACCGCATCCGCATCGATGGCATCGACGCGCCCGAGCGCACCCAGCCGTACGGCCAGCGCGCGCGCCAGTCGCTCGCGGATCTCGCGCACGGCCGCAGTGCGCGCGCCGAATGCCCGAAGTCAGACCGCTATGGTCGCGCGGTGTGCCGCGTGCTCGTGGACGGCGTCGATGTCGGTCTCGAGCAGGTGCGTCGCGGCTTCGCCTGGCATTACGTGAAGTACGCGCACGAGCAGTCGCCGCAGGCCCGCCTCAACTATGCGCGGGCGGAGGAGCAGGCGCGCATCGCGCGCAGCGGCCTGTGGACGGTCGCCGCGCCCACGCCGCCATGGGACTACCGGCGCGAGCAGGCTGCGCGCGCCGAAGGCCGACAGGGCATCAGTCGGCGCGAGCAGACAACCGAGGCGCACTGATCGAGGCGCGCCTCGCCCGCGAACAAACAGCGGTTCAGCCCTTGATGACGCCGCACGCGATGCGGGGCCCGGAGTTGCCGGCCGGCTGCGAGCGGTAATCATCGGGATTTTCGTGCACCACCACCGCACGGCCGACCACCGAATTCGGGCCGGGCGCAACCGTCAGCAGTGGCGTCGTGTAGGACAGCGCGGCGACCCCCTGGGAGTCTGATGAGAGATTCGGCAGATCGCCGGCGTGGCTCGAGGCTGACTTGTGGTCGCCGTGCGGCTTCCCTTCCGGGTTGAAGTGGCCACCCGCGCTGGTGAAGTCCGCCGCCGAGCAGTCGCCCTTTTCATGCACGTGGAACCCGAACTGGCGGTTCGGCGCAAGTCCATTGACCTCAGCGCGTACCGTCGTCTTGCCGTCAGCCTCCTGGAACATCACGGTGCCCACGACACGGCCTCCCTTCGCTGCGTCCAGCTTCGCCGAAGCGGAAGGTCCCTTGGACATGGTCTGGCAACCAGCCAGCGTCAGCAAGACGGCCAGCATCATCAGCGTTCGCATCGTCGCTCCTCCGGGGTGGTCCCCAATCGTGAAGCAGTGATAGTACGGCGCCGGGCTGCCCGTTGCGAAGCTGATGCACTCAGCCGGCGCGGCCGACGATCTGCGCGGTCGCGATCAGTTCTTCCAGCATCGCCATCGAGGCCCGGCCGGAGACGGTGAAGGGGTCGAGCACCGGCTTGTCCGAGTATTTGAGCAGCAGCGACGGGTTGACCTTGGTCAGGTTGACCTGGCCCATCGTCCAGCCCGCGAAGTGGCGCTCGGGCACTTCGGCGTAGTGCAGCAGCATGACTTCGCGATGGCGTGTGTCGCGCACGATCTTCGTATAGAGCGCGTTGACGGCATCGCGGCCGCCTTCGAGCGCCTGCATGTAGACCTCGCCGCCGTGGCACAGCACGCCGGTGATGCCGAGGCCCGGGTTGTGTGTGCGCGACTGCTGCAGGATCGACTCGATGATCTCCTGCGTCACGGGAGCGGCGGCGCGGCTGGCATAAAGCAGGCGTACGAGCATCGCGTTCGGTCTCCGGTCAGGCGTTCTTCAGGTTCAGCAGGGCGAGGAATTCGCGGCGCAGGTTGGGGTCCTTCAGGAACGCGCCCCGCATCACGCTGTTGATCATCTTCGAGTCGGTGTCCTTGACGCCGCGCCACTGCATGCAGAAGTGGTCGGCCTCCATGACGATCGCCAGGCCGTCGGGCTGCATCGTCTCCAGCAGCAGGTCCGCGAGGTGCGTCACGGCCTCTTCCTGGATCTGCGGCCGGCTCATCACCCAGTCGGCCAGGCGCACGTACTTTGAGAGCCCGATCAGGTTCGAGTGCTCGTTGGGCAGCACGCCGATCCAGACCTTGCCGAGGATCGGGCACAGGTGATGCGAGCAGGCGCTGCGCACCGTGATCGGCCCGACGATCATCAGCTCGTTCAGGTGCTCGACGTTCGGAAACTCCGTGATCGGCGGCATCGCCGTGTAGCGGCCGCGGAACACTTCCATCAGGTACATCTTGGCGACGCGGCGCGCGGTCTCGCGCGTGTTGTGATCGCTCTCGACGTCGATGACGAGGCTCTGCAGCACGCCGAGGAGCTTGTCCTCGACCTCGTCCTGCAGCAGGGCCAGCTCGTCGGGCTCGATGTACGGCGCGATGCAATCGTTCGCGTGGAACCGGTGGCGCGCCTTCTGCAGGCGCTCACGGATCTTCTGCGACACCGGCACGCCGAGTTCGGTGGAGTCGGAGGAGCCGCTGGGAGGAGTGCGCGCATTCATGGTTCGTGGTCCAGCGCGGGTTCGGCCGATGACTATATAGGAAGGAACGGAAGGATCCTGATACGTCCGACCGCGTCGCCGGGAGGGGCACTGCGCAGCCCGGCAGCGCCGCGACGCTCCGCATCAGTCGGCCGCGGCCTGTGCCCGCATCTTCGCGGCGATGTAGTCGCCGTGCGTGATGTGCAGCAGGTCGGCGACCTTGCGCATCAGGTGATTCTCGTGCGCGGAGAGGCTGTCGTCGGAGTAGGCGACGCGCCACATCAGCTCGATGACGCGCTGCTTCTGCTGCTGCGTGAAGTGCCGGTTGATGAGCGACGTGAACTGGAAGTAGTCGCTGGCCTGCTTCATCTCCTCCTCGGCCAGCGCGATCAGGCGTTCCGCCTCCTCGTGCGTGAGTTCGAACTTCTCGCGCACGGCGCGCAGAACGGCGGTGCGCTCGTCCGCGGTGGCGCCCTGGTCGACGCGCGCCACTTCGATCAGCAGCGCCGCAGTGGCGAGTTCGATCGTATGGCGCTCGTTCGGGGCCGGTGCGGCGCCGATGTGGCGGTCGAAGAAGTCGCGGATCGAGTTCAGCATGGCCGAAATTCTGCACGGTTTGTGCGCCGCCGCAAGTCGGAACCGTGGCGCCGGGCTAAAGTCGCGCCCGAGGGCGAGGGGGAGCAGGCGTGACGGATTGGTTGCAGGCCGTGTTCGGGCAAAACACGCTGCTTTCGGGCGGTCTCACGCTGGCGTTGCTGGGGCTGGTCGCTGTCTGGCTGCGCGACGTTCCGGGCAAGCTCTTCGGCTGGGCCAAGCACTTCCTGATCACGACGCTGACCGTCGACAGCCGGGACGAGCTGATGTTTCCCGCGCTGGTCGAGTACATGGACAGCCGCGAGTCGCTGCGGCGGCTCAACAACTTCACCGCGCGCGCGGTGCGCCAGGGCACCAGCTACCAGAGCCTGCACGACGAGCTGCAGCAGGGCGGCCGCCCGCTGACGGTGCTGTCGCCCGGCGAGGGCTTCCACCTCTTCTTCCTCGACGGCCGCGTCATGTGGATGAAGCGCGAGGTGCAGGTCGGCCCCTCGATCTTCGAGAAGATCGCGCTCTCCACCTTCGGCCGCAACAAGCAGCCGCTCGAGGCGCTGGTGCACGCCGCGATGGAACACCGCATCGCGCGCGAGCTGAACCGCATCGCGGTCTACATGCCGAGCCCCTACAACAACGAGTGGATGCGGGCGCGGCTCGGCAACAACCGCAAGCTCGACTCCGTGGTGCTGAAGGCCGGGCAGAAGGAAGCGATCCTCGAGGATCTCAACCGCTTCTTCGCCTCGCACGACCGCTACGAGACGCTCGGCATCCCGTGGCGGCGCGGCTACCTGCTGTACGGCCCGCCGGGCACCGGCAAGACCTCGCTGGTGACGGCGATCGCCTCCGAAATGGCGCTCAACGTCTGCGTGCTGAGCCTGGCCTCGCCCACCGTCACCGACGAGAAGATCGGCAACCTGCTGTCGTCGGTGCCGCAGCGCTCGGTGATCCTGATCGAGGATGTCGACGCGTTCTTCCGCCAGCGCGACAAGGCCGACAACAGCGTCAAGGTCTCGTACTCCGGGTTCATCAACGCGCTCGACGGCGTCGCGGCGCACGAAGGCTCGGTCGTGTTCCTGACGACCAACCACCCGGAGCTGATCGACGAAGCGGCGATCCGTTCCGGCCGCGTCGACTTCCGCCTGGAACTCGGCCTGTGCGACGCCAGCCAGCTCGAACGCATGTTCCTGAAGTTCTTCGACGACGCCTCGGCGGCGGCCCGTTTCGCCGCGGCGGTCGCGCCCGACCGCTGGTCGCCGGCGCAGGTGCAGGAGCGGCTGCTGAAGGCGCGTTCGGTGGAAGAAGCGATCGATTTGTTTTGCAGCGCAACAGAAGTGCCAACCAAGCAACTGCGCGCGGTCTGACATGACGCAACGTTTGAAGGAGACCGGGCGCGTCTCATATCCCCCACACGAACCGGGGGGCAGAGTAGTTCCGTAGTGCACATCCGTCCCAATTCGACCTATAACGCGTCGTGGAACACCCACACAGCACATCAGGAGGGGAGACTCAATGAACCACAAGCAGACCGCTGGCGGGGGCCGCGGACTTCGACTGACGGCGATCAGCGCTGCGCTGGTCGCGGCGTTCACATTGCCCAACGCGGCGAGTGCGTTCGAGTTCGATATCGGCAACGAGGATGTCGTCATCCGCTGGGACAACACCGTGCGATTCAACCTCGTGCAGCGGGTCGCCGCGCAGGACGAGGCGATGCTCAAGAACCCGAACTACGACGACGGTGACCGCAACTTCAGCCAAGGCAAGGTGTTCACGCGCTTCGACGTGCTGTCGGAGTTCGATGTCGTCTACAAGAAGACCACGGGCTTCCGCGTCAGCGCGGCGGGGTGGTGGGATCCGAGCTACAACTCGCTCGACAACACCTCGGTCCAGACCTCGAACCACCTCGTCAACGGTCGCCCCGCGCTGGGCCTGCCCGATTACACCGACCGCTACGCGCGCGGCGGGTCGGGCGAATTTCTCGACGTCTTCGGCTTCACGCGCTTCGAGGTCGCGGGCGCGCCGGTCACGGTGCGGCTGGGCCAGACGACGGTGTTCTGGGGCGAGAGCCTGCTCTTCAACGGCGCGGTGCACAGCGTCGCGTACTCGCAGAACCCGCTCGACGTCTGGAAGGCCCTGTCGACTCCGGGCGTCGAGGCGAAGGAAATCTTCCGCCCGCGCGTCGGCCTGAACCTGCAGGCGCAGGTGTCCGACGACTGGTCGGTCGCGGCGCAGTACTTCTTCAACTGGCAGAAATTCTCCAATCAGGCCTGGCGCCTTCCGGAGTCGGGCTCGTACCTGACGCTCCAGGACGCATTACCTCTGGGGCGGCGAGTCGCAGATCACCAACGCGACCGGCACGCAGCGCGTCCTGGCGCGGTACCGACATCACGCCGGAAGAAAACACCGGCAACTGGGGCCTGGCGGCGCGCTGGAGCCCCGACTGGCTCGACGGCACGCTCGGCGCGTACTACCGCAAGACCTACGACATGATGCCGCAGGTGATGGTGACGCCGGCGGTGGCCACCTTGCCGGCGCAGCTCTGCGCGGCCCGCGGCGGCACGCCGATCGGCGCTACCAACTGCTATGTCAATCCGGGCGCGGCTACGCTGCAGCAATTGACGTCAGCTGGCAACACCGGCACGTACAACCTCGCGTATGGATCCGACATCGACATCTTCGGCCTGAGCTTCGCCAAGAACATCTGGGGCATCAGCGTCGGCGCGGAGCTCAGCTACCGCCGCAACCAGCCGCTCTCCAGCGATCCGGTGACAGTGCTGCCGGCGGCGTTCGCCCCGCTGGTGCCGGGCGCGATCGCGACCAACGCGCTGCCCGACAGCGACTCGCCGGGCGCGAAGGGCACCACGATGCACGGCCTCGTCAACCTGCTGGGCACGCTCAGCAAGACGGCGGTATTCGACGCGGCCACCTGGGCCACCGAGCTGACCTGGAACCAGTGGCTCGACGTCACGCAGAACGAGGCCGTGTTCAAGGGCCGCGACGGCTATTCGCAGATCGACCGCGTCGACAAGAACTACTTCGGCCTGGCGATCAACTTCACGCCGACCTGGTTCCAGGTGTTCCCGGGCGTCGACTTCCTGGCGCCGCTGTCGTGGTCGCAGGGCATCTCGGGCAACTCGGCGCTCGGCTCCCACGGCGGCTCGGAAGGCTCCGGCAGCTTCGGCATCGGTATCGCGGCCGACATCTACCAGAAGTACCGCATCGATTTCAAGTACGTCGGCTTCTACGGCGACAAGTCGATGTGCCCGGGTGTGCCGGTCAATCCGGGCACCTGCTCGGCGGGCGCGGTCAACATCTTCAACGGTACGTTCTCGACAGTGCAGGACCGCGACTTCATTGCGCTGACGTTCAAGACGACATTCTGATGAGGAGCAATTCCATGTTTCGAAACACACTGGTCGCGGCGGCGCTGTCTGTCGCGTACGGCGGCATGGCCCTCGCGGCCGTGACCGCCGAGGAGGCCAAGCAGCTCGGCACGACGCTGACGCCGATCGGCGCCGAACGGGCCGGCAACAAGGACGGCACGATTCCCGAGTGGACCGGCGGGCTCACGACGCCGCCCGCGGGGTTCGTCAAGGGCAGCGGCTTCCGCCCCGATCCGTTCGCCGCCGACAAGCCGCGGCTGACGATCGACGCCAAGAACGTGGCCCAGCACGCCGACAAGCTGACGATGGGCATGCAGGAACTGATCAAGCGCAACCCGGGCACCTACCGCATCGATGTCTACCCGACGCGGCGGCCGGTCACGTATCCGAAGCGGCTGCTGGACAACGCCGCGAAGAACGCGGTGACGGCCAAGACCGCCGCCGGCGGACTTGCCGTCGAGGGGGCGCTCCCCGGCGTGCCGTTCCCGATCGCGAAGACCGGCTACGAGGCGATGTGGAACCACCTGCTGCGCTTCACCGGCAATACGTACTGTCCCAAGTACGACGCGTGGAACGTCGACTCGGCCGGCGTGCCGACGCTGGCGACCGTCGGCGAGTCGTGGCAGGAATACCCGATCTACCTTGGCAACAAGACGGATGCGATCAAGGGCACCGACATCTACTTCCGGATCAAGCTGAACTACCTCGGACCGGCACGCCGCAACGGCGAGGCCGTATTGGTCCAGGACTCGGTCAACCCGCTCGAGCAACCGCGCCGCGCGTGGCAGTACCTGCCGGGCCAGCGACGCGTCAAGGCCGCGCCGGATCTCGCCTACGACACGCCCAACCCCGGTGCCGCGGGAGCGTTGACCTACGACGATGCATTCATGTTCAGCGGCGCCATGGACCGCTACGACTTCAAGCTGGTCGGCAAGAAGGAGATGTACATCCCGTACAACTCGTACAAGCTCTATTACCAGCCGGGCACCCCGCAGAACGTCGTGCGGCCCAAGCACATGAATCCGGACCTCGAGCGCTGGGAACTGCACCGCGTCTGGGTGGTGGAGGCGACGCTGAAGGAAGGCAAGCGCCACATCTACGCCAAGCGGGTGTTCTACATCGACGAGGACAGCTGGATCATCGTGGCGACCGACCAGTACGACGCGCGCGGCCAGCTCTTCGTGTCGCAGTTCATGCCAACGCCGTTCAGCTATGACCAGCTGGCACCGACGACTTCGCTGCAGTACTACTACAACTTCGTCGCGGGCAATTTCGGCTTCCAGGGCATGTGCGGCCTGCACAAGGGCCTGTTCTACAACGACGGCCTGCCCGAGCGTGATTGGTCGCCCGATTCACTGGCGGGCGCCGGGGTGCGTTGACGGAAAGATCGCGGGCGGGATTCGCGCGGCGGGCTGTCATCGAGACTGATCGAGTCAGCCCGACTTCGAGTCCTCACCGGCCGGTTTCTTTCCAGTAAGAACGGCGCCCGGATCCGGGCGCCGTTTTGATCTACAGCACGACCGGTGCAGGGAGCTGAAGCATCGGTTCCGATCATCCAGCGTCAAAGAGCAGAATAGGCAACTCGAGCGGGGCAGCTCGGCCCGGAGCTGCAGGGGTTGCGCGTGGCGTCGCCGGTGTGCTCACAGAAGCACTCGGCCGCGCGGGGGCAAGGGTGGGAGACCAACAATGATCCGAAGAGCCTGGCTGCTGGCGCTGATTGCCTGCGGCGTTCCGGTCGTCTGCGCGTCGCAGGAGCCGAAGGCGCCGGCCAAGGCCGCCGCCGCACCGGCCGCAGTGACCGACGTGCTGGACCGGCCCGCACAGATGTCGCCACTGGCGGCGCGCCGCCTGATGCAATCGGTCGCGCGCGTCGGCAACCGGCTCGTCGCGGTCGGGCCGCGCGGTCACATCGTCGTCTCCACCGACGGCGGCGCGAGCTGGAAGCAGGCGGCCGTGCCGGTCAGCTCCGACCTGACCGCGGTGTACTTCCCCAGTGACAAGAACGGGTGGGCGGTCGGCCACGACGGCGTGGTGCTGGCGACGACCGACGGCGGCGAGACCTGGACCAAGCAGCTCGACGGTCGGGCGGCGAACGGCATCCTGCTGAAGCAGCTCGAGGCGCGCTCGCGGGCCGACCCCGCATCGGCCGACCTGAAGGCCCTGCTCGCGGAAGCCGAGCGCTTCATGGAGCAGGGCCCGGACAAGCCGTTTCTCGACGTCTGGTTCCAGGATGACAAGAACGGCTATGTCGTCGGTGCCTACAACCTGATCTTCGCGACGAGCGACGGCGGCAAGACCTGGGAGCCGTGGTTCGATCGGACCGACAATCCGAAGTTTCTCAGCCTGTATTCGATCCGGCCGGCGGCCGGCGGGCTCTACATCGCCGGCGAGGCCGGACTGGTGCTGCGCTTCGATGACGCAGCCAAGCGCTTCCGCGCCGTGCCGGTGGACTACCGGGGCAGCCTGTTCGGCGTCGTCGACGGCGGAGGCAACGCCGTGCTCGTCTTTGGCCTGCGCGGCAACGTGTTCCGCAGTGACGACGGCGGCAAGACCTGGAGCAAGGTCGACAGCCAGCTGCCGGCGACGATCGTCAGCGGCGTGCGCACGGAAAAAGGCGCGCTGGTCATCGCCGACCAGGGCGGCCGGATCGCGCTCAGCACCGACGGCGGCAAGTCGTTCAACCGGGTCAAGCTCGCCAAGGCCATCCCGGTCACCGCGCTGACCGATGCCGGGGCCGGCAAGCTCGCATTTGCGACTCCTGTCGGTGTGCTGGTCGTCGACCCCGCCGCCGCGGCCGCACCGGCGCCCACGCCCGCACCCAAGCCCGCCGCGCGCTGAACACCGCCGTCGAAGCACTCGCCCGCAAAGGACACCACGATGGTTGCCCCCACCGCCAACATCGAATCAATGCCGGTCATCCGCAATCTCGCGGACTTCGACCAGCAGTCGGGCAACGGGCTCGAACGCCTGATCTTCAACCACCGCATGGTGGTGATCGGCGCCTGCGCCCTGATCACGATCGTGCTGTTCGCCCTGGCGACGCGCCTGAACCTCAACGCGAGCTACGAGAAGATGCTCCCGCAGGGGCATCCGTATGTCCAGAATTACCTTGCGAACAAGAACCAGCTGCGCGGCCTGGGCAACACGCTGCGCGTCGTCGTCGAGAACACGCAGGGCGACATCTTCGACCCCGAGTACCTCGACACGCTGAAGAAGATCAACGACGAACTCTTCCTGACGCCGGGCGTGGACCGCGCCTGGGTCAAGTCGCTCTGGATGCCGGTCGTGCGCTGGGTCGAGGTGACCGAGGAAGGGTTCTCCGGCGGGCCGGTGATGCCGGACACCTATGACGGTTCGGCCAAGAGCATCGAGCGGCTGCGCGGCAACGTGCTGCGCGCCGGGCTGGTCGGCAGCCTCGTCGCCAACGACTTCAAGTCGAGCACGATCGTCGTGCCGCTGCTCGACGTCGATCCGGCGACCGGCAAGCGGATCAACTACGGCGAACTGACGAAGTCGATCGAGCAGAACGTCCGCGCCAAGTTCGAAACGGCGGACGGCAAGTACAAGGTGCGCATCATCGGCTTCGCCAAGATCATCGGCGAGCTGCTCGACGGCGTGCTGCAGGTGATGATGTATTTCGCGATCGCCTTTTTGATCGCGGCGGCGCTGCTGTTCAACTACACGCGCTGCTGGCGCAGCACGTCGCTGGTGCTGTTCTGTTCGCTGATCGCGGTGGTCTGGCAGATGGGCATCCTGGCGCTGATCGGCATCGGCCCCGATCCGTTCTCGGTGCTGGTGCCGTTCCTGATCTTCGCGATCGGCGTATCGCACGGCGCGCAGAAGATGAACGGCATCATGCAGGACGTCGGCCGTGGAACGCACAAGCTGGTGGCGGCGCGCTACACGTTCCGGCGCCTCTTCGTTGCGGGTGTGACGGCGCTGCTCAACGGCGCGGCGGGTTTCCTCGTGCTGCTGGTGATCCCGATCCCGGCGATCCGCGAACTGGCGACGGCGGCAACGATCGGCGTGTGCGTGCTGCTGTTCACCAACCTGGTGCTGCTGCCGGTGCTGCTGTCGTTCACCGGGGTGAGTCCGAAGGCGGCGGCCCGCAGCGTCAAGGAAGAGGAGTCCGGCGCCGGCGCGCGCGGCATCTGGGCGCTGATCGCACACTTCGCCGACAAGAAGGCCCTGGCCACGGGCGCGATCGCGGTGGCGGTGGTGCTAGGCATCGGGGGCTTCGTCATCTCGAAGCAGCTGCAGATTGGCGACCTCGACCCGGGCGCTCCTGAACTGCGGCCGAGCTCGCGCTACAACATCGACAACGCGTTCATCACGAAGAACTTCTCGCTGTCGTCCGACGTGTTCGCGGTCATCGTCAAGACGCCGACCGAAGGCTGCCTGAAGTACGACACGCTGCAACAGGCCGACCGCCTCGCGTGGCAGCTGCAGCAGCTGCCGGAGGTGCAGACCACGATCTCGCTGCCCGACGTCGTCAAGCAGATCACCGCGGGCTCGTTCGAAGGCAATCCGAAATGGCTGACGCTGTCGCGCAACCAGGAGGTCCTGAACTACGGCGCGCAGCAGGCGACGGTCAACAACCCGGATCTTTTCAACACCGAGTGCTCGGTGATGCCGGTCATCGCATTCCTCAAGGATCACAAGGCTGCCACGCTCGACAAAGTCTCGGCCACGGTCGAGAAGTTCATCGCCGAGAACCCGGTGGCCGGCGTCGAACTGCTCCCGGCGGCGGGCTCCGCCGGCATCGAGGCCGCGGTCAACCAGGTCGTGCGCAAGGCCTGGATCGAGATGCTGTTCTACATCTACGGCGTGGTGGCCGTGCTGTGCCTGATCGCCTTCCGCTCGTGGCGCGCGGTGATCGTCGCGCTGCTGCCGCTCGCGCTGACCTCGATCCTGTGCGAGGCGCTGATGGTGGTACTCGGCATCGGGGTGAAAGTCGCCACACTGCCGGTCATCGCGCTGGGTGTGGGCATCGGCGTCGACTACGCGCTCTATCTGCTTTCGGTGCAGCTCAACGGGCAGCGCCGGGGCCTCTCGCTGCCGGACGCGTACCGTGCGGCGCTGGCTTTCACCGGCCGTATCGTCGCGCTGGTCGGCTTCACGCTGGCCGCCGGCGTCATCACGTGGGCGTGGTCGCCGATCAAGTTCCAGGCCGACATGGGAATCCTGCTCGCCTTCATGTTCCTGTTGAACATGCTGGGCGCGCTGATCCTGATCCCGTCGCTGTCGTACTTCCTGCTGCCGACCTCGGCCGTCAGGACGAAGACAAAGCTGACCGAAAGCGCCGTTCCGCGCGCCGCCTGAGTCCCGGAGGCGGATCGATCCGCCTCCGTCCCTCTCCGAAGGCGGCACCGATTGATCTTCGTGCCAAATGAGGATCAAGATACGACCGGCGACGGGCGCCAGCAGCTCAGAGGCCAACTAGCCGAACGGTGGATGCCGTACGACGTTGCTTTCGGCGTAGATTGACTGCGCATGGCGACCGGCAGGCTGCACGAAGTGGAGCTGCGCAGGCAGTTCAGCAACTGAGAGTTTCCATCGGCCATCGGGCCGGCGGATTCCGGGAGCCACAAGCTCCATGCATCCTCGATGCGGATGCATCAGGACACAACAATCGGCGCCACGAGCGCCGGGGTGGCGGAGATATGGACGAACACCAGAAGGGCGACTCGCCCGACCTGGATGCGGCGCGGGGGCTGTTGCCGGCCATCGTGGTTGGCGCGGCCGTCTGGGCGATCGTCTTCGCGATTGCCGCACTCCTGTGGGGCTGCACGGCGCCGACGTCGCACTGAGCACGCTGGGGTACGCTGCGGGGCAGATATTCGCGCCTCGCACTTCACCCGCGCCATGACTGTCGACGTCCCATCCGCTGCCGCGGCACCCTACGTACACCTGCGTGCTGCGCCGGGCGGTGACATCAAGCGATGGCTGCTGCACTGGGTGCTGCGGATCGGCGTACGAAACTCGAAGATCGGCGTCGACGACATCGTGCGCCTGCGTCGCCACAACGAAACCTTCGACCGACGCTTCGGCAGGATCGACCCGGCGCTGCGCCGGACGCCGCTGGAGGCTGGCGGCGTGACGGCCGAGTGGATCGAAGCGCCGGAGAGCCGCGCCGACCGCGTGCTCTTCTATCTCCACGGCGGCGCCTTCTGCCTGCGCTTTCCCCGGACCCATGCCGGGATGGTCGGCCGCTGGTGCCGCCGCCTCGGTGCGCGCGCGCTGATGGTCGACTACCGGCTCGCACCGGAACATCGCTATCCGGCGGCCGTCGACGACTGCGTGGCGGCCTATCGCTGGCTGCTGAACCACATCGATGCGAGCCAGATCGTCATCGGCGGCGACTCGGCGGGCGGCAACCTGGCGCTGGCGCTGCTGCATCGCCTGAAGGCCGAAGCGGTTCCGCTGCCGCGCTGCGCGGTGCTGCTTTCTCCGGTGGTCGACTTCACGCTGTCGAGCCCGAGCCTGTTGTCAAATGGCGCGCGCGATCCGATGTTCACGCTCGCGAAGCTCGCGGCGTTCCGGCACCTCTACGCCGTGCCGGAGCAGTTTCTCGAACCGACGCTGTCGCCGCTCTTTGGCGACTTCACGGGCTTTCCGCCGCTGCTGTTCCAGGTCGGCGAGATCGAGATGCTGCGCGACGAGTCACTGCGCGCCGCCGCGCGCGCGCATCGCGCGGATGTCCAGGTGGAAGTCGATGTCTGGCGCGACATGGCGCACGTGTTCCAGGCGCTGTCGTTGCCACAGGCGGCCGTGGCGGAAGCCCGCATCGCCGCCTTCATCGCGAGGAACGCCGGATGGACCGTCGCCTGATCCTGTTCGTCGTGCTGTGGCTGGCGTCATCCTCCGCCATGGCGCAGGCGAACACGGAGTTCGAAACCCGGGTGGTCCGGGTGGTCAGCGGCGACACGGTGATCGTGGAACGCGACGGCGGCGAAGTCGAACTGCGGATCGCCGACATCGGCGCGCCGCAGGGATCGCAGTTCCTGGCGCCATCGTCGCGTACGGCAGTGGATGGCATGGTCCGGAATCGGGCGGTACGGGTCCAGGTGACCGGGGTCGAGGAAGGCGTGCGCATCTACGGACGCCTGTTCGCCGGCCGGCTCGACGTGGCCCGCGCCCAGGTGCAACGCGGCAATGCCTGGGTGTGCTGGGACTACGCGCTCGACAGCGAACTGATGCCGGTCGAGAACGAAGCGAAGCGCCACCGACGCGGCGTGTGGCGCACCATGATGGACGTCACCAGCCGCAGCGAATGCCGGCGCCGCCCGCCGGCGCCGCCACCGGCCGAGCCGAAAGCTCCGGCCAAGCCCAACTGAAGTCCGGCGGCGACGCCCCGCTTCAGCGACTCGCCTCGGTTCCGCGCGCCGGCCGGAGGCGGTTCGCCGGATCGACACCGGACTCCTGAGGCGCCCTGTGCGGAGCCGGGCGCCGGTTGCGCTGGAGCGCGCCGCCAGGTGCCGTAGGGAACGGAGCCGTTGCAGTTTCGTCCGGAGCAGATGTCTGCGCCTGCCACGCGTTGCATGCTGAGTTATACGGGCGTATAAACCGCGGATGGCCACGAAGACTCCTTCCACTTCGTCGCGCGAGCGCCTGCTGCGTGTCGGCGCGCGGCAGGCGCGGCGGGCGGGTGTGCGCTCCATCACCGTGCGCGGCGTCTGCCAGCAGGCGGACGCGAATCTGGGCAGCTTCGTCTATCACTTCGGTTCGCGCGAGGCATTCGTGGCCGAAGTCATCGAGCGCTGGTACGCGCCGCTGCTCGAGCAGATGTCGGCGACGGTCGACCGCGCACTGCCGCCGAAAGCGCGCCTGCGGGAACTGGTGCTGCAACTCGGTGACTGGGCGGCTGCCAACAGCCGCTTCATCACGCACGTGCTGATGGATGCGGCTTCGGGCGAGGCCGCCGCCCAGAGGTTCGTCCGGTCGCTGGCGGACCGCCATCCGGCGCTGATCCTGCGCGTCGTGGCCGAGGCGCAGCGCGCCCACGAGTTGCCGCGCGGCGAACCGCTGAACGTGATGCTGTTCCTGATGGGTGCAATCGCGCTGCCCATCCTGCTGACTGACCGCCTGGCCGAAGCGAAGCTTGCGCCGGCTGAGCTGACGCGCACGCTGGTCCGGTTTGCGCGCGAGCGCGCGCATCGCGTGCAGCGCCTCGACTGGGCGCTCGGTGGACTGACCCGGGAGAGTCACGATGAGCCCATTCAAACCCGGCATTGAAGCCGCCCTGCTCGGCGGCCTGCTGCTGGCGGTCACCGCGTGCACGCGCGTCGACGCTGATCGCTTCAGCGGTTACGCGGAAGCCGACCTCGTGTACGTCGCGCCGGCGATTGGCGGGCGGCTGCAATCGCTGGGCGTCGAGCGCGGTGCGCGCGTGAAGTCGGGCCAGATGCTGTTCGAACTCGAGCGCGATCCGGAGTCGCTCGAGCGCGCGACCGCCGCGGCGCGCGCAGAAAAGGCGGCCTCGCAGGTGAAGAACCTGCGCAAGGGCAAGCGCGTCGACGAGCTGCGTGCCATCGAGCAGCAACTCGCCCAGGCCCGCTCCTCACTGGCGCTGTCCGCCAGCGAACTCAAGCGCAGCGAAGCGCTGGTGACGCAGGGCTTTCTTTCGGTGAACCGGCTGGACGAACTGCGCGCCGCCCGCGACCGCGACGCGGCGCGTGTCGCCGAGGTACAGGCGCAGCTCGCCACCGCGCGCGACGCAGCGCGGCCCGACGAGATCGCCGCCGCGGAGGCCGAGCAGCGCGCAGCGGAGAGCGAGTTGGCCTCCTCGCGCTGGCGCGAGGATCAGACGCGAGGCATCGCGGTGCGGGCGGGTGCGGTGCAGGACGTGATGTACCGGCCGGGCGAGTGGGTCGCGCAGGGCTCGCCCGTCGTTGCGCTGCTGCCGGACGGCGCGATCAAGGTGCGGTTCTTCGTGCCGCAGGCCGCACTCGCAAGAGTCCGCGTCGGCGACTCGGTGGCGGTGAGCTGCGACGGCTGCCCGGCCGGCATGGCGGCGCGCGTGGCGTTCGTCTCGGAGCAGGCCGAGTACACGCCACCGGTCATCTACAGCAACGAGAGCCGCGCGAAGCTCGTGTTCATGGTCGAAGCGAAGCCGGACGAGAAGACCGCGCCGCAGCTCAAGCCCGGCCAGCCGGTCGACGTCCGCCTTGCCTCCGGCTCCTGAGGCGCCCCGACGATGAGTGCCGATCTCGCGATCGATGTGCGCGGCCTCACCAAGGCCTTCGGCGGCCGCACTGTCGTCGACCACATCGATCTCGCCGTGCCGCGCGGGCAGGTCTGCGGCTTTCTCGGTCCGAACGGCAGCGGCAAGACGACGACGATTCGCATGCTGTGCGGCCTGCTCGAGGTCGACGCCGGCGAGGGCACCTGCCTGGGCTACGACATCCGGCGCGAGGCGCGTCGCATCAAGCTGCGCGTGGGCTACATGACGCAGCGCTTCGGACTCTACGAAGACCTCTCGATCGCCGAGAACCTCGACTTCACCGCGCGCGTCTATCGGCTCGACAACCGCAGGCAGCGCGTGGCTGACGCGCTCGAGCGCCTCGGCCTCACGAGCCGCAAGGCCCAGCTCGCCGGAACGCTGTCCGGTGGCTGGAAGCAGCGCCTCGCACTCGCCGCCTGCCTGCTGCACGAGCCCGAGCTGCTGCTGCTCGACGAGCCGACGGCGGGCGTCGACCCGAAGGCGCGGCGCGACTTCTGGCGCGAGATCCACGCGCTCGCGGCCGACGGCATCACGGTGCTCGTCAGCACGCACTACATGGACGAGGCCGAGCGGTGCCATCGGCTCGTCTACATCTCCTACGGCAAGATGCTGGCGGCCGGGACCGCGCCGGAAGTCATCGCGCAGGCGGGGCTGCGGACCTGGGCCGTGCACGGCCCGCGCCTGGATGCGGTGCTCGAACTCGTCGAGCAGCGCGGCTGGATGGCGGTGCCCTTCGGCACCAGCCTGCACGTCAGCAGTTCCGACCACGACGACTTCCCGCACTGGCTGGCGGAGCGCGATCCCCCGCTCGCGCAGGCGCTGCGCATCGAGCGGATTGCGACCGGGCTCGAAGACGTCTTCATTGCACTGACGCAGGATGCACGCGACACCGTCAACTGAGCGCAGCGCCGGGCCGCCCCAAGCGAGCCCGCGCCGCTGGGCGCTTTCGCTCGAGCGCATCGGCGCCGTGCTGCGCAAGGAGTTCATCCAGCTGCGGCGCGACCGGCTGACGTTCGCGATGCTGATCGGCGTGCCGATCATGCAGCTGGTGCTGTTCGGTTACGCGATCAATTCGGATCCCAAGCACCTGCCGACCGCGGTCGTTGCGCTCGACCAGTCACCGATGGTCCGCGCCATCGTGCGGGCGGCGCAGAACACGGACTACTTTCACATCATCGAGGTCGGATCGGAAAGCGAGGCCGAGCGGCTGATCGCGCGCGGTGACGTGCAGTTCGCGCTGGTGTTTCCGTCGGACTTCACGGCGCGCCTGGTGCGTGGAGAGTCGCCCGCGATGGCGGTGTATGCGGACGCCACCGACCCGGCGGCGACCGGCACCGCCGTGTCGGCGCTGCAGAAGCTGCCGCAGCTCGCGCTGCGCAACGACCTGCACGGGCCGCTCGCGCGGCTGGCGCCCGAGCGCGAACCGTTCCAGGTCATCGTGCACAAGCGCTACAACCCGGAGGGGCTGACCAACTACAACGTCGTGCCGGGCCTGATGGGCGTGATCCTGACGATGACGCTGGTGATGATGACGGCGATGGGCATGACGCGCGAGCGCGAGCGCGGCACGCTGGAGAACCTGCTCGCCACGCCGGTGCGTCCGATCGAGGTGATGATCGGCAAGATCGTGCCCTACGTGATCATCGGCTACATCCAGGTGCTGATCGTGTTCACCGCGGCGCGCCTGCTCTTCGAGGTGCCGATGTTCGGCAACTTCGTGCTGCTGTCATCGGCGATCGTGCTCTTCATCGTCGCGACACTCGGCGTCGGCTTCACCTTCTCGACGCTGGCGCGCTCGCAGATGCAGTCGATGCAGATGACGATGTTCTTCTTCCTGCCCAACATCCTGCTCTCGGGATTCATGTTCCCGTTCCGTGGCATGCCGCGCTGGGCGCAGTGGATCGGTGAGGCGCTGCCGCTGACGCACTTCCTGCGCATCGTGCGCGGCGTGATGCTCAAGGGCGCAGGGCTGGCCGACATCCTGCCGCAGACCTGGCCGATTGCGCTGTTCATCGTCGTCGTCGGAATCATCGGGCTCAAGCGCTACAAGCAGACGCTGGACTGACCACACCGGGGGCACGTCGCGGCGCGCTACGCTTGGCGCATGGATCGACGACGTTTACTGGCGCTGACACTGAACGCGCTGCTGGCGGCCGCGGCACCGGCGTCGGCGGTCGCGGTCGACACCCGCGTTGCGGTGTCCCGGCGCGGCGATGTGTTCCTGGTCGACGCCGTGCTGGTGGCGCCGGTGACCGGGCGCGAGGCCTGGCGCGTCCTGACCGACTTCGACGCGATGAGTGCCTTCGTGCCCAATCTGGAAACCAGCCGGGTAACGGCGCGCAGCGGCGAACGGCTCCGGGTCGAGCAGACTGGCGTGGCGCGCTGGGGCCCGCTGGCGCACGCGTTCAAAATGGTGCGCGAGATCGAGCTGGAACCGATGCAACTGGTGCGCTCGCATTCCCTCGCGGAGTCGCAGATGCAGGTGCAATCCGTGACGCGCTTTGCCAGCGTGGCCGAGGGCACCGAAATCCGTCATCACATCGAGATCAGCCTCGACACCTGGATGCCTGCCGCACTGGTCGAGCCGTTCCTGCGGCACGAGGTGCGCGAGCAGTTCGACGCGGTCGTCGCCGAAATGCTGCGCCGGCGCGCGGTCGAGGCTCTGCCGCCGCGTTGAATCGAGACGTCGCCCGAGGCGAGTAAGATCGCTGCCCGGAAACGATTCCGAGACAAAGAACAGGAGCTCAACATGCGCAAGTTCACCCTTATCGCCGCGGCCGTGATGTCGATCATGGCGGGCGCGGCCGTCGCCCAGACAGGCGGCGCGGCAGCCGTGAAAAGCGAACCCGGGAAAGTCACGGTGGCCGAGACGGCGCAGTTGACCGCGAGCGTCGAGGCGGTCGACAAGGCCAAGCGGCTGATCACGCTGAAGGGGCCGGAGGGCAACACTTTCGTCTTCCAGGCGGGACCGGCGGTCAAGAACTTTGACCAGATCAAGGTCGGTGACCTGGTTGTTGCTCGCTACATCGAGGCGCTGACGCTCGAGCTGAAGCCGGGCGGTGGCCAGATCCGCGAGCGCACCGAGCGCGAGAATGCTGTTTCCGCCAAGCCAGGCGAGGCGCCGGGCGTCGCTGCCGGCCGGCAGGTCACGGTCATTGCCGATGTCATGTCGCTCGACGCGAAGAAGCAGACGGTTCGCCTGCGTGGCCCGCAACGCACGGTCGACCTCAAGGTTCGTGACCCGAACCAGTTCAAGCTGATCAAGGTGGGCGACCAGGTCGAGGCGACGTTCACCGAGGCGGTCGCGATTGCGCTCGAGCCGGCACCGCGGCCTGCAGCTCCGGCCGCGCCTGCACCGAAGAAGTAATCCGGTCACGCGACGGGACGCTCAAAGGGCCGGCTCAGCCGGCCCTTTGTCTTTTCAGGCGCCAGCAGCGTTGGCGCGCTGCTCGAGCTGGCTCCAGCGCTCGAACTTTTCCGCGAGCTCGTGCTCGATGGTCGCGGCGCGCAGCCGGTCGACCTTGATCTGTTCCGGCCCCGCGCGGTGATAGTCAGGCCGGCTCATGCGCTCGGTGATCTCGCGCTGTTCATGTTCCAGCGCTTCGATCGCCGCCGGCAGAGTCTCGAGTTCGCGCTGTTCCTTGAATGAGAGCTTCGATGCGCAGTGCGCGCCCCGGAACACGTTCGGCCCGCTCGGCTCGCTCCACAGGTGCCGGCGCGACCTTCGGCCGCAAGGCGAGCCAGTCGCTGTAGCCGCCGGCGTACTCGGTCCAGCGCCCGTCGCCTTCGGCCACGAGCGACTGCGTCACCACGTTGTCGAGAAACGAGCGGTCGTGGCTCACCAGCAGCAGCGTGCCGGCGTAGCCCTGCAGCGTCGACTCCAGCAGCTCGAGCGACTCGATGTCGAGATCGTTGGTCGGTTCGTCGAGCACCAGCAGGTTGGCCGGGCGCGCAAAGAGCCGCGCCAGCAGCAGGCGATTGCGTTCGCCGCCCGACAGCGTCTTGATGGGCGAGTTTGCACGCTGCGGCGAGAACAGGAAGTCGCCGAGGTAGCTCAGCACGTGCTTGCGCGAGTCGCCGATCTCGATCCAGTCCGACCCCGGGCTGATGGTTTCGGCCACCGTGCGCTCCGGGTCGAGCGCCTCGCGCATCTGGTCGAAATAGGCCACCTGCAGGTTCGTGCCCCGTCGCACGCTGCCGCTGTCAGGCTCGAGCGTGCCGAGGATCAGCCGCAGCAGCGTCGTCTTGCCGGCGCCATTGGGCCCGATCAGTGCCAGGCGGTCACCGCGCATGATTCGTGTGGTCAGGCGATCGACAACAACGCGCTCGCCAAAGCGCTTGCAGACGTCGGTCAGCTCGGCGACCAGCTTGCCCGAGCGCTCGCCGGCATCGAGTGACATCGCGACATTGCCGATGCGTTCGCGGCGCGCGGCGCGCTCGTTGCGCAGCGCCTCGAGCCGCGACACGCGGCCGGCGTTGCGGGTGCGCCGCGCCTCGATGCCCTTGCGGATCCACGCCTCTTCCTGGGCCCAGAACTTGTCGAACTTGCGGCTGGCGGTGTCCTCAGCCGCCAGCTCGGTGGCTCGGCGCCCTTCCCAGGCGCTGTAGTTGCCCGGATACGAGCGCAGCAGGCCGCGGTCGAGTTCAACGATGCGGGTCGCGACGCGGTCGAGGAAGGTACGGTCGTGCGTGATGACGATCAGCGCCGGGCCCCTGAGCAGAAGATCCTCGAGCAGCGTGATGCCGTCGATGTCGAGGTGATTCGTCGGCTCGTCGAGCAGCATCAGGTCGGGCGCGAGCGCGAACGCCAGCGCCAGCGCGGCCCGCTTGCGCTCTCCGCCGGACAGGCGCGTCGGATCGAGCGCCTCGTCGAGGCCGAGGCGATGCAGGAACTCGACCAGCCGCGCTTCGATGCGCCAGCGCTCACGCTCGTCATGCAGGTGGTCCAGCGCGCCGCGGCGTGCCAGGCTTTCGCGCAGCGTCGAGGCTGGCGGCAGTTCCGGCTCCTGCTCGACCAGCGCGACGTGCAGGCCATCCTTGCGCCGCACTTCGCCGTCGTCGAGTTCGAGGCGGCGGGCCATCACATTGAGCAGAGAACTCTTGCCGGTGCCGTTGCGGCCGATCAGCCCGATGCGGTCGCCCTCCTGCACGGTCAGCGAGGCACGGTCGAGCAGCGGGTGCAGGCCGAAGGCCAGTTCGGCGTCGAGCAGGGTCAGCAGGGTCATGTGCCGATTGTCGCAAGCTCCGCCGGTGCGCTTCAGCCTGCCGCGCGCGCCTGCTGCGCGAGCCAGCGCACAGCGGTCTCATTGTCCGGTGCGATCGGAGCGTACGCGGCCGCTCCAGTGCGCAGTGTTTGCAGTAGACGGTCGACCACGACGATCTGCGGCAGCACGGGCCCGAAGAACAGGGGGCGCCCACGGTGCAGCACCAGCAGTGTCGGGAAGGTTTCGATGTCGAGGTCACCGAGCTGGTCGGCGTCGTCTTCGATATCCACCCAGAGATGCAGTTCGTCCACGGAGCTCGCCGCGCGGGCAGCCAGCAACGGCCGATAGTCGCGACAGGTGCCGCACCATTCGGCACAGAGTCCGACGACTACCCAGTCTCTGGGCTCGGGCACAGCGGACAAGACGATCGGCATCGTGGAATTGTGCCTGCGGCGCAGCAGCCTCGTAGACTGCACGGCCATGGACATCGTCGAGCCCCTGTGGCGGCCATCGCCGGAGCGCATCGAGAGCGCGCACATCACGGCGTTTCTGCACTGGCTCGAGCGCGAACGAGGCCTGAGATTCGCCGACTACGAGTCGTTGTGGCGGTGGTCGGTGACCGACCTCGAGGGGTTCTGGGGCGCGCTCTGGCACTTCCTCGACATCCGCGCATCGCAGCCCTACGAGCGCGTGCTCGGTGCGCGCACGATGCCCGGTGCGCAGTGGTTCGTCGGTGCGCGGCTGAACCTGGTCGACCAGGTCTTCCGGCACGCGACCGAGACACGGCCGGCGATCGTCGCCGGCGACGAGAGCGGCGCCCTGCGTGAGGTCTCGTGGGCAGAACTGCAATCGCAGGTGGCCTCGGTCGCAGCGGCGCTGCGCGAGTTCGGCGTCGTCCCGGGTGACCGCGTCGTCGCGATCCTGCCCAACGTGCCGCAGACGATCGTCGCCTTCCTCGCCTGCGCCAGCGTGGGCGCGATCTGGTCGGTGTGTTCGCCCGACATGGGGCCGCTTGCCGTGCTCGATCGCTTCCGCCAGATCGCGCCGAAAGTGCTGATTGCCTGCGACGGCTACCGCTACGGCGGCAAGGTGTTCGACCGCGCTGCCGTGCTGGCCGAGGTCCGCGCCGCGCTGCCGACGGTGCAGCACACGCTGATCGTGCCCTCGTTGCACGGCCGCCTTGACACTGCGCGCATCCCGCAGGCGCGCTGCTGGACCACGGTCATCTCGAACGAGGCGGCGCTGCGGACCGAGCAGGTGGCGGCCGACCATCCGCTGTGGGTCGTGTATTCGTCGGGTACGACGGGCCTGCCGAAGGCGATCGTGCACGGCCACGCCGGCGTGCTGCTCGAAATGATGAAGGGCGTGCACCTGCACCGCGACATCGGGCCTGGCGACCGCTTCTTCTGGTACACGACGACCGGCTGGATCATGTGGAACGTGCAGGT
Source organism: uncultured beta proteobacterium (assembly GCA_963780715.1). Lineage (GTDB taxonomy): Bacteria > Pseudomonadota > Gammaproteobacteria > Burkholderiales > Burkholderiaceae_F > JALORV01. Next base: position 178,758 of record CAWADK010000024.1, read on the forward strand.
GAGCGGACTGCTGGCCGGCGCCACCGCCGTGCTGTACGACGGCCATCCGGGCACGCCGGACCTCGGCGTGCTGTGGCGCTTCGTCGAGCGCGTCGGCGCGACCTTCTTCGGTGCGGGGGCCGCGTACTTCGCCAGCTGCATCAAGGCCGGTGTCGAGCCCGCGCAGATCGCCGACCTCTCGACGCTGCGTACGCTCGGCTCGACCGGCTCGCCGCTGCCGGCGGAGTCCTACCGCTGGGTCTACGAACATGTAAAGAACGATCTCTGGCTGGTATCGATCGCCGGCGGCACCGATCTCGCCGGTGCGTTTCTGACCGGCCTGCCGACGCTGCCGGTCTACGCAGGCGAGATGCAGTGCCGCGCGCTTGGCCTCAAGGTCGAGGCCTGGAACGACGACGGCCAACCCGTCATCGATGAAGTCGGCGAACTGGTCTGTACGACGCCGTTCCCGTCGCTGCCGCTCACCTTCTGGAACGACCCTGACGGCCGGCGCTACCGCGAGAGCTACTTCGACATGTATCCCGGTGTCTGGCGGCACGGCGACTGGATGCGCCTGGTGCCGCGGCCGGAAGCGGTCGGCGGCGTGATCTACGGACGCTCGGACGCGACGATCAACCGGCAAGGCATCCGCATGGGCACGGCGGAGCTGTATCGCGCGGTCGAAGCGCTGCCGGAGGTGCTCGACTCGCTGGTCGTCGATCTCGAATACCTTGGACGCGAGTCGTATATGCCGCTGTTCGTCGTGCTGCGGCCCGGCGTCGTGCTCGACGACAGCCTGAAACAGCGCATCAACGATCGCATTCGTGAAGCGCTGTCGGCGCGCCATGTGCCCAGCGAAATCCTCGCGATCAGCGAGGTGCCGCGCACGCTGTCGGGCAAGAAGATGGAACTGCCGATCAAGCGCCTGCTGCTCGGCCACCCGCTGGCGCAGGTAGCGCACGCCGACGCGATGGCCAATCCGGCGAGCCTGACCTGGTTCGTGGAGTTCGCCAGAGGCCGTTCCGGCTGACCGCCGGCCGCCCGCAGCCGCGGCAAAAAGTAGCTTGCAATAACTATTACATTATGTAATAGTTGATACATGCAACCCGGATGGCTCGCCCTGGTGATCTCTCTTCCCACCTCGCCCAGCGCGGTGCGGGTGCGCATCTGGCGCGCGCTCAAGGCGGGCGGCTGCGGGGCGCTGCGCGACGGCGTCTACCTGCTGCCCGATCGGCCCGACTGCGCACGGGTGCTCGACGGCCTGGCCGATGAAGTGCGCCAGGCCGACGGCGAGGCCACGCAGCTCGCGTTCGCCGCGCGCGACGCCGAGCAGCAACGGCAGTTCGAGGCGCTGTTCGACCGCTCCGACGAGTACAAGGTGTTCGAGCGCGACCTCGCCCGCGCGCGCCGTGAACTGCGGACGGCCGACGAGGTGCCGGGCCGGCGCACGCTGCGCGCGCTCGCGCAGCGGCTCGAAGCGCTGCGCGGTATCGACTTCTTCGCCGATGCGCGCGCGGCGGCCGTCGCCACCGCGCTGGAGGATCTCCGGCTCGAGTGCGAGGCGCGCTGGTCGCCGGGCGAACCGGCCGCGCGGGTCAAGGGCGCGATCGAGCCGCTCGACGCGGCCGACTACCAGGGCCGCACCTGGGTCACGCGGCAGCGTCCGTGGGTCGATCGCCTCGCCAGCGCTTGGCTGGTGCGCCGCTTCATCGACCCGTCGGCGCGCTTCGTCTGGCTGAAGCCGTCGGCGAAGCCGCCGAAGTCGGCACTGGGGTTCGACTTCGACGGCGCGCGCTTCACGCACGTTGCCGGCAAGGTCACCTTCGAAGTCATCGCCGCGAGCTTCGGGCTGGACGACGACGCCGCATTGCGCAGGCTGGGCGAGGCGGTGCACTACATCGACATCGGCGCGCCGCGCATGAGGAAGCCGCCGGACTCGAGGCCCTGATCCGCGGCCTGCAGGCACAGCACGACGACGATGACGCGCTGCTCGACGCTGCGCTCGGCGTGTTCGACGCGCTTTACAGCGGACTGCGAGGAGCCTCTGGACTCCGCGCGTGCACCGGAGGCGGTCGGTTTCTGGCAGGCGTTCGCGTACTGGCTGCGGCTCGGCTTCATCAGCTTCGGTGGACCGGCCGGGCAGATCGCGATCATGCATCGCGAGTTGGTCGAGGAGCGCCGCTGGATCTCCGAGAAGCGTTTCCTGCACGCGCTCAACTACTGCATGCTGCTACCCGGCCCGGAAGCGACGCAGCTCGCGACCTACATCGGCTGGTTGATGCACCGGACTTGGGGAGGCATCGTCGCCGGCGCGCTCTTCGTGCTGCCGTCGTTCGTGATCCTCATCGCGCTGTCGTGGATCTATCTTGTCTACGGCGACGTTCCGTCGGTGGCGGGCATGCTGTACGGCATCAAGCCGGCAGTGACCGCGATCGTGCTGGCGGCGGCCTGGCGCATCGGCGGTCGCGCGCTGCGCCATCCTTATCTGTGGGCGATCGCCGTCGCCGCTTTCGTCGCGATTTTCGCCTTCGACGTGCCGTTTCCGCTGATCGTGCTGGCAGCTGCGGTTGCGGGATGGATCGGCGCGCGCGTCGTGCCGAAGGCATTCGATGGCTCCGACGGGCATTCTGCGGCGGCGTCACACGGCCCGGCGCTGATCGAGGACGACACGCCGCGTCCCGCACACACGCGCTGGTCGGGCGCGCACGCGCTGCGCGTACTGCTCGCGTTCCTGCTGCTGTGGGCCGGCGCGATCGGCGTGCTGGTGGTGCTCGCCGGCTGGAGCGGCACGCTGACGCAGATGGCGTGGTTCTTCACCAAGGCGGCGCTGCTGACTTTTGGTGGCGCGTATGCAGTGTTGCCGTATGTCGTGCAGGGCGCGGTCGAGAACTACGCTTGGCTGACGACCGCCCAGATGATGGACGGGCTCGCGCTCGGCGAGACGACTCCGGGACCACTGATCATGGTCGTGGCCTTCGTCGGCTTCGTCGGCGGCTGGACCCACCAGGTGCTGGGCGACGCACTCTTCGCCGGCGGCGTGCTGGCGGCGACGGTCGTGACTTTCTTCACGTTCCTGCCGTCGTTCCTGTTCATCCTGCTCGGCGCGCCGTTCATTGAGAGCACGCACGGCCAGTTGCACTTCACCGCGCCACTGAAGGGCATTACTGCGGCGGTGGTGGGAGTCATCGTCAACCTCGCGGTGTTCTTTGCACTGCACGTCTGGTGGCCCGATGGTCGAACGGCAGGCATCGACCTTCCGTCGGTGCTGATTTCCATCATCGCGCTCGTGGCTTTGATGCGCTTCAAGGCGGGCGTCATCCCGGTCATCGTGGCCTGCGGGCTTGTCGGTCTGGCGCTGCGCACATTCCTCTAGGAGGACCCATGGACAAGATCACACTGGCCGAACTCGACGAGTGGCAGCGCGCGCAGCGCACCTTCACGCTGCTCGACGTGCGCCGTGCCAAGGTCCGCGAGGCGGACGGCGCCGACATCGCCGGCACCGAATGGCGGTCGCCCGACGGACTCTTTACGTGGAAGGACGAGATCCCGCGCGACCGGCCGGTCGTGGTGGTCTGTGCCCATGGTCACGAGATCAGCCAGGGCGTGGCGGCGACGCTGCGCGCGATGGGCCTCGATGCACGGTTCCTGGTGGACGGTTTTGCCGGATGGCGCGACAGCGGCCGGCGGGTGGTTCCGGCCGGTCAGGCCGGTGGGGTGGCGTGACGAGAGACAACGCGGTCCGGCGCGGTCGCTAGACTCGCTCCGAGGAGGCATGGCAATGGGAACCCGACCGCAGCAGAAGTACCTGGGCAGCTGCCACTGCGGAGCAGTGCGTTTCGAGATCGAAACGGACTTCCCCGAACTCACGATGTGCGACTGCTCGATCTGCCGGCGCAGGAACGCGCTGATGGTCAAGGTTCACGAAAGCCAGTTTGCGCTTCTCTCCGGCGAGGATTCGCTCACTGAATATCAGTTTCATACCCACACCGCGCGCCACTTCTTCTGTCGTGTGTGCGGCATCTATCCGTTTCATCGCAAGCGCGTGACGCCGGACTATTTCGGGATCAACGTCTTCTGCCTGCATGACTTCGATCCGACGGGGATACCGGTGCGCCAGGCGGTGGGCGCTGCGATGCCATGACGGAGCCGGCAGCGCACGCGCTCGAGCTGCGACGCGTTGCGGAGTCCGACTTCGAGACGGTCTTCTCCATCACGATGGAGACAATGCGTGCCTACGTCGAGGCAACGTGGGGTGTCTGGGACGATGCCGAGCATCGGTCCCGCATCCGTGCATCGTTCGACCCTTCGACGCACCGGCTGGTGCATTTGGATGGCCAGCTCGCCGGTCTGCTTGCAGCCGAGGAACATCCTGAACACGTTCAGCTGGTCAAGGTCTTCCTGCTGCCGCCATTTCAGGGCCGCGGCATCGGGACACGGCTGGTACGGCAAGTGATGGCGCAGGCCGCAGCGCAGGGGCGCCCGGTGCGCCTGCGCGTGCTGCGCGTGAATCCCGCGCAGCGCCTGTATCTGCGGCTGGGCTTCGTCATCACCGACGAGACGCCCGAGCGCTTCTACATGGAATGGCGACCGGGCCGTGACCCGCGCACCGTATGAGCGTCCGTGCGGCCGCCGGCCAAGGGTCGGGTAGTCACATGCCGAGATAGCGGCCGGGCTTGTGGTTGACTGCCACGACGAGGTTCAAGGCCACGGCACCGATGACTGAGATGGCGACCAGCTTCGCATCGACGATCGCGAGCGCCGCCACGACGATGAGGCAGTCGATCCCCATCTGCACGGCCCCGGCACGCCAGCCGTAGCGCTGCTGCAGCCACAGCACCAGCACATTCAGTCCGCCCAGACTGGCCTGGTGCCGAAACAGCATCAGCAGCCCGACGCCGATGAGGAAACCGCCCATCACGGCGGCGTAGACCGGCTGCAGCCAGTCGAACCGCAACGCCAGCGGCAGCGCTTCGGTGAATGCGGCGAGCAGCGCAACAGCGGCGAAGGTCTTGATGGTGAAGCGCCACCCCATCGTGCGCACGGCGAACCAGGCAAACGGCAGGTTGAGTACGAAGAACACCGGACCGAAGCGCCAGCCGGTCGCGTAGTGGACGAGAAACGCGATCCCGGCCGTGCCTCCCGTCAGCAGGCCCGCGTGGCCATACATGCCGATGCCCAGAGCGACGAACAGCGTCGCGGTGACAAGTGCCTGCACGTCCTCGAAGACCGTGTGCTGCGTCGGCGCCTGGGCAGGATGGAACATGGGGCCGCAGTCTAGGCTGCGGCAGTAACGCATCCTTGATCCGGGCCAAGCAAGCCCGGACCGATTTCAGTGTGCGCCGGCCGCCTGCGGCAAGGCGCTGTTCGCTCCGCGGGCGATGTCCTGCCGCGCTCAGGCGACCAGCAGCACTCGGTGCTCAATGAACCGGATCACCTGGAAGGGGCTCCGGCCGCAGCAACGGGTCCCGGCCTGACGCCGCGCGTAGGCGTCAGTGCTCGTGCGAGTGGTGCGCGTCCGGCACGTGCGCATGGCTGTGCCGCAGCGGCTCGTGCCGGTGCCGGTGGCTGTGCGGGCCGACGGGCATCGGGTCGTGCGTGTGGGTGTGGTGACCGTCGTCATGCCGGTGCGCGTGTTCGTGTTCGAACGAATCGTGCTCGTGCTCGTGTGCGTGCGATTCCGCGAGGTGGAGCACGACGCCGGCCAGCATCAGCAGGCTGCCGAGCAGCAGCAGAGCGCTGAACGAACGGTCGCCGAGTCCGACCGCAAGCGCCGCGCCGATGAACGGCGCGAAGGCGAACACCGATCCGGTGCGCGCCGCCCCGAAGGCGCGCTGGGCCAGCAGGTAGAAACGCAGGCTCAGACCGTAGCCCGCGGCGCCCACAGCAACGAGCGCGAGTGCCGCGGCGAGCGGCGGCATGGGTTCGCGCGCCAGCAGCGCCAGCAGGGTGGTCGCGCCGGAGCCGAGCAGCGCCTTGGCCAGCACGACCTGCCCCGGATCGCGTTCGGCGAGCGCGCGCGATAGCGCGTTGTCGATGCCCCAGGCCGCAGTGGCGAGCGCCACCGCGAGCAGTCCCAGCAACTGCGCCTCACCGCCGCGACTCTGGTCAACGATCAGTACGACACCGCCGCCGAGCAGCAGCAGCAGCGCGAGCCACACGCGACCTCCGATCGGCTCGCGATACAGCCGCCAGGCGAGCACGGCAGTAAAGAAGGCTTCCAGCGTGAGCATCAGCGAAGCGCTCGTGCCGCTGGTCCGCTGCAGGCCCCACGCCAGCGCCACAGGACCGATGACGGCCCCGAACGCGGCGATCGCCAGCAGGCGCGGCAGGTCCGTTCGCGCCAGGCGCGCTTCGCGCTCGACGCCGCGTCGCGACAGTGTGCCGACCAGCGCGGCGCCGAGATAGAGCAGCGCCGCTGTCGTGAATGCGCCGACGCCCGCTCCGAAGCGCTGCACCAGCGGCGTGCTGACGCCGAAGAAGACCGCGGCCAGGAGGGCCAGCAGCCCGCCGCGCAGCGCCGGCCAGGGATGCGTGTGCGAGGTCATCGGCGGGATGGCGGTTCGACCCCGGTGAAGTCGGCGAAAGGAAATGGGCGCACTTCAAGCGGCGATCAGCAGTCCTTGCCGCTCGATGAAGTCAATCACTGCGTCGAGGCCGGTACCGGTCTTCAGGTTGGTCATCACGTAGGGCCGCGTGCCGCGCATGCGCTCGGTGTCGTGCCGCATCACGTCGAGGTTCGCGCCGACATGCGGCGCGAGATCGGTCTTGTTGATGACCAGCAGGTCGCTCTTGGTGATGCCGGGCCCGCCCTTGCGCGGGATCTTTTCACCGCCGGCGACATCGATGACGTAGATCGTCAGGTCCGACAGTTCGGGGCTGAAGGTCGCCGCGAGGTTGTCGCCGCCGGATTCGATGAAGATCAGTTCGAGATCGGGAAAGCGGCGGCACATGCGGTCGACCGCGTCGAGGTTGATCGAAGCGTCCTCGCGGATCGCGGTGTGCGGACAGCCGCCGGTTTCCACCCCCATGATGCGGTCGGGCGTCAGCGCCTCGGCCGTGACGAGCAGGCGCTCGTCTTCCTTCGTGTAGATGTCGTTGGTGATGACTGCGAGGCGGTACTGGTCACGCATGCGCTTGCACAGCACCTCGACCAGCGTCGTCTTGCCCGAACCCACCGGTCCGCCGACGCCGACACGCAATGGACCCGCCGGCCGACCGGGAATGGCTGGTGGGGCGTCGGGTGCAATGGAAAGTGTTGTCATCGTCGGGCTCACGAACGGAAGAGGCGGGAGTACTGGGTTTCGTGGCGCGCCGAACGCAGCGCGAAGCCGATGGCGGCGGTGCCGAGTTCATCGTCGGTCAGCGCGGCCGCCTGTTCGACGGCCTGCTGCACGGCGCTGTGCAGTGCGAGGAGCATCGCCTGGCCGGCCTGCTGCCCGAGCGGCACGGTCTTGACGGCGACCAGCACCTGGTTCTCCGTCCACGCCCACAGGTAGGCCGCGAGTCCGTCCAGCCGCGCGATGCCGAGCTGCGCGCAGGCGGTGGCGAAGCCGGCGGTGTACGTCGCGTCCGGCAGTGGTGGAACGGTGAGGTTCAGGGGCGCGTAGACGCGCAGCATCGAGGCGCCCATCTGCAGCGACTCGGCGCGCAGCTCTGCCGTCTCGCGTGTCGCGAGCAGTTCTTCGTTCCAGTGCCGCATGGCCGATTCATCCCGCGCCAGGGCGGCATCGTGGATGCGCAGCCACGCCGGGGCCTCGAAACGCGCCAGCACCAGCAGCAGCGCGTCATGGATCCAGCGTTGCGCCGACGCTGCATCGTGCACGAGCCCCTCGCTGATCGCCGACTCGAGGCCCTGCGAGTACGCGAACCCGCCCACCGGCAGCGCCGGGCTCGCGAGCTGCAGCAGCGCAAGCAGCGGACGCAGGCGAGCGCTTTGACCGACGCCAACATCGACGGGCGTCATGGCCTGCGCCCGGCGTGCGCCGCGATCGACAGCTGCTCGCCGATCGTGGCCGAGACCGTGTCGACCTCGTCGCGATGCGACGGTCCGTGGTGATGCTCGCCCTGATAGGCGCCGCCCTCGGGATCGAACGGCGCGTCGATGTGCTCGATGTGCACGCCGAGTCCGCGCAGCATTGCCTCCAGCACCGGGTCGCGCTCGATCAGCACATGGTCGAGCGCGAGCTGGGCGGGCACATGGCGGTTGGCCAGGTGATAGACCGCGCGCAGCAGTGCCAGGGGATCGTCGGCCGTCACGCGGGTCACGGGTTCGGGGGCCGCCTCGACGCGCGCCCTAGCGCCGTCGTCACCCGCAAGCAGCGCCCCGTCGCGCAGCACGCTGCCGCGCGGCAGCAGGATCGCCACCGCCTGCCCGTCGACGCTCATTGTCGCGAGCCGGCTCTTCACGCGCTCGCCGTACGCGAGTCGCAGCGTCGCGGCGGGCCGCGCTTCCGGTGCAGGGTCCGGTGCGTCGAGCAGCCGGGTCAGGCGGAGCATGGGCGCGCTCTCAGAACAGGAAGTAGCGCTGCGCCAGCGGCAGATCCGTCGCCGGCGCGCAGTCGAGCAGCACGCCGTCGGCATGCACCTGGTAGGTCTCGGGGTCGACAGTGACCTTCGGCGTCAGCGCGTTGTGCACCATGTCGCGCTTGGAGAGCTTGCGGATGCCCTTGACGGCGACGACAGTCTTTTGCAGGCCGTATTTCTCCGGCATGCGCTTCTTCAGCGCCGCCTGCGAGACGAAGGTCAGCGAACTCTTTGCGAGCGACCCGCCGAAGGCGCCGAACTGCGGCCGGTAGTGCACCGGCTGCGGCGTCGGGATCGACGCGTTCGGGTCGCCCATCGCGGCGGCGGCGATCGTGCCTCCTTTGAGGATCAGGAACGGCTTGACGCCGAAGAACGCAGGCTTCCACAGCACGAGGTCGGCCCACTTGCCGACTTCGACCGAACCCACTTCGTGCGCAATGCCGTGCGCGATCGCGGGATTGATCGTGTACTTGGCGATATAGCGCTTGATGCGTGCATTGTCATGGGCTGAGGGATCGGAGAAACCTTTCTCCGCGAGGGAGCCGCGCTGCACTTTCATCTTGTGCGCGGTCTGCCAGGTGCGCGTGACGACCTCGCCGACGCGCCCCATCGCCTGCGAGTCGGAGCTGATCATCGAGAACGCGCCGATGTCGTGCAGGATGTCCTCGGCGGCAATCGTTTCCTTGCGGATACGGCTCTCGGCAAAGGCGATGTCTTCCGCGATGCTGGCGTCGAGGTGATGGCACACCATCAGCATGTCCAGATGCTCGTCCAGCGTGTTGACGGTATAGGGCCGCGTCGGGTTGGTCGACGACGGCAGCACGTTCAGCTCGCCGCACACCTTGATGATGTCCGGCGCGTGGCCGCCGCCGGCGCCTTCCGTGTGATAGGTGTGGATCACGCGGCCCTTGAACGCCTTGATGCGAGGCTTCGACGAAGCCGGCCTCGTTCAGCGTGTCGGTGTGGATCGCGACCTGCGTGTCCGTCCTGTCGGCCGCGGTGAGTGCGGCGTCGATCGCAGCGGGCGTGGTGCCCCAGTCCTCGTGGAGCTTCAACCCGATCGCGCCGGCCTCGATCTGTTCCAGCAGTGGGGCTACCTGCGACGCATTGCCCTTGCCGAGGAAGCCGAGGTTCATCGGGAATGCGTCGGCCGCCTGCAGCATGCGTTCCATGTGCCATGGGCCCGGCGTGACGGTGGTGGCGAACGTGCCCGTCGCCGGCCCGGTGCCGCCGCCGATCATCGTCGTGATCCCGCTGTAAAGCGCGTCGTCGATCTGCTGCGGGCAGATGAAGTGGATGTGCGAGTCGATGCCGCCGGCGGTGACGATCATGCCTTCGCCGGCGATGATCTCGGTGCCCGGACCGATGACGATCGTGACGGCCGGCTGGATGTCGGGATTGCCCGCCTTGCCGATGCCGCTGATGCGCCCGCCCTTGAGCGCGATGTCGGCCTTGACGATGCCCCAGTGGTCGATGATCAGCGCGTTGGTGATGACGGTGTCGGCGCAGTCCTTCGACATGCGCTGCGACTGCCCCATGCCGTCGCGGATCACCTTGCCGCCGCCGAACTTCACTTCCTCGCCGTAGACGGTGTAGTCCTTCTCGACCTGCGCAACGAGCGCGGTGTCGGCGAGCCGCACGCGGTCGCCCACGGTCGGGCCGAACATCTCGGCATAGGCCTGGCGAGAGATCTTCATTTGCGCCTCGCCTTCTTTGCTGGTGCTTTGGATTTAGCCCTCCCTCTCGGAGGGAGGGTTGGGAGGGAGCGGTTGACCTTCCCAACGGGTCGACTCGTGTCGAGTCGACCCATGACCAGTCCATTGAAGCCGAACACGATGCGGTCGCCACTCAGCGCCACCAGCTCGACTTCGCGCTCCTGCCCGGGCTCGAAGCGCACTGCCGTGCCGGCGGCGATGTTCAGTCGAAATCCGCGCGTGGCCGCTCGATCAAAGCGCAGCGCCTCGTTGGTCTCGAAGAAGTGAAAGTGCGAGCCGACCTGGATCGGCCGGTCGCCGGTGTTGGCCACGGTCACGCGCACGGTCTGGCGGCCTGCGTTCAGTTCGATCTCGCCGTCCGCGGCCAGCAGTTCGCCGGGGATCACTGCAGAACTCGTCATGTTGTTCCCCGCGAAAAGAGGGTCTTGTAATAGATCGCATTGGCGCGCCACTCGCCTTGCGGGCTGCACGCATAGTCGGGCAGTCCGCCGATGCACGTATAGCCGAGTGCGCGATAGAACTCCTCGGCGCCGGAGCGGGCCTCGGTGTCAAGGTGGAGCAGGCCGCGTCGCAAATCGAGCGCCGCAGCCTCGAGCGCCTGCATCAGCGCGCGCCCCACGCCGCCGCGACGTGCCCGCGAATGCACCAGCAGCTTCTGGACTTCGGCCCGATTCAGTCCGTTCTTCTTCGTGGCGAGTTCGAGCTGCACACTGCCGACCAGGCCAGCGCCGTCCAGGGCAGTCCACAACAGCCGGCTTCCATCAGCGACCGACGGCAGGAGACCGTCCCAGTAACGTCCGGCTTCCTCGCGCGTCAAGGGCAGCACGAAGCCGACCGAAGAGCCGCTCTGCACTGCATCGAGCAGCAGGTCGATCAGTGCTTCGCGCTGCGACAGCAGCGCCGTCGCGTCACGCCGTTTCACGCTCAGCATCGCGCGGCCTCGTCAGGCAATGGGCTGGTGCACCGTGACCAGCTTGGTGCCGTCGGGAAATGTCGCCTCGACCTGGATGTCCGGGATCATCTCCGGCACGCCGTCCATCACGTCGGCGCGCGCCAGCAGCGTGGTGCCGAAGTGCATCAGGTCGGCGACCGTCCTGCCGTCGCGGGCGCCTTCGAGGATCGCGGCACTGATGTAGGCCACGGCTTCCGGATAGTTGAGCTTCAGCCCGCGCGCCTTGCGGCGCTCGGCCACCAGCCCGGCCGTGAAGATCAGGAGCTTGTCCTTCTCACGTGGAGAGAGTTCCATCGCCGTTCCCTGCTGTCAGGTGGCCCATAAACGTGGAGATTGCGCACGCACGCCGAAGAGGCGCGGCCGCAGTGCGCTCCAGACGGCGGTGAGCGCCGTGCGCGCGGCCGCGGTTGTACTGGCGAGCGTGCGTGCAACCAGCAGCCGCGGCGCGAGTCGCGTGACAGGCGCGTTCGCGTCCGCCGTGCCAAGCTCCGCGCGAAGTTCATTGAGATCCAGCGCTTCGAGTACCGCGCCTGCTGCCCACAGGCAGCCGAAGACATGCTGCCCGTCGAGCCCGATCGCTGAATCGAGCAGCGGGTCGCCGCCGAGAATGCGGCTGCGCTCGTGCCAGACGAGGGCGTCGTCGATGCGAAGTCGTATCGACTGCGCGTAGCGGCCCCGCTCGAATCGCTCACCCGCCGCTCGCCGCCCCAGGGCGACGATGTCCCAGCCGATCATCGCTGCGTCTGCGTCAAGATCGATGTCGATGGCCGAGCGGACGTCGGCCTGATCGAAGACGATGGCTTCCTGCGGCAGCCACTCGAGCGCTCCGCTGACACTCAGCTGCACGCGCTGGGACGCCGCCCGTCCGTTGGCCTTGTACCACTTGGTCGCACCCGGCGTGGTCAGCAGCGCATGCGCGCCGGGCTCGACGGTGGCTGTGACCTCCAGCGCGTCGCCGCCGGCAATGCCGCCAGGCGGATGAATGATGACCGCATGACAGATCGCCTCCCCTTCAGGGTAGAGCGGCTTCTGCATGCGCAGTGGCCCCTGGTGGCGGTTCGTGCTCAGCGTGCGGGCGTCGCGGCGATGGAATCGCAGCGCGAGCGTCGCGTGCCAGGAAGAGTCTCGTCCGTCGAACATGGTGACCGTTTGCGCCGGCGGCGTTCAGATCGCCAGCAGTCCGACGACATTCTCCTCTTTCATCTGATGGCCGCTGCCGCGGTGCGTGATCTGACCGCGCGACATGACCGCATACGCGTCGGCCAGCGACTCGGCGAAATCGTAGTACTGCTCGACCAGCAGCACCGCCATTTTCTTCTCCGTCACCAGCTTGCGGATCACGGCGCCGATCTCCTTGATGATCGACGGCTGGATGCCCTCGGTCGGCTCGTCGAGGATCAGCAGCTTGGGGTCGGCCGCCAGCGCGCGACCGATCGCCAGCTGCTGCTGCTGCCCGCCCGAGAGATCGCCGCCACGCCGCTTCAGCATCTGCTTCAGCACCGGGAACAACTCGAAGATGTGCTCGGGCACGCGCCGCGCAGCGGCACCCGACAGCGGGGCAAGACCCATCATCAGGTTCTCCTCGACGGTGAGCCGGTTGAAGATCTCGCGGCCCTGCGGCACGTAGCCGATACCGGCACGCACGCGCTGGTAGGGCGGCAGGCGCAGGAGATCCTGCCCGTCGAAGCGCAACGAACCGCCGCGGGCGGCGACCAGCCCCATGATCGTCTTCAGCAGCGTCGTCTTGCCAACGCCGTTGCGACCGAGCAGGACCGTGCATGCCGCGGCGCGCACTTCGAGCGAGACGTCGCGCAGGATGTGGCTGCCGCCGTAGTACTGGTTGAGGGAGTCGATGGTCAGCATGCTCGGGCCACGCGCCGTGAGCGGTCGGTCGATGCAGAAGTGCTCTCGCGATCGCGGAGCGGCACGACGCGGCGCAAGGAATCGCGTCAGCGCCCAAGGTACACCTCGATCACCCGCTCATCGTTCTGCACGACGTTCATCGGCCCTTCGGCCAGCACGCTGCCTTCATGCAGCACCGTCACCTTGCGCGCGATGCGATTGACGAAGTCCATGTCGTGCTCGACGACCATGATCGAGTGGCTGCCTTCGAGTTCGAGGATCAGCTCGGCCGTGCGGTCGGTCTCGGCATCGGTCATGCCGGCGACCGGCTCGTCGAGCAGGATGAGTTCAGGTTCCTGCACCAGCAGCATGCCGATCTCGAGCCACTGCTTCTGCCCGTGCGACAGCGCCCCGGCGCGCCGCTGCTCACTGCCTTCCAGGCGGATCGTCTTCAGCGTGCGTGCGATCAGGTCGCGCTGCGCCGGCGTGAGCGCCGCCAGCAGTGTCGGCTTGACGCGCTTGTCGGTCTTCATCGCGAGTTCGAGATTCTCGAACACGGTATGGTTCTCGAACACCGTCGGCTTCTGGAACTTGCGGCCGATGCCGAGCCGGGCGATCTCGGTCTCGGGCAGGCGCGCCAGATCGAAGGTCTGGCCGAAAAACGCGGTGCCGGCGTCGGGCCGCGTCTTGCCGGTGATGACATCCATCATCGTCGTCTTGCCCGCGCCGTTGGGACCGATGACACAACGCAATTCGCCGCGCTCGATCGTCAGCGAGAGCCTGTTCAGCGCCTTGAAGCCGTCGAAGCTGACCGTGATGTCCTCGAGGTACAGGATGGGGCCGTGCGAGGTATCGACGAGGTCGGGCTTCAGCACGTGACCGTATCCGGCCACGTCGCCGCCGCCGGACAGTGCGTGCACGGTGGACTCGCTCACGTGCGCGCCTCCAGCGCCTCAGCGCCGGGAGGCGCGCCGGACGCCGGACGCGCGACGCAGCCGCAGCGACCCGGCGAGACCCATCAGTCCACGCGGCAGCAGCAGCGTCACCAGCACGAACAGCAGCCCGAGGAAGTAGAGCCACAGTTCCGGGTACGCGACGGTGAACCAGGTCTTGGCCCCGTTGACCGCGAAGGCGCCGAGGATCGGACCGAACAGCGTTCCGCGTCCGCCGACGGCCGCCCAGATCGCAATCTCGATCGAGTTGGCCGGACTCATCTCGCTCGGGTTGATGATGCCGACCTGCGGAACGTAGAGCGCGCCGGCGACGCCGCTCATCACCGCCGCCACGGTCCAGATGAAGAGCTTGAAGTAGAGCGTCCGGTAGCCGAGGAACATCAGGCGCGACTCCTGGTCACGGATGGCCGTCAGCACGCGGCCGAACTTGCTCGCGACGATCCAGCGCGCCAGCAGCAGGGATCCCAGCAGCACCAGCCCCGAGAGCACGTAGAGCGCCGTGCGCGTCTCGGGCGCGGTGATCGGGAATCCGAGGATGCGCTTGAAGTCGGTGAAGCCGTTGTTGCCGCCGAATCCCATGTCGTTGCGGAAGAAGGCGAGCATCGCGGCATAGGTCAGCGCCTGCGTGATGATCGAGAAGTACACGCCCTTGATGCGCGAGCGGAACGCGAAGAAGCCGAAGATGAACGCGATCAGGCCGGGCGCGGCGACGACGAGCAGCATCGTCCACGCAAATGAATCGCTGAGCGCCCAGTACCAGGGCAACTCCTTCCAGTCGAGGAAGACCATGAAGTCGGGCAGATCGCTCTGGTACACGCCCTCGCGGCCGATCTGCCGCATCAGGTACATGCCGAACGCGTAGCCGCCCAGCGCGAAGAACAGCCCCTGGCCGAGCGACAGGATGCCGGTGTAGCCCCAGATCAGGTCCATTGCGAGCGCGACGACCGCGTAGCACATGAACTTGCCGAGCAGCGTGATCCAGAAGCTGGAAACATGAAACGGGCTGGTCTCGGGGACGGCGAGATGCAGTACCGGGATGACAACGATCAGCACCGCCGTCACAGCAAGGATCGCGGTCCAGACGCGCAGCGGAAAGAGCCGCGTCATGTTGGCCTCGAGCGGTCGCGTCGCGCGCGGAGCGCGCTATGGAAGGCTGCATCGCAACGCTGCTCAAGCTCTCCTTGGCTGGGGGAGCACGAGGGGGCCAATGCTTCACATTGGCCCTTGGCCGTTGGGAAGTTCCCCGGCTGCGCCGGGGCCCCTGCAGCCCCCTCGTTCTTTGTGAGACCCAGGGGCGTGCGGCGAAGGAGAGTGTGCTGTTTCACCGGGAGTCCTACACCTCAGCACTACGCCCCTTCAAGGCGAACAACCCCTGCGGCCGCTTCTGGATGAAGAGGATGATGAACACGAGCACCATGATCTTCGCCAGCACGGCGCCCGACCACGGTTCGAGGAACTTGGCGATCGAGCCGAGTCCGAAGGCCGCGATCACGGTGCCAGCCAGCTGGCCGACGCCGCCGAGCACGACGACCATGAAGCTGTCGACGATGTAGCTCTGCCCGAGGTCCGGCCCGACATTGCCGATCTGCGACAGCGCCACGCCACCCAGGCCCGCGACGCCGGAACCGAGCCCGAAGGTCAGCATGTCCACACGGTTGGTCGGCACGCCGGTGCAGCTCGCCATCGCGCGGTTCTGCGTCACGCCGCGCACGAAGAGTCCCATGCGCGTGCGGTTGATGACGAGCCAGACAGCCGCCAGCACGGCGAGCGCGAACAGCACGATGACCATGCGATTGAACGGCAGCACGTAGCCACCGCCGAGCGCGATGCCGCCGGACAGCCAGCTCGGGTTCTCGACTTCGACGTTCTGCGCGCCGAAGACCATGCGGCTGGCCTGGATCAGCAGCAGGCTGACGCCCCAGGTGGTCAGCAGTGTTTCGAGCGGCCGGCCGTACAGCCAGCGCAGCACGCCGCGCTCGAGCGCCATGCCGATGACGGCCGTCACCGCGAACGCGACCGGCAGCGCCGCCACGACGTACCAGTCGAATGCGCCGGGGAAGTGCGAGCGAAACAGGCCTTGCACGACGTAGGTCGCGTAGGCGCCGATCATCAGGAACTCGCCGTGGGCCATGTTGATGATGCCCATCAGGCCGTACGTGATCGCGAGTCCGAGCGCCGCCAGCAACAGGATCGAGCCGAGGCTCACGCCGGAGAAGAGCGCGAGCCCGATTTCGGTCGTGCGCAGGCGCGCATTGATTTCGGCGAGCGAGGCCTGGGCGGCGGCGCGCACCTTCTCGTCGGGCTCGTTGTAGCTGCCGTCCTCCTGCTTCGTCAGCATTGTTGCCAGCAGCTGGCGCACCTGCGGATCGCTGCTGGCCGCGAGCGCGCGCGCCGCCCGGGCGCGCAGTTCGGGCTCGCTGCTCTTGAGGGCCAGCGAGGCGCCGGCGAGCGCCAGGATGGACTTGATCTCCGGATCGGCTTCCTTCGCCATCGCGCGCTCGACGATGGGCAGGGCGTCTTCGTTGTCGGAGCCCTGCAGTTCCCTGGCCGCGGCCAGTCGTTCGGCGCGGTCACTGCTGCCCAGGCGAAGCGCGGCCAGCGCGGCGCTGACTTCGCCACGAATGCGGTTGTTGATGACGATCGTCTCGAGGTTCGCGGGAGCGGCCCCCGCCGGCTGACCGGTCGCGGCATCCGTCAGCTTGCCGTCGGCTGTGATGACCGCGCGCTTGCCGCCGTCGATCAGTGCGAGGGCATCACCGTCGAGCGCCCTGAGGATCTCGACGACACGCGGATCCTCGGTCGCAACGAGCTTGCGGATCGCCTCGACGCGTGCGTCCGAATCCTCGGCGCCAAGCTGGGCGACGAGAGACGGATCGAGCGCCGCCCAGGCTGGCGCCGCAATGAGCGCCAGCACGCAGGCGAGCGCGCGCAGGATGTGATGCAGCATGGGAGTCGCGGAGAGGCGCGCAGCACACCGCCGTTCCAGGGTTCGGTGAGCTGCGCGCCGGCCGCTTTCTCAGACGGGAGAGTTGGGCTTCTTCTCGTTGCCGGGGATGAACGGGCTCCAGGGCTGAGCGCGCACCGGACCCTTGCTCTTCCACACCACGTTGAACTGGCCGTCTCCGCGGATCTCACCAATGAACACCGGCTTCCACAGATGGTGATTGGTTTCGTCCATCTTGATCGTGTAGCCGCTCGGCGCCGAGAACTGCTGGCCTGCAACAGCCGGGATCACCTTGTCGACCTCGACCGACTTGGCCTTCTCGACCGCCTGCTTCCACATGTGGATGCCGACGTAGGTCGCTTCCATCGGGTCGTTGGTGACGACCTTGTCGGCGTTGGGCATCTTCTGCTTCACGGCCCAGTCCTTGTACATCTTGATGAAGGCGTCGTTCGCGGATTCTTCAGCGACATGAAGTAGTTCCACGCCGCAAGGTGCCCGACCAGCGGCTTGGTGTCGACGCCGCGCAGTTCCTCTTCGCCGACCGAGAACGCCACCACCGGCACGTCCTTGGCCTTCAGTCCGGCGTTGCCCAGCTCCTTGTAGAACGGGACGTTCGAGTCGCCGTTGATCGTGGAGATGACGCAGGTCTTGCCGCCGGAGGAGAACTTCTTGATGTTTGCAACGATCGTCTGGTAGTCGCTGTGGCCGAAGGGCGTGTAGACCTCCTCGATGTCCTTCTCCGATACGCCCTTGCTCTTCAGGAACGCGCGCAGGATCTTGTTGGTCGTGCGCGGGTAGACGTAGTCGGTGCCGAGCAGGAAGAAGCGCTTGGCGGCGCCGCCTTCCTTGCTCATCAGGTATTCGGTGGCGGGGATCGCCTGCTGGTTCGGCGCCGCACCCGTGTAAAACACGTTGCGTTCGAGTTCCTCGCCCTCATACTGCACCGGGTAGAAGAGCAGTCCGTTGAGTTCCTTGAAAACCGGCAGCACCGACTTGCGCGACACCGACGTCCAGCAACCGAACACCACCGCGACCTTGTCCTGCGTGAGCAGCTGGCGCGCCTTCTCGGCGAACAGCGGCCAGTTGGAGGCCGGATCGACGACGACCGGCTCCAGCATGCGACCCATGACGCCGCCCTTGGCGTTAATGTCGGCGATGGTCATCAACGCCGTTTCCTTCAATGCCGTCTCTGAAATCGCCATCGTTCCGGACAGCGAGTGCAGGATGCCCACCTTGATCGGTGTCTTGTCCTGGCCGAACGCGGTCGAAATCGAACTACAGCTGAGGGCGGCAACGCCCCCGGCCTGGATGAATTGTCTGCGGTCCATTCCTCTCTCCTGTAGCAGCGCACATTCGCCGCCCTGCAGTGCAATACAAGTTCTGTGCCACGCACTTTCTGACCGTGAACTGAGCGTTTCGCGTGCCCACTGCACCAGTCGCGGGTGGAATGCACCCCGGCGACGGAGTGCGCGCCCTCATGTGGTGCGCCGAGTGAGCTCTTGTCGGAGGGGGCGATGACCCGGAAGCCACCTGCAGCGTCGCGCGTGCCGCAGAGCCGCCTCGGGCGGCTTGCGCGACTTGGCCTGGCGGCCGGCGAGCTGGCGGTCGGGGGTGCGATGCAGGGGCTGCGACGCCTGGGCGGAAGCAGCGAAGCGGAGCCGATGTTCTCCGTGGCGACGGCGCGCCGGCTGGCCGAGCGTCTGGCGAACCTGCGGGGCGCCGCGATGAAGCTCGGCCAGCTGATCTCGCTCGAGAGCGAAGGATTGCTGCCGCCCGAACTCGCGCAGGCGCTCGAATCGCTGCGTTCGCAGGCGGCGCCGATGCCGCTCGCGCAACTGCGGCGCGTGCTGGGCCGGGCCTACGGCAGCGGCTGGGAGCGGCGCTTCGCGCGCTTCGACGAGACGCCGATCGCGTCGGCCTCGATCGGCCAGGTGCATCGCGCCCGCACGATCGACGGGCGAGAACTCGCGCTGAAAGTGCAGTACCCCGGTGTCGCGCGCTCGATCACGAGTGATGTCGACAACGTCGCAACGCTGCTGCGCCTGGCGCAGCTGTTGCCGCTCGGCGTCGATGTCGAGGAGATCGCGCGTGAGGCCAAGCGCCAGCTGGCGCAGGAGGCCGACTACCTGGCGGAAGCTGGATTCCTCGAGCAGTACGCTCGCCTGGTGGCCGACGACCCGCTGATCGTCCTGCCGAAGGTCCACTGGGACTTCACGACGGCGCGCGTGATGGCGATGGACTACATGGAGGGCGTGCCGCTCGACTCGTTGGGCGCGGAGACCCCCCAGGCTATCCGCGACACGCTCGGCGCGGCGCTGCAGCGGCTGATGTTCCGCGAACTCTTCGAGTTTCGCGTGATGCAGACCGACCCGAACTTCGCCAACTATCTATATCAGCCGTCGACCGCGCGGCTGGTGCTGCTCGACTTCGGCGCGACCCAGCACTTCAGCCGCGCCTACGCGGAGCGCTACCGCCGCATCACGCGCGCAATCGTCGCCGGCGATCGGCCTGCCATCGAGCGCGAAGCGCGACGCATCGGCTACATCGCCGACGACGCCTCGCAGGATGTGGTCGACGCAGCAATGGAAGTACTCGAACTTGTCTGCGAGCCGCTGCGCTCCGACGACGTGTACGACTATGGTGCGTCAGACCTGCCGCGCCGCGCGCGCGAACTGGGCGTCGATCTCGCCTTCAAGCGCGGCCTGCTGCGAATGCCGCCGTCGCACACGATGTTCCTGCATCGCAAGCTGGTTGGCGTGTACCTGCTGCTGGCGCGCCTGGGTGCGCACGTGCCGACCGGCCGGCTGCTGCGGCCGTTTCTCGCGCCGCGCGGGACGGACGACTCAGGCTGACACGGCGGCCGTGAGGTCGATCACCGGCTCGGCCGCCGCCAGCACGCGCGGGTGCAGGTGACGTCGATGGCTCGCGGTGAAGCACACCGGCCCGTCGAAGCGGGCCATGCGCTCGAGCAGCGCTTTCGTGCTCGCTTCATGCGCACTGTCGGAGAGATCGATCGGGCGGCCGTGCGGGCCGAACAGGGCGTCCGCCTCGTCGAACAGCAGGAACACGCCGGCATGCTCGGCGGCGTCGAACAGGCGCTCGACGTTGAGTTCGGTCTCGTGCGCGTAAGGCGAGAAGAGCCGCGTCCAGTCGACACGCTGCACCGGCGCGTTCACGTGACGCGCGATCACGGCCGTGGCAGCCGCACGCGCGATTGCGTACGGGCTGAGCAGAACGGCAATCAGAGGCGGGCGACGTTCCGCGTGCGGCCGACGCTGCTCCTTGAGCCTCGACTTGGCATTGATCGCCAGCACGGTGACCGCCATCCGCACATTGGGCGACAGGCTTTCGGCGATTCTGAGGTGATCCGCAGTCATGCCCCGAAGATACGGAAGGGCGGGCGCCAAGTACGCGGCCGCCGGTCGGAATCGCGGACCTGCGTGATCGCGCGCGCAGGGGAAGCCGAACGGCCGGTCGACGGGATGCCGCTACGAGTCGCACCGAACGGTCCCGGCTGCGCCGGCCCTGCGCCGTCGTTATCCGGGCGTTGACGGCGGCGCCGACGTGATCAGCACGACACCCGTGGCTGCCATCGCCATCGCGAGCGCGTGGATCGCAGTGAACGGTTCGCCGAGGATGAACACGCCGACGGCCGTAGCCGCAATGGGAAGCGCAACCGTGAAGACACCGGCCTGGTTCGCCGGCACGTGCTTGAGTCCGGCGACCCACATCCAGACGGCAAACAGGCTTGCGGCAAGCGAATAGAAGACCAGCAGGGTCCAGAGCGGCACCGTGATCGTGCCCAGGTCGTAGCGCGCGAGCTGCCACAGGCCGAATGGCGTGATCAGCACCAGTCCCCACAGGTTGATCAGCGCCGAGACGCGCAGCGGCGCGCGGGTCGCTGCGAGCCGCTTCGCGACGATGACGTAGGTCGCCTCGCAGACTACGGCACCGAACATCAGCAGGTTGCCGAGCAGCGCCGCCTCACGCGACGAACCTTCGTCCGGCCGCGCGAACTGCAGCAAACCGATGCCGCCGACCGCAAGGGCGACAGCGGCGAGGACTCGCGCGGTGAGTCTTTCGCGCAGAAACAGCCACGAGAGCAGTGCGACGACGGCCGGCAGTGTCGCCAGGATGACGCCAGCCGCGGTCGCTGTCGTCATCGAAACCCCGTACAGCATGCAGATCGAAAAGAGGAAGTTGCCGAAGAACGACATGACGAAGAAGAGCCCGTGTTCGGTACGGGACAGTGCCGCTTCGTCGCGCGCGCGCGGCGTCCACGGGACCATCGCGCCGGCCGCGATGGCGAAGCGCAGAAAGGCGAGCAGAAAGACCGGAATGACCGCGGTCAGCGGCTTCGACAGGGCGACGTAGGTACCGACGAGCGCCATCGAGCCGGTGAGCAGCGCGTAGGCGGGAAGGCGTGACGGCGTCGCGTGCATCGCGCGCGACGATACGCCAGGGCCGCCGGGGCGCGTTCGCCGGCATCGCGCAGCCACTTGCGGAGGTACTTCGGTTCGGCGGACCGTGCGAGCGTATACGGGTACCAGTATGTGTACTGCCGCATTTGGGTTATATTCATATCGTCATTCGGGAAGCGCAGCGCATGCTGGCGGCCCTATCATTTCCCGTTTCTGTTCCGGCCTCCGGGTTCCGCTGGCCACATCGCTGGAGAATCGATTGAAACTCGTCGCCTGGATCGTCGCGCTGGTACTCGGTGCGAGTGTCACGCCGGCCTTCGCCCAGAAGGTGGATCCGTCGAAAGTACCCGAGGAACAGCGCTCGAAGCTGGGGCTTTATGTCCTGCCGAAGCAGGCGCCGGCCTTCATCAAGTCGCAGAACGGCAAGGTGCTGTTCCTGGATGTGCGCACGCGTGCAGAGGCGCAGTTCCTGGGCATGGCCGAGGGCGTCGACGCGCTGGTGCCGTATGTCGAGTTCCAGGAGTTCATGACCGACTGGGACGAAAACCGCGCCTTCTACAAGCTCGAGCCGTTCAGTGACTTCGCGCCCGAGGTCGAGCGGCGGTTGAAGGCCAAGGGCCTGGGCAAGAACGACACGATCCTTCTTATCTGCCGCGCGGGCGAGCGGTCGTCGCGTGCTGCCGACCTGCTGGAGTCGCTCGGGTACACCAAGGTCTACACCGTGCTGAACGGGTTCGAAGGCGAGCTGTCAGCCAAGGGCCGGCGCAACGTCAACGGCTGGAAGAACGACGGTCTGCCCTGGAGCTACGAGCTCGACCGCAAGAAGATGTACTTCCCGCGCTGAGCATAGTTGCGGGCCGTCTGGCCCGCTGCTTTCGCGAGAGTCACGCCGGCTCGCGCGCGTCGACGGCGATTGGGGCGCCGTATTCCTGCGCCAGATAGCGCTCCGCCTCTTCCAGCATGAAGTAGCGAAACGCCTCGGCCGCGGGCGACAGCGTCTTCGCGAGCGTGTTCACGATGTACCAGCGCTTGGCGAGCGGCAGACCCTCGATGTCGGGGACGGCGATCAGCCCGGCCTTCAGCTCGAGTCCGATCGTGTGCAGCGACAGGAAGGAGATGCCCATGCCGGCCATCACCGCCTGCTTGATGGTCTCGTTGCTCGTCATCTCCATCGCCACGCGGGGCGCCAGCCGGTGGTCGGCGAAGAACTTCTCCATCGCCGCCCGCGTGCCGGAGCCTTCCTCGCGGATCAGAAACTCGTAGTCGGCCAAAGCGGCCGCCGGCGCGTGTCCGGCCTTCACCAGCGGGTGGTCGGGCGGTGTCACGATCACATGGGGATGGACGGCGAAAGGCTCGGCCCGCGTGGCCAGTTCGCGCGGCGGCCGGCCCATGATCGCGAGGTCAACTTCGTTGGCCTGAAGCAGCGCGACGAGCTGCTCCCGGTTGCCGCCGATCGCCAGACGAACCTCGATTCCAGGATGTTCCGCGCGGAAGCGCGCCATTAGACGAGGAACGAAGTATTTAGCGGTACTTACCATGCCGATGGTCAGGCGACCGGTCTGCAATCCGCTTAGGCGCGCGACGGCGTCCTCGGCGTCTTTCAGCGTCGCCAGGATCTTGCGGACGTAAACCAGCAGGTACTCGCCGGTAACAGTCAAAGCGACGCTTCGACCGCCGCGATCGAACAGCGGCAGTCCGACCTGCTCCTCCAACTCCTTGATCTGCATGGAGATCGCCGGCGGGGTCAGGTGCAGTTCCTCGGCCGCCTTGCCGAAACTCAAGTGGCGGGCGACGGCGGAGAAGACCCTCAGCTGACGCAGTGTGACGCCTTTCATAAGCAATCCTTAACTCAGGACTCAATAATTGTGACTGTACCTTAGGGATAGCGGCTGCCTACAGTGCTTCCCATTGCGTGGATGCCAATGCGGCATCGCAAAAATCAGGGGACGAGCATGAACAAGCCGGTCGAAGGGCACATCAAGGACGTCAAGGAGCGCTACAAGGGCGGCGTCCTCAAGTACAAGCAGATGGGCTACTGGCGGCCCGACTACGAGCCGAAGGACACGGATGTCATCTGCCTGTTCCGCATCACGCCGCAGGAGGGCGTCGACCCGGAGGAAGCCGCCGCGGCGGTGGCGGGCGAGTCCTCGACCGCGACCTGGACGGTGGTCTGGACCGATCTGCTGACAGCGCACGACTCGTACCAGGCGAAGGCCTACCGCGTCGACCCGGTGCCGAACGCGCCGGGGCAGTACTTCGTCTACATCGCGTACGACCTGATCCTGTTCGAAGAGGGCTCGATCGCCAACATGACGGCGAGCCTGATCGGCAACGTCTTCAGCTTCAAGCCGCTGAAGGCGGCGCGGCTCGAGGACATCCGCATTCCGGCGGCCTACGTGAAGACTTTCAAGGGTCCGCCGACCGGGATCATCGTCGAGCGCGAGCGCCTCGATAAGTACGGCCGCCCGCTGCTGGGTGCGACGATGAAGCCCAAGCTGGGCCTGTCGGGCAAGAACTACGGCCGCGTCGTCTACGAGGCGCTGACCGGTGGGCTCGACTTCACGAAGGACGACGAGAACATCAACTCGCAGCCCTTCATGCACTGGCGCGACCGGTTCCTGTTCTGCATGGAGGCCGTGAACCGCTCGCAGGCGAACTCCGGCGAGATCAAGGGCCATTACCTCAACATCACCGCGGCGACGATGGAAGACATGTACGAGCGCGCGGAGTTCGCGAAGGAACTGGGCTCGAACATCCTGATGATCGACCTCGTGATCGGCTGGACGGCGATCCAGTCGATCTCGAACTGGTGCCGCAAGAACGACATGATCCTGCACATGCACCGCGCCGGCCACGGCACCTACACGCGGCAGAAGAATCACGGCGTGAGCTTCCGCGTGATCGCAAAGTGGCTGCGACTGGCGGGCGTGGACCACCTGCACGCGGGTACCGCGGTCGGCAAGCTGGAAGGCGACCCGATGACGGTGCAGGGCTACTACAACGTCTGCCGCGATACCTACACGAAGACCGATCTGCAGCGCGGTCTCTTCTTCGACCAGGACTGGGTGGATCTCAAGAAGGTGATGCCGGTCGCTTCCGGCGGCATCCACGCCGGCCAGATGCACCAGTTGCTGGATCTCTTCGGCGACGACGTGGTGCTGCAATTTGGCGGCGGCACGATCGGGCATCCGGCCGGCATCCAGGCCGGCGCGATCGCCAACCGGGTCGCGCTCGAGGCGATGGTCAAGGCCCGCAACGAAGGCCGCGACATCGCCAACGAAGGCCCCGAGATCCTCGGCGCCGCGGCCAAGTGGTGCACGCCGCTGAAGCAGGCCCTCGAGACGTGGAAGGACGTGAGCTTCAACTACACGTCGACCGACACACCCGACTTCGCCGTCACCCCGACCGCCAGCTGAGCACGGAGATCAACATGCGCATCACGCAAGGCACTTTTTCATTCCTGCCCGACCTGACTGACGACGAAATCCGCGCGCAGGTCGACTACGCGCTTTCGAAAGGCTGGGCACTGTCGGTCGAGTACACCGATGACCCGCACCCGCGCAACGTCTACTGGGACATGTGGGGCCTGCCGATGTTCACGATCAAGGACGGCGCCGCAGTGCTGTTCGAGGTCACCGCGTGCCGCAAGGCGCACCCGAACCAGTACATCAAGGTCAACGCGTTCGACAACACGCGCGGTGTCGAGTCGATGTGCCTGTCGTTCATCGTGAATCGCCCGAAGGACGAGCCGGGCTTCGGACTCGAGCGGCAGGAAGCGGCAGGCCGCAGGGTGCGCTACACGACGCGCGCCTACTCGGCTGCCAAGCCCGCCGGGTCGCGCTACGAGTAGACGAGCGAGGCGATGAACGCTCCCGGCGCGCCGACCGTCGACCTGCAGGCGATCCTGCGCGACACCAATGTGCAGGAGGTGCTGCAGGAGCTCGACCGCGAACTCGTCGGGCTCGCGCCGGTGAAGAAGCGCATCGAGGACATCGCTGCCTTTCTCGTCGTGTCGAAGGCGCGTGCCCAGCTCGGCCTCGAGGCTGCCACGCCCTCGCTGCACATGAGCTTTACCGGCAATCCGGGCACCGGCAAGACGACCGTGGCGCTGAAGATGGCGCAGATCCTTCATCGCCTGGGCTACGTGCGCAAGGGCCACGTCGTCAGCGTCACCCGCGACGACCTCGTCGGCCAGTACATCGGCCACACCGCGCCAAAGACCAAGGACGTGCTGAAGAAGGCTATGGGTGGCGTGCTCTTCATCGACGAGGCGTATTACCTGTATCGCCCCGAGAACGAGCGCGACTACGGGCAGGAGGCGATCGAGATCCTGCTGCAGGTGATGGAGAACAACCGCGACGACCTGGTCGTGATCCTCGCCGGCTACAAGGACCGGATGGACACGTTCTTCAAGTCCAACCCCGGCCTGAGTTCGCGCATCGCGCATCACATCGACTTCCCGGACTATGGTGAAGCTGAACTGATGCAGATCGCCGAGAAGATGCTGGCGGCACAGCACTACCGCTTCGGCGACGGCGCGCGCGCGGCCTTCGAGCAGTACCTCGCGCGCCGCATGCAGCAGCCGCACTTCGCCAACGCACGCAGCGTGCGCAATGCGCTGGAACGCGCGCGTCTCCGCGCTGCATCGCGCCTGTTCGCCGAGCGCAACCGCGCCCTCACCGAAACCGACCTGACCACCATTGCGCCGGAAGACATCCTGGCGAGCCGGGTGTTCCAGGCTGCCACCTGAAGCGAACGAGAACGCCATGCCCTTATCCAATCGACGGACGCTGACGCAGTACCTGATCGAGCAGCGCCGCCGCTTTCCGCAGGCGAGCGGCGCGCTCAACGCGCTGATCCTCGACGTCGCGCTCGCGACCAAGGCGATCGCGCGCGCCGTGGCCTTTGGCGAACTCGGCGACCCGATGAGCCGGCAACTCGTCGCCGCGGCGCAGTCGCACGCGCAGGTCAATGTGCAGGGTGAAGTGCAGAAGCCGCTCGATGTCGTCAGCAACGAGATCTTCATCCGCACCACCGAATGGTCGGGTCATCTGGCGGGCATGGGATCGGAGGAGATGGACGGGCCGTACCAGATCCCGTCGACCTACACGCGCGGCAAGTACCTGCTGGTGTTCGACCCGCTCGACGGTTCCAGCAATATCGACGTCAACGTCTCGGTCGGCAGCATCTTCTCGATCCTGCGCGCTCCGCAGGCAGTGGTGGACTCGGGGCGCGACGCGATCGAAGCGGACTTCCTGCAGCCGGGCGCGACGCAGGTCGCTGCCGGCTACGCGATCTACGGTCCGGTGACGATGTTGGTGCTGACGGTCGGCAGCGGCGTCGTCGGCTTCACGCTCGATCCCAGCCTCGGCGAGTTCAAGCTGACGCATCCGGACATCCGCGTCCCGGTGGACACGCAGGAGTTCGCGATCAACACCAGCAACAGCCGCTTCTGGGAGCCGCCGATCAAGCGCTACGTCGACGAGTGCCTGGCCGGCAAGACCGGGCCGCGCGCCAAGGACTTCAACATGCGCTGGATCGCCAGCATGGTGGCGGAGGCGCATCGCATCCTGATGCGTGGCGGCGTGTTCATGTATCCGCGCGACACGAAGGATCTGAGCAAGCCGGGCCGCCTGCGGCTGCTGTACGAGGCCAACCCGATCGGTTTCGTCATGGAGCAGGCCGGCGGCCGCGCCAGCAATGGACGCACCTCCGTGCTCGAGGTCCAGCCGGAGTCGCTGCACCAGCGCATCGGCCTCGTGTTCGGATCGAAGAACGAAGTGGAGCGCATCGAGCGCTATCACGCCGAATACGACGCCGGGACCGACAAGCCCTATAGCTCGCCGCTTTTCAACGAGCGCTCGCTTTACCGGCCCGAAGCGCTCACCTGAGGCGCTGACCCGAGTCGGCGTTTCGCACACCAGAACAAGATCATCGAGGGAGAACTGCGTTGTCCAAGAAGCATCCGATCATTGCCGTGACGGGCTCGTCCGGCGCCGGCACCACTACGGTGATGCAGAGCTTCCAGCACATCTTCCGACGCGAGGGCCTGAAGGCGCAGATCGTGGAAGGCGATTCGTTCCATCGTTACAACCGGATGGAAATGCGCGCCAACATGAAAGAGGCCGAGACGAAGGGGAACAAGCACTACTCGCACTTCGGCCCGTATTCGAACCTGCTCGAGGAACTCGAGGCACTGTTCAAAGGCTATGGTGAAAATGGCAGCGGACGCGTGCGCAAGTACGTGCACGATGCCGGCGAGGCCGCCGAGCACGGCGTGGAGCCCGGCAACTTCACCGAGTGGAAGGACATCGAGCCGGAATCCGACCTGATGTTCTACGAGGGCCTGCACGGTGCCTACTTCGACGAGAAGATCAACGTCGGCCAGCACGTCGACCTGCTGGTCGGCGTGGTGCCGATCATCAACCTCGAGTGGATCCAGAAGCTGCACCGCGACAAGAAGATGCGCGGGTATTCGCAGGAGGCGGTGGTCGACACGATCCTGCGCCGCATGCCGGACTACGTGAACCACATCGTTCCGCAGTTCGGCGTCACGCACGTCAATTTTCAGCGCGTGCCGACGGTCGACACGTCCAACCCCTTCATCGCGCGCGACATTCCGAGTGCCGACGAGAGCATGGTCATCATCCGCTTCACCAATCCCAAGGGCATCGACTTCCCGTACCTGCTGTCGATGCTGCACGACTCGGCGATGACGCGCCCCAACACCATCATCGTTCCCGGCGGCAAGATGGGACTGGCAATGCAGCTCATCTTCACGCCGATGATCCTGCGCCTGATGGACATGAAGAAGCGTGCGCACTAGGAAACCGCGATGACTGCCTCCGCAAGACTGCCCGCCGCGACGGCCGACCGCCGCCGCCTCGCTAACGCGCTGCGCTTCCTCGCGATCGACGCGGTCGAGGCCGCGAAGTCCGGCCACCCCGGCATGCCGATGGGCATGGCCGACATCGCCGAGGTGCTGTGGCGCGACCACCTGAAGCACGACCCGTCGTCGCCGCGCTGGGACGACCGCGACCGTTTTGTCCTGTCCAACGGCCACGGTTCGATGCTGCTCTACGCGCTGCTGCATCTGACCGGCTACGACCTGCCGCTCGAGGAACTGAAGCGCTTCCGCCAGCTTGCACTCGAAGACGCCGGGCCACCCTGAGGTGGCGCTCACGCCGGGTGTGGAGACGACGACAGGACCGCTCGGCCAGGGACTCGCGAACGCTGTCGGCATGGCGCTCGCCGAGAAACTGCTCGCCGCCGAGTTCAACCGTCCCGGATTGCCGATCGTCGATCACCGGACGTACGTCTTCCTCGGCGATGGCTGCCTGATGGAGGGCATCAGCCACGAGGTCTGCTCGCTTGCAGGCGTCTGGCAACTGACAAGCTCGTCTGCTTCTACGACGACAACGGCATCTCGATCGATGGCCATGTGACCGGATGGTTCAAGGACGACACCGCCGCCCGCTTCCGCGCCTACGGCTGGAACGTCATCGGGCCGATCGACGGCCATGACGCCGCACTGATCGACCAGGCGATCCGCATTGCGCAGACCACCAACGATGGCCCCGACGCTCGTGATTTGCCGCACGACGATCGGCTGGGGCGCGCCGAAGATGGCCGGAACACACGAGGTGCACGGTGCACCGCTGGGCGTCGACGAGGCGAAGGCCACGCGCGCCGCGCTTGGCTGGGAGCACGGCACCTTCGAGATACCGACCGACGTGCGCTCGGCCTGGGATGCCCGCGCCCAAGGCACGGCGGCACGCGCCGAATGGGAGTCGATGTTTACGCGTTACCGCGCGCAGTACCCGGCCGAGGCTGCGGCGTTCGAGCGCCGCATGCGCGGTGAACTGCCGGCCGACTGGACCGCGACGGCACGCGCCGTGCTCGACCAGGCGCGCGGCATCACCGCGGCGACGGCGACACGCAAGTCATCGCAACAGGCGCTAGAGAAACTGGTCGCCGGCGTGCCGGAACTGCTCGGCGGCTCCGCCGACCTGACCTGGTCGAATCTCACCGCCGTGAAGGCCTCGCGTCCGCTCGACGCGGCCGGCGGCAATTATCTGCACTACGGCGTGCGCGAGTTCGGCATGGCGGCCATCATGAACGGCGTCGCGCTGCACGGCGGCTTCATCCCCTACGGCGGAACGTTCGCGGTGTTCTCCGACTACGCGCGCTCCGGCATCCGCATGAGCGCGTTGATGAAGCAGCGCGTCGCTTATGTCCTGACGCACGACTCGATCGGCCTTGGCGAGGATGGCCCGACGCACCAGCCCGTCGAGCATGCGACCGCGCTGCGCGTGATCCCCAACCTGGAGGTGTGGCGTCCGTGCGATGGCGTGGAAACCGCGGTGGCGTGGCGCTGCGCTCTGGAGCGGACGGACGGTCCGGCCGCGCTGCTGCTTTCGCGCCAGAACCTGCCGCAGCTCGCGCGCGACGAATCGATGCTTGCTGCCGTATCGGCCGGCGGCTACGTTCTCTCCGAGGCGCGGACGGCGTGGCCCGCGCGGTCATCATCGCGACCGGCTCGGAAGTGGCGATCGCGCTCGACGCGCAGAAGCTGCTCGCCGCGCGAGGCATCGGGACACGCGTCGTCTCGATGCCGTCGACCACGCGCTTCGATGCGCAACCGCTCGCCTACCGGCGCAGCGTCCTGATTCCCGGCGTGCCGCGGGTGGCCGTCGAGGCGGCGCACCCGGATTTCTGGCGCAAGTACGTCGGGCTCGAGGGGCGCGTCATCGGCATCGCAAGCTTTGGCGAGTCGGCTCCGGCCGCTGCGCTGTATGAGCACTTCGGCCTGACGGCGAACGCCGTGGCGGACGCGGTAGCAGCGGTCGTCGCCGACGCCGACCAGCCACTCGCCGCCTGAGCACCGCGGACGCGATGGCTGCCCACTCCGCTCCCGCTGAACTCGGATCGCTCGCGCCGGATTTCGAGCTGCCCGGCGTGTGCGGGCAGGTCTGGACGCGTGATGCGGCCGTCGGACCGAACGGATTGCTCGTGATGTTCATCTGCAACCACTGCCCGTACGTTCAGGCGGTGCTGGACCGCATCGTGCGCGACGCGCGTGAACTGCAGGCCGCGGGCATCGGCGTCGTCGCCATCAGCAGCAACGACACCGCGGCGTATCCGGAGGACTCGTTCGAGCACATGCAGCGCCTGTGGCGCGACAAGGCACTGCCGTTTCCGTATCTGTACGACGAGTCGCAGTCGGTGGCGCGCGCCTATGGTGCCGTGTGCACGCCCGACTTCTTCGGCTACAACCGTGACCTGCGCCTGCAGTACCGCGGGCGGATCGATGCTTCGGGTCGCCAGCCCGCGCCGGCCGATGCGAAGCGCGAACTGCGCGACGCGCTGCTGCTGATTGCTGCCACGGACCAGGGCCCGGCCGAGCAGATGCCGAGCGTCGGCTGCTCGATCAAGTGGAAGTGACGTCGGCTCGGACCCCGTCGCTAGCGCTCCGCGCTGGCCTGGACAATCGGCGCTGTGAGGATGGCCAGGTGCCGCTCATTCACCTGCAGCCGGCACGTCTGTTCCGCCAGTGGCGTCGGCGCCGGCACGCTCGCCAGGCACTTTCCTTCCTCTTCCGTCCGGCCGCCGTTCAGCCACGCGCGCTCGGCTCGGGCAAACGACGCTTTCTGCGCAGCGTCCAGGCGTGCCCAGACAGCGAGACGCTGGTCGACCAGTTGCTCGTCAGCCGCGTCGGCGGCGGCACGGACGGCCGCGACGACGGCGCCGGGGTCCGTGGTTTGCGCAGCCCCGACCGCGGTGGCAGCGAAGAGTGTGGCGGCGGCAAGCAGGTGACGGGCGTTCATGGCGGATCCGATGCAGTGACGGGTCCGCGCATGCTAGGGGCGCACGGCGAGGGGCAGCGACGGATACGTAATGTCGATATAACGCGACGCTCGCCCCGCATTAGCGCCGATTTGTGACGCCATGAGTGCGGGCACTCACCACACAGGCGGGCGCCCGCCCCATAATGCGCCTCGCCCATGGCCGCCCCGCCCAAACAACTGTTCCGACAAGAGGCGATCGACGCGCAGCGCGAAAAGCTGCTCGGTGAGGTTTCTCTCGCCCGTCCGGTCCCGCTGTGGGTCTTCACCGCGCTGGCGGTGGGCTTCGCCGTCACCCTCGTCGCCTTTTCCATCTGGGGCGAGTACGCGCGGCGCGAGCGCGTCGACGGCTTTCTCGCACTCGACGTCGGGTGCCGCGCGCATCCTGGCGTCGGAGGCCGGAACCGTGGCCGACCTCCTGGCGAAGGAGGGCGACGAGGTCGAGGCCGGGCAGCCCCTGATCCGGCTGTCGTTCGAGCGCGGCACCGCGTCAGGGGTGACCTCCGGCGAGCTGGTGCAACGTGAGATCAGTGAACGGCAACTGGTGCTCGAACGCGAGCAGCAGCAGGTCAAGCTCCTCGGCCAGCAGCAGACCGACGCCCTGCGGCGCAAGATTGCCGACCTCGAGCGCGAACTGGCGCAGTTTGAGGTCGAGATCAAGGCACAGCAGAGCCGGCTAGCGTCGTCGCGCAACGAGTTTCAGCGCGCCGAGGAGCTCTACAAGGAGAAGTTCTATTCCGAGTCCAAGCTGATCGAGTTTCGCAACAATGTGCTCGACCAGCAGGTCAAGGTCGAAACGCTGAAGCGCCAGCGTGCCGGCGTTGAACGCGAGCTTTCGGCCGCACGCGCCGAGGAACCCTCCATTGCGCTGAAGACGCAGACGGCGCTCGAGCAGATCCGCCGCCAGGCGAGCGAGCTGCAGCAAGGCAGCGTGCAGGAAGAGGCCAAGCGCGAGAACGTGATCCGCGCGCCGGTGGCCGGTGTCCTGACCAACATCGCCGCAGCACGTGGCGAAACCGTCGCCGAAAGCGCGCCACTCGCCGTCGTCGTGCCCAAGGGCAGCGGACTGCATGCCCAACTCCTGGTGCCCACGCGCGCGATCGGCTTTGTCGCGCCGGGGCAGCAGGTCGTGCTGCGTTATGACGCCTTTCCGTTCCAGCGCTTCGGCCAGTATCGCGGCACGGTCGAGCGTGTCAGCCGCACGGTATGGTCACCGGGCGAGAAGGTCGGCCAGCTCGTGGTGAAGGAGCCGGTGTACCGAGTCGACGTCAGGCTCGACGCCCAGTACGTTTCCGTGGGCGACCAGAAGTTGCCGCTGCGCTCCGGGATGATGGTCAACGCCGACATCCTGCAGGAGAAGCGCAGGGTCTGGGAGTGGGTGTTCGAGCCGGTGCTGTCGCTGCAGCAGAGGATGCAATGAAGCTGATGCTTCATTGCATCCGTGTGGTCCATGTGACTCGCTTGCTCACGCTCATGGGCTTGACCCACTCGCCCGAACTGCTTCATGAGGCTCGCTCGCTGACGCTCGCTCGGGGAGTCGCCGCGGGGGGAGGTTGCCTTGCTCGGTAGGCGTGTGCCGATGATCCTGCAGAGCGAGGCGCCGGAGTGCGGCATCGCCTGCGTGGCGATGATCGCGAGCTACCACGGCTTTCGCACCGACCTGTCGGCCATGCGATTGCGGCTGGCGCCGTCGATGAAGGGCGTGACGCTGAAGCACATCAGCGCCATTGCCGACACGATGAAGCTGGCGGCGCGCGGCGTGAAGGTGCCGCTCGAAGGCCTCGGGCAGCTCAAGCTGCCTGCCATCCTGCACTGGGACATGAACCACTTCGTCGTGCTGACGAAGGTCTCCGGCGACAAAATCACGGTCAACGACCCGGCACGTGGCCGGCGCGTGCTGACGCTGAAGGAAGCGTCCGACCACTACACCGGCGTGGCGATGGAGCTGACACCCACTGCCGGCTTCGCCGAGCGCGACGAGCGCGAGAAGATCAGCGCCTGGCAGCTGGTGAAGACGGCCACCGGCCTGCGCAGCGCTGTCACGCAGGTGCTGCTGCTTTCGCTGGTGCTGGAGGTGCTGGCGATCGCCTCGCCATTTTTCCTGCAGCTCGTGGTGGACCGCGTCGTCGTCGGCCGCGACCGCGACCTGCTGGCGGTGCTTGGCATCGGCTTTGGACTGCTGGCGGTGATGATCGCCATCATCACGGCACTGCGCTCGTGGCTCGGCGTCTACATCAGCACCCGGCTCAACCTGCAGTTGCTCGACACGTTGTTCGCCCGGCTGCTGCGGCTGCCGCTGGCGTGGTTCGAGAAGCGCCACATCGGCGACATCGTGTCGCGCTTCCGCTCGGTCGATGCGATCCAGCGCACGCTGTCGCTCACGTTCCTCGAAACCGTGATGGACGGCGTCATGGTGCTGGTCACGCTGGCCGTCATGCTCTGGTACAGCAACACGCTGACCGTCATCGTCTTCGTCGCGGCGCTGCTCTACGGGGCGCTCCGCTGGGCGTTGTACGGCCCGCAACGGCGCGCGACCGACGAGCGCATCGTGCACGAGGCCAAGGCAGCGACGCACTTCATCGAGACGCTGCGCGGGATGATGGCGATCAAGCTCAACCTGCGCGAGACCGAGCGCCGCGCGGCTTATCTGAACCACGTCGTCGACCAGACCAACGCCGACGTGCGCGTGCAGAACCTGGCGCTGCTGCAGCGTGCCGGCAACGTGCTGATCTTCGGCCTGGAGAACGTGCTGGTGATCTGGCTCGGTGCCTATGCCGTGCTCGAAGGGCAGCTTTCGGTCGGCATGCTGTTCGCCTTCATGCTGTTCAAGCTGCTTTTCATCACGCGCGTCAACAACCTCGTCGACAAGACGATCGAGTTCCGCATGCTCGACCTGCATGCCGACCGCGTGGCCGACATCGCACTCGCCGCGACCGAGAGCGCGGCGGAGTTGCCCGCCGTGGCGCGAGCCGATGCGCCCAGCGGCGCCTTCGTGCTCGACGCGCGTGACCTCGGCTTCGCCTACGGCATCGAAGGCTTCGTGTTCCGCGGCATGGCGTTCAACGCCCGGCCCGGCGAAACGGTGGCCATCGTCGGCCCCTCCGGTAGCGGAAAAACAACATTGGTGAAAGTCCTCGCCGGCCTGCTGGACCGTACCGAGGGCACGCTGACCGCCGCCGGACGCGACGTGCGTGACTGGGACAAGGCCGCCTACCGCAGCCGGATCGGCGTCGTCATGCAGGACGACCACCTGTTCGTCGGCACGATCGAGGACAACATCAGCTTCTTCGACCCCCAGCACGACCCGGCCAAGGTGCGCGAGTGCGCCAGGCTGGCGATGATCGACGAGGACATCAGTGCCATGCCGATGGGCTACAACACCATCGTCGGCAGCCTTGGCGTGGCGCTCTCCGGAGGCCAGCGCAGCCGCGTGCTGCTGGCTCGGGCCCTGTACCGCCAGCCGCAGATCCTGTTCCTCGACGAGACTTTCGACCAGCTCGACCTCGCGCGCGAGCGAGCGATCACTGACGGGCTAAGGCATACGGGGATTGGGCTGGTGATCGTCAGCCACCGGCCGGAGACGGTCGGGGCGGTCGATCGGATCGTGCAACTGGGAACCGGCTGAAGCGACAGCGCCAACGAAAACGGCGCCCGCAGGCGCCGCTTCGCGAAATCGCCCGGGACTACTTCGCGGGCTCGACTCCAAGGACGCCGGGCTGCGTCTTCAGGGACGCCAAGCACTGGTCGACCGTCGGCATGCGCGAGGTTGGCGAAACGCGGAACTGCCAGGTGTCCGCGGCCGGCGTCGTGCCGACGTAATCGATACGACACCCCGTGACCGTCCCTAGCGCCAGCGCCCCTTGCGGGTTTGGCGGGATTCGGACCGGCTGGATCTTGAGGTTGACCAGCTGCCCCGGCCCGGTCGGGGTATCCGTGT
This sequence comes from uncultured beta proteobacterium, assembly GCA_963780715.1. GTDB lineage: Bacteria > Pseudomonadota > Gammaproteobacteria > Burkholderiales > Burkholderiaceae_F > JALORV01. The sequence goes on from CAWADK010000024.1 coordinate 213,869, forward strand.
TGCGGTCGGAGGAGGCACAGGCCGCCAGGGCGACGTGGCAGCGAGGAGGAGGGCGTGGGCGGTTTTCATGGGCGAAAGTCTGGCAGAAAACGGGCGCCGATCAAGCTCCCGGGAGGGTTCCGGACGGACTAGCCGGGGGCAACTGACAAATCGCAAGGCGGCGGCGGCCTCGCCAAGGCGCGGAGCGCAAAAAAACGGCGCCCGTCGGCGCCGTGATAGTTGCGGAAAATCTGATGGGGTTCTGGGGACCCCTAGGCGTACCGCGAATGCGATACGCGGGAAACTGGTATGCATCGGTGGGCAGTCTCGCCCGCGAAGGGTAACGACTGGGTACTAGGAGAGCGAACCGAGAGTGCATCCGCCGCCAACCAGATCCAGGTCATCGATCGACAGGGCAAGACAATTCAAGCGCTTCTTCGTTCTTGGCGGTCTTCGGCAACGGCGTTCAGCTCAAGCGTCTCGATGTTCATGGTGTCCTCTTCCGCAGTATGTTGGTTTGGGTTCTAGGCACGCTCAGCGGCGTGCACGGAGCGAACTGTGAAGGGTTTCCCGGCTCCGGAAAATCCCCCCTTACCGGTGTTTGCTTTCCGCGCAACTCAAGGCAGAATCGGGCAGATTCCCCCTTTGCCGGCCGAAGCCGGACGGCTCCTCGATGGACGAGTTCGAGGCGCAACTCGACGCGCTTGAGCAAGAGTTGCGTCGGAACATCGCCGCGCCTCCAGCCGATCTGCCTGCGTTTCTCGACGATTGGCTCAGGCGTCTTCGAGCCGTCCCGTTCACCGCTGCGCCAAAGCGTCGCGTAGCGCTGCTGATCGACGCGGCCAGCCAGTACTACTTGCACGGGCAGAAGGTATTCAGCGCTGTCGAGCCGATTGCACTTGCCGTGATGTTGGCAGAGCAGCAAGCGCGAGCAGGCTCAGCTGCGTCGTGCTCTGTCCATCCAGGGGCTGGTCCTCACGGCGACTCGCAACACGCCGGATGCACTGCGAAGCCTGATGCAGGCGCTTGAGATCGCCGAGGGGATGGATGACCGACAGGAATCGCAGCCGCCTGGATCAACATTGCCGTCACGTTTTTTGACGCGACTCTTTACACTGATGCTCGAGTCTGCTTCGAGCGAGCCGACGCGGTGGCCAAAGATGATTGCGGATCGAGGGCCAAGATCACTACTGCAGGTCCGGCTCTGCATGGTGCTGCGCTTTGCGGCTTGTACCTGCATGAGTATTTGCAGGGCATCGAAGCCTGGAAGCAGGCCTTGAACTCTTCGCGAGCCGAAGGACCGGGAACAGGAGCAGGTACGGGCACTCGTCGAGGCAACGTACGCCCAGTTGCTGCTGGCGCTCAATCGGATCGATGAGGCTGTTGATCATGCTGCAGTCGCTCGCGACATGGCAGTCTCGTTCCGGCGCTGCTCGCGCCAAGATTTCCGCCGCAACAGTCAGTGGCCTGGTCGAGGTCTATCAAGGGCAACGTCGACGTCGGCATCTCGCGAATCGTAGCCATGCGCGATCAGTCGAAGATCCTTGCCGGCGTCGTATCAGGAGGCTCTGCGCGCGTCGGTCAGCGCCTATGAGAAGGCTGGCCAGCCGGATCGGGCGCTGTCGATGAATCGCGAACTGATGATGCATGTGCGAAATCTCCACCGCGAGGCAATCATGCAGCAGCAGCAGCAGCATCTTCAGCGCTCGGGCTACCAGACTCCGACACGGCCAGCCTTCGGCTCATTGAAGACAAGGACGAAGCTCTTCAAGCAGAAGCTCGAAGACGCCGCCGCCAAGCAGGGCGAATTCCTCGAGCACATGGCGCTGACTGTCGAACTGCGTGAGGAGGACAGCGGCGAGCACGCGTTCCGCGTGGCCATGTGGGCGCACTTGCTGGCGCTTGAGCACGGCATCGACCCGGAGGAAGCCCAGCGAATCGAGCTCGCCGCCCGGCTGCACGACATTGGCAAGGTCGTCATTCCCGATTCGGTGATCCGCAAGCGAACGGCGCTCTCGCAGGGCGAAAGGTCATTGATCGAGACGCACGCCGCCACCGGCGCCGACTTTCTGGTGCGCTCTAAGCTGCCCTACGCGGCGCTCGCCGAGGAAATCGCGCGCTACCACCACGAAGCGTGGTCGGGCGAGGGTTATCCGGACGGCATTTCGGGTGACGCGATCCCGCTGCCGGCGCGGATAGTGGGATTGTGCGATGCCTTCGACTCGCTGGTGCACAACCGGCCGTGGCGGCCGGGCTGGCGCATCGAGGAGGCACTCGGCCACCTCGTGCGCGAAAGCGGGCGGCAGTTCGATCCCAAGCTCGTCGAGCAGTTCATCCCGATCGTGCGCCGCACCTATGCGATGCACGAGGACGTCGACGCCTACCTCGCCCGCTCGGCGCAGCAGACGCCGCTGTGGACGATGCGCCGCTCGCTGGTCGAGCGCCTGATGCGGCCCGCGCCGGGCGAGCAGGCCAACGAGCAGCTGCGCCAGCAGCAGTTGGGTCGCCTCAAGCCCTCCGCCAAGCAGTAGCCGGACGGCGCTCCGCGCCGCAGCGGGCACGTCCGGTTGGACCTGCCGCAAGGTCGCGCTAACCTTCGCGCCGCGGTTCGTGCGGCCTGCATCAGCCGCGCAGCCGACCTGAACGCGGCGCCTTCCAACTGAATCGGGGAATCCATGAAGAAACTTCTGTGTGCGCTGGGCTGTGTCCTGGCGCTGACGACCGGCGGACCTGTCGCGGCGCAGGACAAGGCGGCTGGGCAACTGACGTCGGCCGAGTGGCTGGCGAGGATCCAGGCCGACAAGAAGGGCATCGTCGCCAAGTCGATGGACCTGACGCCCGACGAGGCGAAGAAGTTCTGGCCGCTGTACGAGCAGTTCCAGCGGGAACTGGCGGTGCCGCAGGGGAGCCTGAACCGCGCGGTGCTGGATTACATCGCGGCTGAAGGCACGCTGACCGACGCCAACGCGAAGCGCATCACGGAACAGATGCTGGTCGCGGTGCGCGACGAGGCCCGGCTGCACGACAAGCACTATCGGCAGCTGATCAAGGTGCTGCCGGCCCGCAAGGCCACGCGCTACATACAGATCGAGAACAAGATGCAGGCCGTGGTCCGCTACGAGTCGGCAAAGACGTTCCCGCTCGCGCAATAGGGCCCGTCGACAACGACTTCGTCAGCGCGGTCGTGCCGGCGGACCGCCACTGACCCCACCCGGCGGCGCGCAGTTCGCACGCCGGGCACGTACCGCAGCCCACGCCCCAGTCGTGGTGCGTGGCCCGGTCGCCCAGGTAACAGGTGTGAGTCTCGGTACGGATCAGGTCAACAAGGGCGGGCCCGCCGAGGTCGAGCGCGAGCTGCCACGTCTGCGCCTTGCTGAGCCACATCAGCGGGGTCTCGACGATGAAACGCTGGTCCATGCCGAGTGACAGCGCAATCTGCATCGCCTTCAGCGTGTCATCGCGGCAGTCCGGGTAGCCGGAGTAGTCGGTCTCGCACATGCCGCCGACCAGCACCGGAATGTCGCGCCGGTACGCGATAGCGGCGGCATAGGTGAAGAAGAGCAGATTGCGGCCGGGTACGAAGGTGTTCGGCAGCCCCTTGGAACTCATGCGGATCTCGGCGGCTTGCGTCAGCGACGTATCGGAGAGCTGCGCCAGTTCCCGCATCGGGACGAAGTGATCGGCGCCGAGCCGCTCGCGCCAGGCCGGGAAGCGCTCGCGCAGCGCGGCGAGCACGATCGGACGCACCGTGAGTTCGATCGCGTGGCGTTGCCCGTAGTCGAAGCCGACGGTCTCGACCGTGCGATAGCGATCGAGCGCCCACGCCAGGCAGGTCGTCGAATCCTGCCCGCCGGAAAACAGAACCAGTGCGCGGTCGTGCATGGTGCAAGTCTAGTGGGCATACTTCGGGGATGAGTTCACGCACGATTCCCGCCGTCTACATGCGCGGCGGGACCAGCAAGGGCCTGATGTTCAAGGCCACCGACCTGCCGGCGGACCAGGCGCGCTGGGACGCGATCTTCTGCGCGGCGATGGGCTCGCCCGATCCGAACGGGCGGCAGCTCAACGGCATGGGCGGCGGCATTTCTTCGGTGTCGAAGGTCTGCGTCATCGGGCGACCCTCCCGCGCCGATGCCGACATCGACTACACCTTCGCACAGGTGCCGATCAAGGACGTGCGCGTCGACATGAACGGCAACTGCGGCAACATGAGTTCCGCCGTCGGGCCGTTTGCCGTCGACGAGCGCATCGTGTTCGCGGCCGACGGCCCCGTGACGCTGCGCATCCACAACACCAACACGCGCAAGATCATCCACTCGACCTTCGAGGTGCGCGATGGCCGCGCCGTGGAGTCAGGCTCGCTCGCGATTCCCGGCGTCGCCGGCACCGGCGCGCCGATCCGGCTCGACTTTCTCGAACCCGGCGGAGCCATCACCGGCAAGCTCCTGCCGACGGGCCAGGTCGAGCAGGAACTCGACGTACCCGGCGTCGGCCGCATCGACGTCTCGATGGTCGACGCCGCCAACGCCTGCGTGTTTGTCCGCGCCGAAAGCCTGGGACTCACCGGGTCCGAATTGCCGGAACAGCTCGAGCACGACGTCCGGCTGATGGAAGCACTGTTGGCGATCCGCACCTATGCGTCGGTGGCGATGGGCATCGCGCCCGACCCCGCCGCCGCGCGCGCGAAGATCACGACGCCATCGATCGGCATCGTCTCGGCGCCCAGGTCCTGGCGCACGCTCGACGGTACCGAGCTGGCGGCGGACGGCGCCGACCTCGCCGTGCGCATGATTTCCAGCAACCAGGCGCATCGCGCGCTGCCGCTGACGGCCTCGGTGTGCGTCGCGGTGGCGGCCAGCCTGCCGGACTCGCTGGTGCACAAGGTGGCGCGGGTGCCGCCAGTGGGGCCGATCCGGCTCGGCATGCCATCAGGCGTGCTGAACGTCGCCGCCGAAGTGCGCCGGGACGGCGACGGCTGGTACGCGCAGTGCGGCAGCTTCTATCGCACCGCGCGGCGACTGTTCGAAGGCCGCGTCTACCTGCCGAGCTAGTCAGGTCCAGGCCGGAGGATCAGCCGAGCCGGCCGGCCTCCACAAGGGCGCGGATGCGTACGACGGTATCGAGGTCCGTGCCTTCATACGCCTGCTGCCGCAGTGCGACCGTCATCTCGTCGAGCCCACCTTCCCCGAGCACCTCGCTCTCGGCTTCGTAGACGAAACGCAGGAACAGCGCCTCCGGTGACGGCTCCTCGATCGTGATCGACATGCGGCTCGCGGGCCACGAGGCGCCGGCCGCGGTCCGGATCTCGGTGCGGTGCTCCGGCATCAGGCGCACGCGGTCGCGCACCTTGAAGCTGCCGTAGTCGAGCGTACGTTCGAGTTCGATGACACCGCTCAGTTCGCGCCGTGCGTCGATCGTCGCGCCTTCCAGCCCGACGATGAATTGCGCCGGATCCTCGGCCCGCAGCACCAGGCCGCGCCACAGCTGCGCACGCGAGACTTCCGTCAGCAACGGCATCAGCGGATCGTTGATCTGGACCAGGTGCTCGAAGCGCATCGACGATCAGGGGATGAAACCCTGCTGCGCGAGCAGGGCGTGGATCTCGGCCGACTTCGGCGCGAAGTAGTCCGGGTCGTACTTGATCTTCGACGTATAGAACTGCGCCAGCGACGTGATGCCGGCCGCCTCGATTTCCGCCTTGAGTTCCGGCATCGACATGTAGCGCTGCCAGCCGCGGACTTCACGCTCGGCGTAGGTCGCGTCGATCTCGTCCGGCGCCGGCCGATGGTAGGTCTCGTCGTGCAGCAGCGCGGCGACCGGCAGGCGGTCGCGCTTGGCGGGGTCTTCGGCGGGATGACCGACGACGATCGACGTCACCGGCACGACGGTTTCGGGCAACTGCAGGAACTCGACCAGCTCGGGCAGGCAGTACAGCGTCGTGCCCATGTAGCAGATGCCGAGTCCGCGGGCCTCGAAACCGAGGCACACGTTCTGCGCGACGATCATCGCGTCGTACGCGGCGACGTGATAGCCGAGCAGGTTCGCGAAGTTGTCACGCGCACCGCGCTGCCGCAGCCACTCGCGGGTGCGGAACCAGTCGGCACAGAAAGTCATGACCAGCGGCGCCTCGAGCACCATCGGCTGTTCCAGGTGCAGTTCGTACAGGCGGCGCTTGCGCTCGGGGTCGCGCGTCAGCACGATCGAGACGCTGTTCAGGTTCCCGGACGAGGAACCGCCGGCGACCGCGTCGGCGCAGACTTCCTCGATCAGGGCCGGGTCGAGCGGCGTCGGCTGGTAGCGGCGGATCGAGCGGTGCGAGCGCAGCAGGTTCGGCAGATCGTTCATCGGCAGGCGATCGGGTGGTTAACCCCATTGTCTCCGAAGCCGCGTTTGCAGTGCATCGGAACCAACTAGGAGCCCCCGATGCTGACCCGCTGGATCGCAGCCGCCGCGCTGCTTTGCCTCTCGCTGCCCACGTACGCCCTCGGCTCGCTGGTCGATGTGCAGGTGATCGACCGTGCCTCCGGGGAAACCCTGCCGATGTACTGGCACAACGGCCGCTGGTGGGTCCCCGGCAAGCCGGGCGCGCGCTACGCCGTCGCGCTGGCCAACCGCACGGGCGCACGGACGCTGGCCGTCGTTTCGGTCGACGGCGTGAACGTCGTCAGCGGCGAATCGGCGGCGCCCGATCAGACCGGCTACGTGCTGAGCCGTGGCCAGTTTGCGCAGATCAACGGCTGGCGCAAGGACATGACGCGCGTCGCGGCCTTCGAGTTCACCGCGCTCGAGCAGTCCTATGCGGCGCGCACCGGGCGGCCGGACAACGTCGGCGTCATCGGCGTGGCGGTGTTCCGCGAGCGCCCACGGCCGTCGACCCCGCCGCCCGCTGTCCTGCGGCAGGAATCCTCGCGCGATGCCGGCGCCGCACCGGCGCCGGCGGCCGAGGCGAACGCGGGAACATCGGATGCGGCACGCAGCCGCGCGGACGAGTCACAGTCCAAGGAGCAACGCCTCGGCACGGGGCACGGTCGAAACGAGCGCTCGCCGACCTCGTACACCGACTTTGAGCGCGCCCAGTCCACGCCTGACGAAATGATCGCGATCCATTACGACAGTCGCGACAATCTGCTTGCGATGGGCGTGATTCCGCGCCCGCGTCCGATGCCGAATCCGTTCCCGGCGACGGCCGGGTTCGTTCCTGATCCGCCGCGACCCTGACAAGAGCGGTCGTCGCCGACGCCGACGTGCCGATTCGTGGCGCTGTAAGGTCGATCGGCCCGCAGAGGTTGCGGGCACAATCGCCCGCGATGAACGCAGGGCAGACCGACGAGGAACTGCTCGCCGCCTATGCGGCGGGCGACGCGCGTGCGTTCGGCGAGCTCTATGAGCGGCACGAGCGGCCGGTCTTCCGCTACTTTCTGCGCCAGGGTGCGGCAGCGACGCTGGCGGAAGATCTGCTGCAGGAGACATGGATGGCGGTCATACGCAATGCCGAGCGCTTCGAGCCGCGGGCGAAGTTCACAACCTGGCTCTATACCGTGGCGCGCAGCAAGATGATCGACCACTGGCGCGGCAAGGACGACGCGATCAGCCTCGATGACGCCGCCAACGACCCGGACGACGCTCCGCTCGACGTGGCGGGCAGCGAGGCCGACCGGCCCGATGTGCGCGCGGTGTCGCGCGCGCAGGCGCGAGCCTTCGTCGAGGCGGTCGAGGCACTCCCGGCCGCACAGCGTGAAGCGTTCCTGCTGCAGGCCGAGGGCGGCCTGTCGCTCGAGGAGATCGCGGTCGTGACGGAATCAGGACACGAAACGGTCAAGAGCCGGCTGCGCTATGCAATGACGAAACTGCGGAGCGCCATGGAGGATTGGCAATGAGCGCCAAACGGCCGCTCCGAAGGAGCTCGGCCTTGCAGGCCGCGCTCGCGCGGGAAGGCGCTTGCCCGCTGGTCGGCGCACGGCATGCCGTGTGTCCTGCTCGCGCCCCCTCGGGTAACCGGTGCTTGGCGATTGGGGGCCTAAGTGAGTAGCGACGGCACGGACCGGAGCGTGCACGGCTATCGCGCGGCGACCGATGTACTCGACGAGCGTCCGTCGGCGGCCACACGCGCCGCGATCCTTGCCGCCGCCGCGCGCCAGGTGCATGCGGCCCCACGCGACGCGCGCGAACCGATCGCTGCGCCGCGCATAACGCCGCGGAAGCGCTGGCCCTATGCGGCCGCTGCCGCGGTCCTGCTGTCTTCGCTGGCCGTCATGATGGCAACGCGGACCGAGCGCGAGATGCCGACGTTCACGGCACCGGTCGAGCGCACGGCCGAGAGCGCGGCTCCGTCCAAGCCAGTGCCGTCATCGGAACTGCCTGCGCCCGCTGCGGCATCTGTCGCGTCGCCGGAGGTCGCGTCCAAGCCAGCGACTGTTTCGGCGCGGGCCGAGAAACAGGCGAAGGCAGATTCGTCGCGCGCGGGCGCCGCGGTCTCATCGGGCGAGGCGAAGGTCGCGCGGCCGGCCGAAGCGCCACGCGCGAAGGAGGAAGTCGCAGTTCTGCGGGACACGCCGGCACCCGCTGCTGCTCCGGTACCCGCCGCAGCGCCGCCTCCGCCGGCGACTGGAGATGCGGCGCCGGCCGCGATGCCGGCGCAGTTGGCGAAGCGGCAGGCGGCACCAGCCGGCGAAGCAACCGAACGCCGTCGCAACGAGAGCGCCGACCTGGCGAGCGCGGAGCGTTCGACCCTGCAGCAGGCGCCGGCAGCGCCGCCCGCGGCCGGTCTCGGTGCCGCCACGGGTACGGTGCGCACCGACGCCGACGCATCAAGAGCGACCTCGGCGAGCGAGTGGCTGGAGAGGATCATCAAGTTGCGCCGCGCGGGCCGTCACGACGAAGCCGACGTCGAACTGAAGCGCTTCCGTGAGAGCTATCCGCAGGTCACGGTCCCGGCCGAGGCGTTGCCGGCGACCGGGACGCGCTGACATTGAAGGCTCCAATGGGTGAACCTTCGACAGATGTTGTGCTGCTGGACTCGGTCACCGAGGTCACGCCGGACCATGCGGGCAGAATTGTCGTGACCGGTTCGCACGGCGGAGTGTCGGCCGCGCACTACGCCCGCGCGGTCGCGGCACGGCTGTACGTCTTCAACGATGCCGGTGTCGGCAAGGACGAGGCCGGCATCGCCGCGCTCACGTCGCTTCAGGCCCAGGGAATCGCCGCCGTCACCGTGTCGCACGTGAGCGCACGCATCGGCGAAGCGCGCGACGCGTGGGACTGTGGCGTCATCTCGCATGTCAACGAACGAGCGGCTCGCCTCGGGCTGCGGCCCGGCGTTGCGTTGAAACCCGCTGTGGCTGCGCTGCCAGACGCGGACTAGCGTCGGCTGCCGCAGACTGGGGACGCCGTCTGGCCTCAGACGGCGTCCCTCACACGTTGCAGCTTCGCGCGGACCTCTCCTGCCACGGCAACGAGTGCGGGATTGCCCGACAGCTGTCCCATCATCGCCGGGTCCATGAACTCGACCTGGATCGCGCCATCGTCGGACTCGCGTACGACGACATTGCAGGGCAGCAGCAGCCCGACCGTCGGCTCGGCCTCGAGCGCGCGGCGCGCGAGCGGCGGATTACAGGCGCCGAGGATGCGGTACGGACGTACATCGATGTCGAGCTTCTTCTTCATCGTGGCCTGTACGTCGATCTCGGTCAGCACGCCGAAGCCTTCCCGGGCAAGTTCCGCCGTCACCTTCTGCAACGCGGCGTCAAAGCCGAGTGCCACCGTCTTGCCGAACCCATAGGCATTTTTCATCTTCATCTCACTGCCCACTACGAAGTAATCAGGATGCCAGCGTTTCGACGCGAGCCTCTTGAGCCGCGCCAAGCGCGACGCATTCAACCGTGTACCGGCCCGCGAAGGCCTGCAACGCCAGGCGGGCGGCGTCGGCCTCGAAGACCCGAGGCGCCGTGCGCGCCAGGGCCTCGGCCGCGTCCAGCGTCCGGACCGTTCCCAGCCAGCACCAGCGATCGAACACGTGAATGTCCTCGCGCAGTCGATCGTCGGCGCGCTCGACCAGCGCGACGGCGCCGGCGTGCGGCCACGCGGGGATGAGCCAGGGTGCCAGCAGCTCGCGCAGGCGTTGTGCATGACCGGCAAGCGTTTCCTCGCCGACGCAGGCACCTGCACAGCGGTGCAACTGTCGATGAAAGCAGGGAGCCCCGTCGGCCGACCGCCTGCGCCCTTCGAGCTGCATCACTTTCATGCACAGGCCGTGCTCGGACGCGAGCGCGCTCAGCGTCTGGCGCGCGGCGACGCGCGAGCCGAACGGCCCGTAGATTCGGCCGAAGGCATCGAGCGGCAGCGTCGCGGCGGGGCGGTAGCGTGGCCGGCCATCGTCGTCCAGTTCCAGCATCACCTGGTTCAGCTTGCGGCGCAGCGCGATGTTGTGCGCCGGCAGCCGCGTCTTGATGAGTTCACCCTCGCGCAGCAGCGCGCCGAGTTCGCCGGCGGTCTCTTCCCACTCGAGGCGATGGACCTCCTGCGACAGGCGCAGTTCGCGCGGCGCCCGATGCTCGGCATTGAAGTGTCCGCTGACGCGCGCCCGCAGGTCGACACTCTTGCCGATGTAGATCGGGTGTTCGTTCAGGCCGTAGAAGAGATAGACGCCGGGCGCATGCGGCAAGCCGTCGAGCGCGTCGGGCGGCAGGTGTGACGGCAGGCTGGGGTGGCGCAGCAGCGTCGCCACCGCGAGTTCCAGTTCCGCGGGCGGATGGCGGTCGGCGAGCTTCTGCAGCAGACGCCACAGCACGCGCGCATCGCCCAGCGCGCGGTGCCGCTGCTCGCCGTCGAGGCCAAAGCGCTCGACGATGGCGTCGAGCGTGTGCGGCGAGCGGTCGGGATAAAGATGCCGTGACAGCCGCACCGTGCAGAGCGTCCGGGCCTGGAAGCTGAGCCCCGCACGCCCGAACTCGGCGCGCAGGAAGCCGTAGTCGAAGCGCGCGTTGTGTGCAACGAAGACCGCGCCGTCGAGCCGGTCGTAGAGATCCTGCGCGAGCGCGGAAAATGGCGGCGCGTCGCGCACCATCTCGTTCGAGATGCCGGTCAGCCACTGGATCTCGGCAGGGATCGGCACGCCGGGATTCACCAGCGATGACCATTCGGTGACCCGCGTGTCCTGTCCGTCCATGTCGACGACCACGACTCCGACCTCCGTCACGCGCTCGCGCTCGGGGCTCGAACCGGTGGTTTCGACATCGACAAAGGCCAGGCGTGGGGCGATGAAGGGCAGCATGTCGCGCGTGGTGTTCGAGGGCGCCTGGATTATCCGGCACCGCAAGGTCGCGGATCTTCGCGTGCATAGGCATACTGGCAGGTCAGACCCGCCGGCGGCTCACGAGGCCGCCGACCAGAACACGGAGACACACCATGACGGGCATCGCACCGGCACCGTCCAGCCCGGAGCAAGGCAAGGCGCAGCGCCTCGCGGAAGTTCTCGCCCTGATCGGCGCGCGCACGGCCCCTGACGAGCGGGCGATGTTCACGACCTTCTGCCAGGGTTATTTCCAGCTGGCGGACCCGGAAGACGTCTGCGAGCGCAGCGCCGAGGATCTGTACGGCATGGTGCACTCGCACCTGCAGTTCGCGCGCCAGCGCGCGTCAGGCGGCCCCAAGCTGAGAGTGCTCAATCCATCGCTGCAGGATGCCGGTTTCGCCTCGCGGCACACGATCGTCGAGGTGGTCAACGACGACATGCCGTTCCTCGTCGACTCGACGACGGTCGAGATCAACCGCCAGGGGCTGACACTGCATCTGATCATCCATCCGATCTTCGCGGTGCGGCGCGACGCCGGCGGCAACCTGCTGGAGCTTGCTGCGCGCGAGGATCGGCCCGACTGGCCGCGCGAATCGATCATGCACCTGGAGGTCGATCGCCTGTCCGATCCGGTTGCGCGAGCCGGGCTGGCCGAAGGCATCGAGCGCGTGCTCGGTGATGTCCGCGCCGCCGTGGAAGACTGGAAGGCAATGGTCGCGCAGTTGCGCACGGTGATCCGCGAACTCGACGAGCAGCCGCCGCCGGTGCCGCGCGAAGAGCTGGCCGAGTCGCGCGCGTTCCTGCAGTGGCTGACCGAGGATCACCTGCTGCTGCTCGGATACCGGCGCAACGACCTGCACGAGAGGGACGGTGAGCTGGAACTCGTGCGCGTCGAGGGCACCGGGCTCGGCATCCTGCGCGAGGCCGGAGCGGCGAAGGGCATCTCGATCAGCTTCTCGACGGCACCGCGGGCCGCCCGCAGCCTGGCTGCCGCGCCGTCACCGATGCTGCTGGTGACCAAGGCTACGACGCGCGCGACCGTGCACCGGCCGGGTTACGTCGACTACGTCGGCATCAAGCGCTACGACAGCAATGGCCGCGTGGTGGGCGAGCACCGCTTCGTCGGGCTCTTCACGTCGGCCGCCTACAGCACGCGCGTGACTGAAGTGCCGCTGGTCCGCGGCAAGGTGCGCGCCGTGACCGAGCGCGCCGGGCTCGCGCCGGCGAGCCACCTCGGCAAGGCGCTGACGCACATCCTCGAGACCTATCCGCGCGACGAACTGTTCCAGATCACCGTCGAGGAGCTGTCGGAGATCGCCAATGGCATCCTGCAGCTTGGCGAGCGCCAGCGCTTTCGGCTCTTCATCCGGCGCGATGCGTTCGAGCGCTTCGTCTCGTGCCTGATCTTCGTGCCGCGTGAGAACTACACGACGGAGCTGCGGCGCAAGTTCCAGTGGATCCTGCTCGAGGCGTTCAACGGCTCGGCGGCCGAGTTCGACGTGCTGCTGACCGACGCCGCGCTGGCGCGCATCCACATCACGGTGCGGACGACGCCGGGCCGCATCCCCCCCTATGACCGCCGCGCACTCGAGGCGCAGCTGGCGGCCACGGCGCGCCGCTGGGAAGACGACCTGCGCGCCGCCCTGAACGAAACGACCGAGGAGTCCAGCGCTGCGCAGATGCTGCGGCGCTTCGGGGCGGCGTTTCCCGCCTCCTACCGCGAGCACGTCGACCCGGTGAGTGCCGTCGAGGATCTCCACCGGCTCGAACTGCTGTCGCGCACCGAACTCGTACTGAATTTCTATCGGCCGCGCGATGCCGCTCCCACCCGGCTCGGCTTCAAGGTCTATCGCGGCAGTGCGCCGGTGCCGCTGTCGGACTCGCTGCCGATGCTCGAACACATGGGCGTGCGCGTGCTGGCCGAACGGCCGTACGAGATCACGCCGGACGGTGCCGAGCCGATGTGGATTCACGACTTCGAGCTCGAGGCGCCGGCGGGGGACGAACTCGATATCGAAGCCCTGGCGCCGCTGTTCGAGGACGCGTTTGCGCGCGTGTTCGAGGGTCGCGTCGAGAACGACGACTTCAACCGCCTGGTCCTGAGGGCCGGGCTGGCCGCGGACGAGATCGTGGTGCTGCGCGCGTACGCGAAGTACCTGCGGCAGATCGGGTTTCCCCTGTCGCAACCGTATATCGAGGCGACGCTGTCGGCGCATCCGCGGATTGCGGGCATGCTGGCGCGCCTGTATCGGCTGCGCTTCCACCCTGCGGAGCGCGACGATGCCGCCGCTGCCAGCCAGGTGCGTGCAATCGAGCAGGCGCTCGACAAGGTGCCGAATGCCAGCGAAGACCGCGTGCTGCGGCAGTTGCTGGCGCTGATCCAGGCCACGGTGCGCACGAACTTCTGGCGCACCGGAGTCGGCGCCAGCGGTGCCGAAGGACCGCGCCGCAGTTTTCTCTCGTTCAAGTTCGACCCGAAGCAGGTGCCGGCGCTACCCGAGCCGCGGCCGATGTTCGAGATCTTCGTCTACTCGACGCGCTTCGAAGGCGTGCATCTGCGTGGCGGCAAGGTCGCGCGCGGCGGTCTGCGCTGGTCCGACCGGCCGGAGGACTTCCGCACCGAGGTGCTGGGTCTCGTGAAGGCGCAGATGGTGAAGAACACCGTCATCGTGCCCGTGGGCAGCAAGGGCGGCTTCGTGCTGAAGAAGGCGCCGCCGGCGACCGAGCGCGAAGCCTTCATGAAGGAGGGCGTGGCCTGCTACCAGGACTACCTGCGCGGGCTGCTCGACCTCACCGACAATCTGGTGCAGGGCAAGGTCGTGCCGCCGCCGCAGGTCGTGCGGCATGACGGTGACGATCCCTATCTGGTCGTTGCCGCCGACAAGGGCACGGCGACGTTCTCCGACTTTGCCAACGCGATCAGCGGCGAATATGGCCACTGGCTGGGAGATGCGTTCGCCTCGGGCGGCAGCGCGGGCTATGACCACAAGGGCATGGGCATCACGGCGCGCGGCGCGTGGGAGAGCGTGAAGCGCCACTTCCGCGAGATGGGCCTCGACACGCAGACGACGGAGTTCACCTGCGTCGGGGTCGGCGACATGTCGGGCGACGTGTTCGGCAACGGCATGCTGCTGTCGAAGCACATCCGGCTGGTCGCCGCCTTCGACCATCGACACATCTTCGTCGACCCGTCACCCGACGCCGCGAAGAGCTTTGCCGAGCGCGAACGCGTGTTCGCGCTGCCCCGTTCTTCGTGGGCCGACTACGACACGCGCCTGATCTCGGCCGGCGGTGGCATCTGGTCGCGCGCCGAGAAGTCCATTCCGGTGTCGCCACAGGCGCGGGCCGCGCTCGGCATCGCCGCGGCGCAGCTGACGCCGATCGAACTGATCTCGGCGATCCTGCGCGCGCCGGTGGACCTGCTCTACAACGGAGGCATCGGCACCTACGTGAAGGCATCGACCGAGAGCCATGCTGACGTCGGCGATCGGGCCAACGACGCGGTGCGCGTCAATGGCGCGGAGCTGCGCTGCAAGGTGGTCGGCGAGGGCGGCAACCTGGGCTTCACGCAGCTCGGCCGCATCGAGGCGGCACTCAATGGCGTTCGGCTCTACACCGATGCGATCGACAACTCGGCCGGCGTTGACACCTCGGACCACGAGGTCAACATCAAGATCCTGCTGAGCCTGCCGGTGGCGGAAAATCGCATCACGCTCGAGCAGCGCAACGCGCTGCTGGCAGAGATGACCGACGATGTCGCGCATCTCGTGCTGGAGGACAACTACTACCAGACACAGGCGCTGTCCGTCGGCGTGCACACCGCACGCAAGCTGCTCGAACAGCAGCACCGCTTCATCCGGTTCCTCGAGAAGGAAGGGCGGCTGAAGCGAGCGCTCGAGTTCCTGCCGGATGACGAGACCATCGCCGAGCGGCGCTCCGCCGGATTTGCACTGACCGGGCCGGAACGCGCGGTGTTGCTGGCGTATTCGAAGATGTGGCTGTTCGACGAGCTGCTCGCGTCGGAGTTGCCGGAAGACCCTTGGGTGGCGGCAGCACTCGTGCGCTACTTCCCGCTGCGCCTGCATCGTGAATTCGCCGGGGACATCGCGCGCCATCCGCTGCGGCGCGAGATCATCGCCACGGTGGTGCTCAACGAAATGGTCAACCGCGTCGGGCCGAGTTTCCCGCACCAGATGACGTCGAGCACCGGCTCTGCGCCGTCCCAGGTCGTGCGCGCCTACTTGCTGACCCGCGAAGTGTTCGCGCTCGGTCCGACCTGGCGAGCCGTCGAGGCGCTCGACAACGTCGTCGCTGACCAGACCCAGGCCGAGTTGCTGATGGAGCTTGGTCGGCGCACGGTCCGCGCGACGACGTGGTTCCTGCGGTCGCGCCGCCTAGGTGAACCGATGGCTCAGACGATCGAGCGCTTCGGGCCCGCCTGTGAGGCACTGTTGCGCTACCTGCGGGCGGCGCCGCAATCGGCGTCGTGGCGTGTCCCCATCCAGGAGATGCAGGCGCGTTTCACGCAGCAGGGCGTCCCCGAGGCCCTCGCCTTCGATGTCGCCGCGGCGGCGACGACGTTCGCGGCACTGGACCTGGCCGAGGTGGCGGAGGCCGCGCGGCAGCCGCTCGACACGGTGGCGTCGACCTACTTCGCAATCGGTGATTCACTGGGGCTCGCAAGGCTGCGTGCGCAGGTCGCGGGGCTGCCTTCCGACGGCTACTGGCAGGCGCTGGCCAAGGCCGCCTCCAGCGACGACCTTGCGAGCCTGCAGAGACAGCTGACGGCGGATGCGCTGCAGGCCGGCGGGCTGGAGCCTTGGCAGCGCGAGCAAGCCCATGCCCTCGATCGCGCGCGTCGCATGTTGGGGGAGCTCGCCGAGAGCAAGAATGCCGACCTCGCGATGCTGTCGGTCGCGCTGCGCGAACTGCGCAACCTCGCCTGAGTGCGATCGCGTGGCGTCAGGAGATGGATCGAATGGCAGTGAGCGCAATGCCTCGCACGGTCAGTCCGCCGCTGCGCGCCGAGGCTGACCACTTGGATCCCGCTGTTGCGACGGCCGGGGCGTCGGCCACCGTGCGTCCGCAGGCGGACGAAGTTCTGACGGAAGACGCCGGCGCGTGGCTGCATGGCACGCGTAAGCGTTCCTCATCGTGGGCGCAGCGGATGGCGCCGACCGGTTGACGCTGCTCCTGATGATCACCGAAGAACAGCTGACGGTCTTCCTGCGGTATGGCGGCGACATCGACGGCTGGGTCCGCGTCGGCACTCCGGCCGAGAAGGCGCTGATGACAGACGGGGACTGGGCCGCCATCGCCGAGCTTCTGCAGCGTCTTAGCGGTCGCGAAGTCGGGTCATGCCGCTGAGAGCTACCAGGCGGAGACACGGCGCCTGGTCGCCGCGGCGACCATGGACGAAGATGTCGCGAAACGCCTGATGGAGTGCGCTCAGCTGCTGGACATAAGTCGCTTGCCCGACCGCGCGCCGCCGTGTTGACGTGCATCCGCTCACTGCACCGGAACCTGCATACGAATGAAGACCAGTGACCCTGGAAAACTGGATCGTGTCGTGGCAGAAGCTCGACGCCAGGCCGATGAGCGCGCACAGGGCTACCGTGAGCGGGCCCTGAAACTCTACCCGTGGATCTGTGGCCGCTGTGCGCGGGAGTTCACGCACAGGAACGTTCGCGAGCTGACCGTCCACCACCGTGATCACAATCACGAGAACAATCCGCCCGATGGCAGCAACTGGGAACTGTTGTGCCTGTACTGCCACGACAACGAACACCAGCGGCAAATCGAGGCGGCGGGCGCGGCGAGCGGCGGCTCGCGCGGTGGACCCGCGTCCACCCATGCGCCATTTTCGGGCCTCAGGGACCTGCTGGACAAGAAACCGGCCGCCGAATGACCTGAAGGCGCTCGAGTAGCGGCGGAGCGACCGGTCAGCGGCAACACTGGAATCGACTTCAACCGCGCCAACTCCGCCGACCTCGGCGAAGTCGGATGAAACGAGTGAGGAGAACGCCATGATGCTTGCCGGAACCTGCCACTGCGGCGCCGTCCGGATCGAACTGCCGACCCGGCCCGAGAAAGCCACGGTATGCAACTGCTCGCTGTGCCGGCGCCTCGGCGCCCTGTGGGCGTACTACGACGTCGGGGCCGTGCAGATCATGGGGCACCCGGAACACACAGACGGGTATATCTGGGGCGACCGGACACTCAGGACGGTCCGGTGCCGTCACTGCGGTTGCATCACTCACTGGGAACCGCTCGACGCCAGGCCCGGCGGCCACATGGCCGTCAACGTCAGGAACTTCGATCCCGAGGCGCTTGGCGACCTGCGCATTCGCCGTTTCGATGGGGCCGTGTCGTGGAAGTACCTCGACTGACGTTCAGAAGATTGAGACGCATCAACCGCAGTCGGCAAGGAGGCAGAGGTGAGGATCGCCGCAAGCGTGAGCAACCGCGACCGTGATCACCGGGTCACCGTCACCACGGCAGACGCGTCGCAAACCCTGCCGATCAGCGCAAAGGACGTTGGCCGGGGCTCGAGCGTCAACGGCGGCGAGTTCCTGATGCTGGCGCTTGCGACATGCTGCTGCAACGACATCTATCGCGAGGCCGAGCGCCTGGGCATTGCCGTGGATGCGGTCGACGTCGAAGCCGAAGCCGACTTCGACGGCGTTGGCCTGGCGGCCCGGAACATCCGGTATCGCGTGCGCGTTCAATCGCCGGCGTCCCGGTCGGTTGTCGAACAGTTGCTGCGGCAAACCGACGCGGTGGCGGAGGTGCACAACACGCTCCGTTCGGGCGCCGCGGTTGCGCTGATGTCCTGGGACAAGGACTAGCACGATGAGACCGGCGACGCATCTTGCGCCGCGAAGCGCGCGCGGCACGCTTTCGCGGCGAGCGCTTTGCCGCTTGAAGTTCTAAGGTCGCGGCGTGCCTTTCATTCCCTACACCCTCGCGGAAGACGAAATCGAGCTGCAGCCGATCCGGGCACAGGGCGCGGGCGGTCAGAACGTCAACAAGGTTTCCAATGCTGTTCACCTGCGCTTTGATGTGCGCGCCTCGTCGCTGCCGGACGAACTGAAGCAGCGGTTGCTGGCACGGCGCGATCAGCGCATCAGTGACGAAGGCGTCATCGTCATCAAGGCGCAGACCTATCGCAGCCTGGAGAAGAACCGGGCGGAGGCGATCGCACGCCTGCGGGCCGTCATCGATACGGCGGCCGAAATCCCTCGCACCCGCCGGCCTACGCGACCCTCGGCGACTTCCCGGCGCAAGCGGGTCGAAACGAAAGTGCAGCGCGGGCAGGTGAAAGCGCTGCGCCGGCGCGTGGTCGACTGACGTGAACATCGGGCCGTGGCGATCGAGCGTCGAGCCCACCCGACGTCCGACCGGGCGCGGACCATTGCGATTGTCTTGCAGTGCCCGCAGAATCGGCGCGAGGCGACTACCGACGTTGAGCACGCATGCATACGACCATTGATGCGTTCCTGGAAACTGCGTGGACCGATCACGGCGACCACCCCGAAGAGGTCGCCGAACGACTGGTCACGTCGATCGGACTGATTCGCGCACACGCGGACTTCGCACCCTATGTCCGCCTGTTGATACACGTCTATGGCGAACACCTGGGCCAATGGCAGGCCGCCATTGAACTGCTGGGTCGGCTGCGTGCGCTGCCGTCGACTGACGGAAGCCCCGAGGTGGCGCCGCTGATCGACAGGGCCGTGGCGACGATGCGTTTCGCGGCAGGCGATGGCGCGGCATTGGATGGGCTCTCCTTCGATGACCGTGTATCTGCTCTGGCCACCGCGTCGTCCGCGTTCGCGGCCCGCAACGAGTTGCCGCGAGCGATCGCGGCACTTCAACACGCACTGGAGTCCGCCGAACGCGGGTTGCCTGCAGGCTCGCCAGCCATACGCGCGCTTGCCGTCGGGGGCAACAACCTGGCCGCGGTGCTGGAGAGCAGGCCCAACCGCGATGCCATGCAGACGCAGGCCATGCTCGCGGCGGCGGCGGCGGGCCTCAAGTACTGGAAGCTGGCCGGCACCTGGCTGGAGGAAGAGCGCGCGGAGTATCGGCTTGCCCGCTCGCAGTTGCAGGCGGGAAAGTCGCGGGATGCGGTGGCGAGCGCACAACGCTGCATCGCTGTGTGCCGAAGGAATGGTGCGTCAGCGTTCGAACAGTTCTTTGGCTTTGCGGTGCTCGCCCTGGCGCAGAGGAGCGCGGGCGACCGTGCGGCCAGCGATGCGAGTCGCGCGGAGGCGATGAGCCAGCTGGAACTCGTCTCGGACGATGAGCGCCAGTGGTGCAGCGCCGAACTGGCCGAGCTTGGCGCCATGCCCTGAGGCGCGACCCGAGCGATTCGCCTGCGTCGCGGCGGTGCCGGACAAGGGAACTTTGGAACGGGAGCCGCCTGCGTTCGCTGTGCACAACAGAAAATGATCGATCGTTACGACGTCATCGTGATCGGCGCCGGCATTGCCGGTGCTTCCGCCGCCTACTTTCTCGGCCGGCTGTCGGGCCGACTTCGCGTACTTGTCCTGGAGCGGGAGCCGATGCCGGGCATGCACAGCACCGGCCGCTCGGCGGCGCTGTTCATGGAAAGCTACGGACCGGCACAGGTTCGTGCGCTGACCCGCGCGAGCCGGCCCTTCCTGCAGAACCCGCCGGCAGGCTTCTGCTCGGCGCCGTTGCTGCGACCACGCGGCGCCTTGTTCGTCGGACGCGCCGACCAGGCCGATGCCGTAGAAGAGTTGTGCCGAAGACTGGATGCCGACGGCTGCGCCACAGAGCGTCTGGACAGTGCCGGCGCGTGCAGGCTGGTCGACGTGCTGCGACCCGAGGCGACGCAGCACGCGCTGCTCGACCCGAGCGCGTCCGACATCGATGTCGATGCCCTGCTTCAGGGCTACTTGCGCGGCGGGCGCGCCGCTGGCGTGCAAGTGCTCTGCAACGCGCCGGTGCAGGCACTGAATTTCGATGGCACGGCCTGGCATGTGGAGGCGGGTGATCGGCGCTTCAGTGCGGGTGTCGTCATCAACGCTGCCGGGGCCTGGGTGGACGAGGTGGCGCGCATCGCCGGCGTGGCGCCGATCGGCATCGAGCCGCGTCGACGCTCCGCGATGGTGTTCGACCCACCCGACGGCGTCGATAGCCGCGACTGGACGTGCGTCATCGGCATTGCGGAAGATTTTTACTTCAAGCCGGAGGCAGGACTGCTGCTGGGTTCCCCGGCCAACGCCGACCCGGTGCCACCGCAGGATGTGCTGCCCGAGGAAATCGACATTGCCACAGCGATCGACCGGATCGAGACGGCGACGACGCTGCGGATCCGGCGGCCCCGTCGGACCTGGGCGGGCTTGCGCTCGTTCGTTGCGAGCGGCGAGATCGTCGCGCAGCGGGACGACGCGAACCCACGCTTCATCTGGGCCGCCGCGTTGGGTGGCTATGGCATCCAGACGAGTCCGGCCGTCGGTGAACGGTGCGCCCGCATCGTCGACTCGATCGCATAGCGCGGCGCGGTCGGGCGGGCGTGACAATCACGGTCGCATGTGGCCGAGCCGCGGGCAAAGTGGCGCGCGCGCTCCGGGCTTGGGCTTTGCGGTCCATGATCTGAGCGGAGCCAGCCGCATGCTGGAGTAAAGGAATAACCCGATGGCCACATCCAGGAAGCAGCGAAGCGAGACCGCGCTCATCACCGGAGCCTCGTCCGGCATCGGGCAGGCGCTGGCAAAGCGCTTTGCGCGGTCGGGACACCCGGTCGTGCTGGTGGCGCGCAACCGGACCGGGCTCGAAACACTGGCCGCCGCGCTGGCCGCCGATCACGGCGTCATGGCGTGGGCTCAACCCGCGGATCTCGCTCGGCCTGGGGCAGCCCAGGCGCTGGCGGCGGAGTTGAAACGCAAACGGATCCGCATCGACGTACTGGTGAACAACGCCGGCGTGCTGCAGCAGGGGCGCTTCATCGCCGTGCCGGCCGAACGTCACCAGGCCCTGATTGACCTCAATGTTGCAGGGCTGACGGCGATGCTCGCGCATTTCCTGCCTGCGATGTGTGCGCGAAGACGGGGGCGCATCCTCAACGTCGCCTCCATTGCCGCCTTTCAACCGGTGCCGATGCTGGCGACGTACGCCGCGACCAAGGCCTTTGTGCTGTCACTGACCGAATCGCTTGCGGAAGAGCTGAAGGACTCCGGGGTCACGGCCACTGCAGTCTGCCCGGGCATCACCGCCACCAACATGCTGAGCAGCGCAACCCTGGAGAATGCCCGGCTCGCGAAGCTGCCGGGCTTGCTGGTCGGTGACGCGGATGAGGTGGCCGACGAGGCGTACCGGGCGTGCATGGAGGGCGCCGTCGTCGCGGTGCCTGGGCGGCTCAACCAGGCCGTGACGCTCGCCTCGCGCGCGACGCCGAAGTGGCTGCTCCGGCGCATCGCGGGCACCCTGATGAGTGCGGGGGCGTAGGGACATCGAAGTGCCGGCGGCCCGCGCATCAGCGTGCGGCTCGTAGTGCCCTCGGGACCGTTCCGCACAGACTCCGGCCGCTGGCGTGGCGACGTCGCTCTGCGGAGTACGATCCAAGACCCGGCTGCACGAACCCCGTGCGGCGGACATTCCGGAAGAGGCGCCCTTGGAACCGTCCGTGTCGATCCTTGCCACGGCCAGCACGTTGCCGGAGGCAATCGTTTCGAACCACGACATCGGGCAGCGCCTGCTGGACGGTGTCGAGATCGACGACGAGGAGTCGGCCGAGATCGTTGCGCGCATCCGCGAACGCGCCGAGCTGATCGAGAAGAAGACGGGGCTTCGGTCGCGGCACTTCTTTGCGCCGGACGAGTCCCCGGTCACGGTCGGAACCGAACTTCTCGAGCGCCTGATGGCCGGGCAGTCGTGGTCCGAACTCGACGCGATCATCGTCTCATCGTCGAGCGCGCACGGGTTCCCCGGATTGTCGCAGCAGATCGTTGCGGCGGCGCGCGGCCAGCACCCCGAACTGGGTGCGCCGTTCGTGCTCGATGTGGGCAGCAATGCCTGCACGGGCTTCATGTACGCCCTGGCGATCGGCAGCAGCGTCATGCAGGCGCTCGGTTATCGCCGCGTGGCCTGTGTGGCGCTGGAATTCTCGTCGCGCTGCATTGCCTACGATCCGCTGTCGTTCGGCACGAGCACGCTCTTCGGCGATGCGGCGGCGGGACTGTTGCTGGGGCGCGCTGTGCGCGGCCTCGCGACGGTGCGCGCCGTGCGCGCCAGTTCGATGATCGACTCCCAGACGATCGCGATGGTCAAGGGCATGGGCATGCAGGCCGCCCACCCGGCGCTCGACGTGCCCAAGTCGGCGCGGTGGTTCATGGCCGGACCGCCGGTGGCCATCGGCGCAACACGCATTTTGGTCGAGGAGATCGAGCGCGTGCAGCGCGAGGGCACGCGAATCGACTGGTTGATCCCGCACCAGGCCAACCTCACCCGCATACTGATCCCGGCCTGCGTCAAGACCGGCATCGATCCGGATCGCTTGTGCGCATCGTTCGCCGATACGGGCAATACCTCGAGCGCCAGCATTCCGTTGCTGCTGGACCAGCTGATCCGTTCGGGACGCGCTGAACGTGGCCAGACCGCCCTGATGGTGGGCTTCGGTGCGAGCTTCTCGATCGGATCGGCGGTGGTCGAGTTCGACCAGTTGCCCGCTTCATAGCGCAGTCCGATCGCACGCATGCGCTGCGACCAACGCGCCGTAGTACGCTGAACCGGACGTTCGCGCGATGGCGGAAGCGTTGCATCGCAGGCGCGTGAGCCTCCATTGACGAGCGGGCGCATTCGGATCGAGGTCGCAGACCCGCAGGGTACGGCCGCCCTGACCCTGCTCCGCGTGGCGGCCGCGGAAGCGCGGGCGCTTTATCCGGAACTGCAGGAAGCCGCCGCGACCTGGCCCACCAATCCGCCGACGCCGGCACGCGGGATCTACCTCATCGCGCACGTCGACACGCTGGCGGTGGGCATGGGCGCACTGCGGCCACTCGACGAGCTGAGCGCCGAAGTCAGGCGGCTCTATGTGCTGCCGTCACACCGGCGTCTCGGCGTCGCGCGGCTCATCCTCGTGGAACTCGAGAGGCGGGCGCTGCAGTTCGGGTACCGCGTGCTGCGGCTCGAGACGGGCGATCGACAGCAGGCGGCGCTGCGACTGTACGAAGCCTGCGGCTTTCGCCGGATCGATGCCTACGCCCCGTACACCGGTGACCCAACGAACGTGTGTTTTGAGAAGTCGCTGGCCGACTGAGCGCGTGCCCGGAGTCCGTCGCTTCAGCGTGGCGCGGCGTGCGGAGCGTGTGCGCTATGCGTCTCAAATTCGGCGCGCGGGCGAAAGCGCTTCAGCAGTAAAGCGTTGCTGACGACCGAGACGCTCGACAGGGCCATCGCCGCGCCGGCGAAGACGGGAGTCAGCACGCCGAACGCCGCCAGCGGGATGCCGACGCAGTTGTAGACAAAGGCCCAGAAAAGGTTCTGCCGGATCTTGCGCACGGTTGCGCGCGAAATCTCGATGGCGGTGACCACGAGCCGTGGGTCTGGTCGCAGCAGCGTGACGCCGGCTGCATGCATCGCGACATCGGTGCCGGAGCCCATCGCGATGCCGACGTCGGCGGCCGCGAGCGCCGGTGCGTCGTTGATGCCGTCGCCGACCATGGCGACGACGCGCCCGCCCGCGCGCAGCGTTTCGACGCGCTTGGCCTTGTCGCGCGGCAGCACGTTGGCTTCGTAGTGCGCGAGTCCGATGGACTTCGCGACGTGGCGCGCCGCACCTTCGTTGTCGCCCGAGATCATCGTGGTGTCTATGCCAAGCTGGGCGAGTGCGGTGATCGCGGCGCGTGCGTGGACCTTCGGTTCGTCACCGAAGGCGACCAGGCCGATCAACTGCGATCCGGCCGGCGTGCGCTGGGCGAGCCATGAAACCGTCCGCCCTTCGGCCTCGAAGTGCGAAGCGCGTGCAGCGAGCGGAACGATGTCCACCTTCCACTCCGTCATCAGGCGTTGATTGCCGAAGGCAAGCTCGATCGTGCCCCCGGGGTGGGTCTCGTCGGTCAGGCGCGAACTGATGCCACGGCCGGGAAGGACGCGATGATCCAGCGCCTTGCGGTGAAGCATCTCGGGGTGTCGCCCGGCCTCGCGTTCATAGGCTTCGCGCAATGCGCCGGCCAGCGGGTGATTGCTGCCCGCGCTTGCTGCTTCGGCCAATGCCAGAACCGCCTTGGGGTCGAACAGCTGATCACCCTCGACCGCGACGACGCGCGGCTTGCCGGCGGTCAGCGTGCCGGTCTTGTCGAAGGCGACCACACCGATGCGGCGCGCCAGCTCGAGTGCCTGCGCGTCCTTGATGAGGATGCCATGGCGTGCGGCGACGCCGGTGCCGGCGATGATCGCCGTCGGCGTGGCGAGCCCGAGCGCACACGGGCAGGCGATCACCAGCACCGAGACGGCATTGATCAGCGCGGTTTCCAGCGATGCTCCCGCGAAGAGCCATCCGCCGACAGTGGCCGCGGCGATGACCAGCACGATCGGCACGAACACCGCGGCGACGCGGTCGACGAGCCGCTGGATCGGTGCCTTGGCCGACTGGGCGTCCTCGACCATGCGAATGATGCGGGCGAGCATCGTCTCGGCGCCGACGGCCCGCGTCTCGACTTCGAGGCGTCCGGGCCCATTGATCGAACCGGCGCTGACCCGGTCACCCGGCGCCTTGTCGACCGGCAGGCTCTCGCCGGTCAGCATCGATTCGTCCAGGCTGGACGCGCCGGCGCGGATCAGGCCGTCGACCGGGACGCGGTCGCCGCCGCGCACGATGACGATGTCCCCCAGGCGCAGTTCTTCAACCGGGACCTCGACCGTGTGGCCGTCGCGCAGCACGTTCGCGACGGTCGGCCGCAGCGCGGCGAGCAGGCGGATGGCCTCGGAGGTCTGGAACTTCGCGCGCGCCTCGAGCCACTTGCCCAGCAGTACCAGCGCGATGACCACGGCCGCAGCCTCGAAGTACAGGTGCGGCGCGTGTGTGGCGCCGTGATCCTGTCCGCCCTGCAGCCAGAGGTAAAGCGAGAGGCCGTAGGCTGCCAGCGTGCCGAGCGAAACCAGCAGATCCATGTTGCCGGTGCCCGCCCGCACCGCCTTGGCCGCGGCGATATAAAAGCGGCGCGCACACCAGAACTGCACCGGAGTAGCCAGCAGCCATTGCATCCAGGCCGGCATGGACCACTCGATGCCGGCGAGCGACAGGTGCGTTCCCACCAGTAGCGGCAAGGCGAGCGCGAGCGCGAGCAGCGCGTCGCGCCGCAGGCCGCGCGTGCGATCGACGGGAATCGCGGTGGTCGCCTCGGAGGGAGCTGTCGCGCTGTAGCCCGCTGTGGTGATGGCCTGGATCAGGTCGCGCACGGTCGCCGCGCCCGAGACCAGCTCGACCTGGGCCGACTCGGATGCGAGGTTGACGCTGACGTTCGACACGCCCGGCACGGCGCGCAGCGCCTTTTCGAGCCGCGCGACACAGGTTGCGCAGGTCATGCCTTCGATGTCGAGCCGGATCGTCTGCAGTGGCACGGTGTAGCCGGCGGCGTCGACAGCGTGCACCAGTGACCGCGGCTCGAGCGCATGCCCTTCGACGGCGGCCGATTCGGTGGCGAGATTGACCGCGACGCGCGTCACGCCCGGCACCTTGGCGAGCGCCTTCTCGACATGGGCCACGCAGCTGGCACAGGTCATGCCCTGCACTGGCAGCACGAGGCGCTCCGGCGCTGGGGCGCGAGTGCCCTCCGGCATGGCGGCGGTGCGCGAGTCATCCATCGCGTGGACTGTAATCCTTCGGACGGCAGGCGATCTCCGGGTAAGTTGCGCGCTTGAGCGGGGTCAAGCACACCGGCGTCCAGAATCCTGTTCTTAAAATGTGGGCGGTTCGCCTTCTTGCAATGGAAATGTCCCCAAGCGACGTGACTCTGGATCCAACCGATTGGCAGATCGTCAATGACGGTGTCATGGGCGGGATGTCGTCCTCGCGCGTCGTGGCGGCGCCGGGTGGCGGGCTGCGATTCGAAGGCAGGATCTCTCTGGAGCACGGCGGCGGCTTCGCTTCGTCGCGCTGTGCCTTTTCGTTGCCGAAGGCTGTACCGAGTGGGGCCGTGAGGGGATTTGTCCTGCGGGTGCACGGCGACGGCAAGCACTACCGCCTGACGATCTTCACGCGCAGCGCCACGACGAATTCGCGTGAGCCGTACCACTATCAGGGGAAGTTCGAGACGAACGGCGACGAGCAGGAGATCCGCCTCCCGCTCGCCGCGTTCAAGGCCAGCCTGCGCGGTCGCCAGGTGGCCGCCCCCGACCTCAACCCGGACCTGATCATCGGGCTGGGGCTGCAGATCTCGGACCGGCAGTCCGGTCCGTTCTTCATCGACCTGCGCGCGGTAGCGCCCGTTGAGGCGTAGAGGTTTCAACCGGCCTGCAGTACACACTGCGAACAGGCTTTGGGCGTCGTCCTGCGCGCCGGCAGGCCGAGCAACGCCAGCTCCTCGGCTTCGTTGCGACGCCTGACCCCGACCCACCGCTCGATGGCAGCCTCGAGTCGCGACCATAGGCCGACCTCTTCGAGCAGCGGGTTGAGGAAGTTGGTGATCACGCAATAGTGAGTCGTGCGGGTGCCGGCGTGATGGCGCCCATGATGACGCGCGTTCTGCAGCAGGTAGAGCCGCTGCAGAACGCCGACGACCCAGGGCAGTTCGCTCCGGTTCATGTGCGCCCACTTGTGGATCTGGTTGGCGTTGGCCACCAGCACGGCGAACAGCACCACGTGCCACGACAGCCAGCCCGTCGCGGCGGCGGCGCAGATGACCAGGGCACCGCCGAGCGCGAGGTCCCACGAACTCTGCAGCCAGGAGCGGGCCAGGAACTCGCGCGGTCGCCAGTGGTGGCGCAGGTTGTCGTGAGCGATCCGTCCGAGCAAGGGCGTCGCGGGACGCGCATAGGCATCCTCGGCCCAGTGCACGAAATCCGGATACGAAGTCGGCCAGCAGGACGGTGGCAACGCCTTCAACAAGCAGGGAACTCATGGAGTGCTCGTTCGGTGAGCCGCGACATCGCGGCGACGCCACGGTGCCGCGGATTCGCCGGAATCCGAGCCTTGTTCGATCAGGTATCGTCTCCTGATACCAGAAGACGACGGGGGCGAAACACATGACCGAGCAGCTGATCGACGCGCTCAAGCGGGTGCTGAAGAGCCGGCGCCTGACCTACGCCGACCTGGCGACCGGCATCGGACTGTCAGAAGCGAGCGTGAAGCGGCTCTTCTCGCAGCGCACGTTCACGCTGGAGCGGCTGGAGGAGGTGCTGCGATGGCTCGAGATCGACTTCTTCGAACTCGCCCGACTGGCTCGCGGCGCGACCGACGCGCCGCAGCAGATGTCCGAGGCGCAGGAGCACGCGCTCGCCGCCGAGCCGCAGCTGATGGGAGTGTTCTACCTGCTGTTCAATGACTGGCAGCCGGCGCGGATCCTGGAACGCTACGAACTCGGCGAGCCGGGACTCACGCGACTGCTGGCGCGGCTGGATCGGCTCGGACTGATCGAACTGCTGCCCGGCAACCGCGTGAAGCTGCGCGTCAGCCGCAATCTGCGGTTGCGCCCGAGCGGTGCGATCCGCGCCCGGCACGGCCAGCGAGCTATGGCGGAGTTCCTCGCCGTCGAGTTCGACCGTCACGGCGGGCACTTCCGCTTCGAGTTCCGGGATGTCTCGGCGGCGTCGTTCGCGGTGCTGGAGCGCAAGATCGACCGGCTGGCGGCGGAGTTCAACGAGCTCGCCGAGCTCGACAGCACCTTGCCCCCGGAACGGCGTCAGTCAGTCGGACTGGCGCTCGGCATGCGGCCGTGGCGCATCGGACAGGTCACCGGACTCAAGGAACGGCCGCGGCGCGCCGGCAGGTAGCGCGACGCGTCGCGGTCCGCGGCGTCAGTCCGCGACGGTCGCCGCGCTGGCTGCCGAGGACGCTGCCGTGGTCGCAGACGCCTGCGTGAACGACAGCACGGCCTCGCGATAAGCCGAGGCTGAGCCGCGCATTCCCGAGTGGGTCGCACCTTCCAGCTTGACGACCCGCTTGTCGCGGCTGCCGGCGCGCTGGTAGAGCTCGTCGGCCATCGTGTGCGGCACGACGTTGTCCGCCGTGCCATGCAGGATCAGCAGCGGCGCGGTGACCTTCTCGATGCGCGCCGACGAATCGAAGCGCTGCGTGACCACCAGTCCGATGCCCGGCACCCATCCCCAGCGCATGCCTTTCACGAGGTCCGGAATCGACGTGAATGTCGCTTCCACGATCACACCCGCCAGTTGATCGGCCGGCAACTGACTGGCCAGGTCGATCGCCAGTGCACCGCCCAGGCTGTGCCCGTAGACATAGCGCCGGGAGGCGTCTGTCTGGCGCCGCGCCAGTTCGTCGAATGCTGCTCGCGTGTCTTCGCTCGCCGTTGCCTCCGACGGCAGGATCTCGGTGCTCCTGCCGAAGCCGCGATAGTCGACGGCCAGCACATTGAAGCCGAGGTCGTGCCACCGCGCGATGCGGAAGACGCTGCCGTTCATGTTCCAGCGGGCGCCATGCAGGTAGAGCACGGTGGGTGCGCTCGCGGCGTCCTTCTGCGGCACATACCAGAAGTGCAGCGTGTCGCCGTTGGCAAGGCGGACGTCGTACTCCTCGGTGCCGTCGAGAGGCTCGGCGAACCAGCGCGGGTTGTCGCGCGCGGGATTGAAGATCGCCTGACGTTGCCACTCGTCGAGCGAGGTGCAGCCGGCGACGGCCCCCAGCCCGATAAGGGTGGCGGCGATTGCCGCCAGCCAGCGGCGCAGGGAAAGGGCGGGCGGACGAGTCATGGCGGGTTCGACCGGATCAGCGGCCGGAGGTTCGCGCTAGGCCCGCCCGTCGTTCGGCCTAGATCGCGCCAATGAAGTCCCGCTTGCCGAGCTCGACACCGTTGTGGCGCAGGATGTCGTAGGCGGTCGTGGCGTGGAAGAAGAAGTTCGGCAGCGCCATGTGAGCCAGATAGGGGAGCCCCTTGAAGCTCAGCGTCTGGTCGCGGATCTTCATCTGCACGTCCCGCTCCTCGGCGCCCGCGAAGCGGGCCGCCGGGAAGCCCTGCACGTAGTCGACGGTCCGTGCGATGCGCGCCTTGAGCGCCTCGATCGTCGTCTCGTTGTCGTCGTACTTGGGTGGCTCCTCGCCGGCCAGACGCGCGACGGTGCCCTTGGCGAAGTCACATGCCACCTGAACCTGCTTGGTCAGGGGGAACATGTCCGGGTAGAGCCGCGCTGCCAGCAGGACGGCCGGGTCGATCTTCTTCGCCTCGGCATGGGCGGCGGCCTTGTCGAGGATGGCGGACAGGTTGCCGAGCGTCTTCGCGAAGACCGGCACCGACATCGAGTACATGAGGTTCATTTGGCGTCTTTCTTCTTGCGGGTCCGGAGGGCGAACATCGTGCCGCGGCACTTGGGCGAGCCGCAACGGCACTCGTGCTGCTTCTTCAACGTGGGCGTGAGCCGCTCGTCGATGATCAGTCCGTAGTCGTAGTTGAGTTCCTCGCCACGGCGGATGTCGCGCAGGGCTTCGATGAAGACGCGGCCGTCATCGGTCTCCTCGCTCTCGCAGTTCGGTTCGCACGAGTGATTGATCCAGCGCGCCGCATTGCCGTTGACGTTGGCATCGATCACGGTCTTGCCGTCCGA
The DNA here is from genome assembly GCA_963780715.1 of uncultured beta proteobacterium. GTDB lineage: Bacteria > Pseudomonadota > Gammaproteobacteria > Burkholderiales > Burkholderiaceae_F > JALORV01. The sequence continues at coordinate 243,882 of CAWADK010000024.1, forward strand.
CAGCGAGAAGAAGAACGTGTGGTTCGGATCGTCGGGATCCGAGGGCGGGCGGCGATCGGCTTCCTTCCACGTGATGCGCTCGCCCTTGTACTCGATGATGCGTTCACCGGCGGCGAGCTTGCGTGCGGCGTACACGCCGCGGCCATGGATCCTGGAATTGCGTATGACGATGCGCGGCTTGCGCGTTTGGGACATCGGGGGTTCCTGCGAAAGATGCGTTGTAACGAAGGCGGTGTCGCGATGCCGGGTGCGGCCGGCAGCCGCAAGTATCTCAGATCGTCGCGGCGCCGGACTCAGCCGGTGACGAGACGCTTGAACTCCTCGAGCGGGCTGGATTTCAGGACGTCGAGCAGGTTGTTGAACTGATCCGTCCAGAGCGAGAAGCCGGGTGTCGGCGTAATCGGCTCGGCCACCTGCAGTGCTTCGGCCTTGAATGCCTCTGCCGTGGCCGAGAGCAGCACCCAGTCGGTCATCGAAGCCGGTTCGGCGGGGTGATCGCTGACCAGCCGCACCTGCAGACCCTCGGCCGCGGCAATGTTCGCCAGCACCGGCTTCAAGTCGAGGAAGCGGTTGGAAATGTGGATCGCCAGCACGCCTCCGGGGGCGAGTTGCTGCATGTAGAGCCGGATCGCCTCGCGCGTGATCAGGTGCACGGGGATCGAGTCGCTGGAGAAGGCATCGATCGCCAGCACGTCGAACTTCTGTGGCGTACCGGCGGCCAGCTCACGCTCCATCGACAGTCGCGCATCCCCGATGACGAACTCGAGCTGCGCCGGCGCCGCGCTCAGGAAGCCGAAGTGGCTCTTCGCCAGCGCCAGTACATCAGGGTCGAGTTCATAGAAGCGGACGATGTCGCCGGTCCGACCATAGGCCGACAGCGTGCCGACGCCGAGGCCGACGACGCCGATTCTTACCGGGCCGCCGGCCTGCCTGGCCGCGATCGCGCGGCCGACCCCCGACGTGCGCGCGTAATAGGTCCCGGGCTCGAGCCGATCAGGGTGGATGGTGAACTGTTCGCCGTGCAGGATCACGCCGTGCAGCAGCCGCCGCACCTGATGGTCGCCGCTGCCCTGCTCCCGCACGCGCAGCGTGCCGTAGAAGTTGCGCTGCATGAACACCACGTCGTCGCGCATGAACTGGAGATATTCGCCGGCATACCAGAGCGTGGCGAGCGAGGCGACGATCGCCGGCCCGACAAGCCACTTGTTGCGCCAGGCAACGACAACCGCCAGTCCCGCGAGCAGTACGAGTGCCAGCGGCAGCTCGAGGTACGCCGGGAAGATGCGCGGCGCGACCAGTCCGACGAACAACCCTCCGAGCGCACCTCCGAGCGAGACCATCAGGTAGAAGTGCGTCAGGTACGTTGGTGCCGGCTTGCGGTGTGCGAGTTCGCCGTTGCAGAAGAGCACCGCCATGAACATGCCAAGCGTGTAGAGAGGAACGGCAAGGCCGACGTCCATGACGCCGCGCGCCGCCGACAGCCCGGCCGCCATCCCGACGATCAGCAGCAGCGTGATGAACAGCCACCAGTTCTGTTCATACCAGCCCCTTCCGCCGCGACCTTCGAACGCGATGACGAAGGTCAGCAGGTAAAGCGACAGCGGCAGCACCCAGAGGAAGGGTACCGAGGCGATGTTCTGCGTGATGTGGCTGGTCGATGCCAGCAGCATCACCGAGCCTAGTATCGAGAACGCCAGCCACAGCAGATAGTCCCTCGCGCGCGGCGGGGCCACCGGCTCGCCATGGGGGGCAGTGACCGCATCCATCGTTGCGACCTGTGGCGCCTCGCGTCGGCCGACCCTCCATGACGACCAGCTGCAGACGCCGACAAACAACGCATAGGCCGCGCTCCACACCATCGACTGCGTGGTGGACGTGGCAAAGGGTTCGACGGCGAACGGAAAGGCGAGCAGGCCGATCAGCGAACCGAAGTTCGACAACGCAAACAGCCGGTAGACGGACCTCTCCGGAAAGTGCGGCGCGACCCACTTCTGCAGCAGTGGGCCGGTCGTCGACAGCAGGAAGTAAGGCAGTCCGATCGTGGCCGCCAGCAGCACCAGGATGCGCAACGCCGCATCGGCATCCGCCGTCGGCTTGAGCGCGGCGCTTGGAATGATCGGCAGGAAGAGCAGGCTCGCCAGCAGCAGCGCGATGTGTAGCCGCGTCTGCCGGCGCAGCGAGAAGTGCCGCGTGATCACGTGCGCGTAGGTGTAACCGGCCAGCAGCAGCACCTGGAAGAACACCAGGCACGTAATCCAGACGGCGGAGCTACCGCCGAACCAGGGCAGGATCTGCTTGGCGATGATCGGCTGCACCAGGAACAGCAGGAACGCCGACAGCAGGATCGTGGACGCGAAGAGAATCATCAGTTGGCCAACGGGCCGGGGCAAAGCGCGCAATTCTAGGCGTGAGGAGTCGCTCGTGTACGCGAAGGCCCGACAGCGTCGGGCCCTCGCACGTGCACTCGCTCCGAATAGTTAGTCGGCTGCGCTCCGGAGCGGCCGCGCGCTCCGCCGACTAACAACCCCGTGCACCCCACCCCGCGAGGCTCTTCGCAGTGCAAGCGTTGCCTTGCCCTCCCCGCCGGGCGGGGAGGGTGCAGGGAGGGGTGCCTACGTCCCTCTCGCTTGGCGAGAGGGACAGGGTGAGTGCCATGTAGTTGAAGATCGGCGGAGCGCGCGGCCGCTCCGGAGCGCAGCCGACTGATCAGTCCTGAGCGGTTCGCGCCCCACGCGAACCGTACCGGAGCGAGTGCACGTGCGACCGCGCAGCGGTCGCGTACACGAGCGACGTTGTCAATTCGGCGCGTGAATGTTGCTGCCCGAGAGGCAGGGATCGAGGTCGGCGCCGAAGGCGACGCGATCGATGTCGCCGGCGGTGCTGTTGTTGACGACCTCGACGTACTGCTTGACGCCTCCGATGAAACTACCGGCGCGCGCAGCGCGGCCGTAGGGGTCGCTGTACCAGATCGTCGAGCCGCCGCCGTTGGTGATGCGCGTTGCGCCCAGCGTCACGTTCCGGCGGCATCCGTTGAAGACGCTGCGCGGATCGTCATGCGGGATGCGAGTGACGCGCGGCGTGGCCGGGCCGTTGGGCGCAATGCCCGAGCATTCGGGGCCGCGCGCCTGCCGAACGATCAGCGCGGCGCGCAGGGGATCGTCGATCAGCTCACCTCCGATGCTGAACCCGATGTAGCAGAGGTCGACGGTTCGCGCGAGTCCGTTGAAGTCGGCCACATTGAAGTAGCGCGATGGCGAGGCCACCGCATACGAAGGGTCGACAAAGACGAGTTCGGTGCCGTCGGTGCGCCTCAGCGCAATGCCCGAGTACCAGGTCTCGGTCAGTCCTGCCGCGAAGTCCGACGTCTGGCCAATGGGCACGAGCACGGCGGCGTAGACACTCTCGGCCGTGGGTATCACACGCCCGCGTTCGCCGCCGCCTGCCGGCGAGTTGAGCGGCTGTGCTGTCCCGTACCGGATGGTCGTGAACGTTCCCTTGGGCTGCTCGACGGTGAACTCGCCGGGGTTGCCGAAAGTCGCCATCGCGCTGACGACGACCTTGCCGCCGAAGCGCGCCGCATCGGCCCCGCGGCTGCAGTCGATGGCGTAAAGCACTTCGTGCACGTTGCTCGCATACGGGTCAGCCGAATACGTTTCCTGATGCAGGACCGACAGCGCGTCGCACGAGAGTTCGAAGGTCTGCACCCGGCCGTTCACGGTGCGCGTGCGGACGATTCCGTTTTCCCAGGCGATCTTGTAGCCGACATGGTCCTCGTCGCGGTTGGCGTTCGCGATGCCGTTGGCCGCGTTGTAGGCGCGCAATTGCTCGGACGCGTAGCCGAACGGCACGCCGCTCGCGTCGCGTTCAGTGGTGTCGATCGTGCCGTTGCCGTTGGTGTCGTGGGCGTAGTGGCTACGCAGTGTTTCCCACAACGCCGAGCCGCGCGGGTCGCGGCCGTGCTCGTGCCCGAACGAGCAGACCTTGCCGGTCGTCGGGTCGGTGGCCGTCGGCGGATGCCAGGTGGGGTACTTCTTGCCGTCCGGCCCGATAACGTAGTACGTGTCGTGGAAGTCCTTGCTACAGGTATCGAAGTCGGTGTTCGGTGTCCACTTCGACATCGCCGCGCTGTCCGGACGCGTTCCGTCCGAACCGCCCGAACCGTTGTTGCCGTCTTCGTCCGAGATGCCTTCGCAGGAGACAAAAGCGCCTGTCAGCAGGAACATCGCCGCCAGTGCCGCCGCGGCGCGCAACAGCGCCGGAGAGCGGCGCGGACCAGAGTCGTTGATCATGGCTTCAGCGTCGGAACAGCCAGATGAGAAGGCTGACGACGACCGACACGACGATCGATGTCGTCAGCGGGAAGTAGAAGGAAAATCCATCACGCTCGACATGCAGGTCGCCGGGCAGGCGGCCCAGACCGAGACGGGCCAGCCACGGCCAGGCGACGCCGAGCGCGATGGCCACGATGCCGGCGATGATGAGGAACCGCTGCATGAGTCGAGCATAGCCGAGCGCCGGGGTAGCGCGGACTGACGTCCTTGGATGAGCGCAGCCGGGTGCGGGCCACGGCCGCACCTCTCAGCGCGGTGCCCGGCCGGCGTGCGTCAGCCCACCGACTTGGCGGCCTTGCGCGCCGCGGTCTTGGTGGCGGCCTTGGCGGCACTTCTTGGCCGTTGTCTTGGCGGGCCGCTTGGCGGCGACCTTACCGGCCCGCTTGGCCGTGGCGCGCGTGGTCTTCGCCGGACTGGCTTCCTCGCCGGCCGCCGCCGTGCGGGAGGCGGACTTCGTGGTTCTCGCTGCCGAAGTTGGCGCCGGCGCTTCCGGTGCCGCGGCGCGCGCTCGGGCCGGCGCCTTGGCGGCCGTCTTGGTGCGCGGCTCGAACTCAAAGCCGACCGTGCCATCGGGCTTGCGCACCAGGAAGGCGGAAAACTTGCGCCGCGTGCGGTTCGAGATGAACCCGCGCAGCACGTCCGTGCGACCTTCGTTCAACAGCTTCTCCATCTGTGAACGCTCGATCGGCTGCTGCAAAATGACCTTGCCCGAACGGAAGTCGCAGGTCTTCGCCGGGCCGGTGGCGCGTTCGCACAGGTAGTTCATCGGCTGCTCGAACACGCGACCGCCGCACTTCGGGCACGGGCCGATCGGCTGCTGGCCGGAGAAGTCGACCGCTTCGTCCGAGGCTCCGTCTTCGCTGCCCTGGCCGAAGTCGAACTCCAGTTTGTACTCCGGCGTCAGCTTGAGCACGGCCGAAAATGGCCGGCCCATTTTGCTGATGAAGCCAGACATCGGCCCGATCGTGCCCTTGCCCAGCAGTTCTTCGACCTCTTCAACTTCCAGCGAACGGCTGCCAGGGTGCTTCGGAATGGAGAAATCGCAGCTGGAGCAGGCAAAGCGGCGATAGTTCTCGACGACTGTCTTGCCGCACTTCGGACAGGGTGTGGTGAGCTGGGCCGGGTCTTCGATCGGCACGGTGTCGGACTCGTAGCTCTTTGCGCGCTCGACGATCTTCTGCGTCATGCCGGCGATCTCGTGCATGAACCGATCGCGCTTGAGCTTGCCGCGCTCCATCTGCGCCAGCTTGAACTCCCATTCGCCCGTCAGCTCGGGCGCGGTCAGCTCCGGCACATCGAGACCCTTGAGCAGGGTCATCAGGTCGAACGCCTTGCGCGTGGGGCGCAGGTCCTTGCCGTCGCGCACGACATAGCGCTGATCAATCAGGTTCTCGATGATCTGCGCCCGCGTGGCCGGCGTGCCGAGGCCCTTGCCCGCCATCGCAGCGCGCAGCTCGTCATCCTCGATCAGTTTGCCAGCACCTTCCATCGCGGTCAGCAGCGTGGCTTCGGTGTAGCGCGGCGGCGGACGCGTCGCCAGCGCCACCGACTCGATTTCAGCGGTCTGCACCTTTTCGCCGTGTTCGACCTTGACCAGCGCACCCTGCTCCTCGATCGCCTCGCGACCGTAGATCGCGAGCCAGCCCGCTTCGACCAGCACCTTGCCTTCGGTCTTGAACGCGTGGCCTTCGACGCGCGTGATGCGTGTCGTCACGAGGTACTCGGCGGCCGGGAAGAACACCGCGAGGAAGCGCTTGACGACCAGGTCGTAGAGCTTGGCCTCGACTTCCGACAGATGCCCTGGTGTCTGCAGTGTCGGGATGATCGCAAAGTGGTCGGAGATCTTCGAGTTGTCGAAGATCCGCTTGTTCGGCCGCACCCAGCCGCCTTTCAGCACCTGCTTGGCGAACGGCTTGTACGGGGACTGCGCGCCGAGTTCCTGCATCGTCTTGCTGACGACGCCGAGGTAGTCCTCGGGCAATGCACGCGCGTCGGTACGCGGATAAGTGAGCACCTTGTGTTTCTCGTACAGCGCCTGCGCGATCGACAGCGTCGTCTTGGCCGAGAAGCCGAACTTGCTGTTGCCCTCGCGCTGCAGCGACGTCAGGTCGAAGAGCAGCGGCGACAGCTGCGTGCTGGGCTTCGATTCCTCGCTGACATCGCCCGGCTTGCCGGTGCACGCTGCCACGATCGCCGCGGCCTTCGCTTCCTCCCAAAGGCGCTCGGCGCGCGCATCGGGGTCATCGCTCTTCTTGAAGGTCTCGTCGAGCCAGCGCCCTTCGTACTGGCCGGCCTTCGCGTCGAACTTCGCGCGCACCTCCCAGTAGTTGCGCGAGACGAAGCGGCGGATCTTGTCCTCACGCTCGGCGACGATCGCCAGCGTCGGCGTCTGCACGCGGCCGACGGTGGTCAGGTAGAAGCCGCCTTCCTTGCTGTTGAAGGCGGTCATCGCGCGCGTGCCGTTGATGCCGACCAGCCAGTCGGCCTCCGATCGGCTGCGTGCGGCGTCGGCCAGCGGCAGCATCTCGTCGTCGCTGCGCAACGTTTCGAACGCCTCGCGGATCGAGGCCGGCGTCATCGATTGCAACCAGAGCCGACGCACCGGCTGGCGCGCCTTGGCCGCCTGCACGATGTAGCGGAAGATCAGCTCGCCTTCGCGCCCGGCGTCGCAGGCGTTGATCAGTTCGCCGACGTCCTTGCGCTTGAGGAGCTTGAGCAGGACCTTAAGACGCGACTCCGCCTTGGCAATCGGCGCCAGCTCGAAGTGCGGCGGGATGACGGGCAGGTGCGTGAAGGTCCACTTGCCGCGCTTGACGTCGTGCGACTCCGGCGCCTTCAGTTCGAGCAGGTGACCGACCGCGGAAGACAGCACGTAGCGGTCGCTCTCGAAGAAGTCCTGCTGCTTGGTGAAGCCGCCGATGGCGCGCGCAATGTCGGCGGCCACGGACGGTTTCTCGGCAATGATCAGTGCTTTGGACATGCAGAAAAGTAGGCCGCCAACACATGGCGGCCTGTCCTTATATGAGCTGAGTTCTCTTTTTTCAGGATAACAACGAATCCAGAAACCCGTGCAAGTGCCCGGCCCAGTGGGGGAAATCGACCACTGCGCGGTACTCGGAAGTGTCCGGAGTCAGCACCCTCCCGCTTGGCGGGAGGGCAGGGCGGGTGCCCTGCAGTTGGACTTCGGCGGAGCGCGCGGCCGCTCCGGAGCGCAGCCGACAAGCTAGTCTTTGCGGTTCTCGCGCAGCGAGAGCCGTGCCGCTCCGAGTGCACGTGCGACCGCGTAGCGGTCGCGTACACGAGGAGCGCCTAATGCAAATCCCGCTCCGACCCGTCGTGCAGCAGTTCTTCGAGCAACAGGACGTCGATGTCGGCCTGCTGGCTCCAGAGCACCATCAGGACGATGACCTTCGTCATTTCGAGCGGGATGGGCGTCTCTTCGATGGCAAGGGCCCGCTCGATGACGATCTCGCGCTGCGTCGGCGTCAGTTGGCCGGCGTGCTCGAGGAAGCTCAGAAAGCCGATCGATTCGATCCCGAGCCGTTCGGTTTCCACCTTGGCAAAGACCCGGAACGAGCGCGTGCTTTCGGGGCCGACAGCCACCGATTGCTGCGTTACCAGTTGCAGTCCCTGCAGCCAGGCGAGCGCCTCGCTGATCTCTTCGTCATCGAAGCCCGCGGCGGTCAGCTTGCGCGAGAGGGAGTCGGGATCCGGGCACGCATGCAGCGCGCCGTAGTTTTCGTAGAGGTAGACGAGGACGTCGAACACGTTCTTCGAACTCTATGCGAGGGGCGGGCCGGTGTAAAGCCCTACCGCAACCTTTGGTAGCGGTTGCCCGGGAGACGCTCAACATCTTGGGCCAGCTCGAGTTCCAGCAGAGCGGCAGACAGGGATCCCGCATCGCGTCCGCTGCGCGTGGCGAGCGTATCGAGGTCGACTGGATCGTGCCCGATGAGCGCCAGCAGTTCAGCATTCGGACCAGGCGCGACGGCGTCCGGTGGTGCCTGCGTCGTCTGCTCCAGTCCCAGGTCCCCGGCGATGTCGTGGGCGGATTCCACGAGCTTGGCGCCATCGCGGATCAGTCGATGGCAGCCCTTGGCCAGCGGCGAGTGGATCGAGCCCGGAATCGCGAACACGTCGCGTCCCGCGTCTGCCGCCAGCCTGGCCGTGATCAGGGAGCCCGAGCGGAGTGCCGCCTCGACGACGAGCACGCCGCGGGCGAGCCCGGCAATGATGCGATTGCGGCGCGGGAAGTTGTGCGCGATGGCGGGCGTGCGCAGCGGGAACTCGGAGATGACGAGCCCATTTTCGCGTATGCGCTGCGTCAGTGCGCGATTGCTCGCGGGATACACGATGTCGACGCCGGTGCCGACGACGGCAATGGTGCCCGCATCGCTGTCGGCGTCCAGCGCGCCACGGTGCGCGGCAGCGTCGATGCCGAGCGCCAGGCCGCTGACGATCGTCAGGCCGCTGCGGGCAAGCGCGCCCGCAAACGCTTCGGCATTGGCGACCCCTTGCTGCGTGGCGTTGCGGCTGCCGACGATGGCGAGTGACGGACGATTCAGCAACTCGCGGCGTCCGACGGCAAACAGCACCGCGGGGGGATCGGGAGTTTCAAGCAGCAGCCGCGGGTAGTCCGCATCGGCCAGGGTGATCAAGGCATGGCTTGGTGCGCTGGCCAGCCAGTGTTCCGTCGCATCGATGGTGGATTGCACTTCGGCGCTGGGTCGCGCCGCGAGCACACGGGCGAGCGGCTCGGGCACGGCCCGCGCCAACGTGCCCGCTGCGGCGTCGAAGACTTTATCCGGCAGGCCGAAGGATGCGAGCAGGTGCCGCGCCGTGCGCGGCCCGAGCCCCGGGGTGGCGATCAGTCGCAGCCATGCAGCGCGCTCGTCCGCCTGCACAGGCGCGGTCGCCGGTGCTTACTGCACGTTGAGGGGGCGCAGCGGCTGCCGCAGCACGCGGTCTGCTTCGGTTTCGGTGGCCCGCAGTCGCGGCAGGTCGAGTTCGTCCGTTGGGCTGGACGCACGGTCACCCACCTCCACCGGCTCCGTACCGCGCTGGATCAGCGCATACGAAATCGACGGAAACACGCGGAACACGAAAGCCAGCCCGATCTGCTCGTCCGGGAGCTTGACGAACTGTCTGCCCGGTAGCGTGCGATCGGCGACGGTCTGTCCGGCACGCCAGAGCTGGACCGTATCGCCGACCGTCAGGCCCTCGCCGGAACCGCGGTTCAGCGTAACGATCTGCCCGCCGCCGGCGAAGCGCACGCCGTTGTAGATGGCGATGACACGGGCTTCGATCGGATTGGCCGGCGCCTTCGGCACGTAGCTGATCAGCGTATGCGGTTCGACCGGCAACAGGCGGTCTCCAACGCCGATTTCCTGCTTGCTCTCGGTGACTTCGATTTTCGCCACTTCGCCGGGGCGCGTGACCTTGGCGCTGCCGAGGTAAAACGCTTCCCAGGCGATCGGCCGCTTCTGATTGATGTCGTCGACGTCGAAAAGCGGCGCGAGCGGACGGAACACGCTGTAGTTGATGACCGCGTCGTCCTTGACTCCGCGCACATACGCGCTGTCACCCCGGCCGGTATAAACGCGGCCCTCTTGCGTGGCGACGACCCGTGGAGCGCCGTCCAGTGCCGACGGGTCGAGCACCAGCGGTTGCGACAGGAACGGCTGAATCAGGTTGGTGGGAATGCTGCGGATCGCGGCCCGATCGGCTCCGAGGTCGCGGATCGAGGGTTGCAGCCTGCCTTCGCGCGGGTCGCCGCCGCTGCCGCCGGCGATTTCCAGCCTTGCCCGTCCGTTTTCCTTGACCAGTCGAAGCTGCTGGCCCGGATAGATCAGGTGGGGGTTGGCAATCTGCTGCTTGTTCATTCCCCACAGCTCCGGCCACCGCCATGGGCTCGTGAGGTACATGCGGGAAAGATCCCAGAGCGTGTCGCCGGACTTGACCGTGTAAAGCTCAGGGGCATCCGGGGCCAGCGCCGCCAGAGGCACGCCGGCCTGGGCCACCTGTTCGGCCGTCGCCCGCTGATCGGTCGTGATCGGATAGCGGCTGGTGGCCGATTGCGCCAGAGCGGTGCCGGCTGCCGTCATGCTTACGCAGGCGGCGGCAACAACGCCCATGCTAGTCTTCTTCATGCAAGCTCCCTCTGGCCGTCCGGCGGGGTTTGTACCGTCCCGAACGCTTGCGACATCGGCTTGAAATTTGAGTGCCGATGGCTACTTAAGCTGAGACCGGACGTCAGATTCTGCCCCTAGTGCCTTGATATCGCAACGGATCGACGGATCGACTGATCCCGACTAGGCGCGATACCGAAAGGCGTGGGACAGCGTCGGACGAGGCCCTGCCGATGGTTCACCAGGGCGCAGTGTGGCGGCTATTTCCGCCGCTCGGGCGACGGAAAAGCAGGGTCAGATCCGGGGAGTTATCCGGTTCACGCCGCTGGCGGCTGACCCGCGCGTTGGAGAAATTGACGTGGCTTTGCTCCCGATTCTGGAATATCCCGATCCGCGGTTGCGCACGGTCGCACGGCCCGTCACCGTCTTCGACGACCGGCTGCGTCGGCTGGTGGCCGACATGGCCGAGACGATGTACGAGGCCCCGGGTGTGGGTCTGGCAGCGACCCAGGTCGACGTCCACGAGCGCCTCATCGTCATCGATACGTCGGAGACCAAGGATCAGCTGCTCGTGTTGATCAACCCCGAGATCGTCTGGGCCTCCGAAGACGTCGTCGAATGCGAGGAGGGATGCCTGTCGGTGCCCGGCGTGTACGACGCCGTGACCCGTCCCGCGCAGATCCGGGTGCGGGCGTTCGATGCACAGGGCAAGGCCTTTGAGCGCGACTGCAGCGGCTTGCTGGCGGTGTGCGTCCAGCACGAGATGGATCACCTGCAGGGCAAGGTCTTCGTCGAGTACCTCTCGCCGCTGAAGCAGGACCGCATCAAGACCAAGATGAAGAAGCGGCGGGTGAAGGCCGCCTGAGGCAGGCGCCCGGCCACTGGCGCCGGCTGGATGTCGTTTCACGCCGCTTTCACGCTGCCGGGCGCGTTGGACTGGGCGGCAGCAAACGCCGCAGTAAAGTGGAAGCATCGATCCTGACGGCGCTGCCACATGGAACCCCGCTCAACTCCGCCAACGCTCGACCCCGCCGATCTGCGGGCAGCCCGCCGGCACGTCAAGCGGCTGCGCGACTTCCTCCAGCTCTGCGTGACGGCTGGCCTGGTCATCGCGCTGACTGCCGCCGTCAACGTCATGACCTCGCCGCACAGGCTGTGGTTCCTGTGGGTCGTGCTGGGGTTCGCGATTGCCCTGGGGTTTGCGGCGCTGGAGACATTTGGCCGCGACCTCTGGCTCGGGCGCGAATGGCAGGAACGCAAGCTGCGTGAGTTCCTGGCGCGGCAGTCCCGCTGAGAGCCGCCATGCCGCTGCTTTCCACACTCCGTACTGCATGGCGGTCCTGGTGGTCGCCTTACTTCAGGGCAAAGCGAGGGCCAGCCGCTGTGGGCCCTCGCGCTGGTCACGATGCTGTTCAGCGCCGCGATCGGCCTGGTGCTGACCGCCTTTTCCTGGGTGTTCTCGGCCGGGCGCCTCGACCTGTGGCAGCTGCTCTGGCGCAATCTCGTCATCTCCGAGAGCATCGGCTTCTCGATCTTCGGTCTGTTCGCGCTGGCCGCGAAGCTCTTCGGGCCCGCCCGCATCGACAGCCTGCCGGGCCTGCAGCGCGCGCTGTTCTTTTCGCTTGTCCCACTGGCGGGCGTCGTACTCGGGTACGGGATCGGGTTCACCCTGCTCGGCTGGGGCGCGGGTCGCAGCGGCTTCCAATGGGTGTCCGGCTGGTTCGTGTCCGGCGCGCTGATGATCTGGGCGGTGCTGACGCTCATCTGGTGGCGCTTCTATCGGCGCGAATTGCAGTTGGCCGAGGTCGAGAAGCAGCTGGCGGCCGACCGCGCGCGGGCAGCCGAGCTCGAACGACAGGCCGTCGATGCGCGGCTGCGTGCGCTGCAGGCGCAGATCGAGCCGCACTTCCTGTTCAACACACTGGCCAACGTCGTCAGCCTCGTCGACGCCCATCCGGCGGATGCCAAGCGCATGCTGGAACGACTGATCGAACTGCTGCGTGCCTCGTTGTCCGCGAGCCGCGCTCGGCACGCCACGCTCGGCCAGGAGTTCGACCTGTGCCGTGCTTATCTTGAAATCCTGTCCATTCGCATGGGTGGCCGCTTGCGCTACGACATCGCGGCTGCGGCGGATCTGCGCGGCCTGCCGCTGCCCCCGATGCTGCTGCAGCCGCTGATCGAAAACGCGATCCAGCACGGACTCGAGCCGAAAGTCGACGGCGGCCACGTGCGTCTCGGCGCGGCGCGAACGGCTGAGGGCCTGCTCGAAATCAGCGTCGAGGACAACGGCGTCGGCTTCGGCACGATGACGCGCGGCGGCGGCGTCGGATTGTCGAACCTGCGCGATCGGCTGGCGGCGCAGTACGGCAGCCGGGCGCGCCTGACGATCGAGGACGCCCTTCCCGGAACGCGGGTCCGGCTGGCGCTGCCACTCGAACCAGCGCCGCCGGCGCCTGCCCCCATCGCGGCGCTGGCCGCGCACGCCTGATGCCCAGCGCACTGATCGCCGACGACGAGCCGCACCTCGCGGAGTACCTGCGCGCGCAGCTCGCCGCGGCGTGGCCGCAACTCGCCATCGTCGATGTTGTCGGCAGCGGACCGGCCGCTGCCGCCGCGATCACGCAGCATCGACCCGACATCGCGTTCCTCGACATCCGCATGCCGGGGGCCACGGGGCTGGAGGTCGCTCGAGCGCTGAGCGGTCCGGCACGTCCACACGTCGTATTCGTCACGGCCTATGACCAGTATGCGATCGAAGCCTTCGAGGCCGATGCCGTCGACTATCTCCTGAAGCCTGTCGCGGCCGAGCGGCTGGCGCGGACGGTGGCAAAGCTGCAGGCGCAGCTTGCGCAGCCGCAACCGGTCGGCGATCTGTCAGCGCTGCTCGCGCAGCTGGCGCGGCAGGTCGAGGGACGGCCGCAGTCGCTGCGCTGGATCCGCGCCAGCAAGCGCACCGGCGACGGTGAAGTCACCGAGCAGATTGCGGTCGGCGACGTCCTCTACTTCCAGGCCGATGACAAGTACACCTGCGTCTATGCGCGCGATGGCGACGCCGTGCGCGAGTGGCTGATCCGCATCCCGCTCGCCGAACTGGCCGCGCAACTCGACGCGGCGGACTTCCAGCAGATTCATCGCTCGGTGATCGTCAACCAGCATGCCGTCGCCGGCACGCGCCGCGACCTGGCCGGCAAGCTGCACGTGCGCATCCGTGGCCACGAACGCGAGCTTCCCGTGGCGCGGCAGTATGCGCACCTGTTCCAGAAGATGTGACGCGCGCGGGTCTCAGGCCGCTGCGCGGCCGTCCGGCACGCTTGCGGCGCGCCGCACGTGCTCGATGATCAGCGCGGCGATCTCGGGCTGCAGTGCTGGCGGGAAGTCATGCCCCATGCCGGGAATCACCTTGAGCTGCGCACCGCGGATGTGATTGGCGGTGTCGATGCCGGCCGCCAGCGGCACCAGAGGATCATCGCGGCCATGGATCACGAGTGTCGGCGCCTCGATGCGGGCCAGCAGCGCGCGGCGGTCACCCGTGGCGAGGATGGCCAGCAGCTGCCGCGCCGAGCCCGCCGGGTAGTAGCCGCGGCGCGCGACACGCTCGAGATGTTCCCGCTGCAGCGCCGGGTCCGGTGGAAAGCCCGGACTGCCAATGACGCTGAACACCCGCATCAGATGGTTCGTCATCTCGGTGACGTCGTCGATCTTGCTCGGCCGCAGCAGGATCGCGCGCAGGGCCCGCTGGCTGCCGAAGGCCACGCGCGGGCTCGGGTTGCCGGTCGAGGACATGATCGACGTCAGCGACAGCACGCGTTGCGGAAACTTTGCCGCCAGGACCTGCGCAATCATGCCGCCCAGCGAGGCGCCGACGACATGCGCGCGCTCGACCCCGAGCGCGGTCAGCAGGCCGGCGGCATCGGCGGCCATGTCGTCGAGCGTGTACGGCGCGTGGACGGGCAGTCGCATCAGCGCGCGTGCGATGGCGAACTGCAGGTTCGGCTGGTGGGTCGTGCGCAGCTTGGTTGAATGACCGCTGTCGCGGTTGTCGAAGCGGATCACGCGCAGGCCGGCGCGCACCAGATGCTCGACGAAGCTGTCGGGCCACGCCGCCGCCGGCATACCGAGCCCCATGATCAGCAGGACGACCGGAGCGCCTTGTTCGCCGACATCCTCGACGTCGAAGGTCAGCCCGTTCGCAGCGATCTGCGTCATCGCTAGTGACCTGTAACAGTCGATTCGGGAGTGAAAGGCGTGCCCGCGTGAGCCGAGTGCGCGAAGCGAGCCGCGTCGAATAGCCGTCGCCTATTCGCAAGGCGAGCGACAAAGCGATCGGCCACGCCGGCGCGCAAGGCACTGCTGAATTGGCTGTTAAAGGTCACTAGTACCAGGCCTTGCGCGCAGGGTCGCGGTACAGCCAGCTCAGCGCGCCGCGGCGGTCGAAGGGCTTCCAGCCGCCTTCCGGCTGCGCCAGCCGATCGGCAATCGCGTACCACGCCAGCGGATTGAGTCCCAGCCCCAGGTGGCTCGCCTCGACTTCGACGTTCTCGGTGCGCGGGCCCTTGCGTTCGACGCTGCATTGCCACGCCACGACGCCGTCGGTCCGGCTGTAGATCGACGTCGTCGGCACCGGCGGGGCAACGCGCAGCGGCGCGTGGATCTCCGGCGCGCCGATGCGGTGGCCGGTCACGAGTTCGTACAGCCGCCAGGCGTTGGTGGCCCGTGGGTGGCCGGTGAACGGCGTGCCCAGCGTGATCACCAGCCGCACGTCGCGCGGGAAATCCTTGGCCATCTCGCGTGCATAGATGCCACCGAGGCTCCAGCCGATGAGGCTGACGCGCCGCTTGTGCGTGCGCCGGATCTGCCGCAGCCGTTCCATGCAGTGGTCGAGCACGCCTTCCTTCGGCCCCAGGTTCGAGCCGTGATCCCAGCCATAGGCCACATAGCCCTTGCCTTCAAGGAACCTGCGCAGTGGCTTGGTCGAGGCATCGGAGGCCATCAGGCCCGGGAATACCAGCACCGCATGGCCGTCGCCTTCGGGGACCTGGTCGAGCCAGGGTGTAGCGAGCATCGCCGCGCCGTATTCCCACGGTGCACGGCACTCCAGTGCCATGCGAACGAAGCCGGGCGGGCGTGACCAGTCGAATTCGTACCAGTGCTGCGTAGGGTCCATGGAGCAGTGAGCGAGGGACGCTTGAGCGGGAGTTCAGGCGGCGGGCTTTCCGCGCGAGGGTGCGGCCTTGCGGCTGCGCGCGGACTTCAGCGCCGGCGCAGACGCGTGCGCGTCACTCGCGCGCTGGAGGTCGGCGAAGGCGTGCTCGAGCGCGCGCGCCAGCGGCCGCGCATCCGGAATCCCGACCCGGGCCGCGATGACTCCAAACTCGAGCGATCCGGCATAACTCTGCAAGGTGATGTTGAGCCCCAGCCCATGCTCGACGATCGACACCGGCCAGTACGTCTTGAGACGAGCCCCGGCGAGGTACAGCGGGATGTCGGGCCCGGGAACGTTCGAAACCACCAGATTGGCGATCGGCGGGATGCGGTTGGCGAGCGACGTCCGGCCATACAGGCTTGCGGCGGCCGACAGCAGCCAGGGCAAGCCGAGCGACGGAAAGTCCGTCGGGATCAGGCCCTTCAACTGGCGTGTCACTTCCTTGGCAGCCTGCGTGGAGGCCTGCACCGCCTGCAGCCGTTCGATCGGATCGGCAATGTCCGTGGCCAGCGAGGCCAGCGTCATCGTCGCCAGTGTCGTGGCCTCGGTGTTGCCGGCCTCGCGCAACGAAACGGGCATCGCGACCACCAGGGACTTGGGTGGCACGCCGCCGCGCGTCCTCAGGTATTCGCGCAGCGCGCCACCCACCAGCGTCAGCACCACGTCGTTCAACGTCGCGTCATTCGCCTTGGACAGCTGGCGCACTGCGGCCAGCGGCAGCGATGCCGTCGCGAAGCTGCGTCCCGCGTCGATCGTGCGGTTGAATGCCGTGCGCGGTCCAAGGCTGAGGTTGCGACGGAAGCCGGTCGAGCCCGTGGCGAGCTTCGCCGCCGCACGGGCGAGGCCGGGCAACAGTCGCACCAGATTCACCGTCTGCGAGCCGCTGACCTTGAGCGCGGTGCCAATCAACGCCACGACACCCGGGTGTTCCGTGCGACGGCGACGCGCCGGCTCGACGGCGCGCGGCGTCGGTGCGAAATCGAGCATGGCCTGCGCAAAGGCCACCCCGGAGGCACCGTCCAGGGTCGCGTGATGAACCTTGCTGTAGAAGCCAAGTCCGCCGTCCTGCAGGCCCTCGATCACGTGGAAGCGCCACAGCGGCCGGGTGCGATCGAGCGGTTGCGCGTGCAGGCGGGCGATCGCGGCCTCGAACTGGGCCATCGTGCCTGGCGCGGGCAGCGTCACGCGGACCACATGCTTGGTCAGGTCGACGGTTTCGGCCCGCACCCACACCGGATTGGCGAAGTCGAGCGGCATGTTCGCCAGCTGCCGCGTGAAGACGGGTGACAGATGCAGCCGCTTGGCGATGTGCCGGCGCACGCGCAGGACGAAGTCACCGCCGCGACGCGGACGCTCGAGCAGGTGGGCGGCGCCGACGTGCATCGGCGTGGCCGGCGTCTCGAGGTGCAGGAACAGCGAGTCCAGGCCCGACAGTGGTTTCAAGCGTCTCCCTCGCCGTCTCATTGTCGTGTGCGGCAGCCGCGATGGTAAACGCAGCGGACGGGTGCCGTGCCCACCTAAAATGCCGTGATGCGCATCGTATTCGCGGGAACACCTGACTTTGCCGCACGCTCGCTGGCGGCGCTGGTGGCGGTGGCGGCCATGGAAGGCTGGTCGATCCCGTTGGTGTTGACCCAGCCGGATCGCCCGTCGGGCCGTGGGCTGCGACTGCAGCCCAGTCCGGTCAAGACGCTCGCACTGGCGCATGGGTTGCCGGTTGCAACTCCGGCTTCGCTGCGCAAGGGCGACGAAGCGGCGACGGCGCACCGAATGCTGGCCGAGGCGGCGCCCGACGTGCTGATCGTGGCGGCCTACGGGCTGATCCTGCCGCAGTCCGTGCTCGACATCCCGCACGGATTGCGCGACGGCTGGAACCCGAGGCTCACGGCGATCAACGTGCATGCGTCGCTGCTGCCACGCTGGCGCGGCGCGGCGCCGATCGCACGCGCCATCGAGGCCGGTGACCCGACGACGGGAATCACGATCATGCAGATGGACGCCGGTCTCGACACCGGCCCGATGCTGCTCGCACAGGCGATCGACATTGCGCGCGATGACACGGCCGCAAGCCTCACGGCACGACTCGCGGATCTCGGCGCGGTACTCCTGGTGCAGGCATTGCGTTCGGTGCCGGCGCTGGTCGCCCAGCCGCAGCCAGCGGCGGGCGTGACTTACGCCGCCAAGATCGGAAAGGCCGAAGCCTGGCTCGACTGGACCGCGGCCGCCGCCGTGCTCGCGCGCAAGGTGCGGGCCTTCGACCCGTTCCCGGTCGCGCTCACGAGGATCGGCGAGACACCCATCAAGATCTGGCGCGCCGAGCCCATGGAGCACAGCACCGCGGCGGCGCCCGGAACCATCGTCGGGATCGACCACGCGGGCATCGACGTGGCGTGCGGCGCCGGCTGCCTTCGGCTCACCGAGCTGCAGCGGCCCGGCGGCAAGCGCCTGCCGGCGCGCGAGTTCCTCGCGGGGTTCCCGCTGGCCGCCGCCCAGCGGTTCGAGCGCGATCCTGCGCATGACTGACGTCGGCGGTACTTCGCCGCCGCTCGGCGAAGTCCTCGCGCGGGCGGCGCGGGTGTGGCAGGCCTTCATGGCCGGCCGTTCACTCGACCGGGCGCTCGCCGAGGTCGTGCCCGCCGATGGAAGCCGCCTGCGTCAGGCAACACAGGACGTCAGCTACGCGGCCGTGCGGCGCCGCGCGTTCAGCGAACGCGTCATTGCCGAGCTGGCCGCGCGCACTCCGTCCGACGACGTTCGTGCGCTGCTTTCCGTCGCGCTGCCGCAGCTTCTGAGCGACCGGCATGCCGCCTATGCCGTCGTCGACCAGGCGGTAACGGCGGCGCGGGCCCATCCGACAACTGCCTTCGCCACCGGCTTCGTCAACGCCTTGCTGCGCAACTTCCTGCGGCAGCAAAGCGGGATCGTCGAGCGCCTGAACCGCGACGACGCGGTGCTGTACAACGCCCCGCCGTGGTGGATTGACCAGGTCCGCGCGGCAGAACCGCGCGAGTGGCGGGCCGTCCTCGCCGCGGGCGGCGGTGCACCGCCCCTGGTGCTGCGGGTGAACCCGGCGCGTGTCGGCGTCGCTGACTACCTGCAGCAACTGGAGGTGCAAGGCATGGCGGCCACGCGAGTCGGCGAGCAGGCCGTGTGGATCCATGACCCGCGTCCGGTCGGGCAGCTTCCGGGGTTCGACGCCGGCGTCGTGTCGGTCCAGGACGCCGGTGCGCAACTGGCCGCGCCGTGGCTCGGCGTCCGCGCCGGCATGCGGGTCCTGGACGCCTGTGCCGCGCCCGGCGGCAAGACGGCGCACCTGGCGGAACTCGCGGACTTGGACCTCACGGCGATCGAGGCGGACTGCCGCACGGGCCGGTCGAATCCGCGAAAACCTCGATCGCATCGGCCGTCACGCGCGGATCCTGGTCGCGGATGCGCGCAATACCTCCGCGTGGTGGGACGGCACTCCCTTCGATCGCATCCTGCTGGATGCGCCGTGCACCGGCAGCGGCGTGGTGCGGCGCCATCCCGATATCCCGTGGTTACGCCGGAAGGCTGATGTTGCGCATTTGGCAACGTTGCAGCGGCAGTTGCTGGACGCTTTGTGGCCCCTGCTGGGGGTGGGTGGTAGATTGCTTTACGTCGTGTGCTCCGTTTTTCCGGAGGAAGGTCGCGAGCAGGTCGAACACGTTGTGGCGCGGCTCCCGGGGGCAACGGTGATGCCTCTGCCAGGCGGCTCTCCTACGGTGCGCCTGTTGCCCGTTGCACCGGGTTCCGTGGCCTGGGAGGCCGGGCGACCATGGCCAACGCTTCATGACGGCTTTTTCTACGCACTGCTCGAAAAGTCCCGATGAACCTCGTTACTGCGCTGCGCGGGTCCGTCATCGCGCTGCTGATGCTGGCAGGCGCCGCGCCGGCGCACGCCGACGAGCGCATCGGGGTCATCGCTGCCCAACTTGAACCCGCTCCCGCGGGCGCGGGCGGTGCGGTCCTCAATGCCACCTTCGAGTTCGAGATGCCGCAGACGCTCGACGAAGCGGTGCAAAAGGGCATCGCAATCTACTTCAACATCGAGTTCGAGCTCTATCGCAAGCGCTGGTACTGGCTCGACCGCAAGTTGAGCTCGAGCACGCTGACATACCGGCTTTCCTACAGTCCGCTGACGCGCCAGTTCCGGCTCGCGCGCGGGGGCCTCTCGCAGCCCTTCGACTCGCTGGAGGAGGCGTTGGGGCTGCTGAAGAGCGTGCGCCAATGGAGGGTCATCGAAAAGGGCATTCTCTCGCCCGGCGACAGCTACGAGGCTCAGGTCCGCATGCGGCTCGACGTCAACCAGCTGCCCAAACCGTTCCAGGTCAACGCCATCACCAGCCGCGAGTGGAACCTGGCATCCGATTGGCACGAACTTGCGGTGCCGCCCGAGCTGGCGCGCTGAGGCGATGCACGGGCCAGCCCCCGCGGTGCGCGCTCCGATCGACTCGACTCGGGACATGAACCGCGTGGCGGGCGCGGCAGCAGGAATCGCAGTTCGTTGCCGTCACGGCCGGACTGCCTGAAATGCCGCGCGTCATCCGCTACGGCCTGCTCGTTGCCATCGCGCTTTCGGGCGTGCTGCTGTTCATCCTGGCATCGGCCAGCGGCAACACGGCCTTCTTCGAGAGAAACTACCCCGTCCTGCTGGCCGTCAACGGAGTGATCGCGGCCGCACTGGCGGTCCTCGTCCTGCTGCTGGTGCGCCGCCTGGTCAAGCGACTCCGGCTCAAGCGCTTCGGGGCACGGCTGACCACGCGCTTTGCGGTCGCTTTCGCGCTGATGGGGCTGCTGCCGGGCGTGCTGATCTACGTCGTTTCAACCCAGTTCCTCGCGCGCTCGATTGAATCGTGGTTCGACGTTCGTGTCGATCGGGCGCTCGACTCGGGACTGACGCTCGGCCGCGCAGCGCTCGACAATCTGAAGAGCGACGTGACGGCCAAGGCGCGCGCGTGGGCGCTCGAGCTCGCCGACGTGCCCGAGGCGGCGCAACTGGCGCAGCTCAACCGCCTGCGCGAGCAGGGTGGCATCAGCGAGGTGCTGCTCGTGGGTTCGGGGGGGCAACTGATCGGTGCGAGTGGCGCGCAGGTCTCCGAGCTGGTGCCCGAGGTTCCCAAGCCCGGTGAAATCAGGCAGGCGCGCACGCAGCGACTGTTCGCCGTCATCGAAGGCGAGCCCGGTGCGGCCGAGGTGCGGCAGGGGCTGCGCACCCGCGTGATCGTGCCGATCCCGGCCGCCACGGTGGCAGCCAGCGGCTCACTGCTCCCGCTCGACCTGTCCGCCGGTCGCCTGCGCGATGCGCTCGGCGGGACGTCGCCGCGCGCGTTCGCCGAAGGCATTGCGACCGGCGCCGACCAGCGCTTCCTGCAGCTCATCCAGCCGGTGCCGGCGACGATCGCCGCGAACGCCGAGGCGTTGCAGAACGGCTACCGCGATTATCAGGAACTGTCGCTCTCGCGCAGCGGCCTGAAGACCATCTATGGCCTGACTCTGACCCTGACACTGCTGCTGGCCGTGTTTGCGGCGATCGCCGGCAGCGTGCTGCTGGCCAGTTCGATGACCGCTCCGCTGCTGCAGCTCGCCGAGGGCACGCGGGCGGTGGCCGAAGGCAACTACGCACCGGTGCGCGAGTTTCCCGGCAGTGACGAACTGAACCTGCTGACGCAGTCATTCAACGCGATGACGCGCCAGCTGACCGATGCGCGCGACGCGGTCGAGATCAAGCAGCGCGAGGTCGAAAACGCCAAGGCCTACCTCGAGCGCGTGCTGGCCAATCTCTCGGCGGGCGTCATCGTTCTGGACCACGGTTTCCGCCTGGTCACGGCGAACTTTGGCGCCTCACGCATCCTCGGCCGCGCGCTCGATCAGGAGATCGGCCGCCCGCTCGGGGAGCTGGACGACGCACTCGCGTCGGCGTTTGCCGCAGGCTTTGCGCAGCAGGCACTGGCCGGATCGCCGCGCGACTCCTGGCAGCAGCAGATCGAAGTGAAACGAGCGAGCGGCAGCACACAGGAGCCGCTGCTGTTGCTGGGGCGCGGTTCGCGTTTGCCGCTCGAAGACGGCGTGGGCTACGTCATCGTGTTCGACGACATCACGCAGGTGATCTCGGCGCAGCGTGCAGTGGCCTGGGGCGAGGTGGCGCGCCGCCTGGCTCATGAGATCAAGAATCCGCTGACTCCGATCCAGCTGGCCGCGGAGCGCCTGCAGATGAAGCTGGTCGACAAGCTGCCGGGAAGCGACGCGGATGTGCTGCGGCGTGGCACCTCGACGATCGTCAACCAGGTGGCGGCGATGAAGCGCATGGTCGACGACTTCCGCGACTATGCGCGGGTACCGCCGGCGCGTCTGGTGCCGCTCGATCTCAACGCGCTGGTCGAGGAGATTGCGACCCTTTATCGCACGGCCGGGACGCCGCTCACGCTTACGCTGGGAGCCGACCTGCCGCTGATCGAAGGCGACGCGACGCAGATGCGTCAGGTCATCCACAACCTCGTCGGCAACGCGCAGGAAGCGCTGGCCGGTCGTGCTGATGCGCGCATCGTGGCGCGCACCGAAGTCGCCGAGTTCGCCGAGAGCACCGGCGTCGTCCGGGCGGTGCGCTTCACCGTCGAGGACAACGGACCGGGCTTCGCGGCGAATATACTGCGGCGTGCATTTGAGCCTTATGTGACTACCAAGCCGAGCGGCACGGGCCTCGGACTGGCCATGGTGAAGAAGATCATCGACGAACACGGCGCCCACATCGAAGTCGTCAACCGCAGCGGCGGCGCCGGCGTTGGGCAGTCGGCAGGCGCCGTCGTGACCATCGTCTTCCGTCGGCTGGCGCGTTCTGAAACCGCGGGCGAAGCTGCGCGCCGGGTCGCCTGACCGGCGCAGGCGCGACGAAACGATGACACACAAGCATTCAATTCCCCGCCGCCGGAGCCGCCCGACACGTCCGGCCCGCCGCGCACGCAGCGCACCGGGCGGCGCGCCCGGGCAGGTTTGACAGGACCATGGCCACCATCCTCGTCGTCGACGACGAAGTCGGAATCCGCGAACTGCTGTCGGAGATCCTGGCGGACGAAGGGCACTCGGTGCTCACCGCCGAGAACGCGGCACGCGCCCGCGACGCGCGGGCGCGCGAGTCGATCGATCTCGTGCTGCTCGACATCTGGATGCCCGACACCGACGGCGTGACGCTGCTGAAGGAATGGGCTTCGCTCGGGCAACTGACGATGCCCGTCATCATGATGTCGGGTCACGCGACGATCGACACCGCCGTCGAGGCCACGCGCTTCGGCGCGCTCGAGTTCCTGGAAAAGCCGATCGCCATGGCGCGCCTGCTGTCGGCCGTCCGTTCCGGCCTGGAGCGTGGGCGCGTGATGCGCACCCTGCGGTCGCCACTGCCGGCGGGGTTCGCTCCCGCGGCGACGGAGGAAGCGCCGGCGGTGGCTGCGATCGAGCCGGCGCCTGTCAGCGCCCCCGCCGATACGCACAATGGCGTTCCCCTGGACCAGCCGCTGCGCGAGGCGCGCGACCAGTTCGAACGGGTCTACTTCGAATTCCACCTGGCGCGCGAGGGCTACAGCATGACGCGCGTTGCAGAGCGCGCCGGGCTCGAGCGCACGCACCTGTATCGCAAGCTCAAGCAGCTTGGCATCGAACTGGGCCGTGGCGCGCGGCGCGATCGACCGCACGAGACGATCCCGGTTGCGGCGGCGGGACTGACGCCCGCCGTGGCCGTTCCGCCGCCCGTCTATGTCCAGCGCGACGACTACGACGACTGACCCGGCACGCCTTCTCGCCTCGCGCGGCGCGCGTTCATGAAGATCATCATCATCGGTGCAGGCCGGGTCGGATCCTCCGTGGCAGAAAGCCTGGTGTCCGAGGCCAACGACATCACCGTGATCGACTCCGATCCGGCGCGCGTGGCCGACCTGCAGGATCGCTTCGACCTGCGCGGCATGGTCGGCAATGCCGCGCTGCCGTCCACGCTGCATCAGGCGGGCGCCGAGGACGCGGACATGCTGATCGCGGTGACCGCCGGCGACGAAACCAACCTCGTCGCCTGCAAGGTCGCGGCCGATCTCTACAACATCCCGACGCGCATTGCGCGCGTGCGCAACGTCGAACTGCGGGAGCATCCGAAGCTGATCGGCGAAGAGGGCTTCCGCGCGACTCACGTCATCTTCCCCGAGCAGACCGTCACCGACTACCTGCTCAAGCTGATCGAGTTCCCGGAGGCACTGCAGGTGCTCGAATTCGCCGATGGCCGCGCCAGCCTGATTGCCGTGCGCGCCTTCGCCGGTGGCCCGCTGGTGTCGCACCCGGTGAAGGATCTGCGCCGCCATCTGCCGAACGTCGACGCCCGCATCGTCGCGATCTTCCGCGAAGGGGCCAGCGTTCGGGTCGACGGCGACACCATGGTCCAGCCGGGCGACGAGGTGTTCTTCCTGGCCGACACGCAGAACATCCGCACCGTGATGAGCGAGCTGCGTCGCATGGACAAGCCGGTGCGCCGCGTGATGCTGGCCGGCGGCGGCAACATCGGGCTGCGCGTAGCGCGGGCGCTCGACACCGGCGAGGGGCTGGATACGCCCGAGCGCTTCAACGTCAAGATCATCGAATTCAACAAGCGGCGGGCGGAGGTTCTCGCGCACCAGTTGTCGGCGAACGTCATCGTCCTGAACGGTGACGCGACGGACGAAGACCTACTGTTGCAGGAAGGCGTGAACGAGACGGATCTTTTCATCGCGCTGACCGACGACGACGAGAACAACATCATGAGTTCCCTGCTCGCCAAGCGCATGGGGGCGCGCCGGGTCATCTCGCTGATCAACCGCAAGAGCTACGGCGACCTGATGCAGGGTGGGCAGATCGACATCGCGATCTCGCCGTCCTACGCGACGCTGTCGGCGGTGCTCAAGTTCGTCCGGCGCGGTGACGTGGTCGCCGCGCACAGCCTGCGGCGCGGCGCCGCCGAGGCGCTCGAGATCATCGCGCATGGCGACGCCCGCACCTCACGCGTCATCGGCAAGAGCATCGAGCAGATCGAGCTGCCGCGCGGGGTCACGTTCGGCGCCGTGGTGCGCGGGCAGGGTGAGCGGACGCGGGTGCTGATGGCGCACCACGACACGGTCATCGAGCCCGAGGACCACCTGATCGTTTTCGTCGAGAACAAGCGCCTGATCCAGCGGGTCGAACGCCTGTTCACCGTCGGAGTCGGGTTTTTCTAGCGCAACGCCGGTACGTCCGTGTTGCGCCGCGGCAAAACCACTGGCGCTCCGCGTTTTCCCGGTCCTGCTGGATAGCCGACCGACCGCTGGCACGATTCACTAGAATGCAACGGCCGGCATAAGACCGCGACCTCGATTACAGTCGCCGCGCGGACACAGAGATGGCCCCAGGCCGCGAGCGTCGCAGCAACCTTTCAGTTTCTCGCCAAGGAGACAACATGGATTTCGTCAACAGCAAGGACGCGCCGACGCGTCGCAAGTTTCTGTCGAAGGCCGCGGCGGCCACGGCCGGTACCGCCGCGCTGGGCTTCCCGATGGTTTCAAAGGCCCAGACCACAACATTCCGCTTCCAGAGCACCTGGCCCTCGAAGGACATCTTCCACGAGTACGCCTCCGACTTCGCCAAGAAGGTCAATGACATGGCGGGCGGCCGGCTGAAGATCGAAGTGCTGCCGGCCGGCTCGGTCGTGCCGGCGTTCCAGCTGCTCGAGGCCGTCGCCAAGGGCACGCTCGATGGCGGCCATGGTGTTGTCGCCTACCACTACGGCAAGAACTCGGCGCTCGCGCTGTGGGGCTCGGGACCGTCGTTCGGCATGGACCCGAACATGCTGCTGTCGTGGCATTACTTCGGTGGCGGCAAGGCGCTGCTCGACGAGATCTACAAGAGCATCAACGTCGACGTGGTGTCGTTCCTGTACGGGCCGATGCCGACGCAGCCCTTCGGCTGGTTCAAAAAGCCGATCGCCAAGGTCGAGGACATCAAGGGCATCAAGTTCCGCACCGTCGGACTGGCCGTCGACATGTACACCGACATGGGTGCCGCGGTGAACCCGCTGCCGGGCGGCGAGATCGTGCCGGCGCTGGACCGGGGGCTGATCGACGGCGCGGAGTTCAACAACGCGTCGTCGGACAAGCTGCTCGGCTTCCCGGATGTCGTCAAGAACTGCATGCTGCAGAGCTTCCACCAGAGCGGCGAGCAGTTCGAGATCCTCTTCAACAAGGCCAAGTACGACGCGCTGCCGGCCGACCTGAAGTCCGTCATCGACTACGCGGTGCAGGCGTCGAGTGCCGACATGAGCTGGAAGGCGATCGACCGCAATTCGAAGGACTACATCGAGCTGCAGAAGATGGGTGTCAAGTTCTACAAGACGCCCGATGCGATCCTGCGCGCACAGCTTGCTTCCTGGGACAAGATCATGAAGGCGAAGTCGGCCGAAAACGCGCTGTTCAAGAAGGTGCTCGACTCGCAGCGCGCCTTCGCGCAGCGCGCGATTCCCTGGCAGAACGACTACATGGTCGACTTCAAGATCGCGGCCAACTACTACTTCGGCAAGAAATAGTCACCGCCGGTTGAGCTCCGACGGGGCCACCCGCCAGCAGCACCGGCCGGTGGCCCTTTTTCTTCCCGCGAAGGAAGCACGATGCAGAAGCTCCTGTTGGCGGTCGACCGCCTGTCGACGTGGCTGGGCCAGGTCTTCGCCTGGTCCATCGTCCTGCTGACGCTGATGATCACCTGGGAGGTGTACTCGCGCTATGCGCTGAACACACCTCACGACTGGGCGCTCAACCTGCAGATCATGATGTACGGGACGCTGTTCATGATGGCCGGTGCCTACACGCTGTCGAAAAACGGGCATGTGCGCGGCGACGTGCTGTACGGCTTCTTCCAGCCACGCACGCAGGCGACGATCGACCTCGTGCTCTACATCGTGTTCTTCCTGCCGGGCATCGTGGCGCTGACCTATGCCGGCTGGAGCTACGCCAACGAGGCGCTGGCGATCCGCGAGAAGACGTTTTCGGCCACGCCGCTGCCGCTGTACCCCTTCAAGTTCGTCATCCCGTTCGCGGGAGGCCTGCTGCTGCTGCAGGGCCTGGTCGAGATCGTGCGCTGTGTGCGTTGCCTGCAGACGGGCGAGTGGCCCTCGCGTGAGCAGGACGTCGAGGAAGTCGACGTCGACAAGCTCAAGAAGATGGTGCATGTGAAGGACGAGGACATCGCGGCGCTCGACAAGCTGGTGGTCGCCCAGGAAGCCAGGCCGGGTACGCCATGAAGATCCGCAAGGAACTCTGGTTCGGCTTCATCATCATGGGGCTCATCATCGCGGGTACCGCGGTGATGCTGCTCTCCGCCGACTCGCTTTCCAGCGGTCACCTCGGCCTGATGATGCTGGCGCTGGTGGTCGTGGCGATCATGCTGGGCTTCCCGACCGCCTTCACGCTGATGGGCATGGGCATGCTCTTCACGTGGCTCGCCTACGACCGCAACATCACCCGGACGCTGGACCTGATGGTGCAGTCCGCGTTCAAGGTGATGAGCAACGACGTGCTCATCTCGATTCCGCTGTTCGTGTTCATGGGCTACCTGGTCGAGCGGGCGAACCTGATCGAGAAGCTGTTCCGCAGCCTGCACCTGGCCATGGCGCGCGTTCCGGGCTCGCTCGCGGTGGCGACGCTCTTTACCTGCGCCGTGTTCGCCACGGCCACCGGCATCGTCGGCGCCGTGGTGACGCTGATGGGCCTGCTGGCGCTGCCGCAGATGCTGAAGGGCGGCTATGACGTGCGCATTTCGGCAGGCGTGATCACGGCCGGCGGATGCCTCGGCATCCTGATCCCGCCGAGCGTGCTGCTGATCGTGTACGGCGCTACCGCCGGCGTCTCGGTGGTGCAGCTGTACGCGGGCGCGTTCTTTCCCGGAATCATGCTGGCCGGCCTGTACGTCCTGTACGTGATCCTGCTCGCAAAGCTGAAGCCAGCCTGATGCCGCCGCTGACGGCCGAGCAGCGCTTCGTGACGCTGCCGCCGCTGACGGAGAAAGTCTCGAAGGCGATTTCGAACCGCGCGCTGCCGGCGCTGGTGCGCGCGCTGAACGGTGCGCGCAGCCTTGGTGTGCCCAGCGACTACCTGATGAAGCAGCTGGGCATCGCGTTGCTTCCGGCGCTGCTGTTCGTGGCCGTGTTCGGCCTTGCCTGGTACTTGAACACGGCGCCTCGCGCCGTGGAGGCGCCGCCGACTGCGATGGGCGGAGGTCTCTCCGAGCCGGCAGGCGCGCTCAGGGAGCCGGCAACCGCGGGCGGCGGTTTGCAGGAACCTCCGGGCGCACTGGGAGGCCTGTCCACGCCTCCCGGATCGAGCGACGGCCTGAAGGAGCCACCGGGAAGCGGTGGGCTGGCTGAACCGCCGGGAGCGAGTGAAGGACTGAAGGAGCCGCCGGGCGCAGCGGAAGGCGTCCGGGAGCCTCCAGGAAGTGGCGGCCTTGCGGCACCGCCGGGTTCGGGCGAAGCGGCCAGGGAGTCCGCGTCGACGTCATCGCTGCGCGAACCGGGCGACGCTGCGGCGTCGGGCGCGGCGTCGGCGGCCGCCGAACGACAGCCTGCGAGTACCGGCTTCTGGATCGGTACGGCCGTTGGCCTGCTGGCCCTGGTCGCGTTCTACGCGATCCTGAGCTTCCAGCGGCTCGAAGTGTTCAAGATGCTGCTGGCGAGCTTCTTCCCGCTCTTGATACTCATCCTGGCGGTGCTCGGTTCCATCGTGTTCGGCCTGGCCACGCCGACCGAGGCCGCGGCCGTGGGGGCATTCGGCGGCTACCTGCTGGCGGCGATCTACTCGATCGTCGGCAAGCGCACCCCGAACGTGGTGAGCAAGCTGCTGCTGTGGCTGCTGCTCTGGGCGCCGGCGCTGATCTCGGTGTTCTGGTTCCTGCTGGCGAGCGGTGGCGTCGTCGGGCAACCCGTGCCGCCCGTCGTCGGCATCGTTGCATCGGTCGGTATCGCGATCTGGACGCTGCTCGCCTACCGCCAGGCCGGCATCCAGAGTGAGGTCAAGGAGTCGGTTTTCCTGACGGCCAAGACCAGCGCGATGGTGTGCTGGCTCTTCGTCGGGAGCGCGATCTTCTCGGCCGCGTTCGCCCTGCTCGGCGGGCAGGAACTGGTGGAAAAGTGGGTGCTGTCACTCGGCTTGTCGAAGGTCCAGTTCCTGCTGCTGTCGCAGGTGATCATCTTCATCCTCGGATGGCCGCTGGAGTGGACGGAGATCATCGTCATCTTCATGCCGATCTTCATTCCGCTGCTCGACAACTTCGGCATCGATCCGCTGTTCTTCGGCCTGCTGGTGGCGCTGAACCTGCAGACCGCGTTCCTCTCGCCGCCGGTCGCGATGGCCGCGTTCTACCTGAAGGGCGTGTCGCCGCCACACGTGACCTTGAACCAGATCTTCGCGGGCATGCTGCCGTTCATGGGGATACAGATCATCGCGATCTTCCTGCTGTACGTGTTCCCCGAGATTGGACTCTGGCTGCCGAGTGTGCTGTACGGACGCTGACAGGAGAGGCCGCCGCGCGGCGGCGGCCTTCATCTGGCGTTTGGATCGGTGTCCGGGTTAAGGCCGATCCGGAGCGTGGCGCGGGGCGCATAATCCGCGCGCAAATAACGTAGCGGCACCATGCAGGCGTTCGCGCGCTCGATCCTTCCGGTTTTCAACGTCCTCGGTTACGTCCTGCTGATCTTCGCCGGGACGATGCTGGTGCCGCTGGGCGTCGCCTTCGTCTTCGGCGAGGCCGCTCAGAAGGACTACGACTTCGCGCTCTTGATCACGGCCGCCTCGGGCGTGGTTCTGCTGCTCGGGACGAGGCGCTTTCGGCGCGAACTGCTGCCGCGCGACGGCTTTCTGCTCGTGACCCTGTGCTGGACCGTCCTGCCGGCGTTTGCGGCATTACCGCTGTTGCTTCACATCGAAGGTCTCAGCTTCACCGACGCTTACTTCGAGGCTATGTCGGGCCTGACAACGACCGGCGCCACCGTGCTGAGCGGACTCGACCAGTTGCCGCTGTCGATCAATGTGTGGCGGCACCTGCTGGTCTGGATGGGCGGAATGGGTATCCTGGTGCTGGTAGTCGCCATCCTCCCGCTGCTGGGTGTCGGCGGAGCGCAATGCTTCAAGGCGGAAACGGCAGGCCCTTTCAAGGAAAGCAAGCTCACGCCGCGGATCGCGGACACGGCCAAGGCCCTGTACACGATCTACTTCGGCATTTCCGTCATCTGCTTTCTCGCTTATCGCTGGGCCGGCATGTCGTGGAGCGACGCGTTCATGCACATGTGCTCCACGATGGGACTCGGCGGATTCTCCTCGCACGACGCGAGCTTCGGCCACTTCAATTCCCCGCTGATCGAGTACACGGCCGTTGTATTCATGACGATCGCCGGGTTCAACTTCTCACTGCATTTCATCGCGTGGCGCAGGAAGTCGCTTCTGCCGTACGGGTCCGATCCCGAGGCCAAGGCGTACCTGTTCACGCTCGTCGCGGCCTGTCTCGCCGTCGCGGCGTTCCTGTATCACAGTGACGTCTATGGCGATCGCTGGGAGGCGTTGCGCTATGCGACGTTCAACGTGGTCTCGATCGCGACCACGACCGGCTATGCCAGCACCGACTACAACCAGTGGCCCATCTTCGCGCCGGTTCTGATGCTGTTCCTGTGCGGGTTCACGACCTGTGCCGGTTCGACCGGCGGCGGCATCAAGATGATCCGCGGCCTGATCCTGCTGAAGCAGGCGCGACGCGAGTTCACGCGCATCCTGCATCCGCGCGCGGTGAATCCGGTCATCGTCGGCGGACAGGTTCTCGAGAACAAGGTGATCTTCGCGGTGCTGGCGTTCATGCTCATCTATGGCGCTTCGATCATCTGGCTGACGTTCCTGCTGCTGCTGTCGGGACTCGACGTCATCACGGCGTTCAGCGCGATCGTTGCCTGCGTCAACAACACGGGACCGGGCCTGAACCAGGTCGGTCCGGCGACCACCTACGCCGTGCTGACCGACTTCGAGACCTGGGTCTGCACCTTCGCGATGCTGATCGGCCGACTGGAAATGTTCTCGGTGCTGGTTCTGTTCACGCCGGACTTCTGGCGCCGCTGATGAGGGCCGCGGTCATCGTCGGCGCGGGCGATGCGCAAGGTGCCGTCGACGCGTGGCTGGCGGCAACGTCCGGGTCGCGACGTGCGGTCCTTATCGAAGGTGCCTTCAGCGCGCTCGACGTACCGCCCGGAGTTCCGGTCACGCGGCTGGGTGCGGGCTGCGTCTGCTGCATGGGCCAGGTGCCGCTGCGCGTCGGCCTGACGCGCATGGTGCGTGCGCTGCGCCCCGACGTGGTGCTGCTGGTGCTGGCGAGCGGCGAGCATCTGGCGCGCGTGCGGGCCCTGCTGGCCGATGGCAGCCTGGGCGTACGCTTCGAACTGGAGTAAGGGTCATGCTGCAGAAGATCCGCGTCAACGGCGTCGAACTCGCCTATCGCATTGACGGCGCGCCGCGCACCGCACCGTGGGTGGTGCTGAGCCACTCGCTCGCCTGCGACCACGCGATGTGGGATCCGCAGATGGAAGCGCTGCGCGACTTCCGCGTGCTGCGCTTCGATACGCGCGGCCATGGCGCCTCGGAGGCGCCGGTCGGCGAATACACGATGGACCAGCTCGCCGCGGACGCGCATGCGCTGCTCGACGCGCTGGGCATCGAGCGCTTTCACTTCGTCGGCCTGTCGATGGGCGGCATGATCGGGCAGCAGCTTGCGCTGCGCATCCCGCTCCGGATGGCGACGCTGACACTGGCCGACACGACCAGCCGCTATCCGGCCGCAGCGCGCCCCGTCTGGGAACAGCGGATCGCCATGGTGCGCACACAAGGCATGGGCGCGCTGGTGCCGACGACGCTGGAGCGCTGGTTCACCGCCGCATTCCGGGAGCAAAACATCGACACGGTGGCGGGCATCGCGGCAAGGATCCGGGCGACGCCGGTGGCGGGCTACATCGGCTGCGCCCACGCGATCTCCCATATCGACCTGACCGCGCGGCTGCCGACGATCGATTGCCCGACCCTGGTCATCGTCGGTGCAGACGACCAGGGCACGCCCCCGGCGATGGCCGAAGAAATCGTCCGCGCGATCGAAGGCTCTCGGCTGGAAGTCATCCCCGCAGCCGCCCATCTGTCGAACATCGAGCAGCCGGCCCGCTTCAATGCGCTGCTGCAAAGCTTCCTGGCCGCCAACAGTTAGCGTTTACTCTCCCGTTGGGTGCCTCGCGGATTGGAGTCCGGGGCATGGCTTGAATCTTTCGGCGCGGTACCGATATTGCAGATAAGCCCGTTTGTGAACCTGATGCGGGCATGACGCAACGAGGATGCCGCCGATGTCAGTGACGATCATCTACAACAGCCCGCAGTACTGCGTGTTCGAGTTCGACGGCTCGAGCCGCGAGGGCGATCGCGCCATCGGGGGCTACGAGATCATGGACAAGCAGCTTCGGCGCGAGATCTTCCTCGGCGGCCAGGACGCCGAGAACTTCCGCAAGAGCGTGCAGGAACTGATCGAACAGGGACCCACCGCCGACGAGGTGGATGCGTTCCTGCAGGGCTTCAGCGGGCTGATGACCCAGCCGGTCGTCCTGCACTGAACCTGCCGGACAGTCACCCACTTGCCGGACCGAACGCGGCCCGGCGCAGGTCGACGCAGGCGTCCTCGCCCCTGACGTTTCGAGGGCCGGGTCTAGAGGCGGCGCCCCTGCGCCGCCCCGTCAGCGCCACAATTCACCTATAGCAAAGCAGCGCCTGCGACGACGGGCGTTGACGGGAGGCTTGGTGGAGTTCGACTACATCGTCGTAGGTGGCGGCTCGGGCGGCTGCGTGCTCGCTGCTCGCCTGTCGGAAGATCCCACGGTCCAGGTGGCGCTGCTCGAGGCCGGTGGCCCGAACGACGGGGTACTCAACCGCGTGCCCACCGGCGCTGCGGTGTACATGATGAAGCGCAACGCCTGCAACTGGGCGTTCTCCACCGTGCCGCAGCCCGGGCTGGGCGGCCGGGTGGGATACCAGCCTCGAGGACGAGGCCTGGGTGGATCATCGGCCATCAACGCCATGGTCTACCTGCGAGGCCAGCGTGAGGACTACGACGACTGGGCCGCGAACGGCGCAGCGGGCTGGGGCTGGCGCGACGTGCTGCCCTACTTCCTCAAGTCCGAGAACAACGAACGCGGCCCGGGCGCCTGGCACGGCGTCGGCGGCCCGCTGAATGTCGCGGACCTGCGCTCGCCGCATCCGTTTGCCGCACGCTTCATCGAGGCGGGCTTGCAGGCCGGCCTGCCGCGCAACGAGGACTTCTCCGGTGCCACGCAGGAAGGCGTGGGCTACTACCAGGTCACGCAGAAAAACGGCGAGCGCTGGTCGGTCGCGCGTGCCTACCTCGATCCGGCGCGCGCGCGCGCCAACCTGCACATCGAGACGGGCGCGATCGCAACCCGCATCCTGTTCGAAGGACGGCGCGCGGTCGGCGTCGAGTTCGACCAGGGCGGCACGCGTCGCACGCTGCGCGCGCGGCGTGAAGTGCTGCTGGCCGCCGGCGCCCTGCAGTCGCCGCAGCTGCTGATGGTGTCGGGCATCGGTCCTGCCACCGACCTGCAGCAACTCGGCATCGATGTCGTGGCCGATCTCCCGGTCGGCCGCAATCTGCAGGACCACCTGGATGTCATCGTCAACCGCCGGGTCGACGACACCGACCTGCTCGGCCTGTCGCCGGTCGGTGCCGTCAAGCTGCTGCGCGCCATCCAGCGCTGGCGGCGCGAGCGGCGCGGGGTGCTGACCTCGAACTTCGCCGAGGCCGGCGGCTTCGTCCGCACGCTGCCCGAACTGACGCGCCCCGACGTGCAGCTGCACTTCGTCATCGGCATGGTCGACAACCACAACCGCACGCTGCACTGGGGTCACGGCATGAGCTGCCACTCGTGTCCGTTGCGGCCGAAGAGCCGTGGAACGCTGACGCTTGCGTCGCGTGACGCGCACGAGGCGCCGCGGATAGATCCCGGCTTTCTGTCAGACACAGAAGACCTGGAGACGATGGTGCGCGGTTTCAAGCTCGTGCGCCGCATCTTTGCCCAGCCGGCCTTTGCGGCCTTCGGCGGTGGCGACCTCTCGCGCGAACTCTATTTCAGCGACGTGCGCACCGATGACGAGATCCGCGCTGCGATCCGCGCGCGCGCCGACACGATTTATCACCCCGTCGGAACCTGCCGCATGGGAACGGACGACCGCGCCGTCGTGGACCCGCAGTTGCGGGTCCGCGGAGTCGAGGGGCTGCGCGTCGTCGATGCATCGATCATGCCGACGCTGATCTCGGGCAACACGAATGCGCCTGTCGTCATGATCGCCGAGCGCGCCGTCGAGTTCATCCGCCGCGGGCAAGCCGCGCTCCGCGCGGGCGAGCCGGAGCTTGCGCACCGCGCGCCCACCTTCGAATCGCTGGCCGAAGCGCGGTAGCCGGTCGCGCGCGACCGCGCTTCTGCCCGGCGGTCATGAGTACATGCGTGTGTGTCGCGTGGCGGGCAGAGCGCCGCCACTACAATGGCGGGCTCCGCTGAAAGCCCCTGATGCCTGCGTCCGTCACCATGAATCTTGCCTGCCACCGAGCGCCGCCTGCGCGAGCTGCTCGCGCACCGCATCCTGATCCTGGACGGTGCCATGGGCACGATGATCCAGCGCTACAAGCTCGGCGAGGCGCAGTTCCGTGGCGAGCGCCTGGCGGACCACAAGGTCGACGTCAAGGGCAACAACGACCTGCTGGTGCTGACGCAGCCGGACGTTATCCGCGAAATCCACGAGCAGTACCTCGCTGCCGGCGCGGACCTGATCGAGACCAACACCTTCGGCGCGACCTCGATTGCGCAGGACGACTACCGGCTTGGACACCTCGCCTATGAAATGAACGTCGCGGCAGCGCGCATCGCGAAAGAGGCGGCAGCGCGTTTCGAGACGCCGGACAAGCCCCGCTTCGTGGCCGGCGCGCTCGGCCCGACACCGAAGACCGCATCGATTTCGCCCGACGTCAACGATCCCGGTGCGCGCAATGTCACGTTCGACGAGCTGGCACAGGCCTACGGCGAACAGGCGCGCGGACTGCTCGACGGCGGCGCCGACCTGCTGCTGGTCGAAACGATCTTCGACACGCTGAACGCCAAGGCCGCGATCTTTGCGATCGAAGCCGAGTTCGAACGCCGCGCTGGGTTGGGTGAGCCGCGGGTGCCGGTGATGATCTCCGGCACGGTGACCGACGCCTCGGGCCGCATCCTCAGCGGCCAGACGGTCGAGGCATTCTGGCACTCGGTGCGCCACGCAAGGCCGTTCGCGGTCGGCCTGAACTGCGCGCTCGGCGCCGCGCTGATGCGGCCCTACATCGAGGAACTGGCGAACGTCGCGGATTGTTTCGTCAGCGTCTATCCGAATGCGGGACTGCCGAACCCGATGAGCGAAACCGGGTTCGACGAGACACCGGACGTCACTTCGAGCCTGCTGCAGGAGTTTGCGCAGTCGGGCTTTGTCAACATCGCCGGCGGCTGCTGTGGCACGACGCCGGACCACATCCGCGCGATTGCGCAGGCGATCGACGGATTGCCGCCGCGCATCGTGCCGGCCCACGACCACCTGATGAAGCTCTCCGGGCTCGAGCCGGTGAAGATCGGCGACGAGAGTCTCTTCGTCAACGTCGGCGAGCGCGCCAACGTGACCGGCTCCAAGGCCTTCGCGCGCCTGATCCTCGCCGAGCAGTTCGAGGAAGCCGTGGCCGTCGCGCGCCAGCAGGTCGAAAACGGCGCCCAGGTCATCGACATCAACATGGACGAGGCGATGCTGGACTCGGCCAGCAGCATGACGCGCTATCTGAACCTCATCGCCAGCGAACCCGACATCGCGCGCGTGCCGGTGATGATCGACAGCTCGAAGTGGAGCGTCATCGAAGCCGGGCTCAAGTGCGTGCAGGGCAAGAGCATCGTCAACTCGATCTCGCTGAAGGAAGGCGAGGACGAGTTCATCCGCCAGGCGCAGCTCTGCCGGCGTTACGGCGCGGCGGCGATCGTCATGGCCTTCGACGAGCAGGGCCAGGCCGACACCTTCGCGCGCAAGACCGCGATCTGCGAGCGCGCCTACCGCCTGCTGGTGGACCGCGTGGGCTTTCCGCCCGAAGACATCATCTTCGACCCCAACATCTTCGCGATCGCCACCGGCATCGAAGAGCACAACAATTACGCGGTCGACTTCATCGAGGCCACGCGCTGGATCAAGCATCACCTGCCCTATGCCAAGGTCAGCGGCGGCGTCAGCAACGTCAGCTTCAGCTTCCGCGGCAACGACCATGTGCGCGAGGCGATCCACACGGTCTTTCTGTATCACGCGATCCGCGCCGGCATGACGATGGGCATCGTCAACGCGGGCCAGCTCGGCGTTTACGAGGACATCGAGCCGGAGCTGCGCGAGCGGGTCGAGGACGTCGTACTCAACCGGCGGCCCGATGCCGGCGAGCGGCTGGTGCAGTTTGCCGAGCAGGTGAAAGCGGGCGGCAGGAAGAAGGAAGAAGACCTCGCATGGCGCGCCGATCCGGTGGCAGAAGCGCCTCGCGCACGCGCTGATCCACGGCATCACGAACTACGTCGTCGAAGACACCGAGGAGTGCCGGGCCGCGATCGCGGCGCGCGGCGGCCGCCCGATCGAGGTCATCGAAGGGCCGCTGATGGATGGCATGAACGTCGTCGGCGACCTCTTCGGTGCCGGCAAGATGTTCCTGCCGCAGGTGGTGAAGTCGGCGCGTGTGATGAAGCAGGCCGTGGCGCATCTCGTGCCGTACATCGAGGCCGAGAAGGCGGCGCACGTCGCGGCCGGCGGCGAAGCGAAGGCCAAGGGCAAGGTCGTCATCGCCACCGTCAAGGGCGACGTGCACGACATCGGCAAGAACATCGTCTCCGTCGTGCTCCAGTGCAATAACTTCGACGTCGTCAACATGGGCGTCATGGTGCCGGCCGAGAAGATCCTGGCCACCGCGCGCGAGGAGAAGGCCGACATGATCGGTCTCTCCGGCCTCATCACGCCCTCGCTCGAGGAAATGCAGCATGTCGCGCGCGAGATGCAGCGCCAGGGTTTCACGCTGCCGCTGCTGATCGGCGGCGCCACGACCAGCCGCGTGCACACGGCCGTGAAGATCGCGCCGCACTACACGAACGGCCCGGTGATCTACGTGTCCGACGCCAGCCGCTCGGTCGGCGTCTGCCAGAGCCTGGCGTCCGACGATGCGGCCTCGAAATTCATCGCCGATCTCACGACCGAGTACGCGCGCGTACGCGAGCAGCACGCGGCGAAGAAGGGGCCGGAGCTGATTACGCTGGCTGCGGCGCGCGCCAATGCGTCGCGGATCGACTGGAGCGGATATGTTCCGCCGAAGCCGAAGTTCCTCGGTCGGAGACTCTTCAGGAACTACGACCTGGCGATGATTGCGAAGTACATCGACTGGGGCCCGTTTTTCCAGACCTGGGACCTGCACGGGCCGTTCCCGCAGATCCTGGCCGACGAAGTCGTCGGCGAGCACGCCCGACAGGTCTTCGCCGAAGGCGAGAAGATGCTCGAGCGCTGTGTCGCCGAGCGCTGGCTGCAGGCCAACGGCGCCGTCGCCTTCTTCCCGGCGAACTCGGTCGGCGATGACATCGAGGTCTACACCGACGAGACGCGGCGGGAAGTGCTCTTTACCTGGCACGGCCTGCGGCAGCAGACGAAGAAGCCCGTGCTGGACGGTGTGCCGAATCCCAACCAGTCGCTTGCCGATTTCGTCGCGCCGAAGCTCATCGACGGAAAGCCGAGCGGCATCGCCGACTACATCGGACTGTTTGCCGTCACGAGCGGCATCGGCATCGAGAAGCGCGAGGCACTGTTCCAGCAGAAGCACGACGACTACGGCTCGATCATGCTGAAGGCCATTGCTGACCGCCTCGCCGAAGCCTTCGCCGAGATGCTGCACGAGCGAGTGCGCCGGGATCTCTGGGGCTACGCCACGAATGAATCTCTGACGGGTGACGAACTGATCAAGGAGACCTATCGCGGCATTCGCCCTGCGCCGGGTTACCCGGCGTGCCCGGAGCATGCGGTCAAGCGCGCGATGTTCGACGTGCTGGGCGCGCAGGAGATCGGCATGACGCTGACGGAGAATTACGCGATGCACCCGGCTTCGAGCGTCAGCGGCTTCTACTTTTCTCATCCGCAGGCCAGGTACTTCAACGTCGGCCGCATCGGACGTGATCAGCTCGAAGACCTCGCACGCCGCAAGCAACAGAGCGTGGGCGAACTCGAGCGCTGGCTGGCGCCGAATCTCGGCTGATGGGCGAACCGCTGGCCGGGACAAGCCGTGCTTAGACGGCACACGCTGCTGGCGCTGCTGGCTCTGGCGGCCTGCAGCCGCAGCGATCCGGAGCGCGAACTGCGAGCGACAGTCACGAAAATGGCGCAGGCCATCGAGCAGCGCGATCCGGCGGACTTCCTCGATGCGCTGTCCGAAGACTTCACCCGTGAGTCGGGCGCATTCGGCAAGCAGGACGCGCGGCGCGTGCTGGCGGGAGTCCTGTTGCGCAATGATCGCATTCAACTGAGCGCGGTCGTGACCGACGTGCGCGTCGAGGGCGATCGTGCCTCTGCGAAGGTGCGCGTGATTGCAACCGGTGGCGTGGGGCTGCTGCCTGAGCGCGGCCAGACCTGGGAGTTCGACTCCGCATGGCGGCGTGAAAAGGGCCGCTGGAAGGTCTTCAACGCAGAGTGGCGTGAAGGACTCTGACGCGACCCACACCCTGATTGCGGGCGCGGATGATCGGTCCGAGAATCGCCGTACGGCGATGAACCGTTTGCGCCGTCCGAATCGATGAGCAAAGCACCGAGGCCAATGGCCCATGACCGCCCAGACTGAAACACGCGTCGCCGTTGTCACCGGAGGTGCGCGTGGCATCGGCCGCGCCATCGGTGAGTGGTTCCTGCGCCACGACCATCGTGTTGTGTTACTCGACCGCGACCGCCCGGTGCTCGAGCGCACCGTTGCCGAGTTGGCGATGCCCGAGCGGGTGCTCGCCGTCTACTGCGACGTGTCGGACCCGGCGCAGGTCGCGCAGGCGGCCGAGGATGTGATCGCGCGCTTCGGCCGTGTCGACGCGCTGGTCAACAACGCCGGCGTCGCTGTGTTCAAGCCGGTGCTCGAGACGACGTTCGACGATTGGCGCACGGTGCTGGCCACCAATCTTGACGGAGCCTTTCTTTGCACGCAGGCCTTTGGCGCGTGGATGGCGCAGCGTGGCCGTGGTGCCATCGTCAACATCGCCTCGATTTCCGGCTTGCGTGCCAGCACGCTGCGCGTGGCGTACGGAACCAGCAAGGCGGCACTGATCCACATGACCAAACAGCACGCCGTCGAGCTCGGCAACCTCGGCGTGCGCGTCAACGTCATCGCTCCGGGACCCGTCGACACCGAGATGGCCAAGCTCGTGCACAGCGTCGCGATCCGCTCCGACTACTACGACGCGATCCCGCTCGGCCGCTACGGCACAACCGATGAAATGGCCGAGGTTGTCGGTTTCCTCTGCAGCGATGCGGCGCGCTTCGTCAACGGCCAGGTGCTGGCCGTCGATGGCGGCTTCGACGCCGCCGGTGTTGGGCTGCCGACGCTACGGCGGCGAATTTCGGGCGGAGAAGGTGCCACTTGAAGCCAAGCCAAGTCCAGCCCGCGGATCCTCCGCCGACACTTTCTTACTCGCAGGAGCCGATTTGTGAACATCACGCGACATGACCAGAGCGCCATTCTTTCGCAAGCGGTAGAGCACGGTGGGACCGTGTACTTGGCGGGGATTGTCGCCAGGGACTTGAGTAAAGACATTAAGGGTCAAACCAGGGAGGTCCTCGGCGAGATCGATCGACTTCTTGCGAAGTGCGGCTCTAGCAAATCCAAGGTCCTGCAGTGCCACATTTGGGTCACCGACATTCGCAACCGCGCGCCAATGAATGAGGTGTGGGCCGAGTGGGTCGACAAGAACCACTTGCCGGCACGCGCGTGCGTCGAGGCCAAGCTGGCCGATCCGAACGCGCTGGTCGAGATCATGGTGATCGCCGCCAAGTAAGGGCTATCGGCCAGTAGCCGCCGTTTCCCCGACCGGGCAAAATCGCCGCATAGCTGACATGCAGTTAGCTCCGACGCAATCGGAAAGCGTCTAGTTGCAGTTCGGCCCGAGAATTCAGAACGCTCGGTCGTAACGCCCTGAGTTATCGGGTAGGACAGGTGATGCGCATTGCGATTGTGGGTTCGGGGGGTGTCGGCGGCTATGCCGGGGCCTGGTTGCAGCAGGCGGGTGAGGACGTGACGTTCATCGCACGCGGCGCGCATCTCGAGGCGATTCGGCGCGAGGGGTTGCGCATCGAGCATCCCGACCTGCCGTTGCACTTGACGCGTGTGTCGGCAACGGACGCTCCATCGAGCGTCGGGCCGGTCGACCTCGTCATATTTGCCGTCAAGCTTTTCGATACAGACAGTGCGGCGCGGTCAATGGCACCCCTCGTAGGGCCCGGAACGCGCGTTCTCACGCTGCAGAACGGCATCGATAGTGTCGCGATGATCCGTAGTCATTGCGCGCCGTCGACGTCGGTCCTGGGTGGGGTCATCTATGTCTCCGCAGTCATCGCCCATCCGGGGGTGATTCGCTCACCAGGGGGATTGCACGCGGTCGTTGCCGACCGGGCTGGAGGCGATGCAGTGATGGCTCAGTTGGAGAGGGCAACGAGGGGACTAGCCGGGCTTTCCGTAACGCTTAGCGATGATGCGATGCAGACCATTTGGGAGAAGTTCATCGCGCTGGCCTCGCTCTCCGGCGCGACTTCTCTGCTGCGTGCAGATATGGGGACAATCCTTGGACATTCGGAGACCAAAGCGTTTCAGCGTCAACTGATCGAGGAAGCCATTGCCGTGGCGCAAGCCAGTGGCGTTCCCGTTAAGGCGGAGTTGGCTGAGGCAGTCATGGGCAAGCTGGCAGCGATGCCACCGTCATTTCGTTCGTCGATGGCCGAAGACCTCGAGCGAGGGAACCGTCTCGAACTGCGCTGGCTCAGCGGCCGAGTGCATGGGCTTGGAATCGAGCTTGGAGTATCTACCCCGGCGCACTCCGCGGTCTATCGGGGTCTCGTGCTCTACGAACCCGGCCGGACGCAAAGCAATTGACACCTTCGGCCGTCGGCCAGCAGCGGCCAAGTGGCTCGGGTCGCCAATCATCCCGACAGCGGACGCTTTTACCGCGTCATCGCATAGACGCGCATCGTCCTGCGCGTACCGTCCGGATCGCAGCGTTCGCTTTTCAATGTGCCTTCGTGCTCGAAGCCAAGCCGCCCCCGCAACGCGCCAACTTCGTTCGTTCTAATCGTCCGCTCCACACCAGACTCGCCGCGCTCCGAGGTGCTTGAAGGCGAACTCCACAACGCCGCGGGCCGCCTCCGTTGCGAAGCCTTGGCCCTGGAAGCGCTTCCGGCACCACCAACCGATCTCAAAGACGCGCGTTTCCCAATTGAACCTGTGCAGGCCGCAGTTCAGAACATGCTCGCCGGTATCGCGCCGGAACCCCAACATCGGGAAGTCAGCTCGAAGTAGCCAGCTTGCGGCGCCGCGTCGCGCGAACTCCTCCGTCTTCTCGACGGGTTGGTCCTCCATAGCCCAGATCATCGAAGCTGGAAAACGACGAATGTCCTCGAGCGTCTGGAGCAACGACTCGTTGACGATCGCTCCGTCGCCTGGTCGCGGTGCCCGCATCAGCAACCGTTCGGTCTCGAAATGATCCGGAATGTTGAGGAGTACTGGGTTGAACGCAGCCTTGGCTTCCATGTTTGACTCGGTCGCGCGGACGAAGCAAGCTTCGCAGATGGAGTCGGTTCATCCAAGCTCGGCCGCGCGCGGCCAGAAGCAGAAGTTGACGTGCGGCGCTCAAACAGCCCCATTGCGGACATCGGAGCCAAGGGAGAAAATCTCATCTCCGGGACAGGGACTGGAATGCGATGAGGTTCCTCGCCATTGTCTGTTTGGCCGTTCTTGGGTCAACGCCAGTTGTCAGCGCGGCACAAGACGTTGATGCAAAGGCCGCCCTTCGTTCATTGCCGAGCGAGAGGTCTCCGTCCCTTGTGCTGACACCGCAGGGCGCCGAGCGCCTCGCACCTCCAGCGCGCAGCGAAAGTCAAGCGTCACTACGATCCGAATTGGAATCGCCCGGATGGTCCCGCGCCCAGTCGCTTGCGCTCTTATGGACCACCGCAATTGCGTGCTCGGTGACGCGGTTAGGCTGCGTGGCGATGCCACCGGTGCGGCTCCACAGTCGCCCCACCGGGCAGCGAGTCCTGGCAGCGTGTCGGCTGTAAGACGCCCGAGACTTGTGGGTGGCTATGGGCACCCGAGATTAACGGGCCATATCCGAGCCCGCAGCAGTAGCCAATCCGGGGCGGTAGCCGGCCACTTGCCGACGTGACGGCGTGGACAAGAGAATCGCCCGAAAGCAGAACCGCTCACGCCTTTGACTCGTGAACAACGAAAGGGGCATTCATTGACTGCGTTTCGTGCGTTACTGATTTTGCTGTGGGCAATTCTCGCCGGCTATACGGCCATCGTCATCGCGAACCATGGCATGGGCCTTCTCAAAGTCTTCTTCGGCGACATGGCGGCCGTGGGCTGGCCCGGTCAGTTCAACCTTGATTTCATGTTCCTGCTTTTGCTCTCCGCGCTTTGGGTTGCCTGGCGGCACCGATTCTCGAGCGCGGGTTTGCTGCTCGGCGTGCTTGCCATATTTGGGGGTAGTCTTCTTTGACGGCTTACCTTCTCGTTGTGACCGGGCAGGCCCGAGGCGACATGAAGGAAGTGCTGCTCGGAAAGGCACGAGCGGGACTACATGAACCGGGCTGACCTCTTGCGGAGGCAGTGTGCGGCCAGGAACCGACGATTACGGAGCATGGGCGATGTGCTTGAAAGCGGACGCCGAAGTCGACGCCTCCAGCCCGTTATGCGGGCTGCTAGTTAGCCATCCACGTTGCATCTGACTCCGATCAAAGCGCTCCGGCGGCGACCGACACCTGTAGTAGCTGCTGCAAGTCAGGCAATTCGCCGTCAGGTCGGCAGGCCGGACGGTGCCCCTGATCCGCAAGGCGCTTGAGAGTCCAGCGGCGACTGCGAAGCCACCTCCGATGCCGTCCCGGCATTGACGGCGACTTATGCTGCGTCAAGTCACGGGTGCGACGAGTTCCCTAGGGTGTACTTCAGTCTCCGAGCTGAAGGTGGTTGCCTTCGCCGTCCGTTGTGCGTCCTTTGCAGCGTCCGCCAGCCGTGACGATGCGCGCGCAACCTTCGGTCCGTTTGCCTGGCCCGGCTCATGACGACGGGAGGGAGAGCATGGCGGCACGTCCTGGGTTGCCGTGGGCACTGAAGGTGGTCATGTGCGCGGCCGCGATATTCGTCGCCAGCTGCAGCAGTATGGATCCAGCAGTCGGCGGCGGGATTCCTGGTCGGGCACACCCCAAGTGCTGGAGGGACGTCCGTCGCCGCCACCGGCCAGGCATTCGGGCGCTTGCGCTATTTCTACAAGGGGAAGGAAGTCGAGTTTGGTTTCTTTCGATTTCTGTTGTTCGTTCGTTCGCAGCGGACAGGCGAGATTCACCAGAAGTTCTTCATCGGCGGGCGCGGCACTTTCAACTGGTCGCTGCCATCCGGGGAGTACGTGATCGTCGGGTACAACTATCTGAATGAGACGGGGCGCCTTTGGCTCAGTTTTTCGGTACCCGATTCCGGCGAGGCGGTCTACATCGGCGGTGCCCACATCCTCTCCTCCGATGGACGGTATGGATGGCAGATCCACGATGCCTATGCGGATGCCGAGAAGGAGTTCGGAGCCGAGTTCGCCAAGAGCGGGGTGAAGACGACGGTCGCCTTGATGAAGTCGGAGGAGAAGCTGGGCAGCTATCGGCGGATGACGAGCGTGTGCGCGGCGACCGAGTGGGGCACCGAGTGCGACGTTTCGAATCAAGGAGTCAAGCCACTCAGTCCAGTTCAAGCCGCACTGGGCTTTCCCAAAGTCGACAGCCTCACGCCGCGACTCGAGTGGTCGCCGGTCGATCGCAGGGGCGTGACATACGACCTTGCCGTCTACGAGTCGATCCAGGCACCGTTTCTGGGTCTGAGTGCCGTACTGAGTGGGAAGCTCGTCTCCTACGTAGAAGCGTTGCCGCAACCGTTCTATGAGTTCGACACGCCGCTCGCTCGCGGCAAGCAGTATGAGTG
>CAWADK010000025.1:0-17346 GCA_963780715.1 uncultured beta proteobacterium
ACATCGGTTCCGCGCGCCACCGCCGTGTGATACGCGAGCAGTTGCAGGGGCACGACGT
The DNA here is from genome assembly GCA_963780715.1 of uncultured beta proteobacterium. Lineage (GTDB taxonomy): Bacteria > Pseudomonadota > Gammaproteobacteria > Burkholderiales > Burkholderiaceae_F > JALORV01. Next base: position 59 of record CAWADK010000025.1, read on the forward strand.
GCAGGATCGGCGACAGGTCGCCGTAGTGCTCGGGCAGGCGGATGACGTGGATACCCTCACTGGAGTCGATCTGCGTGTCGGCGTCCGCGAAGACGTAGAGGTGCCCGCCGCGCGCGCGCACTTCCTGCATGTTGCTCTTGAGTTTTTCGAGCAGCTCGTCGTTGGGCGCCACCGTCACGACCGGCATGGCCTCGGTCACGAGTGCGAGCGGGCCGTGCTTGAGTTCCCCGGCGGGGTAGGCCTCGGCATGGATGTAGCTGATCTCCTTGAGCTTCAGCGCGCCTTCGAGCGCGATCGGATAGTGCAGGCCGCGGCCGAGGAAGAGCGCGTTCTCGACGCGCGCGAAGGTCTCGCTCCAGGCGATGATGTGCGGCTCGAGCGCAAGCACGCTACCGACGGCCGCCGGCAGGTGTCGCAGCCGGCGGATCGCGGCCTGTTCACGTTCGGGTGACAGCCGGCCCCGGGCCTTGGCGATCGCGTTGGCGAGCAGGTAGAGCCCGACCAGCTGCGTCGTGAAGGCCTTGGTCGACGCCACGCCGATCTCGGCGCCGGCCTTCGTCAGGAACTGGAGCGCGGTCTCACGCATCATCGCGCTGGTGGCAACGTTGCACACGGCAAGCGTGCGGTGCATGCCGAGGCTCTTGGCGTGCTTGAGCGCTGCCAGCGTGTCGGCCGTCTCACCCGACTGCGAGACGACGACCACCAGCGCAGCCGGATCCGGCACGGAGACCCGGTAGCGGTACTCACTGGCGATCTCGACGGTGACCGGCACCTGCGCGATGGACTCGATCCAGTATCGCGCGACGCTGCTGGCGTAGTAGCTGGTGCCGCAGGCCAGTATCAGCACCGAACTCACGCGTGGCAACACATCGACCGCGGCCTCACCGAACAACGCGGGCTCGATGGCCGTGACGGTTTCGAGCGTGTCACCGATGGCGCGCGGCTGCTCGAAGATCTCCTTCTGCATGTAGTGGCGGTAGGGGCCGAGCTCGACCGCGCCGAGGCCGGCATTCACGGTCTTGACCTCGCGCGTGACCGGTCGGCCGTCGCGATCAACGACCCACACCCGCGCGAGCTGGACGTCGACGACGTCGCCTTCCTCGAGGTAGATGACCTGGTCGGTCGTGCCTGCGAGCGCCATCGCGTCCGACGCGAGGAAGTTCTCGCCGTCGCCGATGCCGACCACCAGCGGCGAGCCGGCGCGCGCACCGACGACGCGATGCGGTTCGTCGCGGCAGAACACCGCAATCGCATAGGCGCCGCGCAGTTCGCGCACGGCACGCTGGACGGCATCGAAGAGATCGCCTTCGTACAGGCTGTCGATCAGGTGGGCGATGACCTCCGTGTCGGTCTGGCTCTCGAACGCGTAGCCACTCGCCTTCAGGCGCGTGCGCAGCTCTTCGTAGTTCTCGATGATGCCGTTGTGCACCAGTGCGACGCGGGCGCTGCGCGCGGACTTGTCGAGTGCGCCGCGCGCCTGCACCGGGCCGGCGGAAAAGTGCGGATGCGCATTGGCCGTGCTGGGTGCGCCGTGCGTGGCCCAGCGGGTGTGCGCGATGCCGGTGAACGCGCCCAGCTCATGCGCCTGCGAGTCGAGTTCCGCCACGCGCGAGACACTGCGGGCGCGCTTGAGCACGCCGTCGGCATGAACCGCGACGCCGCACGAGTCATAGCCGCGGTATTCGAGGCGCCTCAGACCCTCGATGAGGATGGGAACGATGTTGCGCTGGGAAACCGCACCGACGATGCCGCACATGAATGACGCACTCCCTGGATGACGGCGCGCATCGTAGGCGGAACCTGACGGAATAGGCTTTCGAATCTATCGATTCTGTGCAAGAGTCTTGCACAGCGGGTCACTCATGCAATAATCTTGCGCGTTGACTCGATTTCTGACCACTTCTCCGCATGACGACGCCCACCGCCGTGCCACTGGACGCCACCGATCGTCGGCTGCTCGCACTGCTGCAGGAGGACAGCGCGCGCACTAACGAGGCACTGGCCCGGGCAGCGCACATTTCGCCGGCCACCTGCCTGCGGCGTGTCCGGCGCCTGGTGGAATCGGGTGTCATCGAACGCCAGATGGCGATGGTGTCGCCGGACGCTCTGGCCGGACTCACCGCCATCCTCGAGGTGACGCTCGATGTGCAAAGCGCCGAGGCACAGGCCGCTTTCGAGGCGCTGATCGGACCAGACCCGGTGGTGCAGCAGTGCTATCGCGTGGCCACCGGACCCGACTTCGTGCTCGTGGTGTTCGTGCCCGACATGGCGGCGTATCACGCCTTCGTGCATCGCACGCTCACGGCAGCCAACAACGTGCGCAACGTGCGCAGCTTCTTCTCGGTCAGGCGCGTGAAGTTCGCGCCGGCGCTGCCCGTCTAGCGCGACGAGGCCGCCGCAGAGTCCCGCACGGCGTGGCCGCGTCTACTTCGACTTCTTCGTCGGCCGTTTCCAGTGATCGAGCGTCACCTGCTTGGCGCGCGCGACTGTCAGCTTGCCGGCCGGTGCATCCTTGCTGATCGTGGAACCCGCTCCGATCGTGGCGCCGGCGCCGATGTCGAGCGGCGCCACCAGCACCGAGTTCGATCCGGTGTGCGCGTCGTCGCCGATCACTGTGCGGTGCTTGTTCGCGCCGTCGTAGTTGGCGATGATCGTGCCGGCGCCGATGTTGACGCGCTGGCCGACCGCAGCGTCGCCGACGTAGGCGAGATGGTTCGCCTTGGAGCCGGCGCTCAGCTGCGAGTTCTTCACTTCGACGAAGTTGCCGATGTGCACCTCGTCGCCCAGCGTCACGGTCGGGCGCATGCGCGCGAACGGGCCAATGCGCGCCTGGGTGCCGATCGTCGCACTCTCGAGGTAGCAGAAGCCGAACACCTCGGTTCCGGCGCCGATCGTGCAATCGCGCAGCAGGTTGTTCGGGCCGATGCGCACGCCGTCGCCGAGCACGACGCGCCCTTCAAATACACAGCCGACATCGATGAACACATCGGCGCCGGCTTCTACCGAGCCGCGCACGTCGATCCGCGCCGGATCGGCGAGCCGCACGCCGCCTTCCATCAGCGCTGTCGCCGTGCGCCGCTGCGCGATGCGCTCGACTTCGGCCAGCTGCGCCGGGCTGTTGACGCCCAGCGCCTCGTCGGGGTCCGCCAGTACGACGGCCGCGACGGGCACGCCCGCCGCGACCGCCTGCGCGATCACGTCAGTCAGGTAGTACTCGCCCTGCGCATTGCGGTTGGACAGCGACGCCAGCCACGTCTTCAGTTGCGCCGTCGGCGCGACGAGGATGCCGGTGTTGATCTCGTCGATCGCACGCTCGGCCGCTGTCGCGTCCTTTTCCTCGACGATGCGCACGACGCTGCCGCCGGCATCACGGACGATGCGGCCGTAGCCAGACGGGTCGGCCAGGCGCACCGTGAGCAGCGCCACGCCGCTGCCGGCCGCCGCGACCAGTTGCCGCAGCGTGGCGGCGGTGGTGAGCGGTACGTCGCCGTAGAGCACCAGCGTGGGGCCGGCATCGTCCAGATGCGGCACCGCCTGCCGTACCGCATGGCCGGTGCCAAGTTGTGTCGGCTGCGTGACGAACACGAGATCATCGGCGCCCGCGTATGCCGCGCGCACCGCATCGCCGCCGTGGCCGACAACGACGATCGGCCGCACCGATCCCGCGTCCGCGCCAACGCTGCGCGCCGTCTCGAGCACGTGGGATAACATCGGCCGGCCGGCGATCGTATGCAGCACCTTGGGCAGCGCGGATTTCATCCGCTTGCCTTGCCCGGCCGCCAGAATCACGATGTTCATTGCGCAGGAGATCGTTGATTGCGCAGCGATTCTAAGTCACCGCTCGTTCGACTCCGCTGCTGGCTGCTGCTGGCAGCGCTGCTGCTTGCCGGCTGCAGCGCTGGAGTACGGCTCGGCTACAACAACGCCGACACGCTGCTCGTCTACACGATCGACGGCTACGTCGGACTTTCACCCGAGCAGGAACAGCTGGTCAAGGAGCGCGCCGGCACGCTGATCGCATGGCATCGCGCGACGCAGCTGCGCGACTATGCGCAGCTGGCCGAGACCACGCGCCAGCGGCTCGAAGGCCCGGTGACGGCGGCCGACGTGCTCGCGTTCAGCAACGCGATCAATGCGCGGCTGGCGGCCGTGGGCGAGCGTGCCGCGCCCGACCTCGCCCAGCTCGCGCTCACGCTGACGCCCGAGCAGATCGCGCGCATGCAGCGCAAGCTCGCCAGTGACAACGCGAAGGCACGCCGCGAGCTGGCGCAGCTCGCAGGCAAGGAGACGCTCGACGACCGGGTCAAGAAGTACGCGGAGCGCGCCGACTTCTGGTTCGGCAGCCTGACCCGCGAGCAGCTGGAACTCGTCCGCGCATCGCTCGCGAAGCGGCCGGACAGCGCGGGCTGGTGGCTCGACGAGCGCGAGCGGCGGCAGCGCGACATGATCGCCCTCGTGCAGCGGATCCAGGCCGAGCGCCCGAACGAGGAGGTCGCCGCCGGCTGGCTGCGCGCCTACTTCGCGCAGCTGCAGCTTCCGGCCGATCCGGAACGGCGCGCCCGCGTCATCGAGTTCCGCACGGTCAATGCCGAACTGGTGGCACAGCTCGTCAACGCCGCCACGGCGGAACAGAAGTCGAAGCTCGCGAGCCGGCTGGCGAGCTTCGCGCAGGACTTCGTCGCGCTCGCCTCGGAGCGGATCGTTCCAGCTGCCGGGTTGAACGCCGGCCGCGCGCCGTCACCGCGCGGCGCGGTGTCCTTCCGGCTGCGTGGAACGATGGCCGTGCCCGGCATGCGAGTGCGGGCCATGTGAAGCGGTACGGGCGCGGTGCGCCACGTTGCCCTGGGTCGGCAGCAACGAGCCGGCCACCATGCCGATGCCGGCCAGGATGAAACCGCCGAGCACCGACGGGAACACTTCACCGAGCGGTGTGGCCGCCAGGATGGCCCAGGTGCTCATGCCGAGCACGATGGACCAGATCGCGCCCTGCGTCGTCGCCCGCTTCCAGTACAGGCCACACACGAGCGGCCAGAACGCACCGACGACCGGGAACTGGTAGGCCATCGCGACCAGCTCGTAGATCGGCGTGCCTTCCATCAGGATCGAGTAGACGAGCACGCAGACGGTGAAGACGAACACGGTGATGCGCATCGCGCGCAGCTCGCGCTTGTCGGGCAGTGCGTGGAAGTTCTTCAGGATGTTCTCGACGAAGGTCGTCGAGGGCGCCAGCAGCGTGGCCGAGGCCGTCGACATGATGGCCGACAGCAGCGCGCCGAAGAACATGACCTGCAGCCAGACCGGCATGCGTTCCAGCACCAGCGTCGGCAGGATCTTCTGCGAGTCTTCCGCGGCCAGCTGCGCGGCGACTTCGGGCATCACGATGAAGGCCGACACACCGATGAACATCGGCACGAAGGCAAAGGCCAGGTACGAGATGCCGCCGATGATCGGTCCCTTGACGGCGGTGTCGGCGTTTTTCGCCGACATCACGCGCTGGAACACGTCCTGCTGCGGGATCGAGCCGATCATGATCGTGATGGCGGCGCCGAGCCAGAAGAGCCACGCATGCAGCGTCGGCTCGGGAAAGAACTGGAACATGTCCTTGCCGGCGGCGTAGTCGATGACCTTGGCGGTCCCGCCGGCAAGGTCGGCCGCGAACCACGCGATCAGCGAGAGCCCGACGACGATGATGATCATCTGCAGGAAGTCGGTCAGCGCAACCGACCACATGCCGCCGAACACCGTGTAGATGAACACGATGGCGGTGCCGAGCGCCATGCCCTGCACGGTCGAGATCCCGCCGCCGGAGAGCAGGTGGAACACCAGCCCCAGCGCGGTGATCTGCGCGGCCACCCAGCCGAGGTAGGAGATCATGATGACGGCCGCGCTGAAGATCTCGACACCCTTGCCGAAGCGCTGGCGGTAGAAGTCGCCGATCGTCAGCAGGTTCATGTTGTAGAGCTTGCGGGCGAAGAACATGCCCACGAAGATCAGGCAGAACGCCGCGCCGAACGGGTCTTCGACCGTCTTGCCCAGCCCGCCCTCGACGAACTTCGACGGGATGCCGAGCACCGTCTCGGACCCGAACCACGTCGCGAACGTCGTGGTGACGATCATGATCAGCGGCAGCGAACGCCCCGCCACCGCGTAGTCGGCGGTGTTCTTCACCCGCGTGGCGGCGTACAGGCCGATCGCGACGGAGACGAGCAGGTACAGCGCGACGAAGGCAATCAGGGTCATGGCGGGCCCGGTAAAAAATTCGCGCGATTATGCGGCAACGCGCGCCGCGCTACATGCCTTCCGGCGCGCGGTGCCCGGCAGCAGGCGCCGGAGCGAGGCGATCAGCGCTGCAGCCGCTGGAGCGCCCGCTCGTTCGGCGTCGAGTGCTGCATGGCCGGTCCCGCGATGCCGATCAACTGGCGGCTGACCGCCCGCCGCAGCAGGATCTGCTCCTGCTCGCTCGACAGCCGCGGCCCCCGCAGGGCCTGGGCGGTCGCCATCGCCGGCGGCGCCGGCAGCACGAGGTTGGCGGCCCAGCTCTGGCCGGGGCGCATCGCAATCGGTGCGGGAAGGTTGGTGACGGCGTTCGGATCGGCCTGCAGCACCCACGGCGCGAGTTGATCGACGGCGAACTGTGCCCTCGGCTTGATCGCCGCCTCGCCGACCCGGCCGCGCTGGCCCCAGCGCACGGTGAGCGTGTCGCTGGTCGTCGTCGCCGCGATCTTGTCGGTGATCGCGACATCGCGCCGCCAGGCGTGGTTGCGGACCATCATGACCTCTTCGAAGGTCATCGCGATGTCCTCGCGCGTCGTCGTGTAGTTGTACTCGTCCGTTGCCCGGTCCGCGGCGAAGAAGCCAGCGACCTCGTTCGGCGACCAGACCCGGAGGGTCGAGTACGGAATGCCGTTCACGAGCGTCGTGTCGGCAACAGGCCCGGTCACGAACTTGACCTGCGCCAGCGCCTTCATCTGCGGCGACGTGAGCGGAAACATCGTGGTCAACTGATCCGATGGCAACTGGGAGCCCAGATACCGCGGCGCGATGTTGGCCCAGAGGGACGTCGACGCATTGAGTGACCCGCGGACCGACACCGGCACGAAGTCCGACGCATGCGCCAGCTCGTGATACATCAGCCAGCCCGACTCCTGCAGCAGGTAGGCAAGGTCGCGCGGAATCCGCGACGCGGCCGAGAACGGCAGGAAGATGTTCTGGTTCATGCTGTTCGCATAGCGCCACACGCCGGAGTACTGCAGGTCGCGGTCGAACGCGGAACGGAAGTCCGGCGCTTCGTCGATGACGTCGCGCTCGTCGGCCGTCAGCCAGAAGTTGTCGGCATCGAGGTAGATCGCACCGGTCAGCGCGTAGTAGAAGCTCGGCCGTACGTGCGCACCGATGACGATCGCGGTGACGCCGTTGAACAGGCGCAGCAGGTCGGTCTTGTCCTGGTTGGCGCGCACAAAGTCTTCGAAGTTCCTGCCCATCCAGTCGTGCGAGACCAGCACCCGGTCCATGATCTGCGCCACCGTCGGCACATTGCCGCTCGTCGTGGTGTGCAGCAGGGGCAGCGTTGTCAGCGAGCAGGAATTGACGCCGGCACCGGTGTACTGCAGCTGCGCGTTGTAGACGCAGCCGGCCAGCACGCCGGCGTAGGGGCTCGACGCCTTGTAGGGGTAGACGCGCGACACGTGCATGTCGCTGAAGACATAGGCATCGATGCCCGCTGGCGCCTGCGGATGCGCCTCGACCAGCACCATGACGTCGTCGCTGTCGGTCCCGCTGGCTCCCGTGCGGGTCACGCGGAACACGAGCGCCGTGTCCTTCGTCACGGCCGGCGCCGTGAAGATGATGCGATTGGGGTCGCTGCTGTCGAGCGTGACCGCAGGCCCGGCCGTCTGCGTCCACGTCAGGGTCTCGCCGCTGGCCGCCGCCGGCCACGCGCGCACCGAGGCCTTGCCACCGGCGCGCACGGCCTGGTCACCGCGCGCGACGACCGACACTGGCGTGGTCGCATTGACGTTGATGGTTGCGGTCGCCGTCCGCGCCGACCCGCCGGCATCGACGAACGACACATTGAAGGTGTAGGTCCCGGTGCCCGGCGGATCGAAGCTGATCGCCTGCGTGCGCGCCGACAGCAGCGTCACGGCTGGCCCGCCGGTCTGCTGCCAGGACACGTTGCTCAGGGCGCCGCTGCAGCCGGCCACCACGGCGCCCGCGGTGCGGAGGACCGCCACGGATGCATCCGCAACGACGCTGAAGGGCTGAGCCGCGTTGGTGCAGGTCGGGCTCGGGCTGATCGGCGGCGCGGTCGGTCCGGTTGGACCGGACGCCGAATCTCCGCCGCAGCCTGACAGCAACAAGGCCGTGCACAGGAAAGCGCTCGCCGGCGCACGGCGCAGGAAGAAGGTCATGGTGACGGCGGAAGACGCAGGAAGGGAAGGTCGCAAGATAGCGGCAGGAGCGCCCGCGGTCAATGCCGCGATTGGCCTAATACAAAGGCGAAATTCGGGCGCTTCTCGCGCTTGCGGAGGCATCGGCATCAGACGCGCAAGATCGCCCACGCGGCCAGGCCGACGACGATGACCAGCAGCGCGGTCGCCACGGCGTACCAGCGGTTGGTCACGCGCTGCTCGCGGCGCAGCTCGCGCACTTCCTCGATCAGCCGGTCGGCTTCGCTGTGGCGCGTCAGCGCGCCGTGCATCAGGCGCGGCAGTTGCGGCAGCAGATAGCTCCACTGCAGCGCCTCCTGCCGCAGCTTGGCCTCTAGCCCGCGCATGCCGACCTGCTGCTCCATCCAGCGCTCGAGAAAGGGCTTGGCGGTCTTCCACAGGTCGAGTTCCGGATCGAGCTGGCGACCGAGCCCCTCGACGTTGAGCAGCGTCTTCTGCAGCAGCACCAGCTGCGGCTGGATCTCGACGTTGAAGCGGCGCGACGCCTGGAAGAGTCGCAGCAGCACGACGCCGAGCGAAATGTCCTTCAGTGGCTTGTCGAAGACCGGCTCGAGCACGGCGCGAATACCGCCTTCGAGCTCGTTGATGCGCGTGCCCTCCGGCACCCAGCCGGATTCCACGTGCAGCTCGGCGATGCGTTTGTAATCGCGCCGGAAGAACGCGAGAAAGTTCTGCGCCAGGTAGTTCTTGTCGGTCTCGGTCAGCGTGCCGACGATGCCGTAGTCGAGCCCGATGTACTTGTTGAACTGGTCGCCGTTGATGCCGACCAGGATGTTGCCCGGGTGCATGTCGGCGTGGAAGAACGCGTGGTCGAACACCTGCGTGAAGAACAGCGTCACGCCGTCGCGCGACAGCTTCTTCAGGTCGATGCCGGCCTCGGTCAGCCGGTCGATCTGGCTCACCGGAATGCCGTGCATGCGCTCCATCACCAGCACGTTGTCGGCGCAGTAGTCGAAGTACATCTCGGGCACGACCAGCAGCGGCGAGCCGGCGAAGTTGCGCCGCAGCTGCGACGCGTTGGCCGCCTCGCGATTCAGGTCGAGTTCGTCGTGCAGGTAGGTATCGAACTCGCGCACGACGTCGCGCGGGCGCAGGCGCTTGCCGTCGCGCCAGAGTTTCTCGACCAGCGTGGCGCCGGTTTCGAGCAGCGACAGATCCTTGTCGATCGCGGACAGCATGTTCGGCCGCAGCACCTTGACGGCGACTTCCTTGCCGGCGTGCGGGCCGTCCTTCATGACGGCGAAATGCACCTGCGCGATCGACGCGGAGGCGACGGGCTCGTCCTCGAAGTCCGTGAAGACGGAGTCGATCGGCCGGCCCAGCCCACGCTCGATCTCGCGCCGCGCCACGTCCGATGCAAACGGCGGCACGCGGTCCTGCAGCTTGGCGAGTTCGTCGGCCACGTCGGGCGGCAGCAGGTCGCGGCGCGTCGACAGCACCTGGCCGAACTTGACGAAGATCGGACCGAGATCCTCGAGCGCCTGGCGCAGCCGCACGCCGCGTGTTTCGCGCGGAGCACCGAACGTCGTCCAGCGCACAAAACGGACGAGCGTCGGGTTCTTCAGGCTGGATACGACGATCTCGTCGAGGCGATAGCGCCAGACGACCGTGAAGATGCGGGCAAGGCGCAGCAGGCGCATGGCGGCGATTGTACGAGCCGCCGATTGGCGGCCCGCGAAAGTCAGTTACGTGCGCGAACGCTCGCGCAGTTCGACCCGCTTCTCGAGCCGAGCCACGTCGTCGCGCAGGCGCGCAACATCGGCGTTGAACTCGCCCACCTCGTCGCGGCCGACGATCATCGGATTCTCGGTGACGAGGTAATGGGCGCTGTTTTCGAGCATGCGCTCGGCCAGCTCGCGCCAGTGCGACGCGCTGCTGCGCAGGAACCCCACGATGCGCTGTGCCGCGACATCGCCGACGAAGCGCGACAACTCCTCCTCCGGCTCCGGGCGCAGGTTCTGCAGCACGAAGGCGAGGGCCTGGGCGAAGTCGGCATCGCCCTTCAGCGAAACGTTGCGCATCATCGCCTGCGGGTCGCCGAGTGCGAGTGGCAGCGCCGCGAGATCGGCGCCGACGGTGACGGCCGGCTCCAGGCGCCCGGCATCGGCAAAGACACCGCCATCGTCGATCCGGAACGCGAGCGCGAAGGGGGGCGCCTCGAAGCGCGCGACACGCCCTGCGAAGGGCGCCAGCCGTTCGCGCGCCCACTGCTCGCGCGTGAGCATCCGGTTGAGAACGCCGAGCGCGGCAGTCGTCGTCAGTTGTTCGATCATGCGGGAAGTTTACGCAGCCAGTGGAGGCGGACAGAAAAAGGGGCGCCGAAGCGCCCCGATCTTCCAGCCGGCCGCGATGCGGCCGCGCGGGACCGTCACGCCATCTGCTGGATCCCGGCCAGCACCCATCCGCCCTGACCACTGACCGGCTTGGTGAGGTTCCAGACTTCGGAGACACGCTCGACCTCACCATCGACACGCAGGGTGCCGTCGAACTTCACGCTCGCCACATGCTCGTCGGCGTTCGATTCGATGCCGAGCAGTTCGGCATCGAGCGACACGACCTCGGTGCGGGTGTGGTCCGGGCGGTCGTGCATTTCGTGCGTCAACGCGATGAACATGTCGTTGGTCGTGAACTCGGCGATCTCGTCGAGGTTGCGGCTGTCCCACGCACGCTGCAGGCGCGCGTAGTGCTCCTTGGCATGCGCGAGAAACTGCGCCGTGTCGAACCCGGCCGGAATGCCCCACGGCGTGGTGGCCGCGCCACCTCGCATGAACTGATCCATCGCCGAGCCGGGCCTTGCCCCGGCCGCCTGCGGCGAGACACTCGTGCGTTGCACAGGCAGCCTGCGCTGGCGCCGGCGACGTCTCGTAGCCGACGTTGGAGTAGGTGCCGGGGCCACGCCCTGCGGCAGCCGGGATCGGGGTCGGCCGCGAACGGCGCAGCAGGAAACTGACGAGCATCATCAGCGCCATGCCGATCAGCAGCACGGTCAGGAACATCGTCAGCGCTTCACCGAAACCGAGCCAGGAGGCGAGCGCCGCGATGCCGAGGCCGGCGGCCAGCCCCATCAGAGCGCCGCGCCAGGGACTGGCCGGGCGCGCTGCCGTGGCCGGCGCACCGGCGGCCGGCGCCTTGGTCGGCGCCGCCTGCTGCGCGCCGTTTTGTGCCGGTGCCGCCTGCGGTGACTGCGCCGGCGGTGTGGCCTGACGCTGCTGCACCGGCGGCGACTGCCGGCCGAAGGACTTGCCACCGCCGAATCGACGTTGCGCGTCGGCGTCGAGTGCGAAGGTCGCGGCGATGACGCCGATGACGACTGCTGCAACCCACTTGTTCATGCGATCTCCAGATTCAGAACTTGGTGCCGACATGCAGGGCACACACGCCCGCCGTCAGGTTGAACCATTGGACCTGATCGAAGCCGGCACGTTCCATCATCTGCGCGAGCTCGTCCTGTGGCGGGTGCATGCGTATCGACTCGGCGAGGTAGCGGTAGCTTTCGCTGTCGCCAGCGAGCTTCTTGCCGAGCCAGGGAAGCACGTTGAAGGAGTAGGCATCGTACAGTGGCCCGAGCGGCTGCCAAATGCGGGAAAACTCCAGCACCAGCAGTCGCCCGCCCGGACGCAGCACGCGCGCCATCTCGGCCAGCGCGGCGTCCTTGTGCGTCATGTTGCGCAGCCCGAAGGCGACGGACACCAGATCGAAGTGCGCGGAGGGAAAGGGCAGCTTTTCCGCGTCGCACTGAGCAAGCGGCAGCGTCAATCCCGCGTCGAGCATACGGTCACGACCTTCGGCAAGCATCGAGCCGTTGATGTCGGTGAGCCACACCTCGCCGCTCGTCCCGGCGCGCTGCGCGAAGGCCTTGGCCAGATCGCCGGTGCCGCCAGCGATGTCGAGCACTTTCATGCCTGGACGGACGTTGGCCTGGCGCACCGCAAACGCCTTCCATACGCGATGCAGCCCGACCGACATGACATCGTTCATCAGGTCGTAGCGGCTGGCGACCGAGTCGAATACTCCGGCCACGCGCGTGGCCTTTTCCTCCTCGGCGACTTCCTCGAAGCCGAAGTGCGTGGCCTTGCGCTGGCGTTCAGTCATCGCGTCTCGGTGCCAACTTCAGTGGCGCGCGCAACTGGCCGCCGGGGGGCTCGGCGGCGCGTCCGTCGGCTCGCGGCTCGCTCCCGCGGCCTCGAGCCGCGCAAGGTAGTCGCTCCAAAGCTGCTGCTGGTTGGCGCCGAGCTCGTAAAGATAGTCCCACGCGAAGATGCCACTGTCGTGCCCGTCGGAGAAGACCGGCTGGATGGCGTAGTGACCGACCGAACGCAGGTCGCTGATCAGCACGTCACGCTTGCCGACCTGCAGCACCTCCTGGCCCGGCCCATGTCCGCGCACCTCGGCCGACGGGGAATACACGCGCAGGAACTCGAACGGCAGGCGGAAGCTCGCGCCGTCATCAAAGGCAATTTCCAGCACGCGCGAGACCGTGTGCAGCACGATGTTGGACGGTGAAGGCGAGCGGGACGGATGGGCAGACATGGAAACTCGGGCGAGAGGTCGCCGCACGGCGACCGGGGCCGGTGATCGTACACCGTGGTCGTTCAGCGACGACGACGGCCTGCCTTGCGCAGGCGCCAGAGGCGTGCGAGTTCATCCTCGCCCAGTGGCGCCGCGGACTTCACTCGCAGGCTGTCCACCCACTCGCGGGCGAAGTCGCGCTGCAGCCCATAGTTCAGGCTGGCGGTGATTGCCATCGCGATCAGCGCTCCGACGCCGGCCAGGGCCATGTCCTTCTGCGCGTCCCACACGTCGCCCTGAACCCCGACAAACGCAATACCAAGATCGCCCCCGAATACTTCGGCCGCGCCCCACTCGGCAAGTTCATACAGCACTGACGTGGACAAGGTGACGCTCAAGGGGAAAAAGTAACCCCAGAATCCGCGCAGATCCGCGACGCGCAGGAAGACCTCTCGAATGGGATAGGCGAGCAGCAACCCATAGGTGAAGTGCACGATCCGGTCGAAGTGGTTGCGAGATGCATCCGCGGGTGCCAGTGCGTCCAGGCCGGTAGCTTCCATCCAATCGGCCCACGGCACCAGGGAGTATGTGTAATGCGCGCCAATCGAATGCAGCAGCAGGAACACGAAGATCAGCGTGTAGGAGATGCGGGACAGCGGCAACGCGCGGTGACTGGCAAGCAGCGCTGCGACGCCCACCACCACCAGCAGGTTTTCCAGCAGCCAGGTATCGCGAGCGTGCGGACTGACTGCGAGCAGCAGCCAGCAGAGGGTGAATGCACCGACCAGCCCACTCAGATACGCGCGACGGCTGATCATGACGTCATGCAGCGGCTGCTCAGCGACCCGCGCCCGGCTTCTGAGCGCCGGGCGGATGCTTCGAAATGAGGTTCCAGATCAGTTGCCCCGCGGGCGGGCGGAAGATGTCCGAGTGCGCACTCCCATCGGTGCCCGGCGCCGTGTAGCGGACCACCTTGCTGGCATCCAGGTAGAGCACCCTCATCGTTTCGTCGTACTCCCCTTCGATCGCGCCGGATTCGCCGACCGCGGCACAACTCACGATCGTTTCCGAGTTCTTCCGGCAGAACGATCGGTAGTAGCGGTAGTTGCCGGCAAGATCGGCCCAGATGATGGTTCGTACGGCGGAGTCATGTCGGGATGTCGTGACCACGATGGACCGGGCGCGCGGACAGCGATCGGGGAACCGGACATCTTCGTAAATGAAGTGCTGCTGATCCCTGAACCGCTGCAGTGACAAGGCCGCCTGGAATCCGATCAGGCGGTCAACCGAGCCCGTCACGGGCGTGTGCCCTATGGCCTCACTGCGCCGGATGACGGATCCTACGCACACGGCCGTCACGGCCGCACGCGAACCGAAGCTGTGCGTCAGGAACGAAACCGGCAGCTTGCCGCTCAGCGGCAGCACGGCCTCCTCGGTGATCACGCCCAGCCAGGTCAGTCCAAGAGTGTCGGCCAGTTCGGCGATCTCGGGATAGGACACTGCTTCGTTGATCGGGTCGATCCACCGCCCGCTCCACGGCGCAACCCAGGTGATGCCGACAAAGAGCGGCCGGAACTCCCCCTTCGCCGCCATCCCGGTCGTGCGCACAAGCGAATTGAAATTTCGGATCGCCTCCTCCTGGGTCGTCCGCCAGCCCATCATCGCAACGACCAGGTGGGTGTACTGGCCGGACTCGGCATCCTTGCGCAGCGCGTCCTTCAGTAACTCGACCGCGCCCCAGCTGTCTGTGAACGCCGTCTGATACGTCGCCCACTCCTCGATGCGAGGACGCCGCTGGCCGTCGCAGAAGTCCATCAGCTCTGATCCGGCGGACTGATAGACGCTGTAGAGCGCGCAGTTCCCCGCTCCCAGCGGATTGCCGGTGTAGCGCAGCACCTGCGAGATCACCGGGACCTGACCCCGGCCCCAGCTGCTCGGAGTAACCGCATCGGGCTGCGGCGAGCCGTCGCGCAGTTCAATGGCCAGGCGCGCGATCGTCGATCCGGACTTGGTGGGTACCTTCACCACCAGGTCGCCGTCTCGCAGCTGCGCGGTTCTCTCGCTCAGTTCGATCCCGACCACGTAGCCGTGAAAGTCGAGCGCGATCTCGCTCGGGTAGTAGACGGCGAAGTGCCCTTGGGAAGCGAAGTGGCCGTCGGTCGTCAAGGCCTGCTCGGCGGAAACGTAGTAACGAGGATGACTGCAGGCGCATAGCAACGAAAGCAGCGCCAGGGAGGCCAGGCGGAGCACGTTGGTCATTGGCTTGCCTATCGGGGAGCCGGAGTTGCCGAGCAGGGTTTCCCGCCCGCCGTGGTCAAACGGGATCCACGCGGTCGGGAAAGACCTTTGCTCTCAATTTCGTCGCTGGCACGGCTTGTTGGGGCGCTGGACAGCACCCGGCCTTGCGGTAAGTCAACGACGTGCCAGTGGACACGCCGGTCGGGCTCGGATGCTCAGCGCTTACCCTGCCAACGGGTCCGCAGGTCAGCCACATGCGCCAGCCCTGCGACGGCCAGCCACGCCGCGATCCACGGCCACGCCGCACCGGTGATGGCAGCACGCAGCGCCAGCAGCAGCGCGGCCCCAGCAAGCAGGTTGGGCAGCAGCGCCCGCCACGCAATGCCGCTGCCTCGGCGCGCCCTGATGTACCCAAGCACCGCGATTTCGACGACGACCAGCGAGAGGATCAGGTCGACGATTCGGCCGGAGGCGACGAGCTGCTGCATGCGATGTGGCCTTGCCCCGGACCTCGCCCCTCAACCCGCTCCGAACGGGGCGTTGAGCCGCACGACAGCGCCATTGAGCAGCGCCGCGAAGGACACCCAAGCAAGGTACGGCAGCAGCAGCCAGGCCGCCCGGCGCGAGTGACGCCCGACGAACACCACCAGCGCGACGATCGACAGCCACAGGAATGCGACCTCGAACTGTGCCCAGTCCGGACGCTGCAACCGGAAGAACAGCAAACTCCACAGCACGTTGAGAAAGCCATTCAGCGCGAACAGCACCAGCAGCCACTCGCGCTGCGCCCTGGACTCAATGGCGCGCCA
The DNA here is from genome assembly GCA_963780715.1 of uncultured beta proteobacterium. Taxonomy (GTDB): domain Bacteria; phylum Pseudomonadota; class Gammaproteobacteria; order Burkholderiales; family Burkholderiaceae_F; genus JALORV01. Next base: position 16,062 of record CAWADK010000025.1, read on the forward strand.
CGTGGTGACACCGGCAATCGCTGCGAGCGCGAAGATCAGCGTCCACGCCGGCCCGAACAAGACATCGGGTGGCTTCCATGACGGTTGGCGCAGGCCGTAGTACCAGTCGCCGAGTTCAGTCATCAGCCCGCCCAGCACCGCTACCACCAGCGCCGCGAGCGCAGCGACGACGACCGGAGCCGCAGTCCGCGGGCGTTCGGCCGCACGCAAGGTCATACGCGGGCGAGGCCGAGCAGGTGTGCGACGTCCTTGGCAAAGATGCGCAGATGCGCGAGCGGCCGCGCCCGCACCAGCTTCTTGTGCATGTAGGCCTGCCAGGTCAGCTCCTGCACGTCCTTGTCGCGGCAGATGCTGACGAAGCGTTCGCGGCGCGCGTCACTGGCGTACCAGAAGCGCTGCATGATGCCGAGCACCGTGAAGACGCGGCCGTGGGCCCGCATGAACTGGCGGCGTGCGTTGCCCAGCGCGCGTGCATCGCCGGTCGTCAGGAAGTCTTCGACCGCGGCGGCGGCCATGCGTCCGCCCGCCATGGCGTAGTAGATGCCTTCGCCGGACGCCGGAGCCACCACGCCGGCAGCATCGCCCGCCAGCACGACATCGCGGCCGTTGTCCCAGCGACGCAACGGCCGTAACGGAATCGGCGCTCCTTCGCGTCGCAGCGTCTCCTGGCGTTCCAGGCCCATCTCACGACGCAGCTGCGTGACGGCATCGCGCATCGAGAACCCCTTGTGCGCAGTACCGGTGCCGATGCTGACGGTATCGCCGTGGGGGAACACCCATGAGTAGAAGTCCGGCGACAGCTCGCCCCGATAGATGACGTCGCAACGGCTTCCCATGTAATCGGCGCCCGGCGCCTGCGGCGCGCGGATGATCTCGTGATACGCGAACACGAAGCTGCCCTCGTCGGCACAGGCCACCGCATCACGCGCCACCGCGGAGCGTGCGCCGTCCGCACCGATCACCGCACGGGCACCGGCCGCACGGTCCTGCCCCGCTTCGTCGCGGTAGGTGACGACGGTGAGGCCGTCATCCAGGCGCCGCATCGACTGGTAGGAGCCCGTGGCGCGCACTGCCCCGACCGATGCAGCGCGCGCACGCAACCACTCGTCGAAGTGTTCGCGATCCACCATGCCGACGAAGCCGCCGTTGATCGGCATGTCGACGCGACGATCCGAGGGCGACAGCATGCGGGCTGACGCTATACGCGCCACCAGCAGTGACTCCGGAATCGCGAATTCCTCGATCAACCGCGGTGGAATCGCCCCACCGCACGGCTTGATGCGAC
>CAWADK010000026.1:0-83665 GCA_963780715.1 uncultured beta proteobacterium
TGCGCAACCGCGCCGAACCCGGGGGCAGAGCGTAGGGCATCACCGGCGCCTGCGCGCATCCAGCTCGCCCGTGCAGCCGACGCAATGGCCGTGCGTCGGGCAGACGTATCATCGCCGCATGAACGAAACGATCCTCATCGCGCTTGCGATTGCCTCGTCGTCGCTCGCGCTCGCCCTGGTGCTGGTCCTGCGCACGCGGTCGGCTGACCCGCAGCTTCTCGACCGGCTCGACGAACTTGCACGCGGCAACGAACGGCTGGAACGAGAACTGCGCACGGCGGTCGAGGCTTCCGCGAGCGGGTTGCGCGTGGAGACCGGCACGCGCCTGGGCGAGCTGCAGTCCGGACTCGTGCAGCAGGTCACCGGCCTCGGTGGCGTGCAGGGCCAGCAGCTGCAGGACTTCGCGACCCGCATGCAGCAGCAGCTTGCCGACCTGACGCGCGCGATCCAGCTCAGTCTCGGCGAGGTGCGCACGACGCTGCAGGCGCAGCTCGCAGCTCTGCAGCAGGGCAACGAGACCAAGCTCGACCAGATGCGCGCGACGGTCGAGGAGAAGCTGCAGAGCACGCTCGAGGCGCGGCTGGGCGAGTCGTTCAAGCTCGTGTCCGATCGGCTCGAGCAGGTGCATCGCGGCCTGGGCGAGATGCAGACTCTGGCGGCCGGCGTGGGCGACCTCAAGCGCGTACTGTCGAACGTCAAGAGCCGCGGCACCTTCGGCGAGGTGCAGCTGGCGGTTCTGCTCGAGCAGGTGATGGCGGCCGACCAGTACGCCGCCAACGTGGCGACGCGGCCGGGCTCGAACGAACGGGTCGAGTTTGCGATTCGCATGCCGGGTCGCGACGACGGTCTCCCGGTATGGCTGCCGATCGATGCGAAATTCCCGAGCGAGGACTACGAGCGCATCCTCGCGGCGCAGGAATCGGCCGACCGGGAGGCGTTCGACGCCGCCGCGCGCGCACTCGAGAGCCGCATACGCCTGGAGGCGAAGACGATGCGCGAGAAGTACGTCGAACCGCCGCATACGACGGACTTTGCGATCATGTTCCTGCCGACCGAAGGCCTGTTTGCCGAAGTGCTGCGGCGACCCGGACTGACCGAGGCACTGAACCGCGAGCTGCGCGTCGTGGTGGCCGGCCCGACGACACTGTTCGCGATGCTCAATTCGCTGCAGATGGGTTTCCGCACACTGGCGCTGGAGAAGCGCTCGGCCGAGGTCTGGCAGGTGCTGGGTGCGGTCAAGACGGAGTTCGCCAAGTTCGGCGACGTGCTGGTCCGTCTCAAGACGCAGCTTGCAGACCGCATCGAACACGATCGACCAGGCCGAGACCCGCACACGGCAGATGACGCGCGCGCTGCGTTCCGTCGAGGCGCTGCCGGCGGAGCAGGCCGCGCAATTGTTGCCACCGGAAAGGAGCGAGGACGGATGAACGCGGCATCGAATACACGGATCAGGGGCGTGCTGGCACCGGTGGTGACGCCGTTCGGAGCGGACGGCGCGCCGGATGCGGAGCGGCTCGTGCGCCACTGCCAGTGGCTCGTGGGGCAGGACGTTGGCCTTGCGGTGTTCGGTACCAACTCGGAAGCCAACTCGATGTCGCTCGACGAGCGACTCGACCTGCTGGAGCGGCTCGTCGCCGCTGGAGTTCCGCCGGCGCGCATGATGCCCGGTACCGGTTGCTGCGCTGTCACGGACACCGCGCGGCTCACCGCGCGGGCGGTCAAGCTGGGGTGCGCTGGCGTACTGATGCTCCCGCCGTTCTATTACAAGGGCGTTTCCGACGAGGGCCTGTACCGCAGCTACGCGTCGGTCATCGAGAAGGTCGGCGACGCGCGGCTGCGCATCTATCTCTATCACATCCCTCCTGTCGCGCAGGTCGGCATCAGCCTCGCGCTGATCGAACGGCTGCTCAAGGCCTATCCCGGGACCGTCGCCGGCATCAAGGACTCCTCGGGTGACTGGTCGAACACCAAAGCGATGCTGGATCAGTTTGGTGGGCGCGGCTTCGACGTCTTCGTCGGCAGCGAATCCTTCCTGCTGGCCAACATGCGCAGCGGCGGAGTGGGGTGCATCAGCGCCACGGCGAACGTCAATCCCGGGCCGATCGATCGGCTGTTCCGCGAGTGGCAGTCGCCCGTTGCGGAGCAGTTGCAGAGGGAACTCGACGCGACGCGCGCCATCTTCCAGAAGCATCCGATGATCGCCGCCCTGAAGTGCGCGATTGCCCGCTGGAGCAACGATCCGGCCTGGGCGCGGGTGCGGCCGCCGCTGGTGGAACTCGACGCCGCGGCTGCGGACACGCTGGTGGCAGCACTCAAAGCGACCGGCTTCGACATGCCCAATCTGAAGGCGGCGACAGCAGTCGCATGACCAGTTCGCGCGCACGATGCGCTGAAGCGGGTCCGCGATGACGATCTGGGTCGACGCCGACGCCTGTCCCAAGGTGATCAAGGAAATCCTGTTCCGGGCTGCGGAGCGCGCCCAGGTGCAGGTGACGCTGGTCGCCAACCGGAGTCTCTTTACGCCCACCTCGCGCTGGATCCGGACGCTGCAAGTCGCGCGCGGTTTCGATGTGGCCGACGACGCCATCGTCGGACAGGTGGCGGCCGGTGACCTCGTCGTGACACAGGACATACCGCTGGCCGCCGCCGTGATGCAGGCAGGTGCGCACGCCGTCACGCCACGCGGCGAGCCCTTTTCGCCGCAGACGATCGGCGAGCGGCTCGCCATGCGCGACCTGATGGAGTCGCTGAGGACGAACGGAGTGGATACCGGCGGCCCGAGCGCATTGGGCACGAGTGACCGGCAGGCCTTTGCCCGCCACCTGGACATCTACCTCGCCGGCCGTTGGCCGCATCGCTGAGGCGGCGCCTGCGCCTGCTCCGCGGTAGTCCGCCGCTGCGTGAAGGGACAGATTCTCCCCTTGCGAAAACTGCGCCATCGCGGTCATGATTCCCTGGCAGCCAGTTCCTTAACTCGCACCGTGGGGCGCCGCATGACGAATCGTTCGCAAATTGAAAGAGCCAGGGCATTCCTGTGCTGCGGCCTCGTCATCGCCTCGGGACTGCTCTCTTCGCGAGCCATGGCCGCCGACGCGGCTGCATCGACGTTGAATGGAGTTCAGGTTCCGGTCACGCTGAGCGGACGCTGGGACTTCGACGGCCAGCGCAGCAATACGTGGTCGGCCCAGATTGATCGGCTACATCCTGATGGACGCGTCGAAGGCCGCATCACGTGGTGGGGCGTTCGCTGCAGCGTCAAGGGGGAAGCCATCAGCGAAGGAAGCTGGCGCGACGGGAAGTTGAAGCTGCGCGCGCCGACGGACAACCGACATGTCTGCGGAGACTTGCTGGTGGAGCTCAGCGCCGGCACGGTGCACCTGTTCGAGGGCACCGGGACTTCGTCGGTGCCGGGAGCAAGCGTCAAGGCATGGTTGGAGCGTCCGAAGTAACACGCAAGCTGCGCCGCGGTCAGCGCTGACTTGCGGATGCACCGCGAGTGCCGAGTTCGCTCGCTGCGGCACTTCGATGACGCTCGGCACGCGATTCAGGGGTGCGCAGCACGGCGCCAACTTTCGTGTGCGGCGATTGCGGCTGATTGAGCTTCGCCGCAGAATTGCCCGAAAGCCGAGATCGGAGGCGCTGTGTCCGAGAACAAGACAAAGGCCAGTGATGCCAGCGTCGACGCCTACCTCGCGGCAATCGAGGATCCCACGCGGCGGGCGGACTGCCAGGCGCTTGTTCGCCTCATGCAGACGATTACCGGGGAACGACCCCGGATGTGGGGAAGCAGCATCGTCGGCTTCGGCAGCTATCACTACAGGTACGAAAGCGGCCGGGAAGGCGATGCCTGCGCAACGGGCTTCTCGTCGCGCAAGACCGACATCAGCGTCTACTTGACGGCAGACTTCCCGGGACAGAAGGCACTGCTTGCCCGTCTGGGCAAATACAAGATGGGAAAAGCCTGTCTGTCGATTCGGCGCCTGAGTGATATCGACATCGGCGTGCTGGAACAACTCGTTGCCGGGTCGGTCGAGGCTGTGCGCGAACGGTATCGCTGAAAGACACAACGCGACCTTGGCGGCACCGCCTCAGCCCGGGCTGAGGCGGTCGTACCCCGGCACGCTGCAAGTTGTCTTCTTGCAGCGTGTCCGCCGCACTTTTGAGCGGCCTTGACAGCCTCGATCAGTTGCCGATGCTGGCCGCGATGATCCCGGTCACGATGACCGAGGTGATGGTGACCGTGGCAAAGCCTGCCACCACCATGCGCGGCAGGATTTCCGCCTCGATGGCCTTGACCTCTTCTTCCGTCTCACCGACGGCCTTGGCGGCTTCCTGGCTCAACAGCAGCGTTCCCGGGAATCCATACAGGGCGGTGAGTCCGATACCGACCGACATCGCGGCGGTGAACCCGAACAGCTTGCCCACGAGAACCGAGGCTGCGACGATGCCGGCCACTCCGACGACGAAGGCGATGGCCAGGGGCAGGGCGAGCGCCTTCAGGTCGGCAGGCGTCACCGTCGCAAGCGGGCCGAACACCAGGATGAGGACGGCCGTGATCATCAGGCCATAGGCGTCGATGCCGCTGAGTACGGACGGCTTGAAGATGCGCGCCCAGCGCAGCAGGACGCCCAGAATCAGAGCGACGACGAAGGTGTTGAGGTTTCCATTGGTGATGTCGCTGATGAGACGCGCAACGTACACGGTGACGCCGACCACGAAGAGCGTGCCCACGGTGGACTGGAACGCGGCAGGAAGCCTGGACTTGGTCTCGGCGCCCGCCTTCTCCTCCTGGACCGGAGCGAGCTTTCCAGCGCGGTACTCGTCCCTCAGCCGCAGCGCCTCCTTGCGCAGGATGACCGACGTCAGCGGGAAGCCGACCAGGCCCTGGAGCGCCGCAATGAGGACGGGAAACACGGCGACCGTCGCCAGGCCGACGGCCAATGCCGCCTCCTGAATGATGACGACCGACACGGTACCGCCGCTGACGGCACCGATCGCGGCGATGACGTAGTCCGATCCCTTGAAGAACGAACCGATGAAGAACAGCGCAGCCGCAATGCCGGCGACCGCGCCGATGCCCGTCAGCACCGTCCGCCACTGCTTGATGAAATCGTCGATGCTGATGACGGTACCGAGGTGGACGATGACGAATCCGACCACGACCCCGGCAAACGCCAGCAGCGAAGAACTGGTCAGCAGATCAGGCGGAAATAGCCCGGTCAGGAAGCCGACGAGGAAGATGAGCGAGGCGACGAACAGGGACGAGACGAGCCCCTTGGATAGCTTGGACAGAAAGTCGCTCACTGTCCAGATGGCCATGATGACAGTGAATGCCAGTACCGGGTTCATCGAGTCCTCACAGTTGTCGTGCAATGGGAAATGCTTGCGCGGCCGCTCTGCCAAGCTCGCTCAGGCCGGGCATGTTAACTGACTGCCGGCGACGATCGTTCCGAGACGGCGACTCCAATCCTTAGTCTCCGTCCGGGCGCAAATTGCGATCGTCGGACTGCTCAATTGCAGCGCGCCAAATCCCATCGCCAGCGGCGAACGCCGTAATGACGCCGACTTCCCGACCGCGGGCAACGTGTCAGCCGGGACCGCCGGTCAAGGTACCCGGTAAGCTGCGCCATTGCTCCTCGAGTCGGGCAGTGCAAGCGATGTATCACGGTGAACGTTTCAACAGCATCACGCATCTGATCGGAACCGCGCTCGCCATCAGCGGCTCGGCGGTCCTCATTACGCGTGCGGCGCTGGACGGCGATCCGTGGAAGATCGTCAGCTTCAGCGTATTCGGCACGATGCTCGTCGTCTTGTACGCGATTTCCACCCTGTATCACTCGATCAGCGCGACACGTGCCAAGGCTGTCTTCCGACGGCTCGATCACTCCGCGATCTATCTGCTGATCGCCGGTACTTACACGCCCTTCACGCTGGTCACCCTTCGCGGCGCGTTGGGCTGGACATTGTTCGCGACGATCTGGACGATGGCGCTGTACGGCATCGTGCGCGCGTGGGGCCGTCGGGGTGATGACGATCCGTCCGTGTGGCCCTATGTGGTCATGGGCTGGCTGGCGGTTGTCGCCGCGGTTCCGCTAGTGACCCAACTGGGAGGTGAGGGCATCGCGTGGCTCGTTGCCGGCAGTGTGCTGTACATGGCCGGCATCGTCTTTTACATCAATGACACCCGCTGGCGCCACGCGCACGGCATCTGGCACCTGTTCGTCCTGGGTGGCAGCACGGCGCACTTCGTCACAGTTACTGCGTTTCGTCGGCTGAACGCCCTGCCACCTCACAAGGGCCTGGCAAAAAAAACCGCAGCACAAGGCTGCGGCTTTTCTTTGATGCAGTTCCTCGACTAGAGGACCTGAATCTCCGAGGCCTGGGGGCCCTTGGGGCCGTCCTTGGCGACGTATTGCACACGCTGTCCCTCGGCGAGCGACTTGAAGCCGCCACCCTGGATTTCAGAGAAGTGTGCGAACAGATCCTTGGAGCCATCTTCCGGCGTGATGAAGCCGAAACCCTTGGCGTCGTTGAACCACTTAACAGTACCTTGTGCCATTTTCTCGTTCCTTGATAGGTCAATGAGAATTTATTCGCTGCAGGAAATGCCCTGCTGCGAGCGAACGATCAAGAAACGTGAACCTGTGGAGACCCGCTAGGCACCGCTGCACGCAGCGGAGTGGAGAAGCCGAAGGACAAGCGAAACTCAAACGAAAGCCGGCGAAAGGTACGCGGTTATGCGAGTTCTGTCGAGTTCTATATTTTTCGCGCTGGCGAGCCCGCGGGGCTTGAATTCGAGGAATCCATGCCCCGCGTGGCCGATCGTCCCGCGAGCCTGCTCCCGATCGATGACGCTAAGCGGGCTGGTGGCGCCGGGTCAGGCCGTCGCCACCGCCTGTCCCAGCGGTTCCGCCACGCGCGCGATCAGCGCCTCGAACCGCTCGGCAGCTTCGGCATACGTTGCCATCGGTGCTGCGCGCATGCGCGTGCGCGATCCGGCGGACCAGGCATGCTGCTCGGCCAGCGCGGTGAATTCGTTGGGGAGCGGCTCTTCGTCGAACAGGTCGCTGGTTCCCAGCAGCACGTAGCGGCCGGACTCCTGCGGATGGTCGGCCAGCAGGACGTAGGCGAGGCTGGCCAGCGAGTCGCGCACGCGGCACGCGATGTAGCGATCGATCGCCGCCGTACCGTTCTTGACGGCGCTGCCGGCGCGCGCATGACCCTTGCTGTCGGTCATCGTCTGCGCCCTGAAGCCCTTGGTGCCAGCGGAGACGCGGGCCGCCGTTTCCGGGCTGAGGTCGTAGCGCGCGGCGAGTTGCGCCGCCAGTGCACCGAGTTGCTCCGCAACCCTGGCCTCGAGCATGACTTCGCTGCGCGCTCGCTTGCGGCGCACGGCGACGGCGCGCGATGGCAGGCGCGCACGAATGCGCTGTTCGAGTTCGGTGGCGGTTTCCTCCGCAACGCGTCCGCAGACGCGCTGCGTGTGCAGGTTTGCGAGCAGGTTGAGCAGTTGCTTGCTGTCCAGTGTGGCGAGCTTGTCGTCCGTCCACACGAGTTGAGAGGGTGGTTGGTAGACCGGCTTGGTTGGAGCGAACTTCCCCTTGCGCATGGTGGTTCCCGTTCCTTGGGTGAGGCTGCCTGGTGGCTCCCCGACCCCCGAGTATCGCCGCAAAGCGAAGTTGACGCTTTTGGACCGCCCGGCGCCTACAGCGCCTCGACGATCCGCCGCAGCGCTTCGCGCAGTGTTGCGTCGCTCTTGGCAAAGCAGAACCGGACGACCCGGCGATCGACCGTTGCGCGGTAGAAGACCGAGACCGGGATCACCGCAACGCCGAAGCGCGTGATCATTGTCTGCGCGAACTCCGGCTCGGGCTGATCGCTCAGTGCCGAGTAGTCGGCCAGCACGAAGTAGGTACCTTCGCACGGCAGAACACGGAACGGCGTTTCGGTGCAGTCCCTCGATGAAGAGATCGCGTTTGGCCTGGTAGAACGCCGGCAGCCCGAGGTAGGGCGAGGGGTCGCGCAGGTAGGTGGCGAAGGCATGCTGTGCCGGCGTGTTGACCGCAAACACCATGAACTGATGCACCTTGCGAATCTCGGCCGTGAGGGATGCCGGCGCGCACACGTAGCCGACCTTCCAGCCCGTGGTGTGGAAGGTCTTACCGAAACTCGAGATCACGACCGTGCGCGCCGCAAGCGCAGGCGAGCGCATCAGCGACTGGTGCGCGACGCCGTCGAACACGATGTGCTCGTAGACCTCGTCGGAGAGCAGCAGCACGCCGGTGTCTTCGACGATGCGCTCGAGCGCAGCGATGTCCTCGGCACGCAGTACGCGTCCCGTGGGATTGTGCGGAAAGTTGAGCATGACGAGCCGCGTCTTCGCGGTGATCGCGGCACGTACGCGCTCCCAGTCGGGCGCGTAGCCGCGCGCGGCGTCGAGCGGTACGAAAATGGGCCGACCGCCGGCGAGTTCGATCGACGGCACGTAGCTGTCGTACGTCGGCTCCAGCACGACCACGTCGTCCCCCGGATGCACCAGCGCCAGCACGCTCGCCATGATGGCCTGTGTCGCGCCGGCCGTGATGGTGATCTCGGTCTCGGAGTCGTACCGATGCCCGTACAGCGCCGCGTTCTTGTCAGCGATGGCTGAGCGCAGCGCGGGCACGCCGGTCATCGGCGCGTATTGGTTGTGGCCCGCCTGCACGGCCTCGGCAAGGCACTGCTGCAGCCGGGCGTCGCAGTTGAAGTCGGGGAATCCCTGGCCGAGATTGACGGCCCCGTGCTTCAACGCCAGCTGCGACATCACGGTGAAGATCGTCGTGCCGACGTTCGGAAGGCGGGACACTGGCGCGGGAATGGTCATGAAATCTCAAGAAAAACAGCTACTTAGCGTGCGTCGAATTATACTTGGCCCAGCTTGCCCAGCACAAGCACGTGCGCCACTTGAAGTCATCGCATCTCGATCCACCCCGTCCGCGTCACGATCACATGTTGCACCTTTCTCTTCGCGCCATCTGCGGCTTCGCCTGAGCGCCATGCCCATCACGATCAGCAGCACGTTCGACAGCGGTGCGGTCGAAGTCGTCGCCATCGACGGCAACGTCGCCGAGTTGCACATACGCCGCGACCTGCGCGCCGACGGCACGCCGGGCGAGTTCCTGCAGTGGTTTCACTTCCGCGTCAGTGGAGCCGAGCAGTCCGGCGCGACGCTGCGCGTCACGAACGCGGGTGCGACCACCTATCCGGGTGGCTGGCAGGACTATCGGGCAGTCGCCAGCACCGACCGTGCGCACTGGACGCGCATTCCGACGCTCTTCGACGGCGCAACGATGACGATCGACGTGCCGCCAGCGCCGGGTCCGACGTATGTGGCGTACTTCGAGCCGTATTCGTGGGAACGGCACCTGTCGCTGCTGGCAGACTCCGTGGCACGCGGTGCGCGGCAGGAGCGGTTGGGTGCCAGCCTGCTCGGGCGCGACCTCGACGCCCTGGTTGTCGGCACGGGAGGCCGGCCGGTGTGGATCATCGGCCGCCAGCATCCCGGCGAAACGATGGCCGAATGGTTCATCGAGGGACTGCTGCAGCGGTTGCTGGATCCGGCCGATCCGGTGGCACGCGCCCTGCGAGACAGTGCGACGCTTTATATCGTTCCGAACATGAATCCTGACGGCTCCGTCATGGGCAACCTGCGCACCAATGCGGCGGGCGCCAACCTCAATCGCGAATGGCTGGCGCCGAGTGCCGAGCGCAGTCCCGAAGTGCTGGCCGTGAAGAACGCCATCCATGCGACCGGCTGCGCGGCGTTCTTCGACGTCCACGGTGACGAGAATCTGCCGTATGTATTCGTGGCCGGCGGCGAGATGCTGCCGGACTTCACGCCGCGCCAGGCGGCCGAGCAGGATGCATTCAGTGCGGCACTCCGGGTGGCCAGTCCGGACTTCCAGAGCGAACACGGCTACGCGGCCAGCAAGTACAAGGACGATGTGCTGAAACTCGCTTCGAAGTATGTCGGCCACAGTTTCGGCTGCCTTTCACTGACGCTCGAGATGCCGTTCAAGGACAACGCAAACGCCCCCGACCTGCGCACCGGATGGAACGGAGCCCGCAGCGCGCGACTGGGCCACGACCTGCTCGGACCGTTGCTGCAACATCTGCAGCGCAGCACGACATGACGACGATCGCCGGCCCAAAGGTCACGCTGAAGCGCGCCCGGATCAGCGATCGGGCGCGTGTCTACGAGTGGCTGATCGGATCCGACCTGACGGCGAACCTGATGGGTGGGACTATGTTTCCGGACCATCCGATTCCGTCGCTTGCAGCGTTCACGGCCGACTATCCGGACCTGTTCTACGACGGAAGCCAGCCGTATGCCGGCCGCATGTTGATCATCAGTGTCAATGGCGAGGACATTGGCTGTATCTCGCACGGCGCAATCGACCTCAGGAACGATGTCGTGGAACTCGACATCTGGCTGGCCGAACGGCGGCTGGCCGGCCACGGGTTTGGTTCCGAGGCGCTCGTTGTTTTGTGCGACTGGTTGCAGGCGAACTACGGTGTGAACCGGTTTCTGGTGCGCCCGTCACGCCGCAACGTCAAGGCACTGCGCGCGATGCGGCGCGCGGGCTTCCGTGAGACCGACCTGCCGGCCCAGGAGATCGTCTCCAAGCTGCAGCTTCCGGCCGGCCACTACGCCGACGAAGTGCTCCTGTTCCGCATCCTCAACGTACCGTCGCCGGTCCTGCGCCCGGATCCTTCGCAGACCTACGTCTTCATCGACAGCGAGTTCACCGACCTGACCGCGCCGCAGCTGATCAGCATTGGCGCGGTCGCCACCGATTCGACGGCGTTCTATGCCGAACTGCAGGGCTGGAACGTGGAGCGCGCCAGTGCATTCGTGCAGTCGACGGTGATGCCGCTGCTCGATGGCGACGCGGTGCCCGTCGAGCTCGGCGCCCAGGCCCTGACCGAGTGGCTCGAGGAGCGGTCGCGGCGCACGCCGACGACGATCATCAGCGACTCCGGCTTCGACCGCTGGGCACTTGCCGAGTTGTTCGGACGCGAGGATCTCCCGCCCAACGTGCGCTGGCAGCGGGTGCCGATCGCGTATGAAGCGCTCGACGAGGCAGCTCAGCATCTCAAGCTGCGGCGCCATCACGCGCTCGACGATGCCCGCGCACTGCGGCACCTGGTCCTGGAAACCCAGTCGGCCTGATCAGCGGCAGTCGAGCACGGCGGCACCGTTGACGCGCCCGGCCCGGAGCGCGTCCAGTGCTGCATTGGCCTCAACCAGCGGAAACACCTCGACTGTCGTGTGCACCGGCACCTGGGCCGCGAGCGCCAGGAACTCCTCGCCGTCGGCACGCGTCAGGTTGGCCACCGAGCAGATGCTGCGCTCACCCCACAGCCAGCGATACGGAAACGCTGGAATGTCGCTCATGTGGATGCCGGCACAGATGACGGTGCCGCCCTTGCGCGTTGCCTGCAGCGCCGCGGGCACCAGCGCGCCAACGGGGGCGAAGATCAGCGCGGCATCTAGCGGTTCGGGTGGCGGCTGCGTCGAGTCCCCAGCCCAGCCGCAACCCAGGGAGCGGGCGAAGGCCTGGCCGGCAAGGTCGCCGGGCCGGGTGCAGGCGTATACGGCACGGCCCTGCCACAGCGCCACCTGTGCAATGACATGCGCTGCCGCGCCGAAGCCGTAGATGCCCAGCCGACGGGCGTCGCCGGCCATGCGCAGCGCGCGGTAGCCGATCAGGCCCGCGCAGAGCAGGGGCGCCGCGTGGAAGTCATCGAGTGCGGCCGGCAAGGCAAAGCAATAGCGGGCATCGGCCACCGCATGATCGGCATAGCCACCGTCACGCGTGTAGCCCGTGAACATTGGAGCGTCGCACAGGTTCTCACGCCCGCCGGCACAGTAGGGACACGCACCGCAGGTCGAGCCGAGCCAGGGCACGCCGACGCGATCGCCGGTCTTGAATCGCGTCACGCCGGCGCCGCACTCGACGACGGCGCCCACGATTTCGTGACCAGGCACCAGCGGCAGCGCAGGCTCCGTGAGTTCACCGTCGACGATGTGCAGGTCCGTGCGGCACACGCCGCAGGCATGCACGCGCAGCAGGATCTCGCCGGGCCGCGGACGCGGCACGGAACGCTCTTCGAGGGCCAGCGGCCGGCCGGGTGCCGTCAGAACCATCGCGCGCGTGAGGCCCGGAGCGCGCGGCGTCATGGCAGGGCGGCGAGCAGCGGGTTCGTGGCGGTCGGCGGCACGATCTGCAGGCCCGTGTGCCGAGCGCGCCGTGCCAGCTTGAGCAGCGCCTTGTCCTTGGTCACGAGCCAGTCGGCGCGCGCCGTGTGCGCGAGATCGAGAAACTTCTGGTCGTGCGGGTCGGTGCAGGCGTAGGGCGCCGTGAAGACACGGTCGACCGGTGCGGCGAGCGCATGCCAGTGCCGCAGGATCTCGCAGCGCTCGGTCGCGGCGACCTTCAGCGCCGGACGGTCGAGCACATCGGAGAACTCGTCGACACAGGCGTCGCTGCGTAGCACGCGTACCCGGCCCGCTTCCACGGCGGCGCGCAGCGGCGCCGCGGTCGCCTCCTCGAACACCCAGAAGTCGAGCAGGACGTTGGTGTCGATCACCGCGCGCGGTGAGGAGGGCCGCTTCATTGCGCGTCGAGCGCGTGTTGTGCGAGCTGCTCGAGCGTGACGAACTGCAGCGCCTTCTCGTGCGTGGCGGCGAGGTACACGGGAGGTGCCACGCCCGCCTCGAGGGCCTCGCGCCACCGTGCCGCGCACAGGCACCAGCGGTCGCCTGCATGCAGGCCGGGAAACGCGAACTCGGGGCGCGGTGTCGTTAGGTCGTTGCCCTGCCGCAGTGAAAAGTCCAGGAACTCCGCGCTCATGCGCGCGCACACCGTGTGCGAGCCCACGTCCTGCGGCCCGGTGTGGCAATAGCCATCGCGAAAGAAACCGGTCGCCGGGTCTTCGCAGCACGCGGCGAGCGGTCCGCCGAGGACGTTGCGCGCGGAAGACGGGCGATCAGCGTCGCGCACCGGGGGTCTCAGCGCGCGGGCGCGGGCGCCGCCGAGGTGGCATTCGCCTCGGCCCAGGCGACGAGCTGGTCGAGGACGCGGCTGCTGGCGGCGCTGAGCGCTGCCGCAGCTCCCGCTGAGTTGGCCTCGGCGACCGGCGCCGTGGCGCTGAAGCTCTGGCGTGCGACTAGTCTGCGCGTGCCCCGGTCGATCATCTCGGCAGTGACTTCGACGCGCGCCGTCCCGGGACTCGTCGCGGCGTCGTGCACGAAGTCATCGACGCTCAGGTTGAGCTGCAGGTCGCCCGCCACGCCGCGCCCCGCAAGCGTCACCGACGCGAACGTGCGTCGCGTGGAGAGGCGGTCGACCAGCAGCTGGCTCAGGCGATTCGACGGCCGGTCGCTCCAGGTCGCGAACTGGTAAGCCGCACGCTGGTTGGGCGCACGCGAGTAGGCGAGTGCGAACGAGTCGTCGATGGAGGGAGAGGCCTGTGGAGCGATGACCAGCTGCCGACCGTTGGGCTGCGCCGCGGGGGGCGGCGTCGCACCGGTGTCGAGGATGCGGAATTGCGCCAACGGTGTGGCAGCGTCCTTGCCGACGTCAACCGAGATGCAACCGGCGGCGAGCAGCGCGACTGCGGCCAGGGCCGGTGGCCCGACGAGACGGAGCAGCGACTTCATCCTCATTCTCCCGGACCGCGCTGCGCGGGCGACGGACCCAGCAGCGCCGCTCTCGGATCCTGCAGGCGGTCGATCAGACGGTTCAAGGCTGCCCCCGTCGATCTCAGTTCGGCGACGGCGGCGGACACCTGATCACCGCCCGAGGTCACCGTCGAACCGATGGACTGCGACAGCTGCGTGGCCTGTTTCTCCAGCGCGACGGTTGCGGCGGAAAGGTCCTTCATCGTACGTTCTGCCTGGTGCAGCGCCGGACGCAGGTCCTGGCTGGCGCCGTCGGCAAAGCTGGCAACGCTGTTGCCGGCCCGATCCAGGCCCGATGCCGCGCTCTGGACGGCCTTCAGCGTTCGGTCGAGTTCCGCCATGCGCTGGTTCAGGTTGCCGGTCAGGTCGCGCAGGTTCGCGAGTGTCTTTTCGAGGGCCGCGCGGTTCTCCGGTTTCAGCACATCGTTCAGTCGTTCGAGGGTCTCGGCCGCGGTCTCGCCGATCCGGTTCAGTCGGCTGGCGATCTCGTCGAGATTCGACGTGCCCTCCGCAATGACAGGGTATGACTCATCGCCGGTGACCTCGGTCAGCGGCGGGCCTGGGGGGTCGGGGGTCTCCAGGTCGATCTTCGCGATGCCGGTGACGAACCTGCGATTGACGACCGCCACGGTGTTGCTGCTGACCGGCGTGCGCCGATCGGTACGTATCAGCACTCGCACGCGATTGATGTTCTTGGTGAGCGCGTAGTCCTCGACGCGTCCGACCTTGATGCCGCGCATCGACACATCGGCACCTATCTGCAGTCCATCGAGCGGCTGGCGCTCGAAGTAGATCGTGTAGTAGTTGTAGTCGCTGCGGCTGCCGCTGTGCTTCAGCCAGACGATGCCCGACACGAGCGCCGCGAGCAGTGCAATGACCGCGATTCCGACGTAGGTGTACTTGGCTTCCGCTTCCATGGTTTTGCGATTCTAAGTGGGCCCAGGCGAGCCGGACACCATCGTCCGCACCGAGAAGTAGCTCTGGATCCACGGATCGTCGACCTGGATCACATCGCGCGCCTTGCCGTCGGCCAGCACTTTGCCGCGGGCCAGCACAACGATGCGGTCGACGACCGTGAGCAGGGTATCCAGATCGTGGGTGACCAGGAACACGGTGATGCCGAGGTCGTCGACCAGCGAGCGCACCATCGCATCGAAACCGCGCGCCGTCGTCGGATCGAGTCCCGAAGTCGGCTCGTCGAGGAACAGGACCTCGGGCTCGAGCGCCAGGGCGCGCGCGATGGCCGCACGCTTGCGCATGCCGCCCGAGAGTTCGCTCGGCATCTTCGGCGCGGCATCGGGGCCGAGCCCCGCCTGCGACAGGCGCAGGCTGACCAGCGCGTCGAGGAGGTCCTCCGGCACCTGCGCGTGCTCGGTCAGCGGGACCGCGATGTTTTCCGCCACCGTCAGCGACGAGAACAGGGCACCGTCCTGGAACATCATTCCGAAGCGACGGCGGGTCGCGTTCATCTCATCGGCGCTGGCGTTCCAGACGTCCGTGCCCAGCAGGCGTATGCGGCCCGAGGTCGGCCTCTGCAGGCCAATGACTTCGCGCAGCAGGACCGACTTGCCGCTGCCACTGCCGCCGATCAGTGCCACGAGCGTGCCGCGCTCGACGTCGAAGCTGACGCCATCGTGCACCACCTGCTCGCCGAAGCGGGTCACGATCGAATCGATCTCGATGACCTTCGCAGGCGCCGGCATCAGATGTCCAGTTCCTGGAACAGGACGGCAAAGCCCGCATCGAGCAGGATGACCGCGACGATGCTCTGGACCACCGTGGAGGTGGTCGCCACGCCGAGGGCGCGCGTGTCGCGCTGCACGGTCATCCCCATGCGGCAGCCGATGACGGCGATGAAGAGTGCGAACACCGGGGCCTTCAGGAGCCCGACATACACGTGCTTGAGCGCGAGGTTCTCCTGCAGGCGTCCGAGGAACGTCGTCGGTGTGATGTCGAGCATCGGGTCGGCGATCAACATTGCGCCGAGCAGGCTCATGACGTCACCGACGAACACCAGCAGCGGCATCGCCGCCATCAGCGCAAACACGCGGGGCAGGACCAGCACGTCCATGGTTGACAGTCCCAGCGTGCGGATGGCATCGGTTTCCTCGTTCAGGCGCATGGAACCGAGCTGGGCCGTGAACGCGGCGCCGGAGCGGCCGGCGACGATGACAGCGACGATGATCGGCGCGAACTCCCGCGTCGCACCGATACCCACGCCGTCGACGACGAAGATATTGGCGCCGTACTTCTCCGCCTGGAGCCCGAGCAGATAGGCCACGACGACCCCGATCAGCAGCGTCACCAGCGCGACGACAGGGATCGCGTTGAGGCAGACCTGTTCGAATTGCGCCGTCAGCTCGCGGCCGCGGATCGTCGTCGGCGCGACCAGCGACCGGAACATCTGCGCCAGCGTCTCGCCGAGGTAATTCAGGTGACCCGCGAGCAGCTGTATGACAGCCATCGTCTCCCGGCCGATGTGGGCGAGCAGGCTTTCCCGGCGGTGCGGCCAGGGCGTGGTGACCTCGTCGAGCCGCTTGCGCACCTGCTCCACGATGCGCGCCTCGTTCGCCGCGAAGCCTGCGAGCGGCAGCTGCTGCACGTCGACGCCGGCGTTCTTCAGGTGGCTGAGCAGCAGCAGCGCAGACGCCGTATCGATGTCCGTCACGGCCGCGCCATCGATCGCCAGTTCAGCGGGCAGTTTCAGCGCGGACAGCTCGCGTTCGATGGCCGTGAGTCCGGCGAGTCGCCACGCGCCGCTCAGCCGGAGCACCGCGCCGGTCGGTTCCCGGTCGAGGCTTACCGCAGGAGGTGTGACGGTCTGCGCGGAATCAGCGGGCATGCTCGGGTGTTCGGAATAGCCCGATGAGGCTAACACACGGGTCAGCGCGCACGCCTGCGCGACCGGTGCGCGCGCCGCCTACCGCCCGAGGCAGGTCTGCAGGAGCATCAGGGCCAGCAGGCCGAGCAACAGCAGCGGCAGCGACGACGACCAGCGGGACGCGCCGTCGTGCCGCGTCTGGACCGGCGGATACTCCCTCGGGTGCTCGTCGTGGTGCATCGTCGGCAGGCCTGCAGTAGTTCGGTTTGGTGTCACCGGTGCGCGCCGCGCAGTTCGCGCGGCGCGCACCGGAGGTGTCTGTCTTCGTCAGGCGGCCAGCAGCTGGCGCAGGACGAACGGAAGGATGCCGCCATGCTTGTAGTACTCGACCTCGATCGGCGTATCGATGCGCAGCTTGACCGGAATCTGCTTCTCGCCATCCTTGCCGAACACCAGCAGCGTCACCATCATCTGGGGCCGCAGTGCACCATCGATCTCGATATCGAACATCTCGTCGCCGCGAATGCCCAGCGTGTCTGCACCTTCGCCTGGCAGGAACTGCAGCGGCAGCACGCCCATGCCGACCAGGTTGCTGCGATGGATGCGCTCGAAACTCTTGGCAACGACCGCCTTGACGCCGAGCAGCTGCGTGCCCTTGGCCGCCCAGTCGCGCGACGAGCCGGTGCCGTACTCCTCGCCGCCGAAGACGACGGTAGGCACGCCGTCCTTGATGTAGCGCATCGCGGCATCGTAAATGGGCATCTGCTCGCCCGACGGTTGGTGGACCGTCAGGCCGCCCTCGACGCGTGAGCCGTCCGGCTTCGTCGGGATCATCAGGTTCTTGATGCGCACATTGGCGAAGGTTCCCCGCATCATCACTTCATGATTGCCGCGCCGCGCACCGTAGGAATTGAAGTCCGGCTTGAGCACGTTGTGCTCGACCAGCCACTTGCCGGCCGGCGAGGTGTCCTTGATCGAACCCGCGGGCGAGATGTGGTCCGTCGTGATCGAGTCGCCGAAGATGCCGAGCGACCGCGCCGCCCTGACGCCGAGTTCCGCGTGCTTGGGCTTCATCGTGAAGTTATCGAAGAAGGGTGGCTTGGCGATGTAGGTTGACTTCGGCCATGTATAGACCTGGCCAGCGACACTACCGACCTTCTGCCAGAGGTCACCGGGCTCGGACTTGACCTTGCCGTAGTTCGCCTCGTAGGCCACCGGATCCAGCGCGTCCTTCATCAATGCGTGGACCTCGTCCGAGGTCGGCCACACATCGCCGATCCAGACATCCTTGCCGTCCCTGCCCTTGCCCAGGGGCTCGGTCATCAGGTCCTTCAGCACCGTGCCGGCGATCGCGTAAGCCACGACCAGCGGCGGTGAGGCGAGGAAATTGGCCTTCAGGTTCGGGTGGATGCGTGCCTCGAAGTTGCGGTTGCCCGAGAGCACGGCCGCGCACACCAGATCGTTCTTCGTGATCACCTCGTTGATCTCGGGAGCGAGGTCACCGGCGTTGCCGATGCAGGTTGTGCAGCCGTAGGCCGCGACGCTGAAGCCGAGCTTCTCGAGGTAGGGCAGGAGACCCGTGCGCGTCAGGTAGTCGGTGACGATGCGCGAGCCGGGGGCGAGCGACGTCTTGATGTGTGGCTTCACCTTTAGCCCGCGCTCGACCGCCTTCTTGGCCAGCAGTCCGGCGGCCAGCAGCACGCCGGGGTTCGATGTGTTGGTGCACGAGGTGATGGCCGCGATCAGCACGTCGCCGTCGGCGATCGACGTGTCGTGAACCTCGTGCTCGCGGGCCGGCTTCATCATGGGCCGGTTGGCGGTCATCTCGGCGAGGTCGCGCGCGGCGCCGGTCGGGGCCTCCGCGGCCTTGCCCTCGGTGCGGCCGTGACCGCCGGGCAACGTGAAGCGCTGCTTCAGTCGAGCGGCCGGCTGATTGAAGCCGTTATCGGTGACGGGCTTCGAGAAGAGCGACGTGAACTGCTTCTTGACGTTGCCGATCTCGATGCGGTCCTGCGGGCGCTTCGGCCCGGCGAGCGATGGCGCCACGGTGGCGAGGTCGAGCGTCAGCACGGTCGAATAGTCGATGGCTCCGGCTTTCGGCACCCCGAACAGGCCCTGCGCGCGGAAGTAGGCCTCGAAGGCGGCGATCTCGTCCGGTGTGCGCCCCGTACCTTCGAAGTAGGCGATCGTCTTCTCGTCGACCGGGAAGAAGCCCATCGTCGCGCCGTACTCGGGCGCCATGTTGGCGATCGTCGCGCGGTCGGGGACGGCGAGCGACACCGTGCCATCACCGAAGAACTCGACGAACTTGCCGACCACCTTGGCCTTGCGCAGCATTTCGGTGATCGTGAGCACGAGGTCGGTCGCGGTGACTCCTTCGCGCAGCTTGCCCTTCAGGTGAACGCCAACGACGTCCGGCGTCAGGAAGTAAACCGGCTGGCCCAGCATGCCGGCCTCGGCCTCGATGCCGCCCACGCCCCAGCCAACGACGCCGATGCCGTTGATCATCGTCGTGTGGCTGTCGGTGCCGACCAGCGTGTCGGGGTAGTACACGCCATCTTTCTTGTGCACGCCGCGCGCCAGGTATTCGAGGTTGACCTGGTGCACGATCCCGAATCCCGGCGGCACGACGCCGAAGGTGTCGAACGCCTGCATGCCCCACTTCATGAACTCGTAGCGCTCGCGATTGCGCTGGAACTCGAGCTTCATGTTGAGGTCGAGCGAGTCCTTGCCGCCGTAGTGATCGATCATCACCGAGTGGTCGACGACCAGGTCGACCGGTACCAGCGGCTCGATCGTCTTGGGGTTCTTGCCCATCGCATCCGCAACGTTGCGCATCGCCGCCAGGTCCGCCAGCAGCGGCACGCCGGTGAAGTCCTGCAGCACGACGCGCGCGACGACGAAAGGAATCTCGTCGGTACGATCGGACGTCGGCTTCCAGTTCGCCAGCTGCCGCACATGATCTTCCGTGACCTTCACGCCGTCGCAGTTACGCAGCACGGACTCGAGGACGATGCGGATCGACACCGGCAGGCGCGAGATCCTGGCGACGCCAGCCTTCTCCAGCGCCGCCAGGCTGTAGTACCTGCCTTTCTTGGCGCCGATCGTGAAGTCCTGCAGTGAATTGAATGCGTTGTGAGCCATGTGGGAGCCTCGTGTGCGGTTGGGCTGCTAGATGACCATGAGGTCGACGAACTCGTTGACGGGCGTGGCGTCGAGCCGCTTGGCATCGAGGCACAGGTCCAGGATCGCAGCGGCCTGCCTGGCCGGGAAGACGCGCGCCAGGTTGGTCTTGAACTTCTCGACCAGCACGGGCATGCCCTCCTTGCGGCGCCGCTTGTGCCCGATCGGGTACTCGACCACCACTTCCTTCAGTTTCTTGCCATCGGTGAACTCGACCGTCAGTGCATTGGCGATCGAGCGCTTGTTGGGATCGTGGTAGTCCTTCGTAAATGCCTTGTCCTCGACGCATTCGATCTTGTCGCGCAGCACGTCGATGCGTGGATCGGCGGCGATCGCGTCTTCGTAGTCGCCGGCCGTGAGGCGCCCGAAGATGATCGGCACCGCCACCATGTACTGGATGCAGTGGTCGCGGTCGGCCGGGTTGTTGAGCGGCCCCTTCTTGTCGATGATGCGGATGCACGCCTCGTGCGTGCGGATCGTGATCTTCCTGATGTCCTTCTCGGACTTGCCGAGCTTCTTCAGTTCGCCGTGAATCGTCATCGCGGCCTCGACCGCGGTCTGCGAGTGGAACTCGGCCGGGAAGCTGATCTTGAAGAGAACGTTTTCCATCACGTAGCTGCCGTAGGGTCGCTGGAACTTGAACTCGTTGCCCTTGAACAGCACGTCGTAAAAGCCCCAGCCCTTGGCGGACAGCACCGAGGGATAGCCCATCTCGCCGGTCTTCGCGATCAGTGCGAGCCGCACCGCGCGGCTGGTGGCGTCACCCGCGGCCCAGCTCTTGCGCGAGCCGGTGTTGGGCGCATGGCGGTAGGTCCGCAGTGACTGGCCGTCGACCCAGGCGAGCGAGACCGCGTTGATGATCTCGTCACGCGACAGTCCCAGCATCTGCGCGACGACCGCCGTACTGGCAACCTTGACCAGCACGACGTGGTCGAGGCCGACCTTGTTGAAGGAATTCTCGAGCGCGATGCAGCCCTGGATCTCGTGGGCCTTGACCATCGCGACCAGAACGTCAGCCACCGTCAGCGGCTTCTTCCCGGCCGCGACTGCGTTGCGGCTCAGCCAGTCGGCGGTGGCGAGGATGCCACCGAGGTTGTCCGACGGGTGGCCCCATTCGGCCGCGAGCCACGTGTCGTTGAAGTCAAGCCAGCGGATCATTGCACCGATGTCGAACGCGGCCTTGACCGGATCCATCTGGAACTGCGTGCCAGGGACCTTGGCACCGTTTGGCACGACCGTGCCCTGCACGACGGGGCCTAGCATCTTGGTACAGGCCGGATACTCGAGCGCCTCGAATCCGCAGCCGAGCGTGTCCATCAGGCAGTAGCGCGCGGTGTCGATCGCCTCCTTGCTCTTGATCTTGTACTTGATGACGTAGTCGGCGATATCGACCAGCACCTTGTCAGGCTTTGGTCGGACGTTGCTGATGTGGCTGCCCATGTCGGGTCGTTCCTTTCTTTACTTGATGGTTCAGGTGTTGAGATCGGTTGGTGCGTTGGTCTGAGGGCTCACTCGGCGCTTTCCAGCAGCAGCTTGTAGCCGACATGCGAGTCGGTGAACCCGAGTCGTTCGTAGAACCGGTGGGCCTCAGGCCGGCGCCTGTCGCTGGTGAGCTGCGCCAGCCGGCAACCGCGCTTGCGCGCCTGGTCGAGCGCGCGCGACATCAGCCACCCACCGATGCCGCGGCCGCGCACGCCGCTGTCCACCCGCACTGCCTCGATGTTGGCGCGCCAGGCACCGCGGCGGCTCAGGCCGGGAATGAAGGTGATCTGCAGCATGCCGACCACGCGGCCCTCGAGCTCAGCGACCAGCAGCGTCTGATTCGGGTCGCGGTCGATCGCGTCGAAGGCGCGGATGTAGGCGGGGTCGTCGCTGCCGACCCCCTCACGGTTCTTGCCGAGTACGTCGTCGGCCAGCAGTTCGAGCAGGCGCGGCAGGTCGCCGCGCGCAGCGCGGCGCACGGTCAGGCCGTTGAGAGTCGCCTCAGCCATCAGCCCCGCTTCGCCAGTGGCACGAACTTGAGGTCATCGGGGCCGATGTAGTTGGCGCTCGGCCGGATGATCTTGTTGTCGAGGCGCTGCTCGATGATGTGCGCGCTCCAGCCACTGGTGCGCGAGATGACGAACAGCGGCGTGAACATCGAGGTCGGCACGCCCATCATGTGATAACTGACCGCGCTGAACCAGTCGAGGTTCGGGAACATCTTCTTCGCGTCCCACATCACGGACTCGAGCCGCTCGGCGATCGAGAACATCTTCATGTTGCCCGCGTCCTTGGCCAGCCGCCGCGCCACGTCCTTGATCACCTTGTTGCGCGGATCGGAAACCGTGTAGACGGGGTGTCCGAAGCCGATGACGACTTCCTTGGCTTCGACGCGGCGGCGGATGTCGGCCTCGGCCTCGTCGGGTGTTTCGTAGCGCTTCTGGATCTCGAACGCGACTTCGTTGGCGCCGCCGTGCTTCGGCCCGCGCAGCGCGCCAATGGCACCGGTTATGGCTGAATAGAAGTCCGAGCCCGTGCCTGCGATGACGCGCCCGGTGAACGTCGAGGCGTTGAATTCGTGCTCGGCGTAGAGGATCAGCGAAGTGTGCATCGCGCGTACCCACAGGTCGCTGGGCGCCTTGCCGTGCAGCAGGTGCAGGAAGTGGCCGCCGATCGAGTCGTCATCGGTCTCGACCTCGATGCGCCGTCCGTTCGTGCTGTAGTGGTACCAGTAGAGCAGCATCGAGCCGAGCGAGGCCATCAGCCGGTCGGCGATGTCCTTCGCGCCCGGGGTGTTGTGGTCGTCCTTCTCGGGAACCACGCAGCCAAGCACCGAGACGCCGCTGCGCATTACGTCCATCGGGTGGCTCGATGCCGGCAGCCACTCGAGGGCGGCCTTTACGTTCGCAGGCAGCCCGCGCATCGATTTCAGCTTGGCCTTGTACGCCGCCAGTTCACTCTTGTTGGGGAGCGTGCCGTGGACCAGCAGGTGCGCAACCTCCTCGAATTCGCATGCTTCCGCAATGTCGAGGATGTCGTAGCCGCGGTAGTGCAGGTCGTTGCCGGTGCGGCCGACGGTGCACAGTGCGGTATTGCCGGCGACCACGCCGGACAGCGCGACGGACTTCTTGACCTTGGGCGCCGTTGTCGGCGCGTTTTGCACTTCGCTCATCGTCTTCTCCCTCGTTCCGCTATTTCTTCTTGGCGAACAACGCGTCCAGGCTCTGCTCGTACTGGTGATAGCCGATCACGTCGTAAAGTTCAGACCGCGTCTGCATCGTGTCGACGACCGCCTTCTGGGTCCCGTCACGGCGCAGCGACGTGTAGACGTTCAGCGCGGCCTTGTTCATCGCGCGGAATGCCGACAACGGATAGAGGACCATCGCCGCGCCGGCGGTCTTCAGCTCCTCGACGGTGAATAGCGGTGTCGAGCCGAATTCGGTGATGTTCGCCAGCACTGGCACTTTCACCGCATCGACGAACCTGCGGTAGGTCGGCAGGTCCTTCGCCGCCTCAGCGAAGATGCCGTCCGCGCCGGCCTCGACGCACGCGATCGCACGTTCGATCGCACGCTCCACGCCTTCGACCGCGATCGCATCCGTGCGGGCGATCAGGAAGAACTCCGGATCGGTCTTCGCATCGGCCGCGGCCTTGACGCGGTCAGCCATCTCCTCGGAGGTGACGATCTCCTTGCCGGGGCGATGGCCGCAGCGCTTGGCGCCGACCTGGTCCTCGATGTGGCAGGCGGCGGCGCCGGCCTTGATCAGCGACTTGACCGTGCGTGCGATGTTGAAGGCGCTCGGCCCGAAGCCGGTGTCGATGTCGACAAGCAGCGGCAGATCGCAGACATCGGTGATGCGGCGCGTGTCGGTGAGTACGTCGTCGAGCGTGTTGATGCCCAGGTCCGGCATCCCGAGCGAGCCTGCGGCCACGCCGCCGCCCGAGAGGTAGATCGCGCGGAACCCGGTGTGCCGGGCCATCAGCGCATGGTTGGCGATGATGGTGCCGACGATCTGCAGTGGCTGTTCGTCCTTCAGTGCCTGGCGGAAGCGGGCTCCGGCGGATCGGCTCATGCGCTGGTCTCCTCGTGTTCGACGTCCGGTCCCTCTCAACCCAGCAGGTGCTTGACGCCGTCGCGCTCTTCGAGCAGTTCCTTCAGCGTGTTGTCCATCTTGCCGCGCGAGAAGTCGTCGATCGCGAGACCCTTGACGACCTCGTACTTGCCGCCGGCGCAGGTGCAGGGCACGCCGTAGATGATCTCCTCCGGAACGCCATAGCCGCCGTCGGAGGGGACGCCCATGGTTACCCAGCGACCGTTGGTGCCGAGCACCCAGTCGCGGATGTGGTCGATCGCCGCGTTGGCAGCCGACGCGGCCGACGACAGGCCGCGCGCCTCGATGATCGCCGCACCGCGCTTGCCGACGGTCGGCATGTAGGTGTCGCGGTACCAGGCGTCATCGATCATCGGCTTGGCCGGCTGGCCGCCGATGGTCGCGAAGCGGAGGTCCGGGTACATCGTGGGCGAGTGGTTGCCCCACACGACCAACTTCTCGATCGAGGCGACGGGCTTGCCAGTCTTGGCGGCGAGTTGCGAAAGCGCGCGGTTGTGGTCGAGCCGCATCATTGCGGTGAAATTGCCCTTGGGCAGCGAGGGCGCCGACTTCATCGCGATGTACGCGTTCGTGTTGGCCGGGTTGCCGACGACCAGCACCTTGACATTACGGCTGGCCGCTTTGTCGAGCGCCTTGCCCTGCGCGGTGAAGATCTGCGCGTTGGCCGCCAGCAGGTCCTTGCGCTCCATTCCCGGTCCGCGCGGACGGGCCCCGACCAGCAGCGCAATTTCGGTGTCCTTGAATGCCGTCGCCGGGTCGCTGTGGGCTTCCATGCCGGCGAGCAGCGGGAATGCGCAGTCGTCCAGTTCCATCATGACGCCCTTGAGCGCCTTCTGTGCCTTCTCGTCCGGAATCTCGAGCAACTGCAGGACCACCGGCTGGTCCTTGCCGAGCATCTCACCCGAAGCAATGCGGAAGAGGATCGAATACCCGATCTGGCCGGCTGCGCCGGTGACGGCAACGCGTACGGGAGCTTTGCTCATGGGAATGGTCTCCTGGAAGTGCGAGTGGTGATGATGGGTTCGGGCGCGGGCGGAGGCAGGACGACAACCGTGCAAGCGATATCGCGAGGCCGCGCACAAGCGCGGCCGGGAAAGCCGGTCGAGTGTACTGCTGCGAATCGGCGCGCGCAGTGATCCGGCTCAGTGTCCGCAACGGGTCCGCGATTGGCCGCCGACGCGCCAGCACGCCGGAGCAGGTGACGCGTCCGGGGTGGCAGAGGCGGGGCGGGCAGCTGGCATCGGTGGGTCCGCTTGGGCCGGGCAGGAATGGGCCGAGTGACTCAAGTAATTATATCTTATATAAGACATATGATTTAATCCAGGTCACACATGACTCTTAGGCCTGTGCTGAAATCACGCCGTGGTCACGAACGACGACTCGACTGAGGTACCGGCAAGGCCTGCGCGGCCGCCGGTGTTCTCGCCGCTGTATCGCCAGATCAAGGACCTGGTGCTGAAAAGCCTGGACCAGGGCGAATGGAAGCCGGGTGAGCTCATTCCGAGCGAGATCGAGCTTGCGGCGCGCTTCCAGGTCAGCCAGGGCACCGTGCGCAAGGCGGTCGACGAACTGGCGGCGGAGAACCTGCTCGTGCGCCGGCAGGGGAAGGGCACCTTCGTTGCCACCCATCATGAACCGCGCGCGCAGTTCCGTTTCCTGCGCGTCATTCCGGATCGAAGGCGAGCCCGCTGCGCCACAGAGCCGCTTCCTCGAGTGCCGGCGCACCCGCGCTTCGGCCGACATCGCGCGCCTGCTCGAACTGCGCACCGGCGATGCGGTTGTTTACCTGCGCCGGTTGCTGAGCTTCGGTGCCGATCCGATCGTGGTCGAGGAGATCTGGCTGCCCGGCGCGCAGTTCAAGGGACTGACCGCCGAGCGGCTCGCTGAATACAAGGGTCCACTTTATGGCCTCTTCGAGACCGAGTTCGGTACGCGGATGATTCGCGCGGAAGAAAACCTGCGGGCGGTCAGCGCCGATCGCGATGCAGCGGAACTGCTCGGCGTGGGCGAGCGGTCACCGCTGTTGATGGTCGAACGCGTGTCATATTCGTATGGCGACCGGCCCGTCGAAGTACGTCGTGGCCTCTACGAAACGACGCATTACCACTATCGCAACACGCTGACCTGATTTGGTCCGTCGCATCAATTCGTTCAGAATACTGCGTCTCTCCCGGGCGCCATCATCACGATAACAATGAGCTCCACTCCAGTCGCCGGCAAAGCCCGTCCGCAGATCCGCAACATCCACGTCACCCAGATCCTGCAGTACAAGCTGCCGCCGCCTGGCATGGTGTCGATCCTGCACCGCGTGAGCGGGGCGTTGCTGTTTCTCGCGTTACCCCTCCTACTGTGGTTGTTCGATCTGAGCCTGATGTCCGAACTCAGCTTTGCGCGACTGGTCGACGTCGGGTCGCACTGGTTCGTCAAGCTGGTACTGCTGGTGTTGCTCTGGGCCTTTCTCCACCATCTCATCGCGGGCATCCGCTACCTGCTGCTCGATCTGCACGTAGGAGTGGAAAAGTCGGCCGCACGCACCAGTGCGCTGGCCGTGTTCTGGATCAGCCTGCCGCTGACGGTGGTGGTTGCGCTCAAGCTCTTTGGAGTGTTCTGATGACTTCGACCACGTCGCCTGAGGGCATCGGTTCCAAACGCATCGTCGTCGGCGCGCACAAGGGTGTGGGCGCATTCCTGCTGCAGCGACTGACGGCGATCATCCTGTCCGCGTTCTCGCTGCTCATCGTTCTGCGCCTGCTGCTCGGTGCCGCCAGCGGCTACGACGCATGGGCGGGAATGTTCGTGCCGGTCTGGATGAAGATCGTGACGCTGGTCGCGTTGTTCGCGCTCTTTTATCACGCGTGGATCGGCGTGCGTGATATCTGGATGGACTACGTCAAGCCGACCGGAGTTCGCCTCACGCTGCAGACCATGACGGTGCTGTGGCTGCTGTTCTGCGCGGTCTGGGCCGTGCAGATTCTCTGGAGAGTCTGAGTCATGGCGGCTGCATCGAAAGTGGCCCGTCGTCGCTTCGACGCGGTGATTGTCGGCGCCGGCGGCTCGGGCATGCGGTGTTCCCTGCAACTGGCGGAGGCGGGCCTGAACGTCGCGGTTCTGTCGAAAGTCTTCCCGACCCGCTCGCACACGGTGGCCGCGCAGGGAGGCATCGGCGCGTCGCTCGGCAACATGACCGAAGACACGTGGCTCTGGCACATGTTCGACACGGTCAAGGGCTCGGACTACCTGGGTGACCAGGACGCGATCGAGTTCATGTGTCGCGAGGCGCCGAAGGTCGTGTACGAACTCGAGCACTTCGGCATGCCATTTGACCGCAATCCGGATGGCACCATCTACCAGCGCCCGTTCGGCGGGCACTCTGCGAATTTTGGTGAAAAGCCTGTGCCGCGCGCCTGTGCGGCCGCGGACCGCACCGGACACGCACTGCTGCACACGCTGTACCAGCGCAACGTGCGCGAGCGCACGCAGTTCTTCGTCGAATGGATGGCGCTCGACCTGATCCGCGACGCCGAAGGTGCCGTCGTTGGCGTCGTCGCGCTGGAAATGGAAACCGGTGACGTGATGATCTTCGAATCGAAGGTCACGGTGCTGGCCACCGGGGGCGCCGGGCGCATCTTCGACGCCTCGACCAATGCCTACATCAACACGGGCGACGGCCTTGGCATGGTGGCGCGCGCCGGCCTGCCGCTCGAGGATATGGAGTTCTGGCAGTTCCACCCCACGGGCGTGGCCGGCGCCGGCGTGCTGATCACCGAAGGCGTGCGCGGCGAGGGCGGAATCCTGCTCAACTGCAACGGCGAGCGCTTCATGGAGCGTTACGCGCCGACGCTGAAGGACCTCGCGCCGCGCGACTTCGTCTCGCGCAGCATGGACCAGGAGATCAAGGAAGGGCGCGGCTGCGGTCCCGACAAGGACTACGTGCTGCTGAAGCTCGACCATCTTGGCGCCGAGACCATCATGAAGCGGCTGCCCGGAATTCGTGAGATCGCGATCAAGTTCGCCAACGTCGATCCGATCAAGGAGCCGATCCCGGTCGTGCCGACGCTTCACTACCAGATGGGCGGCATTCCGACCAACTACCACGGCCAGGTCGTTGCGCCGAAGGGCGGCAACCCGAACACGGTCGTCGAGGGCCTGTATGCCATCGGCGAATGCGCGTGCGTTTCGGTGCATGGAGCGAATCGCCTCGGCACGAACTCACTGCTCGACCTGGTGGTGTTCGGCCGCGCGGCCGGCAATCACATCGTCGGACAGAACTTCAAGGTGCAGGAACATCGTTCGCTGCCAGCGGACGCCGGAGAGGCGACGGCAGCGCGTCTTGCGGCGCTCGAGTCGCGCGACAAGGGCGAACGCGTGCAGGACGTTGCGAATGCCATCCGCAAGACGATGCAGGCGCACTGCGGCGTGTTCCGTACCGGGAAGCTGCTCGACGAGGGCGTGGCCAAGATCCTGGAACTGGCCGAGCGCTCTAAACACGTTGCGATTGGCGACAAGTCCAAGGTTTTCAACACCGCTCGCATCGAGGCACTGGAACTCGACAACCTGGTCGAGACCGCGAAGGCGACGATCGTGTCCGCCGCGGCCCGGTCCGAAAGTCGCGGCGCGCATGCGCGTGACGACTTCCCGGAGCGCGATGACACGAACTGGATCAAGCACTCGCTGTACTACTCGGACGGCAACCGGCTCGACTACAAGCCGGTCAATCTGAAGCCGCTGACGGTTCCGACGTTCGAACCGAAGAAGCGAACCTTCTAAGCGGACGAAAGTGCAAACCTACTTTCGTCCGGTCGGATCAGAAAAATTCGCTGGCGGAGCCAGACGAATTTTTTCATCACAAGAGCTACGCGCGCGGTATCTCGTTGGCGGCGCGCGGTTTACTGAGGTTGGGCAATGACGGCGAACAGCAACGTTGAGACGAGCGCGGTGGCGGCCACGGCGGGGACGCGGACAGTACGGTTCGAGATCTACCGTTATGACCCGGACAAGGACGCGAAGCCCTATATGCAGAAGCTTGAGGTCCAGCTTCAGCCGACCGACAAGATGCTGCTCGACGCCCTGATTCGCATCAAGAGCGATGTCGACGACAGCCTGTCGCTGCGGCGCTCGTGCCGCGAGGGGGTGTGTGGTTCCGATGCGATGAACATCAATGGCCGGAACGGCCTGGCGTGCATCACCAACCTGCGCGACCTGAAGGAGCCGATCGTGCTGCGGCCGCTGCCGGGCCTGCCGGTAATCCGCGACCTGATCGTGGACATGTCGCAGTTCTTCAAGCAGTACCACTCGATCAAGCCCTTCCTGATCAACGACACGCCGCCGCCCGAGAAGGAGCGCTTGCAGTCGCCCGAGGAGCGCGAGGAACTGAACGGCCTGTACGAGTGCATCCTGTGCGCCTGCTGCTCGACGGCTTGCCCGAGCTTCTGGTGGAACCCGGACAAATTCGTGGGTCCGGCCGGCCTGCTGCAGGCCTACCGGTTCATCGCCGACAGCCGCGACCAGGCCACCAACGAGCGGCTCGACAATCTGAACGACCCGTATCGCCTGTTCCGCTGCCACACGATCATGAACTGCGTGGACGTCTGCCCGAAAGGTCTCAATCCCACCCGGGCGATCGGCAAGATCCGCGACATGCTGGTTCGCCGCGAAGTCTGACCGTGAGCGCCGTCGTGATCGGCGATCTCGAAAGGCGCCGGCTGCGCTGGCGTGCCCGCCGGGGGTTGCTGGAAAACGACATTATCGTCAGCCGTTACCTGGACCGGCACGAGGCAAACCTCACGGTCGACGACGTGCTGGCGCTGGAGGCCCTCCTGGACCTCCCGGACAACGAACTTCTCGACCTTTTGCTGGCGCGCAAAGAGCCGGCCGGCGCTCTCGATGACAATGCCGTTCGCACTGTCCTGGACGGGCTCCGGTCCGTCTGAACTCACCTCGAACCCGGGAAGAAGACCATGGCACTGACCCCATCCAACGAGAAGGCCACCCTGACGTTCTCCGACGGCACGCCGACGATGGAGCTGCCGATCTACAAGGGCTCCGTCGGCCCCGACGTCATCGATATCCGCGCGCTGTACGGCAAGTCGGGCAAGTTCACCTACGACCCGGGTTTCC
Organism: uncultured beta proteobacterium; assembly: GCA_963780715.1. GTDB lineage: Bacteria > Pseudomonadota > Gammaproteobacteria > Burkholderiales > Burkholderiaceae_F > JALORV01. Next base: position 29,942 of record CAWADK010000026.1, read on the forward strand.
TGTCGACGGCGTCGTGCAATTCAACCATTACCTACATCGACGGCGACAAGGGCGAGCTGCTGTACCGCGGCTACCCGATCGAGCAGCTCGCCACCAAGTGCGACTACCTCGAGACCTGCTACCTGCTGCTGTACGGCGAGCTGCCGGACCCGAAGCAGAAGGCGGACTTCGTCAAGCGCGTGACCAACCACACGATGGTCAACGAGCAGATGCAGTTCTTTATGCGCGGCTTCCGTCGCGATGCGCACCCGATGGCGGTCATGACCGGCCTGGTCGGCGCGCTGTCGGCGTTCTATCCCGACTCGATGAACCTGAACGACCCCTGGCAGCGCGAGGTCTCGGCCATCCGCCTGATCGCCAAGATGCCGACGCTGGTCGCCATGGCCTACAAGTACACCGTGGGCCAGCCGTACATGTACCCGCGCAACGACCTGTCGTACGCCGGCAATTTCATGCGCATGATGTTCGCCACGCCGTGCGAGGACTACAAGGTCAACGACGTGCTGGTGCGTGCAATGGACCGCATTTTCATCCTGCACGCCGACCATGAGCAGAACGCGTCGACCTCGACCGTTCGGCTGTGCGCTTCGTCCGGCACCAACCCGTTCGCGGCCATTGCGGCTGGCGTGGCCTGCCTGTGGGGCCCGGCGCACGGCGGCGCCAACGAGGCCTGCCTCAACATGCTGTACGACATTCAGAAGCAGGGCGGCGTCGAGAAGATCGGCGAGTTCATCGCCAAGGTGAAGGACAAGAACAGCAACGTCAAGCTGATGGGCTTTGGCCACCGCGTCTACAAGAACTACGACCCGCGGGCGAAGCTGATGCGCGAGACCTGCAACGAGGTGCTGGACTCGCTCGGCCTGCATGACGATCCGCTGTTCAAGCTGGCAATGGCGCTCGAGAAGATCGCGCTGGAAGACGACTACTTTGTCAGCCGCAAGCTTTATCCAAACGTGGACTACTACTCGGGCATCGTGCAGAAGGCGATCGGCATCCCGGTGCCGCTTTTCACCGCGATCTTCGCGCTGGCCCGCACGGTGGGCTGGATCGCGCAGCTAAACGAGATGATCGCGGACCCCGAGTACAAGATCGGCCGCCCGCGGCAGCTCTTCGTCGGCTCGGTCAAGCGCGACGTCAAGCCGATCGCGCAGCGCTGAAGTCGACCCGTTGTCGAAGTTGGCGGCGCCTGCGGGCGCCGCTTTCGTTCGCGGGGACTCTGCCAGACCCGACCGGCGCTGCCGGCCGTTAGCGCCCCAGAAGAATCGACGGCTCCCCGAGCGGCATGGGTTGAGCCGGGGGCGTCGGCTTGGTGATCGGGGGATGCGGCCGAGGTCGGTTCGCACCGGGCCGCCGGACGCGGGGCGGTCCGTAGCCGAAGACCGGACCGTAGTCATAGTCGTACGCATACTCTTCGTAAGACTGCAGCTCGGACGGTACCCCGCCTGCTGCTCGCGCGTTGGCGCGGGCGCGCGCCTCGTCGGCATCGCGTTGCAGCGCTTCCTGGCGGCGCTGCTCGTCGCGCTCGCGCATGGCATCCATCTGCTCCTTCGGCACGCCCGGAACAACGCTCAGCGAGGCCGGGCCCACGGACTGCACATTCGTCGCGTTCGGCGGGGGAAGGTCGCCGTAGTTGACGACGCCGTCCGCGTCGAGCCACTTGTAAAGCTGCGCCATGGCCGGCACCGGTGCCGCCAGCACGCCGGCCATCAGGACAGAAAGCAGTTTGCTCATCGCCATCTTCCATTGACGATGCCGCGCCGGAATCGCGCTGTCAATTCGACCGTTCGTCAGGCGGTCGGCAGCGATGCCAGCGCCACCGGCTCGATGACGAGTCCGTGATCAGTCCGGCGCATGGGCATCGCAAATCCAAAACGGTCCGCGGCGGCGCACAGGTCAAGATCGGCAGCAGGGAGGTGCGGGTGGGCGCTGTCGCCGAACCGGCGGCCGAAGTCCGACTGGCGAACGCGGACTTCGTAGGCGGCGACGTCAGGAGACTGCCCGCAAAGGTAGGCCTCGATCAGGTCGGCACAGGCGTGGTCCTCGTCGCCGTCGCGGTCGGTCCACAGTCCGGTGATGACGAGCGTCACGGTGGACGGCGCCAGCGTGCGGATGTAGCGCGCCGTCGAGCGGGCACAGACGAGGCTGCCTGCGAGCACCTCGGTGGCATGGTCACAGTCCACCAGCCCCTTGACTCCGCCGGCGGTGAACTGGATGAGCGTCATGCCCGACAGGTCGCGGCCGACGATTTCGGCCGGCGAGTTGCCGAAGTCCATTCCGGGAACGGGCCGACCGCCGGGCAGGGCGCCCATCGTCATTGACGCCGGGTAGCGGCTGCGCAGCCGCGCGACGCTGTCGAGCGAGTCGGCCGCGATCATGGATCGAGCGCCGGCGGCGAACGCATAGGCCGCGGTCGTGAAGGCCCGCAGCACGTCGATGACGACGACCGCGCCTTCGAGTTCATGGCCGTGCGCAAGGTCCGAGCGCAGGATCTCCATCGCTGGCCCGGGGCTACGTTGCACTACAGGAAGGGCTTCGCGCGCTCCAGCAATTCCTCGAGCCCGGGTTCGTTCGGATTCTTCGGTTTGCCCGGGTGGATGATCGCCACCTGGCAGGCCTCGGCCGCTTCGACGATCTGGCGGTAGGTGCCGGCGCTGAGATCCTTGAAGTAGGCCTGCTTGTTGTCGTTGTACGCGAACAGCTTGTCGTTGATGTTCTGGCACTCGTTGCAGCTCGAGCAGCGGATCGTCTCGATCCAGGGCTCGTCCGACGGCGGCCGGGCCGCTTCGGCGGCTACCTCGGTCGGCGCCGCGGGCGCGGCCGAAGCCGCGGCAGGCGCAGCGGCAACCTCGGCCGGTGCGGTGGCCGCGCCACCTGCGGCCGCGGCCTGCTTCAGTGCGTCTATCTCCTGCCGCTTCTGTTCTTCCCACGCCGCCTTCTCGCGCGTCAGCGCCTGCTCGGCGTGCGAGTTGTGGATGCCGCCGTGTTCCTGCAGCCGGTGCCAGAGCAGCACGCAGCGACGCGTCGCCTGCACGAGGCGCGAGTCGACGATCACGCGGTGCAGCCGGTTCGCAGCGTCGACGGCCAGCACGAACGGGACACGTTCGGCGGCGTCCTTCTCCGACAGCGCCAGCCAGTCCGTGACCGGCACCATGGCAGTGGTCCAGCGGTCGCGCGGCACCACGGCGAAGTGATGCGCATGGCGTCGGTCGCACAGCACGAAGTCGGCGTAGGTGAAGTGGACCCGTTCCTGCACACGCTGCAGGTCATCGTCGGCGTATGTGAATTCCTCGCTGGACCAGTCCTCCTCGGGATTGCGGTTGTTCTCGAAGGAGAAGCGCGTGGCCCAGTTGGTGCCGGCGTCCGCGTCGTAGGTGAACGCGGGGAACGCACGCGACTTCATTGCCGCCGCGGCGGTCAGGTAAGGCGCGAGGTCGCTCGCTTCGGCCGGCGATCCGGTGAACAGGCTGAACAGCGCTGGCCCGCGGCAGCGCATGCCGCGGCGCACTCGGTCGCGCAAGGCATAGAGGTTCGAGACCGTGGACTGAATGACGAACATGCCGCCCAGCCCCATGGCCGTCGTCGCCAGCCGCGCGCTGCGGATGCCGAACGCGAAGTGGCCCTGGCCGATCGCGGCTTCCTCCAGCAGGTCGGTGTGCTGCACCAGGACCTTCACGGGCATGCCGGCCGACAGCATTTCCATCAGCATCGCGTTTTCCGGCGCATCGTTGCGCTCCGGCGGAATGCAGACGAGATAGTCGGGGAACTGAGCGAGGTCGTCCGCCGTGAGCGCATGCTCGTCGAAGCGTTCGAAGAACGCGTCGTGGTCCGCCTCGACATAGCCGCCGCGAGACTCGAGGTCGGCGATGGCCACCGCCTTCACCACCTCGACCAGCTTCGGCAGGCGCGTGCGGTGCGCCTCGATCGCCGTCGCGCAGTCGCTGAAGACGAACCCGTAGGTTGCCTCGGCGCCGGGTCGGGCCGGATCGGGGTAGAACGGCTGGCTACGGAGCACGCCCAGCGCCCACTCGATGCGCTGCCTCCGCTGCGCCGGCAGCTCGTCATTGGGAACGTTGCGCGCGAGGAGTCGTGACATCGCGGAGAAGTCGAATACCGAGTCGTGCAGCACGCCGAACCCCGACTTCAGCGCCTCCGGCTGCTGGCCGGCCTGTGAGTGCACGAAGGCGGCGCGCAGGATGTCCGACAGTTTGCGCACCAGGTGATCGACCTGGCTGCGAAACTGGGTCGCCTTCTCAGCGTGGACGTTATGCCAGGCGCGCGACAGGAAGCGCGCGGCCAGCGCCCGGTCGCAGTCGATCACCTCGCCATCGTCCTCGAGCGACGCGACGGCTTCCCGCAAGGTGATCCGCACCGCGTCGTCGCGGCCCGCGGCCGTGTCCACGGCCGAGAGCCACAGCTCCTTGAGCGAGCCCCGTGCGCCGCCGGCGGACAGGGCGCGGATCTCGCGCTCAAGCCGTAGCAATTGCTTGCGCACGCGCTCGCCCTCGATGCCGCGCGGTGCGATGCCGGCGATGAGTTCGCCCATCACCGTCGACAGTGACTTGACGTACTGGCTGCCTGCGTCGCGCTCGAGCAGTACGACCGGATAGTCGTAGCGCAGCCGGGTCAGGTCCCGGTAGGCCGCGAGGAGGGCCGGGCGAAGACCGGGCGCCAGCTCCGCGAGCCCCTCGCCCGCGCGCTTGCCGGTCATGTGAAAGACCGTCTGGTCCTGGAACTTGGCGGCCATGTCCATGGCGGCGAACCTCGATGGGTTGGGCAGGTCAGGCAGCGCGCTCTTCGCGTGCCTCGTCCGGCCAGATCGTGAATTTGTCGAATTCCCTGTCGAGCCCGGCACGGATCGCTTCCGCGGTGCGCGGCGCACCGGCGCCGCGCAGGTCTTCGTAGCACGGCACGCTGGGGTCGTGGTACAGGATGCCGACGGGAATCGGGTCCACGGACGACGCGATCTCACGCGCCTGGTGGATGTCCAGCGGATCGTGCTCGCGCTGGTTCTTGTAGATGCGGCTCGTCTCGGCGCTCGGCGTGAGGCCGTTGGCGTGCGTGAGCAGCAGCGTCTTGCCCGGGTCGTGCACCCACGCCTCGAATGTCTTGGGCAGCCACTCAGGGCAGCGCTGGATGATGCGAACGAACGAGAAGCCACGGTGCCTGTACGCCTTGGCGATGATGTCGTACAGCACCTCGGGCATCCAGTCGACGCCCTGGGCGACGAACGAGGCGTTCTGCACGCCGAGGGTGACCGTCAGCGGGTTCATCGCTTCGAGCACACTGCCGCGCGGTGTCGTGTTGCTCTTGGTGCCGATCTGCGAGGTGGGCGACGCCTGCTTCTTCGTCAGGCCATAGATCTGGTTGTCGTGCAGGATCACGGTCAGGTTCATGTTGTACCGGATCGCGTGGATCCAGTGCGCGGCACCGATCGAGCAGCAGTCGCCGTCGCCTGTGTTGACGAAAACGGCAAGGTCCGGCCGCGCCATCTTCACGCCTTCGGCGATCGGGAATGCGCGGCCGTGGATGCTGTGGAATCCGTAGGTCTTCATGTAGTGCGGAAAGCGGCTCGAGCAGCCGATCCCGGACACGAACACCGTGCGCTCGGGAGCGAGGTTCTCGTCGCGGCACAGGCGCTGGACGGCGGTGAGGATCGCGTTGTCGCCGCAGCCGCTGCACCACCGCGGTATGCCGCCCTGGTAGTCCTCGAGGCTGCGGTGTTCCTCGTGCAGCTTGATGATGAATTGGCTGAGTGCGGAGCCCATCGGCAGATTTCCTTGGCTGCGGGTTATTCGGCCAGCTTGGCGCGGAGAGCCTGGACCACCTGGCCCGGCTTGATCGGCTGGCCCTTGGCCTCGGTCCAGCAGTCGACGTCGACGAGAGTGCGGGCGCGCAGCATCATTGCCAGCGGCGCGTAGCGGCGGTTCTCCTCGTCGATCATTTCGTCTTCGTGCGGACGATCGGCCCACGTCCCTTCAACTGTCATCACTTTCCTGAAGCGCTTCAGGATGTCCTTGATGCCCGACGGCATCGGCTGGATGAAACGCATCTGCAGCGCGGAAACCTTCAGCCCTTCGTCGCGCAGGCGCTGCACCGCCTCCTCGATGACGCCCTGCGTGCTGCCCCAGCCGACCACCAGCAGATCGCCTTCCGGGTCGCCGAACACCGGCGGCGTCTTCAGCGTCTTCTGCAGCGTTGCCAGCTTCAGGCTGCGCATACGCAGACCTTCCTCATTGATGATCGGGTCGTACGCCACCTTGCTCGCACGGTCGTGCGCAAGGCCGGTCACGGTATGCATGCCGTTCGGCTGCCCCGGAGAGAACCGTCGCGCGATGCCCGTGGTCTTGTCCCAGTCATAGGGCTTCGCGCCCTCGGGCAATGGCGACTGGTCGATCGGCGGCGCCAGCCACTCTTCACTGAACATCGGGCGGGGAAACGGCTGCTGCGCGGTCGCAAGGCTGGCGTCGGTCAGGACCACGACCACCATGCCGAACGTCTCGGCGATCTTGCGCGCCGTGATCATCGAATAGAAGCAGTCCTCGATGCTGGTCACCGCGAGCACGACCTTGGGCGCGTCGCCGTGACTGCCGTAGATCGAGGTCAGCAGATCGGCCTGTTCGACCTTCGTCGGCTGCCCGGTGCTGGGCCCGCCGCGCTGCACATTGACAATAACCAGCGGGATCTCCGCCATCACCGCCAGCCCGATGCCCTCCTGCTTCAGTGAATAGCCCGGCCCGGACGTGATCGTCACCGCGCAGCGGCCGGCGTAGGAGGCGCCGATCGCGAACGCGCAGGCGGCGATTTCGTCCTCGGCCTGGTGCACGATGCCGCCCACCTTCTCGAAGCATTCGGACAGGTAGTGCGAGGCCGACGTTGCCGGCGTGATCGGATACATCGCACAGATGTCCATGCCCGAGGCGATGACCCCGAGCGCGATCGCCGTGTTGCCGTTGACGACGATCTGCGGCACGCTGGCCTTCTCGGCGGGTATCTCGTACTTGAAGTCGAGATTGGCTTCGCCCCATGCGAAGCCGGCTTCCATCAGCCTGACGTTGGAGTCGATGACCTTCTGGTCCTTCTTGCCGAAGGTCAGGGCGATCTGGTCGCGCGCCAGCTGCAGGTCGAGGCTGTAGATGCTTGCCAGCACGCCCAGCACGAACATGTTCTTGCCGCGGCGCGGGTCGCTCATCAGCGAGCGGCACTCCTTCTCGAGCGGCAGGTCGATGACGCGGAACCCGGCTTCCTTCAGTGCCTTCACCGCGTCGGTGTAGGACTTCACGACGGCCGCGTCACGGTGCTCGGCCCAGATATTCTCCAGCAGGATCGTGGCGCCCTGCTTGAGCTCGCCGGCGCGCACCCGTCCCAGCAGCACCTGTTCGTTGAAGGCGACGACGAGGTCGGTCTCGTCGCCGCCGTTGTTGACATGCTTCGAACCCACGCGGATGCGGATGCCGCTGGCGCCGGCCACGCTGCGCGCCGGCGGCTGGATCTCTGCGGGAATGATCTCCACGGTCCAGATGCCGTTGCCGCTGCGCGCCGCGATCGAGGCGAACGCCTGGCCGCAGCGCTGGGCGCCTTCGCCGGAGTCGCTGATGACCTCAACGATGTGCTCGGGCAGCTTCACCGCCGGCTTGGTGCCGGCCTTGCCCGTGGCCGACGGGCGTTCGAGGACTGCGCTCATGCTTCTTCCTTGCTTTCGAATTCCGGTGGCGTGCGGCGGCTAGCGGGCGACGCGGATCTGCGCAAAGCCGTGCTCTTCGCGCGGGATGCCGAAGAGTGATCCGCCGGCCCCGGTGTCGTAGACGGCATCGCTGTCGCGCAGGCCGAGGTAGGCCTTCATTGCGCGCGCCGCCCTACGGCCCGCGCCCATCGCCTGGATGACCGTGGCCGCGCCCGTAACGATGTCGCCGCCGGCCCAGACCCCTGCCATCGACGTGGCGAGGGTGTCGTCGGTGGCGATGTAGCCCCACTTGTTGAGCTTGAGCTTGGTGGTCTGGCCGAGAATGGGATTGGCGTTCGTGCCGATCGCGAACACGACCATGTCGGCCTCGAACTCGAACTCGCTGCCGGGGACGACGACCGGACGGCGCCGCCCCGAGTCGTCGGGTTCGCCGAGCTCCATTTTCACGCAGCGCAGCGCGCGCACGTTGTTGCTCTTGTCGCCGAGGATCTCGACCGGGCTGGTCAGCCAGTTGAAGTCGACTCCTTCCTGCTCCGCGTGGTGGATCTCCTCGACGCGTGCCGGCGCTTCCTTCTTGGAGCGGCGGTAGATGCAATGGACTGACTCGGCGCCCAGACGCAGCGACACACGCAACGCGTCCATCGCCGTGTTGCCCGCGCCGATGACGGCGACGTGCTTGCCCGGCTGCAGCGGCGTGTCGAAGTTAGGGAAGTCGCGCGCCCGCATCAGGTTGCAGCGCGTGAGCAGTTCATTGGCGGACAGCACGCCGTTGAGCGATTCGCCGGGGATGCCCATGAAGCTCGGGTAGCCCGCGCCGGTGCCGATGAACACGGCATGAAAGCCCATCTCGGTCACCATCTGCTCGATCGTGAACAGCCGCCCGACCAGCGTATTGCACTCGAATCGCACGCCGAGGTTGCGCAGCTTCTGGATCTCGGCATCGATGACGTCGTTGGGCAGCCGGAAATCCGGAATGCCGTACTTCAGCACCCCGCCCGGCGTATGGAACGCCTCGTAGACGATGACCTCGCAGCCGGCCTTGGCCATGTCGGCCGCACACGCCATGCCGGCCGGTCCGGCGCCGACGATGCCCACCCTGTACCCGGAGGGCTCGATGTAGGGAACGTTCTCCCATCCTTCCGCGATGGCCATGTCGCCGACGAAGCGCTCGAGCCGTCCGATGGCCACGGGTTCAAGCGTCTCGCCGACGGTGCAGACGCCTTCGCACTGGTTTTCCTGTGGACAGACGCGGCCGCAGACGGAAGGCAGCAGGTTGGTGTCGGTGATGACCTCGTAGGCGCCGTGATAGTGCTTCTCGCTGATCTTCTTGATGAACGCCGGGATGTCGATGTTGACCGGGCACCCGCGAACGCACGGCTCATCGGGGCAGTGCAGGCAGCGCTCGGCCTCGCGCAGTGCGTCCTCGAGCCGGTAGCCGCAGGCCACCTCCTCGAAGTTGCGGGCCCGCACCTGCGGGTCCTGCTCCGGCATCGGCGTCCGTTCCTGCGGAATCGAGCGGATCGTCTTCTTCTTGGCGGTCGCCATGGGCTTGGCTCCTCGGTCAGCCGTCGGTGCTGGGCTGGATGTCGATCGGCACTTCCGGTTCCGCGCCGAGAACGGCGGTCTTCAGGTCAACCACCTTGTCGGCACGGATGCGGCAAGTCTCCTGCCAGCGCTCCATGGCGTCGTGCTCCGCGCGCTTGTAGCGCACCAGCCGCGACATCAGGTCGTCGAAGTCAACCTGGTGACCGTCGAAGTCCGGTCCGTCGACGCAGGCGAACTTGACCTGGTCGCCGACCTTGACGCGGCAGCCGCCGCACATGCCGGTGCCGTCGACCATGACCGGGTTCAGGCTCACCATCGTCTTGATGCCGTGCGCCCGCGTGGCCTCGGAGCAGCCCTTCATCATGATCGGCGGGCCGATCGCCACGACTTCGTCGATGTCAGAGTGCCTGGCGACGGCCTGCTTGATCCCTTCGGTGACGAGGCCCTTGATGCCGGCGGAGCCGTCGTCGGTGCAGACGATCAGTTCGTCGCAGACCTTCGCGAACTTGTCCTGCCAGAACATCAGGTCCTTGTTGCGGAAGCCGACCACGCCGATGACGTAGGCGCCGCTCTCCTTGTAGGCGCGCGCCTGCGGGTAGACCGGTGCGACCCCAAGACCGCCGCCGACACAGATCACTTTCTTGGCGGCTCCTATGTGGCTCGGGATGCCCATCGGACCGACCATCGCGAAGAGTCGCGTGCCGACCCTGCAGTTGGCCTGCATTTCCTTGGTGGTCTTGCCGACGGCCTGGATGACCAGCGTGATCGTGCCGCGCTCGCGGTCGAAGTCGGCGATGGTCAGCGGTATACGTTCGCCGTGCTCATGCTCCATGACAATGACGAACTGGCCGGGCTTGGCGGCCTTCGCCATCATCGGGTGGGCCACCTCCAGCATGTAGGTGACGTCCGAGTAGTCCTCACGCGCAAGGATCTCGAATCCCTGCGCGCCGTTCGCCTGCGCCATGGTGCTCTCCTGTGCGCCGCGTGATCCCGCGCCCTCGTCTGCGCGAGGTTGCCGCGGGCGATGAGACGGAAGGCCTCACGTAGGTGAGAGCATCGGCCTTGAATGCCCCAGAAGCATTGATCTGGGGCAACGGCACGCGCACGGTTACAGGCCGGCGGCCGAAGTCAGGGCGCCAGGCCGGGGATCAGAAGGCGTCGGACGCGTTCAGACGAACTCGGCGTTGAGTCGTTCGAGCGCGGCCGACCCAGGGCAGAGGTCTGACTCAACCAGCCGGTTCAGCGGTGTCGGCACCGTATTGAGGTGTTCGTGCAGATCGTCGGCCGACGGGTCGACGTACAGGAGGCCGGTGACGATCTCTCCGCGCGCGTGGTGCTGGTGGATGTGGCTGATCGCCGCCAGCGCGTCACCCGGATCGAAGCCGTCCGTGAGTTTGCGCAGCCGCAGCCGGCTGCCGTCGTGCTGCGTGATCTCGATGACCTCGCCGGGCTCGTACGTGGCCGAGATGCCTTCGCGCCGCGACATGAAGTCGAGGCGGTTGACGGCATCGTTGTGCTCGCGCACGTAGTCGTAGCTCTTGGTGCTGCCGGCATGGTTGTTGAATGCCACGCACGGGCTGATGACGTCGAGGAGCGCGGCACCGCGGTGGCTGAGCGCGCCCTTGATCAGCGGCACGAGCTGGTCCTTGTCGCCGGAGAAGCTGCGCGCGACGTAGGTGATGCCGAGTTGCAGCGCCAGCGACACCATGTCGATGGGAGCGTCGCGGTTGACCGCCCCGCGCTTGGACTTCGAGCCGCGATCGGCGGTGGCCGAGAACTGGCCCTTGGTCAGCCCGTAGACCCCGTTGTTCTCGCAGATATAGGTCATGTTGACGCCGCGCCGGATCAGGTGCGCGAACTGACCGAGGCCGATCGACGCCGAATCGCCATCGCCCGACACGCCCAGGTAGATGAGGTCCCGGTTGGCGAGATTGGCACCCGTCATGACCGAGGGCATGCGGCCGTGGACCGAGTTGAAGCCGTGCGAGTTGCCCAGGAAGTAGTCCGGCGTCTTCGACGAGCAGCCGATGCCCGACAGCTTGGCAACGCGGTGCGGTTCGATCGACAGTTCCCAGCACGCCTGGATGATCGCCGCCGAGATCGAGTCGTGGCCGCACCCGGCGCACAGCGTCGAGATCTTGCCTTCGTAGTCGCGCCGCGTATGTCCGAGCGCATTGGTCGGGAGGGCGGGGTGGTGCAGGCGGGGTTTGGCGAGGTAGGTCATCGGGCACTCCTCAGGCCGCCATGCCGGGCTTGAGCGCGCGCACGTTGCGCGCCTGAACGCGCTCGGCGATCGCGTTCACGATGAAGCGCGCAGTGATCGGTGTGCCGTCGTAGTGCAGGACGGGCACGAGCCGGGCGGGGTCGATCCCGAGCTCGTTGACCAGCAGCGTGCGCAGCTGCGCATCGCGGTTCTGCTCGACGACGAACACCGTCTCGTGGCGGGCAATGAAGTCGTCGACAGACTCCGGGAAGGGAAAGGCGCGCACGCGCAGGTGGTCGAGCTGGACGTCCTGCGCCCGCAGCAGCGCGAGTGCTTCGGCCATCGCCGGGCTGGTGGAGCCGTAGTAGATGACGCCGGCGGCGGCCTTGCCTTGCGCGCGGCCGATGATCGGCTGCGGCACCAGCGCTCTGGCGGTGTCGAACTTCCGCAGCAGCCGCTCCATGTTGTAGATGTAGTCGGAGCCGACTTCGGAATAGCGTGCGTACGCGTCCTTGGTCGAGCCGCGCGTGAAGTACGCGCCGCGTGTCGCATGCGAGCCCGGCAGTGTCCGGTAAGGAATGCCGTCGCCGTCGACGTCGAGGTAGCGTCCGAAGTCGGCGCCGGACTCGAGCGTGGCGGTGTCCATCACCTTGCCGCGGTCGTAGCGCCGGCTGTCATCCCACTTGAATGGTTTGCACAACCGATGGTTCATGCCGATGTCGAGATCCGTCATCAGGAACACCGGCGTCTGCAGGCGCTCGGCCAGGTCGAGCGCGGCGGCGGAGAACTCGAAGCACTCGTGCGGATCCTCTGGAAAGAGCAGCACGTGCTTGGTGTCGCCGTGCGAGGCATAGGCACAGGCGAGCAGGTCTGACTGCTGCGTGCGCGTCGGCATGCCGGTCGACGGTCCGCCGCGCTGCACGTTGATGATCACCGCCGGCACCTCGGCGAAGTACGCCAGACCGATGAACTCGGTCATCAGAGAGACGCCCGGCCCCGAGGTGGCCGTGAACGCCCGCGCGCCGTTCCAGCCGGCGCCGATCACCATGCCGATGGACGCCAGCTCGTCCTCGGCCTGCACGACCGCGTACTTGTTGCGTCCCGTGGCAGCGTCGACGCGGAACTTGGCGCAGTACTTCTGGAATGCCTCGGCTACCGAGGTCGACGGCGTGATCGGATACCAGGCGCAGACGGTGGCGCCGCCGTAGACGCAGCCGAGCGCGGTCGCCGCATTGCCTTCGACGAAGATCTTGTCGCCGACCTTGTCGCTGCGCGTGATCCGCAGCTGGGTAGCGTCCTCGAGGTGCTCGCGGCCGTAGTGCAGGCCGGTCATGAACGCCTCGAGATTGGGCTTGACCAGCCGGTCCTTGCCCTTGTACTGCTCACCGAGCAGCTGGGCGATGACCTCCGGCTCGATGCCGAGCGTGGCCGCCAGCACGCCGACGTACATGATGTTCTTCAGCAGCTGGCGTTCCTTGGGATCGGCGAACTTCGCGGCGGCGATCTCGGTGAGTGGCACCGGCAGAAGGTAGATGTCGTCCCGCAGGCGGCTCGGCGGCGTCGGGCGCGTCGAGTCGTACAGCAAGTAGCCGCCGGGCTCGATTTCCTTGAGGTCGCGGTCCCAGGTCTGCGGGTTCATCGCCACCATCAGGTCGACGCCGCCGCGGCGCCCGAGGTGCCCCTGTTCCGTGACCCGCACCTCGTACCAGGTCGGCAAGCCCTGGATGTTCGAGGGAAAGATGTTGCGCGGCGACACCGGGACGCCCATGCGCAGGATGCTGCGGGCGAACATCTCGTTGGCCGAGGCCGATCCGGAGCCATTGACGTTGGCAAACTTGACGACGAAATCATTGACGGCGGAGATCCGCGCGGGTCGAGCGGCGTGTGCCGCGCTCTCCGGTCCGGGGTCGCCCGTCCTTCGGAACGTTCATCAGGCGGCCTCCTTCTGCTTCACGCGGCAACCGCGCCCGGCGTGCGTCACGTCGAGCCGGAAGCGCTGCATGTCCCACGCACCGGTGGGGCAGCGCTCGGCGCACAGGCCGCAATGCAGACAGACGTCCTCGTCCTTGACCATGACACGGCCGGTCTTCAGTTCGCTCGAGACGTACAGCGCCTGTTCGCGGTTCTGCGCGGGCGCGCGCAGCCGTCCGCGGAGTTCCGATTCCTCGCCATTGGCGATGAAGTTGATGCAGTCGGTCGGGCAGACGTCCACGCAGGCGTCGCATTCGATGCACTGCGCTGCGCTGAAGACTGTCTGCACGTCGCAGTTGAGGCAGCGCTGGGCCTCCTTCCACGCCGTGGCGGCGTCGAACCCGAGTTCGACTTCGACCTTGATGCTGCGCAGCGACTGATTGACATCGCGCCAGGGCACCTTGAAGCGCGTATCGGGCGCGACCTCATTGTCATAGCTCCACTCGTGGATGCCCATTTTCTGCGACACGAGTGTCACGCCCGGGGCGGGGCGCTCGTGCACGTCCTCGCCGTGCAGGAACTTGTCGATCGACACGGCCGCATCATGGCCCTGAGCGACGGCCCAGATGATGTTCTTGGGTCCGAGAGCCGCGTCGCCGCCAAAGAAGACATTGGGCAGCGACGACTGCAGCGTGGCGGCGTCGAGCACCGGCATGCCGTTGTCGTCGAAACGGATCCCCGCGTCTCGCTCGATCCATGGGAAGGCGTTTTCCTGCCCGACGGCGACCAGGACTTCGTCGCACGCGAAGGTCTGGTCCGGTTCGCCGGTTGACACCAGCGAGCGCCGGCCGCGCTCGTCGTAGACGGCCTTCACCTTGCTGAACGTCATGCCGGTCAGGCGGCCGCTGACGTGCAGGAACGCCTTGGGCACCAGGAAGTTGAGGATCGGAATGCCTTCGTGCTGCGCGTCCTCCTTTTCCCATGGCGAGGCCTTCATTTCATCGAAGCCGGAGCGCACGATGACCTTGACGTCCTCGCCTCCGAGCCGGCGCGCAGTCCGGCAGCAATCCATCGCCGTGTTGCCACCGCCGAGGACGATGACGCGTTTGCCCGCTTTCGTGACGTGCCCGAAAGAGACGGATGAAAGCCAGTCGATGCCGATGTGGATATGCGCGGCGGCTTCGCGACGGCCCGGTACATCGAGATCGCGCCCCCGCGGCGCGCCGGAGCCGACGAAGATCGCGTCGTACCCTTCCTTGAGCAGCGCCTTCATCGAATCGATGCGCACGCCGCCGCGGAACTCGACGCCGAGCCCGAGCACGTAGCCGGTTTCCTCGTCGATGACTTCTTCCGGCAGTCGGAAGCGGGGAATCTGCGTGCGGATCATGCCGCCAGCCTTCGGGTCCTGGTCGAAGACGATGACCTCGTAGCCAAGAGGGGCAAGGTCGCGTGCAACGGTCAGCGAGGCCGGGCCGGCGCCGACACAAACGATGCGTTTGCCGTTCCGTCGTGCGGCGCGTTTCGGCAGCCGGCGCTGAATGTCGCCCTTGAGGTCCGCCGCGACGCGCTTCAGCCGGCAGATCGCCACCGGTTCGGGCCGCGTAACCTGGTTCTCTTCGACGCGTCCGCGGCGGCAGGCCGGCTCGCAGGGTCGATCACAGGTTCGTCCGAGGATGCCCGGAAAGACATTCGACTGCCAATTGACCATGTAGGCGTCGGTGTAACGCCCGCTCGCGATCAATCGGATGTACTCGGGAACGGGGGTGTGCGCCGGGCACGCCCACTGGCAGTCCACGACTCGATGAAAGTAGTCGGGACGACGGATGTCCGTCGCTTGCACGTGTCTCCTCCTCGTCCGTCTTGGCGGCGAGTTTTGTGGTGCGCGGGAGTGTATTCCCGGGCGGCGCCGTTCGCTCGTCGCCTGAGTCGACGCGGCATGCGCGCCACAGCGGGATGAAATCCGCCCGCGCGGTGGTAGCATCCCGCGCTTGCCGCCGGTGGCCCGATTGCTGCCGGTGCTCTCGGCAACCGCACCGGAACCCGGAGCGCGTTGTCGCCGGCGCAGGAGGCTTCGCGACCGCCACGCCGGGCATCTTCAACGAGAAACTCGTTCTGAAAGGTGAAGGCGATGATGCGACAGTTCCAGGTCAATTCGTACCTGTTTGGCGGCAATGCGCCGTACGTCGAGGAGCTCTACGAGCGCTACCTCGACAACCCGGGCTCCGTGCCCGATAAATGGCGCGCCTACTTCGACCAGATGCAGCTGGTGCCGGCCGCCGATGGTTCGGCCAGTTCGCGCGATGTCGCGCATGCGCCGATCGTCGAGTCCTTCGCGCAGCGCGCCAAGGCGGGCGCCTTCCAGCCCAAGGTGGCGCCGACCGACTTATCGGTCGCACGCAAGCAGGTCCACGTCCAGTCGATCATCGCGGCCTACCGCTTCCTCGGCAATCGCTGGGCCAACCTCGATCCGCTGCAACGCCAGGAGCGTCCGGCGATTCCCGAACTCGAGCCGGGGTTCTATGACCTGACCGAAGCCGACATGGACACCGCGTTTTCGGCGGCCAACACGTACTTTGGCCAGGAGCAGATGACGCTGCGCGAGATCATCACTGCCTTGCGCCAGACCTATTGCGGCAACGTCGGCGCCGAGTACATGTACATCTCCGATCCGGCGCAGAAGCGCTGGATCCAGCAGCGCCTGGAGTCGACACGCTCGACGCCGACCTTCACCGCAGAGCAGAAGATTCACATCCTCGAGCGCGTGACCGCCGCCGAAGGGCTGGAGCGCTACCTGCACACCAAATATGTCGGCCAGAAGCGCTTCTCGCTCGAGGGCGGCGAGACCTTCATCGCGTCGATGGATGAGCTGATCCAGCGCGCCGGTGCCACCGGCGTGGAAGAGATCGTCATCGGCATGGCGCACCGTGGGCGACTCAACGTGCTGGTGAACACGCTCGGCAAGATGCCCAAGGAGCTGTTCGCCGAGTTCGAAGGCAAGTCGGGCTCCGACCTGCCGGCGGGCGACGTGAAATACCACATGGGATTTTCCAGCGACATCTCGACGCCCGGCGGTCCGGTGCATCTTTCGCTGGCGTTCAACCCCTCGCACCTCGAGATCGTCAATCCGGTGGTCGAGGGGTCGGTGCGCGCGCGCCAGGAGCGTAGAGGCGACGAGGAGGGCGACAAGGTGCTGCCCGTGCTGGTGCACGGCGATGCGGCCTTCGCCGGGCAGGGCGTTGTCATGGAAACGCTCAACCTCGCACAGACCCGTGGCTATGGCACCGGGGGCACGGTGCACATCGTCATCAACAACCAGATCGGCTTCACGACGTCCGACCCGCGCGACACGCGGTCGACGATCTATTGCTCGGACGTCGTCAAGATGATCGAGGCGCCGGTGTTCCACGTGAACGGCGACGATCCGGAGGCGGTGGTCTTCGTGACGCAGCTGGCGATGGACTACCGGCAGCAATTCAACCTCGACGTGGTCGTCGACATCGTCTGTTTCCGTCGCCTTGGCCACAACGAGCAGGACACTCCGGCCGTGACGCAGCCGCTGATGTACAAGAAGATCGGCGGCCATCCTGGCACCCGCAAGGTCTACGCGGAGAAGCTGGTCACGCAGGGCACGATCCCGGCCGACCAGCCGGAGCAGATGGTCAAGGCCTATCGCGCCGCCATGGAAGAGGGCCGAACGACGTCGGACCCGGTGCTCACCAATTACAAGAGCAAGTTCGCGGTCGACTGGTCGGCCTTCCTCAACCGCAAGTGGACCGACCACGCCGACACCGCGGTGCCCCTGGCAGAACTGAAGCGTCTGGGTGAGCGCATCACGACGATCCCGCCTCAGTTCAAGGTCCACTCGCTGGTCGAAAAGGTCATCGCGGACCGACGCGCCATGGCCGAAGGCAAGGTGCCGCTCGACTGGGGCATGGGAGAACACCTCGCCTTCGCGTCACTGGTTGCGAGCGGCTATGCCGTGCGCATCACCGGGCAGGACTCCGGCCGCGGGACATTCACGCACCGCCACGCGGTGCTGCACGACCAGAATCGCGAGAAGTGGGACGAGGGTACGTTCATTCCGCTGCAGCATGTGTCGGAGACCCAGGCTCCGTTCACGGTCATTGATTCGGTGCTGTCGGAGGAAGCCGTTCTGGCCTTCGAGTACGGCTATGCCAGTGCCGAGCCCAACGCGCTGGTCATCTGGGAAGCGCAGTTCGGCGACTTCGTCAACGGCGCACAGGTGGTCATCGACCAGTTCCTGTCATCGGGCGAGGTCAAGTGGGGTCGCCAGTCTGGCCTGACGCTGATGCTGCCGCACGGCTACGAGGGCCAGGGTCCGGAGCACTCCTCGGCGCGGCTCGAGCGGTTCCTGCAGCTGGCGGCCGACAACAACATGCAGATCGCGCAGCCGACGACAGCGGCGCAGATCTTCCACCTGCTGCGGCGGCAGATGATTCGGCTGTTCCGCAAGCCGCTGGTCATCATGACGCCGAAGTCACTGTTGCGTAACAAGGACGCGGCTTCCGAGCTCACAGAACTCTCCCGCGGCGAGTTCCTGACCGTCATCGGCGAGCGCGACGCGTCGATCGAGGCCAAGAAGGTCAAGCGCATTGTCGTGTGCTCGGGCAAGGTCTACTACGACCTCCTTCACACGCGGCGCGAGCGCAAGGAAGACGACGTCGTTCTGCTGCGGCTCGAGCAGTTGTACCCGTTCCCGCACAAGGCGCTGGCCACGGAGTTCCGCAAATACCCGAACGCGACCGAGGTCGTGTGGTGCCAGGACGAGCCCGCCAACCAGGGGCCGTGGTTCTACACGCAGCATCACCTGCTAGAGAACATGGTCGAGGGCCAGAAGCTCGGCTACGCAGGTCGCGCGCCATCCGCGTCGCCGGCGGTCGGCTACTACGCGAAGCACGTCGAGCAGCAGAAGGCGCTGCTCGACACCGCCTTCGGCAAGCTCAAGGGCCTGGTCCTGAACAGATAACGCGCGCACCGGTCGGCGTCGGTCGCGCGTGCCTTCGGGGCGGCAACGCCCCGATCACCCGCTTCCGCAGGCCGATCGACGCCCCGCAGGCAGAGCGCGATCAACGCACATTCTGGAAAGAAGAATATGGCACTCGTTGAAGTCAAGGTTCCACAGCTGTCCGAGTCGGTGGCGGAAGCCACGCTGCTGCAGTGGAAGAAGAAGCCCGGCGACGCCGTCGCGATGGACGAGATCCTCATCGAGATCGAGACCGACAAGGTGGTGCTGGAAGTCCCTGCGCCCGCCGCCGGCGTGCTCGGCCAGATCATCAAGGGCGACGGGGCAACCGTTGTTTCAGGTGAGGTCATCGCCGCGGTGGACACCGACGGCAAGGCGGCAGCAGCGCCGGCCCAGGCCGCCGCGCCTGCGCCGGCGGCAGCTCCGAAGCCGGCCACCGCACCGACGCCGGCAGCGGCTGCCGGCGTGCCCATGCCCGCCGCAGCCAAGCGGATGGCCGATGCCGGGTTGCCTCCGGGATCGGTGGCGGGCACCGGAAAGGATGGTCGCGTGACCAAGGGTGATGTGCTGGGCGCGCTCGCCGCCGGGGCGACGGCTCCGACCGACCCCGGTGCCAGTGGCCGCGGTTGCGAAGCCGGCGTTGCCGGAAGTGAAAGCGCCGCTCGATCTTTCGGGTCTGGCCAATCGACCCGAGCAGCGCGTGCCGATGTCGCGGCTGCGCCAGCGCGTGGCCGAGCGACTGGTGCAGTCGCAGTCCACGGCGGCGATCCTGACCACGTTCAACGAGGTCAACATGCAGCCGCTGATGGACATGCGCAACCGCTACAAGGACCGCTTCGAGAAGGAGCACGGCGTGAAGCTCGGCTTCATGTCGTTCTTCGTCAAGGCGGCGGTGGCGGCGCTGAAGAAGTACCCGGTCGTCAATGCGTCGGTCGACGGCAACGACATCGTCTATCACGGCTACTTCGACATCGGCATCGCGGTCGGATCGCCGCGTGGCCTCGTCGTGCCGATCCTGCGCGATGCCGACCAGATGACGTTCGCCGACATCGAGAAGAAGATCGCCGACTACGGCAAGCGGGCGGGCGAGGGCAAGCTGGCGCTCGAGGAACTCACCGGTGGCACGTTCTCGATCTCCAATGGCGGCGTCTTCGGCTCGATGCTGTCGACGCCGATCATCAACCCGCCGCAGTCCGCCATCCTCGGCGTGCATGCGACCAAGGAGCGCGCCGTCGTGGAGAACGGACAGATCGTGGTGCGGCCGATGAACTACCTGGCGATGTCGTACGACCACCGGATCATCGATGGCCGCGAGGCGGTGCTGGCGCTGGTGACGATGAAGGAGGCGCTCGAAGACCCGGCGCGCCTCCTGCTCGAAGTCTGACGAACGGGAGGACTGCCATGACCGTGGCCGACGAACTCGAAAAGCTGCACCGCCTGCTGCTTTCCGGCGCTCTGACTCAGGCCGAGTACGAGTCCGCCAAGGCGCGGCTGCTGGCTGGCGCACCAGACAGCGGCTCGCTCGCTGTCAACCGCCTGCGGCTTTCGAACGACGACAAGTGGATCGCGGGCGTGTGCGGCGGGAATCGCGGCGGTCACCGGAGTCGAGTCCTGGATCTGGCGCCTCATCTTCGTGCTCGGACTGATGGTCGGCGGATTCACCGTCGTCCTGTACATCATCTTCTGGATCTTCGTGCCGCGCGACGCGATGTAGCGCGCACGGCGAAAGGCAAGCATGGCCAAGAACTTCGACGTCGTCGTCATCGGGGGCGGTCCCGGCGGCTACATCGCGGCAATCCGCGCGGCCCAGCTCGGGCTCGCTGCGGCCTGCATTGACGAGTGGAAGAACAAGGACGGCGGCCCGGCGCCGGGCGGAACCTGCACGAATGTCGGCTGCATCCCCTCCAAGGCGCTGCTGCAGTCGTCGGAACACTACGAGCAGGCGGGCCACCACTTCGCCGCGCACGGCATCGAAGTCAAGGGCCTGGGTCTCGACCTTGCGAAGATGCTTGGCCGCAAGGACGGCGTCGTCAAGCAGAACAACGACGGAATCCTGTACCTCTTCAAGAAGAACAAGGTCGCGTTCTTCCACGGCCGCGGTTCGTTCGTCGGCCGCAACGATGCCGGGATCGAGGTCAAGGTCAGCGGTGCGGCGGAGGAAACGCTGATCGCCCGTCATGTCATCGTCGCCACCGGGTCGAACGCGCGCGCCTTGCCTGGCGCGGCATTCGACGAGAAGCGCATTCTTTCGAACGACGGGGCGCTGTCGATCGCGGAGGTGCCGAAGCGCCTCGGCGTCATCGGCGCGGGCGTCATCGGTCTCGAAATGGGCTCGGTGTGGCGTCGCCTCGGCGCCGAGGTGACGGTCCTCGAAGCCCTGCCCGCGTTCCTCGGCGCCGTCGATGAGCAGATCGCCCGTGAAGCGGCGAAGCTGTTTGCGCGCCAGGGGCTGAAGATCTCGCTCGGAGTGAAGATCGAGAAGGTCGCCGTCGAGAAGAAGGGCAAGGCCGAGGAAGTCCGTGTCGATTACACCGACTCCGCCGGTGCGGCCCAGACGCTTGCGGTGGATCGCCTTATCGTCTCGATCGGTCGCGTGCCCAACACCATCGGACTCGCTCCGGAGGCGATCGGACTTGCGCTCGACGAGCGTGGCTTTGTCGCGGTCGACGACGATTGCCGCAGCAATGTGCCCAACGTCTGGGCCGTCGGCGATGTCGTGCGCGGACCGATGCTCGCGCACAAGGCGGAAGAAGAGGGCGTGGCAGTCGCGGAGCGTATCGCCGGCCAGCATGGCCACGTCAACTTCAACACGATCCCGTGGGTCATCTACACCTCGCCCGAGATCGCCTGGGTCGGCCAGACCGAGCAGCAACTGAAGGCGGCGGGCCGTGCCTACCGCGCCGGAACCTTTCCGTTCGCTGCCAACGGCCGGGCGCGTGCGCTGGGCGACACGAACGGCATGGTCAAGTTTCTTGCCGACGCGGCGACGGACGAGATCCTCGGCGTGCACATCATCGGCCCGTTCGCTTCCGAGCTGATCGCCGAGGCGGTGGTGGCGATGGAGTTCCGCGCCTCGTCCGAGGACATCGCGCGCATTTGCCACGCGCACCCGTCACTGTCGGAAGCCACCAAGGAGGCGGCACTGGCAGTGGACAAGCGCACGCTCAACTTCTAAGTGCACGCTTCCAGCACCGGACCGTCGTCAGTCAACGCCACACTCGTCGCGCCGCGTGCCGTTCCGCTCCCAGCTTGACGCTTTGCTGGCCCAGCGTGGCTACTCGCTCGATGCGGCCCAGGAGCGGGCCGCGGTCCGGCTGCAGCAACTGCAGGATGAGTGGGCGAGCTACAAGGCACATCGCTCCAGCGCGCTGAAGAAGCTGCTCGTGCGCCCGCCGGTGCCGCGCGGTGTTTACCTGTGGGGCGACGTCGGACGCGGCAAGAGCTTCCTGATGGATGCGTTCTTCGCTGCGGTGCCGTTGATACGCAAGACGCGCGTGCACTTCCATGAGTTCATGCGCAGTGTCCATGCGGAACTGCACGAGCTGCGAGGCACCGCCGATCCGCTCGACGAGGTGGCACGCCGGATCGCGCGACGCCATCGCCTGATCTGCTTCGACGAATTCCATGTCTCCGACATCGCCGACGCGATGATCCTGTATCGCCTGCTCGAGCGGCTGTTTGCGCTCAATGTCGGACTGGTCATCACTTCCAACTACGCGCCGGACGCCCTGTACCCCGACGGCCTGCACCGCGACCGCATGTTGCCGGCGATCGCTCTGCTGAAGGAGCGGCTCGACGTGGTTCACGTTGACGGCGGCATCGACTATCGCAGGCGGGCGATGGAGCGCATCGAGGCTTACCTGACGCCGTGGGGCGTGGCGGCCGAGGCGGCGCTGACGGCTGCGTTCGAACGCGTGGCCGAGACCGATGACGACGATCCCGTGCTGACGATCGAGGCGCGCCAGATCCGCGCGCGCCGCCGTGCCGGTGGCGTGGTCTGGTTCGACTTCGCGGTACTGTGCGGTGGACCGCGCTCGCAGAACGACTATCTGGAGATCGCCGCCCGCTTCCATACGGTGCTGCTGTCGAACGTGCCTCGCATGTCGGCCGGTCAGGCGTCCGAAGCGCGGCGATTCACCTGGCTCGTCGATGTGCTCTACGATCACCGCGTGAAGCTGCTGCTATCCGCTGAGGCGCCAGCCGGCGAGCTTTACCGATCCGGCGCACTGGCCAACGAGTTCGCACGCACGGTGTCGCGGCTCGAGGAAATGCAGTCGCGGGAGTATCTCGAATCTGCCCGCAGGAACATCGTCCGCGTGTAGGCGAATTCGACGCGTCGGACGTTCAATGCACATGCGCCTGTTCATCCTTGCCGTTCTTGTTCTGCTGACGGGCCACGCCCGCGCTGAAGACTTCGCCGCGCGCTTTCCTTCGGGAAGCATCACGACGCGCGAGAAGGCTGACGAGGTCATCAAGGCGGCCCGGCAGGAAGAGGAACGGCAGAGGAAGGTCTTCGATGCGCGCGATGCCGAGTGCTACCGCGCGTCCTCGTCAACGATTGCCGCGAAACGGTGCGACGCGAGCGCGAACTCGCGCGGCGCGACGTGCAGCGCGTCGAACTGGAAGCCAAGGACACGAAGCGCCGCCTCGACCAGGAGGACCTCGCCAGGCGACGCGCGGAAGAGGACAAGCAGCGGGCGACGCAGGAAGCCGGGCGGGCCGAGAAGGAGGCCGCCGCGCGCAAGCAGGCGGAGCAACGCGGTGCGGAAGCGTCGGCGAAGAGCTCTGGCAAGTCTCCCGAAGAGGCTGCGCAGAACCGGGCGGAATACGAACGCAAGCAGCAGGAGCATGCGGCCCGGCTCGCGAAGGAGCAGCAGGAGGCGGCCACGCGCGCGCAGAACGCGGCCGAGTATCAGCAGAAGCAGGCGGATGCCGCCAAGCGGGCGGCCGATGCCGAAGCGGAGCGCAAGAAGCGTGAAGCCCGGCGACTGGAGCGCAAGCAGACCCTGGAAAAGAAAGAGGCCGAGCGCGAAGCGCTGCGCAAGCGCGCCGAAGAGGCTGCGGCGTCGGCGACGCGCTAGCAGACTGGCCGCGCAGCGCCTGCTGTGGGCTGGCGGATCCGAGGCGGATGATGACCACGGACAAGATTGTCGCCGCGCCCCTCGGCGCGCTCCCGAGCCAGCGAAACGAGGCGCTCCGAGGCCTCGCGCGGCGGCTGGCTGTAGAGAATCTCGCCGAGCTCGTCGTCCTCGAAGTACGCCCAAAGCCCGTCACTCGCCAGCAGGAACATGTCGCCCTCGCGCAGGGCGTTTTCCTCGCCAATGGCGACCTTGGGCTTCTTGTTGATCCCCAGGGCGCTCACCAGGATGTTCTTGTAGCGGACCGCGGCGAGTTCCGCGTCCTCGTGTCGGCCTTCCAGCCGGAGCTGTTCAGCGTACGTGTGATCCTCGGTTCGATGGACCAGCCGTCCGCCGCGGAAGAAGTACAGGCGGCTGTCACCGGCGTTCGCCCAGATCGCGTAATTCTTCTTGATGATGAGGGCGCACAGCGTGCTGTGCGGCTCCTTTTCGGCGGAGATCGCGGTCAGGCGGATGACGGTGTGCGCTTCGGCGGCCAGGTGCAGCAGCATGTCCCGGTACGTCGAGTCCCGGTCCGTCATGTCCTTGAAGAGGTTTTCGGCCGTGCTGACGACCTGGTCGGCGGCCAACCTACCGCCGGTCCGCCCTCCCATGCCGTCTGCGACGATCGCGAGCATGGCGCCCGGATTACGCGGGCTCGTGATGATGGCGGCGCGGTCTTGTTGTTCCTGCCGGTCCCCGATGTGCTGGGCGACGCAGACGTTGACTTTGAAGCTTGACACGCGGGTCGATGGGACTTTGAAGGAAGTCTATCATCGGCGCTCTCGTGCACTGCCGAGCGCCGGGTACCGTGCCCTTTTCAGGCCCACTTTGACGATTCGCACTGAGAATGGACCAGGACGACATCAAGCGGCGCATCATCGAGCTGCAGGTCGAGCACCGCGATCTCGACGAGGCGATCGAGCGGCTCGCGCTGCAGCCCGGCGTCGATGAACTGGCGCTGCGACGGATGAAAAAGCGCAAGTTGCAGATCAAGGACTCGGTGCGCCTGCTCGAAATGCGCCTGGTCCCCGACATTCCGGCGTGAATCGGCCCGCAACGGCGGCAGCCGCTCCTCCCGCACACACTCAAGTCACGCATGCCTTCGCGGCCGACGGCGCGCTCGCGTCGTCGGTGCCGGGCTTCGTGCCGCGCGGCTCCCAGGCCGAGATGGCAGCCGCGGTGCACCGGGTCATCCAGCACGGCGGAACGCTCGTGGCCGAGGCGGGCACCGGCACTGGCAAGACCTTCGCCTATCTCGTGCCGGCGCTGCTCGCCGGCGGCAAGCTGCTGATTTCGACCGGCACCAAGCCTCTGCAGGACCAGCTCTATCGCAAGGATCTGCCGGCCGTGCTCAAGGCGCTGAAACTGAACGCGGCCACGGCGCTGCTCAAGGGGCGTGCCAACTATCTTTGCCTTTATCGCCTGGCGCGGGCAGAGGCGGACGCCCTGGTCGCGACGCGCGAAGATGCCCGGCAACTCCGCGCGGTCCTGCGCTTCGCTGGCACGACGACGAGCGGCGATCGCGCGGAACTTGCCGAGGTCCCTGAAGGCGCGGCCATCTGGCCTCTGGTCACGTCGACGCGCGACAACTGCCTTGGAGCCGAATGCCCGCGCATGGCGGAGTGCTTCGTTTTCAAGGCACGGCGCGAAGCACAGGCCGCCGACATTGTCGTCGTCAACCATCATCTGTTCCTGGCTGATCTCGCGCTGCGTGACGACGCCATCCGGGACTTCCTGCCGACGGTCGATACGGTCGTGCTGGACGAGGCGCATCAGCTGCCGGACATCGCGGCCGACTTCTTCGGCAGCACACTGTCCCTCGCGCAGTGGCTCGAGCTGGCGCGCGACTGCCGCGCACTCGGCCTCGCACGCGCCCCCGACGGCGCTTCGTGGACGACGCTGACATCCCGCCTCGAGCGCGCCGTGCGCGATGTCCGACTTGCGCTCAGTGATCTGGGCCTTGCGGCCGGCGCGCGCGTGCCGCTGGCGCGTCTGCCGCACGCCGGCCGCCTGCTGGAGTCGCTGGGAGTCGTGGACACGGAGGCGGCCGAACTCGCGCGCGCAGTGGAAGTCAATCGTGGCCGTGACCCCGAACTCGATCTGACGGGGCCGCGCGTGGCGGAGCTCCGGCGCGCCCTGAGTGACTGGCAGGACGCGCTGCGCACCGGCGCCGACGATGACGGTGGTCCGCACGACCCGGAGGCGGAGCCGACCGTGCGCTGGATTTCGGTCACGGCGCACGGAGCGCAGTTCCACAAGACACCGCTTGCCGCCGGCCATGCACTGGCGCGCGCACGCGCGGCGCAGCCGCAGGCATGGATCCTGACCTCCGCGACACTGACCACCGGCGGCCGCTTCGACCACTATCTTTCTGAACTCGGCATCGACGACGTGCAGACGGCGCGCTGGGACAGTCCGTTCGACTTTGCCCGGCAGGCACTGCTCTATCTTCCGCAGTCGATGCCGTCGCCCTATGACGCCCGCTTCCCGGAACGGGTCGCGGAGGCAGCGTGGCCGCTCATCAAGGCCAACGGCGGTCGTGCGTTCTTGCTCTGCACGACACTGCGGGCCGTCGATCGCGTCTCTGCGCGCCTGCAGCAGCTGATGGACCACGATGCGCTGCCGCTGCCTCTGTTCGTGCAGGGCACCGGCAGCCGGCGCGCCTTGCTGGACGGATTCCGCGGCGCTGGCAACGCGGTGCTGGTTGGCAGCGTCACCTTCTGGGAAGGTATCGACATCCGCGGTGATGCGCTGTCTCTGGTCGTCATCGACAAGCTGCCGTTCGCCCCGCCCGACGATCCCGTCGTCGACGCCAAGATCCGCCTGCTGCGGCGCGCCGGACGCAACCCCTTCAACGAGTACCAGTTGCCGGAAGCCGTGATGCTGCTGAAGCAGGGCGCCGGCCGCCTGATCCGCGACGAGCATGACCGCGGTGTGCTCATGATTCTCGACGAGCGCGTGCTGACGAAGTCCTACGGTCGTACCGTGCTGTCGAGCCTGCCGCCCTTCACGCGGACGCGCAGCGAGGACGAGGCGATCGCATTCCTGACCCGGCGGCGCACGCCGGCGGAGTGATCAGCGCCGGGCACGCAGGTACTGGCTCTCCGGGAAGTTGAGCGCGAGCACGCGCTCGACGTCGGCCTGCAGGTCGGGCATCTCCAGCGCCTGGTAGGACTTCGCCATCAGGATCAGCGCGTCCTCCGCCGCCGGCGATGTCTGGAAGTCCCGCACGACGATCTGCGCCCGCTGGATGGCCGCGATATAAGCCTTGCGCACATAGTAGAAATTGGCGGCGCTCAGTTCGGCCTTGGCGAGCGAATTGATCAGGTAGCGCATGCGGGCGCGCGCGTCTTCGGCGTACCGGCTGTCCGGATAGCGCGTGACCAGTTCGCGGAAGGCGTCGTACGACTCCCGCGCACCTTTCGCGTCACGCTGCGAGAGGTCCTGCGCCATCAGTCGTCCTAGTAGGCCGGTCTCCTCGCCGAACCCGGCCAGCCCCTTCAGGTAGTACATGTAGTCGACGTTGGGGTTGTTCGGGTACTGACGGATGAAGCGATCCGCCGCCTGGACGGCCTGCGCGGTCTCGCCCTCCTTGTAGTACGTGTAGGCGATCTCCATCAGCGCCTGCTGCGCATGCCGGCCGAATGGATAGCGCGCTTCCAGCTTCTGGTAGTACTCGCGCGCCTTGACCCAGTTGCCGGCCGACAGTTCGGCGCGTGCCTCCGCGTACAATCGGTCCGCATCCCACTTGGCCGTGTTGTCCTTCTGGAATAGCTCGTCCATCCCGAGCCAGCTGCACCCTCCAAGGGCGAGCGTTGCGAGCACGATCGCGACGCACCGCAGCAGCGGAGTCGTCCAGGAATTCAAACCAACCATTGCTCAGGGTGCTCCTGTTGTCCAGCGCTGAAGTATACGGTTCGCTCTCGATTGATCCGGACCCGGACGAAGAAGCCGACCTGCTGATCGACGAAAGCGAAATCGATCCGCGCCGTCGCTTCAGCGTTGATCCCGCGCTGGCGGGGGAGCGACTCGACAAGGCGCTCACGCGGTGGATGCCTGACATTTCGCGCACCCGCCTCAAGCAGTGGGTGGAAGACGGCGCGGTGCGCGTCAACGGCGCGGTCGTCCGTCCGCGGCACGAACTGGCAACCGGCGACCTGGTCGAGCTCGAACCACAGCCTGCGCCCGATGCCAAGGCGTACCGGCCGGAGCCGATGCCGCTTGCCGTGCTGTTCGAGGACGCGGACCTGCTCGTCATCGACAAGCCGCCTGGCCTGGTGGTCCATCCCGCGGCGGGCCATTGGTCCGGCACGCTGCTCAACGGACTGCTGGCCTATGCCCCAGAACTTGCTGACGTGCCGCGAGCCGGCATCGTGCATCGACTCGATGCCGGGACCTCGGGCCTGATGGTCGTTGCGCGCACGCTGGCGGCGCAGGCCGATCTCGTGCGCCAGCTGCAGGCGCGCACCGTGCGACGCGAATACTGGGCCATCGTCCTCGGGGAGCCGCGACGCCATGGCACTGTCGATGCGCCGATTGGACGTGATCCGCGCAACCCGCTGCGCTTCAAGGTCAGCCACGCGTCCAGTGCGCGTTTGGCGCGGACGCAGTACTGGAACCTGGCGTCGGTGCGTCAGGGCAATGCGACCCTGTCCTGGCTCGCGTGCCGGCTCGATACCGGCCGCACGCACCAGATACGCGTGCATCTCGAGCATCTTGGCCACCCGCTGCTCGGCGATCCGGTCTATCGGCGCAGGCTGCCGTCGCCGGACGCGACGGTCGCATGGCGTGCCTTTGGCCGGCAGGCGCTGCATGCGTGCCGCCTCGGGCTCGAGCATCCGCGTACGCGGGTGCCGATGCAGTGGTTTCGTGCACCGCCACCCGACCTGGCCGAGCTGATGCGGTCGCTGGGGTTCGGGCCGACGGATCGGCCCGCCCCGCTTCCAGGCGACGCATGAAGTCTTCCGACTGGATCCGCCCTGACTGGCCGGTGCCGCCGAGCGTGAAGGCCATCATCACGACGCGCGCGGGCGGCTCCTCGAACGGTGCGTACGGTGCACCGGATCGCGACGGAATGAACCTCGGACCCGGTTCCGGTGATGACATCTCCGTCGTCGCTGCCAACCGGGCACGCCTGCGCGGATTGCTGCCAGGCGAGCCGCGCTGGCTCAGGCAGGTGCACGGTTCCCGGGTGGTCGACGCCGCAACAGTGGACGGGATCGTGGAAGCGGACGCGGCGGTGACTGACCAATCCGGCACGGTGGCGGTGGTCATGGTGGCCGACTGCATGCCCGTGCTGCTCGCTGACGAGCGCGGTCGCTGTGTGGGCGTCGCGCACGCCGGCTGGCGCGGCCTCGCGGCGGGCATCCTGCAGGCCACGGTCCGGGCGATGCGGGAACGCCTGGGCGAGCCGGACACACGGCTCATCGCCTATCTCGGACCCGCCATCGGACCCGATCACTTCGAGGTCGGGGGCGACGTGCTGCAAGCCATGACGTCGGGTCTGGAGGGTTCGGCCGCGGCTTTCGTGTCTGCCGGCACAGGAAAGTACCGCGCTGACCTGTTCGCGCTCGGCCGCATGGCGCTGGCCGCAGCAGGGGTCGATGCCGTCTTCGGGGGCGGCGTCTGCACGGTCTGCGACCCGCAGCGTTTCTACAGCCACCGGCGCGACCGCGTCACGGGCCGTCATGCAGCCCTGGTCTGGATCGATCGCCAGCACACTGTCTGACGCGCCAACCGAACCCAAACGATCCGAGAGCAAGCGGATCGGACTGGCGGAGTGACTGGTTTGACCATGCTCGGCGCCTTGTGGAGAATCGCAAGACTGAGCTAGAGCCGCAGGGATCATTCGATCCACCGGCCATCAACTCCGGAGGAGACATGGCGACTTCAAAGGCCGGACGCGCAACGCGGGCGGCAGCAGGCGGCACTCGCGGGAAGTCCGTCAGCACGCCGCGACGCGCCCGCAAGCGTGTGGTCAAGGCGAACGCCAAGTCCGCGGCAGTCCGTCGAAGCGGGTCGGCGGCATCGGGCGAGTCGACGCCGGCGGCGCCAAAGAGCGAGGCCGCGGCCAAGCACGGCGCCGTGTACTCGCTTGGCAGCATGGAGCCCTTCAACTTCGCGCTGCCGTGGCTGCAGCAATCGTCGGCGGCGCATGCGACCCCCATGCCGCTCGGGCCGGAGAGGCTGCTCGAGATGCAGCAGGACTACGTCCAGCAGCTGACCGGACTGTGGAACGACTTCTTCACGCATCCGGAACGCACGACCGCGCCGATATCCGACCCGCGCTTCTCGGACCCGAGCTGGCAGAAGAACTCGCTCGCCTCGTTCTACGCGCGCACGTACCTGCTGAACTCGGAGTTCATGAACCGCCTGGCCGACAGCGTCCAGGGCGACAAGAAGACGCGCAAGCGCGTGAAGTTCGCGGTGTCGCAGTGGGTCGACGCGGCTTCGCCGGCGAACTTCTTTGCCTTCAATCCGAAGGCGCAGCAGACCCTGCTCGAGACGAGCGGTGAAAGTCTCAAGGCCGGGCTCGACAACCTGCTGAAGGACATCGGCAAGGGCAAGATCTCGATGACCGATGAGAGCGCCTTCGAGGTCGGACGCAACGTCGCGACCAGCGAGGGGCGGGTCGTCTTCACGAACCAGCTGTTCGAGCTGATCCAGTACAAGCCCCTGACCGAGAAGGTCTACTCGCGGCCGTTCCTCATGGTGCCGCCGTGCATCAACAAGTTCTACATCCTCGACCTGCAGCCCGAGAATTCGTTCATCCGTTACGCGGTTGAGCAGGGCCACACGGTGTTCGTGGTGTCGTGGAAGAACCCGAAGCAGCCCGAGGCGCATGTCACCTGGGACGACTACCTCGAAAAGGGCGTGATCACCGCGATCCACGTCGTGCAGGAGATCACGGGCAGCAGGCAGATCAATGCACTCGGCTTCTGTGTCGGCGGCACGTTGATCGCCAATGCGCTGGCCGTGATGTACGCGCGCGGCGAAGAGCCGCTCACGAGCCTCACGATGATGACTGCGCTGCTCGATTTCGAGGATGCGGGCGTGCTCGATGTCTTCATCGACGAGGCCCAGGTGCGGCTGCGCGAGCAGCAGTTCGCGCGCGGCGGCATCATGCCGGGGCTCGAACTCGGCAACACGTTCTCGAGCCTGCGTCCCAACGACCTCGTATGGAACTACGTCGTCAGCAACTACCTCGAGGGCAAGTCGCCGCCCGCGTTCGACCTGCTCTACTGGAACGGCGACAGCACCAACCTTCCGGGCCCGATGTATTCCTGGTACCTGCGCAACATGTACCTCGAGAACAACCTGCGCGTGCCCGGCAAGCTGCGCACATGCGGGCAGCCCGTCGACCTCGGCCGGATCCAGGTCCCGACGTACGTCTTTGCCGCGAAGGAAGATCACATCGTGCCGTGGAAGGCGGCGTACGCCTCGGCACGTACGCTGCCGGGCGGCGGCAAGGCGGGCGGCGTGCGCTACGTGCTGGGCGCCAGCGGGCACATCGCCGGCACGATCAATCCGCCGACGAAGAACAAGCGCAACTACTGGGCGGGAGCCGATGACACGCTGCCCGCCAACTCCGATGCCTGGTTCAACAGTGCGGCGGAGCATCCGGGCAGCTGGTGGCCGGACTGGAGCCGCTGGCTGGCGCGCTACTCGGGGCCACTCAAGCCCGCTCCAAAGCAGTACGGCGATGCCAAGTACAAGCCGACCGTGCCGGCACCCGGGATCTACGTCAAGGAAAAGGCATAGGACCGCGCTAGCATCCTTCGACGCTAGGCATCACGCCTGGCGTCGCTTCAGCACTCACCACGGAGTCATCTCATGACCGAAGCAGTCATCGTCGCGGCCGCACGGACCGCCATCGGAAAATTCGGCGGTACGCTCGCCAAGATTCCCGCACCCGAGCTAGGCGCGATCGTCATCAAGGAAGTCCTGCGCCGTGCCGGCGTGGCCGCCGATCAGGTCGACGAAGTGATCCTGGGACAGGTGCTGACGGCCGGCAGCGGCCAGAACCCGGCGCGCCAGGCTGCCATCAAGGCCGGGCTGCCGGTCGCGGTGCCGGCGATGACGATCAACAAGGTCTGCGGCTCGGGGCTGAAGGCCGTGATGCTGGCGGCGCAGGCGATCCGCAACGGCGACGCGCAGATCGTCATCGCGGGCGGGCAGGAAAATATGAGCGCATCGCCGCACGTCATGCTCGGTTCGCGTGACGGCTTCCGCATGGGCGACGCCAAGATCATCGACAGCATGATCGTCGACGGCCTGTGGGACGTCTACAACCAGTACCACATGGGAATCACCGCGGAAAACGTCGCCAAGGCGCACGGCATCGACCGCGCCGCGCAGGATGCACTGGCGCTGGCCTCGCAGACCAAGGCGGCCGCCGCGCAGGACGCGGGGCGCTTCAAAGACGAGATCGTCCCGGTGACGATCCCGCAACGCAAGGGCGACCCGATCGTCTTCGACACCGACGAGTTCGTCAATCGCAAGACCAATGCCGAAGCGCTCTCCGGGCTGAAGCCCGCGTTCGACAAGGCAGGCAGCGTCACGGCCGGCAATGCGTCGGGCATCAATGACGGCGCGGCCGCGGTGCTCGTGATGTCGGCCGACAAGGCCAAGGCGCTCGGGCTGAAGCCGCTGGCGCGGATCGTGAGCTTCGCCTCTGCGGGCGTTGATCCGTCGTTGATGGGCATGGGCCCCGCACCGGCGTCGCGCAAGGCGCTCGAAAAGTCCGGCTGGAAGGCCGAGCAGCTCGACCTGATGGAACTGAACGAGGCGTTCGCGGCGCAGGCCTGCGCGGTGAACAAGGACCTCGGCTGGGACAAGGCGCCATATAAGGACAAGATCAACGTCAACGGTGGCGCCATCGCGCTCGGTCACCCGATCGGTGCGTCGGGTTGCCGTGTCCTCGTGACACTGCTGCACGAGATGAAGCGGCGCGACGCGAAGAAGGGACTCGCGGCGCTTTGCATCGGTGGCGGCATGGGCGTCGCCCTCACAGTGGAGCGATAGACTGAGCTTGCAGTTGTATCGCGGCGGCGCCGGGCCGTCCCAAGCCAGCCGCGCTGATCAAGAAACTCGCCCGAGTGCACGTGCGACGCGCAGCGTCGCGTACACGAGGGCGAAATAACTACGGAGACAGCAATGGCAAAGGTGGCGTACGTAACGGGTGGCATGGGTGGCATTGGCACGGCGATCTGCCAGCGGCTGTCGAAGGGCGGCTTCACGGTCATCGCCGGCTGCGGACCGAGCCGCGATTTCAACAAGTGGCTGGGCGAGCAGAAAGCGCTTGGCTACAACTTCCACGCGTCGGTCGGCAATGTGGCCGACTGGAGCAGCACCGAGGCCGCCTTTGCGAAGGCCGTGGCGGAACACGGCCCGATCGACGTTCTGGTGAATAACGCCGGCATCACGCGTGATCGCATGTTCCTCAAGATGACGCGCGAGGACTGGGACGCCGTCATCGACACCAACCTCAACAGCATGTTCAACGTCACCAAGCAGGTCGTGCCCGGCATGGTCGAGAAGGGCTGGGGCCGCATCATCCAGATCAGCTCGGTCAACGGCGAAAAGGGCCAGGCCGGCCAGACGAACTACTCGGCCGCCAAGGCGGGCATGCACGGCTTCACGATGGCGCTGGCGCAGGAACTCGCCGCCAAGGGCGTCACTGTGAACACCGTGAGCCCGGGCTACATCGGCACCGAGATGGTCATGGCCATCAAGCCACAGATCCTCGAAAAGATCGTTGAGACCATTCCGGTGAAGCGGCTCGGTACGCCCGACGAAATCGGCGCGATCGTGGCCTGGCTGGCTGGGCCGGACTCCGGCTTCACCACCGGCGCCGACTTCTCCTGTAACGGCGGCCTGCACATGGGCTGACCGCGCCAGCGCGGGCGCGGGGAAAGTTCATTGCGTTCGATTTCACGACTGCCGTTAGTTTCGGCTGAGGCCGGCGGCGGCAGTCGGCTATTCCTACAAGTGCAGCGGCAGGTTGCCGGCGGCGCCGCCGCATTGCCGGGCGCACTTGCGGCAGCTTCATGTCTCGAACCTCGAGGGAAGCGGGCATGGTCAGCGCCCCAGAGGTTGGGGCAGCGCCCGCGCTGGAGGAGCCAGCCCGGATGCGCGGGCCTGCCACAATGCTGGTTTCCGTCGAATCGACAGCAACTCAAGGAATGAAATGAAGTTCGTCAAATTCGGAACTCTTCTCGCCTGTGCCGCATCGGTGCTGGCACTCGGTGCCTGCAGCCCCAAGCCCGGTGACCAGGCCTCGTCAGGCCCGGCGGCAGCCACCGTGAACGGAAAGCCAATCAGCCAGCGAACCGTCGACATGATCGCCAAGCAAGGCGGCAGCGCTGGCCACGCCGACACGCCGGAAGCACGCAAGGGCATCATCGATCAACTGGCACTGCAAATGGTGGTGGCCGAAGAGGCCGTCAAGAAGGGCCTCGACAAGTCACCCGAAGTACTGGACCAGTTGAATGCGATCAGGCAGTCCGTGCTGGCCAACGCCTACGTCGAGGACTTCATCAAGAGCAACCCGATCAGCGAGGAGGCACTCAAGGCCGAATACGAGCGCATCAAGGCGACGATCAGCGGCACCGAGTACAAGGCACGCCACATCCTGGTCGACAAGGAGTCCGAAGCCAAGGACATCATCGCCAGGCTGAAGAAGGATCCCGCCGCCTTCTCGAAGCTGGCTGAGGAAAGATCGAAGGATTCGGGTTCCAAGGCGCGAGGCGGCGAACTCGGATGGTTCGACCCGAGGAGAATGGTCCCGGAGTTCTCGGCGGCGGTGACCAAGCTGGAAAAGGGCAAGTTCACCGATGTGCCCGTCAAGAGCCAGTTCGGCTATCACGTCATCCTGCTCGAAGACACCCGCGCGATCGAGGCGCCCCCGCTGGAACAGGTCAAGGCCCAGCTCAGTCAGCAGCTGCAGCAGCAAGGCGTGAAGAAGCAGCTCGACGCACTCAAGGCCGCGGCCAAGATAGAAGTTGTCGGTGCATCTCCCGCGACGCCCGCCGCGCCGGCAGCACCTGCGGCACCGGCGTCCAAGTGAGCGGCTCGACCTGCTGAACCGTTCGGAGGCCGTGCATCGCTCGACACGATGCCGGCCCTTCAGGCCGGACGATCAATCGAGGACACGCACCTCGCCAGGATCGATGCCGACCTGCACGCGCATGCCGGGCGTGTAGATCGGCGTGGCCGACAGGTGTGGGGCGTCGGCCGTGAGCAGCGTCGGCCCGACGCGGATGCCGTAGCGTGTGAACTCGCCGAGGAACTCGCTTTCCTCGATGGCGCCTTCAAACCACACCCGTGACGCATCGCGTGATTCGGCAATCGCGATGGCATGGGGCCGAACCGAAATCGCCGTGCCGCTCGCGCTGCTGGCGAGCGGGATCTCGCCGAAGCCTTCGGCGATGAAGACGCGCCGCGCATTGTCGCTGCGGCCGGCCAGCAGGTTGGTGCTGCCGACGAACTCGGCGACAAAGCGGTTGGCGGGCGTGTCGAACAGCTCATGCGGCGTGCCGACCTGTTGCAGCACGCCGGCCTCGAGCACGGCCATGCGGTCTGCGGTCGTCATCGCTTCTTCCTGGTCGTGCGTGACAAAGATCGTCGTGATGCCGAGCTTGCGCTGCAGTCGCTTCAGCTCCAGCCGCATCTGCTCGCGCAGCTTCTTGTCGAGGTTTGAGAGCGGCTCATCGAGCAGCAGCACCTGCGGCTCGATGACGATCGTGCGTGCCAGTGCAACGCGCTGCTGCTGGCCACCGGAAAGCTGGTTGGGCCGGCGTCGTGCGTACTCGGTCAGCCCGACCAGTTCCAGCGCTTCCGCAACGCGGCGCCTGATTTCGTCGCGCGCGACGCGGCGTTCGACCAGACCGAAGGCGACGTTGTCGTACACGGTCAGGTGCGGCCACAGCGCGTAACTCTGGAACACCATGCCGATGTTGCGGGCGTGTGGCGGCACGCCGGTAATGTCGCGCCCGTCGACCAGCAACTGCCCGCGGTTGTGCTGGTTGAAGCCGGCAATCAGCCGCAGCAGGGTCGACTTGCCCGAGCCCGAGGGCCCGAGCAGAGCGAAGAACTCGCCGGGCTCGATGCTGAGCGTGATGTCCATCAGTACCTGGTTGGTGCCATAGGCGAGGCCTATGCCGATGCATTCGACAGCCACGGCTTTCATCGCTGGGACTCCAGGGTGCGGTTGGCGCGGTCGACGAACCGGTGCGAGAGATAGGTACCGATGGCCACCGTCAGCACCAGCAGCACGCCGAGTGCCGCGCCCGGCCCGCGGCCGGCGATCGACTGCATGTAGAGGTAGATGCCATAGCTCATCGGCGCCTGGGACTCCTTGACCACCAGCAGGATCGTCGCCGAGAGTTCAACCGCGGCCGTGATGAAGCTCGAGACGAAGCCCGCCAGGATGCCGCCTGCCATCAGCGGAATGACAATCCGCCGCACAGTGCGCCACTGGCTGGCGCCGAGCATCTCGGCGGCTTCCTCCAGGCTGAGGTTGATCTGCTGCAGCGCGGCCATGCACGAGCGCAGCGCGTAGGGGAGCCGCCGCACCGAGTAGGCCAGCATGATCAGCAGCCACGTCTGCGTAATCGGCGTGCCGAAGATCTCCACGCCCTGGAAGGTGCGCAGGTAACCGATCGCCAGCACGATGCCTGGAACGGCGATGGCCGCGCTGGCGGCGTAGTCGAGCCACTGGCGGGCCGGGATGCGGGTGCGCAGGATCAGGTAGGCGATCGCGGTGCCGATGACGACGTCGATCAGCGCGGCGAGCCCGCAGTAGACCAGCGTGTTGCGGATCATGTCGCTCGAGTCTTCGATGACGGTCGCGTAGTGCGCGACGGTCCACGCGTCGGGCAGGACCGAATAGCTCCAGACCTTCGCAAAGGAAAGCACGAGCAGACCCAGGTGCGGACTCAGCACGACCAGCAGCACGAGCGCGATGCTGCCGTAGGCCAGCGCGGCTTCCCATGGCCGCAGCCGCCGCTTCGAGATCCCTGCGCCACCCTTCTGCAGCGTCGAGTAGTCCTTGCCCTTCATGACCTGGGCCGAGAGCCACAGCGCCAGGATCGAGAACGCGATCATGATGACGCTGATCACGTAGCCGAGCGGGTCTTCCAGGCCGACCTGGGTGATGCGCAGGTAGGCCTGCGGTGCCAGCAGGTTGGTCTGCCCAAGCACCAGCGGCGTGCCGAGGTCGTCGAACACCTTGACGAATACGAGCGCCGCACCCGCGACGTAGCCCGGCATCGCCAGCGGGAACACGACGCGGCGGAACAGGCGCCAGCCGCGCGCACCAAGGTTCAGCGCGGCTTCCTCCATCGCACCGTCGATCGCACGCAGCGCCACGACCAGGTTCATCAGGATGAACGGGAAGTAGTGCAGGCTTTCCACGAAGATCACGCCGGTCAGCCCCTCCATGATCGGGATGGAGAAGCCGAAGTGCTCGTCGAGCAGCAGGTTGAGCGAACCGGACCGGCCGAAGACCAGTTGCATCGCCACCGCGCCGACGAAGGGCGGCATGATCAGCGGCAGCACGCCGAGCGTCTGGATCAGCAGGGCGCCGCGGAACTCGAAGCGCACCGTCAGGTAAGCCAGCGGCACGGCGATGAACGACGCGACGACGACGCTCGTGGTGGCGACGAACAGCGAGTTGTAGAACGACTCTCGCATCAGTCCCGTGGAGAAGAACGACGCGAAGTGGCCGAGCGTGAAGCTGCCGTCGGCGTCGCGGAACGCCGTGACGAAGACTGTGCCGACCGGGATGATCAGCAGGACGAGGAGAAAGGCGACGATCGCCGCCAGCACCAGCAGGGCGCGCCACGAGGTGCCGTAGCGACGCAGCAGCGATGTCCCGCCGGCGGACGCGCCGCGGCCGTCGCCCAGCACGGCGCTCATTGAAGAGACCCGACGTTCCGGTCTACTTGACCAGCGCCGCCGCCTGCTGTGCCAGCTCGGCCGCCTTGCCGTAGTTCTCGCGCGCCTTGCGGTTCCAGCTCTCTTCCAGGCCGGTGATCTGCTTGGCGACCGCGACTTCCTTCTTGTTCGCGGCGAAGAGCTTCAGGAACTCGGGTTGCGAGGCGAGCGACGCCGAGACGATCGGCGAGTACGCGAGCTCACGCGCCTGCCGGATCAGGTCGGAGGCCTGCGCATTCGGCTTGCCGCTCGCAGCCAGTTTCGTCTCGGCCGCCTGGATCGCCTTGGTGGCTGCCTGCAGTTCCTTCAGGCGGAAGGTGATCGTCTGGTCGAACAGCGAATGCACGAGTGAATAGCGGTCCTCGGAAAGGTCGGCGTTGAAGTTCACCTTGGCCCGCTTGACGATGGCCTGCGGGTCGGGATAGCCGGCCGGGATCTTTCCGGCGAGCGCCGGATACGGCAGCACGGGCAGGCGCGAGATCGCCGGCAGCAGCAGCAACTCCTGCCCCTGCTGGCTGAGGGCAAACTGCACGAACTTCTTCGCTTCTGCGGTGTTCTTGCCGCCGCTGATCAACGCGATGTTGGCGGGCACGATCGATGTGACGGCCGGGTAGACAAACTCGACCGGAAAGCCGGAATTCTTGCCAGCCAGGCCGAAGAAGTCGATGACGGGCCCGCCGCCGAACTGGCCGTTGTTGATGCCGTCGGGCACGCCAAAGCTGCGCTCGGTCACCTGGGCGCTGTTGCCGGCCATCTGCAGGATCTGGCTCCAGCCCTTGTCCCAGCCTTCGCCCTGCAGGATCGTTTCCACCGTCAGGTGCATCGTCCCCGAGCGCGAGGGCGACGTCATCGCCACGTGCCCGAACCAAGCAGGCGCCAGAAGGTCGGTCCACTCCTTCGGCGGGGTGAGCTTGTTCGCCTTCAGGTAGCGTGTGTTGTACATGATCCCGTAGCCGGCCAGAGCCTGTCCCTTGTAGTAGCCCTGGGGGTCGTTGATCGGGTAGTTGCCGATCCTGGCCGGGATCGCCTTGTTGTCGACGTCGGGCGCGGCCACCAGCAGCTTGTCGCGCTTGAGCACCTCGAAGGCATCGGGCGCGGAGGCCCAGAACACGTCGGGGCGTTGTCCCGAGGCCGTCTCGCGCACAAACGCGATGCCGGCCACGGTGCTCTTGTTCAGGATCTCCAGGGTGACGCCGGGATTGGCCTTCTCGAACGCCGCCTTGTAGGCCGCTGTCAGCTCCTTCGGAAAGGAGGTGATGACCGTGACCGTGCCGGCAACCGCCGCGCCGGCGGCGAGCGCCAGCGAGAGTCCGGTCAGAAGTGAAGTGAGCAGGGAACGGCGGACCATCATGTCTCCTCAGGAGGAAATGCCGGAAGTCAAAGCGTGGGATTCTGGCAGAGAGCTGGGCGGCCGGCCATCCGCGGCTCCCCGGGGACCTCTCCGCTGCGGTGCGTCATCTTCGCTAGAATGCCGCAAAACCAAATGGGAGATGCCCGCCACGACGGGCCGTTGCGCGCCGCGCGATGACAACTGAGGAACACGAATGGCAACTGCAGTCCGCCTTATAAAGAAGTACCCGAACCGCCGCCTGTACGACACCCAGACCAGCACCTACATCACGCTGGCCGACGTCAAGCAACTCGTGCTGGACAACGAGAATTTCCAGGTCGTCGATGCCAAGAGCGCCGAGGACCTGACGCGTCCGATCCTGCTGCAGATCATCCTGGAGGAAGAGGCCGGCGGCATGCCGATGTTCAGCGCGACAATGCTGTCGCAGATCATCCGTTTCTACGGCAACGCGATGCAGGGCATGATGGGCTCGTACCTGGAGAAGAACATCCAGGCGTTCATCGACATCCAGGGCAAACTGTCGGAACAAAGTAAGGCCTTCTACGAGACGAACAAGATTGGGCCTGAGATGTGGACACAGTTCGTCAACATGCAGTCGCCGATGATCCAGTCGATGATGTCGAACTACATCGAGCAGTCGAAGAACCTGTTCGTGCAGATGCAGGAGAACATGCAGAACCAGGCGCGCTCGATGTTCACGGGCTTCCCCGGCTTCCCGGGCGAAAAGAAATAGCCGTGACTGTGGGGCAATGAGCACGAGCGCCGCACGGCGGTCGCGTCCGTCCGCTGCCCGACGCACTGCCGAGCCCACCGCGCCGTCGGTGGGCTTTGTGTCTCTGGGCTGCCCGAAGGCGCTGGTCGACTCGGAACTGATCCTGACACAACTCGCCGCGGAGGGCTACGCGACCAGCCCGACGTATGAGGGCGCCGACCTCGTCATCGTCAACACGTGCGGCTTCATCGATGCCGCCGTGCAGGAGTCGCTCGACGCGATCGGCGAGGCGCTCGCCGAAAACGGCAAGGTCATCGTGACCGGCTGCCTCGGTGCGCGCAAGGACGAGGGCGAGAACCTCGTCGCCAAGGTGCATCCGAAGGTGCTGGCCGTCACTGGCCCGCATGCCGCAACCGAGGTGCTGGATCACGTGCATCGGCATCTGCCGAAGCCGCACGATCCGTACACCGACCTCGTTCCGCCGGCCGGCATCAAGCTGACGCCGCGGCACTACGCCTATCTGAAGATCTCCGAGGGCTGCAACCATCGCTGCAGCTTCTGCATCATCCCGTCGATGCGCGGCGATCTGGTCTCGCGCCCGATCGGCCAGGTCATGCGCGAGGCGGAGAACCTGCTGAAGCAGGGCGTGAAGGAAATTCTCGTCATCTCGCAGGACACCAGCGCGTACGGCGTCGACGTCCGCTACAAACTCGACTTCGTCGGTGGCCGTGCGGTCAAGACGAAGATGACCGAGCTCGTGAAGGAACTGGCCCAGCTTGCGCAGTCATTCAACGCGTGGGTGCGACTGCATTACGTGTATCCGTATCCGCATGTCGACGAAGTCATTCCGCTGATGGCCGAGGGCAGGGTGCTGCCGTACCTCGACGTGCCGTTCCAGCACTCGCATCCCCGCGTGCTGAAAGCGATGAAGCGGCCGGCGTCCGGCGAGAAGAACATCGAGCGCATCCGCGCCTGGCGGGCGATCTGCCCGGAGCTGACGATCCGCTCGACCTTCATCGCCGGGTTTCCCGGTGAGACGGAAGAGGAGTTCGGTCACCTGCTGGACTTCCTGCGCGAGGCCGAGCTCGATCGGGTCGGCTGCTTTGCGTATTCGCCGGTCGAGGGCGCGGCGGCCAACGCGCTGCCCGGACAGCTTGCGGACGAGCGTCCGCGAGGAGCGGCGCGCGCGCTTCATGCAGGTGCAGGAGCAGATCTCGGCACGACGACTCGCCTGCAAGGTCGGGACGGTTCAGCGCGTGCTGATCGATCAGGTCGGGCCGACAGTTTCGATGGGGCGGACGGCCGCCGATGCGCCCGAGATCGATGGGGTCGTCACGGTTCGCACCCGCAGGAAGTTTGCGGCGGGTGACTTCGTGGAGGTTCGGATCACGGCAGCAGGCGCGCACGACCTCGTGGGCGTGCCGACGTAGTCAGGCGTGCCGTCGCGGTCGAACGCGCCATTGCGTACGGTCGCCAACGGCTGCAGCATGGCGTGATCATGGATCCGCGACAGAACCTTCGCTTCTGCACCTCGGCCGATGGCACCCGCATCGCGCTGGCGTCCATTGGCGACGGTCCGCCACTGGTGCGCGCCGCGCATTGGCTCAGCCATGTGGAGTACGACCTCGCGAGCCCGGTCTGGCGACCATGGCTCGCTGAGCTTTCGCGGGATCATTGCTACATCCGGTACGACCAGCGCGGTTGCGGACTCTCCGACCGCGACGTCGGCGCACTGTCGCTCGAAGCGTGGGTTGGCGATCTCGAGGCAGTGGTCGACTCCCTGGGACTCGAGCGCTTCCCCCTTTTCGGGATGTCGCAAGGGGGGGCGGTCGCCATCGCATACGCGGCGCGCCACCCTGAACGGGTCTCGCATCTGGTCTTTTCGGGAGCTTACGCACGCGGGTCACTGCGACGCAGCGGCGGCGAAGTCGAGCGCCTCGAGGCCGAGACGCTCGTCAATCTGATCAGGATCGGCTGGGGTCGCGATCACCCCGCATTCCGCCAGGTGTTTCCGTACCGCTTCATTCCTCGCGGCACGCCGGAGCAGTTGCGGTGGTGGGGCGATCTCGAGCGCAGTTCAGCAAGCGCCGAGATCGCGGCCCGCACGCTGCAGGCCTTTCAGCAGGTCGATGTCAGTGCGCTGGCACAACAGGTTTCGGTGCCGACCCTGGTCCTGCATGCCCGTGGCGACGTCGCCGTCCCGTTCGACGAAGGCCGGCGGCTGGCGGCGCTGATCCCTGGCGCGCGCTTTGTGCCGCTGGACAGCGACAACCATGTGCTGCTGAGTTCTGAGCCCGCATGGCCTGTCTTCCTGTCAGAAGTGCGGGCATTTCTGGCGCCTTCGACCGAGCAGCGGATTGGCGAGGCCGCCGACAAGGGAGCCCTGACCCCGGCCGAGCGTGAAGTGTTGCACCTGATCGCCGAAGGCTTGGACAACCGCGCGATCGCCCAATGCTTGAGCAAAAGTGAGAAGACGGTACGCAACCAGGTGTCCAGCGTGTTCGAAAAGCTGGGCGTACGTACCCGGGCCGAGGCCATCGTTCACGTCCGCAAGCGCCAATCCGGCGCCTGACTATTCGGCAGTTCCGGGACGGGCGTCCCACGAATTTACCCGCCCGCGCCGATTCGACTGCGGTCACGGGACATCTGCCTCATGCGCGCGGCGTCGGCGCTGTCCACACTTTGCTCACTCCCCAGCACGTGTCGCTCGACACGCTCAGCGCGGGGCCGTGGAAACTCGAGGAGAACTGACCATGTCCGGATTGACCAACGACTTCGTCGTCGATACAGCCCGTTATGCCAAGTGCATCGAAGTGTCCAAGCGCGTCCGCTGGGATACCGAGCGCGATCTGATCCGCGGCCGCGACTTCGACTTCGGCCGCAAATTCCTGCCGGATGGCTTGTCGAAGGTGACCCAGTTGCCTTTCCTGGATCCCGACGAAAGGCGGCTGTACTCTCAGGTGCAGGGCCGCACGTACGCCAACATGTTTGCTTTGGTGGAGCGTTTCATCGGCGCCAAGGTCACGGAGATCAGCCGGGACCACGCCCTCGGCGACCAGATTGCATTCGAGGCGCTGGTGCGACTGACCGACGAAGAACTCAAGCACCAGGCCCTTTTCAGGCGTCTTGAGGCCATGGTGGCCACCGGCATGCCGGCCGGCTACACCTTCCTGCCGGAACCCAATCATGTGGCCGGTGCGGTCCTGGCCGCGTCGAACTGGGCGGTCCTCGCGCTGACCTGTGATATCGAGCTCTTTTCGCAGGCGCACTACCGCAGTAGCATCGAGTCCGACGCGGACCTGGACCCGCTGTGGAAGGATGTCTTCCTGTTTCACTGGCGGGAGGAATCGCAGCACGCGATCCTCGACGAGTTGGAGTGGCAGCGCGAGAACACTCGGATCGATGCCGTGTCGCGCGACCGCGCTGTCGATGAGCTGATCGGCCTGGTGGCGGCTGTCGACGGTATCGTGCAGATGCAGGCGAAGGCCGATGCAGCCTACTTCGTACGGGCCTGCACTCGCACGTTCAGCGATGCCGAAGTCGAGGCGGTTGCCGGCACCACGCTGGCGGCCTACCGCTGGCAGTACATCGTGAGTGGCGTGCAGGATCCGCGGTTCCTGCAGATCCTCGGTCCGATGATCGAAGCGTCGCAGGCCGCGCGCATCGAGGCGGCCTTGGCGCCCATCGTCGGGGGCAGCGCCAACTGACGTCGAGAGGGGCCCATCGGGCGCGCGCCAGTCATGCGCCCCATGCAAACGTCCCTGATGCGCAAAGCGCCCGGAATCCGGTCACCGGGGCGACGCGGCTTCGCTTTGATCAAGGAGGCCGCGCGGGGTCGTGTACCCTGAACAGGAGCCTGGTCGGCGTGTACATCGACGTCAGAATCGCGTCGTCCGATATGCATGCCCAGTACGGAGTGCCTGGATGACGACCCGTTACGTGCTGTACACCGCGAAGCGGTCCGGTGCCGCCAGCGTCGAAGTGATGCTCGGCGCGCTGGGCCTGGAATTTGAACTGAAGGACGCCACACCGTGGAGCGATCCGCCGGGGCCGTACTTCGAGGAACTCAAGACGGTCAATCCCCTCGGCCAGTTGCCGACGCTGGTCACGCCCGGGGGTGAGATCCTCACCGAGAGCGTGGCAGTGCTCTGGACGCTGCTGGAACGGCACCCGAGTGACTGGGTACCGGCACTGTCCACGCGCGACCGCGCCAGTTGCCTGCACTGGATGCAATTCGTGGCCGCGACGGTCTACACGGCCGTCGGCGTGGCGGACTACCCGGCGCGCTGGACAACGTCGCGCGCGCCGGCGGCACGGGCCGCCGTCGAGCGCGCGGCGGTGGAGCGCATGAAGCTCGGCTGGGACATCGTGGCGCAGGCTTTCCCGCATAAGTCCGGCTTTCTGCTCGGCGCACGTCCCTACGTCTGCGACGTCTACCTTGCCAACCTGTCGCGCTGGTGGAAGATGCGGGACTATTTGAAGGATGCCCACCCGAGGTTCGCTGCGATGATGCAGCGGGTCGACAAGCTGCCCGAGGTGGCACCGGTATGGAAGCGACACTGGTCATGAGGGTACTGCGGCGGCGGATCGCCGGTGCGGTCGTGCTCGCCTCGATGCTGCTCGCCGGCCCGGCCGCGGCCCAGATGACGCTGACGCTCTACGCCGGGTATGTGGGCAGCGACGGCATCGAAAACACGACAACCGACGCTCAGGCGACCGTCAAGAGTTCGGCCGCCTTCGCGCTTGCGGTCGGAACGATGCTCGACCCGTCGCGCGAACTGCAGGTGCTGTACAGCCAGCAGTCGACGACGCTGTCGCCTGGCGGCAACGCGGCACCCTTCGATCTGACGGTCCGCTACCTGCATCTCGGAGGCACGTCGTTCATCGACGGGCCGGTGGGGCGCGGGGTTTACGTCGCGGGCGGGATCGGCGCGACGCAGTTCAGTCCCAGCACTGCCGGCTACGGGTCGGAGATCAGGGCTTCGCTCAATCTTGGCGTCGGCTACTACTGGCCGCTCAATGACAACGTCGGTTTGCGTGCCGAGGCGCGCGGCTTCGCCACGTTCGTCAACAGCTCGGGCGGTTTCATGTGCTCGGGCGGCTGCGTTGTCGTCCTGCGCAGCGACATCTTCCTGCAATACGAAGGCATGCTCGGACTGAACGCGCGCTTCTGACGCGGCGCGCCGGCGCGCCGGGGCGCGGCAGGGTCCGACACAGGTCAAGCGCCCTCCCACGGGACGTGCAAGAATTTGCGGCTGATCGCCCGGTTGCGGACGATCACCGAACCAGACCCTGGGGAGAAGCGAATGCGCGAAGTCGTCGTCGTCAGTGGAGCCCGAACCGCCATCGGTACCTTCGGCGGAAGCCTGAAGGACATGCCGCCGACCCAACTTGGCGCGACCGTCGTGGCCGAGGCGCTGAAGCGGGGCCAGGTGGCCGGCGCCGAAGTCGGTCACGTGGTCTTCGGCCATGTCATCAACACC
Source organism: uncultured beta proteobacterium (assembly GCA_963780715.1). GTDB lineage: Bacteria > Pseudomonadota > Gammaproteobacteria > Burkholderiales > Burkholderiaceae_F > JALORV01. Next base: position 74,870 of record CAWADK010000026.1, read on the forward strand.
GAGCCGAAGGACATGTATCTAGGTCGGGTGGCGGCGCTCAACGGCGGCGTCGGCCAGGACACTCCGTGCCTGACACTCAATCGGCTGTGCGGCAGCGGCCTGCAGGCCATCATCTCGGCCGCGCAGACGATCCTGCTGGGCGATGCCGACATCGCGCTTGGGGGTGGGGCCGAGTGCATGTCGCGCGGACCGTACATCATGCCGACCGGGCGCTGGGGCCAGCGCATGGGCGACATGAAAGCGATCGACATGATGGTCGGCGCGCTGCACGATCCCTTCGATGTGATCCACATGGGAGTCACGGCCGAGAACGTTGCGACCAAGTGGGGCATCACGCGGCAGGAACAGGATGCGCTGGCGGTCGAGAGCCATCGGCGCGCCGCGGCTGCCACCAAGGCCGGGCACTTCAAGAGCCAGATCGTGCCGATCGAGGTCAAGGGCAAGAAGGGGCCAATGGTCTTCGACACCGACGAGCACTTCCGTGAAGGCACGTCGATGGACGACATGGCGAAGCTCAAGCCCGTGTTCGTCAAGGAAAACGGCACGGTTACCGCCGGCAATGCTTCCGGCATCAATGACGGCGCCGCCGCCGTCGTCATGATGGAGCGCAGCGTGGCCGAAAAGCGCGGGCTCAAGCCGATGGCGCGCCTGGTGGCTTACGGCCATGCCGGGGTAGACCCGAAGTACATGGGCATCGGGCCGGTGCCAGCCACGCGCAAGGCGCTCGAGCGGGCCGGCCTCAAGGTCGCCGATCTCGATGTCATCGAAGCCAACGAGGCGTTCGCCGCACAGGCCTGCGCGGTGGCGAAGGACCTCGGCTTCCCGCCAGAGAAGCTCAATCCCAACGGCAGCGGCATCTCGCTCGGCCACCCGGTCGGTGCCACCGGCGCGATCATCACCGTCAAGGCGCTTTATGAATTGCAGCGCATCGGCGGCCGCTACGCGCTGGTGACGATGTGCATCGGCGGTGGCCAGGGAATCGCCGCGATCTTCGAGCGGATCTGACGCGCTTGCCGTGATCGCGGTGGAACAGGACAGCGCGGATCTGGCGCAGCACCGGCGGACTCGTCGCCGGCTGTTGCTCGCCGCGGGCTGCACCATCTGCGGGGCCGTACCGCTGCACGTCCACGCGGGGCAGGCGATCGATCCGCGCCTGGCCGAGTTGCTGCGGGAAAAGCGAACGCTCTGGATCCGTCGCGGCGACGAGGAAGTGCGGGCGACCTACTGGACGGCGAATGCCGGCCGCAACCAGGACGAGTACCTGCGCCTGTGCTGGATCATGCGCGATGTGCGGGCCGATCGTGTGTTCGCGATGAACCGTGCGCTGCTCGACACGCTCGCGGGTGTGCAGGCGTGGCTGGATCGCTCCGGCATCCAGGCACCGATCGAACTGCACTCGGGCTATCGCACGCGCCTGACGAACAACTCCACCGAGGGCGCCGCACGTGATTCACGCCATGTCGTCGGGCAGGCGGCCGACATCTCGGTGCGCGGGGTCTCCAGCGTCAAGCTTGCCGGGCTGGCGTCGGTGCTCGGCCGTGGAGGCACCGGCTTCTACGTTGGGCGCGGCTTCGTCCACGTCGACTCGGGCGACGAGCGGATCTGGCTCGACCAGGGCAAGCCGAAGCCGGCCTCACCCGGCGGTTAGCAGTCTGCCCGAAGCGGCGCGAAGCGCAGGATGCCGTGTTTTGCGCAGGGGATCGGCCCGGTACTGATCGGAGCAGAGCATGATCGACGCTGAGTACTGCCAGACCATGGCCGCCTACAACGGCTGGATGAACCGCAATGTCTACGAGGCGGCCGCCACGTTGACGGATGCGGAGCGCAAGGCCGATCGGGGCGCGTTCTTTCGCTCGCTTCACTCCACGCTCAACCACATTTTGTGGGCAGACCGCGTCTGGTTGTCCCGCTTCAACGGCAAGAGCTACCCCGTTGGCGGAATCGGCGTCGACCTCCACGAGGACTTCGGCGCGCTCTCCGACGCGCGGCGCGCGATGGATGAGGAGATCACTGCGTGGGCTGCGCAGGTCGATGCGGCGCAGCTTGCGGGCACGCTCACCTGGTATTCCGGAGTCGCAAAGCGCGAGATGTCGCGCCCCCGGTGGTTGTGCGTCACGCAGATGTTCAATCACCAGACGCACCATCGAGGACAGGCAACGACCTTGCTGAAGCAGACCGGCGTCGATCCGGGTGCGACGGACCTGCCCTGGGCGCCTCTGGTCCGCGACGCGCAGCAGCGCGTGATCCTGGGCGAGCAGTTCGGGCTGTAGCTGTCGCCGTGGCCCATCGCGGGCGTCGCTCGCAGCGTTGCTGACGGAGGACTTCGGCGGGGATGACCTGAGCACGGATGTCCTCCGGAGCCCGCCGGTGATGTCGACGAATAGGGTCTGTCGAAACTGCGCCTCGCGAGCCCTTGCATTTCCGAGCTCCGTCTCGTCGCATGAAAGTCCGTCGGGAAACGTCGAAGGACCGTACTCGACCCAAGGAGGAAGTTTGCGATCGTCGGAAGCGGCCGTCGATTTCTATCCAAGAGCAGGCATCGGCTACTCGTACAGGCCGCTATCTGTAGCCGACATTAGAAATTGCCGCAGTCGAGACTCTGCGAGAATGAAATCAGCGCACTGATCGCCTTGATGTTGCTGCTTGCCTTGATGCTCAGCAACTTCTACTTCGGAAACATGAACTGCACCTGCGCACGCAGCTGCCAGTTGGCGCCGTTGTCCGGGTGCACCACGTTGTAGTAGGCCGACAGCTGAGTGTTCACCGGCAGTCTGCCGAAGTGGAAGATCTTGCCGACGCCGCCGCCTAGCGGCACAGTCCACTGCTGGCCACTGTCGGCCTTCCAGTCGACGGTCGCGATCGGCGCACTGGTCAGGTACAGGCCGCCCTTGAAGTTGTAGTTGACGAACGGCTGGATCAGGCCGTTGTTGTAGGAGCCTCCCTGCTTGCTGCTCGACAACGACCAGATGTTGTTGGCCAGGACCCCGTAGACCCAGGGGTCGCCGTGGTCGAGGTGCAGCACGACGAATGTCGGACCGAGCCCCCAGTTCTTGTTGCCCAGTTCGTCGCTGGTGTTGGTCGGTAACTGCACGACCGGACCGACGCCCCAGATCCAATGTCCAGGCTTGGCCGGCGACAGAAAAGCGCTGAATACCGTATCGCCGATGCCGTTCTTGCGTTCCGAGTCCTGCGAGAGCTTGGGCTGCGAGATCACCGGCACGATGGTGCGCGTGATGATGTTCCACTCCGGACTGATCTCCACCGGGATCACCGGCTGGATGTTCAGGATGTTCTGGTTGCCGTTGAGCGGACCGACGTTGTAGTTGGTGTTGTTCTGGAACGGCACGCTGATCAGGTTGCCGACCGGGTTCTGCGCCAGCTTGGCGAGTTCCTCGGCGCTCAGCTCTGCTCTAACCGGCGCCGCAACGAGCAACGTCGTCGCCATTGTCGCAGTTGCCAAAGCAAGAAACCCATTCACCTTAACCATAGCGGTGGTTCCCCCGATCAATCTGAACGCGACTTTCAAGGAGCCAGTCCCAGCCAAGGTGAGTGAATTCGGTCTCTTCTATTGGGGTATGACGCGAGCGTTCTCGCCGCTGCCCTCGATGTAAACACGTTGACCAACCCGCAGCGACGGTCCCACCGGCTGCGTGATCTGCACCAGCACGCCACTGCTGACACGCACGATGATCTGCTGGCCCGCAATCGGCTTGTCATGCTTCTTCTGAACCTCATTCCCAACCACCGCTCCGCCGATGGCACCCGCGACCATGGCGACATCCCGACCGGTGCCGCCTCCAATCAAACTTCCAATCCCGAGCCCGGCCAGACCGCCAACCAGGGCGCCGACACCCTGGTGATGATTGGTCGGAATCTGCGTAGCGGTGATCTGTTCAATCACGCCGCGCTGAATCTCGACAGCTCCGGGTGCCGGCCCGGGTGTTGCACACGCTGACGCCAACAAGGTCACCGCGAACGCCAAGAACAATGATGCAAGTCGTTGCATTACTCCTCCGGAAAGTAGTGGTTCTTCGCAGTGCCGGCCGTGCAGCCGACGCCCGTTTTCCCTATGTTTGCGGCCCTTTGTTACCCGTTGATGCCCGGACCAGGAGCGCCACAATGATGGCGTGCAGCACGACCGCTGGCCACAGCAGCATGCCGCTTGAGTCGCCCGACACACCGACGTAGGCGAGGTACAGCGCGACTGCCGTGCTGTAGATCAACATGCCAATTCGCGGTGGCCCCGGCCAGCACGCGACCCCCAATCCAATCAGGGCGATGCCGGCCACGCGCGCGACTGTCGTCGCAATGCCCGTCAATTCGACGCCAAGCAGCAACTGCCCGACCAGCGATGGCACGAGCAACAATGCCAGCCCGGTGGCGGCCTCACCGCCAGCGGCGAGAACCAGCACCCAGTTCACCGCGTTGCCTTCCCAATCGTGTACGGCGTTCGAACGCCTACAGGTTCTGGCCAGTGATCACGATCTCAACCCGGCGGTTCTTTGCGCGCCCTTGCGGCGTTTCGTTCGACGCCACCGGCCGCGAGTCGCCGAATCCCTGCGCCGAAAGCTCACTGGCAGGAACGCCCTGGGCCACAAGATGACGAACGACATCGGTCGCCCGTGCGCTCGACAGTTCCCAGTTCGACGGAAAGCGCTTCTTGAGCTCCGGCCCGATGGGCACGTTGTCCGTAAATCCTTCGACGACAACGCTCTTGTTCTTCAGCGACTTCAGCGTCGGGACGATCTTGTCTAGCGTCTGCTCGCCCGCCCGGCTGAGTTGCCAACCTCCTTCGGGGAACAGCAGCGTATCGGCCACCGTCACCTTCAGTCGATCCTGCAGCTGCGTGATTTGCACTTGGTCCGCATTGACTTCAGTTTGCAGGCGCTGGCTCAATACCTGGTAGGTGTTGGACTTCGCGACCTCGGTCTTGTAGGTTTGCTCGGACACGCAACCCGCAGCCAGCACCGCCGCAAGCAACCCGATTGCAACGTTTCTGATCATGGCCTTCCTCCCATTAGAGTTGATCTAATTCCTTGACTGCTTCGACGCCGATCGCCACGGGTTTCTGGCGTTGCGCATGCGCCTCTGGTCACGCGCGCGTGTGACAGTCCTTCTCAAATGCGTGTACGTTGTATCAAGCTCCTGCGGTCGATCCAACTGGACCTTGGTCCAGGTCTGTTCCATGTCTGGTCCATGGTCCGGATTTATGTGCGCAAGGCGTGTATGTAAAGCCACGTAAGTCGCACTGCTTGCCTGGCCGCCGCGCGTGAGCCTGTTACTCACCGTAATCACGAATGTGCAAGCCTTGCCGAGCAGGCCACGACTTGATCGGCGCGATCGACGGTCGCCAGCTAGACTCCGCGGATGGACCAGCCGAGCATGAGCAGGCCGCTCGCGGCAATCCAGCTGCCGCCGACACGCACGGCGATTCGGGCCCAATACGCGCGCAGTCGAACGACGAGCGCGGCGACGAGGACGACCAGTACGAACACTGCAGCAGCCAGTCCGAGCGCTGCCGCGACCGACGATACGGAGAGCCCCATTCCCGTTCCGTTGAGATAGCCGTGAACAAGGCCGAGCAATGCGCCGAGCGCCGTCATCGAGCGCAGCGAGAGCTTCGCATCGGCCACGACCAGGCTCCCCAGCAGCAGGAACCAGAACGATGCCCCGAGCGCGCCAACGCTAGCGGCTGCCGCGGTCAAACCGAACAGGCTGCCCAGCAGCCACGCCGCCGGCAGCGTGAACATCGCCCGTCGGCCGTGGGGTGCGCCGCGCAGCCCTGCCAATAGCGCCAACGCCAGCGCAGGCACCAGGTCCTCGGGGCTGGTAAGAAAGTGCATCAGGCCGTCGTATACCGGCCCCATGCCGGTTGCATCGAGGTGCGCTTCGGCAGGACCGCACCCCAATGCAAGCGCGAGCAGGGTGACGGTGAACGCGCGCATTTGCAACGGCCCCGCACGCTTCATGCAATTGCCTTCCAGAGGAAGAAGACGCCTCCTGCTGCGACCACCGTGCCCGCACAGCGCAAAAGTCGTCGTCCCCAAGATCGACGGTGGACGGTGCCAATGCCGATGCCCACCGCATGCAGGCATCCGGTTGCTATGACGAAACCCATGCTGTAGAGCAGAGCGCTCTGGCCCGGCGGGAGTTCAGTACCGTGCGCATGGCCGTGGAAGATCGCGAAGCATCCGACCACCAGTGCCGCGATAACCAGCGCAGGCCGCACCTCGAAGGCAACTGCGGCTCCGAGCACAATGGCCGACGCGGCTATCCCGTATTCCACGCCCGGAATCGGGACGCCGAGGAATCCAAGCATGCCGCCCATCGCCATGACCAGCGGAAACGCCACCGGCAGCACCCAGATCGCCGGCGCGCCAAGCTGAGCACCCCACAAGCCGACGGCTACCATCGCAAGCACGTGGTCTGCACCGGACAGGGGGTGCAGCAGGCCTGTGAGCAATCCGCCCGCTTCCGCCTGCAGTCCGTGTCCGAGGGCCGACCCCGTCCAGCCAGTCGCCAGGAACGCCAGAGCAAGGATCGAACGATTCAATAGTGCATTGTTCATCGCAGCGCTGCAATCAACAACGCTGTGCGCTGGATTGTCCAGAACGCACCCAGAGTTCCGACCGTATACCCCGGCAGCACCTGCACCCAGCGCGGCCAGCGAACTTCCAGCACGCGGAAGGCGCCGATCATCGCCAGAATCAATGCCACGAAACCGAGCTGCCCCAGTTCGACACCGACATTGAAGGACAGCAGCGCCAATGGCAGGTCCTGCCGCGGCAGGCCAGCGCTGGTCAAGGCCGTGGCGAAACCGAATCCGTGCAGAAGCCCGAACGCAAACGCCACCACCCACGGGTGACGGATCGTGAAGCTCGTCTCGCCGCGCCAGACGCGCACGATCTCCGGGCCGAGAAAGAGAATGCTCAAGGCAATCGCCGCGTTCAGCGGCAGCGCCGGGACATTGGCGACGCCGAGCGTGGCGATGGCGAGCGTGATGCTGTGGGCGACGGTGAAGGCGGTGATCGTCTTGACCAGCATCCAGCGGTTGCCCACGATCAGCAGCAGGCCCAGCACGAACAGCAGGTGATCAGCACCGAACAGGATGTGCCGGACGCCCTCGACGACGTAGGTTCCCATCACCTCCCACCACGCCTGAGTGGCGGCAATCTCGACCCACGGTTTCGAAGGGCGCACGATGGTCTGCACCGTTCGGCCGTCCAGCAGTTCGACGCGCACCAGGGCATCGGTGATCGTGAATTGCAGGCCCTTGATCTCGATGCGCTTACCGGCCAGTCCGTTCGGCCCGCCGTCGAGCCACCGGCGCTCGACGAGCGAGTCGGTGAGCTCTTGCATGACCGGCGGCTTCAGGTTCGTCACACCATCGGGCAGCGTCAGCACCAAAGGCAGGCGCGCACCCGCCAGCACCGGCGTGCGCCAGAGCAGCTCGTATTGGCCGGGCGCCGTTTCCTTGATCTCGAGATAGGCCGGCCGCGACTCGTGAGCGCTCGCCGCGGGCAGTCCGGCCAGCAGGACGAGCAGCACCGCTGCGGCGAATCCGACGATGCGGCGCACGCCGATCATTTCGAGACAGGGCCTGATGTTGCGGGCGCCTTCGTTACTTGCGAAGACGACGGGGCGGCAGAGGACTCCGGCGGCGCCGGCAGCAGCACCGTGTACTTTGCACGCAGTTCCTTGTAGGCCTTCCCCCAGGCCAGCGTCTTCTGTTCGCCGAGCCACGCGGTCCTGACGTCGGCCTCGACTTCCTCGAAGGCGGGGACGCGGCCCGGAATCACGGTGTCCACGAACACCAGGTGCCAGCCGAAACCGGACTCGATCGGCCCCTGCCACGATCCTGGTGTGAGTCTGGCGACGGCCAACGCAAACTGCGGCCCCATTTCCTTGCCGAGAAACTCAGGCGCACGGTCGCGGTAGTACTCCTGGAACATGAACGGGTCGGCGAGCTCGCTCGCGATCTTTCGCGTCGACCGGCTGACCAGCGAGCTTCGCCAGCGCCTGCTGCGCGTCGTCTCGTGTACGGGCGCCGCGCCGATCGGGCGAGAAGTACAGATGCCGGAAGCTCAGCCGCGGCGGCTGCGCGAAATTGGCGCTGTTCCTCTCGAACCAGATCCTGAGCTCGGCAGTCGTCGGCTCGCGCGCGGCAGCTACGTCCTCGGCCAGGAACTGCATCTTCTGCGCCATGCGCCGCTTGACGATCTCGTCGTCCTTGTCGAGGCCCATCGCAAGCGCCTCGCGGTAAAGAATTTCCTGCTGGACCTTGTTCTCGACCAGGCGCTGGAGTTCCTGCGGCGTCGGCAGGCGGCGCCACTGCGACTGGTACAGCAGGGTGAGCTGTGAGATCTCGTCGAGCGACAGCCGGATCTCTTTCGATGCGGCAGGCCCGATCCGAGCGTCGGGAGCCAACTCGTAGACGCCGAACAGCGCGCCGCCGAGCAGCAGGAAGTGAAGCAGTGGCTCGCGCGATAAGTGCTTCATGTGGGGGGACGAGACGCCGCAGTGCTAACAGAACCGCGCCCGGACTGCGCGTTGGATTCGGGAGAAGTCGGAGATTACTGGCGCATCCCCGGCAACGCCGGGGTACGAAGGGCGAGCTCGCGCGCCTCGGCAGAGGGACTCTGACGCAAATACGCAAGCGTCGCCAGCCGCGATGGCAACTGCTGCCGGACGTCGGATTTCATCAGTGTTACGTACTCCGATACCGCGTCCCAGTACTGCCAGGCCGCCAGGTCCGGGGCTACGTATCCGGAGATCTCCGGGTGCTCCTTCATGAAT
>CAWADK010000027.1:0-75542 GCA_963780715.1 uncultured beta proteobacterium
AGAGAATTCGCGATACGCTTGGTCGCCCGCAGCGCAAAGGCATGCTGGACGAAACAGTGTCTGCGGAGCCCAGCCAAGGTCGGGTTGAATCCTTGATTGCGATCCCAACAGCCCTTTCCGGTCCCATCACGATCGTCCTGATCGTGCTCCTCGGCGTCTTTGTATATCCGTGGCTGCTCGGACGCCGTTACGGGCGCACGCTCATCGCTATTTCGACGCTGCTGCTCGCCGCTTTGTTCATGGCGTTTGAGGCTGGCACCGAAGCGGCGACCGTGACACGCATCGTCCTGGCGGGACTGCTCGGTCTCGCACCGGCCGTCGCCGGCATCATCGTCGTACGACTGCAGCGTCGCGCACCGCCATGAAATGCTGCAAGGCCGGCTGCCGCGCTTGAATTGCCGCGCGTTGGGCCGGCTTTTCGAGCGGATGCGCGCTTGGAACAAGCGGCGCGCTGCACTACGCTCGCGCTACCACTTTGTCGGAAGACCCGATGCTTCCTTGGCAGGAACTCTCGCTGAAAATCGCCGTCACGGCGCTGGTGCTGGCGGTGGTTTTGCCTCTGATCGGATTCGCCTTCACACGCGACGGCTCCGCGGGGCTGCGTGCGCTGCGCACCGGCGCCATCCTGCTGGGCGTCGTCGCGCTGATCGCCGGCGTGGCCGCCGCGCTCGGGGAAGTCTGGCGCTAGCGTACCTGTGCCGGCGGCGGCGCAAGCATCAGCCGGCTTCGGCCTCGAGTACCTGCGGCGGCAGCGGAGCGTCGAGCGCCGCGCAGATCATGCGCAGACTCGTTGCCGATCTCCAGTTCGTCTCGCCATCCACGAAGGCAACGGCGGTCGCGGCCTTGATCAACTGTGGCTTGACGAGCGGCGCCAGCTGATTAAGCCGATCCAGCGCTGCCGAGACGTCGTCGAGGCGGATGTCAGCTGCGGCGACCAGGTTCAGCTCGACGCCGCGCAGCGTGACGGCGCCGGCGTTGAACGCACGTTCGGCGCGCTCCGGCGCACGCACGGCGGCGACCAGAGAAAGCACCAAGCCGACTTCGCGTGACACCGGGGAAAGTTCCGCAAAGCGCACCGGTACCGCGCGACCGGCATCGGGACCCAGGCGCCGCTTCAGTATCGTGAACAGCAGAAACTCGGGCACGGTCACGCGGCCATCGGCAGCGATCAGCAGATGCGCGGTGCGCAACAGCGACGACCGCGCTTCACCCGGCAGCTTGCGCAGTGCCGGCATCGCGACATCCACCAGCGGCTGACGCGCGCCCGGCGGCAGGCGCTGGATCTGCTCGTGGTAGCCATCGGCGAGTGCCGCCGCTTCGGCGCCGAAGACCTCGGCGATCAGCGCCCGTTGCTGCCCGTGCAGTTCCTGGTCCTGGTCGACCAGCATGGCCAGCGCGAGCAGCTGCGCACCCATGCCGTCGCTGGCTGCGCGCCGCAAGGACTCGACCAGCGCGCGCTGCGCCTCGTCGAGCGCAAAGTCCCGATTGCGCGGCGGCCGTACGGTTCCTATCTCCGCGGCCACGTTTGCGGCAGCGGCGGCGCCGGCGGCCATCAGACCCGCGACCGGACTGGTGCGCTCGGGCAGCGCTTCGGCAGACTGCGCCGCCGCGGCCAGACTGGCCGACGGCACATACTGAATCGGTGAGCGCCGTGTCGGTTCCTGCGTCGGCTCGAGGCCGCCGAGCGCGAGCGCGACGGCATTCTCGGGCGCCGGCATGGCGCCGACGGCCCGGCCATAGATGCGTCGCAACCGCTCGTCCATCGGCGGATGGGTCGCGAAGATGCCACGCACGAAACTCGGTCGTGCAGCACCCAGGAACAGGTGCGAGAGCGATTCAGCCTGCGGATGATCGATCCGCGAGCCCAGCCCGGACTGCTCACTGAGGCCCGCGATCTTGCGCAGCGCTCCGCCGATGCCGTCCGGATTCCGAGTGAACTGCACGGCGCTGGCATCGGCCAGGAACTCGCGCTGCCGCGACACGCCCGCCTTGATGAGCCGGCCGAAGAAAACGCCGATATAGCCCAGCACCCATAACGCCAGGCCGGCCGCGACCAGGACCGCAATCGCGCTGCCGCTGCTGCGGTCGCCGCCACTGCGGCTGCGGCCGCCGAGTTCGAGCAGGAAGCGTCCGGCCAGCGCCACGATCAGCAGGCCGTAGAGCACGCCGATCAGCCGCAGGTTGAGCTTCATGTCGCCGTTGAGGATGTGTGAGAACTCGTGCGCGATGACGCCCTGCAGTTCGTCGCGGTTCAGTCGCGTCAACGTGCCGCGCGTGACGGCCACGATCGCATCGTCGATCGAGTGCCCCGCGGCGAAGGCATTGATCGACGTTTCAGCGTCCATGACGAATACGCGCGGCATCGGCACGCCCGAGGCGATCGCCATCTCTTCGACGATGTTGACCAGCCGGCGGTCGAGCAGGTCACGCGTCGAGGTGTCCACTTCGCGCGCGCCCACCATCTGCGCCACCGCCACACCACCCGCCTTCAGGCGGTTCATCTCGAGCAGCGTCCCGCCGAAGATCAGGCCGAGGACGACCACGGTGTTGGTGAAGTAGAAGCCGTTCGGCAGTGCGCCCGAGTACCACCGCAGGCCGACCGGGGCCGCAGAACGTATGGAACAGCACGGTCGCCGCGACGTTGACGGCGATGACGATCGCGACCACCGCCAGCGCGAACAGCACGACGAGGCGCCGGCTGTTGCGCCGGGCGGCCTCCTGGTGTTCGAAGAAATTCATCGTGCGCACGCCATGGGCACCGACCCGCGGGCCCGCCTGCCACGCCCGGGCCGGTCAGGCAGCGGCGTCAGAACTGGACGCGAACCGCCTTGCGCTCTTCTTCGCCCTCGGTGGCCTGCAACAGTTCGGCTGGCGCGAAGGAGAACATTCCGGCGATGACGTTGGTCGGGAACTGCTGGGACGCGGTGTTGTACGTCATTACCGAGTCGTTGAAGGCCTGCCGCGCGAACGAGATCTTGTTCTCGGTGCCCGTCAGTTCCTCGGTGAGCTGCATCATGTTCTGGTTAGCCTTCAGGTCCGGATAGGCCTCCACGAGTGCGAACAGGCGCGACAGCGCGCCCGAGAGGGCACCTTCGGCGACGATCAGCCCCTGCATCGCATTGGCGCTGCCCGGGTCGGCCGCCGCCGCTGCGTTGGCCGTGACAGCCGAGTTGCGGGCGCTGATCACCCTTTCCAGGGTCTCGCGCTCGTGCTTCATGTAGCCCTTGGCGGTCTCGACCAGGTTGGGAATCAGGTCGTAGCGGCGCTTGAGCTGAACATCGATCTGCGCGAAGGCATTCTTGAACTTGTTGCGCAGGCTCACCAGCCGGTTGTAGGCGCCGACCACCCAGAACACGGCCACCGCGACAATGACCAGAACGAAAATCCAGCCCATCTTGCCTCCCGTCAGGAACGTTCCCGCCGCCGACGCGCCGGTCGGCACATCGGGAGCGGCGCACTATAAGTCAAGGGGCCCACGACGCAATGGCTGAAGTGACCGTTGATCACCTTGCAGACGCCGGTGGCGATCCACGATGCGGACTCGAGCGGTGTTGCCTGCCTCTCGCGACCGACCGCTCAGGCGCGGGGTCTTCTAATGCAGAACCCCAAACCCAAAGGCGTCGCCCTGGCCAGTGCACGCAGCCGGTGTTGAATCCGCTCGGGGACGCCGCTTCGGTGTGGGGCGGCGGCGGGGCAGTGCCGGGCGCGCTGTCTGAGCGACCGCAGGAAGCGAGTTTCGCGCACGGCCCGCTGACGACCCGCAGCGCAAGGGAAGCCGGAGCGTCAGCGCAGGCCGTCCTCGTGCGGTCGCCTTTCTTTGCCTACTTTCTCTGGCGAAGCAAAGAAAGTAGGCGGCACCGCGCCGCGAGCGGTCGGTCGTGGAACGTCGAACGCCCGACCCGCGAAGCGCCGCCGAGCTACTTGGCGGGCGCCGTCGTGGCTGGCGCGGCCGGGGTCGCCGCAGGCGCCGCCGCCGGCGCCGAACTGCCCCCGATCGCCCGCCGGCGATCGACCTCCTCCTGGGTCGCGTACTCGAATACCTTCACGACCTGCTTCACCCCCGAAACCTTGCTGGCCACCAGCGCGGCCACCTGGCCTTCGCGTTCGGTGACATAGCCGAGCAGGTACACGATCTGACGCTCCACGACGATCTCGATCGAGTTGAACGCGATCTCCTTGGTATTGATGAACGAGCCTCGCACCTTGGTTGCGAGCGCGGTGTCGGACGTCCGGTCCGACAGCGACGACGGCGGCGCGATCGCGAGTTCGTTGATGACCGCCCGCACGTTCAGGGAAGCGGCCGCGATCTCGCCGGCCTTGGCCTTCGCGGCCTCGTTCGGCACTTCGCCCGTCAGCAGAACGCGGCGATCGAAGCTGTTGACCGCGATGTGGACCGGCTGATCCTTGAACGCGGTGCCGAGCTCATTGGCCAGGCGAAGCTGTATGGTCTGATCATCAACCTGGGCTCCCGTCGTGCGACGGTCCGTGACGACCATGGCGGTTCCTGCGACGACCACGGCCACCACGAGCGGCGCGCAGGCTGTCAGTGTGAGCGAGGCCGCGAGCGCTGCGCAGGCCATGCGTGCTAGAGGATTGCTTCATCAGGACTCCAGGTCTCATGCCGCGAAGGCGTCGCGGATCCATTCGATTGTGCCATCGCCCGCGACAGTGACCACGTCGAAGCGGCACGGGGGCCAGCGCTCGCCGTAGCGCCCGAGCAGCCAGTGCTGCGCCGCGCGCATGAGCCGCTTCTGCTTGTGGCGGTCGACACTGGCGGCCGCACCGCCGAACGCATTGCTGCGCCTCATGCGCACTTCGACAAACAGGATCAGCTCGCGTTCCCGCGCGATGAGATCCAGTTCGCCTTCGGGATAGCGGACATTGCGTTCGATCAGCGCGCATCCGTGGGCTGCGAGGTGGCGCGCAGCAGCGTCTTCGGCGGCGGCGCCCGCGCGCTGCTTTGGCGTGCGAACGCCGGTGGGCCGCCGCGCGCGGGGAACCGCGGCCGCCATCAGCGCGCGATCTCGATGCGCTCGACCCTGCCGTCCCGGTAGATGGCCAGCAGTGGAGTGCGCTCGACGCGCAGCGACTGGTTGCGGTCGATCCGCAGGCGCCCCGTCACTCCGTCGAGGTCGAAGCGGCGATCGCCTTTCATCCACACGACGGCGATCCGGTAGGCATCGATGCCGAGTGCGTAGAGCCGGCTCAGCTCGGTGGAAAGTGGAATCGACGGGGCCGGATACACCATGACCGCGGGATGATCCGGTTGCAGCAGCCAGGGCATGTCGGTGAATCGCACGCCGTCGAGGTCGTGCGCCAGCGAGGCCGCGGTCGGCGAACTGCGCGGATCTCCCGCATACAGCATCGAGGTTCCGAAGACCTGCGCCTCGCGCGAGATCATCCCCCGCAGTTGCGCCGCATCCCGCGCCGTGAGTGCCAGGAACACCGCTTCCAGCGTGGGCGCTGCCAGCAGCGCCGCGGCGCGCGCCGCCGTTTCGGGCGTCCACTCGACCTGGACGGGCACGTCCCCGGCAGCCCGTAAGGCGCTGACGTAGGCCTGCGCGATCCTGCGTTCGAGGCCACCCGGGGTGGACACGACCGCAACGCGGGGGCGTGCATCGGCGCGACGTGTGCCGACGAACTCGGACAACGCAACCTTCACGATGCGCTGTGCTTCGACCTCCAGTGACAACGCGACCGCCAGCATGTCGGGCGACGCACCACTGTCGAACTCCGGGAAATTCAATGCGACCAGGGGCGTCGTGGCTCGTCGCCCTTCGACGACGTCGTTCACCGCGGCGCGCGGCAAGGGGCCGACCACGACCCCGACGCCGCGCTCACGTGCCGAATTCAGTGCCGCGGCGAGTTGCTCGGAGCTGTCGTCTATTTCGACGACCTGGAGCGTGACGGTTTCGCCGGAGGCCCGGTGCGCAGCGAAGAAGCCGAGCCGCAGGGCTTCGGCCGGCCGGGCGAATCCGGTCGACTGCGCCGGCAGCAGCAGCACGACCGCCGGCCGGGCCGGGCCCGCCGCCGCCGGCGGCGTCTCCGTACTGGCCGGCTGCGCTTGCGCGCCACATGCGACACTTGCCGCCAGCAACAGGACGTGCAACCGAGAACGCAGGCGCATTGAACGGTCCATGGATCCGCGTGTTCAACCACGGCTCGACGGCCTGACCGTCATGGCGGGGCTGGCCGAGCAGGAGTTGCCGGCTGGGGCATTGTATGTAGTTGGCTTGCCTATCGGCAATGCGGCCGACATCACGCTGCGCGCGCTGTGGGTACTGGCGCGCGTCGACGCGGTGGCGGCCGAGGACACGCGGGTCACGGCGCCGCTGCTGGCCCGCTACGGTATCGACACGCCGCTCGTGGCCGCGCACCAGCACAACGAGCGACGCCTGTCGGGCACCCTCGTCGAGCGACTACATGCTGGCCAGCGCATCGCGCTGGTGACGGACGCAGGAACGCCGGGCATCTCGGACCCCGGCGCGCTGATCGTGCGCGCCGCGCTCGACGCCGGGCGGCGCGTGATCCCGATTCCGGGCGCCTCGAGCACGGCGGCAGCCGTTTCCGCGGCCGGCCTCGTCGAGGGTCGTTTCCGTCATGTCGGATTCCTGCCGACCGTCGCTCGCGAGCGCGAGCGACAGCTGCGCAGCATCGCGGCGGATCCTCAGGCCAGCGTCCTGTTCGAGGCCCCGCACCGCATTCGCGCGCTGCTGGCGATGCTGGCGGAACTGCTGGCCGCCGACCGCCGTGTCGTCATCGCGCGCGAACTCACCAAGAAGTTCGAGTCGATCTCCGCGCACCCGGCAGGCGCGCTGGCCGAACTGGCCGCCGAGGAACGCGGTGAGTACGTCGTGATCGTCGATGCGGCCCCCGCAGTCATCGCCCACGCGCTCGACGACGCCGCTCGTAGGTGGCTCGAAGTGCTGCTGGAGGAACTGCCACCCGCGCGCGCTGCGGCGGTCGTCAGCCAGATGACGGGCGTGGCGCGCGAGACGGTTTACGAAGCGGCGCTGGAACTGCGTCGCGGAGCCGCACCCAGGCGCGAACGTACGCCCCGCTGAGGTCCCGCAGTGGGTGAGCGTGCCGGAGCGCGCCGCGAGCCGGCGGCCGCGGCGCTGTTCGGGGCCACTTTTCAGCGCAGCAGTATCGTCGTCGGACGTTCGAGCAGGCGCTCGAGTTCGCGCGCCAGCGACAGCGCGGAATCGCGATCCGACATCGTTCCGACTAGAACGCGGAACACGCCGCCGTCACGCTCGACCCGCGGCGCACGTGCGGGGATTTCCTCGGCAGTGTCTGCGAAGGCGAGCAAGGCCGCGGTGCGCCCGGCCAGCGCGTCTGCGTTGGACTCCTGCGCAAAGGCGCCGAGTTGCACGGACCAGCCGCGCGCCTGCTCCACCGCCATGGACGTCTCTCTCGGCAACGCGGCCGGGGCGGGGGTCGGCGTCGCGCCCGCGGCGTCGTTCGCAGCCGCAACGGCGGGTGCGGACACGACCGGCGGGCCTGGCTGGATCGACGCACTCGCACGCGGCCTGGCTGCCGGCGACGCTGCCGCCAGTGTCGGCGACGGGCTGGATCCGCCGCGTCGGTAGTCGCCACTCGCGATCTGGGCCGTCGTTATGCGCTCGATCTCGACTTCACCGGTGCCGGCGGCCGCGATCCCGAGCTTGGCGGCGGCCGCATAGGACAGATCGATGACGCGGTCATGCTTGAACGGACCCCGGTCGTTGACCCTCACGATGACACTGCGGCCGTTGCGCACATTGGTCACCCTGACATAGCTCGGCAGCGGCAATATCGGATGCGCCGCCGTCATGCCGAGCATGTCGTAGAGCTCGCCGTTCGCTGTCCGATTGCCGTGGAACTGGCGTCCGTACCAGGAGGCCATGCCGCGCTGGGTGAATGGCACGTCACCGCTCAACGGCGTGTACGTTCGACCGAGCGCCGTGTAGGGCTTGCTGGACCCCCGGTGCGGCGGCTCGACGCGCGGCACGGCATCGGGAATCGCGGCGACGTCAGCCGGCACCCGGTCCGGTGGCCCGTCGTCCTGGTAATAGACGCTCTTCTTCGATGGCGTCGTACTACAGGCCGCGAGCAGCAGGGCAAGCGCGGCGACCAGCAGCGGGCGCGCGCACGCCGCCATCAGCTCTGAACCAGCTTGCGGTTGGCCGAGATCGACATCAGTATCCCGCACGCCATGCCGAGCGTGACCAGCGCCGTGCCGCCGTAGCTGATGAAGGGCAAGGGCACGCCCACCACCGGCAGGATGCCGCTCACCATGCCCATGTTGACGAAGGCGTAGGTGAAGACGATGAGCCCGATGGCGGCGGCGAGCAGACGGGCAAACAGCGTCGGCGCGTTGAGCGCGATCGCCAGTGCCCGCCAGATGAGCGCGCCGAACAGCAGCAGCAGAACCACGTTGCCGACCAGTCCGAACTCCTCGGAGTAGACCGCGAAGATGAAGTCACTCGTGCGTTCGGGGATGAATTCGAGATGGGTCTGGGTGCCCTGCATCCAGCCCTTGCCGAACACGCCGCCCGAACCGATCGCGATCATCGCCTGCAGCGTGTGGAAGCCCTTGCCCAGCGGATCGGTCGACGGATCGATCAGCGTCAGGACGCGTTCGCGCTGGTAATCGTGCATCAGGGTCCACGCCAGCGGCAGGGACGCGATACCGGCCACGATCATCACGGCGAGCCATTTCCACGGCAGTCCGGCGAAGAAGATGACAAACGAGCCTGCGGCGAGCACCAGCAGGGCGGTGCCCAGGTCGGGCTGCTTGGCAATCAACGCGACCGGCACCAGCACGATGACGCCCGCGACGATGAAATCTAGCGTACGCAGACCGCCCTCGCGCTTGTGGAAGTACCACGCCAGCATCAGCGGCAACCCGAGCTTCATGATCTCCGCCGGCTGGATGCGCCCGATGCCGATGTCGAGCCAGCGCTGCGCCCCCTTCACGATCACGCCGCCCACCGCGGTGGCCACCAGCAGGCCGACGCCGACCAGATAGATCGGCACCGCGAGCCGCATCAGGAGCTGCGGCGACAGATTCGCCATCACGAACATGATGGCCAGCGCGACACCAAAGTTGCGCAGCTGGTCGGTGACACGCCAAGGGAAATCGTTGCCGGCCGAGTACAGCGTCACGAGCCCGATGACGCCAAGGCAGCCGACGATGGCGAGCAGCGCCGGGTCGAACACCGTGACGTAGGGCCGGACCATCATGCCGACGCGGCGCGCGATCGATACTTGCGTCATCGCGTGCTCCGAGTCGACGTCGCCGGAGCGACCGCGACCGTGCGTGGCACTTCTTCCTCGTCGTCGCCGTCGTCCGGAACGGCCGGTCCGGCGGGCTTCTTGCCAAGCAGGTAGTAATCGATCGCGGCGCGGGCGATCGGTGCCGCCGCGCGCGCACCGAAGCCGCCGTTTTCAACCAGCACGGCGATGGCGATCCTGGGATCTTCGGCCGGCGCAAAGGCGATGAACAGCGAGTGGTCGCGGTGGCGTTCGGCCGTGCGTGCCTCGTTGTACTTCTCCCCCTGCTTGATGCTGATCACCTGCGCCGTGCCCGTCTTGCCGCCAACCTTGTACGGCGCTCCCTGGAAGGCGACGCGCCCGGTCCCGCTGATGTTGACGTCGACCATCGCATCGCGGACGAACTTCATGTGCTCGGGCTTCACCGGTATGCGATAGCTCTCCTTCGGCACCGTCAGCCGCCGCTCTCCGGTGCGCAGGTCTTCCACTTCCTTGACCAGGTGGGGCTTCATGACGACGCCGTCGTTGGCCAGGTTGGCCGTCGCATGGGCCAGCTGCAGCAGCGTGAACGAGTTGTAGCCCTGCCCGATGCCGATCGAGATCGTCTCGCCGGGATACCACTTCTGCTTGAAGCGGCGTTCCTTCCAGGCGGTCGAGGGCAGGATTCCGGTCTGCTCGCCCTCGACATCGATGCCGGTGATCTGGCCGAAGCCCCAGGGCTTCATGAAGTCGTGGATCGTGTCGACGCCGAGGTCGTTCGCGACCTGGTAGTAGTAGATGTCGCTCGACTTGACGATCGAGCGGTGCATGTCGACCGCACCGAGAGGTACCTTGTTCGAATCGCGGAACACGCGGTTGCCGAACACGAACGTGCCGCCATCGTGGATCACGGTATCGGTCCGGCGCTTGCCGGTTTCGAGCGCGGCCAGCGCCAGAAATGGCTTGTAGGTGGAGCCGATCGGGTAGGTGCCGCGCAGCGCGCGGTTGAGCAGCGGCTTGTCCGGATCGTTGTTCAGTTCGTCCCAGTTCTTCGGGTCGATGCCGTCGACGAACAGATTGGGGTCGAAGGTCGGCATCGACACGAACGCCAGCACGTCGCCCGTCTTTGGCTCGATCGCGATCAGCGCGCCGCGGCGGTCACCAAAGGCCTGCTCGACCACACGCTGCAGTTCGATGTCGACCGACAGCGTGAGGTTGTTGCCCGGCATCGGCGCGGCACGCTTCAGCGTGCGTACGGCGCGTCCGCCGGCCGTGATCTCGACTTCCTCGACGCCGGTGACGCCGTGCAGCTCGGGCTCGTAACTCTGCTCGATGCCCAGTTTCCCGATGTGCTCCGTGCCGTGATAGGCGGCTGGATCGCTCATCTTCTCGATGCGCTCCAGGTCGCGCTGCGAGATGCGGCCGATGTAGCCCAGCATGTGCGACCCGGTCTGCCCCAGCGGGTAATCGCGGAACAGACGTGCACGCAGGTCCACGCCCGGGAAGCGGAAGCGCTGGGCCGTGAAGCGCGCCACTTCCTCGTCGCTGAGACGGGTCCGGATCGGGACGGTGTCGAAACGCTTCGTGTCCTCAAGGAGTTTGCGGAAACGACGTCGATCGCGCGGCTGGATGTCGACCACCTGCGCCAGCCGATCGATCGTCCCGTCGAGGTCCGCCACCTTCGAGGGCGTGACCTCGAGCGTATAGGCCGAGTAGTTGCGGGCGATGATGCGGCCGTGACGGTCCTTGATCAGCCCACGATTCGGCGTGACCGGCAACACCGCGATCCGGTTGAGTTCGGCCCGCGCGAGATATTCGTCGTGCTTGAGGACCTGCAGCCAGGCAAAGCGGGCACCCAGCAGCGCGAAGCAGCCAATGACGAAGGCCATCGCGACCAGCACACGGAGTCGGAAGTAGTGCACTTCGCGCTCAGGGTTGCGCAGCGCGGACGAACGCGGGCCGAACGACAGATCGTCGCTACCGAAACGGCGACGGCGGCGCAGCCAGGTTCTATTCGGCATGGGGACGGATGCAGGCGCAAGCGGCGGGCGCGGCGGGCCGCCGTGGCAACGGCATCAAACCACGGTCTCGCACTCGAAGGGGCGGCGGAAGAAGCGCAGGCAATAGATCGCTCGATTATAGGAGCGCCGCCCTCACCGCCATGCTCGGAAATCCGGCCGGATCGACGCCCGGTCCCGGCGAGCCGCCGGGCTGCGGTCTGCCGCCGGAGCCTTGGGCTGCCGTCGATGCTGCCGCCAACGTCTTTCGCGGCCCGGTTTGACACTCCACAACGCGGATTTGTCATCCGCGGCGATGATGAAACAAGGAGTGTTTATGGGCCGAACAATGCGGTCCCGAGTGTCCTTGTTCCTTCTTGTCGCTGTCACCGTAGCCGTCGTCGGCTGCGCTGAACTGCTGCCGAAGTCGGCCGTGCGGACGGAAGTGCAGTGGCAGACCTTTGACGACGCCAAGGCGCTGGTCGAAGCCATCCAGCCCTACAAGACGACCAAAGCCGATCTGGCCGGCCTCGGGCTCTCGGGCGTCAACCCGGCCGTGACCCTGCTTTCCCACGTCGAAGTGGCGGTCCGGTTCCCGATCGGCGGCGTGATCAACGCGTCGGACGTCGATCCCGGCATTCGAGACTGCCTGATCGCGGGCAAGGGCTGCAGCGGCTACCAGTTGAACATCAAGCACATCAATAACGACCGCGTCGGCAACTTCTGGCTCGACGCTCTCCGCTTCCGGCGCGAGACCGAGTCGCGCGGCTGGACCTTTACCGCACTGATCCTGTTCGTCCAGGATCGCGCGGTTTATGCCGTCTATGGCGGGCAGCCCAACGTGCTCGAACTCCAGGTCGACCGCAATCCGCTTGGTCCGTTCCAAGGCTGGGGCGACTGGGTCGTCGGGACGATCACGCCGTAAACGGAGGCGCTCCTCGTGTACGCGAGCCCTATGGGCTCGCACGTGCACTCGTCGCGGCACGCTGCGCTTCGCTCGCCGCTCAGGACTGACTTGTCGGCTGCGCTCCGGAGCGCAGCCGACAAACCAGTCTCGGGCGTTTCGCGCAAGGCGCGAACCGTACCGCCGCGAGCTCACGTGCGACCCGAAGGGTCGCGTAAGTGAGCGGCGCAAGTTAAATTGGTCGCGTCTCGTCCCGATCCACCGGCCGCCGCTGGGGCGCCAGCAGCAGCCACGCGATCAGCGGCCAGATGACGGCACCGACGAGGCTCTGCGCAAAGTAGATCCAGCCGGGCCACTCGCCGCCGACCCACATGCGGATCGCGAGCGAGGCGAGCTGCGACAGCAGCAACAGGGGCAGGATGTGGACCGCCTGGGCACCCAATGGGAACCACTGAATGCGACGGTGCAGGGTGATCGCCCCATAGGACACCAGCGTATAGGCCAGCGCGTGCTGGCCGAACAGCGCGCCTTCGTGCACATCCATCAGCAGTCCGAACACGAATGCTGCGCCCATGCCGACGCGCCGCGGCTGGTGCACGTTCCAGAACACGAGCGCCAGGGCGAGGAAATCGGGCGCCACGGGAGCCCGGCCCCAGGGCATCAGGTTCAGCAGCAGCGCCACGATGAGCGAAAACCAGATGAACAGCGGGTTCGCCGGCCGCAGCAAGTACTCGCGGCGCGACAGCCCACGATCGATGGCTTCAATGGGGTCCGTTGCGCGCAGCGCGAAGGAGTCGCGCACCCAGCGCTGCACGCGCACGATCGCGTTCATCGCTTGCCGCCTCCCCGTCGCACGGGAACCTCTGTCGGGGCCGGGCCCGGCGCTGCCGGCAACGTCGACGGCTCGATCAGCAGCACCAGCAGATAGGTGTGATTCTCGACGCCGGCAGAAGGCGACAGCACGATGCGGGCGAACTGATCCTTCGCCGCCCGCTCGACCGCGATGACCTTGCCCACGGGGAGCCCGACCGGATAGACGCCGTCGAGCCCTGACGTGACGGCGACATCGCCATTTTCGACATCCGCGTTGGCCGCCATGAAGCGCAGGTCGAGCGTGCCCGGGTCGGCGCCGCCGAATGCGACGCCGCGCAGGCCGTTGCGCACGATCTGGATCGGGATCGATTGATCCTTGTCGGTCAACAGCGTGACCTCGGAGGTGTTGCGGAACACGCGCGTCACCTGTCCGACAATGCCGACATCGTCGATGACGGGGCTGCCGGCGCGCACGCCGTCGTCAGTCCCGACATGCAGCACGAGCTTGTGCGAAAAGCGGTCGCGCGATTCGTAGAGCACCGTGCCGAGGACGGCGTTGTTGCGCACGCGCTCGCGGGCCGACAACAGTTTGCGCAGCCGATCGTTTTCCTGCTCGGACTGCTTCGCCTGCAGCAGCGCCTGCGCACTTTCCACCTGCTGGCGTTTCAGCGCCTCGTTTTCCCGCTGCAGCGTCGAGACCGACGTGAAGTAGTCGCCGACGGCGTCGACGAGGCGGCCGGGCACCAGCAGCGCCTGCTGCACGGGATAGAGCACGACACCAACGCCGACGCGGACCGTCTCGAGCGCCTTGATCCGCGAGTCGATGATGATCAGCGCGATGGCCAGGAAAGCGAAGAACGCCAGCCGCGCGCGTGCGGACACGCCCTGGTTGAACAGCGGTGGGGGGGCGTATTCCATTATCCAAGCGCGCGAAAGTGCAAACCTACTTTCGCGCGACTAGTTTGCGAAAAATCGGTGGCGGAGCCACACGATTTTTCGAGGCAAGGGCAGGAGAGGGGCCGACGTGTCACTGCGCCGGCGGCGTCAGCCGGTGGCGAAGATAGTGCCGAGCTTGTCCATGCGCTCGAGCGCGATGCCGCAGCCGCGCACGACGCAGGTCAGCGGCTCTTCGGCCACGACGACCGGCAGGCCCGTTTCTTCCATCAGCAGCCGGTCGAGGTCGCGCAGCAGCGCGCCACCGCCCGTGAGCATCATGCCGCGGTCGGCGATGTCGGCACCGAGTTCCGGCGGCGTCTGCTCGAGTGCGATCTTCACGCTGGAGACGATCTGGTTCAGCGGATCGGTCAGCGCCTCGAGAATCTCGTTCGAGCTGATGGTGAAGCTGCGCGGAATGCCTTCGGACAGATTGCGGCCCTTGACTTCCATCTCGCGCACTTCGGAACCGGGAAATGCCGATCCGATTTCCTTCTTGATCAGTTCCGCAGTCGGCTCGCCGATCAGCATGCCGTAGTTGCGGCGGATGTAGTTGATGATCGCTTCGTCGAACTTGTCGCCGCCGACGCGCACGCTGCCCTTGTAGACCATGCCGCCCAGCGAGATCACGCCGACCTCGGTCGTGCCGCCGCCGATGTCGACCACCATCGAGCCCGACGCTTCCGATACCGGCAGCCCGGCACCGATCGCCGCGGCCATCGGCTCCTCGATCAGGAACACCTGCGATGCGCCTGCAGCTTCAGCCGATTCCTTGATCGCGCGCCGCTCCACCTGAGTCGAGCCGCACGGCACGCAGATGATGATGCGCGGGTTCGGCGCGAACAGGCTCGACGGATGCACCATCTTGATGAACTGCTTGAGCATCTGCTCGGTGACGGTGAAGTCGGCGATGACACCGTCCTTCATCGGGCGGATCGCCTCGATGTTGCCGGGCACCTTGCCGAGCATCTGCTTGGCTTCCTTGCCGACCGCCTGGATCGTGCGCTTGCCGTTGGGCCCGCCTTCCTGGCGGATTGCAACGACCGAAGGCTCGTCGAGCACGATGCCCTTGCCACGCACGTAGATCAGCGTGTTGGCCGTGCCGAGGTCGATCGCGAGGTCGTTGGAAAAATAGCTGCGGAGAAAACCGAACATGACTGCCTTTTGTGGCTGTATTGCGTCCCGGGGCGCGCCGCGCGTCGGCGCTGCATTTCCCCAGAGGCGCGCAGAGTCTGGGAAGAATGCGCGATGATAAACTAAACACGCAACAAACTCGCTGCAAGCACTTGTTTTGAAAGGCTTCCGCAGCGCACTAATCCCCCGCAATTCCGCGCCCGCAACCCACACCGCCATTCCCTCGCCCGCCCATGTCGCTCGATCTTGCGCAAATCCGCCGCGTCGCCGATCTCGCCCGCATCGATGTGACCGATGCCGAGGCCGAGCGCGTGCTCGCTCAGCTGAACGACATCTTCCGGATGATCGAGCGCATGCAGGCCGTCGATACCGATGGCCTGGAACCGATGGCGCACCCGCTCGGCGGCGCGCAGCGGCTGCGAGACGATGCTGTAACCGTCGGCGACGAGCGCGCCGGCAACCTCGCCAATGCGCCCGAGCAGCAGGACGGGCTGTTCCTCGTTCCGCGGGTGATCGAATGAGCGTCGCAGCGCGCAGCGCCGAGGCTCGCCGATGAGCGCCAGTCCGGATCTCGCTCAGGCCACGTTGGCCGATCTGTCGCGCCTGCTCGCGGCACGGCAGGTTTCGGCCACGGAACTGGCGCGCGCCTACCTCGCGCGAATCGAGGCGCAGCGCGGGCTGAACGCCTTCCTGGATGTACGTCCGGAGATCACGCTGGCCCAGGCGGCGGCGGCCGATGCACGCTTTGCCCGCGGCGACGCCACGCCGTTGACGGGCATTCCGATCGCGCACAAGGACATCTTCGTCACCAGGGACTTCGCCTCGACCGCTTCGAGCAGGATCCTGAAGGGATACATGAGCCCGTTCGACGCAACGGTGGTCGATAACCTGTCGCGGGCCGGCATGGTGACGCTCGGCAAGCTCAACTGCGACGAGTTCGCGATGGGCTCG
The DNA here is from genome assembly GCA_963780715.1 of uncultured beta proteobacterium. GTDB lineage: Bacteria > Pseudomonadota > Gammaproteobacteria > Burkholderiales > Burkholderiaceae_F > JALORV01. The sequence goes on from CAWADK010000027.1 coordinate 15,970, forward strand.
AGCAACGAGAACAGCGCCTACGGCAACGTGCTCAACCCGTGGGACCACGGCGCCGTGCCCGGAGGCTCGTCCGGAGGATCGGCCGCCGCGGTGGCCGCGCGCATCGCCCCGGTGGCCACCGCCACGGACACCGGCGGGTCGATCCGCGAACCCGCCGCGTTCTCCGGCATCACCGGCACCAAGCCGACCTACGGGCGGCCGTCACGCTGGGGCATGATCGCCTTCGCCTCCAGCCTCGACACCGCCGGCCTGATGACGCAGACGGCCGAGGACGCCGCGCTCGTCTTCAACGCGATGCTCGGCTTCGATCCGAAGGACTCGACCAGCCTCGACCGCCCGGCCGAGGACTACACCCGCTCGCTCGGCATGTCGGTCAAGGGTCTGAAGATCGGCGTGCCCAAGGAGTTCTTCGGTACCGGCCTGCAGCCGGATGTCGAAGCGGCGGTCCGCGCGGCGCTGGCCGAGTACGAGAAACTCGGCGCGAAGCTGGTGCCGATCTCGCTGCCCAACGCCGAACTCGGCATTCCCGTCTACTACGTCATCGCCCCGGCGGAAGCCTCGAGCAACCTGGCGCGCTTCGACGGCGTGCGCTATGGCCATCGCGCGGCGAAGTACACGGATCTGAAGGACATGATCCGCAAGTCGCGCGCCGAGGGCTTCGGCGACGAGCCGAAGCGGCGCATCCTGATCGGCACCTACGTGTTGTCGCACGGCTACTACGACGCGTACTTCATCAAGGCAATGAAGGTGCGGCGCCTTATCGCCAACGAATTCCAGCGCGCGTTTGCCGAGTGCGACGTGATCGCCGGGCCTGTGACCACCAGCGTGGCGTTCGGCTTCGGGGAGAAGGCGGCCGATCCCGTGGCGATGTACATGGCCGATCTGTACACGGTGCCCGGGAGCCTGGCAGGCGTGCCTTCGATGAGTATTCCCTGCGGCTTCGGCACCGGTCCGGTGAACAGCCGCCGGCCGGTCGGACTACAGCTCATTGCGAACTACTGCGAAGAAGCCAAGCTGCTTGGCGTGGCGCACGCCTACCAGTTGGCGACCGACTGGCATCGGCGACTGCCACCGGGCGCCTGACGGACCGATGTCGCAGCGCATACTGAACGCGAATCAACGGCTCGTCGATGCGGCGCGCGATCCGCTGGAGCGCGTGCGGCGCCGGCAGGACCGCGCCGTCCTGCTGGCCCGCATGGGACAGGTGGACGCCGCGCGCGAGGTATTGGAACTGGCGCGCGCCGAGACCCCGGCGCATGCGACGCCCCCGCTGCTGCTGCGCTTCGAGTACGTCGACGCGATCCAGCTGTATTTCGCGAAGCGGTTCGTCGAGGCCCGGACCGCACTGCTCGGCGTGACCGAGCGCGCCCGCCGTGCCGCTGACGACATGGCGCTGGTCGGGGAATGCGAATCGGCCCTGGCGCTCTTCATGCAGCGCGAAGGCGACGTGCGTGCGGCAGCGCGCCACGCGCGGGCCGTGCTCGCCAATTCCGGCGCCACACTGGAATCGCGCTATCGCGCTTACCTGGCGCTGGGTTCGTTGCACCAGGATGCCTACGACTACGAAGAAGCCGCGCGACTCTACGGCGAGGCCGAAGGGCTGGTGCATCAACTCGACGACGACATTGCGATGTCGAGCTGGCTGCAGCGCTCTGCGTTGACGCAGGCGGCGCATGCGCGTCAGGCGGCAGCGCTGGACGAGCTCGACGCCCGGACGCTCGCCAACGCCATCAGCGCCCTCAAGAAGAGCATCGCATTCGCCGGCGGCCTGGCTGACGGTCCGGACACGACGCTCGATCACCTGCTTCTGGCGGAAATGCTCGTGCTGCAGAACCGTCAGGCTGAGGCGATGGCACTGTACGACGCCTACCTGCCGAGCGCCGAGGGCGAAGGCTTCCTGCATGAAGTCACGGCTGCCGTGGCCGACCGCGCCAGCTGCTTGATCAAGCTCGGACGCAGCGAGGAGGGCCATGAGCAGCTCGAGCGTGCGCTGAAGCGCGTCGACGAAGCCACCCCGTCCGACATCCGCGCGATCGTGCACGCCAATCTGGCCGCCGCGCTGAAGGCCGACGGCCGGAAGGACGAGGCCGGGCAGCATCACAGACTGGCCGAGATGGCATGGCAGACCTATGCGCACGAGCAACGCGAAGCGCGGCGCCTGCTGGCCGGCGATCCGGCCGATACGCTGCACTGACAGGAGACCGCGATGGCATGGGAAGTGGTGATCGGTCTTGAAACGCATGCTCAGCTCACCACCGTGAGCAAGATCTTTTCGGGAGCCTCCACGGCGTTCGGTGCCGAACCCAATTCGCAGGCCAGCGTCATCGACGTGGCGCTGCCCGGCACTTTGCCGGTGCTCAACCGCGGCGCCGTCGAGCGCGCGATCCGCTTCGGGCTCGCAATCGGCGCAACGATTGCCCCGCGCAGCGTGTTCGCGCGCAAGAACTACTTCTATCCCGACCTGCCGAAGGGCTACCAGATCAGCCAGTACGAGATTCCGGTCGTGCAGGGCGGCAGCCTCAGCTTCGTCGTGCAGCCCAAGGGCGGCGAGGCCTACATGAAGACGATGCGCCTGACACGCGCGCATCTCGAGGAGGATGCGGGCAAGTCTCTGCACGAAGGCATGGGCTCGCACGCCGCGCTCGGCCACGGCATGTCGGGCATCGATCTCAACCGTGCCGGCACGCCGCTGCTGGAAATCGTTTCCGAGCCCGACATCCGCGTCGCCAGCGTCAGTGGCGCCGCCACCGAAGCCGTGGCGTACGCCAAGGCGCTGCATTCGCTGGTGGTCTGGCTCGGCATCTGCGACGGCAACATGCAGGAGGGCTCGTTTCGCTGCGATGCCAACGTCTCGGTGCGCCGCGTGGGCGACGCCGCGCTCGGCACGCGCTGCGAGATCAAGAATCTCAACAGCTTCCGCTTCATGCAGCAGGCGATCGAGTTCGAGGCACGGCGCCAGATCGAACTGATCGAAGATGGCGGCACCGTGGTGCAGGAAACGCGCCTCTACGATCCCGACCGCGACGAAACGCGCAGCATGCGCAGCAAGGAAGACGCGATGGACTATCGCTACTTCCCTGATCCCGACCTGCTGCCGCTCGAGATCGCGCCGCAGTGGATCGAGCGCGTCCGCGGCGAGCTGCCGGAGCTGCCCGGCGCAATGCGCGAGCGTTTCGTGCGCGACTACGAGCTGAGCGAATACGACGCGCAGGCACTGACAGCTTCGAAGTCACTGGCGAAGTACTTCGAGAACGTCGCAGGCGCTGTCACCGATCGCAAGGCCGCGGCCAACTGGGTGATGGGCGAATTCTCGGCAGCGCTTAATGCGTCAGGACTCGCCATCGAGTCGGCGCCCGTCTCACCGGCCCAGCTTGCCGGGCTCATTGCACGCGTGCTCGACGGCACGATCAACAACAAGACCGCCAAGGACGTGTTTGCCGCGCTCTGGGCCGGCGAAGGCGAAGACGCTGACGCCGTCATCGAGGCGCGCGGACTGAAGCAGATTTCCGACGCCGGCGCGATCGAGAAGATCGTCGACGACGTGCTGGCGGCCAACGCGAAGTCGGTCGAGGAGTTCCGCGCCGGCAAGGAGAAGGCCTTCAACGCGCTGGTCGGCCAGGCGATGAAGGCCACGAAGGGCAAGGCCAATCCGCAGCAGGTGAACGACATCCTGCGGCGCCGCCTGGCCGGCTGACCATCAGGCGGCCTGGACGAGCCCCTTGGTAGGGCCGCGCGGCCGCCGTTACGGAGCGACCACCAGCGTGAAGTTCGGCCCGATGACGATCGTGGCAGGCACGACCGTGACTTCGCTGCTAAGTTGGGCCTGGTAGCCGGTCGCCGCTGCCTCGAGCTTGTACTTCGCGGCGTTCGCAGCCTGCGCGACGAAGTTGAGCGGCGAGACCATCGGGTTCGCGTAGACCAGCAGGCGCGGAGCGGCGGTTGGCAGCGGCAGCGAGTAGCCGCCCGTCGTCGGGTCGACATTCATCTGCGCGACTTCCACCGCGGGCACCGAACCCACCGCCTGCAGCGCGCGTACGGATCCGCTGTCCCGCGCGCCGGCCGGACCAACATTGCCGGTGACGGTGCCTTCGGCCGACACCGGCATCGTCACCGGATCCATGCTCGAGTTCAGCGTGGTGGTGTGATCCGTCATCACCGGCACGGCGGCGATCACCGCGGTGGTGAGCTTCCTGCCCGTGAACACGACGTCATACGGCCCCTTCATCGGGTCCAGCGGCGCGAGAGACGAACTGGCCGTTCGCGGCGGGCTGCGTCGCCTTCAGCACGACACCATTTTTCTGGGCACTGACCGTCACATCGCCCAGACCTGTCTGCACGTGTCCCACGATGCCAGTCAGCGTCCGCGGAACGATGCTGACGACCGGCTTCAGGTTGTATCGACCGCTGTTGCCCCGCTTGACGATCGAACGGCAGGCATCGAAGTCGAGCACGAGGTCGGTCATCGTGTTCGGCTGCACGGTGAATCCGTGAACGAGCTTCAGGCCGCTTTGTGTCGCACTGGGCGTATCGAGTGGTATCTCGGTCAAGCTTCCCGAGGGCACGATCGCATTGGCAGGCATGCTGGCGCCATTGGGCCTGAGCACCAGCCGGACCTGGGTGTACTGGCCGGCCGGCAGCGGCGTCTGGCCGAGTTCCGCCAGCACGCCGTTGGTCAGATCGAGCAGGTCGATGCGCTGCGCCGGGCTGACCACGACTTCGCTCCAGCCGCCATCGGTGTCCATGGCCGTCGACGACGCATGGACACGCACGCGATCGACCGTTACGTACACATGGTCGTAGCCACAGGCCGGTGCATCGGTCAGCGCGACCCGCAGCGTGCCGCTGCCACTGGTGCCACGCGCGCTGCCACCAGCCCCACCGCCTCCGGCCGGAGGGGCGGCACCGTTCGGCGCCACTCCGCCGTCGCCTCCACCGCAGGACGCCAGCATCATTACGGTCCCGAACGCCAGCAACGCCGTGCGAGTGCTTCGAATCGATGTGCGCATGACCCCTCCGCTGCCTGACCGCTCCGTTAGCGGCCACATGGGAATTTTTCCCTTTTTCTGGCCACCCCACGATCCGATTCGCGCTAATCCGAAAGTTTGGTGAGCGATCATTGACCCGGGTCACACGCGCCGCGCGCGCCGCGCTGCGACGAGGCCGGAACGCGGGCCGTTGCAAGTTGTCTACGATCGCTCGTCTTCGGTTTCCCGGACTGCCCATGCCCTCGCTTCGCCACACGGCCGTGAATGCTCTGACTACCGCGTTTCTGTCGCTGGTCGCCGCCGCTGCGCCGGCCTCGACGGTGCCGCCACCGCTGCCATCGCAACCCGTCACAGAGACGCACTGGGGCGTGGCGGTTCCGGATCCCTACCGCTTTCTCGAGGACGTCAAAGACCCGAAGGTGCAGGACTGGCTGAAGGGACAGGCGAACGCGACGGAAGCGTTGCTGGCGTCGATCCCCGGGCGCGCGACCCTGCTGGCGCGCATGCGCGAGATCGAGGACGCGGCGGCCGGCCTCACGAACGCCGTCGTGCGCACCGAGTCGAATCGCTACTTCTTCCAGCGTCGCAACCCCGGCGAGGGTCAGTTCAAGCTGGTCTGGCGCGATGGCGCCGACGGCACTGACACGGTGATCGTCGATCCGGAGGCGCTGACGAAGGCCACTGGCCGACCCCACGCGATCATGGACTTCGCGCCCTCGCGCGACGGGCGACTGCTGGCGTATTCGATCCAGGTCGGCGGCGGCGAGATCGGCACGCTGCACGTGATCGAGGTCGCGACCGGCAAGCCGGTGATCGAGCCGGTCGACCGCATCCGCTATGGCAGCACCGCCTGGCTCGACGACGGCAGCGGCTTCTTCTACTCGCGCCTCGTCGAGGGCTACGAAAAGCTGCCGCAGGGCGAGCGCTTCCGCGACCGTACGCGACACTTCCGCTCGCTCGCCGACGGCGTCGACCGCCCCATCCTCAGCCCAAGTCGCAATCCGGAGCTGAAGCTGCCGTCCTACGCCAGCGCCTACGTCTTCCAGATTCCCGACACCCAGGTCGCTGCGGCGATCGTCTCCCTCGGCGTCGAGCGCAACCGCATGCTCTTCCTAGCCGACCTCGCCTCTGCGATGCGCGGCGAGGCGAAGTGGCGCAAGGTAGTCGACGTCGCCGACCGCGTCACCGATGTCGCGTACACCAACGGCTGGCTGTATCTGCGCAGTTCGAAGGACGCGCCGCGCTTCAAGGTCGTGCGCATGCCGCTTGACCGTCCCGAGATTGCGCAGGCCGAGACGGTCATCGCGCCAGGCCCGGCCGTCGTCGTCGGCATAGCCGGCGCACGCGATGGTCTCTTCGTCACCCAGCGCGACGGGCCGACCCTGTCGTTATCGCGCGTACCGCCCGCACCGGCCGGTGCACTCGTGAAGCGCGAGCCGATCGCGCTGCCCTTCGCCGGCAACGTCGCGATCGACTCGGCCAGCACGCGTCTGGACGGCGTCGTGCTCGAACTCGGCGGCTGGGCCCATGCGACCAAGCCGTGGCTGTTCGACGGCAAGGCGCTGACCCAGCTGCCGTTCGTCAAGGCCGGTGCCTTTGACGCGCCGACAGACATCGAGGCACGCGAGGTGCGCGTCAAGAGCCACGATGGAGTCGAGGTGCCGATGTCGATCGTCATGCGCAAGGGCCTGAAGCTCGACGGCCGCAACCCGACCATCGTCTACGGCTACGGCGCCTATGGCATCACCGAGAACCCGTTCTTCAATCCACGCATCCTGGCCTGGCTCGAGCGCGGCGGCGTCTATGCGTTCGTCCACGTGCGCGGCGGCGGCGTGTACGGCGACGAATGGCATCAGGCGGGCCGCAAGTCCACCAAGCCCAACACCTGGCGTGACGCGATCGCCGCCACCGAATGGCTGATCGCGCAGCGCTACACCGCGCCCGACCGAGTCGGCATCTACGGCGGCAGCGCCGGCGGCATCCTCGTCGGGCGCGCGATCACCGAGCGGCCGGATCTATTCGCCGCGGCGGTGCCGGCGGTCGGCACGATGGACATGGTGCGCGCCGAAACCAGCGCCAACGGCGCGGCCAACATTCCGGAGTTCGGCACGGTGAAGAAAGAGGACGAATTCCGCGCGCTGCTGGCGATGAGCAGCTATCACCAACTGAAAGACGGCACGAAGTATCCGGCAGTGATGCTGGTGCATGGCGTCAACGACATCCGTGTCGACGTCTGGCAGTCGGCCAAGTTCGCGTCGCAACTCGCGACGGCCACTGCCAGTGGGAAGCCGGTTCTGCTGCGGCTCGACTACGAGTCGGGCCATGGCCAGGGCAGCACGCGGACGCAGCTGCAGGAGCGCAGCGCCGACATCTACAGCTTCATGCTGTGGCAGTTCGGCGTGCCGGAGTTCCAGCCGACGGCTAAGGCCGCGGCCATCGCACGTTGAGCCGCTGCGCTCAGGAGCAGGTTGCGCGCAGTCGGCGCAGCAGGGTGACGGACGTCGGGAAGTTCTTCGGATTCTCGTCCGGATAGAACAGCTGATCCGGCGGGAGCCCGGGACTCCCGACCGGCGGCCAACCGCGGATCGCGACCACTCCGGGAACCAGAGCCGACAAAGCGACAGCGCCCGAGTCCACGTCGCGTTTGCAGACGAGGAAAACGGCACCCGCCTTTGCGGCGCGGTCGCGCAACGCTGCCACGCTCGCCGGCGCTTTAGGTGAGAGCCCACGCGTCTCCGGCGGCAGCACGAGCAGGAAGAACCGACCCTGGTTCTCCGCGAGCCCGGTCTGCACTGCCTGATTGAAGGTGAATCCCGCGCCGCCGGCGATGTAGAGCCCGCCGAACCGGTCCTGCGCGGCCACGGCGCCCACCAGCACACTCAACAGCACAACGAACCAGCGTCTCATTGCGGCTTTCCGCTGAACCTTGGATCGATCAGGATATCGGTTTCTGGGTTGCGCTGGACCGGCCGCGCGCCCTGCGCCAGCAGTTCCTTGTACCGCTTCTTTTCGGCGTCGAAACGCTCGTTGATGCGAGCAATCTCGGACCGCGCCTCGGCAAGAATCTTCTGTTCCGCCGATGCCGCCTGGGCGTTCAGTTCATAACCACGCTTGAGGCTGTCGGGCTGAGCGCGGTTCTTGTAGAACTCCGACTCGTCGTCGAGCCGCTTGCGGTCCTTGGCCAGGCTCGCCGTACGCTCGGCCGAACGCTTGATGCTCTCCTCCGCGCCTTCGAGTGCCTTGCGCCGCGCGGCCTCGATCTCCTCCTCGTTGGCGTAGGCCTCGAGCAGCGACCGGTCGCGCCGGCGTTGCGCCAATTGCCGCTCTTCCTCTTCGATCTTCTTCTTGGCCTCGAGCGCCTTCGCGCGCTGCTCTTCCGGGGTCAGCGGCCGCGAAATCACGCGTCGAACCGAACCGTCGCGGTTCAACTCGCGGATGTCGCTGTTGGCGCACTCCGGCGGCGGCCGGTCGGCACTGTAGGTCTTGCCGTTGGCGATGCAGCTGTACATCGTGCCCGCAGGTGGCGGATTGGCCCCCTGCGCGCTTGCCTGCACAGGAAGCAGCGTCGCCGCCAGCGCCGCCACGACACAAGCGAGCGGTGAGGCGCCGCCCCGAAGCGATTGTGAGTCACGCACCATAACGTTCCCGATAGCGTTCCACCGCCGGCCGAAAGCCGCGCACGTGTTGCGCCTGTGTAGTCTCCGCCGCCAGGTAGTGCATCACGTCATCGAGGTTGGCGATTGCGAGCACCGGAATGCCGTACGCCGCCTCGACTTCCTGCACCGCCGAACGCTGCGACAGCGCATCGTCCGGCCCGGCTCGCTCCATGCGGTCCAGCGCGATCAGCACGGCCGCCGGCGTGGCGCCGGCCGCGCGGATCAGTTCCACCGACTCGCGCACCGACGTGCCGGCGGTGATGACGTCATCCACGATAACGACGCGGCCCGCGAGCGGAGCGCCGACGAGCAGCCCACCTTCGCCGTGGTCCTTGGCTTCCTTGCGGTTGAATGCAAACGGCACATCGGTCCCGAGATCCGCGAGCGCGACAGCCGTGGTCGCCGCGAGCGTGATGCCCTTGTAGGCCGGTCCGAACAGCATGTCGAACTGCACGCGCCCTTCGGCGCGCGCCGCGAGCAGCGTCTGCGCATAGAAACGCGCCAGCGTTCCCAGCAGCGCACCACGGTTGAAGAGCCCCGCATTGAAGAAGTACGGCGACAGCCGTCCGGCCTTGGTCCTGAACTCGCCAAAACGCAGCACGCCGGATTGCAGCGCGAACTCGATGAACTGCTGACGCAGAGATTGCACTTGCCCGCCGACGGAACCCGCGGTTCCGCCCCTAAAGTGTCCCAAGGCGGATTTTGCCGCAGGCGCGCGACCAAAAGGATGGAAAATGCCGCCGAAATCCGACCCGCCGAGGCGATTGCCCCGTGATCCGCATCCTCTCCCTGAATGTCAACGGTATCCGCTCCGCCGCCTCCAAGGGCCTGTTCCGCTGGCTGCGCAAGGCCGAGCCCGACGTTGTCTGCCTGCAGGAAGTCAAGGCTGACGAGGCCGACATTCCGGAGGCCCTGCGCTTTCCGGACGGCCTGCACGGACATTTCCATTGCGCACAGCGCCGCGGCTACTCCGGTACGGCGCTGTACGCCGTCAAGGACCCGCGCGCCGTGCGGCTCGGCTTCGGCTCGCGCGAGTTCGATGCCGAAGGCCGCTATGTCGAGGCGGAATTCAAGGACCTCACTGTGATCTCCGTGTACTTTCCATCGGGCTCCTCAGGTCCGGAGCGGCAGGCGGCCAAGTACCGCTTCCTGGCCGAGTTTGCACCGCACCTGGAAAAGCTTCGCGCAGGCGGGCGCGAGATCGTCTTCTGCGGCGACATCAACATCGCTCACAGGGAAATCGACCTGAAGAACTGGCGCAGCAACCAGAGGAACTCCGGCTTCCTACCCGACGAGCGCGCCTGGCTGACGCGGGTCTTCGACGAGCGGGGCTGGGTCGACGTGTTCCGCAAGCTCGATCAGCGGCCCGAGCAGTACACCTGGTGGAGCAACCGTGGCCAGGCCTGGGCCAAGAACGTCGGCTGGCGCATCGACTATCAGATCGCGACACCGGCGCTGGCAGCGCGAGCCAGGCGCGCGGAGATCTACACCGCCAAGAGATTCTCCGACCACGCGCCGCTCACCATCGACTACACCGGACGGCTCTGATCCCCGATGCGACACACCGAATTCCTGCGCGGGCGCCTGCCCGAGAACATCGAAGGCCGCGCTCTGGCCTGGTACGTCATCGGGATCATCGCGCTGCTGGCGCTGCTCGGCTGGGGCCTCGCCAAGCTCGCGCCGCCGCCGCCGCCGCGGCGTGTCGTCATGACAACTGGAGCGGAGGATGGCGCGTATCACCGCTACGCGCAGCGCTACCGCGAACTGATCGCGCGCCATGGCGTTGAACTGGTGCTACGCCCGTCCTCCGGAGCGGCCGAAAACCTCGAACGGCTCCGAGCTGGCGCCGATGGCGTCGAGGTCGGGCTGGTGCAGGGCGGGCTCGTCCGGGAGTCCGACGAACAGCAGTTGACTACGCTCGGCAGCCTCTTTTACGAGCCCATCTGGGTGTTCTATCGGGGCAAGGCCACGATCGATCGCATTGCGGATCTGCGCGGCCAGCGCCTCGCGATCGGCATTCCCGGCGGCGGGACGCATGCGCTCGGCACGGTCGTCGCCCGCGACAATGGCCTCGGCGAGGCACCGACGACTTTGGTTGACATTGGCGGTCTCGCTGCGGCTGACGCGCTGATCGACGGCCGGATCGATGCAGCTTTCTATGTCTCAGCAATCGACGGGCCCGCTGTGCAGCGACTGCTGCGTGCCCCGGGGGTACGGATGATGGATGCACGGCGCGCTGACGCCTACATTCGGCGCCTGCCGTACCTGCACAAGCTGGAGCTTCCCGAGGGTGTCGTAGATCTCAAGGCCGGCATTCCGCCGCAGCGCCTGACGATGATCGCGGTGACAGGCAACCTGATCGCGCGCGAAGACATCCATCCGTTGGCCATCGAGCTCCTGCTGGAGGCGGCGCGCGAAGTGCACGGCGGACCGTCGCTGTTGCACGGGGCGCGCATCTTCCCGGCACCGATGGACATCGAACTGCCGCTCGCGACCGATGCGGATCGCTTCTACAAGGAGCGCCCGTCACTGCTGCGGCGTGTGCTGCCGTTCTGGCTGGCGGTGTGGGCCGAACGCCTGCTCTTCATCATGCTGCCGCTGCTGGCGATCGCGATCCCCGCGTTCGCCTACCTGCCGAAGATCTACGACTGGCGCATCCGCAGCAAACTCGATGGCTGGTACGCGGAAGTCAATCGCATCGAGCGCGTGGCGATCGACCGGGGCGGCGATGCCGCCGCTCAACTCGAAAAAATGGATGACATCGAGGCCCGCCTGAACCTCGTCAAGGTTCCGAAGGCCTATCTCGCACACCTCTACACGCTGCGCGAACACGCGGATTACGTCCGCAAGTTGCTGCTCTCGCGCGCCGGCGCGCCGCCTGTGCACTAAAGCGACATCGCTGCCACCCCGGCCAATGACAGCGCCAGTCCGAGCCAGCGCAGCGTGTCGGTGTGCCGCGGACGAAGGGCCATGTCACCCGGCGCGGCTGGAGGCTCGCTCGCGCGGTGCGACCGGCTTTCCCAGGTGTGGGTGAAGAACACGACGAGGGCCCCGCACCACACCAGCGCCACGGCGTAGCGACCCAGCGTTACCGACATGACGAACAGCGACGCGAACGTGAGGATGCCCGCGTTCTCGAGAACGCGGCGCACGGCGTACCGCGGCCGGGTCCGTCCGCTCGTGCTCATCTGCCCGCCACCCGGTCCAGTTGCTGCACGACTCTGTTCATTTGCTCGCTCCGAGCCCGATCGGCCGGCTCACCGAGAGTATCGAATGCCCCGCACGCACGCGGCAACACGAATTGTTCGGTGATCACCAACATCTTCAGCGCCTGCGGGCCCTGACGCAGGCGGACCCGGCCGCGGGGCGGCCCCGGTGACGATGGACTGCTTCGGCAGCACCCTCTGCTGCCTGACCCGACGACCGGCAAGCCCCCGCAGCATTCCGGAGCAGTCACCAGCGATGCGCCACTAAACTGCGCGCACCCATGCCGAGCCCGACCGCGTCCACGCCGACCGACGAGACCGAATCCGCCACGGAGCGCCCAACGCCACGTCGGTCGTGGCGCGACGTATTGCGCGTCTACGCCGAACCGGCGGCGCTGCGCATGTTCTTCCTCGGGTTCTCCGCCGGCCTGCCGTTGCTGCTGGTACTGGGCACGCTGTCGTTCCGGTTGCGCGAAGCCGGCATCGATCGCGCCACGATCGGTTACCTCTCGTGGGTCGGCCTGGCCTATGGCTTCAAGTGGGTCTGGGCGCCCCTGGTCGATCGATTGCCGCTGCCGCTGCTGACGCGCGCTCTGGGCCGGCGACGCGCCTGGCTGCTCGTTTCCCAGGCCATCATCATCGGTGGCCTGATTGCGATGGCCCTCGGCGACCCGCAGCATGGGCTGCGCTGCCCTGACCATCGCCGCGCTCGTCGTCGCCTTCGCGTCCGCCACGCAGGACATCGCGCTCGATGCCTATCGCATCGAATCGGCCCGGGTCGAGAAGCAGGCGGCACTGGCGGCGATGTATCAGACCGGCTACCGGCTCGCCATGATCTGGGCCGGCGCGGGCGTCCTCTGGATCGCGGCGCGCGCGGCCGGCAGCGACATCGGCTACCACGCCAGCGCCTGGACGACGGCCTACTTCGCAATGGCGGCGTCGATGGGAGTCGGCGTACTCGCGGTGCTGCTCTCGCCGGAACCCGCGGCCCGGGACGCGGGCCTTCTCGCAACGCAGTTGGGCGCGACGACGCCAGGCTCGCCAGCCGCGCGGGTGCTCGCGTGGCTGCAATCCGCCGTCGTGGGCCCGTTCGCGGACTTCATCGGTCGCTACCGCTGGCACGCGCTGCTGCTGCTGGCTCTGATCGCCACCTACCGTATCTCCGATGTCGTGATGGGCATCATGGCCAACCCGTTTTACGTCGACATGGGGTACACGAAGGACGAAGTCGCCGCCGTATCGAAGTTCTACGGCGTCGTCATGACACTGGCCGGTGCCTTCCTCGGTGGCGCACTGGCGCTGCGTTTTGGCGTGACCCGCATCCTGATGCTGGGCGCCGTACTGTCGGCCGCCTCGAACCTGCTGTTCGCGTGGCTCGCCACGCGCGGGCACGACCTCACGGGGCTCATCTTCGTCATTTCGGCTGACAACCTGTCCGCCGGCATCGCCTCGGCGGCGTTCATCGCGTACCTGTCGGGACTCACCAACGTCGCCTACTCGGCCACGCAATACGCGCTCTTCTCGTCGGTGATGCTGCTCCTGCCGAAGTTCGTCGCGGGATTCTCCGGCGCGTTCGTCGACGCGCATGGCTACGTTGCGTTCTTCACATCGACCGCCGCGCTCGGCGTTCCGGTGCTGCTGCTCGTCTGGCTCGCCAGTCGCGTCACGGCCCGGCCGCTGGCACCGCTTCCTGCTCAGGGCTCGCCATCCCAGTAGTCCAGATCGGTATCCGAGCGGTGCATGCGTCCACCGTCCAGCAATGGCCCCTTGGTGCGTGAGTAGGCGAGGTACTTGCCGGAGTCCGGGTACTCGCAGACCTCCGGTACTTCCTGGGTGCTGATCGACAGGTACTTCAGCGGCGCATTCGACGTGTTGATGATCTGGTGCGGATACTCTGGCCCGGGAGGAATACCAATGACATCGCCGGCCCGGATCGGGATCATTTCTCCGGCCACGCGCAGCGTGCCCTCGCCCTCCAGGATGAGGAACATTTCTTCCTGCGCGTAATGGAAGTGGTAGGGGCAGGAGCGCTTGCCGGGCGGCACGATGTCGACACCAGCACCGAGCTTGGTTGCCACTGTGCGGGCCCGCTTTCCGGCCACGCTGCCACTGCGGGACCCGTCATACAACGGCGCCCGCGTCGATTCTTCGAATTCGATCTCGTTGATGTTGCGGATCAGCTTCTCGCGCAAAGAACTCATTGCTCGCCCTCCCTGAGTGGCACTCCGCGCGGCTTCAGCGTGTTTCGAAGCGATAGATCGCAACCGTCGCCCGCAGCGCGGGCGCAAACTGCACCGGCCGGCCGTCTGCGAGGACGGTGCGGCCGGTGATGACCAGCCCGACGCGCGCGGCCAGGATCTCGAAGTCCTTCAGCGTGCATAGGTGAATGTTCGGCGTGTCGTACCACTGATAGGGAATCAGCTTGTTCACCGGCATGCGCCCCGCCAGCAGCGAGACAGCATGCCGCCAGTGTCCGAAGTTCGGAAAGCTCACGATCCCCTGGCGCGCGACGCGCGCCATCTCGCGCAGGATGCCCTCGACGTTGTGCATGGCCTGCAGCGTCTGCGAAAGCACGACCGTGTCGAACATGTTGTCGGCAAACAGCCGCAGGCCGGCGTCGAGGTTCTGCTGCACGACATTCAGGCCGGCCTTGACACAGCGGGCCACGTGGTCGTCGTCGATCTCGACACCATAGCCACGGCACGACTTTGCATCGCGCAGATGCGCCAGCAGCGAACCATCGCCGCACCCGAGGTCGAGCACGCGACTGCCCGGCGCCACCCACTCGGCGATCTGTGCGAGGTCGACGCGCAGTGTCATGTTGCCCCCTCGCCCTGCGGGCGGTCCCCCCGCGGGGGACGCGACCGCCTTCGGAGCGGCCGGGCGGCGCTCATGTTGCCCCCTCGCCCTGCGGGCGGGCCCCCCAAGGGGGACGCGAGCGCCTTCGGAGCGGTCGGGCGGCGCTCATCCCACGCGCTCCGTCGCGATATTGTCGAAGTAGGCCCGCACCACGTTGTGATAGCGCGGGTCTTCGAGGAGAAACGCGTCGTGGCCATGCGGGGCGTCGATTTCGGCGTAGGCCACATCGCGCCCATTTTCGATCAACGCCTCGACGATCTCGCGCGATCGCTCGGGCGGGAACCGCCAGTCGGTGCTGAAGCTCGCGAGCAGGAACTTGGCGGTGGCCGGCGCCAGTGCCTGCACGAGGTTGCCGCCCGTGTGTCTGGCCGGGTCGAAGTAGTCCAGCGCGCGCGTGATCAGCAGGTAGGTGTTGGCGTCGAAGTACTCCGAGAACTTGTCGCCCTGGTAACGCAGGTAGCTCTCGACCTCGAACTCGACGTCGTAGTGGAACTGATAGTCGTCGGCGCGCATTGAGCGCCCGAACTTCTCGGCCATGTCAGCGCCCGAGAGGTACGTGATGTGGCCGATCATGCGCGCCACGCGCAGGCCGCGCTTCGGCACGACGCCGTGGGCGTAATAGTCGCCACCGTGAAAGTCCGGGTCCGAGCGGATCGCCGTACGGGCCACTTCGTTGAACGCGATGTTCTGCGCCGAAAGCTTGGGCACCGATGCGATCGAAACACAGTGACGTATGCGCTGCGGAAATTGGATCGCCCACGACAGCGCCTGCATGCCGCCGAGCGATCCGCCCATGACGGCGGCCCACTTCTCAATGCCGAGGACATCGGCCACGCGTGCCTGTGCGCGCACCCAGTCTTCGACCGTGATGACCGGGAAGCGCGCGCCGTACGGCGTCCCGCGCGCCGGGTCGACCGACATCGGCCCGGTCGAGCCGAAGCAGGACCCGAGGTTGTTGACGCCGACGACGAAGAAACGCTCGGTGTCGACCGGCTTGCCGGGGCCCACCATGTTGTCCCACCAGCCGACCTTGCCGGGGTCGTCGGCATACGTGCCGGCGACGTGATGGGACGCATTGAGCGCATGGCAGATCAGCACGGCGTTGCTGCGCTCGGCGTTCAGCCGCCCATAGGTCTCGATCGCGAGTTCGTACGAGGCGATCGACGCGCCGCTCGTCAATTCGAGCGGGGCGTCGAACTTCATCACCTGCGGCGTGACGACACCTACTGAACGGCCACTCACAGCGGGAACCTCGCCGGCGAAACTGAGACAAAAAACCCGAGGGGCGCGACGCCGGCTCGGGTTGGGGCAGCAAGGCTGCTTGACCTCTTTAGCGGTTTTCGGAGGAATTACTCCTCGCGCGCCCGCAAGCGAGTCGGCAAATCGGCGCAAGTCAGGCAGGCTAGAGAACTGCTTCCAGACTGTCAAACGGCCGCCTTGGGTGAGAGGCTTAAACTAACCCTACGGATCGTCACCCGGTCGCGCTTGACCGGGATCCGACGCGTGTCCGGCGAGAGAAAAGGAACAAATTGTGAAATTGATCAAATGGCTGGCAACGGCCGCAACAGTGACGGCGTTTGGCCTGTCAACTGCGATGGCGGCCGACAAGGCGAAGCAGGATGAAGTGCTGAAGTCCACGTCGGCTGCCATGGCAGCTTTCTATGCGAAGGAGCCGAGCCTCAAGGCCAAGGTCGAGCAGGCCCCGGGCTATGCCGTGTTCTCCACGTTCGGCATGAGCTTCCTCATCGGCGGTGCGGGCGGCAAGGGTGTCGTCCACGACAACGCGACCAAGAAGAACACGTTCATGGACTTAGCCGAGGTTAGCGCTGGACTGCAGCTTAGCGCCGCCGAAACGCGCTACCTGTTCATCTTCAAGGACAAGGCCAGCATGCAGCAGTTCATCGATAGCGGGTGGGATGCCACCGGCAATGTCTCTGCGGGCGCCGGTGCCGGCACCAAGGCCGCGAGCACCAGCCTCGGCACCTTTTCGGGCGGCAACTTGTACCGGCTGACCAAGCAGGGCCTCGAAGCCAGCGTGGCTGCTTCGGGCATCAAGGTCTGGAAGGACAAGGACCTGAACTAGGTCGCATCCGCCCAGCGAGGCGGTATCGCGAAGCCAAGGGCCCGGCATGTTCCGGGCCCTTTTATATTCAGCGCGCCTGGCTCGAGCCTGCCGCTACGGGAGGCTCGAACTGCAAGAACTGACGGATCTTCATCGGGTCCGACATCCGCAGCACACGGCCGGCAAAGCGGCCGGACTCCTTGGCGGACAGTTCAAAGAGCCTTTCCTTGACCGCGAGTATCTGGGACGGATGCATCGAGTACTGGCGCAGCCCCATGCCCAGCAGCAGTTCAGTCATCTCGAGGTCGCCGGCCAGTTCGCCGCACACGGAAACCGGCACGCGTGCCCTCGAGCCCGTCCGTATCGTCTGCGCGATCAGGCGCAGCACGGCCGGGTGTGTCTGGTCATACAGGTGAGCCACGGCGCTGTCGCTGCGATCGATCGCCAGCGTGTACTGGATCAGGTCGTTGGTGCCGATCGAGAGGAACTTGAGCCGCTGCACGAACTCCGGCAGTGACAGGGCGGCGGCCGGAACTTCCACCATGCCGCCCAGCTGGATGCGGGCGTCGTACTTGAGCTTGCGTTCCTTGAGTTGCTCCTTCGCGCGCGCGACGAAGGCGGCCGCCTGTTCGATCTCATGCACATGCGCGAGCATCGGAATGAGGATGCGCACGGTGCCGACCTCGGACGCGCGCAATATCGCGCGCAGCTGCGTCGAGAAGAGCTCCGGGTACGCCAGGCAGTAGCGGATCGCACGCAGCCCCAACGCCGGGTTCGACTCCGGCCGCGGTGCGCCCCGTCCCATGCCGAGTGTCTCGCGCGCGGCTTCGTTCAGCACCTTGTCGGCGCCGATGTCGAGCGTGCGGATGACGACCGGCTTGCCCTTCATCACCCGCGCCACCTTGGAATACGCCTCGAACTGCTCGTCCTCCGACGGCAGGTCGTCGCGGTCCATGAACAGAAACTCGGAACGGAATAGCCCGATGCCGTCGGCACCGGCCTCGAGTGCATCGCGTGCGTCCTTGGGCAATTCGATGTTGGCGAGCAGGTCGATCGGCACGCCGTCGCGGGTGCGCGCGAGCTTGCCCTTGAGCTTGCGCAGCTGGGCTCGATGTTCGGCCTGTGCGCGCAGCCGGCGCCGGAATTCCTGCAGTTCGTCTTCGGAAGGGTTGACGACGACGAGGTCGGCATCGGCATCGATCACGACGAGATCGCCCTCCTCGATCACGTCGCGCGCGCGCGCCGCGCCGACGATCGCCGGCAGCCCCAGGCTGCGCGCCATGATCGCCGTATGCGATGTCGGCCCGCCCAACTCGGTCACGAAGCCGGCGAGATCGACATCGGCGCGCTCTCTCAGGTGCAGCATGTCGGCGGGTGCGAGGTCGCGCGCCACCAGCACGAGCCGTTCTCCCGCGGCCAGCTTCTTCGGCAATGCGACGCGTCCCGGCGTTCCTTCGGCGAGCGCGTTGAGCACCCGCTCGACCACCTGGCGCACATCGGTCGAACGCTCGCGCAGGTACTCGTCGTCGATGGCTTCGAACTGCCGGCAGACTTCTTCCAGCTGGATCGTCAACGCCCACTCGGCATTGATGAGCCGCGACCGGATCAGGTCGCGCGGCGCCTCGGACAGCAGGGCGTCGTCCAGGATCAACCGGTGCAGGTCGAGGAATGCACGGATCTCGGTCGGCGCATCCTGTGCGATGCCGAGCTTCAGCCCATCGAGTTCATCGCGCACGGCCGCAAAGGCGCGGGTCAGCCTTGCAATTTCGTGCAGGACATCGCGCCGCTCGATCGTGACTTGCCGCACCTCGAGCTCGGACTGGGCAAGCAGATGCGCATGGCCAACGGCGATCCCGCGTGCCACGCCACTGCCGGTCAGTGTTTCCCGCGCGCGCTCACTCATGTTCATTCGATCTCGCCAAATCCGCTGGCGATCAGGTCCCCCAGTGCATCGATCACCTGCGCCTCGTCCGGCCCGTCGGCTTCGACCGTGAGCACGCTGCCCTGCCCGGCTGCCAGCATCATGACGCCCATGATCGACTTCGCATTGACCCGGCGTCCGTTCTTGGAAATCCACACTTCCGAGGAGAAACGACTTGCCACCTGGGTGATCTGCGCCGAGGGCCGCGCGTGCAGTCCGAGCTTATTGCTGATGGTGAAGTCTTTGGTAATCATTCCCCTGCGGGTTGTACCCCTGGTTCTGCACCGGCGTTCCGGTAACCTGCACCATGCCTTGCTGGCCTCCGGCGAGCGCCTTCTCCGCCAGCTCGCCGAGTGAGCTGCCGCGATAGCACACGGCGCGCAGCAGCATCGGGAGGTTGACCCCCGCCACCACCGAGACGCGCCCTGGCACGTTGAGCCGGGCTGCCAGGTTGCCCGGCGTGGCACCGAACGCGTCGGTCAGCACGAGCACACCGGCGCCGCTGTCCACCTCGGCAACGAGTGCGGTGGCCCGCAGGAACAACGCCTCGACGTCCGCGCCTGGCTCGACATCGAGCACCCGCAGGTTCGCTTTCGCGAGTCCGGGCTCGCAGGTATAGACGTGCTCGACGCAGTGCTCGAGCGCGCTGGCCAGCGGAGCATGGGCAATGATGACGATGCCGGTCATAAGGATTCAGGACTCGCGTACGCGACCCTTCGGGTCGCACGTGCGCTCGTCCTGCTCGGGTTAGGCGCCCGCCCTTCGGGCGGCCGGGCAGGCGGGCGCAGTTCAACGGCACGCTTACGGTCGATCGCACGCATCAGGCGATCTTCGCTCATCCGGCACGCTCCAGTGCATCAATAAACAGGCCCGCGACATTGCAGCCGGTCTGTTCCGCAATCTCGACGAAGCAGGTGGGGCTGGTGACGTTGATCTCGGTGAGGTGGTCGCCGATGACGTCGAGGCCGAGCAGGCGCAGGCCGCGCGGCAGGAGGGCCTGTCCTACGACGCGCGCGATCTCGCGATCGCGTGGACTGAGCGCTTGCGCGCGCCCGGTGCCGCCGGCGGCCAGGTTGCCGCGCGTCTCGCCGGCCTTCGGGATGCGCGCGAGGCAGTACGGCACCGGTTCGCCATCGATGACGAGCACACGCTTGTCGCCGTCACGGATCGCGGAAATGAACTTCTGCGCCATGGCCGTCCGCGTGCCGTGCGCGGTCACGGTCTCCAGGATCGAGCCCGCGTTCGGATCGCCGGGCTGCAGGCGAAACACGCCCGCCCCGCCCATGCCGTCCAGCGGCTTGACGACGATGTCTCCGTGATCCGCCCAGAAGGCACGGATCCGATCGGCCTCGCGCGTCACCAGGGTCGGCACCGTGAACTGGGGGAACTCGAGGATCGCGAGCTTCTCGTTGTGGTCGCGCAGCGCCCGGGCATCGTTGACGACGCGCGCTCCGAGCGCCGCCGCGCGCGACAGCAGCAGTGTCGCGTTTAGGAACTCGACGTCGAACGGCGGGTCCTTGCGCATCAGCACCGCATCGAACCCCGCCACCGCATGGTCCGAAGCTCCGAGGTCGTCGTACCACGCCGCGTTGTCAGGCGACACGCGCAGCTCGTGGGCGTGCGCCGTCACGGCGCTTTCGGTCGCCGCGAGCTCGGCGGGCGTGGCGGCGAACACGCGGTGTCCGCGACCGGCCGCCTCGCGCATCATCGCCACGCTCGAGTCCTTGTAAGCCTTGAGCTCGTCCAGAGGATCGACGATGAATAACAGCGACAGGGCCATGCGAGGTGGAAAGCTCTCGTCGCCCGGTGTCAGCCGGCGATCGCGGCGGCGACCGGGGCCGATGGCGCCGAGGCCACGCGATGCTCCGTGCGCTCGAGCTCGACCGCGGCCGCCAGCAGCGCCAGGCGCGCAATGACGCCGTAGGCGTAGAAGCGGTTCGCCGCGCTCTCCACCGCCGTCTCGTTGCAGTCCGGAAGGTTGCAGCTGCCGGCAAAGGCGAGCGGCACGAAGTGCATGCCCGGAGCGTTGAGGTTCTCGTCGCGCGCGCGTTCCGTGTGCACGCGATAGAACCCACCGACGACATAGCGATCGATCATGTAGACGACCGGCTCAGCGACGGCGTTGTCGACCAGTTCGATCGTCGGCACCCCTTCCTGGATGATGACCTCGCTGACCTCCAGGCCTTCCTTGACCACCGACATCTTGTTGCGCTGCTTGCGGTTCAGCCCCCGCACTTCCGACGCATCCTTGACCGTCATGACGCCCATGCCATAGGTGCCGGCATCGGCCTTGACGACGACGTAGGGCGTGTCCTCGATCCCGTGCTCGCGATACTTCTCGCGCATCTTGCCCAGCACGAAGTCGATATTGCTGGCCAGGCACTCCTCACCGGCGCGCTCGTGGAAGTTGACCTCTCCGCAGCGTCCGAACGCAGGGTTGATGAGCCAGGGATCGATGTCGACCAGTTGCGCGAACTCGGCCGCGATGACGTCGTAGGCCGCAAAGTGGTTCGACTTGCGCCGGATGGCCCAGCCCGCCTGCAGCGGCGGGACCAGCACCTGGTCGTCGAGGTCGCGCAGGATCGGCGGAATGCCGGCCGACAGATCGTTGTTGAGAAGCACCGCGCAGGGCGTGAAGCCGGCCAGTCCCACCTTGCCGCCTTCGCGCACCAGCGGTTCGAGCATCAGCGTTTCGCCGGTCGGCAGCTCGATACGCGTTGGCTCCCGGACTTCTTCCGAGAGGGAACCGATGCGCACCTCGAGACCGGTCTGCCGCAGGATGCGCTGCAGGCGCGCAACATTGGCCAGGTAAAAGAGGTTGCGGGTATGGCGCTCGGGCACCAGCACGAGATTGCGGGCATCCGGGCACAGGCGCTCGATAGCGGACTGCGCGGCCTGAACGGCACTCGGCAGCATGTCCTCCGAGAGGTTGTTAAACCCACCCGGGAACAGATTCATGTCCACCGGCGCCAGCTTGTAGCCGGCGTTGCGCAGGTCGACCGAGCCATAGAACGGTGGCGTGTGGTCCTGCCACTGCAGTCGGAACCAGCGCTCGATCGCCGGCATTTCATCGACGATCTTCTGCTCGAGCGCCAGCAGGGGGCCGGTGTTGGCCGTGGCCAGGCGGGGAATTGCAGGATGCGACACGGCGGGCTCGCCTTAGTGCGGCAATCGGTTCGACCGCCGCACAAGATCCATGGGACGGGCAGTGTACCGCTGCCGATCTGCCCCGCCGCCCGCGGGTCAACCCCATGGCGACGGGTCGCGCCGCACCGATTCTGTGCAAAAAAACGGGCACCGATAGGTGCCCGTGAAAGTTCGCCACGGTAGGGCCGCGGGAGCGGCCCGGCGAGCTAGGGAGACACAACCTTCAATCCCACCGTGCCCTTTCCGGGTGGCACGGCAGGTCCCCGGGAGTCGCCTCCCGGGGAAACAAACATGACTACGAGTGGTACGCGGATTCGCCGTGGTACGTCGTGTCCAGGCCTTCCCGCTCCTCTTCCGGCGTCACGCGCAGGCCGGTAATCATCTTGACGATGGTCAGCGCTACGAACGAAACCGCGGCCGAGATGACCACTGCTGTCAGCACGGCCTGGAACTGGATCCAGACCTGCGCGCCGATGCCGGGGAAATCTGCTGCGTCACCGCACTTGTTGGTGATGTAGTTGCAGATGCCGGCGCCGCCGAGTGAAGGCGCAGCGAAGACGCCGGTCAGCAGCGCGCCGACGATGCCGCCAACACCGTGCACACCGAACACGTCGAGTGCGTCGTCCGCGCCCAGCATCTTCTTCAGCCCGGTCACGCCCCAGAAGCAGGCCAGGCCAGCCGCTACACCGATCACCAGCGCGCCGATGATGCCGACGAAGCCGCAGGCCGGCGTGATGGCTACCAGGCCGGCTACGGCACCGGAGGCGGCACCGAGCATCGAGGGCTTGCCCTTCACCATCCACTCGGCAAACATCCACGCGAGTACCGCCGCCGCCGTGGCGAGCAGCGTGTTGACGAAGGCGAAGGCCGCGACTCCGTTGGCTTCCAGGTTGGACCCGGCGTTGAAGCCGAACCAGCCCACCCACAGCAGCGCGGCACCGACCATCGTCAGCGTCAGGCTGTGCGGCGCCATGGACTCCTTGCCGTAGCCGATGCGCTTGCCGACCATGTACGCCGCTACCAGGCCGGCGATACCGGCATTGATATGCACGACGGTGCCGCCGGCGAAATCGAGCGCGCCCTTGGCCCACAGCCAGCCCGCATTGGCCATCACCGCATCGAGTGTGGCCTGGTCCTTGATCGCGTCCGGACCGTCCCAGTACCAGACGGCATGCGCCATCGGCAGGTACGAGAACGTGAACCAGAGCACCGAGAAGAGCAGAACGGCGGAGAACTTCATGCGCTCGGCATAGGCGCCGACGATCAGCGCACAGGTGATGGCTGCGAAGGTGCACTGGAACGCGACAAACAGCAGTTCAGGGATGTAAACGCCCTTGCTGAAGGTCGCCGCGGCCGACTCGGCATTCACCCCCGACAGGAACAGCTTCGAGAAGTTGCCGAAGAACAATCCGGGGCCACCGAACGCCAGCGTGTACCCATAGATCACCCACAGCACCGAGATCAGCGAGAAGATCACGAAGACCTGCATCAGCACGCTCAGCATGTTCTTCGAGCGCACTAGGCCGCCGTAGAACAGTGCCAGGCCCGGTATGGTCATCAGGATGACCATGATCGTCGCGACATACATGAACGACGTGTCGGCCTTCTCGATCTTCGGCGCCGCCGCGGCTTCCTCGACTTTCTCCTCGACCTTGACGGTCTCGGTGACCTTCGTCGTCTCGGTGACGGTCGTCGTCTTGTCTTCCATCTTCACTGCAGGCGCAGGTGCCGTCGTTGCAGCCGGCGCTGGCGCCGGTGCGGCTTCGGCGGCCTTGCCTTCCATCTTCGGGGCAGCACCGTCACCGTGCGAAGAGCCACCGCCCTGCGCGTAAACAGGCGCTGCCAGCGCGAAGGCTCCCACCGTGAGGAGTAATGCGAACAGTTTCTTCATGAGCGTCCTCGTGGGTGGGTTAGAGCGCGTCCTTGCCGGTTTCACCGGTGCGGATGCGGACGACCTGCTCGAGGTCATAGACGAAGATCTTGCCGTCGCCGATCTTGCCGGTGCGCGCCGAGCCCTCGATGGCCTCGATCGCACGCTCGACGATGTCGTCCGCGATGGCGGCTTCGATCTTCACTTTGGGGAGGAAGTCGACCACGTATTCGGCGCCGCGATACAGCTCCGTGTGGCCCTTCTGCCGTCCGAAGCCCTTGACCTCGGTGACCGTGATGCCCTGAACGCCAACGCCGCTCAGGGCCTCACGCACCTCGTCAAGCTTGAACGGCTTGATGATGGCGGTGATGAGTTTCATGAGTTTGGTTCCCGTCTGTTGTCAGGAGGCTTCAGAACGTCTTGCCGACCGTGGCGAGGAAGCTGTTCCGTCCGGCACCGCGCGGCGGGTTCTCAGCCGTCGTGAAGAAGTCCTTCTCGCTGGTACCGACCCAGAAGGCACCCAGAATCCAGCCCGAGCCCATGATGTCCCACGTGCCACCGAGCTTGAAGTCCCACACGTTGTCCTTGTTGAGCGCGGTGTTGATGTTTTCGTAGTTCTTCACGAACTGCCAGCCGGCGTGCGCGACGATGGCAAAGCCGTCGGCCAGGGGGAAGGTTCCGGAGATGTCCACGTACTGCGAGCCCTTCGTGTTGTATCCGGGAGCCTTCACGCCGAAGAAGTCGGTGAACGCGTAGTAGTACTTCACCGATGCCGGTCCCCACGACCCGCCGATGTAGGCTTCGAAGTTCTTCGCCTCGAAGTCAGGGTTGTATTCGCCGGTGCCCGGGTAGTAGTAGTAGATGACGCCGACGTCGAGGCCGAAATCACCGAACGAGTGCTTGTACCCGCCGTAGAAGTCCATCTCGATCGGCGCGCCGTTGTACAGCGTCGAGGAGACGTTCGAGTTCCAGTTGCCGAGATAGAAGCCAGACTTGTGGGCGAAGTCGACCCCGCCCTGGATCGTCGGCTGATAGTCGGTCTGCGAGAAGCCGCGGAAGCGATAGTCGCTGCCGATCGTCAGGTTGCCGGAGATGGTGAACTCCGGCTCGGCCTTCGCCGCCGGTGCCTGGGCCAGTGCCAGCAGCGGCGTAGAACAGGCCGCGGCGACAGCGGCGGCTACGAGCGCTTTCTTCATGATGATCTTCCTTTCGATGAGTCGAGGTTGGAGCGATGCTCGGGAAGGGTTACGCAACTTGCGTGCCACTTGCTGCACCGCCAGAAACGCCGCCCGAAGGTGCAGAAAGCCCCGCCCGGCACCGTCGCGCGCCTCGTCCGGGTGCGATCACGCCCCAAGTCGGGGAGTGGCCCTGCTCGGCGCGGCGGAGTCCATAACCCCGCATTCACCACAGCGGTGCGCTGCTAGACTGGAATTGAGACCTCCGCAAAGCCCCTACGGGTGTGCCGTCTACTTGCCGCATGGACAAGATTTCCTTCCTCGATGACCTGCAGTCCCGCGTGTCGGAGCTGGTCCGGCAAACGCCGGCGGCAGACATGCAGAAGAACCTCAAAGCCCTGCTGACACAGCAGTTCGCGCGGCTCGAGCTGGTCACGCGCGAGGAGTTCGACACTCAGGCCAAGGTGCTGGCGCGAGCGCGCAGCAAGCTCGACGAACTCGAACTACGCATCGCCGAGCTCGAACGCCGGCCCTGAGGCGACGGCACAGACGCCGCAGGCGCTCAAAGGCCTGGGACGCAGCGGTTGAATCACTGTCGCCCGGCCGCATCTTCAATGGAGAAATGCGGCAACCAGGGAGGCCGCCATGATCCATCTGACATCGCCCGCTGCGCGGCCCGCGGCCGTAGCGGGAATGTTCTATCCGGCCGATGCGCAGACATTGCGCAACGAGGTCGATCGACTGCTCGACGCGGCGCCGCGTCGCCTCGCACTCGCGCCCAAGGCCCTGATCGTGCCGCACGCGGGGTACCCGTACTCGGGTCCGATCGCAGCGAGCGCCTACGCCTGCCTTGCTTCGCATGCGGATCACATTTCCCGCGTCGTACTGATCGGTCCGGCCCATCGCGTCGCCGTGCGAGGCCTGGCGACACCCGGCGCTGACCGGTTCGCGACGCCGCTGGGCGAGGTGCCGCTCGACACGACCGCACTGGCGGAACTCGAGGCCCTGCCGCACGTCAACCGCAACGCACTCGCGCATGCCGAGGAGCACGCGCTCGAAGTGCAGCTGCCTTTCCTGCAGCGCGTGCTCCACGAGTTCTCATTGGTGCCCCTGCTCGTCGGCGACGCGACCGTCGACGAGGTGGCGCAGGCGCTGGATCGGGTCTGGGGCGACGAGGAGACACTCATCGTCGTGAGTTCGGACCTGTCGCACTATCTGCCGTATGCGGAAGCCCGGCGGACCGATGCGGCAACGCTCGAAGCGATCCTGCGCCGCACGCCCGGGCTGCACGGCGCGCAAGCGTGCGGTGCGACGCCGATCAACGGACTGCTGCAGGTCGCGCTCCGCCGCGGCCTCGCGCCGCAGCTGCTCGATGCGCGCAATTCCGGCGATACGGCGGGCGACCGTGCCCGCGTGGTCGGCTACGCAGCCGTGGCCTTTCGCGAGCCCGACCGCGGCCAACCGCTGCTGCAGGTCGCGCGCGAAGCAATCGAGGGCGAGCTTCAGCCCGAAGCCTCGCCTGCGGGACACACGGCAGCGTGCCTGTCGAGCCGCATCGCGAGCTTTGTCACCCTGCGACGTCACGGCGAACTGCGCGGCTGCGTCGGTGGACTGGAACCCGATGCCGTGCTGCGCCTGGATCTGCCGCGCCACGCTCGTGCGGCGGCCTTCGAAGACCCCCGTTTCCCGCCACTGCGGCTCGAGGAACTCGACGGCCTGCGCATCGAAGTTTCGCTGCTGACACCGTCGGAATCGATCCCCGCCGACTCGGAGGCCGATGTGCTGGCCGCGCTGCGACCCGGCGTCGACGGCGTGATACTGACGGCGGGCAACCGGCGCGCGACCTTCCTGCCGCAGGTCTGGCACGAGATCGCCTCGGCGACCGAGTTCCTGCGCCACCTGAAGCTCAAGGCCGGATTGCACCCCGATGCGTGGTCCGCGCATTTCCGCGTGGCGCGGTACACCGCCGAGAAGTGGGTCGAGGCATGAGCGCCGAACGGCCGTTCCGGAGGCGCGCATTCCCCCCTGGGGGGACGGCGCGCAGCGCCAAGGGGGCAACATGAGCAACGCGGCCGACACAGGCGTCCATCCGGCGCGCTGGTGGCATGCGCTGGCCGATGGGCGCATCCAGTGCGACCTCTGCCCGCGCGACTGCAAGCTGCACGAGGGCCAGCGCGGACAGTGCTTCGTGCGGGCCCGGCAGCACGACGCGATGGTCCTTACGACTTACGGACGCTCGTCCGGGTTCTGCATCGATCCGATCGAGAAGAAGCCGCTCAATCACTTCTACCCGGGATCATCGGTGCTCTCGTTCGGCACGGCGGGCTGCAACCTCGCCTGCAAGTTCTGCCAGAACTGGGACATCAGCAAGAGCCGCGACATGGATCGTCTGATGGACCGGGCGAGCCCCTCCGCCATCGCCGACGCGGCGCTCGCCTCGGGCTGCCGCAGCGTGGCTTTCACCTACAACGACCCCGTGATCTTCGCCG
Source organism: uncultured beta proteobacterium (assembly GCA_963780715.1). Taxonomy (GTDB): domain Bacteria; phylum Pseudomonadota; class Gammaproteobacteria; order Burkholderiales; family Burkholderiaceae_F; genus JALORV01. Next base: position 43,340 of record CAWADK010000027.1, read on the forward strand.
AGTACGCGCTGGACACGGCCGAGGCCTGCCACGCACTGGGCATCAAGACCGTCGCCGTCACAGCGGGCTACATCCACGCCGAACCGCGACGCGAGTTCTTCGCCAAGATGGATGCGGCCAACGTCGACCTGAAGGCGTTCACGGAGGAGTTCTATTTCAAGCTCACCGGGGCGCATCTGGCGCCCGTGCTCGAGACGCTGCGCTACCTGGTGCACGAGACCTCATGCTGGACCGAGATCACGACACTGCTGATCCCGGGCCACAACGACAGCGATGCGGAGCTGACCGCGCTCGCGGACTGGGTGGCACGCGAACTGGGACCCGACGTGCCGCTGCACTTCAGCGCATTTCATCCCGACTACAAGCTGCAGGACGTCGCCGCCACGCCCGCGTCGACACTGGCGCGCGCGCGCCGGATCGCGCATGCCGCCGGCCTTCGCCATGTGTACACCGGCAACATCCATGATCCGGAGGGCGGCACGACCACCTGCCCGGCCTGCAAGGCCCGACTGATCGTGCGCGACTGGCACCGGATCACGGCCTACGACCTGGACGCCGACGGGAGCTGCCCGCATTGCGGCGAACGGCTCGCCGGTCGGTTCGATGCAAAGCAGGGAAACTTCGGCCGCCGGCGTGTGCCGGTCCGGCTGGCTCTGGCCTAGCGCTGGCCGCGAGCGCTGGCCTCGAACGCTGAGGCTAGGCGGCGGAGGCTTCGGATGAGGAACGTTTGCGCGCGACGGCGATGATCTTGGCGGCGGTTTCGAGCTGCAATTCGGACAGCTCCGCATCCATCGTCGGCCGATCAATGAGGCGCACGTTCTTCTTGCGTGCGATTTCCTTCGCGCCGCGCTCGTAGCCCGCTTCGGCGATCACCGCCACGCGCAGCATTCCGATTTCGCGCGCCTGCTCGATCAGCGCCGTGATGCGATCGACCGAGACATTGTCGTTCTGAACGACGAACGCATAGGCACGCGCCGGATCGTCCCGGTGCCGAAGCACGAGTTCGATCGGCCAGACGGCCGGCGACGCCGGCACCTGCCGATAGCCCCGCGACTCGTACCAGGCCAGCACGAGTTCGCGCAGCGGTACCGAAGGCGCCATGGCATCCAGCATCGGCGAAGTGTCACGCGGAGCAGACCGTGAACCGGCCCGCGCGCGCTTGGGCTCGGCCACGGGCGCCGGCGGCGCCACACGCGGGCTCGGCGGACGACTCACTTCGTCGACCATGATCTGCGAAATCAGCTCCTCGATCGGATCGAGACCCGCAGCCGCCTCCTCGGCCGGCGTCATTTCTCGATTGACCTGCGGCGCGCTTTGTTCATAGTCGATCGGCGGCAGCGAGTGCACGCCGGGCGCGTTTTCTCCGCCCTGGGCAGCCAGCCCATGGGCCTGACGAATCAGCGCAGCGTGATCGACTTCATCGGCGGTCGGCGTCGGCAACTCCACTTTGCGCGGCTTTTCGCCGGACGGAGCAGCGCCCAGCATCATCGCCATAGCAGCCTGTTCGCGCGCCGCTGCCTGCTCCCGGATCGACGAGGCGCGCCGACGCGCCCAGAGGTACAGACCCACCAGGACCAGCAGCAAGAAGAAACCAAACAGTAGCGACGACACGGCGAGGAGATTTGCGCCGGCATGCTCGCATGCCGGAATCCGACGGAGCCTCCATCGTGACACGAGTCAACCGGGCCACCCAACCAAATATCGGGTTAAACCGGTCATTTTTCGGGACGCGGCGAGTGTGGTCGCGGTCATCCCGGGGTTTCATGAGGCCCGGCGACGGGAATCGGCTGGCAATTCAGCGGTTCGGCCCGCGAGCGGCCGGGCGCGCCCCGATAGAATCGACTCCGCTTCGCCTTCCCCCATGTCGATCGCCATCGTTCGCACCCGCGGCCTGTCCGGCATGTATGCGCCGCAGGTCACGGTCGAGGTTCATCTGGCCAATGGGCTGCCGTCGTTCACGCTGGTCGGATTGCCCGACACCGAGGTACGCGAGTCGCGCGAGCGCGTCCGCGCTGCGCTCCTGACGAGTCGTTTCGAGTTTCCGACACGGCGGATCACGGTCAACCTGGCGCCGGCCGACCTGCCCAAGGAGTCCGGCCGCTTCGATCTCCCCATCGCGCTCGGGATCCTGGCCGCCACCGGGCAGATTCCCACGCGGACACTCGACCAGTACGAGTTCGCCGGTGAACTCTCATTGACCGGGGAATTGCGGCCGGTCCGCGGGACGCTGGCGATGGCGTACGCCGTCTCGAGGTCGGAACACACCGTCGGTCCGCGCCGCGGATTCGTGGTGCCGGACGAGAGCGCCGACGAGGCAGCGCTGGTCGGCGGTATCCCGATCTTCCCGGCGCGCACGCTGCTGCAGGTCGTCGAGCACCTCCGTGCCGAGGCCGGTGACACCGCAGCCAAGGCGATCACCGAGCATCATGCGATGGTTCGGCTGACGCCGCCGATCTACCCGGATCTGTTCGACGTCAAGGGCCAGCTCGCGGCGCGTCGAGCGATCGAGGTCGCGGCGGCCGGCGGACACAGCGTCCTGCTGGTCGGTCCGCCGGGTACCGGCAAGACGATGCTGGCGCAGCGCTTTGCCGGCATCCTGCCACCGATGACCACCCACGAGGCGCTCGAATCAGCAGCAGTGCTGAGCCTGGTCGGCCAGTTTGCCCCGCAGCGCTGGGCCACGCGGATCTTCCGTGCTCCGCATCACACCGCGAGCGCGGTGGCGCTCTGCGGTGGCGGCTCGCCGCCGATGCCGGGCGAGATCTCGCTCGCCCACCACGGCGTGTTGTTCCTCGACGAGTTGCCCGAGTTCGACCGACGGGTGCTCGAGACACTGCGACAGCCGCTTGAGTCAGGAAAGATCACGATCTCGCGCGCGGCGCGCCAGGTCGACTTCCCGGCGCGTTTCCAGTTGGTCGGCGCGATGAATCCGTGCCCGTGCGGCTACTTCGGTCACGCGTCGATCGCCTGTCGCTGCACACCCGACATGGTGGCGCGCTACCAGGACCGCATTTCCGGGCCGCTGCTCGACCGCATCGACATGCGCGTGGAAGTGAATTCATTGCCCGACGAAGCGATCGTTGCCCTGCCGGACGGCGAGCCGACGCGCTTCGTGGCGGAACGTGTACGCAAGGCCTACGACCGGGCGATTGCGCGCCAGGGCAGGCTCAACGACCAGTTGCAGGGCGCCGAACTGGAGGAAGCCTGCGCGATCGACGAGCCGGTGCAGAAACTGCTGCACGCCGCCAGCGTGCGCCTGGGCTGGTCAGCGCGGGCGTATCACCGCGTGCTTAAGGTGGCCCGGACGATCGCCGACCTGGCCGACGCGGAGGGCATCACCTCGCAACACGTGGCCGAGGCGATCCAGTACCGGCGTTCGCTGCGTGACACCGGGTAGCTACGGCCGGCCGAGGAACAGGTACACGGCCGAGTTGTTCCGGTCCGCATAGCCGTAGCCGACATACAGCGGCCCGAGCGGCGAGTCGAATCCGAAGAACAGCGACCCCGCGTAAATGTTCGTCCTCACGTCGGCGGGCTTGCTCGGCGAGAATTCGGTCAGCGGCACCACGCGCGCCATTTCGACCGAACCGCCGAGGTACATCCCTTCGAAGAAGGTGAAATCGGCGAGCTTGGTGCGGTAGATGAGCCGGCCGAACTGGAAGTCCTGGGTCTTGATCTGCTGGCGCTGCAGCCCCGACAGATAGAGGAAACCGCCGAGATTGAACTGGTCGTAGAGCGCGATGTCATTGCTGCCCACCTTGCCGCCGGCCGTCACCAGCGCTTCCAGCGTGTGCCGCCCCCAGGTCGCCGCGCCGTTGAGGCGTGCTTCCCACTTCGTGTACACGTCGTCAGCGCCCAGCGCCGACAGCGACGAATAGATGCCTGCCGACGCGAAATAGCCGCTGTGCGGGAAATTGACGCTGTCGAGTCGATCGAACCGTGCCACCCCTTCGACCCCCCCGATGGAAGTCGACAGCCGGCCAGGAAACAGGAGGCTGCCGCTCTGCAACTCGAATGATCGCCGGCCATAGACGGCACCAAGGCGAACCTCGCCGTATTCGATGATGTTGGCGCCGAGGTCGAGCTGCGCCTCCCACGAGGTGTCCTGGTACTCGGCAACGCGCACGCCGTCGAAGAACAGGTACCAGGGATCGATCGCGTAGCGCAGCTGCGGCGCAACGAAGAAGTACTGGCGCGGCCCGAGCGGCTGATAAAACTCCGTGCCCAGCAGCACGTTCGTGCCCAGTACGAGGTCATTGCGCCATTCCGCACCCCACGAATTGAGCCACTTGGCGCGGTGCGACGCGTACAGGTTGAAGTTGGCGTCCTTGCCGAGATCGGCATCGAGCTCCAGCCCGAAGCGGAAGTAGTGGCGCTCGGGCTTTTCCTTGACGAGCACGACGAGAGTCTGCTTGCCATCGATCTCTTCGACCGTGTAGTTGACGTTCTCGAAATCGCCCCGGCCATAGACGCGGCGCATGTCCAGGTCGATCTTGTCGCGTTCGATCGGATCACCGACCTGCGTGCGCAGCGACTGCAGCACGACCACCGGCGACACGCGCGCGGTTCCCTCGACCTTGATTGCTTCGACAATGACCGGCGTGGACGCCGTCGGCGCCGCCTGCTTGCTGCGCAGCGCTGCGTACTGCTCGGGCGGAAGCGACAGCGCCCGCAGGCGATCGGCCACTCTCCAGGCCGCCTCCTCGCCGATCGGCACCGTCGTCATCAGGTTGTCGAAGTCGGCCGAGGAGAAGTTTCCAAGTTCCGGCACGATCAGCACGTCGCCGGCGCGCAGTTCCTTCAGCGAGCGCCCGACGTTCTGCTCGGTCAGGATGTTGATCATCTGCAGGGTCACGCTCAGCACCGAGGTGATTTCGTCCGGTCGCAGCAACGGTGTGCCGAGGTTGACCGCGATGATGATGTCGGCGCCCATCGAGCGGGCAATGTCGATCGGCAGGTTGTTCACCAGCCCGCCGTCGACCAGCTGCCGCTTGCCGATCGTCACGGGCGCGACGGCGCCGGGCACCGACATCGAGGCGCGGATCGCCGCCACCACGCTGCCTTCCTTCAGCACGACCATCTCGCCGGTGCCGATGTCGGTGGCAATCGCACGGAACGGGATCGGCAGCTCGTCGAAGCTGCGCACATTGGCGATCTGCACCAGCTTGCGCAGTTCGCCCTCCAGCGCCACCCCGGTGACGATGCCCTTGGGCAGGGCCACTCCGTCCTTGCCGATGCCCAGTTCCGGTATCAGGTACGGCAGCTGGTCGTCGGTCTTCTGCCGCATCGACTGGTCCGCACGCGGTGGCTTGTCGGTGAACAGCGACGGCGTCGTGATCTTCGCGACCGCCGCTTCCATCTCCGGAATCGTCAGTCCGGTGGCATACGCCGCACCGACGATCGCTCCCATGCTGGTGCCGGCAATCACGTCGACCGGAACGCGCAGTTCCTCGAGCACCTTGAGCACACCGATGTGCGCCGCGCCGCGCGCGCCGCCGCCGGACAGCACCAGCCCGATCTTGGGTCGACCGAGCGGCTTGCTCGCGGTCTCGGGTGGCTGCACGGCGCCCTGGGCGTACGCCGCCCCGATCCACGTCGCCAGCAGCACCGGCACTAGCGCGCAGGCCCAGTGCGCCCGCGACCGACGATTCTTCATGGCTCCCCCCGGGACTACGTTCGCGGCGCAGTCTAAGTGATCGACCGCGTGTGTCGCGCGCGCGCCAGCCGGCGGCGCCGCTGTCGTATCGTTCGCTCTGCGCCCGGCCCGCAGGCCGCGCCCTCGGCCCCGATGCAGACCCCTGCCACTGACAACCTGAACGTCGTCGGCCTCGACGACATGCCGCCGCCGTCGCAGGTCAAGCACGAGCTGCCGCTCGAGCCGGCCGGCGCGGGCACGGTGCAGCGCGGCCGCGAGCAGCTGACGCGCATCCTCGACCGCGAGGATGCGCGGCTGTTCGTCGTGGTCGGGCCGTGCTCGATCCACGATCCCGCAGCGGCACTCGACTATGCACGGCGGCTGCGCGCGCTCGCCGACGAGCTGGCCGACGTGCTGCTGCTGGTGATGCGCGTCTACTTCGAGAAGCCGCGCACCGTGACTGGCTGGAAGGGGTTCATCAATGATCCGGACATGGACGACTCGTTCCGCATCGGCCTCGGCATGCGACGCGCGCGCGAGTTGCTGCTGGCGTTCGCCGATCTCGGGCTGCCGACCGGTAGCGAGGCGCTCGATCCGCTGTCGCCGCAGTACCTCGCGGATCTGATCAGCTGGTATGCGATCGGCGCCCGTACCACCGAGTCGCAGACGCATCGCGAGATGGCGAGCGGACTGTCGACGCCGGTCGGATTCAAGAACGGCACCGATGGAGGCCTCGACGTCGCCATCAATGCAATCCGCTCGGCGCGTTCGCCGCACAGTTTTCTCGGTATCGGGCCCGACGGCCGCGCCGCGATTGTTCGCACGCGCGGCAATCGGCTCGGTCACGTCGTGCTGCGCGGCGGCGGCGGCCGGCCGAACTACGACACGGTCAGCGTGCGACTGGCGGAAGCAGCGCTGCAGAAGGCCGGATTGCCGGCCAACATCGTCGTCGACTGCTCGCACAGCAACTCGATGAAGGACCCGGCGTTGCAGCCGCTGGTGTTCATGGACTGCGTGCACCAGATCAAGGAAGGCAACCGCTCGATCGTCGGCCTGATGCTGGAGAGCCACCTTAGCGCGGGCAACCAGCCGATCCCGGCCGACCTCGCGCAGCTGCGCTACGGTGTCTCGGTGACCGACGCCTGCATCGACTGGGCAACCACCGCCGACCTGCTGCGACGCGCCGCCGCCGAACTGCGCCCGGCCCTCGCGGCACGCGCGCGCCGCTGATCTCGCGCAGGGCGAGCGGTTACTACCGGTTCACCGGCATCATGAACTCGGGCCCCTTGCTCGACGCCGGATCGGGCCAGCGCTGCATGACACTCTTGTAGCGCGTGTAGAAGCGCACGGCCTCTTCGCCGTACGCGTGGTGGTCGCCGAACAGCGAACGCTTCCACCCTCCGAAGGAGTGGAACGCCATCGGTACCGGTATCGGCACGTTGATGCCGACCATGCCAGCCTGCACGCGGCGCGCGAACTCGCGCGCGGTGCCGCCATCGGACGTGTAGCAGGCCACGCCATTGCCGTACTCGTGCGAATTGACAAGCTCGAGCGCGGCCGCGAAATCCGGCACCCGCAACATCGTCAGCACCGGGCCGAAGATCTCCTCGCGGTAGATCGTCATGTCCGGTCGCGCGTGGTCGAACAGCGTCGCACCGAGGAAGAAGCCCTTCTCGCGGCCCGCCACCGCGTGCTTGCGGCCGTCGAGCACGAGACTGGCGCCCTCCTTCAGGCCCTGGTCGATGTAGCCCAGGATCTTCTGCCGATGCGCCGCGGTCACGACCGGACCCATGTCGGCATCCGGCTCCAAGCCGTCCTTGATGCGCAGCTTCGCGATGCGCGGCTTCAGCTTCTCGATCAGTTCGTCGGCGATGTGCCCGACCGCGACACCGACCGAGATCGCCATGCAGCGCTCTCCGGCCGAGCCGTAGGCCGCGCCCACCAGCGCGTCGGCGGCCTGGTCGAGATCCGCGTCCGGCATCACGACCATGTGGTTCTTGGCTCCGCCCAGCGCCTGCACCCGCTTGCCGTGCGCCACACCCTGCTGCTGGATGTATTCGGCGATCGGCGTCGAACCGACAAAGCTCACCGCCGCGATGCCCGGGTGCTGCAGGATCGCATCGACCGCCACCTTGTCGCCCTGCACGACGCTGAACACTCCGTCCGGAAGCCCGGCCTGCTTCAGCAGTTCCGCGATCAGCAGCGATGCGCTCGGATCGCGTTCCGACGGCTTCAGGATGAACGCATTGCCGCACACGAGTGCCAACGGGAACATCCACATCGGCACCATGCACGGAAAATTGAACGGCGTGATACCGGCGACGACACCGAGCGGCTGGCGCAGCGAATAGTTGTCGATGCCGCCACCGATGTTGTCCGAAAACTGGCTCTTCAGCAGCTGCGGCGCGCCGCAGGCGAACTCGACGATCTCGAGACCACGCTGGACTTCGCCCTTGGCATCGGAAACGACCTTGCCATGCTCGCGGGTGATGATGCGGGCCAGTTCGTCGTGATGGCGGTCGAGCAGTTCCTTGAAGCGGAACATCACCCGCGCGCGGTTCAGCGCCGAGGTCTCTGCCCACGCGGGCCACGCAGTGCGTGCCGCGTCGACCGCCGCGTCGACGGTGCCGGCATCGGCCAGACGCACCAGGCCGGTCACTTCGCCGGTCGCGGGATTGAATACTTCGCCGGTACGCCCGGCGGCCCCGTCCACGCGGTGGCCGGCGATCCAGTGCGTGATATCCGCGAGTTGTGCTTCGTTCTTGCCCATGTCCTTACTCGATCGAATTAAGTGCTGTGCGGATCGTTTCGACGATGCGCCCGATCTGCGCTTCTTCAATGATCAGCGGCGGCGACAGCGCCAGGATGTCGCCGGTGAAGCGCACCAGCACGCCGGCCTCGAAGCACTTCACGTGCGCCTCGAGCCCGCGACGCCCGATCGCCCCCGCGCGCGGCTCGAGCTCGATGCCGCCGACCAGGCCGAGGTTGCGGATATCGATGACATGGCGCGCATCCTTCAGCGAGTGCAGCGCCGCCTCCAGTTTCGGCGCCATGGCCTTCGACCGCGCGAAGAGTTGCTCGTCGACATAGAGCTGCTGCGTGGCCAGCAGCGCCGCGCAGGCCAGCGGGTGCGCCGAATAGGTGTAGCCGTGCAGGAATTCGATCTGGCCTTCGGGTGCCGCGTTGACGATGGTGTCGTAGATCTCGTTCTTCGCAATCACCGCGCCCATCGGCACCGCCGCGTTGTTGATCGCCTTGGCGCAGGTCAGAAGGTCGGGCGTGATGTTGAAGTAGTGCGCGGCGAACGGCGTGCCGAGCCGCCCGAAGCCGGTGATGACCTCGTCGAAGATCAGCACGATGCCGTGCTTCTTGCACGTGGCCGCAAGCTTTTCGAGGTAGCCCTGCGGCGGGATCAGCACCCCCGCCGAGCCGGCCATCGGCTCGACGATCACCGCTGCAATGTTGCTTGGATCGTGGAACGCGACCAGGCGGTCCAGTTCGTCGGCGAACTCGGCACCGTGCGCCGGCTGGCCCTGCGAGAACGCATTGCGCGCCAGGTCGTGCGTCGAGCGGATGTGGTCGACGCCCGCCATCATCGCCGGGAACGCCTTGCGGTTGCCGGGGATGCCGCCCGCCATCGTGCCGCCGATGTTGACACCGTGATAGCCGCGTTCGCGGCCGATGATGATGCGACGGCTCGGTTCGCCCTTGGCGCGGTGGTACGCGAGCGCCATCTTGATCGCCGTGTCGGCCGACTCGGAGCCCGAGTTGGTGAAGAACACGCGCTGCATGCCCGCCGGCGCAACCTTCGCGACCGCCGTGGCCGCCTCGAACGCGATCGGGTGCGCCATGCTGAACGGCGGCGCGTAGTCCATCGTCGCGGCCTGCCGCTGCACGGCCTCGACGATCGGCTTGCGGTTGTGGCCGGCATTGACGCACCACAGGCCCGCGGTGCCGTCGAGCACCTGCCGCCCCTCCGGCGTCCAGTAGTACATGCCGTCGGCCTTCGCCAGCAGCCGCGGCGCCGCCTTGAACGCGCGGTTCGCCGTGAACGGCATCCAGAAGTGTTCGAGCGTGGTGGCGTGGACCGAGGGATTCTCGAGCTTCATGGCGGACCTCCTAGGGCTGCAAGCGGAACGAGGTGAAGAAAGTGTCGAGCGCGTTCTGCTCGATGGCGCCTTCGCCACCCAGGGCAATGACCTCGAACAAGCGATCATCGACGATGAAGAAGCGGGCTGCAAGCGCGGCCGATCGCCCGTCCGCCCCGGCGCGGCCCTTGGCCTCCACCGACTGCCCGGCCTTCACACCGTGGGGCGATCCCGGCGCCAGGGTCAGTGCGGCAGGCGCCGAGGTCGTCACGGTGCCGCCAATGTTGCGCACCAGGCCATCGCGGAAATGGGCGATCGCGCGCTCCCGCGCCGCAGCGTCCGCCGCGACCGCCGCCGGCAACTGGACCACACCGACCGCAAACATGGCGTCTCCGACGCCGGTGGACGTCATGGACACCGGGAGTTTCTGTCCCTCGAACTCGACGTCGCGCGCCACCGTCTGCGCACGCCCCGGAAGCATGACGCTGTAGCCATCGGGCGACTTCAGCTCGCGCCATTCGAGGCGCTCACTGCAGCTCGCGAGCAGCGCCAGCAGAAGCGGCAGCGCGCGCGCGAGGCCGCGGATGTTGACGTTCATTGAAAACCTGCCATCGCGCAATGGAGTGCCGCTACCTTGAAACAAAAAGAGCCGGGGTAGCCCGGCTCCGCCTCGACACTCCGTGCGCTACCGAGGCCTGGCCGGCCGCGGCTGCGCCGGCGCGACCGGCTTGCGGCCCTGCGGCCGCTTCTTGCCGTAGCTGCCGTTGTAGATCTTGCCGCGTCGCGTGCGCCTGTCACCTTTGCCCATCGTGAAAGTCTCCGTTGGCTCCACATGTTGAAACGCGCAAATCAGTATAGCGGCGGCACCGTGTAGGCCGGGTTCCTACCCATGTGCAGGACGAAACCCGACGAGCGCGAAGATTCCACACTTTGCCGCCGCAGTCTGCGGTATCAGCGCTGGCTGCGTCGCGCTAAGGTGGCTCCGTGCTCGAAAGCGAGGTGCCCTCATGATCCAGGAACACTTTCCGCTGGCCGCGCTGGTAACGACGGCCCTGCCCCTTGCGCTGGGCGACGGCGCACTGTTCATCCTCAGTTTCGTCGGAGTGATTCTCATGCTCCCGTTCGTCTACGGACAGGAGGTCGACGAGATCGTCGAAAACACGGTCGCCCGCATCGACGATCGTCGTTGACTACACCGGCCCGGAGGGGCGCGGCGATCGCATCGGCCGGCAAATCACATCGGCCTACAATCAAGCGCCATCGACACGTCGTCGGCGGCGCCACGTTGCGGGCAGCGCGACGTCACATTGACACCTCCATGCGGCGCCTGCCGCATTGCCTCCTCCCATGTCCCTCGTTGTCTTCCGTTCGAAGGCCGCCGGCGAGATCTTCATGTTCGCCGAAACAACGCGCCGCATCCTTGAAATCATCGGTCGCCCCGACGCCCCGCGGGGCGTGATCACCGCGGAGCAGGTGCCCGACGCCCTGAGCCGCCTTTTGGCTGCCGTCGAGCAGGAAAAGGCGCACGCGAAGGAGGCTGCGGCGGCCGCCGAGCAGGACGACAAGCGCGGCAAGGAGGGTCCGGCCGCAGAGGCGCCGATCACTCTGGGCCAGCGCGCATTTCCGCTGATCGAGATGCTGCGCGCCGCGCAGAAGCGACAGGTCGACGTCACCTGGGGTGTCTGAAGCCGCACGGCGGCCAGCGCCGGCTGGTGCGACTGGCATTTGGAACTCAGGTCCGCTCCGCCGGACCATAGAATTATCTACAGCAACCCTGCTCGCTTGTGAACCCGCCAATTCCCCACACCAAGACCGGACTCGCCCGCCAGGCGTGGCTGGTACTGCTCGCCGCCGCCCTGATGGCAGGTGGAGTCGTGCTGGCGCTGCGAGCGCTGTCGTTTGATAGTGAGGTACATCGGCGTTACGAATACGCACTGACCCTGTCGCAGGCGGCGCTCGAGGTCCAGCAGACCAGTGCTGATCTCCGCGCCTGGCAGGCACGCAATGGCCGCGAACTGCCGCGCACGGCCGACCCCGCCGTGTCCGCGTCCGAGTTCGCGGCGCTGGGTCAACTTGCCGGCGATCTGCGCAGACGCCTTGAACGCCTGGCCGAACTCGAGATGCCGGCCGATCACCACGCGAAGCTGTCGCCGCTGCAGCAGTCGCTGCTGGGCTTCGAGCGGATTGCCAGGCAGGCAGCTGAGCCGGGGAGCGACGGCGCAGGGCCGTCGCGTGCCGCCTTGCTGGCCTCGTCGGCGGAGTTCGACGCACTTGAACACTCCCTGACCGAGCTGGTGAGCAGCACCCACGCACGCGCCGCCGCATCGGCGCGACAGGCTGAAGGGCTGAGCGACACGGCACGCGTCGCGCTGATTGCCTTCTCGGCGACCGCCCTGCTGCTTGCCCTGACGCTGATCGGCCTCACGCTGCGCACGCTGCGCGCCAACAGCGCCCTGCTCGACCGCATGTCGCATCTCGCCCAGGAGGATGGACTGACCGGAATCGCCAACCGCCGCACGCTCGACGAGGCGCTGCCGGTCGAGTTTGCGCGTGCGCGGCGCAGCGGGCAGCCGCTGACGCTGGTCATGATGGATCTCGATCACTTCAAGCGCTACAACGACCGGCGCGGCCATGCCGCGGGCGACGCGCTTCTGCGCGGCGCGGCCCAGGCCTGGCTCAAGCAGATGCGGCCGACCGATCTGCTGGCGCGCTACGGGGGCGAGGAATTCACGCTTGTGCTGCCGGCCTGCACGGCCGACCAGGCCGCGCAACTGGTCGATCGACTGCGTCCGCTGATGCCGGATCGCCAGACGTTTTCCGCCGGCGTCGCGACCTGGGAAGCGACCGAAACTCCGACCGAACTGCTGCAGCGCGCCGACCGTGCACTGTCACTGGCCAAGAAGGGCGGGCGCAATCGCACGATGATCGCCGGTCGTGAATTGCAGGCGACCTTGCCGCTGGAAATCGCCGCGACATCATGAAGCCGCGCATCCTGGTGGTGGAAGACGAGCCCGCCATCGCCGACACGATCGTCTACGCGCTCGCGACCGACGGCTTCGAGCCCGACTGGTGCGGCACCGGCGCCGACGCGCTGAAGGCTGTCCGGCAGCGCGGCCCGGCACTGGCGATCCTCGATATCGGCCTGCCCGACACCAGCGGTTTCGATCTCTTCCGGCAGCTGCGCGAGCTCGATCCCGCGTTGCCGGCAATCTTCCTCACCGCGCGCTCGAGCGAAGTCGATCGCGTCGTCGGACTCGAACTGGGCGCCGACGATTACATGGCCAAGCCGTTTTCGCCGCGCGAACTCGTCGCGCGCGTGCGCAGCGTGCTGCGGCGGACGCAACGGGCGGCACCGTCGTCTCCCGCCACCGCGGGCGTGTTCAGCATCGACGACGAGAAGAAGTCGATCCGCTTCCGCGGCCGTCCGCTGGAGCTCTCTCGCACCGAGTACCGCCTGCTGAAAGTACTGGTCGAACGTCCGGGCCGCGTGTTCTCGCGCGACGAGCTGATGGAGCGCGCCTGGGACGATCCGGCAGCCGCCTTCGATCGCACCGTCGATGCCCACGTGAAGGCGCTGCGCGCCAAGCTGCGCGAGGTCGATGCCACCGTCGACCCGATTTCGACGCACCGCGGCATGGGTTATTCGCTGCGCGAGGACCTTGCCTGAGCGCCCGGACACCTCTGGAGCGCACCATCCCTGAGCACTGCGAAAGGCAAGTTCCCGTGCTCGCACCGCCAGCAAGAACCTGATGTCAAAGCGCACGCGCATCTTCCTCGGCGTCGTCGTGGTCTACATCGCCGCGGTGGTCTTCCTCCTGTATCGCGTCAGTCTCGATCTCGATCCGCGCTACCGCGAGTCCGCCGAGGAGTCGCTGGTCGATACCGCCAATTTGCTCGCCACGCTGCTCGAACGGCAGGCCTACAGCGGAGTGATCCAGACCGAGGACCTGGAACGCACGCTGCAGCAACTGGTCAAGCGGCCGCTCAACGCCCGCATCTTCAACGTCCAGAAGACACGCATCGACCTGCACGTCTATGTGACCGATGCCAACGGCGTCGTGCTGTTCGATTCGGCGGGGCGCGACGTGGGCAAGGACTACCGCACATGGATCGACGTCGGCCGCACGCTCGCGGGCCAGTACGGCGCCCGCACGACCCTTGCGGACCCCGGCGATCCGACGTCCGCCGTGATGTACGTGGGAGCGGCGATCCGCGAGCGCGGCGCGCCCGATGCCGCCGACGAGATTGTCGGCATGGTCGGCGTGGGCAAGCCGATCGCCGCGTTTTCACCGTTCATCGCGAACGCCCGCGACAAGCTCATCATCGTCGGCGTCATCGCGGTGGCTGCCTTCGCATTGCTGCTGCTGATGGTCACCGTCTGGCTGGTCCGTCCCTTCGGCCTGGTGACCGATGTCTGGCGTGCGTTGCGCGCGCGGCCGGGCGAAGCGCGGCCCCTGGCGCACTCGGTGCGGGCGGCATTCTCCGACATGCGCGACGCGCTGGCGGGCAAGAGCTATGTCGACGAGTACGTCGCCGCGCTGACGCACGAGATCAAGAGTCCGCTCGCGGCGATCCGCGGCGCCGCCGAGTTGCTGCGCGAACCGCTGCCCGAGGACGCCCGCATCCGCTTCGTCGGCAACGTCGAGGAACAGGCCCGGCGCGCGCAGGACCTGGTGGAGCGCATGCTGGAACTGTCGGGCCTGGAGCGCAAGCGCGCGCTGCCGCAGAAGGAGATCGTGGCACTGGCCGAGATCGCCGACGCCGTGCGCGACGAGATGACGCCACTGGCGACACAGCGCAACGTCGAGCTCTTCATCGACGTCGATCCCGACCTCACCGTCATGGGTGACCGCTTCCTGCTGCAGCGGGCCCTGGCGAACCTGGTGTTCAACGCCGTTGAGTTCTCGCCCCGGGAAACCACCGTCACCGTCGACGCGCACGAAGTGCGCGGGCGGGTGGAACTGACGGTACGCGACCACGGGCCCGGCCTGCCGCCATTCGCCGAGGAGCGGGTGTTCGAGAAGTTCTTCTCGCTGCCGCGGCCGGACACGGGCCGCAAGGGAACGGGGCTCGGCCTCGCATTCGTGCGCGAAGTCGCGACGCTGCATGGAGGCGCCGCCCGGCTGTCCAACCATCCGGACGGCGGCGCCATCGCCACCCTGGCGCTGCCTCGACGCCGGTTGCGCTGACCGCTGTGCGTCAGCGTGGTCGCGCTGTCAGCAGTGCATGCATGGCGCTGCGCAGCCTGGCCGGCGCCACTGGCTTGGTCAGCAGCAGCAAGCCGCTTTCCTTCACGCGAGCGAGCTCCCGCGCCCCGGTGTCGCCGGAGATCAGCAGTGCAGGCACGTCAGTGCCAAGGTGCTCGCGCAGTTGTTCGACCAGGCCGATACCGTCGATCTCCTGCCCGAGCCGCAGGTCGGCCAGCAAGACATCGGGCGTGAAACCCGGCCGCAGCTGATCGAACGCGTCCGCGAGGCCATGTGCGGTGCGTACCTCGACACCCCAGCCGGCCAGCAGGCGTCGCGTGGCTTCGCAGATGTCCGGGTCGTCGTCGATCACCAGCGCGCGAGCGACGGTGAATGGCGACACCGGAGGCGCACTCTCCTCCACCCGCGCGGCGTCGACGGGAGCGTCGGCCGCCGGCAGCGTCAGTTCAAAGCACGAACCGCGGCCAACGACGGAGCGGAACGTCAGCGGATGGTCCAGCAGGACCGTGAGTCGACGCACGATGGCGAGTCCGAGTCCGAGCCCCTTGCGCCGGTCGCGCCCCGGATTTCCGATCTGGTAGAACTCGTCGAAGATCAGCGCGCGCTGGTCGTCCGGAATTCCGCCTCCGGTGTCCCAGACCTGCACCCGCACCCGCAGCCCGCGCCCGCGCGCGCCGATCAGCACGCCCCCATGCTGCGTGTAACGCAGCGCATTCGACACGAGATTCGTCAGGACGCGCTCGAGCAGGATCGGATCCGAGTTGACGGCCAGCGCCGTCGGAACGAAGCGCAGTGCCAGACCCTTGGCCACCGCCTCGCCAACGAACCCGGTTTCCAGCCGATCGAACAAGGGCTGCAAGGCCAGGTTGGCGCGGCGCACCTCGACCACGCCAGCATCCAGTCGCGACACATCGAGCAGTTCGTCGAACAGCCGGTCGAGTGCGCCGATGGAGTCTCCGATGCGGCCCACCAGGTCGTGGCCTTCAGACGTTCCGACCACATCCCGGAGCGCGCTGGCAAACAGGCCCAGGGAGTGCAGGGGCTGGCGCAGATCGTGGCTGGCGGCCGCGAAGAAGCGCGACTTGGCAATATTGGCCTGCTCGGCGGACGCGCGCGCGGACTCGACCTGCTCGAGCCGCCGATGCAGTTCCACGTTGGCCTGGTCGACCCGCTGCTCGAGGTCCCGGTTGAGCAGCTCGAAGTCGGCATAGGCCTTGTGGTAGCGCTCCAGCAGCATCCATCCGGTGAACAGCACGACGGCGACGCCGGAATACGGATTCAGGATCAACACGCGGTCGGAGTCCGGATAAAGCGACCGGATGAAGTCGAAGATCGCCACGAAGACACCGATCGACCCTGCCACGAAAAGCGCATAACCGGTCTTGGTGCGCAGCTCGAGCGCGTAGCGCAGCACGGCCGCCAGTGCTATTCCGATGAAGATCAGCACACACAGCCGCACACCGATCGACGCCTGCAGGCCCCAGCCGAAGTCGTCGCCGAGGTAGAGCACCGGCGCGGCAGCCACCGCGATCCCCACCGCGAACCGTTCCATGGCACGGGACTGCCGATACGCGAAGCGCAGGAAGAACACGCCCAGCAGCACAGGCCACCAGACGTACAGCGCCATCGTGAACACGCCCCAGTGCCGTCCCGGCAGCAGCGGCGTCGGCCACTGGTAGAGCAGGATCTGCACCGCCCAGAGCATGGAGCCGCACGCCAGCAGCATGAACAGGTCCTGGTCGCGCCGCCCGCTCCACAGTCCCAGAGAGACCAGTCCAATCGCGAACAGGATGACACCCATGGCCATCGGCCCGGCGTGAAACGCCAGCCAACGGCGAAACGCCAGCTTCTCGACCAGCTCCGCCGGGCCGACATAGAGAATTCCCAGTTGGCGGTAGCGCGAGCCGGCGGGCGCGAACAGCTCGAGTGTCAGCGTGTTCGGACCGATACGTGCAGAAACTCGACCGGCACGCGAAATGACGGCGTCGAGCGGTAACTGGCGATGTTGACCGTCGGGGAGTTCGCGTCACCCGTTTCGTCCACGAAGCGCCCGTTGACGGACGCCCGGAACGTCAGGCCCGTGCGGGCCACGTATACCGAGGTCGGTTCGGCCAGCGCGGCGACACCGAAGGTCAGGTCGACTCGGGTTCCCTGGATGAACTCGGATTCCTTCCAGCTGTGCGGCAGCGAGATCGGACTGACCGTCAGCGGCCTGCGCGTGGTCCACCTTGTCGACTCCGGCCGGCGGCGCAAGACTGCAGCCGGCAAGCAGGACGGCCGCCAGCGTCAGCAGCAGCAAGACTTCCCGCCTCGGACTCGCGTGAAAATTCATGTCCGGACTGCTTCCCCTTGCCTGCGGCGCATCGGCGGGCGTATGTTCACCGCGCGATGCCGCACGCACCTTACCGCCCCGACCCGGACGCCGCCAGTGGCAGCCTGAGAATCCTGCTCGCCGACGACCACGAAATGGTCCGACTGGCAATGCGCCATGCGCTGTCTGCGCTGGCCGCTGACATCGAGTGGCTGGAGGCCGCCAACGCCGCGGACGTCGAGCGGCTGGCGGACCGCGACGCCGACCTGGCACTGCTCGACCTGCACATGCCCGGATCCGACGGTGTGCCCTGGATCGGTCGCCTGCGCGACCGCTGCCCGACGCTGCCGATCATCGTCGTCTCAGCCGAGGAATCGCCGTCGCTGGTGCGCGAACTGATCAACTCGGGCGTGGCCGGCTTCATTCCGAAGTCGGACACGGCGGCGGTGATCCTGCAGGCGGTGCGCCTGGTCCTGTCGGGCGGCACGTACGCGCCGCTGCGGCTGCTCGGCGGTGGGGACAGGAGCGCGAACGGCACGGTCAGCGCGGAACGGCAGGAGGCGCCCAACCACGGCCTGACGCAGCGGCAGCTCGAGGTCCTTGCGCTGCTGGCGCGCGGAATGCCGAACAAGCTGATCGCGCGTGAACTCGGCCTCTCGGAAGGAACCGTCAAGGTGCATCTGCTCGCGATCTTCCGTGCGCTCGACGTCAGCAACCGCACTGAAGCCGTCGTCGCTGCGCAAAAAAAACTCCAGACGACCGGAGGCTGAGCCCCGGAACGCCTGGAGTGCCAGGGAACTGTCGGTCAGCGACGTCGGGCCATGAGCGCGGAGTGCGCCTCAGCGGTCCATGGCAGGCCCGCATTCTTCCAACCATTGAGGGAACGCCGGCCGTCCGGCCCGATGTCCCCTTCGTATCCGTCCACGACACTGACCACGTTGCGATAGCCGAGCAAAGACAACGCGTCCGCCGCCTGCGCGCTGCGGTCGCCCGCACGGCACAGCAGCATCACGACGGTGTCGTGCGTGGCGCCGCGACGACGCAGTTCGCTGTCAAGTTGTGCCGAGAAGCGGGGGTTGGTCTTCATCGACCAGGCGCCCCTCGCATCGTCCCAGACGAGCGGCTGGACGAAGTCGCGGTAGGGCACGTTGAGGTCCACCACCTTCGGATGGCCGGTCAGCCCGAGTTCCACCGGGCTGCGGATGTCGACGAACACCACCTCGTCCGGATTCCGGCGCTTGATCGCTTCGGCATGTACCGCATCGACGTACAGGCCACTGCCGGTGCGCTTGTGCAGCGGGACCTCCGGTTCAGCAAGCAGTTCGCTGGCGTCGAGCCGGAACGGGTCCGGACTCGCAACGCGGTCGCCGTCGCAGGTCGCGAAGGCTTCGATGTCCACGGCGTAGTGCGGACACGCGCTGTCCGCCACGACACGCGGGCCGGCCATGACCGCCGTGGCCAGCGTGCCCATCCCGAGTAGTAGCGAATATCGCTTCAGTTTCATGCCGGATCCCAGGGACTGCGACCGTAAACGGCGCGCGCGGGGAATGCACTCCAACAGGCGACGTATGCCAAACGGCCTAAGCGCCCCCTGCATGCATCCGCCGCCCGACTCAGCCGCGGATGTCTTCGCCACGATCAAGACGCGTTTGTGCTGAATCGGTTTCGCGAGCGGCGGCCACGACAGACTGTGCCGCCGGCGCGGCGGTCGCCATCGCCGCGTGCGGCTCAATGAAGGCATAGGCCCTGGCGTCTTCGGGCGTGACATCGGTCGGCCTGACGCGCTGGGCGGGCGGTGCTGCTTCGAACGTGGCGACGACGATGCCGCCGACTACGAGGGCCGCGGCGATGGCACGCAAACCGCGCGCCAGGCGCACATAACGGATCTCGTCGTCCGAAGGCGGCAGGGACCTTCTCAATTCGATTCGCATGGACTTCTCCGAGGTTGGTCGGCAGCGATTTGCTGGCAGACCAGATCGTCCATGCCAGGCGCCCCGTTGACCATTCATCGCTTGGCCTAGGGTTCGACGACATCCGGCATAGGCTGTTCGTCAGCCAGCTTTCACACCGTCTTCACATTCGACGCGCCGTCACTTCGTCATCGCTTCGCACGCGGCGCCGATCGTTCGTCCCGTACCCGCACCGCGGGCCCTTCGAGGAGAACGAGATGACGGCCTTCACCTTGCTTCGGGATGGCGCCATGACGGCGGCCCAACTGCTGGCCCTGCTGTTCGCAGCACCGGCAGCAGCCACACCCCCCACCCCCGCGACTCAGACGACGGCTCGGGTCGACCCGGGCAGCGCGACACCGCTGCCGCCGGCGCTGCTCGTGGCCCGCGACCTGCACCTGACGAGTTCCGCATTCGATGTACGAATGCTCGGGTCGTTGGCCGACATCCGCGTCGTGCAGGCCGTCCACAACGCCGGCCCGCACCCGATCGACCTGGGTGCACGGCTGCCGGCCACGGACCAGCACGTCGAACGCCTTCGCGTCGAGCGCGCGGGACGCGCGGTCGATCTGGTCGCTGGCGACTTCGACGGCTGCGGCGGCGACGAAGATCCGCACGACGGGCACGCCCAGACGGCATTCGACGAGGCGCTCGCCGACGTACTGTCGTTGCCGGCCGGCCAGCAGGCGACGATCGAAGTCGTCACCGTCGAGGTGCTCGAGCGCCAGGCGGGCGCCTGGCGCCTCGCCTTGCCGGCGACGATTCTGCCGCTCACCGCGCAGGCCGTGCTGATCCACCAGATCGGCGGACCCGTGCTGATCGTCGTGCCGCCGGCCGGCAGCCTTGGCGAAGCTACGTTGACACTGCGGCCCGACGGCAGCGCAGCGCAAGTCATCGCGCTCGGCCGTGCGGACGGCGCGGCTTTTGCAGTGCCTCTCGCCGATGCCACGGCCCTGGCGCAACTCGCCGACGGCGCCGTCGAGCTCGAGGTTGTGCACGGTGAACAACGGTTGTGGACCAGCCTGCCGCCATCGGTCCGACGCGCCGACGTCGACGCGATCGCACGCCACTCTCGCTGACTGGGCACGACGATGTCCACGTCAAATTCTGTCCGGGCGACACGCTCGTCGCTGAGGGCCGCACTCGGTGCCGCCAGTCTGATGCTGTGCCTGTTGCCGGGCCTGGTACGCGGCCAGGCGACCGAAGGCGCCGACAAGACGCTCTCGCCCTATTTCGTTGTCGAGCAGGCGGCCCCCGGCGTCGATGCGCTGCCGCTGAAGTCGACCCAGGTCGACGTCAAGGTCAGCGGCGTCATCGCCGACGTACGCGTGACCCAGCGTTACCGCAACGAAGGCACCACGCCGATCGAGGCGCGCTATGTCTTTCCGGCCTCGACGCGCGCGGCAGTCACGGCGATGACGATGCGCATCGGCGACCGTGTCGTACAGGCACAGATCCGCGAGAAGCAGGCCGCGCGCCGCGAGTACGAGGGTGCGAAACGCGAGGGCAAGAGCGCGTCGCTGCTCGAGCAGCACCGCCCCAACGTGTTCCAGATGGCGATTGCCAACGTCATGCCCGGCGACGAGATCACGGTCGACCTGCGCTACGCGGAAACCGTTGTTCCGACCGACGGCGTCTACCGCTTCGTATTCCCCACCGTCGTCGGGCCGCGCTACAACGGCGCACCGGGACGCGAGAGCCACCAGCCCGAAACCTGGATCGCCCAGCCCACATTGCGTGCCGGCGTCGCTCCGAAAGCGGCGTTCGCCATGAACGTCGAGATCAGCGCACCGGTGCCAGTGCAGGAGTTGCGTTCACCGACGCATCGACTCGAAGTCGCCGGAGGCGATCTCAGCGTGCGGGCCACGCTGGCACCGGCGGCGGAGCATGCGGACCGCGACGTCGTTCTCGAGTATCGCCTGGCCGGTCGCGCGATCGCTTCAGGCGTTCTGCTGCACGAAGGGCCCGAGGAGAACTTCTTCCTCGCAATGATCGAGCCGCCGGCGCGCGTGCCGAGCGCGGCGATCGTCCCGCGCGACTACGTCTTCGTGCTCGACGTCTCGGGTTCGATGCATGGCTTTCCCATCGAGACCGCCAAGACACTGCTGCGCGGCCTGGTCGCGAACCTGCGTCCGACCGACACCTTCAACATCATTCCCTTCGCCGGCGGCCACTCAAAGCTCGCATCGCGATCGCTGCCGGCCACACGCGAGAACGTCGACGCCGCGGTCAGCTTCATCAACGCGCAACGCGGCGGCGGTTCGACCGAGTTGCTGGCGGCGCTGCGGGCGGCACTCGCCATGCCATCGGACACGGATCGCGCCCGCAGCTTCGTCGTCATCACCGATGGCTACGTGTCTATCGAGAAGGAGGCCATGGACCTGGTCCGCGCCAACCTCGGCACGGCCAACGTATTTGCCTTCGGAATCGGCTCGTCGGTCAACCGTCATCTGATCGAAGGGCTGGGGCGTGCCGGTCGCGGCGAGTCGTTCGTCGTGCTGAACGCGCAGCAAGCCGCGGTCGAGGCCGACCGCTTCCGCAGTTACATCGAGGCACCTGTGCTGACGCGCATCCGAATCAACTTTCGCGGCTTCGACGCCTACGACGTCGACCCGCCGCAGGTGCCGGACCTGTTCGCCCAGCGGCCGATCGTGCTGACTGGCAAGTTCCGCGGTGAGCCAAACGGTTCGATCGAGATTGAAGGCATCACCGCCGCCGGGGCCTTCCATCACTCGATCGATGTCGCGGCCGGCGCGACGCGACGCGACGCACCCGCGCTGGCGACGCTGTGGGCCCGCAGCCGAGTCGCCACCCTCGGCGACTACCAGAAGCTGGTCAACGATGCGACGGCGGCGCAGGAGATCACCGCGCTCGGGCTGAAGTACGGACTGCTCACGGATTACACGTCGTTCATCGCCGTCGACCACGTGGTACGCAATCCGACCGGTCAGCAAACGAGCGTCGATCAGCCGCAGGCGCTGCCGGCCGGCGTCAGCGAACTGGCCGTCGGCCAGGTGCCGAGCACGCCCGAGCCCGAGTTCCTGTCGATGACCCTCGCCGCGGGCGGTCTGGTGTGGTGGCTGCGCCGCCGTCGCAACGGGAAGGAACGCCATGCGACGTGAACACTACGGGCGCATCGGCCGCACCATGCCGTCGCCGCTGTACGGCGTGCTGGTCGAGGGCGGAGTCGAGGACGACGGCCCGACGATCCAGCCTGCGCGCTGGCGCGTTTCACTGCCGCGCGAGTGGTGGCTGCCGGCCGCCCTGGCTGGTGGCGCTCTGGCCGCACTGGACCTATGTCGCCCGACGCCTGTTCGACGGCTCCGATGAGCCATGGGGCATCCTGGCGCTGGCGACCGTCGCGGTCCTGCTGTGGCGCGAGCGCGGGGAACTGGTCACGCCGCCGCGTGCCGCACTGGTGGCGAGCGGCGCGCTGGCGGTCGTCGCCGCGCTCGCGGAACTCGTGCTGCCGGATCTCGCGGCCGCCGCGGTCGCGATGCTGGCCGTCGGCACATACCTCGTGCATGCGCTGCGCCGACCAGCCACAGCACTCGTCGTCCTGCTGCTGCTCGCGCTGCCGATCATCGCGTCGCTGCAGTTCTACCTCGGTTATCCGCTGCGACTGCTTGTTGCACATGCCAGCGCGCTGCTGCTTTCACTCATGGGGATCAGCGCCACGGCCGCCGGCGCGTCGATCGTGCATGACGGCACCACGGTGCTGATCGATGCGCCCTGCGCTGGCATCGGCATGCTGTGGATCGGCAGCTTCGTCGCCGCGCTGCTTTCATACCTGCACGCCGCCGACGCACGCCGCACGCTGCTAAATGGAGTCTCCGCGGGACTCCTGGTGCTGCTCGCGAACATCGCCCGCAACGTCGTTCTGTATTTCCCGGAGTCTGGCCGCGTGCAGTGGCCTGCCTGGTCACACGAGATCGTGGGACTGCTGGCATTGGCCGCCGCGATCGTTCCGCTGGCATGGCTCGCCTCGCGGAGGATTTCATGAACGTTCGAACCTTCTTCGTCGGCGCCCTGCTGGTCGCGGGCGTGTTGCCTCTGGCAGCGCAGTTCTCGCTGCCGCAGGCAGGCGGACGACCCCTGCGGTCGCCCGTGGTGGATCCCGATACCTCGCGTGGCATCGACTGGCCCACCCACTTCCGCGACCGGCCGCTGACCCAGTTGCCGTTGTCCGATCTCGAGGAGCGCTTCGCGCGCCGCTTTCCGGGCGCAGTGGCGCGATTCACCGACGGCGAACGCATGCTGATCCTGCGCCAGGTCGAGCGCCCGACGCGCCAGCTGCATCCGGCGTCCGATTGCTTCAAGGCGCTCGGTTACACAATCGAGCGGCCCCGGCCGGTCCTCGACGATCTCGGCGAGCGGTGGAGCTGCTTCGCCGCCACCCGCGAAGGCTCGCGCCTGCGCGTGTGCGAGCGCATCCACGACAGTGAGGGCCGCGAGTGGACCGACACCTCGGCGTGGTTCTGGGCCGCGCAATACGGCGGCGGTCCGTGGTGGGCCACGACCGTGGTCGAGCGCCTGGGTGAGCCATGAGCGCAGAGCGCCGATCCCGCGCGCTGCTTTTGGGGCGAGCCACGAGGAGTGACGCTCAATGAACGTGCGCCGAATGACGCGCCGGCTGCTCGTCGCCGCTGCGCTCTTCCTGCTGGCCGCGGCGCTCGGCGCCGGCGGCGCGCTCGCCGTACTGGTGACCGGCAACGGCGTGCTCTCGACGGCCCCGCCGGCGTGGACCACGCGCATCGCGCCTTTTGGCGTGCCGTTCGATCTGAACGTGACGGGCCTGGTGCGACTGGTCACGGCGCCTGGCGTCGCCCACCTGCTCGACGGCCGCAGCGTCGACACGCGCGCGGGCCACATCGCATTCCGCCGCGAGGGCGCGATCCTGATCGCGCGCTGCGCGCCGTGCCGCCTGCAGCATCCGGTGCTGGCAGCCGAGCCGCTGCAGTTGGCGGAAGCAGAGCTTGCGCTCGCGCGCAGGGACGCCTCGGTGAATGGCTGGATCGCCAGCGGTGCCGTGCGCGTCGACTACACCGCAGAAGTCGCGGCCGACGGCATGCGTGTGCGCTGGACGCTGCCGCGCACGGATGTCGGCGACGCGGTGCGGACTCTTGCGTCGATCATTCCGGAGGCGCGCTGGGGACGATTCGATGGCGCCATTGAAGCGAGCGGCACGCTGACGCTGCCACAGGGCAGGAGCAGCACGCAATTTCACATCGACCAGCTGCAGGTGGCCGATCTCGGCACCGAGGCACTGCAGTTCGGCGTGTTCACGCTGTCGTGCCAGCAACTGGACGGCAGACCGCGCCGACAGCCGAGCGGCGACGGCGCCACGACATGGATCGCGCTGGACAAGCTCGGCCCGTACCTGCCCGCCGCGGTGATCGCCGCCGAAGACCAGCGCTTCCATGAGCACGGCGGCTATGACGAAGAAGAACTCGCCGCACTGCTCGCCGCCGTCGATGCCGACGGCCCGCCGCGCGGTGCCAGCACGCTGACACAGCAGCTCGCCCGCACGCTCTTCACCGGCGGTGAGCGCACCGCCGCGCGCAAGCTGCGCGAGCTCCTCTATGCGGTGGAAATGGAACACACGCTCGGCAAGGCCCGTATCTTCGAGCTCTACCTGAACACGGTCGATTGGGGCCCGGGCATCTGCGGCGCGCGCGCTGCCGCCCGCACCTACTTCGGCAAGCCGCCGGCGCGACTCACGCCCATCGAGGCCGCGTGGCTCGCCGGCATCCTGCGCCGCCCGCACGCTGCTTACGTGAACGAGTGGCGTGCGCAGGCGCCGCAACGCGAACGCGCCGAGGCAATCGTCCTGCAGATGCGCGACTTCCCGCGCCGCGACCGCAATCACTGGGCGCGCGGTTCACTGGTGCTGCGCGCAACACCAGCGACGCCGCACAGCGATGGAGTCTCTCGGGCAGCGGTGGCATCCGCCATTCGGTGAGTGCGTAAAGGCCACCGCGGGACGATTCATCAGTTGCGGTGGCTCGCCACGAGTCCTGCGCCGTATTCGACGCGGAGCGGGAAGCCCGTAGTCGACCCATCAGCATCGGTAATCGGGCTGACCATCGCGTAGGGTCGAGCTCTCCATAGACTCGCAGGACACCCACCTGCGAAGGAGAGATCGCGATGAAGTACTTCACCGGTATCGATGTGTCACTGCGTTCCGTGTCGATCTGCGTGGTCGACGAGGCGGGTGCGGTTCAGTACGAAGGCAAGGTGGCTGCTGAGATCGACGTGATCGTGGCAGCGCTGCGCCGCTTCAGCGTCGAGGTCCGCCAGGTGGGGTTCGAGGCCGGCACGTTGACGCAGTACCTGACCTACGGATTGAGTGAAGCCGGGTTCGAGGTGGTCTGCATGGAGGCGCGGCAGGTGGCGGCGTCGCTGGCGGCCATGCGCAACAAGACCGACCGCAACGATGCCCGCGGGCTGGCGCAGATCCTGCGGACCGGCTGGTATCGCACCGTCCACGTGAAGAGCCTCGAGAGCCACCAGGTGCGCGCGCTGCTGTCGAGCCGCAAGATGATCCTGACCAAGTGCATCGATCTCGAGAACGAGCTGCGCGGCTTGCTCAAGGTGTTCGGGGTACGGCTGCCGCCGCGAGTCGGCCACGGCGGCTTCGACGAGCTGGTGCGACCCAAGGTGCTGGCGCTGCCGGAGTTGGCCAAGTGCCTGCTGCCCCTGCTCGATGCGCGCAGCATGCTGTACCGCACGTATCTGCAGCTCGACAACGCCGTCCGCGGCATGGCGCGCCAGGACCCGGTGTGCCGGCGACTGATGAGCGTGCCCGGGGTCGGACCTGTCACCTCGCTGACGTTCAAGACGGCGGTCGATAACCCGACCCGCTTCCGATCGTCACGGACGGTGGCAGCGCACTTCGGACTGACGCCACGGCGCTACCAGTCCGGCGAGATGGACAACCCGGGCCGCATCTCCAAGGCCGGCGATCCCGGCGGTGCGGCAGGCACTGTACGGCGCCGCCCATGCCTTGATGACCCGCAGCGACGCCTGGTCCGTGCTCAAGGCCTGGGGGCTGCGCCTGGCCAAGACGCGCGGCCATCGGCGCGCCGTGATCGCCGTGGCCCGCAAGCTGGCGGTGATCCTGCATCAGATGTGGATCCATGACACCGACTTCCGCGCGACGCGGATGGAGGCGGCCGCATGAGCTGATCAGAAGAGCCACCTCCGCAAAATCGTCTTCGTTGAACGTGTGGACGAGGGTTCAGGATGAAGCCGCAAACGTCTGCTGCGCTTCGAGCGCGACCATGAGCGAGGCTCTCCTTCCCGTTCCGACCCATGCCTGCAGCGCGCCAGATCGACCGCGCCCGACTGCGTAAAGAAGCGTGACCCACACCACAACGAAACCCTTGACGTGAACAACCCAGGAGCGCGACCCTTGACAACAACGCCCGATTAAAGAAGCGGAAGTCGCGTCCTCCCGACAGCGGACGCTCGGGGCAGTCTCGATTGCGGACATGAACCGCCGACCCCGATTCGACGCCCGATCAGATCGTCGGATTCGGTCAGGCCATCTCCCGGACTGAATCGGGCGTCCGCCGCGAGATCGCGGCCCCGGATGCGCTACGGCGCGCGAGGCGGTCCGATCAGCGGGGTCTGTCACGGGCTTGGCCATGCCGAAGAACACCACCAGGCCCTGTCCGGCGGCGCGCGTGCTGAGGGCCTCGGCGCCAGTCCGAACGCGGCGTCGTCGATTCTGCCAGTTGTTGGTGACCCACGACGTCGCCGGCTGGGCCGATGCCGATGTCGACGAGCTGCTGCATGCCGCCGCCGACACAGCCGCCGGGCGGCGAGATGGCATCGCCGCTCTTCTGCCCGGGCGGGCAGTCTCCGGCCGAACGCCACACACCTGCACGATGCCCGTCGCCTCGGACGACGAGGTTGGAGACCCATGCATTGTCGTTGCCATCGATGGCAACGGCCCATGGTCCGGCGAGGCCCTTGCCGGCGACCGGCGAGAACGGCGCCTGGGAGCCGTCCGGCTGGAGCACCGTCACGCTGCCGCCATCCCTGAACGCCGGGCTTCTGTGCGGAAAGGCCGGTGCACGAGGACTTCCGTCGCCTCCTTCTCGCCCTTGACGAGCGTAGGCGGCCATACATCGCGTCGAGTCTTGCAGGCGGCCACGCTCGGAACTGCCGAAGCGGTTGGCGACCCAGACATTGCCCTTGCTGTCGATGGCGAGTGCCGCTGCCGCTGAAGACCGACCTCGAATTTCTCGACCTTGGTCGGATCGGAGGCGGGGAAGCGGATCACCGATGACGCCGATGTTGTTGGTGACCCAGATGCGATCCTGCTGGTCGATGGCCGAGGTGAAACGGCGCGAACAGGCCGCAGGGATTGTGCAATGGGTTCTTCCCCTTGTTGCGGCAGAAAATCGCCCCCTTGGTGGGGTCCCCCTGGGCAGGTGCACCACGGGGCTCTTGCCCTGGTCCACGGCCCAGATGTCTCCGCTCGGCGTGACGATGATGCCCTGCATTTCGCCGAGCTGGCCGTTGAGGGTGTCCAACCCTCCGATGGGGGTGAGACGGCTTACCGGACGGTTCGAAGCCGCGATCGTCTGACTCGCATAGCCGCTCGGGCCAGACGATGATCCCTGGCGTCGATCGCGAGTCCGAAGCCGACACCGCTCACGCCACCGCCGGCGAAGCCGGTGGTGATCGGTGACAGCGCCCTTCCGTCCGGTGCGAACTTGGACAGATTACCGTACCACAGCGTCGATTGGTTCTGTGCGCCGACGACGAAGTTGTTGCCGACCCAGACATTCCCCTGGCTGTCGATCATCAGCTTGCCGCCGCCGCTGTAGCCGCCGCCGGCGAACTTCAGAGGCAGCACCCAGGCGCTCGGCGCGAAGGTGAGATAGGGCAGTGTACGGTGTCGGCCGCATCTTCTTGCCCTTCGGCACCGGATAGAAGGCGTCCAACAATGCGAAGAGCGTGCCGGCGTGGTGGGCCGGGCTACGCACGACGGCTGCCGCGACTGCCAGCGTGTCGGTCAGGCGCGACGCCAGTGGGGGTAGCCGAGGCGGCGAAGAGCTTGGCGCACGCGTCGGGGACCATGTGGGTCACGCATCCATCGAGCATGCTCGCGAAGGTGGAAAAGTTCGCCATCGTCGGCGTCTGGGTGCTGTTCAGCGGATCCTGGATTGTCGTGCCGTAGCCGCCGGTCGCGATATCGACGAAGTTGGGCACGTTGCCTGCCGCGATGCGCAGGGCGAGCGGCGGGCCCTTGATGCCGGCCGTCGATGAACTGGTTGTGCGTCCACACCGATGCGATGGTGGTGAACGCGTTGACAGTGACCTGCGCAGGAGGCTTTGTGCCGAGCACGGTCGATGAGACGCGATGGCCGGGTTAGCTCCGCTCGACTTGTTCGCGGTCGGCTGGCCGCCGCCGGCGACCAGGTGCAGGGCTGGAATCAGAGGAGGCGCTTGCGGTCGGCGACGAGATAAGAGAACTTCCCGTCGAGCCCCGTGCGCACCTGGCCGAGCTGCTTCGGTGATACCATTGGTTCCCGCCCACAGCGTCACAGTCGAGTTGGCGATCGGCGCGCCACCACCGAGTACTTGGCCCTTGAGGGTCGATTGCGAGGGCCGGGCAGGCCGCTGCAAGACCAATCACGAGTAGTGCTGGCGACATCGACATGGTGCGCATCATCTGCCTAGGTCAGGACAAAGACGCGCACTATAGGCGAGCGCCTTCAGTCAGTGCGAACCGAGTCCGCACCGCCGTGGAAGGCTGGCGCACGTGTTCGCGGGCAGGGATGCCGAGGTCTGCTCTACGGCTCAGTCGGTACACTTCGGCTGGGAGATCTCCGGTTCTGGCCCAACTCTGCATCAGCGGCGCGACTCTTCATTTTCCCTTAGCCTGGCCTTGATGACGTTGCGCGTTGCTCAGCGAGGTTCACTGGGCGACTGTCGGGTCTGCTTGATCGCCTGCTCGGCTACTCCCACTTCGCCATACCGCGCCAGGCGGACGGCGTGTCCTTGCAAAGTCTCCAGGAACCCGCAGCTCCAATAGTCGTCCGTGTCCCAAATCGGATTGCTCGTGACCTGCTCGAAGGCGTCGAGCTTGTCCTGCAGCGCCCTGACCTTCTCTTCCGGCCATCCAGCATTCCGGCCGAAAGCTGTGCCGAGCCAGACCCTCGATCAAGCTCGAGCCGGTCAGCAACGCCTCGGCGATCACGCTGGCTCGCGCCGACGACCCTCGTCCATCGCGACGCCCTTGCCGCAGTGTCGGCTGGCGGCCAGCAAGGGCGGAAGCGGTATCGCGGCGGAGCTGCCGATAGATCGGTCAACGTGGCCATTCGCACGGGTGACGGCGTTCTGGCCGAGTCCGGGTGCTCGACAGCGCCCAGCGGTCCGGCTTCATCGAGTCGGGATGACGTCGCTCGCGCTGCCCCCTCGCATCGCGGCTTCCTCGGCGGTGCGATCTTCCGATGCGATCGCCCGGCTGGCATGACCCAGGCCCAGCGGGATGACGTTGTCGCGCTCCAGGGCAGCCCATTGGGCGCGCTCAGCCGGGCGCACGGCCCGGCACCGCTGCGGACCGCATAGGCACGATCGCGGGGTCGAGGGCGGTCGCGTGAGCACGCCCGTCGCGGGTCGCCGCCACGCTGGTGGCCAGTTGGTCGGCGTCCGGACGCAGCGCCGCCGCGCTGGCTTCGAACAAACGCCGGGTGCACACGGGGGATTCCTCGCAGTTAGGCGGCAGCTGTGCACGGACGGGACTCGGCGGCCGCCGCGCCCTTCATCGTGGCCGCAAGGGACAGCGCGATTGCCCGCTTGCCGGGATCTGCATCGTTGGCGAGCGCGTCGGTGATGCGGACCAGAAGCGTCGCGCGCGGCGACCCGAACTTGTTGCGGGTACGGATGAGATCGTCGGGCTGGACGGTGATCTGGCCGTACCCGCAGAGGCCCACCGTCCGTGCGGTTGGCGCTACGGGAGGACGCACATCGGTCAGCGCGGGGGAACGCCCGGCTGCGCGCGGGGCGATTTCGTCTCCGAAGAATAAGTTCGGCGCGGCCACTGCTCCGCCTGTCCGAGTGCCCATAGAGGAGCACGGCGGCGAGCAACGCAGCGGCGCCGAGCCCGAGTGCGATCCGTGAACGCATGCCGCAATGCTGACGCGACTTCGGAATGTCCGCAATGCGGCGGTTTGAGAGCTCGAGCGAGACGACCGCTTATGGCCGAAGGCGGCGGTTTGATCTCTGCGTTAGTCGCGATCGCCGTAGGCGGCAAACTGCCCCGGCTTATGACCGCGAAAAACATCGATGCACAACCCGTCTGCGTGTCGCCAGAGCCCCTCATACTTTTCGCGCACAACTTCCCTAAAGAACGCCTCGCAAGACATACCGACAGGCGCGTGCAATTCAAAGTAGTCTTCTCTCCACTCGCCCACGTAAATCATCGGATCCACTCCGTCAAACAACCACCGCGCACCCTGCCACGTGATGAAATCGGGGTTCGAGTCAGCTCTGACAATGTCTCGCGAGCCAATTTCGCTTCAACCCAGCCCTCAGATGTAGTGCGAGTGTCCCATTCCCGGGAATCGCCCACCCGGGACCCCATGCGTCCATCCACGTTCCAGATGCTCCCAAGAGATCATCCCGAAGTCAGAGTCCTTGGTGTAGCCAGCTAAGCCCTTGCGAAGCATCTCGTAACACACGAACGCTTCATCGCGCTCGGTCAACGGTGGAGGCGTCGGCGCGCGCAGTGCCTGCATGCCGCAGGCCGAATGGATCAGCCGAAGGTCGCAAGTAAAGGTCTCCTCCGCACGCCGCGCACTGAACCTTGACCCAGGAGCCTATGTAAAGCCGAAAGCAGTGCTCTTCAGTCCGACGCGATACGCAGCAATACTGACGGCCCACGTAGTCGGGACACGTGTCGATAGGTGCCTCGTAGAGCGGGAACGGAATGCCAAGCTCAGCGAACGTGGACATGCGCTTTCTCAGTGACCGCTTTGGTGTAATTCTGCCGGGGAGTTAAGGCGGCAGCTAATCGCCGGCTCAAGCCTCCGAATCTCATCCGCGCCGCGACCCGTAGCCGCCTTCAGCGTCTTACGAAAGCAGCCGCGGAACTCGCGCCGATGGCGGACGATGAATGTTAGAGGTGATTGAGAACACCCACCATTGCTCCGCTGGGTCGAGAAAAGGCTTTGCTTCACTGCGCAACCTGCCAGATGGAGCTCTCTTCTGCGGGGAGCTTCAGGAGCGTTCTCGCGGCCGCGATGCTTCTAGAGACCAAAGTCCGCGCGACCGCAGCATTTCTCGCCTCGACCATGAACGCTGCGGCCTTTGCCTTCAACTCCACGCACCAGGGAACGTTATGTTCGACTCGAGACAGCGCTTCGTGCTGGCTGTGGGCAAACGCCAACTCGCCGTTTGCAAGAGAGGCCATCATCGCGTGATAGTGATGCCAGGGATTCCCGTCCTCCTTTCCGCGCAAGTGAATTGCAGCGCTGCCCACCGTGGGGAACTGATCGCCAGCGACAGCACCTCGTTTGCGGCCTGTGAAGCGTAGTTGTCAGCTGCCAGAGCAAAGCCGTCGGGCTCGATGAACTCTGCAAAACCTGCCACGCGCTTGACCTCGTCGAAGGAGAGATGATCCTTGGCGTGCCATAGCCACGTTGCTGCAACATTGAGGTAGGTCCCTTTGCTCCAAGCGCTTGGCTGAAACTCAACTACGGCGAGCCACCACCCGTTGTCTTTCAGCCAGAGACGAGACTTACCTTTCCGCTTCATGCCGATGATTGTCAGATGAGCCTTCGCCGCAGCGGCTATGAGGTCGCTGTGCGGAGAGGAGCGCGAATTGTCCATGTGAGGTCTAACGGAATCTAGCTCGCGAGCCGCAATCGGAGAGGACGCATTGGAGCAAATCTGAAGTGCATCCGAACGGCAGAAACTGGACGTACCCGGCACCGTTACATAACTGGGTGGCGGAGCCCCCTGATGGAAAACCATTTGCCACTTGCCGTTCGATC
>CAWADK010000028.1:0-34767 GCA_963780715.1 uncultured beta proteobacterium
GGTGCGTGGAGCGGCTGACCACGAACACTCCGGCCCGTGTCTCGCCGACGACGAAACTGAGGAGGCACGTGTCCGCAGCGAGGACGCGCGCGACGTCGCCGCTCTTGAGCACCGGCGCCTCTGCTATCGCGGCAAAGCGCGGATACTCGCGACGGGCGCTCGCGCGCCGCGCCAGATAGGCCTGCGCCGCCGCTTCGCGCCGCGCGCCCGCCTCGATGCGCGCCGAATCCACTGCTGCGCTGGCGACCTCCGCTTCCGCAGCGCGCACCTGCCGCCTGAGTTCGGTCAGTTCGGCGCGGACTTTCTCAGGCAAGGCCGGGCTGCTGTCGCTCGTGATCTCTCCGAGGGACGCTAGCAGGACGCGCCCCTTGAAGCGCTCGCTCAGATCGAAGGCGGCCTCGACCTCGCCACGTTCGGCGAGCAGCGCTACGTACCGCATGTAGGGCGCTGCGCGCCAGGCCTGTACCTGAGAAGCCGCTTCTTCCGACAACCCCGAGCGATCGGCCTGATCGGCGAGGTCGACGAACTGTTGCAATAGCGCTTCGAGCTTTGGGCCGTCATCAATGCGCTCGGCGGCAGCTGCCGCCACGCCCAGCAGCGCCAAGGCCCGCCGCTGATCCTTGATGCGCTGGATGCGTTCGACCGCGATCGCCAGCTGCTCCTGCGCGCGCGCACGGTCACCCGCACTCGCGAGCGCCCCCGCCAGCATCGTGTGACTGATGATCGTGAGCTCGCCTGACTCGCCGAACAGCTTCGTTGCCGGTGCCAGCACGCTCTCGCTGACTGCGATTGACTCGGCGTAGCGCCCGACGAGGTCGAGCAGCTCGGCCTGGTGAACCTTCGTGTTGATGGTCTGCCGATGTTCCGGCCCGAGCCGCTCGACGGCGGCACTGATCTGCGGCTCGATGATCTGCAGCGACTCCGTCGGCCGCCCGAGTTCTCCAAGTACCAGCGAAAGGCCGCGCGCCGATATCACCGATGCAAGGTGACCCGGCCCGTACAGGCGGTTGTAGCCCTCGTACGCCTGGCGAACGAACGGCAGTGCGGCGTCGTTGTCGCCGAGCTGGCGCAGGTTGTTGCCGTAGTTGTTGATGGCCCGCAGCGTGTCCGGATGGTCGGCACCGACCAATGCCATGGTCATCAGGTAGCTTTTCTGTTGTGCCAGCAGTCCTTCCGACAGGCGGCCGACCGCGGTGTAGCCGCTCGCCAGCCGATCAAGCAGTGCGGCAGCACGCAGTGACTGTTCGTTGCCAATCTGTCGCTGCAGCGGCTCGAGAATCGCAAGCCCCTCGACATAGCGGCCGGCGATCAGCAGCGCCTGTGCGAGTACGAAACGGCTGCTGAACAACAACGGATCGTCGGGGGGTAGTGCCCGTTCCGCGTTGGCCACCAGAACCTCCGCCGCCGCGACGCCGGCCGGCCCTCCCCGCACAACGATCAGAGCGCGAACCCGCAAGCGCTCGAGTTGCAACGCCTGCCGGTGGCGCTCTCCGATCGCATCGCGCACTGCCGGGAGCCGGGGATCCAGTAGCGCGAACACCTCGCGCTGGCGGTCGAGCCCCGACAGCGCGTTGGCGAGTTCGAACAGCGTCTGCAGCGTGGCATAGGAACTTGGCCCAAGCTGCGCCTGCAACGCGTCCAGCCGCCGCTCGCCCGCGCCGAGATCACTGACCACCGCACCGGCATCGATCTGCGCCGTCGTAGCCAGCCACTCGAGGTGCAGCGTCAGTGGTGCGGCATCGCCGAGGTGCGTGCGCACGTCCGCATGGGCCGCGCGCCGTCGCTCGGCGCGCGCTTGCAATCCACCGGGTCGCGAGCCCGCCTGTTCCTGCGTTTCATTGTCCGCGGCAATTGCGATCAGCCGCCTGGCGAACTCTTCCGGAAACGCACTGCCGGACATCGCGCCGGGCAGCGGCCAGCCATGGACACGGCAATCGGCCAGTGGCCAGGCGCCGTACAGAGAGGGCGTCTTGTCGGACGCTGTGACAAGCGTCAGCGTGCGATTCGAATCGTTCGGTGGCGCCAGGGCCCCGTCGGTGACCTGCAATGCAACCAATCGCCCGTCGTCGGTGATCAACGCCGCGCGTGTGCGGATCGGCTGGGCTGGTCGCGATCGCAACGCGCGCAGTGCGGCCGAGCAGTCGTGCGCAATCGACGCCGTCGCCCGTCAAAGGTGGTACGGCGAGCCAGTCAGGTTCCGTCGCGGCTGCCGGCACACTTGGCCACACAGAGCTCGCGGCGAACAGCACGGCTGCCGTCGTGGCGCGCCACCGGCGGCTGCGGTCGATCGAAACCTGCCCTTTGTGGAGCGCGGCCATCCGCGCATTCTGGGCGCGGACGCCGTCGCGTCAAGAGGCACGCGCATTGCGCACTCAGGCGATGGACTGTGCCGCGACCAGCCACAGCGGCGCCGCGATCAGTGACAGCGGAATGCCGATGCCCACCATGAGCGATGTGATGGCCGAGTCCAGCTTGTAGTGGTTAGCAACGACCGCCGCGCCGATCATCGGGCCCATGGCCGCCTCGAAGATGACGACGGCGCGCGCGAGGTGCGACCCTGGGTCATCGGCATCCAGCAGCAAGAGACAGACCGCCGCGATCAGGAGCGGACCGAGGACCAGCTTGTAGCCGAGCCCCAGAGCGAGCGCCGTGCTGTTGGAGCGCAGCTCGCCCAGACGCAGCTGACAACCCACCGCGAGCAGAGCAATCGGCGCCACGGTGGCTCCCAATCTTCCTAGCGCGTCGTCGAGCACCGGCGGAAACGGGATGGGACGCAGCACAAGCGCAGCGACCAGGGCGATGAGTGGAGGGAACGTGATCACGCGGCGCGCCATGACGCGCCAGTGCATAGGCTGTCCGCCATAGCGTGCGGCCACGAGCAAGCCGAACGTCGACAGCGCCAGGTACGAGCCGAGCTGGTCGATGACGATGCCATAGGCCAGCCCGTCGCGACCAATCCACGCCTCGATCATGGGCAGACCAACGAAGGACGTATTGGCCAGACCGCCGGTGAGGATCAGCGCACCCGTTGCCGCAGCATCCAGTCGCAGGCGGCGTGCCACCACCCCGATGATCAGGGCCGCCGAGCCCAGCATCAGCCACGCTCCGGCCGCGCTCGCCAGAAGATCCGCAGTCAGTTCCGCGCGATGCAGGTGAACGAGCGCCAGCGCCGGCAGCGCGACATTGATGACATAGCCGTTCAGCGCCACCGGGGCATTGTCCGGAACTCGTCCGGTCATGCGCAGTGCAACGCCGGCCGCCAGGCAGAGGACGAGTAGCAGCATGGCACCCATGGGTTCACACTTTCTTTAGGTGATGGAGCGGTGGTCGGCGGCAGCACGATTGCATCAGTGGCCCAAGGCACGCCGGGTTGGGTGGAGCTATTTCGCGCGCCGAGTCAGCCGGCACTTGCCTGCGCCGGCAAGCAACGGCAACCGCTGTGCCGAGAGGGCGCCTGTTAGGCATGGGGATCTCCCTTGGCACGAGGGCGATTGCCGTGATCGAAGCGCTCCAAGGGCTGGCAGCGCTCGGCCCTAGAAGGTCGACGGGTACTCGCTGTAATCGACGCTCGGTTGCACCTCAATCGCGTTGGGCGCCGAGGGCGATGTGCTCGGCGCTTCAGGACGGACGTCGCTGGTCCTGGCCGTCAACACCGAGCCGGTGCTGACGCGCGGGCCGTCGGTGCGCTGCACGTCGCGGACCGTCAGGGCGAGCATGGCGAAAATTCCGCACACCACGGCAACGGCGGCGATGCTCCTGGCCATTGCAGCACCGCGCTGCGACTCAAGAACCGCGGGATCGGATGTATGGGGATAGCTTCGGCGCATCATGTGACCTCCTGCAGTCGTTGCTTTGCAGGCTCGTTCGGGCCTGCCCGCTGTCCGATCGAATGACTGGATCGAATGACCGCACTGTGGCCCTGCGCGGTGCTCAAGTCGTTGCGGCACTCCGCTTTCCGAATGCCGAATGGGTCGCATTCGCGATCCCGGCGGCGGCGGGGTTGCTGCGGAGAACGCGCCTTGAGATCAGCTGGGCCAACCGTGAGATCCGGGCCCGCTCAGGAAGTCGACTTCAATGACCTGAGGCCAATGCTGCCGTCGGCGCTGCCGTCGCGGCATGGCGCAAGAGCGCGAGCACTCGCTGCTGCAGTTGATCTCTGACACTACGCAGGATTCGCGGCGGCCTATAAGAACAGACAGTGAGTTCTTTCACTGTGTCCTTTAGGGGGACCTATGGTAACCGCGAAGAAGCGTCCGATAGTTCTTGCGTTTGACGTGAAGAAACTAAGTGAGGAGCTGGGTGCGACGGTCAAGTTGGGAACGGTCTCGGCAGTACGAGGCAAGTACTTCGTCAGTGTCGGGGCGACCAAGAAGGAGGTGGTGGTTGGCGACACGACCCCGGCCTCGGAGGTGAAGGCGCTGGTGGGCCCGGTCGCGGTGGTCGTTTCGGGGCGGACCATCGTCGCGATCGGCAAGCCGCCACGTCGGCCCTGGATCGTCTGCTACATCCCGGTGCCAGATCTCATCCGGCAGGTTCGTCCTGAACTACGCACCGCCTTGCTGAAGCAGTACGTGAGCAAGGGTGTGATTCCTGACCGCGCTGTCCCTGGCCTTGCACAGTTCGGGTAATGCTGCCGTACCGGACGATCGTCTGCGAAGTCACGAACCAGTGCAGCCATCGCTGCGTGCACTGCTATAACTTCTGGCGCGACGATCGTCCGCGCACGATCACACCGACGACACTGGCTCGCGGCGAAATCCGCGAGCTGGTGCGCCGGATCAAGCGGGAGACGGCGCTCGAACAGGTCGCCATCTCGGGTGGCGAGCCGCTGCTGCGCTCCGATCTGCCCGGCATCCTGCAGGACATTCTGGACGAGGGCCTGAACCCCGTTGTCATCACCAGCGGGACTCCATTGACCCCGGCGCGGGTGCGCCGCCTGCCGGCGGGCACGCTGCTCGAGGTCACGCTGTTCGGCGCCGACGCCGAACTGCACGACCGCATCGTCGGACGCAAGGGCACGCTCAAGCGCGTGATCGAGGGCGTGGCACGGGCGCGTGAGCACGGTTGCCGCCTGGTGGTCAGTGTCGTGGTGAGTGCGCTCAACGTGCACGAGGTGCGCAACGCGCTGGAACTGGGCATCGCGCTGGGTGCCGAGGGGTTCCTGCTCAACCGGATGAACCTGACGCCGCTGACGATGCGCGACGCTTCACTGACGATGACCAGGGCGCAGCTGGAGGAAATGCTGGCGGCCGCCGAGGCAGTGGCCGCGGAGTACGACGCGCCGATTGCCGTGTCGGTGCCCATTCCCGCCTGCGTGGTCGACCCGGCGGGCTACCCGCATCTGCACTTCGGGTGGTGCCCGCGCGGCGGCGCAGACGCCTACTACACCGTCGGCCACGACGGCATGCTGCGTCCGTGCAATCACTCGTCGGTCGTACTCGGCGATCTGCGCAAGTCGTCATTCGGCGAACTCACCGAAGGGCAGCGCGCTCGCGACTTCTGGGCGCCGTTCCCGGCCGAGTGCGCGACGTGCGAACACCCGCTGCGCGACGTCTGCCGCGGCGGCTGCGCGGCGGCGAGCGACGAGTGCTACGGCACGCGCGAGCGCTGGGACCCGGTCATCGACGTGGCACTGGGACGTCAGGGACGCGACGCTCCGCATCTCTCTGTGCGGCAGGCCCACGCCCGTCGACCGTCGGGCCGAGCCGTCGCTGCCGAAGTCTCCGGCGGCTGATACGTCCCGCCCGCGTCTGGGCCAGGCCTTGGAGCGCTGACGCCGGCGGCCCCGAACCGCCGGAAATTCCTGGATCAGGCTTCGAGAAACAGCGCCGGGTCCACGGCCGTGGCGTTCAGGTACACGGAAAAGTGAAGGTGCGGCCCGGTGACGCGCCCGGTTGCGCCGACCTTGCCGATCGGCGCGCCGGCGGCGACCTCCTGCTGTACCGACACGTCGATTGCGCTGAGATGCGCGTAGAGCGACAACACGCCGAGGCCATGGTCGAGGATCACCATGCGGCCGGGGAAGAAATAGTCGCCGACGTCGAGCACGCGGCCGGCGCTCGCGGCGACCACCGGCGTGCCGAGCGGCGCAGCGATGTCCATGCCGTTGTGCGGAGCGCGCGGCTGGCCGTTGAAGTAGCGTCGCAGACCGAAGGAGCTCGAACGCGGACCCGGCGTCGGCGGCAGCATTGCGAGCGACGGTTGTGCCGACTCGGTAAACGTGGCGAGCACCTGCGTGAGATGGGCACGCTCGCGCTCGTGCCGCGCCAGGTCTTCCTTCGACAGCTCGACCTTGTCCGGCTGCACTTTCAGTCGCTGCGAGGCGTAGGACTTTGCGCCCACTTTGATCGTGCGCGTCGCGCGTGCGTTGTTGGGGTACTGCACCGTCAGCGTGAGCACGCTCCCCGCCTTCTCCGCGAGTGCGATGCCCACCCACGCCGCCCAGCCCGCCTGCTCGCGCATCACCAGCACGCGCTGCTCACCGAGCCAGGCCTGCGGCGCCGCCTCACCGGCGCCGAGCGGAACGCGCGCGACGCCACCCGGGACGCTCGCCGCACGCGGCCACGGGGCCGGCGAGGACTTCGTCGGCTTCTGCGCGAAGGCACGCGACGCCGAGAGGGCGACCGCGAGGGTCAGGAGCTTGCGACGATCCGGATGCACACGCAGATCTTAGTCATCTTCGCGGGTGAACCATCGTCGTCGCATGGAGGGCTTGCACTCATCGCGCTCCGACTGTTCCTGAATAGTTCTTGCAAGTGGCCTCGAAGAGTCTTACAAGCACCTTTTGTCTTCATCCATATGTCGCGCTTATTCCGTCGCTGCGTGCGCCTGCGAGGACTTGCCCCGCTGGCGATGTCATGCGCGCTGCTTGCTGCATCGGGCGAGGCCTGTGCGCAGGCGCCGTCTGCAGGCATCGAGCGCGGCCGCTACCTGGTGGAGTCGATTCTCGGCTGCGGTAACTGTCACACCCCGAAGACGCCGACGGGCGAATCGATCGCCAGCCTCAACCTGAGCGGTAGCGGCCTGTCGTTTTCAATACCACCGTTCACCGGAACCGCCACGAACATCACGCCGGATCGCGAGACCGGCATTGGCAGCTGGACCGACGACGAGATCAAGCATGCGATCGTCGCGGGAAAGCGGCCCAGCCATGGACGGCTGCCGAACACCGAGCTGGCCGTCGTGATGGCCACTTCGTTCTTCAAGGCCATGACGCCGTCCGACCTCGACGCGGTGGTGGCATACCTGCGATCGATCCCGGCCCTGCGTAACCAGGTCCCCGCGCCGGTGTACCGCCTGCCGCAGAGACACCAGCCGTTTCCCGATGCGGAAGCCGGATTTTCGGAAGCGAAGATGAGCGATCCGGTGTACCGCGGCCGCTATCTCGTCACCATCGCGCACTGCATGGAGTGCCACTCGCCCCAGGACAAAGGCACCTTCGACTTCAGCCGATTGGGCGCCGGCGGCCGATTCTTCAGCGTAGAAGTCGTGCAGGGATTTCCTTCGGGGTGGCCCGGCGCGCGAGCCGCGAACATCACGTCGCACCGCACTGCTGGGCTGGGTGATTGGAGTGATGACGAGATCAAGCGCGCGATCTCGCAGGGCATCTCGCGCGATGGCCGCAAGCTGCAACCGCCGATGCCGTTTTCATACTATGCGAAGCTGAGTCCTGCCGACCTGAACGCCATCGTCGCGTACCTGCGCACGTTGCCGCCTCTTCAGTAGCGGCGCGTCCGCGTTGGCGGCGTTTAGGCATGGCCGCTCAGTGGCCTTGTGCTGACATCAACTGACTTCGCGAGCGTGCGCTGCTCGGGCTCGGCAAGTTGAGTCCTTGCACCTGCCGCCTCGAGGAACGCGTTCAGCTCGGCCGCAGACCCCAAGCTATGTGCGCACTTGTGCCGCCGGGCACCCGGCCAATGGCCATTGCCGGGAACTCCGACGCTTGACGGCACGCAATCCGTGCCACGCCGGCGCCACTAGCCTGAAACTGGTGCGTTGGCTTGTCTTTGAAGGAAACCATCATGCCGAAGACACTGATCGTCTATCACTCCCGCACCGGTTACACGCGACGCGTGGCGCAGGCGCTGGCGCGCCGGCTGTCAGCCGATCTCGAAGACATCCACATCGTGCAGCCACTGGACGGCGTGCCGGGCTATGTCATGTGCGCCATCGAAGCGATCGCAGGCCTTGCCCCTGCACTGCGTCCGGCACGCAGGGATCTGGCGGCGTATGACCTCGTCGTGATCGGCACGCCCGTGTGGTTCTGGAGCCTGTCGAGTCCGGTGCGCAGCTGGCTCGAAGCGAATCCGCTGCGTGGCAAGCGGTTCGCATTCTTCTGCACGATGGGCAGTGCGGGCGCAGCCTGTGTGTTTGCCACCATGCAGCAGCTGGCGGGCAGCAAGCCGGTCGCGACCCTGGCGCTCACGGACGCCGAGGTCGGCGCACTCGCGGAAGCCAAGCTTGATTCGTTTGTCCGCGCTCTGCGCACGGGACGCAAGCGAGGCAACGCCGTCGGTACTGGCGAGGCACGCGCCGCCGCCTGAGGGCGCCACTTGGTTGTCTGGCATCGCGGCGCCCGCCGCCTCTGCACCGTTAAAGGTCAGGTCCGATCCTGCTCGACCGCCCAACGCCGCTCGGCTGCGCGGCGAATGGCCGGCAACAAAAGCAGGCGAATGGAGACGATTCCACAGCGCGCCCAGCGCCAGTAGCGCAGGAACCTCGCGCGCGCGGCCTCGTCGGTTGCCACTGCCCGCGTCTCCTGCGCAAACCGTGTCAGCGCCGGACCGAGTTCGTCGGTCTCCAGTGTCCACGCGATCTTCACCTGGTCCGGCTCCACATACGCCCCGAAATCGTCAGCGTTCAAGGCCGAGAAGGTCACGTTCGCGAGCCACGGCTGGCACCGCGCACCGCAGATGACAAGCCGGCCTCGCTGCTCCGCCAGGAGTCCCCAGCCCAGCGCCTGCATCTCTTCCAGAATGCCCTGTGGTCTGCGCGGGGCATGACGGCCACTGCGCAACACTTTCTCCCGCAGCCAGAAGATCGCCTTCACCAGCGGCAGCGACTGCATGTCGAAGTTCGAGGCGACGTCCATGACCAGGCCGGCCGGCGCGCGGATCAAGATCTCGAAGCGCTCCCTGACGTCAGGCTGGGGGATGAAACGATCAAGCGATGAGGGACGGGAGTTCATCGTGCGCGGAAGAAACGCGTGGTGACTGCGTGACTGGCCGCCCGCCGGAGCAGCGGCGGTGCGAACGCCTCGCTCCCGCGTGCGCCGCAAGGACAACGTATGGCAAGCGTGCCCGACTCTGGATCCGCTTGCTCCGCATTGTTCGAGTCGGGATGTGCCATGCAGTCAACGCGACGGCGGCGGCGTTGGGGGATCGCTGCGACCGCCGCGTACGACGCCAGCCGCGCCACGCAGCACGCTGCCCACCGCCTCGCCCGCAC
Source organism: uncultured beta proteobacterium (assembly GCA_963780715.1). Classification (GTDB taxonomy): domain Bacteria; phylum Pseudomonadota; class Gammaproteobacteria; order Burkholderiales; family Burkholderiaceae_F; genus JALORV01. Next base: position 9,448 of record CAWADK010000028.1, read on the forward strand.
CACGCGCCACGTTGGGGACCGAGCGCACGACGACTCCGGCCGTGACCGATGGCCAGCGCACCTGCCATTGCACGTCGCCAAACGGGCCCTGCAGCTCCACCGGCACCACCACGCCGTTGAGCATGACCATCTCCGCGCCGGCGCGCCCCCCCGCCGTGTTGACCACTCGCGCCCGCAGCAGGTAGTCGATGCGGCTGCGCGCGAGGTCGATCGAGCCTTCGCCGGACACATTGAGGAATTCACTGCGACCGTCGAGGTCCGTGCTGTGTCCCACGCCGTCACGAAAGTCCAGGCTCGCGTCCAGCTGGCTGAAATCGGTCTGCCGGCCGGCGTCACCCGCCATCGTGGTGCTGCCGCCCTGCGGTGCCGTGCGCCAGCCGCTCAACGTCTGCGCGAGATCGATGCCGCGGATTGCGGCCGGCCGCAGCGCGAACGTCACGCGGCCATTGAGTGCGGCACGCACCGCGCTGACCGTGCTGCCGCGACTGCTCAGGTCCGCATCGATCCGGCCCCGTCCGCGCAGTCCGTCGAAGCCCAGGGTGTCGGTCAGCAGCGCTCGCAGGTCGACGTCATTGGCGCGCAAGCGCAGCGCAAGCCGCCCGTTGCCCGCGTCGGCGCCGCCACTGGCGTCGAAGCGTCCGCCCCAGGCGCGTCCGGCGAGCCGCTGCAGATCGAGCGCGCCGTTGTCGATGCTTGCCTGCAGGTCGAGACCGTCCACCCGGTAGGGCGGCCACAGCAGTCGCGTTACCTTGAATCGCATCCGCGCGTCAGCCCACGTAAGGGGCTGCAGGTTCACGGGAGCCGCGGCGGCGGTCGTCGCCGGCGCCGAGCCGCGGTCGGAACGGTCGACGAACCGTGTCAGGTCGAGCGTGCCGAAGCTCGCTTCGACATCGATCAAGGTGCGCGGCCGATCGAGGGTTGCGTCCACGCGCGCGTCGAAGCGCTGGTCATTGATCGTGCCCGCGGCACGGCCGCCACCGGTCGAGTCCGTGAGTTGCGCGTTTCCCGCCAGCTTCAGCTGCAGCGGCGGCAGCGACGGATCGCTGATCTGCATCGCGAGGGAAAGCGGATCGAGTGCGACCGCAAACGGCTTCGGGCTGATCACGAGCGTGGCATCGGCCTTGCCCTGCAGCGTGCTCGAACCGGCCTGACCCTCGGCGTCGACATGCAGCGCCGGTACGGTGATGCGTTCGAACACGCCGCTCGGCGCCTGCGAACTCAGCTGCAAGTGCAGGCGTTGGTCCCCACCGAGCGCCAGGCGCCCGGCCAGCGCCGCGCCTTGCAGGCTCTCGCCCACCACCTTGAGTGCGGGCCAGTCGAGCTGGGCATCGAGCGTTGTCTGGAGCCGGCGGCCTTTGAGGCTCAGTGCCAGGCGTTCGAGTTCGAGGGTCCGGGTGGACACATCCAGGCGCAGCCGCGTCAGGCCGAGCTGGCCGGCGTCGATCCGCCAGCCGAACCGGGCGCCACTGAACTGCAGCTGTACGCCGTCGAGTTCGACGAGGCTGTCGGCGACGCCCGCCGCGGTGCCGTATTCGAGCCGGATCGCGTCGGCCTGCAGTTGCACGTCGAGATCCTCGAAACCGTAGCCTTGTCCGTTCAATTGCAAGCTGGCCTTGACGAGTCGCGCGATCGGCGACGCGCCGGGCACCGGCAGCAGCTCCAGTCCCGCCTCGAGCGCCAGCGAGCCGCGCAGCAGAGGTTGTTCGAGTTCGGCGTGTGCCTGCAGCTTGAGCGGCCACGGGCGCCCTGCCTCGACGGGACCCAGTCGGAGCTGCTGCACGACGAAGCGGCCCTCCACGCCGGCCGGTGCGTCGGAGACGAGCAACTCCGCATCTGCAAGCTCGATCGATTCGATCACCACCGGTCGGCGCGCGCGCGGCTCGCCGCCATCTGCGGCGTGGGCCAGCAGATCGTCGATGTTGCGGCGACCGTCGGCGCCACGGCGCAGGTTCAGGCGCACACCCGTTGCCGCCATGCTCTCGATCTCGATCTCGCGTCGCGCCAGCAGCGGTTCCAGGCGCACCGTCATCGCCGCCTTCTCGATCGTGACGAAGCTCTGCCCTGGCTGCCCCGACTCCGACAAGCGCACGTCCTGCACCGTCACCGCGGGTTGCGGCCACAGTTGCAGCGCGACGGGCCCGTCAATGGAGAGTTCGCGTGCGTGGTGGGTGCGCGCCCACTCGATTGCCGTGCGCTTGAGTCGCTCGCCATCGAAGCTCGAGACCAGCCAGACCGCGGCGCCGATCAGGAGCAGCAGCAGAGCTGCCGTCACGGTCAGGCTGCGACGTAACCAGGGGCGCATGGGTGTTGCAGATGTGTGAAGTGCGGGCCGTTGGCGGCCGGATGGCCAATTGTCCGTCAGCCGGGCGTTGCAGGCAGCCGTACCAGGACAAAACCCCGGCAGGTTTGGTGGGGCGTTCCAGTGCGCTACCGCGCGGGCAGCGTGTCGACGCTCGGACGCGTACCCGACTGGATCTGCGCCTGAGCGATATGAAAGGTTGCAACAACGAGTGCGGCCAGAATGAGCGAGGGTCGGTGCACGCACTACAGGTCGAGTTGCCTCGCGCTATGCAGGCACGCGACCCCGGATTGCCCATGCCCTGGCGATGAGCGGAATCGAGCCATCGGATTCGACGGGCAAGCGGCGGTGAAGGCGGTCCCTCAGCTCGTTCCGCATTGTCTCGTCCAGGGACATCACATAGGACGGCGCCGGCCCCTGACCGCCGAGAAACGGAAGCCAGAAATCGTCGAAGTCCACGAATCGCGTGGCAATGTCGATCGATCGGAGGTGGACTGCCGTCAGGCCCGCGTCCTGGAACAGTCGCTCCAGGGCCTCGGGCCGGCACAGGGGAAAGCGGCTGCCTTCATCGAGCGCGTGAACGGCGTCGCTCATTTCGAGGGCGGCATCCCAGAAATGGCGCATGAATTCCATCTTGCCCGCGTAATCCCAGACGTATGCCGCGATCGTGCCGCCCCGGGCCGTGACCCGTCGCATCTCGTGCAGTCCACGAGCGGGATCCGGAAAGAAGTTCAGCGCGAGACCTGATACGGCGACATCGACGTCGGCCTCGTGCAGTGGCAGCTCCAGCGCGCTGGCAACGTGCAAGGTCGCCCGCCCCTGCAGGCGCGCGCTCGCCTTCTGCAGGAAGGCATCCGATGGATCGACTCCGGTCAGCCGGGCGGGTTGGCACTTCTCCCGGATGGCGACCGTCAGCGCACCGGTTCCGCAGCCAACGTCGAGCCAGCGCAGGGCCGGAGGCATCGCGAGCCAGTCGAGAAACTCTCGCGCAACGGGCAGACTCCAGCGCCCCACGTATCGCTCATAGGGGTCACCCAGATTCCAGGAATCACTCGGGACCGTGTCGGCCATGGCCTTTCGCCTGAACTCGACGACACTTTGCAATCACGATCAAGATACATCCTCCCGCTCGTCTGCGCTCGTCGTGCCGGTGCTCTATCCTGCGCCGGCCACGTCAACCCGCAATGCGCCCGCAAACGTATCTCGACAGAGCGAGCCCGAGACCATGTCCTTCCTGCCGCGCGACTTCCAGGTTCCCGCCGTCGTCGAGACGGCGCGTTTCCGGATGCGTTCGATCACGATTCACGACGCGTTCAAGGACTACGACGCGGTCATGTCGAGTCGCGAGCATCTGTGGGGCCGCTTCGGTAAAGCCTGGGGATGGCCGGCCGAAGACATGACGATCGAGCAGAACATCGTGGATCTCGGCTGGCACCAGAAGGAGTTCCAGTTGCGCTCGTCGTTTGACTACGCGGTGATGTCGCTCAATGAGCAGCGCTTGCTGGGCTGCGTCTACATCGATCCGCCGCATGAGCCCGGCACCGATGCGGACGTCTGGTACTGGGCCCGGCAGAGCGAACTGGCGAGCGGTCTCGAAGCCGAACTGGCATCGTTCCTTGCAACCTGGCTGGCAGAGGCATGGCCGTTCAGGACGGTCACCTTCAATGGGGAGCGCAGGAGCCTGCGGGAAGCGCCGAAAGAGGCTTAGCGCAGCGCTCCCCGGATGCCACAATCCCGCGCGCGTCCGACCAAGGCCGCTTCCAGGTCGCCGAAAGTCGCGAACCCATCGGGGAGGAAAACAATGCACACCGTCATGCCTCTTGCGGCCCGCCTGATCGGCGGCGTCTTGTTCATGGTCTTCGCACTGGCAGGCGCGCGCGCATCGGCGCAGGAAGGCTGTCGCGCCGATCTCGCGAAGTTCTGTCCGCAGGCGAAGGCGGGCGACGGGCAGGTCGCGGCATGCCTCGAGACCAACAAGGCGCAACTTTCCGCCCCGTGCCGGGAGCACGTCGCCAAGATGACCGAACTGCTAAAGGAAGTCGACAAGGCCTGCGAGGAAGACATTCACGCCCGGTGCCCGGGCGTGCAACCCGGCGGCGGACGGGTCGCGGCCTGCCTGAAGCAGAACGTCAGTTCGTTGTCGTTCCGCTGCAAGGTGAAGCTCGCGGAAGCCCGGGCGGCCAAGTAACGCCGACGACAGGAACCCGATCCCATGGCGCTGCTGCAACTCGAAGAAGAACAGGTCCGCACCTGGACGCGGGCTCAGAAGGACGAGTGGTGGTTCAGAAACGTCTTCCGCGGCGACATGCCGCAGCTGACGTTCCGCTCGGCGATCACCGGGTTCCTGCTCGGCGGCGTGCTGGCCGCCACGGCGATGTACATCGGTGCCAAGACCGGCATCTCGATCGGCGTCGGTCTGACCGCCGTGATCCTGGCCTTCGCGCTCTACCGGATCATGGCGAGCGCTGGGTTCGCCAAGGACTTCACGATCCTGGAGAACAACTGCACGCAGTCGATCGCGACCGCGGCGGGCTACATGATCGGCCCGATGATCTCCAGTCTCGCGGCGTACATGCTGGTCACCGGCAAGATCATCCCGTGGTGGCACATGATCATCTGGATGTGCATCGTGTCGATCATCGGAGTGCTGCTGGCCTTTCCGATGAAGCGGCGCTTCATCAACGACGACCAGCTGCCGTTTCCGGAAGGTCGCGCCAGCGGCGTGGTCCTCGATGCGCTCTACACGGGCGCGGCCGACGCCGGCATGTTCAAGGCACGCCTGCTCGGCATCACGGCGCTCGTCACGGGGATTTACCAGGCGATCGTCAGCGACGGCTGGATGAAGCTGCTCCAGTTCAAGGTCCTGCGCCTGGATCAATGGGCGGGGCTCAAGGAGCCGTGGGTCTTCCACGAGCGGCTGGACTCGTACTACTACGCCGTGGCCACCAAGGCGCAGGGCTGGATTCCCACGATCCTTGGCACCGACATTCGCCAGCTCGGGCTGCGCCTGACGCTCGACGCCGCGATGCTGGGCGTGGGCGGGCTGATGGGGATCGCGGTGGCCACGAGCTGCCTGCTCGGCGCCTTCATCAACTTCGTCATCCTCGCGCCGATCATGATCCAGGCGGGCGACATCGTCGCGCGCGTGGGACCGAACGGGCGCGGTGGTGCCGATCTCGCGCGCCGAGATCGTCAATCAGTGGTCGCTGTGGTGGGGCGTGACGATGATGGTCGTGGGCTCGCTCGTCAGCCTGCTCGGGCGGCCGGAAATCTTCAAGGGCATCTTCAAGCGCAGCGAGAAGTCCGCGGGCGCGGACGTCCTCAAGGACATCGAGTTTCCGCTGTGGATCTCGGCCATCGGCATCCCGGTCTTCAGCGTGCTCGGCGCCTGGGTGACCCACGAGTTCTTCGGCGTGCCGTGGCTGCTCGCGTTCATCTCGCTGCCGCTCATATTCGTGCTGTCGATCATCTGCACCAATTCGATGGCGCTGACTTCGTGGACGCCGACCGGTTCGATGTCGAAGATCACGCAGTTCACGATGGGCGCGATCGATCGCACCAATCCGGCCAGCAACCTGATCCCGGCCGCGATGACGGCCGAGATCGCCGCCAACTCGGCCAACCTGCTGTCGGACATCAAGCCCGGCTACATGCTGGGCGGCAAGCCGCGCCAGCAGGCGATCGGTCACGTCATCGGCATCTTTGCCGGGGCGCTGGCCTGCGTGCCGCTCTTCTTCCTGCTGTTCCTGCAGCCGGATGCCAACGGCGTGCGTTCGGTCGGCAACATGGTGTCGGAGCAGTTCGCGTTCCCCGCCGCTCTGCAATGGAAGGGCGTGGCCGAGATCATCGCCAAGGGCGTCAGCGCGCTGCCCACCACGGCGATCGTGTCGATGATCGTCGCGGCCGTCAGCGCGGCGGCAATCGAGATCGCGAAGATCGTGACCAAGGGCCGCTTCCCGCTGTCGGCGGTGTCGATCGGTCTCGGCGTCGTGCTGCCGCCCGAAGCGACGTTCGCCATGTTCGTCGGTGCGCTGCTGTTCTGGATCATGGGGCGGCGCCACCCGGTCAAGGGCACGCGCGGCAACGAGTTCTGGGTCGAGGGCCTCGAGCCGATCTGCGCCGGGCTCATCTCCGGCTCCGCGCTGATGGGCATCGGCAACGCGATCGTCAACGTGCTGATGAGCTGAGGCCATGGCGCTGCCCCGCGGGCAGCGCCATGGCCGACTGCTTTGCCTGTTTCGTACCGGCTAACGCGCAGCCTGGGCCGTGGTCGGGTCGATGACTGCGGACACCGGCGTGATCTTGTTGGCGGGAAAGCCCGACTTCTCGGCATGGCTGCGGATCCACGCCTCGCTGGGCGCGTTGTAGACGCAGTAGATCTTGTCGCCGGCCACGTAGCTCTGCACCCATTGGATGTCCGGACCGAGGTCGCGCAGCACGGCGTTCGATTTCTGGGCGGCGGCGCGCAACTGCTCGGGGGTCATTTGCGAGGCGCCGGGGATGTCGCGTTCGATGACGAAACGCTGTTGGGCGAACGCGGGCGCAGCCACGAGCAGGGCGGCCGACAGCATCAGTGCGGTTTTCATGTTCAGCTCCGAATTCATTGAGTGTCAGGAACGGTAGAAGTACGGGTCGAGCACGTTGACTTCGGTAATGCGGCCGATCGGCAGGCCATTGCGTTCGGCCACCTTGCGGATCGCCTCCGGGGCCGGGCCGTCGTAGACGCAGAAGGTCTGCTTGCGGTCCGGCGTGACGTAAGAGTGGACCCAGGTCACGCCGTGGTCGGCGTTGGTCGCAATGACGCTGGCCACGGCCTTGCGGCCATCCTCGTTGAGCGGGATCGACAGTCCGTCGGGGAAGGTGCGTTCGATCAGGTAGCGGGGCACGGAAGACTCCTCTGAAGCTCGGCAGCACCAGTGCTGCCGTGGTTCAAAGCTTGACGATCCGTCCGCCGGCAAGCGACGGCAACGCTGCCTAACTTGTGCGGCGGGATTGCCCAGATTGCCCGGGCCCGGCCAGCCAGCCCTCGCGCTTGGCGCGGCGCACGGCTTCCTGGCGCGACTCGACGCCCAGCTTGGCCAGCACGGCGGCCACGTGGTGGTCGACCGTGCGCACCGAACGATGCAGTCGCTCCGCGATTTCGGCATTGCGCAGGTCCTGGCACATGAGCTGGAGCACCTTCATTTCCGCCGAGGTCAGCCCGCAGGGATTGCTGCGGGTGGAGTCGCGCACGCCGCGCGCCACGCCGCGCACTCCGGCCTCTCGCAGCGTGCGGCGCAGACTCTCGGCGGCCGGTCGCGCGCCGAGACCGTCGAAGATCGCAAGGGCTTCCTGCTGCGCTGTGGCGTCGCCCAGGCTGAGTGCGCGTGCGCCTTCGTAGGGGCAGTCAAGCCTCTGCCATGCCGCGGCCGCCTCGCGCCAGCGGCCGGCGATCTCCAGCGCGTACGGCTCCGCGCATCCAGCGGGAGCCGTCTCGATGGCGCCGGTGCGCCACAGCCAGTAGTTGAGTTCGCCGACGAACCACGGGTGTCCCTTGGACTGGGCCAGCGGAAGGGCGACGCGCACTTCGGCGGCAACACGCTCCGGGTCGCCGCGCACGAACGCGGCCTCCGCCCGGGCACACGCCGTGGGCGCCATCCTTTGCAGCGCACCGCTGCCTTCCGCCATCTGGCGCGCTTCTTCGAGCACTTCGTCGGCACCCGGGTCGCCGCGGCGCAGACGCAGACCGCGCAAGCGCAAGCAACGCCATCAAGCGAGTCATGTTGGTGCCCTCGACCTTGGGCAGCACGGTCGACGCCACCGCCGCGGCCTCGTCCCACTGCCCGCGCTGCATCAGGCACAACGCCAGCCAGGCCTCGGCGTACGTGCTGTTGTAGTCGTGTGCCTCACAGATCCGGACCGACTCACGCAGGTAGTCCTCGGCTTCGCGCAGGTGCATCAGCTCGCCACTGCCCGAGCCGATCATCGACAGGGCCGAGGCGACGCCGAAGTGGTTGCCCGCGGCCAGGCGGTGATCGCGCACGCCAAGCAACATCGCGGCCCCGACGGGATAGTCGACGAATAGCAGTGCGGCACCCGTCGATATCTGCGCGCGGGCAAGCGTCGTGAGCTCGCCCAGGGATTCCGCCAGTGCGATCGCACGACGGCCCCAATGGATGCTTTGCTCGTAGTCGCGGTCGATCATTCGCTGCCACGACTCGAGCGACCAGAGCAGCGCATGGACGGCCGACGGAGCCATCAGTTCCACCATGGCCAGCGCCTCGTGGATGGCGGCGCTTGCCTCGGCGTGGCGCAGAAGCCCAACCAGCGGCCCGGACTGCCTGGCACGGGCGGCGGCAGCGCGCTCGACGTCACCGGCAACCCCCGCAAGGGATTGGAGTTCCTGTAACGCCTTCAGGCTTTCTTCGATCCACGAGTTCAGTCCGGCGATGGTGGCGAAGGCGTCGAGCCATTCCATGTGCTCGAGATCGTTCCCCGGCTGGCCCTGCTTCAGCGCAATGCGCCACTGCGCGCCCGCTTCGCGATAGGCGGCGCGGGCCGTGGCCTCGCGCGCCGCCTGCGGCGCATACCGGCTGATCGCGTCACGGTCGTGCGCGGCCACTGCGTGATGCACCAGGCGCGCGGCCGCGGTAGCCCGCCCGGGCGCAGCGAGCGCGGCTAGCACGCGTCGATGGAGATCCTGTGCGGCCGGCGGCGACAGCGATGCTTCCACCGCCACGCGGCCGAGTTCGTGGCGGTAGCTCAACGTTGTTGCATCGGCGAGCAGCAGACCACTCGCGAGGGCGACGTCAAGGTCATTCAACGACGGTGTCTGCAACTCATCCACGAGCCAGCGCTCGACGCGGCCCGGCACGACTGCGACAAGCTGCAGCAGCGCCTGGACTGAGGCCGGCAGGCGGGCGAAGCGCGCCAGCACGACGTCCTGCACCGTGCGAGGAACGGCGGCGCGCGGGGTCGAGGTGTCGCGCAGCACCTCGGTGGCGAAGAACGCGTTGCCCTGCGTGGCTTCGAACACGCCATCGGCGCGTCCGCCCAGGCGGCTCGCCAGCGCCTTGATGCCGTCCGGTGTCAGGCGCGGCACCTCGATCAGCGAGCGATGCGCCGGTGGCAGGTCGCCCAGCACGCGGCGCAGCGGATGCGACATGCCGACCTCGTCGTCGCGATAGCTGATTGCGAGGACCGCATGTGTGCGGTCGATGCGGCGGCCCAGGAATTTCAGCAGATCGAGCGTCGCGTCGTCGGCCCAGTGCGCATCCTCGAAGACGACCAGCACCGGAGTGGCGGCTAGTCGCAGTTCGTCGAGCACGGCCTCGAACAGTGCGGGGCGGGGGCCGCTCATCAAGTCGCTGAAGCGCGGCCTGCTTTCACGCGCGATGTCGAACAGCGGTGCGAGGGGGCTGGGCGTTTCGAGGGCGTCGCAGATGCCCCACCAGACCGGTCCGCGCGCCTGGTGTTCCCGGGCGGCGGCGCGCAAAACGCTGGTCTTGCCGATGCCGGCTTCCCCGGCCACCAATGCGACGCGGCCGTGCACAGCCGCCTCCTGCAGCGCTTCCCGCAAGGACTTCAGTGCCTGCTCTCGTTCGACCAGTTCAATCATCGGATGCCCCGAAATCGCCACGCGCAGGTGCGGCGCGCAGTCTAGCGAGGCTCCGTCCTTGCGAGGCAGATTCCGGGGCGGAAACGAGACATCGATGTGGCACGCGTTGCCGGCCTGCACCTGTGGCGACGGGGCGGCGGCTTCTGCCGAGACCCGGCGTTGTCGAGGACTCAGTACAAGCCCGGAACGAAGCGCCACGTGCGCTTCCGATAGTCGCGATAGGACGGATGGCGTTCGGTCATCGCGCGCTCCTCGACACGGGCCTTGGTCACGAGCACGGCGGCGAGCCCCGCAAGCACGAGCCAGGTCTCGAGATCGGCCGCTAACCGGGCGGCCGCAACACCTGCCAGCAACAGCGCGGTGTACATCGGGTGCCGGATCCATTGATACGGCCCGTGCTCGATCAGCCGCCCGCCGACACGCGGCGACGGACGGATGTTGAAGTTGCCCAGCCGGTTGGCGGAAAGCGCCCAGAGTCCCAGCGCAACGGAAACCCCCGCAGCGATGACGGCGTCGATCGGCAGCCGGGCGACCAGGAGTCCGGTGATTCCCTTGAACGCGAGCCAGGCCAGCAGGACGAACTGCAGCGCAACCAGCAGGCTGCCCAGCTGCGCATCGGATCTGCCAGGCGCGTTCATCGTTCGAGGCGTTCAGCGCCGGCGTGCCACGAGCCCGATCAGCGCGGAGCGGCCGCGGTGGCCGCTGCCCTCCGCGACATCCGCCTCGTATTCCCTCAGCTCGATGATCTCCAGTCCGGAGAAAGCCTGGCGCAGCATCTCAGGCGTGTAAAGGTGCGACAGGTGCGGAGGGCCGCCGGTGCGGTACTCGAGCTGCTTCGGCGTGTATCCCTGCAGCACGAGCGTGCCACCGGGCTTGAGGCTGTCCGTCATGTGCGCGAAGAGGCGTTCGCGCTGCGCCGGGTCGGCAAACTGGACGAAGATCGCGGCCACGCCATCGACGCTTGCCCGCGGCCAGGCGTAGCTCGAAACGTCGGCGACGCAGTAGTTGACGGTCACGCCCTGTCGCGCTGCGAATCGCCGCGCCTTGGAGACGCCAACCTCGGCGATGTCAAAGGCGTCCACCACGAACCCTTGCCGCGCCAGCCACACGCTGTTGCGACCTTCGCCGTCAGCGACGCATAGGATCCTTCCTCCCGGCGGCCAGACCGCGACATGCTCCCGCAGCCACTCGTTGGGCTCGGTGCCGAACAGGAATTCGTCACCTTCGAAGCGGCGATTCCACGTCGCGGCTGCGTCGGTGAAGGCCGTCGTACCGTCCTGGCTCATGCCGGGGATCCCTTGGAAACAGAGTAGGCGAGGCTGCCGGCCGATGGTCTGGTCGCCGCGAAGTCGCGCGGGGGGCTTGACCTTGCCATCGTTGGAAGCTTGAGCATAACGACTCCACCCCTCAACCCGGAGTCCCGCCATGGACCACGCTCATCATCTATCGCACACCGCCAGCGCAGCACACTCGCATCATGGGCCAAGTGTCTCTCTGGAGCGCGTCGCCTTCATGGCGACGTTGCACTGTCTCACGGGCTGTGCGATCGGCGAAGTCGCCGGCATGGTCCTGGGCACCGCCCTGGGGTGGGGCAACCTCGAGACAATCGCGCTGGCGATCGCACTTGCCTTCGTGTCCGGCTATGCGCTGACGATGGTGCCGCTGCTGCGCGCCGGCTATGGCGTCCGGGCTGCGTCGCGCCTAGCTCTGGCGGCCGATACCGCGTCGATCACGGTCATGGAGATCGTGGACAATCTGCTGATGTGGATGATCCCGGGCGCGATGGATGCGTCCCTCGACTCGTGGCTCTTCTGGGGCAGCCTGGGCCTGGCGCTGGCCGTCGCCGGCGTCGCGGCCTACCCGATCAACCGCTGGTTGATCGCACGGGGGCGCGGGCATGCACTGGTCCACGCCCAGCATTGAGGAACGAACGGTGAACATCAGCCAGGCCGCGAAAGCATCGGGCATCTCCGCGAAGATGATCCGGCACTACGAGGCGATCGGACTGCTGCCGCGGGCGGTGCGAGGCCAGTCCGGCTATCGCAATTTCCGGGAAACGGACCTGCACCTCCTGGCCTTCGTGCGGCGGGCGCGCGACGCCGGATTTCCGACCGCCGCCATCAAGTCGCTGCTGTCACTGTGGCAGGACCAGCGTCGCCCGGCCCGCGAAGTGCGTCGGCTCGCGCAGGACCACCTGCGGGATCTCGAAGCGCGCATGGCGGAGCTGCAGGCCATCGCGGGCACGCTGTCGCACCTGATTGAACACTGCCACGGCGATGAGCGCCCGGAGTGCCCGATCCTCGAAGCGCTTGAGCAGGATGGCGCGGGCGAGGCGCCGAAGCCCCGCAAGGCGCGCGGGACCGTGCCTCAACGCATGGCGCGTCGATGACGAAGCGATTGACGCTGGGGCTGGTGGCGATCGCGGCCGTGCTCGTTGCCGGCGCGGCGGCCTGGTGGATGACGCGCGAGCCCAGCATCGATCACACCGACCGTGCCCTTGTTGCACGCGGCGAGCCGCTGTACCACCGGCATTGCGCCTCGTGCCATGGCGCGAAGCTCGAGGGCCAGCCTGACTGGCAGTCACGCAATGCGCAGGGGCGGCTGCCGGCGCCGCCCCACGACGCCAGCGGGCATACGTGGCATCACGATGATGTGGTCCTGTTCGAGGTGACGAAGTACGGGATCGCGAAGCACGCGCCGCCCGGCTATCAGTCCGACATGCCGGGATTCGGCGACCAGATGAGTGACGACGACATCATCGCGACGCTGGCCTATATCAAGAGTCACTGGCCATCCAGCGTGCACGAGAAGCGAGCGGCGGCCGGAATGAGGTGATGGGCAACGTAGCAAGGCAGGAAGACTGAGGCAGAATCGGCGTTTTCCGAGATGGAGGCTCGAATGAAAGTGCGTTACTTCGCTGCGTTCGCGTTCACCTGCGTGCTGGCGCTGCCGGTCTTCGCGCAGTCGGCGGCGTCGCATGCGCATGGGGCGCCGGCCGCCAAGGCGGCAAGCTCCGAGATGTACGAAGGCCAGGTACGTCGCGTGAACAAGGAGACCCGTCGCGTGACGCTGGCGCACGGACCGATGAAGGCCTTTGACATGCCGGCAATGACGATGGCGTTCCCGGTCAAGGATCCGGCGCTGCTTGCCAACGTCAAAGAAGGTGACAAGGTGCGCTTTGCGGTTGAAATGTCCGGCGAGAACCTCGTAGTAACCCGGATCGAGCCGGCGAAATAGGCTATTGCGCCCCGTGGCACTTGATTACAGTCAAGGCTTCCGGACCAACGCTCCCGATACTGCTCGCTCCATGCTGACCTTCAGGTCCTCTGGCCGCCACATCCGCCGCGCGAAGCGCGTCGCGGCGGGCGTACTGACGCTGGCGCTCGTTGCGAGCAATGCATTCGCGGCCATGGGTGTCTGCATCGCGAAGGCACCGCCGGCCGCGTCGCAGTCCATGGCGACGGACGCTCCGTGTCCACAGCACGTGGCCGACGCAACGCTGCCGGCCGGTGAACTGCGCGCGACACATTGTCCGCAGGATGACCCGAGCGCCCAGCCGCGCACGGCGGACCTGCCTGCCGGCGACTGGGTCGCAGCGCCTTCCTGCACGCGGCTCGACAGTGCGCCGCGCGCGATCTTCGCCGCCCGCGTGGCTCACTTCGACCACGCCCCACCTGAGCCGCTCTACGCGCGGCTGTCGCGACTCCTGCTCTAGCTCCTCCGGTCTGCGCGCTATCTGGCGCGCTGAACCCTGACGCCCGTCATCGCGACGCGCGTCGTCTTGACCGGAGGTACCCGTGCGACTTCGACTTCTGCATTGCGCCTGGCTGGCAGCGTTGCTCCTCGCTTGCGATGAGGCACCGGCCCAGTCGCCAAAACCCGCCAGCCCGGAGCTGGGCGCCAGCCTTAATAGCGTGCTGACGTATCTCGAAGCGCGCAATCCCGAGCTGCGCGCGATGTCGCTCGAATCCGACGCCGCCCAGCAGCGCCTGCGCGGCGCCGGTGCCCTGCCGGACCCGATCCTGCAGATGGAGCTGCGCGACATCCCGATCAGCGAGCCGACGCTGTCGCCGGCCAACGCCGGCAACACGCGCTACTCGCTGCGCCAGATGTTTCCCCTGGGCGACAAGCGCGAGTTGCGGCGCGGGATCGCGGCGTCCGAGGCCGCGGCGGCGGACGCGCGCCGCAGCGCCACCGTGGTCGACATCCGCATGCGCGCCAAGGTCGCCTACAGCCAGTACTGGTACGCAGGGCAGGCGCAGGCCGTGACCGAGCAGTTGCGCGCGCTGATGGCCGACCTCGAGCAGGTGGCGCGCGCGCGTTACGGCAGCGGGCTCGCCCCCCAGCAGGACGCCATCAAGGCGCAGACCGAGCTGACGACGATGCGTGCGGATCTGGTCATGCTTGGTTCTGAACGGCGCCAGGCCGCGGCGCGGCTCAACGGCGTGCTCGCGCGCCCGGCCGATGCGCCGCTGGCGGACCCGCGCGAGTTGCGGCCGGTGCCGCCGCGTGCGCTCGACTTCGCCGGGCTGGTCCGCGACGCGAGCGCGAACAACCCGACGCTCGCGCTCAGCATGGCGCAGATCTCGACGTCGGAGCGCAACGCGGAACTCATGCGTGCCAATCGCATTCCGGATCTCGGCATCGGCCTGGGCGTGATCCAGAAGGGCACGCGGCTGACTGACTACGAGGTGATGTTCGAGGTCAACATCCCGTGGCAGACCGACGTGATCCGCGCCAGCGTCAACGAGGCGCAGGCCATGAGCGGGGCCGCGGCCGCGCGCCGCGACGCGGCGGCATTGCAGTTGCAGTCCGAACTCGGCCAGAGCTGGGCGGCGCTCGACGCGCTTCGCGAGCAGGGCCAGATCCTGCGCACGACGCTGCTGCCGCAGGTCGAGCTGACCTTCGAGTCGGCGCTGGTCGGCTATCAGACCGGCCGTGTCGACTTTGCGACGCTGCTGGACGCCCAGCGCCAGATCCGGCGCACACGTCTCGATCTGCTCAAGATCGATCTGGAGCAGCAGACGCGGCTCGCCGAAATTGAACGCCTCGTCGGGGAGGAACTATGAACGCCAGGTTGTTCGTCGGAGTCGCTGCCACGGTGGCTGTGGCCCTGGGCGCCGGTTACCTGCTCGGGCGCGGCGACAGAGCGTCCGTCGCGCAGGGCTCCGCCGCCACGGCTCCCGCGACCGCGACGCCGTCAGGCGAGCGAAAGATCCTTTACTACCGCAATCCGATGGGCCTGCCCGATACGTCGCCGACACCGAAGAAGGACCAGATGGGGATGGACTACATCCCCGTGTACGAAGGCGAAGACACGGGCGGAAGCGGCGTGAAGGTCAGCGCGGATCGCATCCAGGCGCTTGGTGTTCGCACCGAGCCCGTCATCAGGCGCGCCATCGAACGCACGGTGCGCGCGGTCGGAACCATCGAAGTCGACGAGCGCGGCCAGTACACCGTGGCGCCGAAGTTCGAGGGCTGGATCGAAAAGCTTCATGTCAACACGACCGGCCAGCCCGTTGCGCGGGGCCAGCCGCTCGCCGAGGTCTACAGCCCGGAACTCGTCTCGGCGCAGCGCGAGTACCTGGTGGCGTATCGCGCGGCACGCTCGATGGCGGGCGCCGGGACGGAGGCGCAGCAGGGCGTGAAGCAACTGTCCGACGCTGCGCTGGAGCGGCTGCGCAACTGGGACATCAGCGACGAGCAGATCACACGACTGCGCGACAGTGGCGAACCGCGCCGCACGCTGACGCTGACATCGCCCGCCGGGGGCGTCATCGTCAAGGATCCGCCGGTGGCCGGCATGCGCTTCATGCCCGGCGATGCATTGTTCCGCATTGCCAACCTGTCGAATGTCTGGCTCGTGGCGGAGGTCTTCGAGCAGGATCTGGGAGCTGTGCGGCGCGGCGCGTCGGCCAGCCTTCATGTCGATGCCTATCCGGGCCGCACGTTCCCCGGAAAGGTGACCTTCATCTATCCGACGCTGAACGCGGAGGCCCGCACGGCGCGCGTCCGCGTCGAGCTGGCCAATGCCGAGGCGCTGCTGAAGCCGGGCATGTACGGCACCGTGCAGATCAGCACCGGAGCGGCACGCGAGACGCTGGTCGTGCCCGATTCGGCCGTCATCGACAGTGGCACGAAACAGACCGTCCTCATTGCGCTCGGCGACGGCCGCTTCGAGCCGCGCGAGGTGAAGCTCGGCGCGCGCGGCGACGGCCTGGTCGAGGTGCAGTCGGGGCTGAAGGATGGCGAGATGGTGGTCACGCGCGCGAATTTCCTGATTGACGCGGAGAGCAACCTGAAGGCGGCGCTCGGCGGAATGACGGCCGGCGCGAATGCGTCGGGGATCGGCCACCAGGCTGTCGGCACACTCGATGAGATCGACGCGAAGTCCGGCGTCATGACGATCACGCACGATCCCGTGCCGTCGCTCAAGTGGCCGAAGATGACGATGGAGTTCGTGCCGGCCAATCCGGCGATCGGCGCCAAGGTGAAGCCCGGCAGTCCGATCCGCTTCGAGTTCGTCGAGCGCAAGCCCGGTGAGTGGGTCGTGACGAAGCTCGAGCCGGCCGCAGGCAGCTCGTCAAAGCCGGCACCTGCGTCGAAACCCGACGCGCACAAGCACTGAGGCGAACATGGATCGCGACGACTCCTCCCCGCCTTTGGGTGCCTTTGTATTCGCGCCGCCCGCACGGCCGCTCCGAAGGAGCGGCGCGCACTTCCTAGCACCCGAGGTGCACGTGCGGCCCGTAGGGCCGCGTACACCGAGGGTGAGCTCTCATGATTGAAAAACTCATCGAGTGGTCCGCCCGCAACCCATTCCTCATCGGGCTCGCCACTCTGGCATTGACGGTGGCCGGCGTCGTGGCCGTGCTGCGCACGCCGCTCGACGCGCTGCCCGATCTTTCCGACGTGCAGGTCATCGTCTACACCGAGGTCCCGGGTCAGGCGCCGCAGGTCGTCGAGGACCAGGTGACCTACCCTCTGACGACCGCGATGCTGTCAGTGCCACACGCGAAGGTCGTGCGCGGCTTCTCGTTCTTCGGGGCGTCGTTCGTCTACGTGATCTTCGATGACGGGACCGACCTCTATTGGGCGCGCTCGCGCGTGCTCGAGTACCTGAACGCGGCGAGCCAGCGGCTGCCGCCCGGCATCACGCCACAGCTGGGTCCGGACGCGACCGGGGTCGGCTGGGTCTACCAGTACGTACTGCTGGCCAAGAACCGGACGCTTGCCGAGCTGCGCACGCTGCAGGACTGGTATCTGCGCTACCAGCTGACCAAGGCGCCGGGCGTATCGGAAGTCGCGTCGGTAGGCGGCTACGTGCAGCAGTATCAGGTGATCGTCGACCCGGCACGGCTGCGCGCCTACGGCATCCCGCTCGAGCGCATTGCCGAGGCAATACGCACGTCGAACCGCGATGTCGGCGGCCGCGTCGTCGAAATGGCCGAGACCGAGTACATGGTGCGCGGCCGCGGCTACCTGCGCGGCGTCGAGGACATCGAGAACCTCGTGCTGCGCGCCGAGCGCGGCACACCGGTGCGCATCCGCGACGTTGCCCGCGTGGAGCTCGGCCCCGACGAGCGGCGTGGCATGGCCGAATTCAACGGCGAAGGCGAGGTAGTGTCGGGAATCGTCGTCGCGCGCCACGGCGAGAATGCGTTGCGCGTCATCGACGGCGTCAAGCAGCGCATCGAGGAGCTGAAGCCCGGGTTGCCGGAGGGCGTGGAGATCGTGACCGTCTACGATCGCTCGGAGCTGATCCACCGTGCGATCGACACGCTGACCGATACGCTGATCCAGGAGTCGATCATCGTCGCGCTGGTCTGCGCGCTGTTCCTGATGCACGTACGCAGCTCCATCGTCGTGATCTCGCTGCTGCCGCTGGGCGTGCTGTTTTCGTTCATCCTGATGCGCACGCTCGGCATCAACTCGAACATCATGAGCCTGGGCGGCATCGCGATCGCGATCGGGGAGATGATCGACGCCGGTGTCGTCATGGTGGAAAACGCCCACAAGCGGCTTGAGCGGCGCGGGGGAGCCGGCGTCGATGATGCCACCCGGCGCGCAATCATCGTCGACGCCGCGAAGGAGGTCGGCCCGCCGCTTTTCTTCTCGTTGCTGATCATCGCGGTGAGCTTCCTGCCGGTGTTCACGCTCGAAGCGCAGGAAGGCAGGCTCTTCGCGCCGCTCGCCTACACGAAGACCTTCGCGATGCTCGGCGGCGCGCTGCTTTCCGTGACGCTGCTGCCGATGCTGATGGTTTATCTGATCCGCGGCCACATCCTGCCGGAGGCCAAGAACCCGCTGAACCGCTGGCTGATCGCGGCCTACCGGCCACTGATCCGCCTCGTGCTGCGCTACCGCTGGGCCACCGTGCTCGCCGCGTTGGCCATCAGCGCGGTCACGTGGTGGCCGGCTTCGAGACTCGGCACCGAGTTCATGCCGACGCTGAACGAAGGGACGCTCTTCTACATGCCGACGTCCCTGCCTGGCATGTCGGTCACCAAGGCGGCCGAGCTGGTGCAGTTGCAGAACAAGATCATCAAGAGCTTTCCGGAGGTCGCCTCGGTGATCGGCAAGGCCGGCCGCGCCGCCAGCGCAACCGACCCGGCTCCGCTCGAGATGTTCGAGACGGTGATCAACCTCAAGCCTGAATCCGAGTGGCGCCCGGGGATGACGACCGACAAGCTGATCGCGGAGATGGACAAGGCGCTGCAGTTCCCGGGCGTCGCCAACTCCTGGACGATGCCGATCCGCGCGCGCATCGACATGCTGTCGACCGGCATCCGCACGCCAATCGGCATCAAGGTGTTCGGCTCCAACCTGGCGGACATGGAGCGCCTGTCGCGCGAGATCGAGACGGTGCTCAAGGACGTCCCCGGGACCGCGAGTGCCTATGCGGAACGCCTGACCGGCGGCTACTACCTGGACATCGAGCCCGACCGCGATGCGCTGGCGCGGCTCGGTGTCACGGTGGGCCAGCTGCAGGACGTCATCTCGACGGCGCTCGGCGGCGAAGTGCTGACGACGACGGTCGAAGGGCGCGCGCGGTTCGGTGTCATCGTGCGCTATCCGCGCGACTCGCGTTCCGACCCGCAGGCGATCGCACGCGAGGTGCTGGTGCCGATCGAGAGCGAGATGGGCCGGCCCGCGCGCATGGTGCCGCTTGGGCAGGTCGCCTCGGTCGTGCTGCGCCAGGGTGCGCCCGTCGTTCGCACCGAGAACTCGCTGCTGTCTGCCTACATCTATGTGGACATCCGCGACCGCGACATCGGCAGCTATGTGAAGGACGCGCAGCGCGCCGTGCGCGAGCAGGTCAACTTCCTGCCCGGCATGTACGTCACGTGGAGCGGACAGTTCGAATACCTCGAGCGCGCCGTCGACAAGCTGGCGCTCGTGGTGCCGCTGACGCTGGCGATCATCTTCGTGCTGCTCTACCTGAGCCTGAAGAGCTTCGGCGACACGGCGATCGTCATGCTGTCGGTGCCGTTTTCCCTCGTCGGTGGCATCTGGTTCCTGTGGGCGCTCGACTACAACGTGAGCGTCGCGGTGGCGGTCGGGTTCATTGCGCTGGCCGGTGTCGCCGCCGAAACGGGTGTCGTCATGATCGTTTACCTGAACAACGCGTGGGAGGAGGCGAAGGAACACGCGCGCCGCGAGGGCCGCCGGCCGACGCTCGGCGAACTGCACTCGGCCGTCGTCGCCGGCGCCGTCGAGCGAGTGCGGCCGAAGGTGATGACGGTCGTGACGACGATCGCGGCGCTGGTGCCGATCATGTGGATCGATGGCACGGGCGCCGAGGTCATGCGGCGAATCGCGGCGCCGATGGTCGGCGGCATGATCTCGTCGACCGTGCTGACGCTGGCCGTGATCCCGGCGATCTACATGCTGGTCAAGACGCGCGAAACCGGTGCGAAGTCAGGCTCGGTAAGATTCGCGGCATGATGTCTTCCGGGTTGCAGGCGAGACTCGCCGCGTTGGGTGCAAGGCCGCTGTATCTGCTGATCGCAGTCGCTTCGATCGTGCTGATACTCGCGGCGCTCTTCATGCAGCACGTGGTCGGCCTGAATCCCTGTCCGCTCTGCATCCTGCAGCGCATAGCCTTCTTCCTGCTTGCGCTGCTGGCCACACTGGCGGCGTGGCGGTCGCCGCGGCCTGCCGGCCGCCACCTTGGGGTAGCGGCGCTGATCACGGCGCTGGTAGGGGCCGGCATTGCCGCCTGGCACGTGCGGCTGAAGAACATGCCAGAAACGCTCTCCTGCGGACCCGGTCTCGGTGCAATGCTCGAGAACTTTCCGCTGACGCAGGTCCTGCCGCGGATCCTCCGCGGCAGCGGCGACTGTGCAGATGCGAGCGCCGTGCTCTTCGGTGTGTCGCTGGCGGGCTGGTCGCTGGCCGGCTTTCTCGGCCTCGCGCTGGTCGCCATTGCGGCCATCGCGCGCCGCTGAGACGCGCTACTCCGACCCTCCGCCCCTGGCGCGCTAGGGCAGTAGCGCAGCACCCAGCCCTTTTCTTACACGTCGTTACATCGTTCGCAATTGCGAAACTGACAGCGGTCGGCGTGCGCTCCTACGCTGCCATTCACCGATCAGAGGCTGGCCGCGCGCTGCGGCAACCCGGTCAACGACAAGGAGCGAACGATGAAAAGCACGACGAAGTCACCCGCCAGCGTCACCCTGCTGGACTTCCGCGTGATGGCCTTGGCCGTCGCAGCGGTGCTGGCACTGGCCGTGAGTGCGAGCGATGCACGCCAGCGTGCCCAGCGGCAGGTGGCCGATGGACAGGTCGCATCGCGCACGGCCAGCGTGCAGCGCAGTCGCGGTGCCGATGGCGCGGTCGATGCAACGCGCACCGGACGGCGCGGCGGCACGACCTCGGTGGATCGCTTTCGCGACGGCACCGGAACGACCGACGCCCGCGTGACCGGACCCCGGGGCGGTGTCAGTACGGTTGACCGTTCGCGTGGAGCCGACGGACTGGTCGACAAGTCGGTGACCGGCCCGCGGGGCGGCACGACAACGACCGACCGCACGCGCGGCGCGGACGGGCTTGTCGACAAGATGGTGACGGGACCGCAGGGTGGCACCACGACGGTCGACCGCAGCCGCGGCAGTGACGGGCTCGTGGACAAGACCGTGACCGGGCCGCGTGGCCAGACCGCGCTAACCGATCGCTCGCGCGGCGCCGACGGGCTCGTCGACAAGTCCATGACCGGACCGAACGGTCAGATTACGACCTTCGACCGCAGCCGCGGCGCCGACGGTGTCGTCGATACGACGGTCACCGGATTGAGGGGCGCGACGACGCTCGACCGCAGCCGTGGCGCCGATGGTGTCGTCGACACGGTGCGCACCGGTCCGGCTGGAAGGACCTCGACCGTCGACCGCACGCGCGGGGCCGATGGCCTGATCGACAAGACCGTGACCACTGCCAACGGCTCAGTGGCGACCGTCGACGGACGCGCGGCACCGACGGCGCGGTCGATTCGTTGACGACCGGGCCTAATGGAACCACCTACATCGATCGCAGCCGCAATGCGGACGGCACGGTGAACCGCATCCTCACGACGACGCCTGCCGCCGGCCGCTGATCTCATACCGGTGCCATCGGGCGCTGACCGGTCCGCGCCCGCGCCACGTCTGCAGCGTGGTCCTGCCGGCCACTAAACTGGCGGCATGCATGTCTGTGTCATCGGGGCCGGAGTGGTCGGCCTCACTACCGCGTACTTCCTGCAGAGCGAGGGTCACGCCGTCTCGATCGTCGAGCGCGAAACGGCGGCCGGGCTCGGCGCCAGCGGGGGCAACGGCGCACAGCTGTCCTACGCGTTCGTCGCCCCGCTGGCGGACGGGACGATCCCGTTCAAGCTGCCAGGGCTGCTGTTCTCGCGCCATGCGCCGTTGAAGCTGCATCCACGCGCGGACCTGTCGCAGCTCAAATGGGCGTTTCAGTTCCTGAAGGTCGCCAACCTGCGGGCGGCGCGCAGCACCACCGAAGTCCTGCTGAAGCTAGCCGAGCTCGCGCGCGAGTTCATCGAGCCGCTGATCGAGGGTGAGCGCATCGAATGCGACTTCACGCGCGGCGGCAAACTGGTGCTCTATCCGGATGCGCCATCGCTCGAAGCCGCGCGGGCGCAGATGACGTACCAGGCAGCGCTAGGTACCCGCGGCCAGGTGGTGCTCTCGGCGGCCCAGTGCGTCGAACGTGAACCGGCGATTGCCGGCTATGTCAGTCAGTTCGCAGGCGGCGTGTGGACGCCGACCGAAGCGGCAGCCGACTGTGGTGCGTTCTGTACACAGATCGCCGCACTGCTCGCGCGGCGCGGCGCTGAAATTCAGTATGGCCGCACGGTCGAACGCTTCGACGTCGTCGATGGACGCGTGCGCGCCTTGATGACCGATGCCGGTCCCCTGCGCGCCGACGTGTTTGTGCTGGCCGCAGGGGATGCGGTGGCGGCGCTTGGCAAGAGTGCCGGACTGGACCTGCCGGTGCTGCCGCTGAAGGGCTATTCGATCACGGTCCGCCCCGAGGCCAGCGCGAAGCTGCCGCGCGCTTCGATCACCGACATCCGCCGCAAGATCGTGTTCGCACCGCTAGGCGACACAGTGCGCGTGGCGGGCTTCGTCGAGATCGGCAACGATGACCGCTCGATCCCGCCGCGCCGGATCGGCGCATTGCTCGAGGCCGCGCGCGAAGTGCTGGGCTATGAGGTGATCGACGGCAACCTGCAGCCATGGGCCGGCCTGCGCCCGGCGACGCCGAGCGGGCGACCGATCATCGGCCGGTCGCCGCTCGCGAACCTGTTCCTGAATGTCGGCCACGGCTCGCTCGGCTGGACGCTGGCGGCCGGCAGTGCGCGCCTGGTCTGCGACGCCGTGGCGGGCCGCGCCCCGACGATCGACAACGGGCCGTTCGCATTGCCGGCGCGCTGAGCCCCGACGGTCGCCACGACGATCACCCACGCCTATCATCCGGGCATGCACTCCGACTCGAAGATCCTGCATCGCCAGTTGCGTGGCCAGTATCCGATTGCCGTGTCCGCACAGGGCTGCTGGATCACCGATGCTGCCGGCCGCCGCTACCTCGATGCTTCGGGCGGCGCGGCCGTGTCCTGCCTCGGGCATGGACACCCCGACGTTATCGCTGCGATGCACGCTCAGGTCGATGCGCTGGCCTATGCGCACACGAGTTTCTTCTCGACC
This sequence comes from uncultured beta proteobacterium, assembly GCA_963780715.1. Taxonomy (GTDB): domain Bacteria; phylum Pseudomonadota; class Gammaproteobacteria; order Burkholderiales; family Burkholderiaceae_F; genus JALORV01. The sequence goes on from CAWADK010000028.1 coordinate 32,546, forward strand.
CAGGTGGCCGAGGAACTCGCACAGACGCTGATCGCACAGGCGCCCGCTGGCATCACGCACACGTATCTCGTCAGCGGCGGCTCGGAGGCGATGGAAGCCGCGCTGAAGCTTGCCCGCCAGTACTTCGTAGAAAAGGGCGAGCCGCAGCGCGCGAAGTTCATCGCGCGACGCAACAGCTACCACGGCAATACGCTGGGCGCGCTGGCGGTCGGCGGCAACGAGTGGCGGCGCCGGCAGTTCGCGCCGCTGCTGATCGACGTCGAGCATGTCGCGCCGACCTATGCCTACCGTGACCAGCGCGAGGACGAGACGGCCGAGCAGTACGGTGCGCGGCTGGTGCAGGAATTGCGCGGCACCATCGAGCGCGTGGGTGGCGAAAATGTCCTCGCCTTCGTCGCCGAGACCGTCGGCGGCGCCACCAGTGGCTGCCTGACTCCGCCGCCGGGCTACTTCCGCGGCGTGCGCGAGCTGTGCGACGCCCACGGCATCCTGCTGATCCTCGACGAAGTGATGTGCGGCATGGGTCGCACCGGCACCCTGCACGCCTGCGAGCAGGAGGGCGTGGCGCCCGACCTGATGGCGATCGCCAAGGGGCTGGGCGGCGGTTACCAGCCGGTCGGCGCGGTACTGATCGGTGGCCGTGTCATCGATGCCATCGCCGCTGGCAGTGGCTTCTTCCAGCACGGGCACACCTACATTGGTCATCCGGTCGCCTGCGCCGCGGCGCTTGCCGTTCAGCGCGTGCTGGTGCGCGACCAGTTGGTCGAGCGCTGCGCGCAGCAGGGCGCGCGGCTGCGCGATGAGCTCGACGAAGCGTTTCGTTATCACCCTTACGTCGGCGACGTTCGTGGGCGGGGCCTGTTCCAGGCGATCGAACTGGTGGCCGACCGGTCGACCAAGCAGCCTTTCGATCCGGCGCTGAAACTGCATGCCAGGGTCAAGCGCGCGGCGCTCGAGCTGGGGCTGATGTGTTATCCGATGGGTGGAACGATCGACGGCGCCCGCGGCGACCACGTGCTGCTGGCGCCCCCGTTCATCATCACGGACGACGAAATGGACCTGCTGATCGAGCGCCTGGTCGAGGCCGTGGACACGGCCATCGGCGCGGGCCGGTAAGCCCGGCTGGCAGGGCGGACGCCCGGTGAAAACCCGCCGCCTTGCGCCGCCGCCCGCCGGGCGCTAAGGTGCGACTCCCCTCGGGGCAACAGGAGACTTTCCCAGATGAACTTCAAGATTTCCATGTGCGCGGCCGCCTTTGCGTCGGCGTTCGTCGCCTTCGCCTCCGCGCCGCAGAGCGCGAGCGCGCAGCAGTCGCAGCGCTTCATCACGATCGGCACCGGCGGCGTCACCGGCGTCTACTACCCGGCCGGTGGCGCGATCTGCCGCCTCGTCAACCGCGACCGTGCCAAGCACGGCCTGCGCTGCTCGGTCGAGTCGACCGGCGGCTCGGTGGCCAACGTCAACCTGCTGAAGTCGAGCGAGATCGAGTTCGGCGTGGCGCAGTCGGACGTTCAGTTCAACGCGACCAAGGGCCAGGGCCAGTTCCAGAAGGACGGCGCGATGGGTGACCTGCGCGCGGTGTTTGCGCTGCATCCGGAGCCTTTCACCGTGGTGGCACGCAAGGAAGCGAACATCACGAAGTTCGAGGACTTCAAGGGTAAGCGCTTCAATGTCGGCAACCCGGGCTCGGGCACGCTGGCGTCGATGAACGAGCTGCTGGCCGCGATGGGCTGGAAGATGAGCGACTTCGGCCTCGCCTCCGAGCTGCGTCCGGACGAGCATGGCCCGGCGCTGTGCGACGGCAAGATCGACGGCTTCTTCTATGCCGTCGGCCACCCGTCCGCCAACATCCAGGACCCGACGACGATCTGCGGCGCGAAGCTCGTGTCGCTGACTGGCCCGGCGGTCGACAAGCTGGTGAAGGAAAAGCCGTATTACGCGATCGCGACGATCCCTGGGCGGCATGTATCCCGAACAATCCGAATCCGACGACCACCTATGGCGTGCAGGCCACGATCGTCAGCTCGGCCAAGGTCCCGGCCGATGTCGTCTACGTCGTCGTCAAGACGGTGTTCGACAACCTCGACGAGTTCAAGAAGCTGCACCCCGCACTGGCCAATCTGAAGCCCGAGGACATGATCAAGAATGGACTGTCCGCGCCGCTGCATGAAGGGGCGGCTCGCTACTACAAGGAGAAGGGCTGGATCAAGTAGCCACGCGCG
>CAWADK010000029.1:0-30249 GCA_963780715.1 uncultured beta proteobacterium
GGCCTGCCGATCGCGCGCGACATGTGCCAGAAGGTCATCGTCGTCGGCAGCAACGACCTGCAGTCGCTGTACGTGGCCAACAATGTCTGCAGCGCGGTCGAGTATTTCCGCAAGCTCGGCGGCAATGTCGGCGTCGCGGGACTCGTCATCAACAAGGACGACGGCACCGGCGAGGCGCAGGCGTTTGCGAAGGAAGCCGGCATTCCCGTGCTGGCCGCCATTCCGGCGCACGAGGACATCCGTCGCAAGAGTGCCAACTACGAAATCATCGGACGGCCCGGCGGGCAGTGGGCCGCGGTGTTCGAGGAACTCGCGACCAACGTCGCCGATGCGCCGCCGCTGCGGCCGAAGCCCCTGACGCAGGACGGACTGCTGGGACTTTTCTCCAGCGATGTCACCGGCCGCAATGTCGTGCTGGAACCCGCGACGACCTTCGACATGGTCGGCCGCCACGATGTCGTCGAAGAAGTCGCTCGAAGTGGTCTACGACGCGGTCTGACCGAACCAGCCGAGATGAACGCGCGCACTCCACCTGACGCCCTGCTTGCCGGCGAGTCCGCGACCGGCGAGGTCGTCTACGACGACGCGGCGCACACGCCGATGGCCAATGATGGCGACGTCACTGCAGCGCCGCGCGTGATCCCGATCCACACCGCAGCGACGCAGACCGACGGCCTGGGGTGCCACGCCGGCAAGGACGAATTGAAGCGTGCGGCGGCTGCGGCCGGCGCCAGCGAACTGCTCGATCGCTACGCGGCCGATTATCCGCAAGGGCCGCACGATCAGCCGCAGAGCATGTGCCCGGCCTTCGGGTCGCTGCGCGTGGGCCTGCGCATGCGGCGCACGGCGACGATCCTGTCGGGCTCGGCGTGCTGCGTCTACGGACTGACCTTCACCTCGCACTTCTACGGCGCGCGCCGCTCGGTCGGCTACGTGCCGTTCAATTCCGAGACGCTCGTCACCGGCAAGCTTTTCGAAGACATCCGCGAAGCCGTCTACAAGATGGCCGACCCGGCGAAGTACGACACGATCATCGTCACCAACCTGTGCGTGCCGACCGCTTCCGGCGTGCCGCTGCGGCTGCTGCCGAAAGAGATCAACGGTGTGCGCATCGTCGGCATCGACGTGCCGGGCTTCGGCGTGCCGACGCATGCGGAAGCCAAGGACGTGCTGGCCGGAGCGATGCTCGCCTATGCACGCGGTGAGGCCGAGGCCGGTCCGGTGGCGGCGCCGCGCAACGGACTGACGGGAAAGCCCACCGTCACGCTGCTCGGCGAGATGTTCCCGGCCGACCCGGTCGGGATCGGCATGATGCTCGAGCCGCTGGGACTCGCCGCTGGCCCGGTCGTGCCGACACGCGAGTGGCGCGAGCTCTACTCGGCGCTCGACTGCGCCGCGGTCGCCGCGATCCACCCCTTCTACACCGCGTCGGTGCGCGAGTTCGAGGCCGCGGGGCGCAGCGTCGTCGGTTCGGCACCGGTCGGGCACGACGGCACCGCCGCGTGGCTCGACGCGATCGGCGCGGCGTGCGGCGTTGCGCAGGCCCAGGTCGACACGGTGAAGAACCGGCTGCTGCCGGGCATCCGCGGGGCGCTCGCGAAGCTGCCGATCAAGGGCCGCATCACGCTGTCGGGCTACGAAGGCTCGGAACTGCTGGTCGCACGACTGCTGGTCGAGTCCGGCGCCGACCTGCGCTACGTGGGCACGGCGTGCCCGCGCACGAAGTGGTCGGAGCCCGACCGCGAGTGGCTCGACGCGCACGGCGTGCAGGTCACCTACCGCGCGTCGCTCGAGCAGGACCTCGCCGCGTTCGAGGAGTTCAAGCCGGATCTTGCGATCGGAACCACGCCGGTCGTGCAGCACGCGAAGCAGAAGGCGACCCCGGCGCTCTACTTCACCAACCTGATCTCGGCGCGCCCGCTGATGGGACCCGCCGGTGCGGGCTCGCTGGCGCAGGTGATCAATGCGGCACTGGCCAGCCAGGGCCGCTTCGACACGATGAAGGAATTCTTCGGCGATGTCGGCCAGGGCGCGAGCGCAGGCGTCTGGCACGACGTCAACAGTGTGCCCGTCGATCGCCCCGAGTTCCGCTCGTACTACAGGCGGCAGCTCGAGAAGGCCGCGAAGAAGCGCAAGTCCGAGGAGATGATCTGATGCTGGTCATCGACCACGATCGCGCCGGCGGCTACTGGGGAGCCGTGTACGCCTTCACGGCGATCAAGGGCCTGCAGGTCATCATCGATGGCCCGGTCGGCTGCGAGAACCTGCCGGTGACCTCGGTGCTGCACTACACCGACGCGCTGCCGCCGCACGAGTTGCCGATCGTCGTCACCGGGCTGGGCGAAGAGGAACTCGGCCAGCACGGCACCGAAGGCGCGATGAAGCGCGCGCACAGGACACTCGATCCTGAACTGCCGGCGGTCGTGGTCACGGGTTCGATCGCCGAGATGATCGGCGGCGGCGTGACGCCCGAGGGCACCAATATCCAGCGCTTCCTGCCGCGCACAATCGACGAAGACCAGTGGCAGAGCGCCGATCGGGCGCTCTTCTGGCTGTGGAGCGAGTACGGCCTGCGCAAGATCCCCGAGCGCAAGCGCAAGGACGGGGAAAAGCCGCGCGTCAACATCATCGGCCCGATCTACGGCACCTTCAACATGCCGAGTGACCTGGCCGAGATCAAGCGCCTGGTCGAAGGCATCGGCGCCGAGATCAACATGGTGTTCCCGCTCGGCTCGCACTTGGCTGACGTGCAGAAGCTCGCCGACGCCGACGTCAACATCTGCATGTATCGCGAGTTCGGCCGCATGCTGTGCGAAGCGCTCGAACGGCCTTACCTGCAGGCGCCGATCGGTCTGCACTCGACGACCAAGTTCCTGCGCACGCTGGGCGAGTTGACGGGGCTGGATCCCGAACCCTTCATCGAGCGCGAGAAGCACTCGACGATCAAGCCGCTGTGGGATCTCTGGCGCTCGGTCACGCAGGACTTCTTCGGCACCGCGAGCTTTGCCATCGTCGCCAACGAGACCTACGCGCGCGGCGTGCGCCATTTCCTCGAGACCGAGATGGGGCTGCCCTGCAACTTCGCGTTCGCGCGCAGTGCGGGCGTCAAGCCGGACAACGAGGCCGTACGCGAGGCGGTGAAGACGAAGACGCCGCTGGTGCTGTTCGGCTCGTACAACGAGCGCATGTATCTCGCCGAGATCGGCGGGCGCGCGAGCTACATCCCGGCGTCATTCCCCGGCGCGCTGATCCGGCGCCACACCGGCACACCCTACATGGGCTACTCCGGCGCGACCTACCTGGTGCAGGAAGTGTGCAATGCGCTCTTCGATGCGCTGTTCCACATCCTGCCGCTCGCCACCGACATGGATCGCATCGACGCGACGCCGGCCCGCGCGGCCGGACGCGTGGATGCCACGCCGTGGGACGAAGAAGCGCAAGTGCTGCTCGACGAGTTGCTCGAGAAGGAACCGGTGCTGGTTCGCATCTCCGCTGCGAAGCGGCTGCGCGATCGCGCCGAGGCCGCCGCGCGCGCGGCCGGCGAAGCACGCGTCACGGTCGAGCGGGTGTCACGTGCCGCTGCGCTGAAGGAGCACGCATGAACGGTCGGTCCGACGCCAGCCACGCGATGGCCCGCCTCCAACATGCCCGGTCACCGGGCGAACGGCTCGACATGGCTTGCCCATGGCGACCTCAGCCGCGCGGGGTGGGCGCGGCATTCGGCCTAAGACTTCCTAGGAGGTACCACATATATGGCTGACGAAAGGAAAGGCTCGTTATCTGGCCTGACGGAGAACGAAGCGAGGGAGTTTCATGGCGTGTTCATGACGAGCTTCATCGGCTTCACTGTCATCGCCATCATCGCCCACGTTCTTGCCTGGAGCTGGCGTCCCTGGTTGTAGGCGCGGCCAAAGGAGCTCAACGATGTCACACACCCATCGAGACCTGCTCAGAGAAGTTACGGGGTCCCCGTCCGCGGGTTACTTCGTCATTTTTCTGGTGAGTTTTACCGTGTTTCTTGCGGTCGCACTGGCCGCCGGAATCGCGGGGCTGCAGTGGCGTCAATGGTTCCCAGGCGCCGAAGGCGACTCTTCGTTGTTCACGGGCGTGAAGCATGCCGTCTACAGCTTCATGTCCCACCTCACATGACTAAGGAGGACATCTCACATGTGGAGAATCTGGCTCTTATTTGATCCGCGCAGGACCCTGATTGCGCTTTTCACGTTCCTGTTCGCGCTGGCTCTGTTGATTCACTTCATCCTGTTGAGCACCAACAAATACAACTGGATCGAAGGGGCACGGGCCAAGCCGATGGCGACGCAGATGGCGCCCGTCCCGCCGCCGCAGAAGTAGAAGCAAAACGCGGAGTGCCGCGGGCGGGGCGTGACAACCCGCCTGCGACACACGCAAAGACGTCGACGCCTTCGTGCAGTCGACGCAGCGGTTGTGAGAGGAGAACCGGCGATGGCCATGCTTAGCTTTGAAAGAAAGTACCGTGTCCGCGGGGGAACGCTGCTCGGCGGAGACCTGTTCGACTTCTGGGTGGGGCCGTTTTATGTCGGCTTCTTCGGAGTCACCACCATCTTCTTCTCGGTCCTCGGGACGGCGCTGATCGTTTACGGCGCATCGCAGGGTCCGACATGGAACATCTGGCGCATCAGCATTGCGCCTCCCGACCTGAGCTACGGCCTGGGCCTGGCTCCGCTGCTCGAAGGAGGGCTCTGGCAGATCATCACGGTGTGCGCGATCGGTGCCTTCGTGTCATGGGCGCTGCGCGAGGTCGAGATCTGCCGCAAGCTCGGCATCGGCTATCACGTGCCATTCGCTTTCAGCGTGGCGATCTTCGCCTACATCACGCTGGTCGTGATCCGGCCGCTGCTGCTGGGCGCCTGGGGACATGGCTTCCCGTACGGGATCTTCAGCCACCTCGACTGGGTGTCGAACGTCGGCTACCAGTACCTGAACTTCCACTACAACCCGGCGCACATGATCGCGGTGAGCTTCTTCTTCACCACGACGCTGGCGCTCGCGCTGCACGGCTCGCTGATCCTGTCGGCCACTAACCCGAAGAAGGGAGAGCGCGTCAAGGCGCCGGAGCACGAGAACGCGTACTTCCGCGACATCGTCGGCTACTCGATCGGCTCGCTTGGCATCCATCGCCTCGGTCTCTTCCTGGCGCTGTCGGCCGGCTTCTGGAGCGCGGTCTGCATCGTCATCAGCGGGCCGTTCTGGACCCGCGGCTGGCCCGAGTGGTGGGGCTGGTGGCTGAAGCTGCCCATCTGGAGCCAGTGAAGGAGACCAACCATGGCTGAATACCAAAACATCTTCACGCGCGTTCAGGTCCGAGCGGCTCCGCACCTGGGTGTCGCGATTCCCGCCGGCGCGTGGTCGCGCGGCAAGGACACCTGGTTCTCCTACTGGCTGGGCAAGATCGGCGACGCACAGATCGGGCCGTTCTACCTCGGCTTCACGGGACTGGCATCGCTCATCTGCGGATTCATCGCGATCGAGATCATCGGGCTCAACATGTGGGCGTCGGTGAACTGGGATCCGGTGCAGTTCGTACGGCAGTTGCCTTGGCTCGCGCTCGAGCCGCCAGGACCGCAGTGGGGCCTGTCGATCCCGCCGTTGAATGAAGGCGGCTGGTGGCTGATGGCCGGCTTCTTTCTGACCGCGTCGATCATGCTCTGGTGGGTGCGCACCTACCGCCGCGCGCGCGCGTTGGGCCTCGGCACGCACGTGGCCTGGGCGTTCCTCTCGGCGATCTGGCTGTACCTCGTGCTCGGCTTCATCCGCCCGGTAATGATGGGCAGCTGGTCCGAAGCGGTGCCGTTCGGGATCTTTCCGCACCTCGACTGGACCGCGGCGTTCTCATTGCGCTACGGCAACCTCTTTTACAACCCGTTCCACGCGCTGTCGATCGCGTTCCTGTACGGCTCGACGCTGCTGTTCGCGATGCATGCCGGGACGATCCTGGCGGTCAGCCGCTTCGGCGGCGAGCGCGAGATCGAACAGGTCGTCGACCGCGGTACGGCGTCGGAGCGCGCAGCGCTCTTCTGGCGCTGGACGATGGGTTTCAACGCGACGATGGAATCGATCCACCGCTGGGCGTGGTGGTTCGCCGTCCTGACCACACTGACCGGCGGTATCGGCATCCTGCTGACGGGCACGGTCGTCGACAACTGGTACCTCTGGGCCGTGAAGCACGGTGTGGCGCCGCCGTATCCGGATGTGTTCCCGGCGGTGATCGATCCGGCCGCGGTGGCACCGAAGTGAAATCGCTCGCGCTGTTGCTACTGGCGCTGATGGCTGTCGCCGCGGCCGGAGCCGCGGTCATGACCGACGCGCTTTCCACAGCGCCCGAACCGACGCAGCGCGTTGCGCCCCGCAGCGCGCAGACCGGGCCGGCGACCGAGCGGGCCGCCGACACCGCAATCGCTTTCGCGCGTGCCGCCGCACTGGCGGTGGTGCAGGAGAAATCGTCATGAATGGATTGAGGTCGCATACGCTGGGCATGCTCGCGCTGGCGGCGGTGGTGCTGGCAACGGGCTGCGAAAGACCCCCGGTGGAGTCGATACAGCGCGGCTACCGCGGGACGGGCATGGTGCAGATCTTCAATCCGCGCACGCAGGCCGTGGTACTCGACAGCAATGTGGCGCCCGAGCCGACCCCTGCCGTACCGCCTGGCGGCCCTCTCGCGAAGGATGTCTACAAGAACGTCCAGGTGCTGACGGATCTCGACGTGGGTGCCTTCACGCGGCTGATGGTCGCGATGACTGCGTGGGTGTCGCCCGAGCAGGGCTGCAACTACTGCCACGCGGAGGGCAACTTCGAAGTCGACGGCGTGTACACGAAGGTCGTTGCGCGCCGGATGCTCCAGATGAACCGGCACATCAACCAGGACTGGGCAGAACCACGTCGGCAATACCGGTGTCACCTGCTGGACCTGCCATCGTGGGCAGCCCGTACCCAGCCATGTGTGGTTCGCGAACCCCGGCCCGCCGCAAGCGGCCGGACTGACGCGCGGGCGTGCGGGACAGAACGCGCCCGCCGTGTCCGTCGGTTTGACATCGCTGCCTTACGACCCGTTCACGCCGTACCTGCTCGAGAAGCGGCCGATCCGCGTCCAGACAGCCGGCGCGCTGCCGGACCCGAAGTCCGTTGGCGGCATCATGCACGCCGAGTGGACGTACGGGCTGATGCATCACTTCTCGGACGCGCTCGGCGTGAACTGCACCTACTGCCACAACACGCGCTCGTTCGCGTCGTGGGAGGGTCCGGCGCAGCGCGTGACGGCCTTTCACGGCATCGACATGGTGCGCGATCTCAACGCCAACTACCTGTCGCCACTGCAGGCGACGTATCCAGCGCAGCGGCTCGGACCACTGGGCGACGCACCGAAGGCAAACTGTGCCACCTGCCACCAGGGCCTGTTCAAGCCGGTCAATGGCGCGGCGATGCTGAAGGACTATCCAGCGCTCGCGAAGGTGGCCCTGCCGGTGGTGGAGGTCCCGACACCCGCGCCCGTGGTGCAGGGCGATCTGGTCATCATCTTCTTCGCAGTGGGTTCGTTCAACCTGCACGATGCTGCGCCCAAGTCGCTTGAGACATTGGTCGCGAAGCTCAAGACCAATCCCAAGGCGCGCGCAACGATCTCCGGCTATCACTCGGCGACCGGCGACACCACCTCGAACCAGGAACTCGCGAAGAACCGCGCGCTCGCGGTGCAGGGCGCGCTGAAGAGCGCCGGCATTGCCGACAACCGCGTCGTGCTCGAGAAGCCGATCGTCGTGCAGGCCAACATCGCCGGCGAGGATCCGACCGCGCGACGCGTCGAAGTCACGGTCAAGTGACATAGGGCGGCAGCCAGGCGCTGCCGCGCGACCCCGCCCTCTGCACCTCCCCCTGGGGTGGGCCGCTCTCCAAAGGAGCGGCCATTTTTTTGGAATCCGACCTCTCGGCGACTGCGCACGAGGCGCGCAGCGCGTTCGGGCGCCAGCGGTCGAAGGGCGTGCAACGCTTTACCGGAACGGGATTTGTGAGGACCGCAACCCGATCCGGCGGCGCGCCGCGGGTGCCCTTACGCGCGCTGCCCTTGTCGACGCGAATTTTCACATCGTCTGACGTGTAATCGTCACTATGTCCGCATGACAACGCCCCGGTAGCTTAACGCTGGCCGCTCCAGTCGGAATGGCGACCAAGACTCCCGAGGACTCATGATCTACTTGCAATTGCTCGCGACTGGCCTGCTGGGCGGCTTTTTGGCGGGCCTGCTTGGCATCGGCGGCGGTTTCGTAGTTGTGCCCGTGCTGATGCTGCTGCTTCCTGCCTTCGGTGTGGTGTCGGATCTGGTGCCACAGGTCGCCGTTGCCACATCACTGGCTGCAATGGTGCCGACGGCATGCTCCGCAGTACTGGCGCAGCACAGGCGTGGTGGGCTTGATCTGGCCTGGGTCAGGCGACTGGCTCCCGGTGCGGCTTTCGGAGCCGTCGTGGGTAGCCAGCTGGCGGCGGCCGTGCATGGCGTCTGGGTGGCTGTCGCCTTTGCGATCTACGCGGGTTACTTTGCGGTCAGGATGATGCGGGGCTCGGCGGTGCAGCAAGCGCCCGCCGGACGCCTCGCGCTTTGGGTCGGAACCTTGCCCGTTCCAGCCGTCGCCGTTCTGATCGGCGCCTTCTCCGCGGTTGCTGGTGTCGGCGGAGCAAGCATGACGATCCCCTTTCTGCTGGCAGCAAACGGCGAAATGAAACGCGCGGTGGCGGTTTCCAGCGCAGTGGGCCTTGTCATAGCCCTGGCCGGGGGCGCCAGCTTTGCCGTGACCCCGCAGGCCGCGACCGCGCTGTCGCCGGCTCTGCTCGGGCTGGTGTGCTGGCCGGCCGCACTGACGCTCGCGGCGAGCTCCATCGTCATGGCACCGCGTGGCGTGGCCGCCTCGCACCGCTTGCCCGTGCCCCTCCTCAAGCGGGCCTTCGGGGCGGTACTGATCTTCGCCTGCGCAAGCTCTTTGGTGAAAGCGACAGAGGCCGCTCTGCGGCTTGAAGCGGCAACGCCGGCGGGTTTCGTCTCGATGCGTTAGGGCGTCGGGCAGCCGTGGATTGCGCGACCCAGCGCTCGTGCAGCGGCGAGCGAATTCCTGAGCGAAATCATGCCCGCTGAAATCAGGCCACGAGGTGAACCCGCAGGCGCGGGCGCTCGAATGCCCGGCGCTCCTCGATTGCGGCGGCGACGCCCGAGCGATCGAGGCCGGCATCGCGCAGCGCCTCGTCGCGCGTGCCGTGCTCGATGGGGCGGTCCGGCAGGCCCAGCATCAGTAGATCCACGCTGGCGCGATTTGTTGACAGGCATTCGGCGACGGCGCTGCCGGCGCCGCCGGCAATCGCGCTTTCCTCCAGCGTCACCAGCAGGTCGTGCGTGCGCGCAGCGCGCAGCACGGCCTCGACGTCGAGCGGCTTCACAAAGCGCATATTGATGACGGTGGCATCGATCTCCTCGCCGACGGCGAGTGCGGTGCCCAGCATCGATCCGAAGGCCAGCAGCGCGACGCGCTGCCCGTGTCGCCGTGGCTCTGCCTTGCCGAGCGGCAGCACGCGCGGCGCGGCATCGGGCTCGTAAGCGCCCGCCGCCGTCCGCGGATAGCGCACGGCCACCGGTCCGTCGTGGGCCAGGCCCGTCTGCAGCATGTCGCGCAGCTCGTTGCCGTCGCTCGGCGTCATCACGACCATATCGGGAACGCAGCGCAGATAGGTAAGGTCGAGGCTGCCGTTGTGCGTCGCGCCGTCGGGACCGACCAGGCCCGCGCGATCGATCGCGAACAGGACCGGCAGCCGCTGCAGGGCGACGTCGTGGACCAGCTGGTCGAAGGCGCGCTGCAGGAATGTCGAGTAGATGGCGACGACCGGACGCAGCCCCTGGGTTGCCAACCCGGCCGCGAACGTGACGCTGTGCTGTTCGGCAATGCCGACGTCGAAGTAACGGTCGGGAAAGCGTTGCGCGTACTTCACCAGGCCCGAGCCTTCGCGCATCGCCGGCGTGACGGCGACGACGCGCTCGTCGCGCTCCGCCGCGGTGCAGAGCCAGTGACCGAAGACGTCGGTGTAGGTCATTGCGGCCGGTGCCGGGGCCGCGGTGCCCTGCAGCGGATCGAACGGCGTGACGGCATGGTATTTAATCGGCTCGGCTGTGGCGCGAGCGTAGCCATGGCCCTTGTGGGTCACGATGTGCAGCAGACGCGGGCCCCTGGCCTCACGCATCGCCGCGAGGGCAGTGACGAGTTGCGGAAGGTCGTGGCCGTCGAGCGGCCCGGAATACAGGAAGCCGAGCTGCTCGAACATCGTCGCCGGCGCATCCTCGCCCTGGTCGCGGGCGTCACCGGGCGACGCACTGCGGATCAGCGCCTTGCAGTAGTCCGACAGGGCGCCGACGTTGGGCGAGATCGACATCTGGTTGTCGTTCAGCACGACGAGCAGGTCGGCATGGGTGGCGCCGGCGTGGTTGAGCGCCTCGAAGGCGAGCCCGGCGGTCATGCCGCCGTCGCCGATGACTGCGACGGCGCGCGCATCCCGCCCGAGGCGCGCATTGGCGACGGCCATGCCAAGTGCAGCGCTAATGGAGGTGCTCGAGTGGCCGGCACCGAAGGCGTCGTAGTCGCTCTCGTCGCGGCGCAGGAACCCAGACAGTCCGCCGCGCTTGCGGATGGTCGGCAGTCTGTCGCGTCGGCCCGTGAGGATCTTGTGCGGATAGCACTGGTGTCCGACGTCCCACACGATGGCGTCGTGCGGTGTCTCGAACACGTAGTGCAATGCCACCGTCAGTTCGACGGTGCCGAGCCCGGCGGCGAAGTGGCCGCCGCTCGTCGCGACGCTCTCGATCAGATGGGCACGCACTTCATCGGCGAGTGCCGGCAGTTGTGCCGCGCTCAACTTGCGGACGTCGGCCGGCGAGTCGATCGCGGCCAGCAGCGGTCGCGCGTCGGTCTGGGCTGCCGCACGCTTCAGGGCCTCGCGCGAGGCGGCCAGCGAACGCGGATCGAGCGGCGCGTTCATGGCTCGACCTTCACGACCACGACGGCCGCATGGCGTGGTGCCGCGAGGCCCGTCGCCTCATCGCGCTGGCGCGACTTTGTGCCCCATTGCCACAGCGCGTCCAGCGGCACCGGCAGTACGAGGAACAGATGCTCGAGCGCCGCCAGGCCCAGCAGCGTGGCCAGAAGCAGGCGCGCCGTCACCTGGAACGGCTCCGCGCCCGGCACGAGCGCCATCCACGCCAGCAGGACTGCAAGTCCGCCCGACCCGATGACGGAGATCGGCAGCAGCGGATTCATCGCGCGCCGACGGAAGTAGCCCTTGAGGTAATGCAGGTGCTCCGGCAGCAGTGACTCGCCGAGATTGCGCACGCCCAGGAAGAGATTCAGCTTGGCGCTCTGGCGCATCACCCAGAGTGTGAGATACGTCCACGCGCCAACCTGGTTAGCGCCATCCCAGGTCAGTGCGAACACGAGCACTCCGCCGGCGATGAGTGCCAGCTCGTGATGCAGGATTGCGTGCACTCCGTGCATGAAGTGGCGCCAGCCGCGGCAGTTCGGAGCGCAGGGGTGCTTGCGTGGTCCGGTTAGAAAGCCCATCAGGAACGCCATCTCCTGCCAGGCCCAGACCACAAGCGCGCAAATGAAAGCGAGGTAGGCCCCGGTGGGTGTCGCGCTCTGACTCGTCAGCGCGAGGCCCAGGAGGGCAGGCAGTGCCAGCAGGCTCGCCGACATCATGCTGTGACGGTACGTCGAGCGCGGCAGGCCATCGAGGTACAGGATCGCACCGGTGGCAAACCACCAGGCAAAGAGCGCAGCAAGCACCGGCAGCGCGATCGTCGTCATAACGGCTTACCAGGCCGGAGCCATGCGGACCTGTTGCGGAAGTTCGTTCGGGACCGTCGGCAGCAGGTACAGCCACGCGAACGTCGCGGCCGCTGCGAGGCCGTAGCCGGCACGCTTGACCGCGCCGACGAGGCCGCCCTGCTGCTTGGCGCGCTCCGACTCCTGAGCCAGGCGGAACAGGCGGTCCATGCCGGCCCGGAACACCGGATGATCGATGTCGAGCGTCAGCGGGAACACCTGCTTGCTGATCTCGCTGGTGATGCGGAACACCGTGTAGTCATAATCGGTGGACTCGAGCCCCATCGCGTCATGCAGCATCGGACGCATGTGGTCGCGCACGTACATCGTCGCGTACACCGCCAGCAGGAAGAAGCGGATCCACAGCCGGTTGCCACCGGTGAGCAGGCCGGGGTTCGCGCGCATGATCAGCGCGAACGACTCGCCATGGCGGAACTCGTCGTTGCACCAGCGCTCGAACCAGCGAAAGATCGGATGAAAGCGCTTGTCGGGATGGCGCTCGAGCTGCCGGAAGATCGTGATGTAGCGCGCGTAGCCGATCTTTTCCGACAGGTAAGTGGCGTAGAAGATGTACTTCGGCTTGAAGAAGGTGTACTTCTTCGTGCGCTTCAGCCCGCCGAGGTCGACTCCAAGTCCGTAGTCCTTCAGCGACTGGTTGATGAAGCCGGCGTGCCGGCTCTCGTCACGCGCCATGAAGCCCATCAACGCCTTGATGTCGGGGTTGCTGACGTTCTTCTTGATTTCGTTGTAGAGCACGCAGCCCGAGAATTCGGAAGTGATCGAGCTGATCAGGAAGTCGATGAACTCCTGCTTCAGCGCCGGCGGCAACTCGCGGATCTCGGCGGCGAACTCGGCGGTGCGCTGGAAGTGGTCGTGGTTGTTGTCGCCCTCGTATTCGGCGAGCATGGCATCCCATTCGGCGCGCAGTGGCGACACGTCGATGCGGTCCATCGCCGCGAAGTCGGTCGTGTAGAAGCGGGGGGAGAGCAGCGTGCTGACGCGCGCCTTGCTGGTCGCTTCGTCGGAGTTGTTCGGCAGTGCGATTGCTTCCATCGTTCCTCCTGGGCCGCGGCTAGCGCGCTGCCGTCGTTTCGCTCATCAGGCGCGCGAAAGCGCCGGCATTGGTCGGCCCGAAGGCCTTCAGGTCGATGCGCTGGCCGGTCGCCGAGTCTTCGAGCGTCAGGCGGCCATCCGCGGTCGTCTGTAAGAGGAAGACCGGCTCCGCGCCGATGCCCTGGCGCTTGCGGTCACGCGCGAGCGAACGCAGCGTGACGCGCACAAACCCGCCTTCGCCCGGCTCGAGCACGGCAACGCTGCGGCCGCTCGTGGCATCGAGTACGTCGACCCCGCCGTCGGTTCGGTCAGCGAAATGCAGTGCGCGTTCGTGCGTGATCGGTGCTTCAGCGTGAGCCGTCGCGCCGATGCCTGTCAGGCGGACTACTGCAGCCGCGATGAGTGCAACCACGGCGAGTCCGCCGGCAGCGAGCAGCGGCCCGCGCGGAACGGGATGGTCGGCAAACGGGTCGCTCATTCGATTTCCCCCTCGGTGAACGTCATGCCGCGACGCGCGTGTCTTCCGGTGCGGCGAGGACGCCATTGAGCGTCGATGTGGTGCGCGCCGGTGCCGTGCTGCGTGGCGCCGCGACAGGAGTCGTCAGCGCCAGCCGCTCGGCAAGCAGATTGGCCACGATGGAGGCCGCCGGCAGCGCCCTCAGCATGGGCTGCGGATGCGCCATCTGCCACGGACGTGCGTGTGGCCACAGGTGCAGGTAGGCGAGCCGGACGTCCTCCTTCAACGCCAGCGGGATGTCGCCGCTGCCGTCGCGGTACGCCTTGAGGGCCACCGCCTCGATGCCGCTGAATGGAATATTGACGAAGATCGGCATCGCCACGCCGACCCGCATGACGACGCGCTCGGTGGTGATGGCGTAGATCGTCGTGCGCGCTGCCAGCCATGCGAACCCGGCGATCAGGCCCAGGGCGACCAGCGCCAGAATTGCCAGCGCGGCGCAGCTCAGCAGGGCGTCCCCAAAGGTTTGCCCATCCGCCAGCGACGAGGTGAGGCGCCAGCCGAGCATCAGCGCGAAGTAAAGGGCGAACGTGCGGATGTGCAGAGCCGTCCGTGCGAGCGAGCGCCAGTCCGGCGTGCCCTGCCACAGCACATGCTCGCCCGGCGGCAAGGGCTCATTGATGCCGCGGATCTGCGCGGGTTCGGCGCCGTTCACAGCAGCGGCTCCGAGCGTGCCGCCGAGGCGTAGAGCGTGCCGCCGCCGTAGTACGCGCAGATCTTGTCTTCCTCGAGCCGGGTGACCTGATCCGGATGGCGCAATCCCGGAACGTCGGCGAAGTGGTGGCCGAAGATCGAACGCACCTGTACGGCGTTGGCCTGGATCTTGGCAAACGTTGCGGGCAGCAGCACGCGTCGGGCCGTGGCACCGCTGCCGACTTCGACTTCCAGGTAGCGGATCAGCTCTTCGGAGCGGTCCACCCAGACGTCGCGCACGACGCCACCGACAGTGCCGTCGCCGCCGATGACGGGCTTGCCGCGCGGATCCGGGTCGCGCGATTCGATGCTGTGGCCGGTGGCGACGCGCAGCGGCACGATGCGCGGGTTCCCGTGCGCCGTGAGATCAGGCGTGTCGGACCGCAACGCATACGACGCCGGACCGACGCCGTCGACGAGCGGATTGCCGGTGGGTTCCAGCGGCGCACCGGGGTGGCCGGCAACCGGCCGCGCGGCCACGTCCTGCGTCTGTTCGGTGCGCGGAATCTGCACTTCACCGCCGTGGGGGAGCATGTAGGTCTTCGGCGTCGGCACCGCCGGGAAGCCCTGCACCGCGACGCGCGCGTTGCTGCGGTCCGAGAACAGCGGATAGCCCTCGCGCTTGTTCTCGCGATGCAGGTACCAGATCAGTCCTGCGAAGAAGATCCAGAAAGCCCACAGCACGAGCTGTGCGACGTCGATATAGCCTGTGATGGCTCCGGTTGGCATGGTGACCTCCGCTGCGAAAAGGGTTTCAGCCGGGAAATTCGGCGAGTCCGAAGTGAGTGGGCCG
Source organism: uncultured beta proteobacterium (assembly GCA_963780715.1). Lineage (GTDB taxonomy): Bacteria > Pseudomonadota > Gammaproteobacteria > Burkholderiales > Burkholderiaceae_F > JALORV01. The sequence continues at coordinate 14,942 of CAWADK010000029.1, forward strand.
GGACACGCGTGCCTCGGCGCGGTGACGCACGAGCGGCCCGATCGCCACGAGCGTCATGAACAGCAACAGCAATTCGATCTGGTAGACGACGCCGTAGCCCACGGCGCTGGTACTCAGCGTGGAGCCGAGCGCGCCCTGTGCGGCCAGGCCGCCGACGATGTCGCGCACGGCGCCGCCAAGAGCAATTGCCACCCCTGCTGCGGTCGCCTGGATCGCGCCCCAGGCGCCGAGGGCGAGGCCGGTCGCGCCGGCGAGTTCGATGTTCATGGCCGCTGTCAGCGTGCCGACTGCGAACAGGCCGCCGCCGAAGCCGATCAGCGTCGTCCCGGCACGGAAGAGGTTCGGCGCGTCGAGTGGGGCGGCAAGGATCACTGCGGCGAATGCAAAGAGGCCCACGGTGGTGCCATAGGCCGCCAGGCGGTACGGATCCATGCCGCGCGTCAGCGCGCGCGCCGCCAGCGCGAAGGCGGCCAGTGCGCCGGCGGCGAGCAGTGCGGTCAGCGAGGTCGTCGCGCTCACGGACAGTCCGAGGACCTCGCCGCCGTAGGGCTCGAGGATGATGTCCTGCATGTTGAAGGCCGCCGTGCCCAGCGCGACGGTGACGAGGAAACGGCGCGCGCGTGGCACCTGCATCAGGCGGGACCACGACTGCGAGAACGTCTCGTGGACGTGGCTGAACGAGGTTCGCGCCGGATTGCGCGCTTCCTGCTTCCACAGCGCGATCAGGTTGAAGAGCACGGTCAGCACGGCCGCACCCTGCACGACCTGCACCAGCCGGAGCGGATTGAAGTCGGCCAGCAACTGGCTGAAGGTGAAGCCGCTCGCGACCATGCCCAGCAGCAGCATCACGTACATCAGCGAGACCACGCGTGGGCGCGAAACCGGCGTCGCGAGGTCGGTCGCGAGCGCCAGCCCGGCGGTCTGCGTGGTCTGCAGTCCGGCTCCCACCAGCAGGAACGCCAGCGCCGCGCCGAGCTGCCCAACCCAAACGGGGCCTTGCCCGTCACCGGAAAGCACCAGCAGCGCGAACGGCATGATCGCCAGTCCGCCGAACTGCAGCAGCGTGCCAAACCAGATGTAGGGGACCCGACGCCAGCCCAGGAACGAACGGTGCGTATCGGAGCGATGCCCGATCAGCGCGCGGAACGGCGCGACGACGAGCGGCAGCGAGACCATCAGCGCCACCAGCCATGCCGGGACGCCGAGTTCGACGATCATCACGCGGTTCAGCGTGCCGACCAGCAGCACCGTCGCCATGCCGACGGAAATCTGGAACAGTGACAGCCGCAGCAGGCGTGCAAGTGGCAGGTCCGCCGTCGCCACATCGGCAAACGGCAGGAAGCGCGTGCCGATCCGGGTCCAGGCGGTTGCGATGCTGAGGCCGCGGCGCGACGTCATGAGCGGACGAGCTCCATGGCGTGCGAGATGTAGAAGCTGCTGACCACGCGCTGGTTGCGGGCGCGCTTCCAGTCGGCGAATTCCGCATGGCGGCTCAGTTCCGCCTCGAGCCGCCGCTCCGAGACCGGTTCGATCATGGGCGACCGGTTCCCGCGCGGGAACCATTGCCCGACGGCGTGCATCACCGTCAGGAACGCCGTCCGTGGCGCGAAGGTGAAGACCATCGACTGCGCCGTGCGCGCCGCCAGCCCCGCCAGCACGCGCGCCATGTCGGGAGTGTCGTAGTGGATCAGCGAGTCCATCGCGACGACGTGGTCGAAGGTCCCGAGCGCGGGGTCGAGCAGGTCGCCGACGCGGAAGTCGATGCTGCCGTTTCCCAGCAGGTGCGGCTGCCGCTCGCGCGCCAGCTGGATCAGCGTCGGCGAGAGGTCGATCGCGATGACATGCGCACCGCGGCGCGCGACTTCGACGGCGAGCGCACCGGTGCCGCAACCGGCGTCGAGCACGCGGTGGCCGCGCAGGTCGGTCGGCAGCCACGACAGCAGAGCGCGGCGCATCTCGTCGCGCCCCGCGCGCACGGTGGCACGGATGCTGTTGACGGGCGCGTCGGAGGTCAGCCGCTTCCACGCGTCGACCGCGGTGCGGTCGAAATACTGCTCGAGTTCACCGCGCCGTGCGGCGTAGCGATCGTTGGGTGACATCACGGCGGACATCGGTCGAACCCTCTCAGTCGAAGCCCAGCAGGTCGAAGATGTCGCGGTCCTTCATCGGCTGCACGACCAGCGGATCGGTGCCCGCCCAAAGCTGCGCGGCCAGCCGCAGGTATTCCTTCTGCACGGCGTCGACTTCGGGCGAACTCTCCATCTCGAACAGCGTCGACTTCTTCAGGCGGCTCTTGCGGATGATGTCGAGCGCGGGGAAGCGTGCCATCGTTTGCAGGCCGACGACGTTGTTGAACTTGTCGATCTGGTCGGTGGCATCGGAGCGGTTGGCGATGACACCGCCGATGCGCACGTCGTAGTTCTTCGACTTCGCCAGGATCGCGCCGAGGATGCGGTTCATCGCGAACACCGAGTCGAAGTCGTTGGCGGTGACGATCAGCGCGCGGTCGGCGTGCTGCAGTGGGGCGGCGAAGCCGCCGCAGACCACGTCGCCCAGCACGTCGAAGATCACGACGTCGGTGTCGTCGAGCAGGTGGTGCTCCTTCAGCAGCTTCACCGTCTGGCCGACGACGTAGCCGCCGCAGCCGGTGCCGGCCGGCGGCCCGCCTGCCTCGACGCACATGACGCCGTTGTAGCCCTCGAATACGAAGTCCTCCGTGCGCAGCTCCTCGGCATGGAAGTCGGCCTGTTCGAGCACGTCGATGACCGTCGGCACCAGGCGCTTGGTCAGCGTGAAGGTCGAGTCGTGCTTGGGGTCGCAGCCGATCTGCAGCACGCGCTTGCCAAGCTTGGAGAACGCCACCGAGAGGTTCGATGAGGTCGTGCTCTTGCCGATGCCCCCCTTGCCATAGACGGCAAACACCTTCGCCTTGCCGATCTTGAGGTTCGGGTCGAGCTGCACCTGCACGCTGCCCTCCCCGTCCGGACGGCGGGTAAGGCTGCGCTGCAGTTCGCGCAGCGGTACGGTTGCAATGTCATTCATGCCGCGATTCCTATGCCGACCCCTTCGAGGCGATCTTCGAGTTCGTTGCTTGCGGCGCGCAGCGCATCGAGCGTGGCGGCGTCGGGATTCCAGTAACGGCGCTCGTGCGCCTCCAGCAGCCGGTTCGCGACCTTGGCCGATGCGGTGGGATTCAGTCGTGCCAGGCGATCGCGCATCGCGGCGTCGAGCACGAAGGTGCTGCTGATCTGCTGGTAGATCCAGGGCGCGACCTGGCCAGTCGTCGCCGACCAGCCCATCGTGTTGGTCACCTGCACTTCGATCTGGCGCACGCCCTCGTAGCCGTGCTCCAGCATGCCCTCGTACCACTTGGGGTTGAGCGTGCGCGTGCGCGTTTCGAGCGCCACCTGCTCCGCGAGCGTGCGCACCTTGCCGTCGCTCGACGTCTGGTCGCTGATGTAGACGGGAATGTCCTGCTTGCGCGCGCGCTTCACGGCGCGGCTGATGCCGCCGAGGGTGTCGAAGTAATGGTCGACCGTCGTCACCCCGATCTCCACCGAATCCAGGTTCTGGTAGGCGAGGGTCACGTCGGCCAGCGCGTGCTGCAGCAAGGCGGTCTGCTGCAAGGGCCGCCCGGCACGCCCGTAGGCAAAGCTCTTGCGCCGCGTGTAGCACTCGGCCAGTTCGTCTTCGTCGTCCCAGCGGCTGCTGTCGATCAGATGATTGACGTTCGCGCCGTACGCGCCGTCGGCGTTGGAGAACACGCGCAGCGCAGCGGTCTCGAGATCGCCGCCGTGCTGCTGCTGGTACGCCAGCGCGTGCTTGCGCACGAAGTTCTGATCGAGTGGCTCGTCGGAGCTGGCGGCCTGGAACGCCGCATCGGCGAGCAGCTTGATCTGCAGCGGCAGCAGGTCGCGGAAGATGCCCGACAGCGTCATCACGACGTCCACGCGCGGGCGGCCGAGCTCTGCGAGCGGAATCAGCGTGGCGCCGGCGAGGCGCCCGTACGTATCGAAGCGGGGCCGGGCGCCCAGCAGGGCGAGTGCCTGCGCGATCGGCGCGCCTTCGGTCTTCAGGTTGTCGGTGCCCCACAGCACCAGCGCGATCGACTCCGGCATCGGATGTCCGTCGGCGGCATGGCGTGCCAGCAAGCGCTCAGCCTGGCGCGCGCCGTCGGCAACGGCATAGGCGCTGGGAATGCGGAACGGGTCGAACCCGTGAAGATTTCGGCCGGTCGGCAGCACCTGCGGCGTACGCAGCAGATCACCTCCCGGCGCCGGCCGCACGAAGCGCCCGTCGAGCGCATGCAGCAAGGCCGGCAACTCATGATCGGTGGCGAGCTGGCGATCGGTCTGCCCCAGTGCCTGCAGCATGGCGAGCGCGCTGTCTCCATCATTCCCGGGGAGCGCCGCCGCTGCTTCCGGCGTGGCGCCATCGACCAGCGCCTCGATGACCGCGCGATGCGGATGCGCGCCGTGAGAGGCCTCGGCGACTGCCAGCAGCAGGTCGACGCGTTGCTCCCGGGTCGGCGCCTGGCCCACGACGTGCAGGCCGTGCGGAATCAGGCTGTGCTCGACCTCGATCATCGCCTGCATCACGCGGGCGATCTGTGCCTCGGCGTCATCGCTCCAGGCGGGTTCGGCGGCGGCGAGGTCGACGGCGGCGGCCTGTGTCTGGATCAGCAGCGCGAGTTCGCCGTGATCGGGCAGCTCATCCGGAGAGAGCGCGCGCCAGCGCTCGATCGACGCCTTCAGGTCCAGCAGGCCACGGTACAGACCCGCCTGTGCAATCGGCGGCGTCAGGTAGCTCACCAGCGTCGCGGCCGCGCGCCGCTTGGCGATCGTTCCCTCAGACGGATTGTTCGAGGCATACAGATAGAGGTTGGGCAGGTCGCCGATCAGGCGATCCGGCCAGCACTTGCCCGACAGTCCGGTCTGCTTGCCCGGCATGAACTCGAGCGCGCCGTGCGTGCCGAAGTGCAGTACCGCGTGCGCTCCGAAGTCCTCGCGCAGCCAGCGGTAGAAGGCCGAGAAGGCGTGCGTCGGGGCGAAGCCCTTTTCGAACAGCAGCCGCATCGGGTCGCCCTCGTAGCCGAAGGCCGGCTGGATGCCGACGAACACATTGCCGAACTGTGCTCCCAGCACGAAGATCGACGCGCCGTCGCTCTGATGCTTGCCGGGCGCGCTGCCCCACTGCGCTTCGATCTCGCCGAGCCAGCGCTCGCGGCGCACGTGATCATCGACGCCGATGCGGGCATGCACGTTGGCATTGGCGCCATGGGCAGCGGCATTGCCGGCGATGACGCGCTCGCGCAGTTGCGCAACGTCTGCGGGCACATCGAGCGTGTAGCCGCCCGCCTTCATCGCGTTCAGTAGCCGGAGCAGCGACTCGAACACCGACAGGTGCGCGGCCGTCCCCGTACTGCCGGCATTCGGCGGGAAGTTGAACAGCACCACGGCGACCTTGCGTTCGGCGCGCTCGGAGCGCCGCAGCGCGACCAGCCGGGCGACGCGCGCCGCCAGCATGTCGGTGCGTTCCGAACAGATGTTCATGTCGCGCGCGCTCGTCGCGGCTTCGAATTTGCAGTGACGCTCGCAGCCATGGCACTCGTGCGTGCCGGCGGCGGCGCGGCCGCCGTAGACCATCGGGCTGGTCGCGCCGTCAAGCTCGGGGATCGCCACCATGATCGTGCTCTCGACCGGCAGCAGGCCGCGCTCGGAGGTGCTCCACTGCGGAATGTTCTGGAACTCGACCGGGTGCGCGGCGATGTACGGGACATCAAGGCGGGCAAGCATCTCCTCGGCAGCCTTGGAGTCGTTGTAGGCCGGACCGCCGACGAGCGAGAAGCCGGTGAGCGAGACGACCGCGTCCACGGTGGCGACGCCGTCCTGCATGAAGAACGTCTCGACGGCCGGACGCGCATCCAGTCCACTGGCAAAGGCCGGGATCACACGCAGGCCGCGCGTCTCAAGAGCAGCAATGACGCCGTCGTAGTGCACCGCGTTGCCGGCCAGCACATAGGAGCGCATGACGAGCAGCCCGACGACGCCGTGCCGTGCACCGCGCGACCGCGGCAGGTCATCGGCGCTGCGGCTGATCCGGCCTTTCAGGCGTGGGTGATAGACACCGACTTCCGGATAGTCGGCCGGCGGCTGCGCCTTCAGCGTGCCGCGCAGCGCGAGACGTGCTCCGTCGGCATAACGGTCGACCAGGAACCGCACCAGGTTCGCGACGTTGTCGTCGGAACCGGCGAGCCAGTACTGCAGCGTCAGGAAATAGGCGCGTACATCCTGCGCCGTGCCGGGAATGAAGCGCAGGATCTTCGGCAGCCGTCGCAGCATCTTCATCTGCTGCGCCCCGGCGCTGCCCGGCTTGCCCTTGTCGCTGCTCTTGGCGCCGCGCAGGCGCTTCAACAGCGCCATCATCCCGGTCTGCGGGGCGCTCATGTCGAAGCGGCCGACGCGGGTCAGCTTCACGACCTCGGCTTCCGACATGCAGGCGATCATCGCGTCGCACTGGTCGCGCCGCGCGCGCAGCGCGGGCAGCACGGCCTGGATGTGGTCCTCCATGAACATCATCGTCACGACGATGATGTCGCCCTGCGCGATGTCGGCCTTGCAGCGGTCGAGCGCCGAGGGATCGTCGGCCCACTCGGCCGCGGCGTGCAGGCTCAGTCGCAGGCCGGGCAGTTCGCGCAGCAGCAGGTGCTGCGCGCGCTCGGTAGCGCTCGCCAGATGGCTGTCGAGCGTGACGATGACCACGCGGACGGGCGGGACGCCGAGCGCCTCAGCGGCCGAAGTGCGCCTTGGCTTCATAGAGAGTCTCGACGGTGATGGTCAGCACGCCGCGCTCCTGCGCGTAACGCTCGGTGTTGCGCCGCGCCTTGGCACGGACGAAAAACGGAATCTTCTTCAGCTCGCGCTCGCCGTCGCTGCTCCACTGCAGCGGGGCATTGATGGGGTCGATCGCGGCAGCAATGGCGGCCGCCACCGGCTCGGTTGTCGCGGGGCGAGCTTCCGGCAACGTCGCGTGATGCAGGTGCGACGGCGGAGCGGCGTCGTGGAACTCGAAGTCGTCGCGGAACATGTGCAGCAGGTGCTCCTCGAGGCCCATGACCAGCGGGTGCACCCAGCTGTCGAACAGGACGTTGGCGCCCTCGAAGCCGAACACCGGGCTGTAGCGCGCCGGGACGTCCTGCACATGGATCGGCGCCGAGATCACAGCGCACGCGATGCCGAGCCGCTTGGCGATGTGGCGCTCCATCTGTGTGCCGAGCACCAGTTCGGGTGCCGCCGTCCGGATCGCGGCTTCGACTTCGAGGTAGTCATCCGTGATCAGTGCTGTCAGTCCGATCGCCTCGGCCGCGGCGCGCGCTTCGCGCGCGAACTCGCGGCTGTAGGTACCGAGGCCCACGACCTCGAACCCCAGTTCCTCGCGTGCGACACGGGCCGCGCAGATGGCGTGCGAGGCGTCGCCGAAGATGAAGACGCGCTTGCCGGTCAGGTAGGTCGCATCGACCGAGCGCGCGTACCACGGCAGGCGCGATTGCGACGCGCCGAGCGACGCCACGCCGGGCTGTTCGCGCGCCAGCAGCGGTGCCGGATCGACGCCGGCCAGTTGCGCCACCTCCGCGATGAAGTCGCGCGTCGCGCCGACGCCCATCGGGACGATCGTCGTGTGCGGCTGGTGGAACGTCCGCTTGAGCCAGCTCGCCGTCGTGCGCGCGACCTCCGGATAGAGATCGATGTTGAAGTCGGCGTCCGGCAGGCGCGCCAGATCGGCCACCGTGGCGCCAAGCGGTACGACGGCGTTGACGGCGATGCCGAGCGCGTCCAGCAGGCGCCGGATCTCGACGACGTCGTCGCGGCAGCGGAAGCCGAGCGTCGTCGGGCCGAGGATGTTCGCGCGCGGCGTGGTCCCTGGCGCTCGCTCCCCGCGCGCGCCTGCACCGGCAGCGCGATCGGCCAGCGCGCTGCGCACGAGGCGATAGAGAGTTTCGGCAGCGCCCCAGTTTTCCTTCTTCGAGTAAGCGGGAAGCTCGAGCGGCACGACCGGGATCGGCAAACCCAGCGTCTGGCCGAGATGGCCGGCCTGGTCCTGCAGCAGCTCGGCAGTGCACGACTCGCCGACCAGCAGCACCTGCGGCCTGAAGCGCTCGTAGGCCTCGGCCACCGCCTGCTTGACGAGGTCCGCGGTGCTGCCGCCGAGATCGCGCGCCTGGAACGTCGTGTACGACACCGGCGGGCGCGCATCCTGGCGCTGGATCATCGTGAACAGGAGGTCGGCATAGGTATCGCCCTGCGGCGCATGCAGCACGAGGTGCACATCCTTCATCGATGCCGCGATGCGCATCGCACCGATGTGCGGCGGGCCTTCGTAGGTCCAGAGCGTCAGTTGCATCGCTACACCGCCAGCCGGCCGCGCCGATCGAATGGCCGTGCGAACAGTTCGGCCAGGTCGCCCGCCTGGTCGAAGCCGTGAATCGGCGAGAACACCAGTTCGATCGACCACTTGGTCGCGAGGCCCTCGGCCTCGAGCGGGTTGGCGAGCCCCAGGCCGCAGACCGTCAGGTCCGGCCGGCTCGCGCGAACCCGGTCCAGCTGCTGCTCGAGATGCTGGCCTTCGCTCAGCGTCACCGACGGCGGCAGCAGCGGCAGTTCTGCCTGCAGCATCTGGCGGTCCAGGTACGGCGTCCCGACCTCGATCGGCTCCATGCCGAGTTCGCGGTGCAGGAAGCGTGCGAGCGGGACCTCCAGCTGCGAGTCGGGCAGCATGAAGAGGCGCTTGCTGTCGAGCTGTGGCCGCAGGCGTCCGATAGCAGCGTTCGCGCGCGCGGCAGGGGCACGCAGCGCGCGCGCGATCTGCATCGGCTCGATGTCCCACGCCCGCGCCGCCGCGGTGAACCAGGCGCTCGACCCTTCTGCGCCGAAGGGATACGGCGCCGCGATGAGCTCCGCACCCCGCGCGATCAGCGCACGGACGGTCTCGCCGTTGAAAGGTTGCGCGGCCAGCACCCGTGTGCCTGGCCCCACGCCCGGAAGCTCCGCCGCGCGCCGCGCGGGCAGGAACGCGACAGGCCCGACGCCCAGCTCCGCGAAGAGGCGCGTGAACTGGTCCTCGACGACCTCCGGCAGGCAACCGACGACCAGCAGCTGACGCGTCTGCGTGGCGGGCATCAGCGGCACCATCGCCTTGAGTGCACTGTCCTCGCCCTGCGTGAAGGTCGTCTCGATGCCGGAGCCCGAGTAATTGATCACGCGAACGCGGGGCAGCAGGCGCGCGTTCAGCCGCTCGGCGGCCTTGGCGAGGTCGAGCTTGATGACTTCGGAAGGGCAGGAGCCGACGAGGAAGAGCGCGCGAATGTCAGGCCGCCGTTCGAGCAACGTCAGGCAGATGCGATCGAGTTCCGCATTGGCGTCGGCCAGGCCGGCGAGGTCACGGTCGGTGAGGATCGCCGTGCCGAACCGCGGCTCGGCGAAGATCATCACGCCGGCGGCGCTCTGCAGCAGGTGCGCGCAGGTCCGCGAGCCGACGACGAGGAAGAAGGCGTCCTGCATCTTGCGATGCAGCCAGACGATGCTGGTGAGCCCGCAGAACACTTCACGCTGACCGCGTTCGCGCAGTACCGACTGCGGGTGCAGCCGGACTGCGCGGGCCACGGCCGCGAGATCGTTCATTCGCCGCCCGCCAGTTGAGCGACCGCGAAGCGGGGCCGCTCGCGCCGAGCCATGCGCAACTTGATCAGGAACTGCGCGGCGTTGATGACATAGGTCGCGTAGGCGGCCAGCGCCAGCCACATCTGCTGCCGCGGGGTCAGCAGATCCGTGAACAGAGCGACGAGGTAAGCCGTATGGAGCGCGAGCACCAGCATGCTGACGACGTCTTCCCAGTAGAACGCCGGCGCGAACAGGTACTGGCCGAAAACGTCGCGCTCCCACAGCGAGCCGGTGACCATGATCGTGTAGAGCACCAGCGTCTTCACCACCACCGAGGCGCTGGCGACGCCCCAGCCTTCGCCGGTGGCGAGGAAGCGCAGCACCAGCACGGCGCTTACGAGGAAGACGAAGAACTGCAGCGGCGCGAGGATGCCCTGCACCAGCGTCCAGCGCGAAGCATCACGGCGCCTGCGCTGCTCCGGGGTGTACAGCGTCGGCTCGCTGCCGCCTTGCCGCTGCTCCATTACTTCCTCTTGGCCGGGTTCGTCACTCACTCTAGTCCGCGACAAACCAAACTGTCAACTAAACCGGACGTCAATACATGTTGACAAATGGGAGGGGGTTGGCATTACGATCGATCCCGTCTGTTTGTGGTCCGTTCACGTATTGACCCAGCCCGGTTCCGGCACGACACTCGCGCTGCCGGGGGTCCACTGAAAGGAATCAGATGCCCCGCGGAGACATGGCCGATCCTCGCCCGGCCAGCAAGGTCGAATGGGCGTGGGGCGCTGACGCAAGTCCGCGACCGACAACATCAAGGAGACTTCCGATGGCGGGGACGGACGTGGAGTGCTGGGCCGACGAAGGGGGATTGGGGGCCGGTCAGTCGCCTGCCCAACCGCCGCGCGTCGAGCCGACACTGACCGGCGAAATGCTGGCGCGACTGGTGCGGACGATCGAGGGCGAGATCGTTCCCAGGCTGATGCTGGTCCAGCGGGCGAGTGCTCGCATCGTGGCGCCGGCCGCGGTCGACCAGACAGTGGCCAAGCCCGACGTCAGCGTCTTCGTCACCGCGCTGCTGCGCAGTGAGGCTTCGGAGCTGAGCGCCTACGTCGAGTCGCTCGTGGCGCGCGGCATCACGGTCGAGGAACTGCTGCTCGAACTGTTCGCGCCCGCCGCCCGGCGTCTTGGCCGCATGTGGGAAGAAGACGCGTGCAGCTTCACCGATGTGACGCTGGCGCTCTCGCACCTGCACCGCCTGGTGCACGAACTGAGGCACGACGAGCAGCCGCAGGCACGGGTTGTAAGTGCCGAGCCGCGCATCCTCTTGACGGTCACCGACCGCGAGCAGCACCTGTTCGGGCTGCTGGTCGTCGCGGATTGCTTCCGGAACGCCGGATGGCGCGTCGATGAAGATCACGTGGGCGCGCCGCGCGGCATCGCCGCGACCGTGCGCTCGACCCACTTCGACCTCGTCGGCGTTTCGGTCAGCAGCGAGGAGCGGGTCGAACCTGCCGCCGTACTGGTGCGCGCCGTCCGCAAGGCGTCCTGCAATGCCAGGCTCGCCGTCATGGCGGGTGGCCCGGTCTTCCTGCGAGTGCCTGAGGTCGCCGACCGGCTCGGCGTCGATGCGATCGCGACCGACGGCCGCGAGGCCGTCACGCGGGCGCGTCAGCTGCTTGCTAACATCGCAGGCTCGAAGACACGCCGCGTGTAAGTCTGAAATGACATTTCGTTCACGGACGCCGCGACAATGACAGGATCGCGCGTATCGTGAGAAATCTGACGGCGCCCCAGCAGACGCTGGGCAATCTTGACGCAGAGGCCGCAGCCCGCATCATCGTCGCCGCCACCGATGTCGCCCTGGTGATGGACGCTGACGGCACCATCCGTGACGTCGCCTTCGGCAGCAACGACATTCCGCTGGACGGTGACAGCAAATGGGTCGGCCAGTCCTGGTCCGACATCGTCACCAGCGAAAGCCGCCCCAAGGTCGAAGCGCTGCTGAAGGACGCGGCCGAGGATGCTGCGCCGCGCTGGCGCCAGCTGAATCACCCCGCTTCCGGCGGCGCCGATGTCCCCATTCTCTATTCGGCCGTTCGTACCGGTCGGCGCGGGCGCGTGGTCGCGCTGGGGCGCGACCTGCGGACGATGTCCTCGCTGCAGCAGAGCCTGATGGACGCGCAGCGGTCGATGGAGCGCGAGTACTCGCGCCTGCGTCACGCGGAAACGCGCTACCGGCTGCTGTTCCAGCTGGCTTCCGAGGCGGTGCTGATCATCAATGCCGCGACGATGAAGGTCGTCGAAGCCAATCCGACGGCGATGCGGCTGCTGAACGAAGGCGGCAAGCGAACCGCCGCGGCCCGCACGTTCCCCTACGGCTTTGACGCCGACGGGCTGCGCTCGGTGCAGGCGCAATTGGCCACGCTGAAGGCGAGCGGACGTGCCGAGGATGTCGTCGCGCGCAGCGCCGACGGCCAGGCGCGCCACGTCGTTTCTGTCTCGCTGTTCCGTCACGAGGCCGAGGCGTTCTGCCTGGTCCGACTGGTGCCCCTGCACGGCGATCCGCGCGCGGCAATGGTCACGCCGGCGCAATCGCGGCTCCTGCAGGTGGTCGAGCGCCTGCCCGACGGGCTGGTGGTGACCGATCCGGGCGGCAAGATCCTGACGGCCAACATGGCGTTCCTCGACCTGGCGCAGCTGGGCGCGGAGGAGCAGGCGCGTGGGGAGTTGCTGTCGCGCTGGCTCGGTCGTCCGGGAGTCGATCTTGAAGTGCTGTTGTCGAACCTGCGGCAGCACGGGTCGGTGCGCATGTTTTCGACGGAGGTGCGTGGACAGTTCGGGTCCACGACCAAGGTCGAGATCTCGGCGGTGTCGGTGCCCGAAGGCGATCCGCCATGCCTCGGCTTCACCGTGCGCAATGCCAGCCACTTTGGCGAGGGTCGCAGCACGGCTGAACTGCCACGCTCGATCGAGCACTTCACGGAACTGATCGGGCGCGTGCCGTTGAAGGACCTCGTGCGCGACACGACCGACGTCATCGAGCGCCTTTGCATCGAGGCCGCACTCGAACTGACGAACGACAATCGCGCGTCTGCCGCCGAAATGCTGGGGCTGAGCCGGCAGAGCCTGTACGTGAAGCTGCGACGCTACGGCTTGAGCGACGAGCAGGAAGCTGACGAGTCCGAGCCGGCCGGTCGCAATCCGTAGCGCCGGGCGCGGGCCGGCTCCGGCCGGTTGACACTTTTGCTGTAAGCGCAGATTGACACATCGCGCTGTCGCGCCTAAGGTGGCGCGATGGCGACTTCGCTGGCTCCCTGGCCCGCCCCAGGCGCGGTCCTGCAACTTCTCAAGCCGATCACGTGGTTCCCACCGATGTGGGCGTTCGGCTGCGGCGTCGTCTCGTCCGGTGTCGCACCGGATCAGCATTGGCCGCTGATTGCCCTCGGCATCTTTCTTGCCGGCCCGATGGTCTGCGCGACGAGCCAGGCCGTCAACGACTGGTTCGACCGCCATGTCGACGCCATCAACGAGCCGGATCGTCCGATCCCTTCCGGCCGCATTCCGGGCCGCTGGGGGCTCAACATCGCGATCCTCTGGACCGCCTTGTCATTCGCGGTGGCCGCGCTGCTGGGACCGTGGGTCCTGGCGGCCGCGACTTTTGGCCTGGTACTGGCCTGGCTGTACAGCGCGCCGCCGGTCCGGCTGAAGCAGAACGGCTGGTGGGGCAATGCCGCCGTCGGCCTGTGCTACGAGGGGTTGCCGTGGATCACCGGCGTCGCGGTGATGCTCGGCGGCGGCGCGCCCAGAACCGAAGTTCTGCTGCTGGCGGGGCTCTACAGCCTCGGGGCCCACGGCATCATGACCCTCAACGACTTCAAGTCGATGCGTGGCGATGCGCGCATGGGAATCGCGTCGCTGCCGGTGCAACTGGGAGCGCAGGGCGCGGCCTGGGTTGCATGCGCCGTCATGGCGCTACCGCAGGCGATCGTTGTCGCCTTGCTGCTCGGCTGGGGCGCGCCGACTCACGCGCTCGCGGTCGCTGCGTTGCTGGCGATCCAGCTGGTGTTGATGCGGCGCTTCCTGCAGATGCCCGTGGAGCGGGCCACCTGGTACAGCGCGCTCGGCGTCAATTTCTATGTGCTCGGCATGCTGGTCAGCGCGTTCGCCGTCGGCGCGATGGCTGGAGGTGGCGCGTGAAGCCGCTCGGCTGGCTCGGCATCGCGCGCCTCGGCCTGGTGCAGACCGCGCTTGGCGCGATCGTCATCCTCACGACCTCGACGATGAATCGCGTGATGGTGGTCGAGCTGGCGCTGCCGGCGACGCTGCCTGGCGTGCTGGTCGGACTGCACTACGCGATCCAGATGCTGCGGCCGCGCCTCGGCTACGGCTCCGACGTCGGCGGCCGGCGCACGCCGTGGATCATCGGGGGCATGGCGGTCCTGGGCGCGGGTGCCGTGCTGGCCGCGCTGGCGATCGCCTTGCTGCCATCGATGCCGATCGGCGGCATGCTGCTCGCGGCGCTGGCGTTTTGCGCCGTCGGCATTGGCGTCGGTGCCTCGGGCACGACGCTGCTGGTCCTGCTCGCGCAGCGAGTCGCCGAGGAGCGGCGGCCTGCCGCCGCGACGATCACGTGGATGATGATGATCTGCGGCTTCGTCATCACCGCGGCGGTCGCCGGGAAGCTGCTCGACCCGTACTCCTCGGCGCGCCTGGTCGCTGTGACCGCCAGCGTTGCGATCATTGCACTGGTAGTCACCGCGGCTGCGGTATGGGGCATGGAAGGTCAGCGCACGCCTTCAACCGTGGAGGCTGCGGGTGCGCGTCCCACCTCGGTGCCGTTCCTGGCGGCCCTGGTACAGGTGTGGTCCGAGCCGGCGGCGCGCCGCTTCACCGTGTTCGTGTTCCTGTCCATGCTGGCGTACAGCCTGCAGGACCTGATACTCGAGCCCTACGCGGGCCTGGTCTTCGGATTCACGCCCGGTGAGTCAACCCAGCTTGCCAGCGTGCAGCACGGCGGAGTGCTGGTCGGGATGATCTGCGTTGCTTTGTCGGGCAGCGTCATCGGCGGTCGCATTCTGGGGTCGATGCGATTGTGGATCGTCGGCGGCTGCATCGCATCCGCGCTCGCGCTCTTCGGACTTGCGCTCAGTGGGTTCATCCCGTCGTGGCCGCTGCGGACGAATGTGTTCGTCCTGGGTGTGGCCAACGGCGCTTTTGCGGTGGCCGCCATCGGCTCGATGATGACGCTCGCCGGGCAGGGCACCGGCCACCGGCAAGGTCTGCGCATGGGACTCTGGGGTGCGTCGCAGGCGATCGCCTTCGGCCTCGGCGGTTTCCTCGGCACGCTCGCGGTCGACATCGCGCGCTGGCTGCTGCAAAGCACCGAGGTCGCGTACGCCACCGTGTTCGGCGGCGAGGCGGTGCTCTTCGTGGTCTCGGCGGCGATTGCCGCGCGCCTCGCGCTCCCGGCCGCTCGCGCCAGAACGGCCAGGCGCTCGCTGCCGGGACTCGTCACTTCTCTGGCACGGCGGTGAAAAGATGAGCCTTCAGACGTACGACGTCATCGTGGTCGGCGGGGGTCCGGCCGGTGCAACGGCAGCGACGGACCTGGCGCGCCGCGGCCGCTCGGTGCTGCTGCTCGATCGCGCC